>NZ_HG315685.1:717793-811573 GCF_000455365.1 Halopiger djelfimassiliensis
CACACGTCGCGGAAAATCGCTTCCAGCGAGTCATCGATTGGTTCGAGAATCGCGTGGCGGTACTAAGCGGGATCGAAGATCCCGCGAGGTACGCAAAGCTTCGCTTTGCTTGATTTCGGACACCACACGAAGTGGTAGTTGACGTTGTACACCGTGTGGTCCGACCGCTTCTCACCCATATTGGAGACACGTGACCGACACAGTTAAGTATATACAAAGGATATACTTCAGTATGGCGAACCGCTTTGAAATCGACGGCGAAGAAGTCCTCGACGGTGAGGTCAAGCCGTTCGGGAACAGCGCCCACGTCACCGTCCCAAAACGCTGGCGTGGCGCGGACGTGAAAGTCATCCGAACCTCGGAACCCACCGAACAAGACGAAGAATGACCGACGCACAGGCTCTCGTCAAGACGCTGGGTTTCCAACTCGACATCCAGAGTGACAACGAGAACCTGCTGTACAACGCCACCCTTGAAGCACGCTCGGTGTACAACGAAACCATCCGCCTCGCCAAACAAGGCGTGGACTGGGACGCCATCCCCGACCGCGTGGCTGACGACGCCGACCTCGTAAAAAACACGACTCAGCGCGTCGTCGCCAAAGCACTCGGCGCGATGGAGAACTACTACGAGTACGACGACTTCGGCCAACCAAGCCACATCAAGGACGGCGCGTACCCGCTTCGTGCGAACTACGAGGAAGGGTACAACCTGTCGCTCACCGACGACGGCGACGTGGCGTTCCGTATCAGCGCGAAACCGTACAAACACGTCACGGGCGTACTCGACGGCAACGACGCCCACCTCGACATTCTCAAGACTGCCCTCGAAAGTGACGAGTGGAAGATCGGGACGGCAGAAGCCCTGTTCCACGACGGGAACGCCGAGTTGCACGTCAATGTCACCAACACCGAGCAGACCGTCCGAGACAAGCACGACTCACGAACGGTCATCGGCGTGGACGTGAACGAAGACAACGTAGCCCTGACCGCACTCTCCAAGGCTGGTGTCGAGGACACGCTGGTCATCGACTTCCCCGAAATCAAGTTCGAGCGCCACCGCTACTTCACGATGCGAAAGCGCGTCCAGAACGCGGGGAAAGACAGCATCCACGACACGCTCGAAGGGCGTGAGGAACGGTTCGTCCGCGATAGACTCCACAAGGTGTCTCGACACATCGTGGAGTGGAGCCGTCAGTTCGAGAAACCGTGTATCGTCTTTGAAGACCTCAAAGAGATGCGGGACAGTATCGACTACGGCACCCGGATGAACCGACGCTTGCACCACCTCCCGTTCCACGCCCTTCAGTTCTATACGTCGTACAAGGCGGCGTTCGAGGGCATCCCAACCGCGTGGATTAACCCCGAGTACACGAGCCAACGGTGTCCGATGTGTGGGCATACGGAGCGTGCGAACCGCAACAAAAAGCGGTTCAAGTGTCGGGACTGTGGGCATCAAGACCACTCTGACCGTGGTGCAAGCGTCAATATCGCCGTGAAAGGCATCGAGAAGCATCAGGACTGGAATGTGCCTGCTCTCAACAGCCTTCCCCAAGTCAGGAAGGTGCGACGGCAGGCATCGGGGGCCGTGGACGCCCCGACCGTGACCCACGACACCGTTCGAGGGTATCAGACCAATGGTGTCGCGGGAGTGTCCGACTAATCCACGGGAAGCCTCGGGGTCAATCCCCGAGGCGGTTCACTTCGCGCTCGAGACACGATACGAGACCGACGAGAGCCGGCGAACGGCGACGATCGATTCGTTTCGCATCGCGGACTCGTTTACGATCGAGCCCGACGAGGATCGATCGTTTACCGTGTCGATCGACGTCCCGTATCACACGCCCGTCACGGCGGGGCGAACGGACGTCTGGATCGACACCGGCCTCGACATCGATTGGGCGGTCGACCCGGACGACCGCGACCCCGTCGAGATCGAACCCGATCCGCTCCGTCGGGAACTGTTCGACGCCCTCGAGTCGATCGGCTTTACCCTCCGAACGGCGACCTGCGAGGCCACGGAGTCGCTGTTCGCGGACCGACGGTTCGTCCAGGAACTCGAGTTCGTCCCCCGGTCGGGTCCGTTCGCCGGCGAACTGGACGAACTCGAGGTCGTGCCGCTGCCGGAGGGCGACGGCTTCGATCTGCTGCTCGAAGTGGATCGCCGCGGCGGCCTGCTGTCCGAACACTTCGACGCCGACGAGCGACACGATCAGGTGTCGCTCCGGCACGACAACGGCGATTCGCTCGAGGAACGGCTGCGAGCGACGATCGAACGGCACTGTTGATTCGATCGTCGCGGCCACCGCTTCACCGTACGATCGCGAGTCGAACCGCTAGTCGGTCGTCGGCTCGGCGTCGGCGGTCTCGGCCGCCCCTTCCGATATCCCGTCGGCGTCTTCGTCGACGATCGATTCCTTCCAGGTTCCGCGGGTAAACCACGATATGGCGGCGAGACAGCCGACGATATCGCCGACGATCACGCCGGTCCAGATCCCGGTCGTCCCCCACCCGGCGACGAAGATCAGATAGGAAGCAAGCGGGACGCGGACGACCCAGAGTCCGAGCACGGCGAACGCGAGCGCGGTTTTCGTGTTACCGGCTCCCCGGAACGCACCCTGAACGACCTGCAGGACGCCCATGAAGACGAACGCGACCGCGGCAAACCGGAGGTAGGTCACCCCGTAGTCGATCGTCGCCGCCCGGCCCGCCGTCTCCGCCGTGATGAACACCGAGACGAACGGCTCCGGAAAGAGGAACGCGAGTAGCCCGGCGACGAACATGATCGCCGCGATGGCCCCTGCCGCGATCCACACTGCCGTCGCTGCCCGGTCGGCCTTGCCGGCCCCGAGGTTCTGACCGACGATCGAGTCCGTCGCCTGTCCCATCCCCGCCGCCGGCAGGAACGCAAGCGAGATCAGGCGGTTCCCCAGCCCGTAGGCCGCGACGACTTCCCGGGGGAAGGTCACGACGATCGCCGTCATCGCGACCAGCGCAAGCGCCGTCATCGACTGCTCGAGGGCCGTCGGGACGCCCAGTCGCGTGATTTCGATGGCGTACTCGAGTCGCGGCCGGAGGTGTTCCGGACGGATCGCTGGACCGACGCCGGTGTAGTACAGCAGGTAGAAGCCGATCCCCGTCGCGATCCCACGGGAGATGACGGTCGCGACCGCAGCACCCGCGACCTCGAGTTGCGGCAGCGGGCCGACGCCGAAGATGAGCAAGGGATCGATGAGGAGGTTGATGACGACGCTGACGAACATCACCCGCATCGGCGCGCGGGTGTTGCCGTAGCCACGCATCAGCGCGACGAAGACGAAAAAGCCGAACACGAACGGCAGCCCGAGGAAGAACACCCGCAGGTAGTCGGCGGCGAGCGGGATGATCGCGGCGTCGGTGTCCGGGTTTGCCGGTAACGCCGCCAGCATCGGTTCGGTCGCGAAATAGCCGAGGATGCCGAGCCCGATCGCGACCAGCGAGACGAACGACAGGGTCTGGCCGGCGATCAGTCCGTCGTCGCCGCTCTCGGCACCGGTGTGTTGGGCGATCAGGATCGCCCCAGCGGTGGTGAAGCCGCCCCCGACCGCGATCAACAAGAACAGCAGGGGAAACGCGATGCTCACGGCACCAACGGCGTCGGACGAGAGCGCGCCGAGCCAGAAGGTATCACCCACGTTGTAGGCGACCTGCAACAGTTGGATGGCCACGAGCGGCCACGCCAACCTGAACATGGGCCGAACGAGCGATCCCTCCGTGAGATCACTCTCGTTCGACGCTCCGGCGGAGGACATACGCCCATAGTCTCACTCGGCCTACTTGATCGCTCGTGAGATGTGATATCGACAACCAATAATCCGGTCGCGGAACGGGACGAACCCGATCGTTTACGGTACTGCCTTCCCCACGTCCCCGCATGACCATCGGCGTCATCGGCGGGAGCGGTATCTACGAGGCACTGCCACTCGAGAACACCCGGACGGAATCGATCTCGACGCCGTACGGCGACCCGAGCGAGGCGGTTACGCTCGGCGAACTCGGCGGGAACGACGTCGCGTTTCTCCCGCGACACGGCGAAGACCACCAGCACACGCCTACCGACGCCCAGTACCGTGCGAACATCTACGCGCTCAAGTCGGTCGGCGTCGACCGGGTCATCGCCACGAACGCGGTCGGCAGCCTGCGCGAGGACCTGCCGCCCCGGACGCTCGTGGTCCCCGACCAGATCTTCGACCGCACCAAACACCGGTCGCCCACTTTCTTCGGCGACGGGATGGTCGTCCACATGGGCTTTGCAAACCCGTACTGTCCCGCGATGGTCGATCACCTCGCGACCGCGGCCGCGGAAGCCACCGACGACGACACGAAGACCGAGAACGGTGGCACCTACGTCTGCATCGAAGGCCCTCAGTACTCCACCCGGGCCGAAAGCGAGTTCTACCGCGAGCAGGGCTGGGACGTCGTCGGCATGACGGCCATTCCGGAGGCCAAACTCGCCCGCGAGGCCGAACTGAGCTACGCCACCGTCGCCGGCGTCACCGACTACGACGTCTGGAAGGCGGACAACGAGGTCACCCTTCAGGAAGTGCTCGAGAACGCCGAAGCGAACCAGGAAGCGATCAATCGGGTCATCGAACGCGCCATCCGAACGATGCCCGAGGACTTCCACAGCGAGGCCTGGTCCGCCCTCGAGGGAACGATCAACACGCCCCGGGAGGCGATCCCCGAGGAGACGCTCGAGCGCGTCGATCTGCTGGCTGGCGACTACCTCGACTAACGGATTCCGAAACACCGAAACGGGCCGCTCGGGTCGAAACGGCTCGACTGCTGCTTGCCGCATCCGTGACTCGTGGCGGGAGTGTTAGTCGAGAACGTCGTCGATGTCCCGCTCGAGGGCCTCGATACTCGTTTCGATGTTTTCGACCATCGTCGCCTGTTGTTCGGTTGCGGCGGCGATATTCTGTATTGACCCCGCGACCGCTTCCCCGCGTTCGGCGACCGAATCGACCATCGTCGCGATCTCTTCCGCGCTCGCGGCCTGTTCGTCGGTCGCAGTGGCGATCTCGGAGATTCCCTCGTCGGTATCCTCGATGGCAGCGAGGATCGCCCGCTGATTCTCCACAACGGTTTCGATATCGGAGACGACGTTCCCGATCGCTTCGTTCGTCGTCTCCACGTTGTCGACCGTCTCGAGCGTGGTTTCGCGGACCTCCCTGATGATCCGCTCGATCTCGTCGGCGCGCTCTTTCGACTGTTCGGCGAGGCTTTTGATCTCGTTCGCGACGACCGCAAACCCGTCGCTTGATGCATCGCTGTGGGCCGCCTCGATGTTGGCGTTGAGTGCCAGCAGGTTGGTTTGATCGGCGATATCGTCGATGACCTCGACGATGTCGTCGATCTCGTCGATTCGCTCGGCTAGCTCGGTCGCATCCGTCGCGACGCTGTCTGCCTCCGTTGCGACATCGTCCATCGCCTCGAGGGTCTCCTGTGCCGTCTCGACCGACTCCTCGGAGAGGGATCGCGCCTGTTCGCTCTGACTGCTGACTTCCTCCGCGCTGGATGCGATCTCCTCGACGGTCGCGCTGAACGTCGACACTTCGTCCTGAACGTCAGCGAGACTCTCGGATTGTTCCTCCGCGAGGTCGCCGATTTCCCGTGAGCTCTCGGCGACCTCCGTCGTCGACTCGTGGAGTTCCCCGACCGCGCTTTCGACCTCGTCGCTCATCTGCTCTTGGAGGTGTTGGATCCGATGCCGCTGTTCGATGAGTTCCGTCACTCGCATCAGGACCTCGACGGCTCCGACGACGTCGCCGTCCGGCGTCGTGATCGGAATCCCCAGTGCTCGAGCGTGGCTTAGTTCTCCCCCGGCCGTTTCCGCGGACCGGATTTCGTCCTCGCGGATGACCCGTCCGGTCCGGATGACTTCCTCGGCGAGCGTTTCATCCTGACCCTCGGTTCCGAAGACATCGTACGCGTGTTGACCGACGACCTGCTCCGCCGGGTAGCCGGTGAGGCGTTCCGCACCGTCGTTCCAGTCCGTGATGTGACCTGACTCGTCGACGATGAACGCCGGCTCGGGGAACGTCTCGATGAGTGACGTGAACGCGTGCCGCCAGAATGCCGTTGCGTCCGTCTCCGTCTCGGGTTCGATATCGTGTGTCGTTCGTGTCCCGGTCTCCATGCTCTCCGTTACGGAATCCAACCCGGATCCCTTATAGCCGTTGGCGGAAACGAGCAGCTCACGGTCCCATCTCCGTCTCGAGGACGCAGCATATCGAGAACGCGACCGTCTCACACGTGCCGGTCCGCTTGCCGACGACTCGCTCCGCGGTGGGTGGTTTCACAGGCGGTACGAGGCGGATGCCCCGACCCTTGAGATCGGGGAGGAAGCCGACACCAGATGACACAAACCACGCTACGATGGCAGGCCGACTCCCAAATATATAAGTAACGCTGACAGTATCTGTGAAAAAAGGTGGAATACCGTCGTACCGCCGTCATCAAACTCAACACTCCCGAAGGAGCCGACGACTCCCTTCGAGAGACAGTCGAGCAGTTCAAACACTGTGCCAACACCGCGAGCGAATGGTGCTGGCACGGCGACGACGGATACCACGTCACCTCGAAAGCCAAAGCCGAACGTGCCCTCTACGACCGACTCCGCGACGAAACCGACCTTACCGCGAATCTCGTCCAGAAAGGGATTCGTAGGGCGGTCGAGGCCATCAAAAGCGGAGTCTCGCGTCTCGAACGTGGCGAGAACACGTCGCAACCACACTTTTCTGCCGACAGCGCAGTCTACGACAAACGGAGTGCGACGTTCCACCGCGACCACGTTTCCCTTTCGACCGTAGACGGGCGCGTTGAGTGCGATTACATCCTTCCCGACGACTCGGAGACACCGCCGACCAAATACATCTCCGACGAGGACTTCGAGTTTCGGATGGCACACTTGCAGTACCGCGACGGTGACTGGTATCTCCACGCCTCGATGCGGAAGGGCGAAGCAGACGAGGAAACGTCTGAATCCGAATCCAAGTACAGAACAGTCCTTGGTGTGGATTTGGGCATGAACAACCTCGCCGTTGCTTCGACGGGGCGATTCTGGTCGGCTGACGAGTTCAACCATTGGCGACGAGAGTACGAGAAGCGTCGTGCCTCGCTTCAGCAATGTGGCTCTCGCCACGCCCACGAAAACATCGAGTCAGTCAGACAGAACGAGTATGGACGCTTCGAGATACACCTGCACACGGTGGCGAACGAACTCATCGAGGAGGCCGTCGAGAACGACTGTTCGCATATCGTGTTTGAGGACTTGACCCACATTCGGGAGAATATCCCCGAGGCGACGTGGCAACACGTCTGGACGTTCCGACGCCTCTACGAGTACGTTGAATACAAAGCCAAAGAACACGGTATCGAAGCCGTACAGATTGATCCCCGCAACACGTCGAAGCGTTGCTCGACGTGTGGGTTTACCCACGACGATAACCGTAACGGGGAGTCGTTCGAATGTCAGCAGTGTGGGTATGAGAACCACGCCGACTACAACGCCTCAAAAAACATCGGTTTGCAGTATCTCCGTCGTCGGCAAAACGCAGACGATGGAGGCGCACCCGTAGATGTGCGCTTGAATCGCGGGACGCTGAACGTGAGTGGGGAGTACGTACCCCCTGCCTCTGTTGAGGCATAGAACGGGAGTCCACGCGAAAGCCTCGGGGCTTGACCCCGAGGCGATTTACAGCGGATTCGAAAGTTACGATCGTTCCGACTCGAGGTCGAACCGGTCGTCTTCCGTCGATTCGGTGGCGTCGTCACTTCCGTTCATCCAGTCGCGCGGACTGACCGAACACTGTTCGCAGTAGACGTTCTCACCGGACTCGAGGACTGCGATCGTACTCCCGAACAGGACACGCCGGCGCTCGTAACGGCGGTACTCACCGCCGGCGGCCGAGCGCCCACACTCGTCGCAGTCGACGCCATCGGATTCGACGCGGCCGGTCCGAACCTCACGTTTGGTGCCGATCGTGTACACCGGGTCCGTCGCCGCGTTTGCCGCCTGCCAGCAGACGACGAATCCGAACACCAACAGGAGAACGCCGACCCACCAGTAGCCCAGCCACACCGGCACGTAAAACAGCGAGACGAGGATCCAGCCCCAAAACAGCGTGAAACCGACGTGATCCGCGACCCGCCGAAGTCCGCGAGCGACGCTCGGGCGGGGGTTCGGTCGTGTCATTCGTTCGAGTACTCTTTCGAGCGGGGGATAACCTTTTCGTCCGGCCGTTTCCGCTCGGTACGACGACTGGAACGGGGACAACAGTCACGATATTCCGGATATTACTGTAGAAACACTAACTATACTCCTGCTCGAGTATCCGAGTATGTCACAACGGACGACGCGACCTCCGCGACAGCCCGACGACGATCGACCCAGTGTCGCCCCCGGCGTCGGCAGACGACGCGTCCTTCACGGCGGCGTCGCCGCGGTGGGGCTCGCTCTGGCCGGCTGTCTGGACCGCAGTTCCCCCGGCAGTGACGACGGCGACGACCCGGACCGAGAGCGGACCGCCGAGTCGGCCGACGGCAACGATCGTGACTCACTCGAGTCCGAACTAACCGCGGTGATCGACGCCTATCTCGAGGCGGCCGCGGACGAGGATCTGGACGCGATCGACGACGTTACCCACAGCCTGAATCCCCTCAATCCGGCCGACTTGGTAGAAAACGGCTGGGAGTTTCGGGGCGGCGACGGTGACGCTGCCGGGGAGTACGACGCCACGGTCGTCACCGAAGACGGCTCGGTCGACGATATTCTCGAACTCGAGGGCGCGAAGGGCTGGTTTTCGGAGACGGATCTCGAAGCCGAAATCGGCGACGAGAAGATCGCGGTGGTCGAACTCGACGGCGACGACGAAACGATCGTCCACCGCGAGCACTACCTCCCCGACTCCGACGACGAAACTAGCGCTGCCGCCGGCGCGAACTCCGACACCGAATAGTTCCCGATAGCGGGCCCGAACGTCCCGAAAACGCGGCGATCAATCCGCGATCGCCTCTTCCGGTTCCGCGTCGAGCGTCGCCCGCTGGACCCAGAGGTCGCCGAACAGTTCGTCCTGCTCGAGCGCGATCCGGCCGCGATGGGCGAGGAACAACAGCGCCAGATACGTCATCACGCGCGAGCCGCCGGCGTCGTCGATCTCGGCGTACAGCACCTCGTCGCGGCCGTTCTCGTAGTGCTCGTCTAGGACGGTTTCGACGTCGTCGATGACCGTCTCGATGTCCTCCTCGTGGGTCGTGTGCGTGACGTCGTCGCTGGTCGGTTCGTCGTCGACGCGGAACTGGTCCTCGGCGTGGTAGCTCAACTCCTGCACGCCCCGATCGTAGCCCCTCGGGGAGTCGCTCGTGTCGTAGCTGCGGGATTCCTTCCACCAGCTATCGCGCTCGGCGCTGCGGAGTTCGCGTACCAGTTCGTCCAGCGTCTCGGGCTTGCCGCGGGCGTGTTTGCGCTCGAGTCGGCGTTCCATCTCGGCCTCGAGGCTCTCGACGGGATCGAACCCCGGCGGATGGTCGCCGTCACCCTCGGCTCCCGCCCCGCCGTCAACCGCTCCCTCGTCGGCAAACGGCGCTTCCCACGGCGGTAGTTCTTCCTCTTCGGGTTCGTCCACCGCGAACAGCTCGTCGCTTTTCATCCGCAACAGGACGCTCGCGTAAAACAGCGCTCGACCCGACGTTCGCAGGTCCACGTCGTCGAGCGCCTCGAGGAACTTGTCGGTGACCCGGACGACGTCGATATCCCAGGGGTCGATCTCGCCGTCTTTCGCGAGCTGGACGAGGAGTTCGACGGGTTCGACCTCCTCGTCGCCGATTTCCTCCTCGTCACCGTCGCCCTCGCCCTCCGCGTCGGTCCCGGCGGCGGCCTCCGAGTCCGAAAACTCGAGGACCGTCTCCGCCTCCGTGCGGTCGGCTCCGTCGCTCGACCGCGAGTCGTCTCCGGGCCGTTCGCGGTCCTCGTGGCCGGCGATGTTCAGCGGGATGTCGTCGCCGCCGTCGGCTCGAACCTCGCGGTAGAAGTCGTCGCGATCCCGCGTATCGTCGTCACCGTCGGCTCGAGGGTCGTGTTCTTTGTCGCCCGACCGGCGGGGAACGCGTGACGGTCGCTCCTCGCTAGTCATCGGCCGGCACCTCCTCGCTGCTCAGGTCGATCCCGGTCACCGCGCTCACGTTGTCCTGTTGCATCGTGACGCCGATCGCCCGCTGGGAGCGATCGAGCATCGCCGAGCGGTGCGAGACGACGACGAACTGGGCCTCCTCCGCGAGCTCTTCGACCATCTCGCCGATCCGTTCGGCGTTGACGGCGTCGAGGAAGGCGTCGACCTCGTCTAACGCGTAGAACGGGGCCGGATTGTGTCGCTGGATCGCGAAGATAAACGCAAGCGCCGTCAACGACTTCTCGCCGCCGGACATCGCGTCCAGCCGCTGGATCGGCTTGTCTCCCGGCTGGGCTTTCATCGTCAGGCCGCCGTCGAACGGATCGTCTTCGTTCTCGAGATGGAGCGAGCCGGTCCCCTCCGAGAGCTGTTCGAAGATTTCGGTAAAGTGTGCGGAGATCGCCTCGTAGGCGTCCATGAACGTTTGCTTTTTCTGGGTTTCGTACTGCTCGATCCGGTCACGGATCCCCTCGGCTTCCTCCACGAGCGTCTCCTTGCCCGCCTCGAGTTCCTCGAGATCGCTCCGGACCTCGTCGTACTCGTCGATCGCGAGCATGTTCACGGGTTCCATCGCCTCCATATCGGCCTGCAGGAGGTCGATCATCTCGACGACAGTGTCGTGATCCGGCACGTCTTCGGGATCGTAGTCGCCGACCTCCGACTCGAGGCTCTCGATCTCCCACTCGAGATCGCTGATGCGCTCGCGTTTGTCCTCGAGTTTGCTCTCGACGGCGTTGACCCGATCCTGTTGCTGGTCGCGTTTCGTCCTGGCGTCGGCGAGTTCCGCTTTGAGGTCGCTGCGGTCGTCCTTGAGCGCCGCCAGCTCCTCTTCGAGTTCTTCGACGGCCTCGCGTTTCGACTCGAGTTCGGCCTCCTTCTCGTGGATCGTCGCCTCGCACTCCTCGATCTGCTCTTCGTGCTCGGCTTTGCGGTTTTGTGCGGCCTCGATCTCGTCGTGAAGGTCCTCGATGGCGTCTTCGGCGTACTCCTTCTCGAGTTCGAGTTCGTTGAGCGTGCCGTCGATCTCGTCGATCGCGTCCTCGCGTTCGTCGATTTCGGCCTCTAGCTCCTCGATCTGGGCGGTGAGTTCCGGGATCTTCGAGTCCTCGAGTTCGCCCTCGAGATCGTCGATGTCGGCTTCGATCTCCTCGATCGCGGCCGTCTGCTCGTCGATACGTTCGGCGATCTCGTTCATCCGTTCGTCGACCGACTCGCGTTCCTCGCGCAGTTCCTCGAGTTCGCGCTCGAGGCGCTCGATCTCGTTTTCGATCGACTCGCGCTTTTCCGCGAGGCTCTCGATCTCGCTTTCGATCGAGCGGACCTCGTCGGCGGCGTCGGTCTTGCGGTCGCGGGCGTCGTCGAGCCGTTGCTCGACGTCCCGCAGATCCTCGCGCAGGGAGTCGCGCTCTTCCTGTAACTCGGTGATCTGTTTGGCGACGCGCTCGAGTTGGCCCTCGCCGCCGCCGGTAAAGGAGTACCGCGAGCCGCTGCCGGAGCCGCCGGTCATCGCGCCGCTTTTCTCGACGAGGTCGCCGTCCAGCGTGACCATCCGGTAGTCGCCCATGTACGAGCGGGCGGTCTCGATGTCCTCGACGACGAGCGTATCGCCGAGGACGTAGGAGAAGACCCCGGCGTACTGGTCGTCGAAGTCGACGAGGTTGTACGCGAAGTCGACGACGCCGGGATCGCTGGGCGCGTTGGGGAGCCGCCGCCGGCTCATATCGGTAAGCGGCAGGAACGTCGCCCGGCCCGCGTTCCGGGATTTGAGGTGTTCGATACACTGCTGGCCGACCACGTCGTCGTCGACGACCACGTTCGCGAGCCGGCCGCCCGCGGCGGTCTCACAGGCGACGGCGTACTCGCCCGCCACGGTACCCAGTTGGGCGACCGCGCCGTGGACGCCGTCGATCCCCGAGTTGAGGATGGTCGTCACCGCGCGACCGAACGAGGAGTCGCCGCTTTCGCCGGCGTTGGCCTCGAGTTCGGCGTACTCCTGCTGTTTCGCCTGGATCTCGTCGTCCAGCTCGTCGATATCGGACTGGACGCGTCGTTTCTCGGCTTTGAGGTCGTCGACGACGTCGGCGATGTTCTCGCGGTTTCGCCGTGCCTTCTCGAGTTCCCGCTCGAGGTCGCTGCGCCTGCGCTCGAGTTCGGGGAGTTCGTCGCGTTTCTCCTCGATCGTCGCCTCCGTCTCGCTGATCGCGTTCGAGCGCCGGCGGGCCTCATCGAGCAGCCGGTCCTGCTCGCGCTGGAGGTCGTTTTTCTCGGTTTTGGCCGCTTCGAGGTCGTCCTTTCGCTCGGCCAGCTCCTCCTTGAGTTCGTCGAACTCGGTGTCGACGGCCTCGATTTCGGCCTCGAGCGCTTCGCGCTCGGTCTCCCGTTCCTGAATTTCGCTTTTGAGCGAGGCCTTCTCGAGTTTGTGCTCGCGCATCTCGTCCTCGAGGTCCTCGATCTGTTCCTGCTTGCGGTCGATCTGAACGAAGGCCTCGCGTCGATCGGACTCGGCGTCTTCGATCTGCGTTTCGCTGGCCTCGATCCTGTCCTCGAGTCGCGAGATATCGCCTTTGATCTCCTCGATTTCGCTTTTGATCCGGAGCTGTTCGTCCTCGCCCTTGCGTTCGATCTCGGCGTTGATGTCCTCGAGATCCTCCTGCAGGCGGACGACTTTCCCCTGGCGCTCGTCGAGTTCCCGCTGGAGTTCCTGCAGTTCGGACTCGAGTTCGCCGGCCGTCGTTTCGGCCGCGGCTAACGCCTCGCGTTTCTCCTCGAGTTCGCTGGCCTTCTTGTAGCCCTCGTACTCCTCTTTTTCCCGGCGAAGCCGACGATAGCGGAGGGCCGTCTGTCGTTCGTCCTCGAGTTGGGCGAGTCGGTCGCGTTTCTCCTCGATGCGGAGTTCGGCCTCGTCGATCCGCTCCTCGACGACCTCGAGTTCCTCGAAGGCGTCTTCCTTCTTGGCGTCGAACTCCGCGACGCCCGCGATTTCGTCGATGATCTCCCGGCGGGCGTGGGGCGTCATGTTGATGATCTCGGTGACGTCGCCCTGCATGACGACGTTGTACCCCTCCGGGGTGACGCCGGCCTGGGCCAGCAGGTCCTGAATGTCCGAGAGGTTGACCGAGCGGTCGTTCAGATAGTAGTAGGAGTAGTAGTTGTCTTCGGTTTCCTTGACGCGCCGGCGGATCCGTATCTCGTCGATGTCCCCGACGTCCTCGCTGCCGGCGGCGTTGACGACCTGCGAGCGGTCGAGGGTTCGGTCGGCGTTGTCGAGAATGACCTCGACGGTAGCCTCCCGCGGCCCGCCGGAACTGGTGCCGTCCTCGTGACCGGGGTTGTAGATGAGATCGGTCAATTTCTCCGCGCGGATGCCGCGGGTTCGGGCGAGTCCGAGCGCGAAGAGAACGGCGTCGATGATGTTCGACTTGCCGGAGCCGTTCGGGCCGGTGACGACCGTAAAGTCCTCGTAGAACGGGATCTTCGTCTTCCGACCGAAGCTCTTGAAGTTATCCAGAACGACTGCCTTGATGTACATTCTCTTCTCGAGGCCTCCGTACGTCCGTCGAATCGCCGACGCCGCGCCCGCGGGGCGAACGGTTCGCCGGTCGGGACCGCGGCGTCGCCGTGCGGTTATGCGACAATAATGTCGTCGCTACCTGAGTCTTCCGCTTCGTCGCCGGCCGCGGCGTCCTGCCCGTCGACCTCGACGTCGGCGTCGGCCGCGGCTTCCGCGACTTCGTCGGGTGCCGCTTCCGGTGGTTCGTTCTCGTCCGTCGTTTCCGTTCCGGCCTCTTCGTTTCGCCGATCCGGCACGCGCGTCGGCGTGTCGGCGTCGAGTTCGGCCTCGAGGACCCGGATTCGCTCCTTCGCTTCGATGAGCTCGCTCGTCAGTCCCTCTACCGTCGACTCGAGTTCCGACACCGTCGATTCGAGCTGCTCGACGCGGTTGTTCGACATACGTCCTAGGGACCGTTCTGTCTACATAAACGTACGTCAGACACAACTAATCGTTCTGGCAAGTAGCGCGGTCGCGTTGCCCCCGGAATTGCACGGCGTTAACATGTACACGTCCGGCTACTTTGTGTGCTACAGCATACCACATGTGTGGCGAACAGGCCACTGGATGGTGCATTCGCGCTATGAGTACCGACCCGACCGCAGGCACCGACTCAGGGGGATTGGATCGGCGAACACTGCTGGCGGCCACCGGTGGCTCGGCGGTCGCCGTCGCGCTCGCCGGCTGTGCGGAACTGTTACAGGACGAGGACGACGCGGCCGGCGACGCCGACGTTCCCGACGAACCGATCGACGCTGGCTTACAGACGTTTACCGAAGGAGCACCGGCGGTACTGGGCGTTCAGGCCCAGTACGGTGCCGAGACGGCGGTCCGTCGAATCAACGAGAACGGCGGCGTCGCCGGCCGCGAGATCGATCTCGAGGTCGTCAACGAGGGCGAGGAACACCTCGACAACTACCGGCAGTTCGTCGACCGGGGCAAGGACGTTACGTTCGGGCCGATCTCCAGCGGCGGTCACGAGGAGATGGTCCCCGAAATCGAGGATCAGGGGGTCGTCAACGTCGCGACCGACGGCACGGTGACGACGCTGTACGAGGAGGAGTTCACGGACGTGACCTACTCGTTTCGCTTCCAGAACCACGACGTGATGGAGGCGCTGGCGGCCGTCACGCAGGCGGTCGAGCTCCTCGGTGAAGACGAGATCAACACGTACGCCGGCATCAACCCGAACTACGCGTTCGGTCAGGACGAGATGGACCTCTTTTCGCTCGGGATCGAACGGATGACCGGTGCCGACGAGGTCTACAGCGGTTTCCCCGAGCTCGGAACCGACGACATGTCCGCCCACATCACCGAAGTCAACAGCGAATCGCCCGACGTCGTCTTCTCGAGCGCGTGGGGCGGGGACGCGACGCTGTTGCTCGAGCAGGCACAGGCGAACAACCTGTTCGACAATACAGCGGCACTGGTCGGGACGGTCCTCTACGGGTCGGCAAACGACATGAGCGAGGACCTCGTTCAGGGGCCGATCTACTCCGGATCGCGAAACTTCTACTGGGACCAGCCACCCACCGATCGGTGGTCCCCCGCTGCGGAGTTACTCGAGGAAGTCCGGTCCGAGTACGGCGTCGTCCCGACGGCACACTTCATGAGCGGCTACGGTGCCGTTACGGCGTGGGCGACGGCCGCCGAGCGGGCCGTCGGGCTTCTCGGCCGCTGGCCGGAACAGGACGAGATCGCGGCGACGCTCGAGAATCACGGCTTTTTCACGCCGGCCGGCTACCACATGATCGGTCCGGATCATCAGG
This sequence comes from Halopiger djelfimassiliensis, assembly GCF_000455365.1. Classification (GTDB taxonomy): domain Archaea; phylum Halobacteriota; class Halobacteria; order Halobacteriales; family Natrialbaceae; genus Halopiger_B; species Halopiger_B djelfimassiliensis. The sequence goes on from NZ_HG315685.1 coordinate 733,320, forward strand.
GCTATTCGAACGCCCACTTCGGCGAACTGTCCTGGTCGAACGAGTTCGACGCCGCGGTCCTCGAATCCGTCGAAGCGTTCGCCCCCCAACAGGTATCGCCGCCGCCGGCCGAAACATCCCGCGACTGGATCCGGGGGTGGTGAGCATCTCCGCCTCCAGACACGACACCACGTCGGTCGCCCGGCAGCGGCGTGACCGACACCCGAGTACAGCAGCCGACATCGAACCGCGGACGCCACCATAACCATGCTCGATTCGCTATGGATTCACGTCCTCAACGGCCTCTACTACGGCTGTATCCTGTTTATGATCGCGTCGGGACTGACGATCATCTTCGGCGTGCTGGGCGTGCTCAACCTCGCCCACGGCGAACTGTACGCCCTTGGGGCGTTCGTCGTCTTCAGCGTCGTCGGCTACCTGTCCGGTCTCGTCGCCGAACCGACCGGGACGCTCACGGCGGTCCTTTTCGGACTCGTCGTGCTCGCCGGCGCGCTCGCGGCCGCCGCCGTCCTGGTTCCGGTCGGGGCCGCCATCGAGACGGCCTTCGTCAGGCGAATTTACGACCGCGACGAGGTCTACCAGCTCCTGTTGACCTACGCGTTGTTGTTGCTGTTCGTCGACGTCATGAAGTTCGTCTGGGGGGACCACGAGCCGGCCCGAACTGGCGTCTTTCGCGAACTCAACGCGATTCCGACGACGGAACTCGTCGGGATCGACTACCCCTCGTACAACGTCATCGTAATCGTCGTCGGACTGGCGGTATTCGGCTGGCTCGTCTGGTTCTTCGACCGGACGAAGACCGGCCGTATCGTGCGCGCAACCGCCATCAACCGCGAGATGGCGACCGCGATCGGCGTCAGCACCGACCGCCTGTTTACGCTCGTGTTCGCGCTGGGGGCGTTTTTCGCCGGCTTCGGCGGTGCGATGGTCAGCATCGGCCCCAGCTCGGCCTACCTCGAGATGGGGCTGGATCCGCTGGTGCTCTCGTTCGTCGTGATCGTCATCGGCGGCCTCGGCAGTCTGAAAGGGGCGTTCGTGGGTGCGCTTCTGGTCGGCGTTACCAGCCGGGTCGTGACGCCGTACTACCCGCAACTCGAGCTGGCGGCCCCGTTTATCCTGATGGTGCTCGTCTTGCTGGTCAACCCCGAAGGGCTCTACGGGACGTGGGGTGAGATCGAATGAGCCGGTTCTTCGTCGAACGCGACGGCGAAACCCACGTTCGGCTGATGGACGGGATGGTCCTCTCCCGGAATCGAGCGGTCCTTGCGGCCGTCGGACTCGTCGCTCTCCTTGCGGTGCCCGACATCGCTCGAGTGACGCCGCTTTCGTTTGCGACGTTCCATCAGGGGATCCTGTTCGGGCTCGCCGCGGTCGGACTGAACCTGCTGTTGCGCCACACCCAACTCGTCTCGTTCGGCCACGCGGCGTTTTTCGGTGCCGGTGCCTATGCGACCGCGGTGCTTGCCTCCCACTACGACGTCTCGAGCGGCTTCGTGTTGCTTCTCGGGGCCGTCGTCGTGGCGACGGCGATCGCGCTTTTGGTCGGCTACTTCGTCGCGGGCTATCTCGACATCTACTTCGCGCTGTTGACGCTCGCGTTCAACCAGGTTCTGTTCGCGTTCGTCATACAGAGCGCCTACTTCAACTACAGCGACGGGCTTCGCGTCCGTCCCGACGGCCTGAACCCGCCGACGCTGTTCGGGCTCGAGTTGGGGACGACGGCGTACGATATCGTCCTGTACTACGTCACGGTCGGGCTCGTGATCGTCTCCCTGCTGGCGATGTGGCGGCTCGTCAACTCGCCGTTCGGCCGGGCGCTGGACGCGATCGGTCAGAACCGAACGCGGGCCAGGTTCATCGGGATTCCCGTCGAGAAGTACGTCTGGATCGCGGTGACGATCTCGGGACTGTACGGCGGCCTCGCCGGCGGCCTGTTCGGATTGCTTCAGCTTCACGTGCGGCCGGAGCCGACGCTGTACGTCTTCGTCTCCGGCGAGATCCTGTTCATGGCGATCCTCGGCGGCGTCAACACCCTCGTCGGTCCGATCGTGGGCGGGATCGTCCTCGTGTACCTGCTGAACCTCTCGCGGTTCTACGTCGAGTACGACCACGCGCTCACCGGGATCGTGTTGCTCGCCGTCGTCGTCTTCCTGCCACAGGGAATCCTCGGATCGGTGCCGAAGATCGGGGCCGGACTCGAGCGACGCCGGAACGATCCCAGCCTCGTCCGACGGGACGTCAGCGCCGTCGTCTCGTCGATCCGACGGGGAGCGTCTCGCGCGATAACCACCGCTCGAATCATCCTCTTCGGAGTGAACTGAGATGCTCGAAGCACGCAACCTTCGCAAGGAGTTCGGCGAACTCCGCGCCACGGACGACGTATCGCTGCAGTTCGGAACCACCGAGGGAGAGACGGTATTCATCGTGGGGCCGAACGGCGCTGGAAAGACCACGCTCGTCGATCTGTTGACCGGCCTGCTCACGCCCGACCGAGGATCGGTCGTCGTCCACCGGCAAGCCGACGGCGGGATCGTCGAGGAGGACATCACCGACATGGCTCCCGCAGACCGCGTCAGGGCCGGCCTCGTCAGGAGCTTTCAGATCGTCCACGTCTTCGAGGAGATGACCGTCCGGGAGAACGTCCGCATCGCCGTTCTCTCTCGGTACGACAGGACGCTACACATGCGGTCCGTCGACGACGGCCACGAAGACGTCGAACGAACGGTCGACGAACTTCTCGAGCAGTTCCGTCTCGAGGACATCGAGGACGAGGTCGCCGAGACGTTACCCCATGGCGATCGAAAACTGCTCGACGTCGCGATGTCGTTCGGGCTGGCTCCCGAGTACCTGCTGCTCGACGAACCCACGTCGGGCGTCGCCACCCGCGAGAAGGAGTACGTCATCGAGACGATCGCCGAGGCCAGCGAGGCCGACTCGGTAACCACGGTGACGATCGAACACGACATGGATCTGGTCAGGGAGTACGCCGATCGGCTCGTCGTCCTGCACGAAGGGCGAGTCTTCCGGGAGGGCGACCCCGACCTGCTCGAGACCGATGCGGAACTGCGGCGGGTCCTGCTGGGGGTCGACGAATGAGCGCGAGCGATCCCCTGCTCGCGGTTTCGGACCTGTCGGCGGTCGTCGAGGGATTCGAGGTCACACACGGTCTCGACCTCGAGGTCGGACACGGCGAGGCGGTCGCGCTGGTCGGACGCAACGGCGCGGGCAAGACGTCGACGTTCCGCGCGATCATGGGGCTGACACCCGTTACCAGCGGTTCGATCCGGTTCAAGGGGGAGGAACTGCTCGAGATACGGCCCGAACTGATCCCCAGACAGGGAATCGGCTACCAGCCGGAGAACCGGGACCTCTTTACGGGCATGACCGTCGAGGAGAACTTTCGGCTTCCGATCTGGACGGCCGGCGACTCCCGCGGGATCGAGGACGAGGACGCCGTCGTCGCGGACATCTTCGATCTCTTTACCGAACTCGAGGATCGCCGCGACGCCGAGGTCCAGAACCTGAGCGGCGGACAAGGGAAGATGACCGCGATCGGTCGCGCGCTCGCCCTTCGTCCGGAGCTGCTCATCCTCGACGAACCGCTCGAGGGGCTCGCTCCGGTCGTCGTCGAGAACCTCAAACGGTACATCCGCGAGATCATCGACCGGGATATCTCGGTGCTGGTCGCGGAGTCGAACGCGAGTCACGTGCCGGAGCTGGTCGATCGGATGTACGTGATCGAACGCGGCGAGATCGTCGACAGCGGCGATCCCGAGTCGCTCGCGGAAAACGAGGAGATCCAGCTGCTCATGCAGGGTGGTGGAGGTGGGTAACGGTCGGTCCCGAGGCGACCTGCGCGGAGAATCCTATCGATCGGCCGATATTTCTCCGCGCGACACGACAGCCGCTCGAGGGGCCGTCACTCGGTTAATCAAAACAACGGCTGATCGTGAAAATGTGACGTTGTTAAGTAATCGGACCGACTAACTAGATCAACTGGTACCAAATGATTGACAACATATTTGACGCGTTGTCGGACGTCCATCGTCGGCGGTTGTTGATCGACCTGCTCGAGCACAACCCGCAGGACGTCACGGCCCGAGCGAGCGGTTCGCGGGCGGACCGGACGGCGATCCGGATGCAACACGTTCACCTCCCAAAACTGGCCGATTACGGGTATATCGAGTGGGGCGCAGGGAGCGGGACGGTAACGAAAGGTCCCCGATTCGACGAGATCAGACCGGTTCTCGAGTATCTCGATCAGCACCGGGAGAAGTTGCCGGAGCTCGTGTAACGGTACTCGCAGTCGGCCACGTCCGCTGGGACGACATCGTATTCTGGCGACCCAGTCAGCCAGTGGCTTCGCTTGGCTCAGGAAGTGGTAAAGCGGCGTGTCCCGTCGTGGTTGGGCCGTAACGGGACGCGCCACTCCGGCTTTCTTCCCACGGACTCAAATAGTTTGTGTGATTATCTGAGTGAATGCGTTTCGGACGAACGAACGGTTCGCACTGCCAGACGACCCGTCTCATCGATTCGGACGAGACACGAATCCTTTTCCCGCTTCACGTCCGACTAGGCGTGTTCGGATACCGGACTAGTGGTTGGGCATGTCACAAGACGAAACTACCGCGGAAGCGATCAGTCTGCTGCAGGATCTCGGCCTTCAAGAGTACGAAGCCCGATGTTTTATTGCACTTACAAAAATCCACGAAGGAACGGCCAAAGACATTCACGAACTCTCGGACGTTCCGCGAACCCGAGTCTACGATGCCGTTCGCGTCTTGGAATCGCAGGGGCTGGTGGAAGTACAACATTCGACCCCGCAGACGTTTCGGTCCGTCGGAATCGAGGAGGCGACGCAGACGCTCCACCAGAAGTACGACAACCGGATCGAGACGCTTCAGACCTACCTCGAGAACACCGACTACCGCGATTCCGGTGCGGACGACGAGCAACTTCAGGAAGTGTGGTCGCTGAACGGCCACGAGGCGATCGAGTCCCGGACGCTCCAGCTCGTCGACGAGGCGGAGTTCGAGATCGGATTGCTGGTCGTCGACGAGGGGATTCTCTCCGACGCGCTGTTCGACGGTCTTCACGAGGCACAGGAGCGTGAGGTTTCGATCCTCCTCGGCGGACAGTCCGAGACGATCACCGCGCGGCTCGAGGCGGAACTCCCGATGTCTCGGGTCTTCGAGACCGAACTCGACTGGCTCACCGGGCAGTCGTCCGACACCGAGGTTGCGATCAGCCGGATCGTGCTCGTCGATCGTGAAGCGCTCCTGATCGGCTCCTACTATCCCGACGCCGACGGGACCCAGAACGAACAGGCGATCTTCGCCAGCGGACTCAGGAACGGCGTCGTCGTCCTTCTCCGCCGGCTGCTGTCGACGGGGCTCGCTGCCGATCGGGATCCACAGGCGTAATCGGAGGCTGTTGCGGCCCTAGATCGCGTCACCCTCGTTTAACCCCTTCAGCGCCGTCAGCGCTGCCTTCAGGACCTTTCGCTCGCTCCGACGCAGGGTCATCGAGACGGCCGTTTTGGAGACGTCGAAGTGGTCGGCCAGTTCCTCGAGCGTCGTCTCGCGGGGCGTTTCGTAGTACCCCTTGTGGGAGGCGACCTCGAACGTCTCCCGTTCGGTTTCGGTCAGGGAGCGACAGCCCTCGAGCAGTGACATCGCGCTCCCGGAGTTTTCGAGGAGATCGAACAACGCCGTCGGACCGAACTGGTCGCGTCCGTCGACGTTGTAGTCGTTGTGCCGCTCGAGTTCGGCGAGCGCGCGGTCCTCGTCGTCGTCGTCGTCGAATCCGACGTGCCACCGTTCCCGGCCGTCCTCGATCCGGAACGGGCCGGTGATGTAGCCGTCGTTTCCCTGAATCGTCTGCATCGCGTTCGTCTGCTCGATCGTCGTGCCGATCTGGGCGACGTTCTCCCGCTTGGAGAGGATGTAACACTCGTTCATGTTCGGATGGTCCCGAAGCGCGTGGAGTCCGTCCTCCAGCGCGCCGATCGACTCTCCGTTCGCGATGAGACGCGTCTCGAGTTGCTCGTCGCCGGTATCGAGTTGCCACTGGACGGCCGAGAACGCGATATCGACGTCGTCGGTCGTATCGATAAACGGGCAGTCGTACTGCCGCATGTCGATATCGAGGTCGATCATTGCCTGTTAGGTGGGGACACACACGGTATTAATTGTTCACATTATACGACCGACGTGAATGTTCACCGAAGTCCACTGTGAATCCGTTCTGGCCGCTCTACCGGCAGTTTCGAGACAGCCACCCGCGCCGAGCTTGATATGTTAACGTCCGTGTTTTAGCGTGTTCTCCCGGATGCTGTGAGTATGTCCGAGGAACACGTAACACCACCGTCGGTAACGCGTGACGAAATCCACACGTTCGACGACGATTCCTTTACCGGCCGGAACGTCTGTCTCGTGACGGGTGCCGGATCCGGTATCGGCCGGGCGACGGCGCTTGCCGCCGCTGGCAACGGGCTTACCGTCGCGGCAACTGACATCGACGAGGACGGACTTACGGGGACGGTCGACCGCGGCGAGGACCTCGACCTCGAGGGGGAGATCGAGTCGGTTCCCGGCGATCTCACGGCCGACGACGATCTCGAGCGGATCGTCGACGAGGCCGCGGAGCTGGGGGATGTCAAGTACCTCGCGAACATCGCGGGGATGCAACACATCGACTCGATCGAGGACTTTCCGATGGACACGTACGATACCATGCATCGGATCATGCTCCGCGCGCCGCTGTACCTCTCGAAGCTGTGCATTCCACACTTCCGCGAGACCGAGGACGGGGAGGGCTGTGTCGGCAACATGGGCTCGGTTCACGGCCACTACGTCACGAGCGACAAAGTCGCCTACAACGTCTCGAAGTTCGGTCTGCGCGGACTCACTCAGTCGATCGCGGCGGAGGGTGAGGGAAAGATCCGCTCGTTCTCAGTCAGCACCGGCTACGTGAAGACGCCGCTGGTGACCGATCAACTCGAGGACACCGCCGAGCAACGCGGCATCAGCGTCGACGAGGTGATCGAGGACGTCATGCTCGGCCAGTCCCGCGTCAAAGAGATGATGGAACCGGTCGACGTCGCCAACCTCTTCCTGCTCGGGTTCTCGGATCTGGGTCGGCACCTCGACGGCGGCGACCTGTTGTTTGATGGTGGTATGACTCTTACCTACGAGTGACTATGTCCGAGAACACGACCGAGCCGAGCCTCGAGGACGTCGACGAGATCGTCCACGAACCGGACTCGGAGTTCGTCGAATCGACGAACGTCGCCGCGTTCATGCGGGAGTACGGCATCGACGACTACGATGACCTCATCGAGCGAACGACGACCGACCTCGAGGGCGTCGAGCAGTCAGGCGTCGACTGGTTCTGGGACGAACTCGTCGACTACCTCGACATCGAGTTCTACGAGGAGTACGACGAGATCCGAGACGACAGCGAGGGACCGCAGTTCACCGACTGGTATCCCGGCGGCGAACTCAACGTCGCCCACAACGTCGTCGACCGCCACGCCGCCGTCGACGACGAGCGCCGGAACAAGGTCGCGACCATCTGGGAGGGTGAAGACGGCGAGATCCGCGAGGTAACCTATCACGAACTCCGCCGGCAGTCGAACAAGGTCGCCAACGCCCTCGAGCAACGCGGTATCGGGACGGGCGATACGGTCGGGCTCTACATGCCGATGGTGCCCGAGGTCGTCTCGATCCTCTATGGCTGTTTCAAGGTCGGCGCGATCGCCGTGCCGATCTTCTCGGGGTTCGGCGTCGACGCGGCCGCGACCCGGATCGCGGATTCGGAGTGTTCGGTGCTGTTCACGGGCGACGGGTTCTACCGCCGCGGCGATCCGGTCTTTCTCAAGTCCGCGGCCGACGAGGCGATCGAGGAAGCGGGGTACGTCGAGCACACGATCGTCTTCGACCGACTCGGAGCCAGCGATCCGAAAAACGAACACGAGATCCCCTGGACCGACGATCGCGACGAGTGGTGGGCCGAAGCCGTCGGAACGCGTGACGACGAGTACGAGACGAAATCCCTGCCGAGCGATCAGGAGTCGATGTTGCTGTACTCGTCGGGGACGACGGGCAAACCGAAGGGGATCGTCCACACCCACGCGGGCGTGCAAGTCCAGTGTGCAAAGGAGGTCCACTTCGGGATGGATCTCAAACCCGCGGACCGGTTTTTCTGGGTCAGCGACATCGGCTGGATGATGGGGCCGTGGACGCTCATCGGGACCCACACGTTCGGCGGGACGGTCTTCATGTACGAGGGCGCGCCCGACCACCCCGAACCCGACCGGTTCTGGGAGATGATCGACCGCCACAAACTCACCCAGTTCGGCATCTCGCCGACCGCGATTCGCGCCCTGCGAAAACACGGCGACGAGTGGCTCGAGGGTCACGACCTCTCCTCGCTGCGCATCCTCGGCTCGACGGGCGAACCGTGGGACCCCGAAAGCTGGCGGTGGTTCTACGAGCACGTCGGCAACGGCGAGTGCCCGATCATCAACATCTCCGGCGGGACCGAGATCTGTGGCTGTTTCCTGATGCCGATGCCGACCGAACCGCTGAAACCCTGTACGCTCGGCGGCCCCGGGCTCGGGATGGACATCGACGTCGTCGACCACGAGGGTAACTCCGTCAAAGCGGACAACGAGCGTGGGTTCCTCGTCGCGCGTGACTCCTGTCCGTCGATGACGAAGTCGCTGTGGTCCGGCGACGAGCGGTACCTCGAGGAGTACTGGTCGACCTTCGACGACATGTGGAACCACGGCGACTGGGCACAGAAGGACGCGGACGGCTTCTGGTTCCTCCATGGCCGGGCCGACGACGCGCTCAACGTCGCCGGGCGAAAGGTCGGCCCGGCCGAAGTCGAAGGGGCGCTCATCGACCACGAGGCGGTCAATCAGGCCGCCGCCGTCGGCGCGCCCGACGAAACCACCGGCACGGCCGTCGTCACCTACGTCATCCTCGAGGACGAGTACGAGGAATCCGACGAGTTGCGCGAGGAGTTGCGCGCACAGGTCGGCGAGGAACTGGGCAAGCCGTTCCGCCCGCGCGAAGTCCTGTTCGTCGACGAGTTCCCCAAAACCCAGTCGGGCAAGATCATCCGGCGAGCCATCGAGGCCGCCTACACCGGCGAGGACCTCGGGGACATGAGCAGCATCGAGAACCCCGAGGCGCTCGAGGAACTCGAAGCGGCAAGATAACGCCACTGACGGGACGATGCTCCCGGTTTCGGGAGCCCAAGCCATTCCCTCTCATGCTGCGATCGATCTCGATTCATTCAAAGCGTTGATCGAGTAGTACGGGTATGACCGACGACGAGTCCCGCGAGCACGTCGTACCGGGCAGCGAGGAAGAGCTATCGACGGCGGACGTCCGCGGCTACGATTTCCGCGGCGAGTTCGACTTTCGGGACCTGCTCGAGTCCTACGAGACGACCGGCTTCCAGGCGACCCAGCTTGCGGAGGCGATCGACATCGCAGAGCGGATGCAAGCGGAAGACGCGACGATCTATCTGACCTGCACCTCGAACATTATCTCCTCGGGGCTGCGCGAGGTCGTCGCCGCGCTCGTCCGCGAGGGGTACGTCGACGTGTTGATCACCACCTCCGGGTCGCTCACCGAGGACGTCATCAAGACGGCCAAGCCGTTCAAAATGGGCGAGTGGGACGCCGACGAAGCCGCCCTCCGCGAGCGCGGAATCAATCGTCTCGGCAACATCTTCGTTCCCTCCGATCGCTACGTCTGGCTCGAGGAGTACCTCTATGACTTCTTCGATGACTTCTTCGCCGAAGAGAAAATCAGGACGCCGACGGCCTTCGCTCGCGAACTCGGCGAGACGCTCGACGACGAGGATTCGGTCCTGAAACAGGCCGCGGACAACGACGTTCCCGTCTACTGTCCGGCGTTGACCGACGCCGAAGTCGGGAACTTCCTGTACTACTACCGGCAGGGGTACGACTCGGAGGTCGGCATCGAGATCTTAGACGACTACGATTCGCTGATCGAAGACGGCATGCTGGCCGAGACGACTGGCCTCATTGCGCTCGGCGGCGGCGTGCCGAAACACCACGCGATCATGACGAACCTGTTCCGCGGCGGGGCCGACTACGTCGTCTACATCTCGACGGGCATGGAGGGTGACGGCTCGCTGTCGGGTGCACCGCCGAACGAGGCCGTCTCGTGGGGGAAGATCAAGGACGCCGAGAAGAATTACACCCAGATCGAAGCCGAAGCGACGCTCGTCTTCCCGCTGCTCGTCGCTGCTGCGTTCGACTAGGACTCGAGCCCACGGAAGATCGTCCCGGGAACGTGTCTCTCTCGACCTGCCAGCAACGGGTCGACGGGCAGCGTCACGGTCGACTGGATCTTCGACCGACGATCGCCGGCGGGTCAGTCATCGCCCGTTGCGGTGTCACCCATCTCGAGCCCTCGGGTCGGATCGACCCACGAGCCACCACCGAAGTCGATCGCATCGTTCCAGTGGGCGACGACCGTGGTGACGGCCAGATCGCCGGTCACGTTCGTCATCGTCCGGAGCCGGTCGAGGATCGGATCGACGCCCGCGACGAACCCGACCACTTCCAGCGGGAGGCCGAGCTGGGTCAACACCAGCGTCAGCATGATCAGGCCGGTCCCGGGAACCCCGCCGGCCCCGATGCTCGCGAGCACGGCGATGAGGACGACCGTCACCTGCTCGACGATGGTTAGCTGTACGCCGACGAGGTTCGCGGCGAAGACGGCCACGACGCCCTGATACATCGCCGTCCCGTCCATGTTGATCGTCGCGCCAAGCGGGAGGGAAAAGCCGTAGACGCTCTCGTCGATCCGGAGGTTCTCCTCGGCGTTGGCCATCGTCACCGGGAGCGTTCCGCTCGAGGAGCGGATCGAAAGGGCAGTTACGATCGCGTCCTTCGAACCCGCGAGGAACGCGACCGGGGACTGCCGTGTGAGCGCGATGATCAGCCCGCCGAGGTAGACGATCCCGATGTGGAGCAGGATGGCGGCGAGCAGGGTCGCGATCAACAGCGCGAACGGGACGATCGCGTCGATACCCGCTTCGCCGAAGACGGCGGCCATGAGCGCGAAGACGCCGATGACGCCGTACTCCATGATCCCCCAGACGAGTTTGAACAGCGCCTCGGTGCCCGCCTCGACGATGTTGAAGATCGACTCGACGCCCGAACGGACCGCCTCGTCGTCGGTGGTCTCCTCGAGCATCAGGAGCGCGAGTCCGAAGACGATGACGAAGAAGATCGTCGCGAGGACGTCGCCCTCGGCCATCGCACCGATCGGGTTCTCCGGGACGATCCCGACGATGACCTCCACGAAGTCGGGCGTATCGGCCGGATCGAACTCTACGTCCTCGGCCAGGGTCAGGCCCGTCCCCGGGTTCACGAGGTTTGCGACCGCCAGCCCGATGAACACCGCGATCGCGGACATCACGGCGTACAGCGCGATCACCTCGCCGCCGATCCGCCCCAGCTGCGCCGGCGAGATCCGCCTGATCCCCATCAACAGCGTGAAGACGACGATCGGAATGACGATCATGCTCAGCAGCCGGACGAAGATGTCGCCCAGCGGCTCGAGTACCGTAACGGGTTCGCCGACGACCAGCCCGACGACGGAGCCGAGGATAAACGCCGCACCGATCCGGTACACGATCGGGACCGACCGATATTGCTTCCAGTACGACTTTGCGTTGGATGGTAACATACACCGAATCAACTATGCGTTCGACAGCGGCGGTCAAAAAGCCGGGAGACCGTTGACGAAATGCCGCCGGCTCGCCGCGTCGTAACGGTATACTTCGGCGCATAATGCCGTTCTTCTCGGTCGTAACGTCGTCGTACCGTGTTGTGGACCGAACCGGACCCTCGAGTGTGTCGATCTCACTCGAGCCGGCCCTCGAGTTCGTCGACCGCCGCCTCGTCCCGGCCGACAACGGGCGCTCCCGCGTTCGAACGCGAAGGGCGGCGATACGTCGAAGACGATCCCATCGAAGGTTCTCGAAGGCGAGTCGGGAGCCAACTGACGATTTCTCGAGGGGAACGGAGCGCCGAATCAACACCGACTTATCACAACGTCATCGAACAGAATTGTACATAAATGACTACTCGTGAAACATGGGTATCGAACGTCGGGTTCGTTCTCGCCGCGATCGGTAGTGCAGCCGGTCTCGGGAACATCTGGCGGTTCCCGTGGCTGACCGCCGGCAACGGTGGCAGCGCGTTCCTCCTCGTGTACTCGCTCATCGTCATCGGCGTCGGCGTTCCGGGACTGCTCGCCGAGTTCGTCCTCGGCCGCCGCGGCCGCCAGACCCCCATCGGGACGTTTCGCTCGCTTCTCACCTCTCGCTGGGGATCGGCCCTTGGCACGTTCAACGTCATCACGGCGCTCGTGATCCTCTCGTTTTACTCGGTGGTCGGCGGATGGATCCTCCGCTACATGCTGGCCTCGCCGACCGGAGCGTACTTCGGGCAGCCACAGCAGTACTTCGGAACGATCAGCTACGGCCTTCAGGCAGTGGCCTTTCACCTGCTCTTTCTCGGTATCGTCGCCACGATCGTCGGCTTCGGCGTCAGCCGTGGCATCGAGCGCGCCTCGAAAGTAATGCTTCCGGCGGTCGTGATCCTTCTGGGCTGTCTCGCGGTGTGGACGGCCACACAGCCGAACACCGCCGCCGGCTACGCGTTCTATCTCAGCTTCGACGCCGACTACCTCGCTGCCAACTTCTCGAGCGTTCTCGGACCGGCGGCGGGGCAGGCGCTGTTTACCCTCTCGCTGGGTACCGGAGCGATGCTGACCTACGCCTCCTATCTCGACGAGGACGTCTCGCTCCCGCGGGACACGCTCGTCATCGCGGTCTCGAACGTGTTTATCGGCGTCCTCGCCGGACTGGTCGTCATCCCGCTGTTGTTCTCTCAGGGTATCGACCCCGGTCAGGGCGGCCCGGGTGCGCTGTTCGTCTCGCTCGCGCCGGCGTTCGCGTCGCTGCCGGGGGGAACCGCCGTCGCCACGGCCTTCTTCGCCACCGTCCTGATGGCCGCGGTGACCAGCGGGATCAATCTGCTCGAAACGCTGGTCGCGACGCTCATCGACCGGTTCGACGTCCCACGACGCAGGGCGACGGTGCTGGTCTCGGTTCTGCTCGCGGTGACCGGGAGCGGGCTGGCGCTTGCGGGGCCGATCTTCGAGTTCGTCTCCGGCACGCTCGCGGATCTGCTGTTGACGGTCGGCCTCTTCGCGTTCGTCGCGATCGTCGGCTGGCTGCTACGTGGGGAGGCACTCGCTGAGTTTCGCGCTGGCACCGGCCGGTTCGCCGCGCTGGCCGAGCCGTGGCTGCTGACGGTCAGTTGGGTGTTGCCCGTCGTCGTCCTGTTTACGCTGGCGACCACGCTCGTATCGCTTGCCGGCGTGTCACTGGGGATCGGCGGCCGAGCGGTCGTCGCCGTCGTCGCCGCCGTCGGGTGTCGGCTGGCCGTCGCAGCCGGGACCGGCGAGTGAGGACAACGGGGCCGTCTCCGACGCATCCGCTCCGTCGCAGTTCGGATTCCCGCCACCTCGCCGTCCTCGTCGCGGCCCAGCGTCCGACGGCCACGCGGGAGGGTCCGCTCCGTTGCCCTCCACCGAGGGAAACGATCGTTCGACTGCGACCGACGGCTCCGTCCCGTTACGTTTTACCCCACCCAGCCCGAATCGAGGTCCAATGACTGCCCAGACCGTCCAGCAGGGCGACCTCGTGACCGTCATCGGCCTCGAGGTCCACGTCCAGCTGGAGACCGACACGAAGATCTTCTGTGGCTGTTCGACCGCGCCGACCGACGAGCCAAACGACCACGTCTGCCCGGTCTGTCTCGGCCTCCCGGGGGCGCTGCCGATCCTCAACGAGGCCGCCGTCGAGGCCGCGGTCAAGATCGGCAAGGCCATCGACGCCGACATCCCCGAGGAAACCCGGTTCCACCGCAAGAACTACTACTACCCCGACCTGCCCAAGAACTTCCAGATCACCCAGTACGACGAGCCGATCTGTCAGGACGGCGACCTCGAGATCTCCGTCGAGGGCGAGCGCCGAACGGTGACGATCGAGCGCGCCCATCTCGAGGAAGACCCCGGCAGCCTCCAGCACGTCGGCGGCGGTGGCGGCATCGATTCTGCCGAATACACCCTCGTCGACTACAACCGCGCCGGCACGCCGCTGATGGAGATCGTCACGGCTCCGGACTTCCGCAGCCCCGACGAGGTCCGGGCGTTCCTCGCCGAACTCGAGGAAGTGCTCGAGTATCTGGGCGTCTTCGACGCCGAACGCGACGGCAGCCTGCGGATCGACGCCAACCTCTCGATCATTCCCGAGGCGGAGATCGACGGCGACACCGACGAGATCGGCCAATCGGCGCTCGAGGCCGCGAACCGAACGGAGGTCAAGAACATCTCGAGTCACAAGGGCGCACAGAAGGCGCTGGCCTACGAGGAGACTCGCCAGAAAAACGCCATCCAGCGCGGCCGCGCGGTCGAACAGGAGACCCGCCACTGGGACGAGTCCCGCGGGATCACCGTCTCGATGCGCTCGAAGGAGGAAGAAAAGGATTACCGGTACTTCGAGGAAGCCGACCTGCCGCCGCTACGGGTCTCCGGCTGGAAGGAGGAGATCTCGATTCCGGAGCTTCCGGCCGCCCGCCGCGAGCGGTTCGAGTCGGAGTACGGGCTGAGCGAGGAGGCCGCCTCCAAGCTCACCTCGACCAAACAGGTCGCCGACTTCTACGAGGACGTCGCCGGCGAATTCGATCCGGACCTCGCGGCGACGTGGGTCGCGGACAACCTGCTGGGCGAACTCAACTACCGCGACATCGACATCACGGAGATCGAAGGCCGTCTCGAGGAAGTGACGCGGCTCGTCGAGCTCGTCGCCGAGGACGAGATCACGGCCAAGAACGCCCGCGAGACCGTCCTGCGATCGATGCTCGACGACGGCCGGACGCCGGACGAGGTCGTCGCCGAGGAAGGCCTCGGCAAGACCGGCGAGGACGAGGTCCAGCAGGCCGTCGTCGAGGCGATCGACGAGAACCCCGGCGCGGTCGAGGACTACCAGTCCGGCGACGACGGCGCGATCAACTTCCTCGTCGGACAGGTCATGCAAAAGACCGGCGGCAGCGCCGACCCCGGCGACGTCAACCAGTTGCTGCGGGCCGAACTCGAGGGGTGATCGCTCCCGCGGGTTCGGGTCCTCGAACGCCTCGAGTCGTCCCGTTCCGCTACCCGGCGAGTTAATAGCGGCCGCCGACTGGGTACCCGATATGGACCGGATCACGCTGGGAAACGACGAGTTCGAGGGGCGAAACAACGCGTACGTGCTCGCCGACGGCGACGACCTCGCGCTCGTCGATACCGGAATCGCGACCGCCGACGTTCGCGACGAGCTTCGAGAGGGGTTGACCGAGCGCGGCTACGAGTTCGCGGACGTCGACGACATCGTTCTCACGCACTTTCACGTCGACCATTCGGGACTCGCGGGCGAGATTCAGGCGGCAAGCGACGCGACTGTCTACGTCCACGGAGCCGACGCGCCGCTCGTCGAGCAGGATGCCGACGCGGTCGACGCCCTCGAGCAGCGCCGCCGCGAGTATCTCGACTCGTGGGGGGTCCCCGACGACGCACAGGCGGAACTGCTGTCGTTTCTCGACGCGACGGCCCACATCGAGGGCGACCCCGCCGACGTGACGCCGATCGAGGACGGGACGACCCTCGAGGTCGGCGGCCGCCGACTCGAGACCGTCCATGCGCCCGGCCACGCGGCGGGGCTGTGCTGTTTCGAGATCGACGGCGGCGACGAAGCGTTCGTCGGTGACGCCATCCTCCCGGTCTACACGCCGAACGTCGGCGGTGCCGACGTCCGGGTCGAGCGCCCGCTCGAGAAGTACCTCACGACGCTCGAGACGATCGCCGAGCGCGACTACGACCGCGTCTGGCCCGGGCACCGCGATCCGATCGACGATCCGACCGGCCGCGCACGAACGATCGCCGACCACCATCGCGACCGCACCGCGAACGTGCTGGCGGTTCTCCGGAACCACGGCCCCGCCGATCCGTGGACGGTCAGCGCGCACCTGTTCGGGGACCTCGAGGGAATCCACATCGTCCACGGGCCGGGCGAGGCCTACGCCCATCTCGATCACCTTCGACACGAGGGAATCGTCGAACGCGAGGGCGACGAGTATCGGCTGCTCGAACCCGAGGCCGACCTCGACGGACTCGCGCCGACGATCGACGCCGGGTGCCGCGGATAACCCCTCAGTCGTGGAGGTACCGCAGTCGCTCGAGGTCCGTCGCGTCGTGGCCGCAGATGACGGTGGCGTCGTGGCGGCGCTCGAGGTCAGCGACCGAGCGCACGCTGTCGATCCACGCCCGCTTGCTCCAGAGCAACCCGCCGCCCATCGGGCGCTCGTTTTCGTAGTTCGCTCGCGTGTACGCCAGATCGCCGACGATGACGACGGTTCCGGCGTCGTCGAGATCGAGTCGCACGCCGAGGAGGCCGGGCGTATGCCCCGGCAGGTGCAGGAGTTCGAGGCCCTCGAACGCGTACTCGCGGTCGCCGTGGACGAGCCGCCAGTTGAGGTCGTGGTCGAAGTCGCCGGCCAGATAGGCGACATCGCCCGCGTCGGTTTTCGCGCTGTAGTAGGCGTGTTTGAGCTCGCGCTCGTGGACGAACACGGGGACGTCGGTGCCCGCGAAGGCGGCGAGTCCGCCGGCGTGGTCGAGGTGGAGGTGGCTCTGGATCACGTAGTCGACGTTCTCGAGGGCGTACCCGGCCGCCTCGAGATCGTCCGCGAGCGGTCGCAGGCCGGTGTGTTCGAAGGCGGCGTACAGCTCCCCGGGCCAGTGGCCCGCGTCGGCCTCGGGGTGGGAGCCGGTATCCCAGAGGATGGTCCCCTCGGGGTGCTCGATGACGAGATTGTAGACCGGGCTGTCGTCCATGACGGTATCCGGGTTCGGCTCGTCCGCCGTCCCGAGAACCGCCCCCTCGAGAACGTTGTTGACGTCGGCGGTGATCGTCCCGCGTTCGATCGGCGTAACGGTCGCGTCGACCATGGCGTGACGTCGCCGAGCCCGCGCTTATAACTACCGTCTGACGTGTTCGTCGTTCGGGGAGCCGTGGGGACCCCCATATCGGCTGGCAATGCCGGCGGTAGCGATACCTATCACCCGGTCGATTCGATAACATGGTCAGGATTTCGACGATCCTCATTCTCGTCGGCATCGGCTTGCTGTTCGTTCCGATTCCGCCGATCGCGACCGCGATCGGGGTACTCGTCATCCTCGCCGGGATCGCCCTCAGGGTGATTGCGGACAGGTGATCACTGTTAGGGCTACCGCTTTCCCCGCACCCACCGAACGAACCCGTATGTCATCGACGCCACGGGTCATCGTCGTCGGCGGCGGACTGGCCGGCCTCGTCGCGACGCGACACCTCGCCGTCGGCGGTGTCGACGCGACGCTCCTCGAGCGCCGCGACACCGTCGGCGGCCGCGTCCGGACGGAAGAGCGGGACGGCTATCGATTCGATCGGGGGTTTCAGGTCCTGTTTACTGCCTACCCCGCGGTGCGGCGGGAACTCGATCTCGAGTCGCTCGAGTTGCGGCGGTTCGCGCCGGGGGCCGTCGTCGCCCGCGAGGGTCGTCGATCGGTACTCGCGGATCCGCGCCGGAACCCGCGTGCGCTGCCGGCGACCCTCTCGAGTCCCGACGTTTCGATCGGCGACGCCGTCCGGCTTGGTCGCCGCTGGCTGGCACTTCGTCGGACCGACCCCGAGACCCTCTTTTCGGGGCCGGACGAGTCGATCGAGCGCTTCCTTCTGGATCGCGGGTTCTCGGAGACGTTCGTCGAGACCGTCGTCGCGCCGTTCTACGGCGGGATCACCCTCGATCGGTCGCTGTCGACCTCCAAGCGGATCTTCGAGTACACCTTCCGGACGCTCGCGGCGGGCGAGACGGCCGTTCCGGCCGCGGGCATGGGTGCGATACCGGCCCACCTCGAAACGCGGGCGCGCGAAGCCGGCGGGACCATCGAAACCGGCGTCGACGTTACCGCCGTCTCGAGCGATGGTCCGGTCGTTACGGCAGACGACGAAGCAATCGAAGCGGACGCGGTCGTCGTCGCGACCGATCCCCCGGCCGCCCGCGAACTGACCGCCGTCGAGTCGATCCCGACCGACGGACGGGCGTGTGTCACGCAGTATTACGAACTGCCGGCGAGGGCGTCCCTCGGGACCGGCCGGCGGCTCCTGCTCAACGCGGTCGACGACGCGGGACCGAACCACGTCGTCCCCCACAGCGCGGTCGCTCCCGAGTACGCTCCCGACGGAACGACGCTGCTCAGCGCGACCTACCTCGGCGATCTCGACGCGAGCGACGCCGAGCTTGCGGCGCGGACGCGACGCTCGCTCGAGTCGTGGTATCCCGAGCGACGGTTCGACGCCCTCGAGGCGGTCCACACCGACCGAATCCCGTTCGCGCAGTTCGACCAGCCGCCGGGAATCCACGAGCGGCTGCCCGACACACGGGAGCCGTCTGGGGCGGTCTATCTCGCCGGCGACTACACCCGGTGGTCGTCGATTCAGGGGGCGATGGCCAGCGGCCGGGACGCGGCGAAAGCGGTGCTCGAGGACCTGTCGGGGTGACTCAGACGGCGACCCGAGATCACTGGACGGATACAAGAAAACGCAGGGACGTCGGCCGTCCTCGAGCAGGTCGAGCGTCGTGTCGGGACCGATCACAACAGTCGCCGACACTCCCCCAGCGGCGGAAACCACAGCGTCTCGCCGCTCGAGTCGTCCCACACCGCCGGGTGGAACGCGTCCGCGTCCTCGACGAGCGGCGACTGGAAATCGCGGGCGCGCATGCCGTTGACCGTCGCGCCGCCCGCGAGTTGCGTAAACGCCGGGAGCATCACCACGTCCGCGCCGTCGTACGCGTTCGGTCCGTAGAGAAAACAGGGGAGTTTGCGCCCCTCGACCGACAGCGCGGGGTGGTCGTGCCCGACGAGGTACCGCGTTGCGTCCGTCGTCGGCGGCTCGTGACCGTGGCAGACGACCGTCTCGCCGTCGGCGAGGCGGTACTCGGCGGCCGTCTCGCCGTCGAACACCGACGACAACATCGTATCGTGGTTCCCCGGAGTAACGACAAGCGACGCGCCGGCCTCGGCGACGACCGACTCCAGCGCGGACAGGTCGTCCTCCAGTCCCCGGGGAACCCGCTGGAACGAGTGTAACAGGTCCCCGGCAACGACGACCGTTTGCGGGTCGGTCTCCCCGAGCAGGGGCTCGAGTCGTCGGCGAACGGCGTCCCCGTCGTCGAGCGGTGCATCGACGTTCGAGGCCGCGGCACGGCCGAGGTGGACGTCGGCGACGACCAGCGCGTCCGCGCCCGGGACGAAGACGGCGCGGTTCCGCGGTGTCACCGGGAGATCGACGGGTGTGGTTTCGTCGTCGGAATCGGCGGTCACTGTTCGCTAGAGCCACCATCCGCCCGCACTTCTTCCTTTCCGAGGGCTTCGAAGAGGTCGTACTCGGTGCCGGTCAGGATAAAGAGGACGTCCTCGAGGGGGGCGAGCACTTCGGGGAGGATTTTGACGACGAGGTAGGTGATCCCGACGAGCGCGACGATCGACAGCGACTGGGCGACGTAGTTGTGCGCGACGAGGAAGGAGACCCGGTTGGCTTCGGCACCCATGTAGGTCGTCATGAACCAGACGAGCCGATCCTGCTGGAACCAGCCCCACGGCGAGGCCAGCCCGATGAAGACGTTGCGCACGAGGTTGAGAAACCAGATGATACCGATCGACAGGGCAAACGCGGTCAGTTTGCGCCGGATCGGGGCCTTCACCGCGGCGATCAGTCCGCCGAAGATGGCCATGCTGCCGATGCCGGTACAGGCGAGGACGATGTAGGTCGTCCGGCCGGTCACTGTTTCGTTCGGATCGAAGGCGAACTTGCTCTCGTAGCCGTTCGAGCCGACCTCGAGTCCGGGGCTGTAGCCCAGCAGCTCCATTCCGTAGTGGGTCTGGGCCGCGGTCGTCTCGATCAGCCACGTGCGGACGAAGGGAATCGTCTCCGCGGGCAGGTAGATCAGCCCCATACAGGCGACGGCTTTCGAGAGCAAAAGCAGCGACTCCCGGCCCCGGTACAGGAGATAGCCGGTGTAAGTACAGAGCGGCAGGGCCGCAAGCGCGAGAAGCGTCTCGATAGGGCTCTGAACGTCGTAGTAGTAGTACGGAACCATCGTCAGCCAGAAGACGCCGAAGACGACCCAGGCGGCCGCGGCGAGATAGCGGGCGGGATCGATAGCGCCCCGCCACTGGAGGACGAGCGCGAGGAAGAACGCCCCGATCGCGATCCACGCCAGCGCGTCCGTCGACCGCATACCGAGGACCGTAGGGGCGAGCAACGCGTCTGCGGACTCGAGGCCGACGGCGGAACCGACCCCGGCCGTGGCGAGTGCGGACGGCATAGTCAGGCTAAGCCGAAGGACTCTCGCGCTATCAACTTGACGCCTCGGCCGCGCTCGTGTTTGGTCCGGAAAACCGGGCCAACACGTGGCTCCACACCGCCGGAAAACGACGGCTCCTCCGTCCGTCGCCGCGAGCGACCGACGAAACGTTTAAGTAAATATGTGGCTAGTGATACCAACACACATGGGTTCCAGTGAACTGTCCGCAAACGAGGGACTGAGACAGCCGCTGACGCTGCGACGCGTCGAGTCGGTCGAGCCGACCGCGAGCGTTCGTCACGTCGATCAACTCGAGACGGACACACTGGAGGAGTTTTACGCCGTCGTCGAAGCGGAGCGATCGGTCCTGTCCCCCGGAACCGACCTCGAGGCGGGGGACGTGATCGTCTTCACCGAGTACTACCGGGTCGATCGCGTCTAGGCCGGGTTCCCGCCGTGTCGGATGTATCGAAGCCGTTTTCCCCGGTGCACGTCTTCGATGCAGTATGAACGGCGGTAGCGACATGACCCTGGCGTTCGAACTCGAGGCGCTGAAAGAACTCGCCTCCCCAGAGAGCGTCTTCGAAGACGCCAGAGGATGGTCCGAGTACATCGGCGTCATCTCCGAGAAACCGACCTACGTCGTAACGAACTTCACGCGCAAGAACCGCATTCGGCAGGACTTCTTCTCGGGTCCGCGGGGCAAAGCCGAGAGCCTCGAAGGCGTCAAAGACCAGTTCGATACCGAACGGTACGTCTTCATCGGCGCCGACGACGAGGACGAACAGCTCGCCGACGAGGTCGACTGGGAGTACCTCCCGGTCGAGGAGGCCGCCGACGCGGCCGACTGGGTGCTGGCGACCACCGTCGAGTCCGAGGACGACGACGCCGAACCGGTCCGCGACGACTGGCCCTGAGCCGACAGCCGACGGTTTTGCGGTCGGGCACGGGGCGCTCGTGTCTCCGTCCCGAGCGTTGATCGAGAGCGACGACGAGCCCGCAAGTCGTCGCCCTTATGCCCGCGCCGACCGAACCCCGACCAATGGCAGCGCCCCGCGTGCCGGGTTCCGGCGACGAACGGCGTCTCGAGCTCCCCTGTGGGGAGACGCTCGATCCTCACGAGATCGATCTGGGGATGCGCGAGTACACCTGTGCCTGTGGCACACGCCACGCCGTCGTCACCGACGTCCACCCGCCGTCGCGGTTTTTCCCCGAATCGCTCGTGGCGGTGCTCCGGGAGACCATCGATACCGACGACGAGTTCGAGGAGTTCGGTACGCCACACCTCATGGGCGTCGTCCTCGAGGAGTTCCCCGACCGGGTCGTCGCCTTCGACGCGAGCGACGACGGGGCGGTCGGCTACACGCTGGTGTGGGTCACCGACTTCGACGCCCGACGGCTCCACGAAATCGTCGTCGAACTCGTCGTCGAACTGATGGAACACGCGATCAGCCACGCCGACGACGACGATGCCGTAAGCGAGTTCGAGACACAGATGCTCGAGTTCGACGTCTCCGAGTTCGTCGAGCAGTACCGGCGCCAGCGGGACTTCGAGAGCGAGCACGACCGCCCAGTATAGCTCTCCACGGCGGCTTTTCCGCGGCTTTCACGGCTGCTACTCTCGCTCGAGAGCGGTCCCGGCACCGAGCGGAGAACACACGGTAACGGGAGATACCGGGGGTCCGTGCCATGAGAGCGTCCTCGGTGAGAGTCCTCGGGTCGTCGTTCCTAGACATACGTACGGGCGCGAGCCGTCGGCTTCGACCGGTCCAGCAGCGGATGCGGTGTGGCGATTTGATCAGGGCGTGAGTGTCAACGCCGTACGAACAGCCGTCGGTCGCCCGTCGCTTGCCGGCCGAGGTTCGAAATTCGAAATGGGATTTCGAGATTCGTATTGCATCGTGGGGCTTATTACGATGTGCGAACTCCGGATGAACAAGACCAATGAGCACGAACTACGATACCGACGACGCCGCCACAGGGGACGGGCGCACGATCTTGCTCATCGGGAGCGGACCGATCCAGATCGGGCAGGCCGCCGAGTTCGACTATTCGGGGGCCCAGGCCTGTCGTGCGCTTCGGGAGGAAGGCGCACGCGTCGTCCTCGTCAACTCGAACCCCGCGACGATCATGACCGATCCGGAGATGGCCGACGAGGTCTACATCGAGCCGATCACGACCGACGCCATCGCCGAAATCATCCGCAAGGAAAACCCCGACGGCGTTATCGCCGGCCTCGGCGGCCAGACCGGGCTGAACGTCACCGCCGAACTCGCCGAGGAGGGCATCCTCGACGAGTACGACGTCGACATCATGGGAACGCCGCTCGATACGATCTACGCGACCGAGGACCGTGATCTCTTCCGCCAGCGCATGGAAAAGATCGGCCAGCCGGTCCCCGGGTCGACGACCATCTCGCTCGAGGAGGGCGAGTCGGTCACCGAGCTAACGGAGGCAGACCTGAAAGACCGCGTCCAGGAGGCCGTCGACGAGGTCGGCGGACTCCCCGTCATCGCCCGCACGACCTACACGCTCGGCGGCTCGGGATCGGGCGTCGTCCACGAGTTCGACGAGCTCGTCGAACGCGTCCGCAAGGGACTGCGTCTCTCCCGGAACAACGAGGTGCTCATCACCGAGTCCATCGCGGGCTGGGTCGAGTACGAGTACGAGGTCATGCGCGACGCCGACGACTCCTGTATCATCATCTGTAACATGGAGAACATCGACCCGATGGGCATCCACACCGGGGAGTCGACGGTCGTCACGCCCTCCCAGATCGTCCCCGACGAGGGCCACCAGGAGATGCGTACCGCCGCGCTCGATGTCATCCGCGAACTCGGCATTCAGGGCGGCTGTAACATCCAGTTCGCTTGGCACGACGACGGGACTCCCGGCGGCGAGTACCGCGTCGTCGAGGTCAACCCGCGTGTCTCCCGTTCGTCGGCGCTGGCCTCGAAGGCGACCGGCTATCCGATCGCCCGCGTGACCGCGAAGGTCGCGCTGGGCAAGCGCCTTCACGAGATCGAAAACGAGATCACGGGCGAGACCACGGCGGCGTTCGAGCCCGCGATCGACTACGTGGTGACGAAGGTGCCCCGCTGGCCCAAGGACAAGTTCGACGACGTCGATTTCGAACTGACGACGGCGATGAAGTCGACCGGCGAAGCGATGGCCATCGGCCGCACCTTCGAGGAGTCGCTGTTGAAGGCCCTGCGCTCGAGCGAGTACGACCCCGACGTCGACTGGGACGAGGTCAGCGACGCGGAACTCGAGACGCAGTATCTCCAACGGCCGTCGCCGGACCGTCCCTACGCCATGTTCGAGGCCTTCGAGCGCGGCTATAGCGTGGCGGAGGTCGTCGAACTGACGGGCATCTTCGAGTGGTACACCGAGCGGTACAAACGCATCGCCGAGTCGACCCGTGCCGCACAGGAGGACGATTTCACCGAGGCCGCCATCGCCGGCCGTACCAACGCGTCGATCGCGGCGACTGCCGGAACGGACGTCGAGACGGTCGAACAGGAGGTCCCCGGGCGGTCGTACAAACAGGTCGACACCTGTGCCGGCGAGTTCGAGGCCGAAACGCCGTACTACTACTCCGCCCGCCAGTCCGAATTCGAGGCCGGCCGGTTCGACGAGCCCGCGGCCGCGGGCGAACTCGAGATCGATCCCGACGTCGAGAGCGTGATCGTCGTCGGCGGCGGCCCGATCCGCATCGGACAGGGCGTCGAGTTCGACTACTGTTCGGTCCACGCGGTCCGTGCGCTGCGCGAACTCGGCATCGACGCCCACGTCGTCAACAACAACCCCGAAACGGTCTCGACGGACTACGACACCTCCGACGGGCTGTTCTTCGAGCCGATCACGGCCGAGGAGGTCGCCGACGTCGCCGAGGCGACCGGTGCCGACGGCGTGATGGTCCAGTTCGGCGGTCAGACGTCGGTCAACATCGGCGACCCGCTCGAGGCGGAACTCGACCGTCGTGGTCTCGACTGTGAGATCATGGGCACGTCCGTCGAGGCGATGGACCTCGCGGAGGATCGCGACCGCTTTAACGCGCTCATGGACGAGCTTGGCATCGCCCAGCCCGACGGCGGTGCCGCCCACAGCAAGGCCGAAGCCATGGAACTCGCCCACGAGATCGGCTACCCGGTCCTCGTGCGTCCGTCCTACGTGCTCGGCGGCCGCGCGATGGACGTCGTCTACGACGACGCGGAACTCGAGCGCTACATCGAGGAAGCCGTTCGCGTCAGCCCGGACAAGCCCATTCTGATCGACGACTTCCTCGAGGACGCCGTGGAACTGGACGTCGACGCCGTGGCGGACGGCGAGGACGTCCTCATCGGCGGCGTGATGGAGCACGTCGAGGCCGCCGGCGTCCACTCCGGCGACTCTGCCTGTATGATCCCGCCGCGCTCGCTCGACGACGACGTCCTCGAGCGCGTTCGCGAGGTGACCGAGGACATCGCGACGGCGCTCGACACCGTCGGACTGCTCAACGTCCAGCTCGCAGTGCGCGACGGCGAGGTCTACGTCCTCGAGGCGAACCCGCGCTCCTCGCGTACCGTCCCGTTCATCTCGAAGGCCACGGGCGTCCCGATCGCCAAGATTGCCGCGAAGGTCATGGCCGGCAACACGCTTTCCGATCTCGACGTCGAAGAGCAGATCCCCGAGCAGACGTCGATCAAGGAGGTCGTCCTGCCGTTCGACCGCCTGCCGGGTTCGGACCCGCGTCTCGGCCCGGAGATGAAGTCCACCGGCGAGGTCATGGGAAGCGCCGACAGCTTCGGCAAAGCCTACGACAAGGCACAGGACGCGACGGGCAAGCCGATCCCCGACTCCGGCACCGCCATCGTCGACCTCTCGGCCGACGAGTTCCCCGATCCGGGAACCCCCGAGGCCGACGAACTGGTCGAGGGCTACACCGAGTACTTCGACCTCTGCGAGGCGGTCGACCTCGTCCAGGCCGTCCGTGAAGGAACCGTCGACCTCATCGTCTCGCGGGACCGCGACCTGCTCGAGGTCGCCGTCGAGGAGGACGTCACCTACTTCTCGACGCTCGCCAGCGCGTCGGCCGCCCTCGAGGCGCTCGAGGCGAAAGACGAACCGATCGACGTCCGGTCGATTACCGACCGCCCCAAGCGTGCCGCCGAGTGGGGCCGTTCGGACTGAGTGCCGGCGGTCGATCTGATCGGATAGCTCGCTTCGAGTTCGTTCTCTCGATCGATTGCATCGCTTTACAGTGGTCCCCGTACAGAACGCAATGGAGCGCTGGCGTCGCTGTCAGTCGAGCGTGTACCAGTCGAACCGTTCGACGGCGTAGCGGTAGGAAACCGGCGGTGCGAGGAGGCCGAGCACCAGAACGGTCCAGGCCACGATAGCGATCGCATCGGGGGAGACGGCGACCTCGGCTCCCAGCGCCCACGCCGATGCGGCTGCGACCGCCCCGGCGATCAGTTCGGGAGCGTCGAGGGACACCACGACGGCGGCCGCCGCCGGGAACGCGATAGCGAGGGTGTACACGAGGAACGCGGTTTTACTCGGCATCACCGCCTCGCGGTTGTTGGTGACGCTGACGCTGCCAAACCGGGGGAACGCGGACCCGATGCCGGTTGCAAGTGCCGGCGTCGCGACCGCTCCCACGGTCGTTCCGACGACCAACAGGCCAGTTCGCTCGAGCGAGAGCGGACTGAGAACCCCCACGGCCAGCGAGACGACGATCGCGAGCGGAACGCCGACGAGCGCACCGGCGAGTATTCGACCCCGGACGGCCTGCCGGCCGGTGATCGAGGAGGTGACGACCGCGGGCAGGGCCGGCCCGAAGTCGCCGAGCGGGTTGAGCGTGAACGTGGCTCCGGCGGCCCAGACGACGTACAGACAGATCAGAACGGCGAGAGCCGACGGTACGGTTCCGGTTTCCACGATTTCTTTGCCGAACCAGAGCGTTCCGAGTATCGGATAGCCGACGTACGCCAGCCGTATGGGGGCGCGTTTCGTTCGGCGGATCGCGGTCACCGTCATCGTTCGAACCGGCCGCGAGACCGTTCCCGAAAGGAGCCCGCCCAGCCGATCGGACGCTGCCTCCTCCTCGGGATCGTGTTCCTCGTCGTCGACTCGGGCTGGATCGGCGAACCAGTGATGGCGGGCCGACGGAACGGCAATGGCGAACGCGGCCCCGAAGACGAGTACCGACCCGACGACGCCGCCCACGATTCCGGCGGGCAGGGGATCGATCCCGGGGACGCCGAGCAACAGCAGGTGACCGGGCCAGCCGAGCGGACTGGACTGTAACCGGGTGTACAACGTCTCCATGGCCGCGTCGAACCCGCCGGTGATGATCGCGCCGAAGTAGACGATCCAGAACGCGGCGAAAAGCAGCGTCCGAAATCGGGCGATCGGTTCGTAGACGGTAAGCAGGTGTCGAACCCAGACGCCGACGACGAACCCGACGGGGATGGCGGTAGCCAAAACGAGGGCGACCGTCACGGGGACGATGACGACCGGGAGGACCGTTCCCGCGCCGTACGCGAACGCGGCCGCAAAGACCGTCGTGAGCGGGATCAGGAAGAGTCCGAATGACAGGATTTCGGCTGCGACGACGCCGACGACGGCGTTTCGGACGGACGTCGACACCAACAGGAAGTCGGGTTCGTCGATGTCCGCAACCGTCGTAACCGTTCGCATGAGCGTCATAAAGACCAGAAACACCCACACGAGCGCCGTCCCGCCGGTGACGGCGGCGGTGACCGTCTCGGCAACGTCGGTGGGGATCGGTCCGGCAGCGGCCTCCGCTCCCATCCGCGGGAGGAAAAACAGCCCGAGGAGCGTCATCGGTCCCAGCGTAAAGACGGCGACCGACGCCAGCATAACAAGTTTCGTCGAATCCCCGGCGATCGCTCGAGCGGTCCGCCGGAACTCCGTTTCGGCGACGACCATGGGAGTCCAGGTCATCGATACTCACCTCGGCTCGGCTGCCGAGTGCGGGGGGAGACAGGGCTCATACTCCGATTCGGGAGGGCCTTATAGTAAGTCGTTTGGATTCTGTCATGCTCTCCCGGGCGGCTGTCGACAGCGGAACGCGGACCCTGTAGCAAAGATCGGTGCGAGACCGTCCGCTTCGTCGGCATCGGAACACATGACACAGACTTAATTATACCCGCGCGGAAGAACGCGTATGACCTCCGCCGACGTCCCCGCTATCGAAACCGACGGCCTGACGAAACGATACGGCGAGACGACCGCCGTCTCGTCGCTGACGATGACGGTCGATCGCGGCACGGTGTACGGGTTTCTCGGCCCGAACGGCGCGGGAAAGACGACCACGATGCGAATGCTGACGACGCTGACGAACCCGACCGCCGGCACGGCCCGCGTCGCCGGCCACCCGATCACCGATCGGGAGGCGGTCACCCCCAACATCGGCTACCTGCCGGAGGAACCGCCGGTCTACGACGAACTCACCGGTCGGGAACAGCTCGAGTACGCCGCCGGCCTCCGGGAACTGCCGGAGGACGCGGCGGCCGAACGCATCGAGTCGCTGCTCGAGCGGTTCGATCTGCTCGAGGACGCCGACAGGCGGATCGAGGACTACTCGAAGGGGATGCGACAGAAGGTCGGCGTCATTCAGGCGGTGTTGCACGAACCGGCCGTCGCCTTCCTCGACGAGCCGACGAGCGGCCTCGATCCCCGCGCCGCCCGGACGATGCGGGAAACCATCGCCGACCTCGCGGACCGGGAGATGACGGTCTTCCTCTCGACGCACATCCTGCCTGTCGTCGACGAACTGGCCGACGAGATCGGCGTCCTCCACCGGGGCGAACTCGTCGCGGAGGGCGATCCCGAGACGCTGAAATCCCGGGCCGAGACGGGCGACGCCCGGAGCCTCGAGGACGCGTTCCTCGAGGTTACGCGCGACGCGTCCGACGCCGATGCGGCCGGGCTGGCTGAGCCACGCCCGGAGTAACCTCCGAACGGCCATGCGACGCTCATCTACAGCGCTCGGAATCGCGGCGCTCGGCGGTCTCGTGAACGCCGGCACCGTCCTCGCGCTGTACGCACGCGGCGACTATCCGGCCCTCGAATCGACCGGCTGGATCGCCGTGCTCGTGACGATGACGGTCGTCCTCGGATTCCTCCCGGTGTTCGTCTCGGCGTACACGCGGTTGCTGACGCCCGCGGTCGGCTGGATCGCCGTGTTCGCTGGAACGGTCGTGCTCGAGGTGCGGTCCCCGATGCCGGAGTGGGGCCGGTTGGGCGAGTACGTCGTCGTCGACGGTCCGACGTACGTCTCGAGCTACGCGACCGCGTGGTACGTTTGGCTGGCCCTGCTGTCGTTCGTGGGCGTCGTCGAGTTCGCCGTCCGACGGGGGTATGGTATCGGCGACGGGCGGCTCCGGAACCTCCCGACGCTGCCCCTCTCGCGTCGGTCCCGGAGACTGATCGGCGGCGGAGCCGCCTGTCTCGTCGGCCTCGCGACGACGCTGCTGGTGGTTCGAACCGGCATCGATCCCACCGTCACCGCAGTCGTCGTCTTCCTGTTTACCGTCGCCGTCACCGCGGTTCCGCTCGCGGCGGTGCTCGGTGAGGGGATCGTGACGCCGACGGTCCTGTTTACCCCCGTTCTGTACGCGCTGGTCTACGAGGTCTTCCTGACGACCGGCAGCCCCGTTTACCTCCTCCTGTTCGGCCCCTACGCCCTCGTGCTCGTCGCCGTCTGGAAACTCGAGGCGGGGCTGCGCGCTCGCCTCGGCGGGTGGAACGGCGGTCGGTTTACGGGCCGGTAGGATCGAAGACCCCCCGTTTCAATCCCTCGCGGACGGGGTCGTGTTCGGCGTCAGTCGGCGGCGGGCTGGTGACCAGCAGGGCTTCGAGCCGTTCGTCGTCGTCGGCCCGCACGCCGCGGTCGACGTCGGCTTCGACGACGACGACATCTCCGGGCGAGACGGCGTGCTCGTCGTCGCCGTCTCGAACGCTGCCGGAACCGGACTGGACGCAGATCGCGACGTCGCTTCCCGGCGCGTGGACCGGGATGAACTGCCCCGGCTCGAAGTACCCGCAGACGACCTTCATCCGGTCGGTCTCGAGGACGGTTCGTGCGGTAAATCGGTCGTCGTCGTACGTTCGTTCGGTATCGAAGTCAGTGTATGGCATCCGTGACCTCCGTTCCGGATTTAGGTGGCCCTAAATCCCGTGAACGAACGGTGGCGCTCCGTCCGGGTCGGTCTTTTCCCGAAGGTGTTAGCACCGCCAGCCGGCGGTTCGTGCCGGCGGTGAGAGAACGCCGAGTCCGACACCCTAAAGCGGTCGGACTCGTTGGTTCGGGTATGAAGTATCACGAGGCGGCGGATTTTCTCCTCGGGCTCCGGCGCTTTCGCCCGAAACCGGGGACGGAGTCGACGGCGCGGCTCCTCGCCCACCTCGAGAACCCACACGAGGGTGTCGATTTCGTTCAGGTGGCTGGCTCGAACGGCAAGGGAAGCACGGCGCGGATGCTCGAACGAACGCTTCGGGAAGCCGGCCTTTCGGTCGGACTCTACACCTCGCCACATCTCGAAGATCTCCGCGAGCGGGTCCGTGTCGACGGACGAAAGATCCCCCGTTCGGCCGTCCGCGAGTACGCCGAGACGGTCCACGGCTACCTCACGGAACGGGGGGCCGACGGGGAGTCACCCACGTTTTTCGAGACGATGACGGGGATGGCGTTGTGGCACTTCGGCCGCGAGGATGTCGACGTCGCCGTCCTCGAGGTCGGCATCGGCGGGAAGTACGACGCCACGAGCGTCGTCGACCCGGTCGCCAGCGCGGTCACGAGCGTCACGCTCGAGCACACGGGCATCCTCGGCGACACCGTGGCCGAAATCGCCCGCGACAAGGCACACGTCGCCCCCGACGATGCGGCGCTCGTGACCGGCGTCACCGGTCCCGCGCTCGAGGCGGTTCGCGAGGTAGCTGGCGATGTCGTTACGGTCGGGACGGCTGACGGGACTGCCTCCGGCGACGACGGACCGGACGTCCGCGTCGCGTACCGGGGGCGAACGAACCACACCGAGGCCGCCGTCGAAATCGACGCGCCGGAATGGCACCTCGAGACGCGGATTCCGTTACCCGGTGCTCATCAGGCCGAGAACGCGGGGATCGCTGCAGTACTCGCACGACAGGTCGCCGACGTCTCCGACGAGGACCTGACCCGCGGGCTGCGAAGCGCCCACTGGCCGGGTCGGTTCGAGGTGATCGACACCGATCCGCTGGTCGTGTTGGACGGCGCGCACAACCCCGGCGCTTGCGAGCGCCTCGCGGAGACGCTCGGTTCCTACGAGTACGACCGCCTCCGGGTCGTCTTCGGGGCGATGCACGACAAGAACCACCGCGAGATGGCCGCGGCGCTGCCGACGCCCGATTCGGTGCTCGCGGCCGAGCCGTCCCTCGACCGTGCCGAGGATCCGGCCGTCCTCGCCGACGTCTTCGCCGATTCCGGCGTCGGCGACGTTCGAACGGCCGATGCCGTTCAGGACGCGCTCGCGATCGCGCTCGAGGACGCCGCGCCGGACGACTGCGTGCTCGTGACCGGCTCGCTGTTTGCCGTCGCCGAAGCGCGGTCGCGCTGGACCACCGACGGGATTCCGAAACGGATCCGCGACCGCGACGACGCGCGCGAGACCCTCGAGGACGCCAACGTCGCGGACGACGGCGTTTCGCGGCTTCGGAACGACGCCGTCCACCGCGTCGTCAAGACGAACCTGCAACGCCGTCGGGCGACCGCCCTGAAGGAAGAACTGCTGCGGCTCGGCGGCGAGTGTGCGATCTCGGGAGCGGATCGACACCGCGACGACGAGACGGTCGACGTCGTGGTAATGGGGACGCTCGCCCAGTTCGACGACCTCGCGGCGGCGCTCGAGACCTCGACCGACGGACTGGCCGCCGTCGCCCGGGAGCTGCGAGAGACGCTCTCGCTCGAGACGTCACCGGCCGATTCGGATGTCCAACCCGGCCCTCGGTACCCGTGGGACGATCGCACGGCGGTGATGGGGATCCTGAACGTCACCCCCGACAGCTTCCACGACGGCGGCGAGTACGACGCCGTCGAGGACGCCGTCGCCCGCGCGGAGGCGATGGTTTCGGCCGGCGTCGACGTACTCGATATCGGCGGCGAATCGACTCGCCCCGGTGCGGATCCCGTCCCGGTCGAGGCGGAGATCGACCGCGTCGTCCCCGTGATCGAACGGATCGAGTCCCTCGACGTTCCCATCTCGATCGACACGCGAAAAGCCGCCGTCGCAGAGGCCGCGCTCGAGGCCGGCGCTGACATCATCAACGACGTCTCGGGGCTCGAGGACCCGGAGATGCGGTTCGTCGCGGCCGAACACGACGCGGGACTGATCGTGATGCACAGCATCGACGCGCCCGTCGTTCCCGGCCGGTCGGTCACGTACGACGACGTCGTCGAGGACGTGATCGATCAGCTCTCGGAACGGATTCTGCTCGCCGAGAAGGCGGGTCTCGACCGCGACCGGATCGTCGTCGACCCCGGTCTCGGGTTCGGCAAGTCGGCCCGGGAGAGCTTCGAACTGCTCGACCGGATCGACGAGTTCCGGGCGCTCGGCTGTCCCGTCCTCGTCGGCCACTCCCACAAATCGATGTTCGAACACGTCGGCCGCGAGGCCGGCGAACGGCTCGAAGCGACCGTCGCCGCGAGCGCGCTCGCGGCCGACCGCGGTGCCGACATCGTTCGGGTCCACGACGTGCCGGAAAACGTCGCGGCGGTCCGGACCGCGCTGGCGACGCAGGATCCGGACCGATTCGAGTGGGACCCCGATAGTACCGCCTGAAACGAGCCCCTATCGGTCGGCCGCACTCGCGGGTAGTCACCTGCCGGTCCAAGCTTCAACCGTCCGGCTGCCCTACGAGTCACGAGTGTAATCGCTCGGTACCACTGATGACGGACCAACATAACCACGACCGCGTTCCGATCGACGAGTCGCTCGACGAACTCGAGGAGCGGACGCCGGCGGAGGCCGTCTCGCCCCTCTCGAACGGCGCGAAAGGCGGGATGCTCCCGCTCGTGGGCGGCGGCGTCTTGCTCCTGTCCGCGCTGCGATCGATGCTGAACGGACGGCTTCGATCGATCCCCGTCGGGATCGCCGGAGCCGGGTTGCTCCGGTACGGCCTCCGCAAACGCCGCTCGAGCGACGACGAGTCCGGGGCGTTCGAGCCGAGTACCGAGGGGATCGAGGGCGGAACCGACGACAAAGCGGCGTCCGACGAGGCCGTGACCGCGACCGGGCGTCCGGACGCCGTCGACATCGACGAAACGGGCGACGTTCCGGACGACGCGGACCTCGGCGACGAAGAGGGTTCGGGGTCCCGGGTCGAGTTCGTCGCGGACGACGAACCCGACGTCCCCGAGGAGCCGCGTTCGAAGCCCGGCCTCGACGCGGACGTGGAAGATCCCCGACGAAACGCCGACGACGAAACCGACATCAACCTTTCTGATGCGGCCATGGCCGAAGAAGCGAGCGAAGCCGCCGGGCCGAGCCCGAAACAGGCCCAGCCGACCCAGACCGACGCGACCGAACCCGAGGAGACGCCCGACGAGGACGCTTCGGAGATGAAGGTCGACCCCGACGAGGACAGCGACGCCGCGTCCCGTTCCGATGACGAGTCCGATACCGACGACGCCGACGAGGGAGCGTCGTAGTTCGACGCCACCATCGCGATCGTGCGCTCGAGGTCGGCCGTGGCGACGGCCGGACTATCACGATCCGGTGACACCCGATCGTTCCGGCCACGCAGACAGTC
Organism: Halopiger djelfimassiliensis; assembly: GCF_000455365.1. Taxonomy (GTDB): domain Archaea; phylum Halobacteriota; class Halobacteria; order Halobacteriales; family Natrialbaceae; genus Halopiger_B; species Halopiger_B djelfimassiliensis. Next base: position 766,621 of record NZ_HG315685.1, read on the forward strand.
ACTGGAACCCGGCAAAACCCTCATTTCCACGACAGTTGTACGGCCACCGAAACGCGTCCACCGTCGTTCGACGCGACGAGGCACTCCAATGAGTGAGACACCACAGCGCGAACGGCCAAGCATCGAGCCCGAATACGACCACCTCCGGGAGGACGGCGTCGACGAGGCCGAACTCGAGTCGCTCCTGTCGGAGTATATCCTCCGTCGCGACGAGCACGAGAACGCGCCGGCGTTCGTGATCCGGCCGGACGACGTACAGGAGGTACTGACGCTGCTTCGGGACGAGGCGGGGTTCGATCACCTCTCGTGTATCACCCCACAGGAGTACGAGGACCGCTACGAGTCGATCCTCCACGTGACGAAGTACGACCGGCGAACGCACGAACTGTCGCTGGTCGTGCAACTCCCGACGAACGACCCAGTCTGTCAAACGGCCGAACCGGTCTTCAGGACGGCCGATTGGCACGAACGCGAGGCCTACGATCTCGTCGGCATCGAGTACGAGGGCCATCCCGACCTTCGACGGATCCTCCTGCCCGAATCGTGGCAGGGCCATCCGCTCGCGCTGGATTACGATCCGGACAAGCCACAGGTCGTCCGGTACGCCGAACACGCGAACCCGCTGCAGCCGGATCACCGCGAGTCGGAGTCGGATACGATGCTGTTGAACATCGGCCCCCACCACCCGGCGACCCACGGCGTGTTACACCTCCGGACGATCCTCGACGGGGAGACCGTCGCCGACGTCGATCCCGACGTCGGCTACCTGCACCGCTGTGAGGAACAGATGTGCCAGCAGGGAACCTACCGCTACCAGATCATCCCCTACTCGAACCGGTGGGACTACACCGCGAACCTGCCAAACGAGTGGGCGGTCGCCCGGGCCATCGAGGACCTCGCGGATCTGGAAGTCCCCGAGTACGCGCAGGTCCTGCGGACGATGGCGACCGAATTCGGTCGAATGCTCGGTCACTTCCTCGCGCTCGGCACCTTCGCGCTCGACGTCTACGGCGAGTTCACGGCGATCTTCCAGTACGCCTTCCGCGACCGCGAGGTCGTGCAGGACATCCTCGAGGACCTGACCGGCCAGCGGATGATGTTCTACTACTTCCGGCTGGGCGGTGTCGCCTGGGACCTGCCCGCGCCCCGCGAGGAGTTCTTCGAGAAGTGTCGGGACTTTCTCGACGAACTCCCGGCGAAGATGGACGAGTACCACGACCTCATCGTCGGCAACGAAATCTTTCAGGTTCGAACGGTCGAAACCGGCATCTTAGAGCCCGACGTGGCCAAATCCTACGGCTGTACGGGTCCGGTCGCCCGCGGTTCGGGGATCGACTACGACCTCCGGCGCGACGATCCCTACGGCTACTACGAACAGCTGGACTGGGACGTCGTCACGGAAGACGGCTGTGACAACCACGCGCGGGTGCTCGTCCGACTGCAGGAAGTCGAGGAATCCGCGAAGATCATCGAGCAATGTCTGGACTTGCTCGAGGACTGGCCCGAGGACGAACGCACGGTCCAGAGCAACGTTCCGCGGACGTTAAAGCCCGACGCCGACACCGAAACCTACCGCGCCGTCGAGTCCGCGAAGGGGGAACTGGGGATCTACGTCCGCTCGGACGGGACGAACACGCCGGCCCGGTTCAAGATCCGCAGCCCGTGTTATCACAACCTCTCGGCGCTGCCGGAGATGGCAGAAGGGGAATACATCCCCGACCTGATCGCGTCGCTTGGAAGCCTCGACATCGTGCTCGGGAGCGTCGATCGCTGAGCCGGACCGTCTCCTCATTCGCCGTCCCGATCCTCGGCACCGCCTTCCTCGAGAAACTCGAGACACCGATCCCGAGCGGCGACGATGTGCTCGGTCGCGATCGCCGACGACGTCTCGGCAGCCAGTCCGTCGAGCTTTTCCGCGACTTCCCCGATCCGATCGGCCTTCGGTCCCGGCTCGTCGTCCGTTCGGTGACCGTCCTGCTCTTCGAACAGCCCCTCGGTGAGCGAGTCGACCTGCGTCTGGATCGGCCGGTCGGCCGCGTCGCTCGCCCGCTGGAGGTGGTCGCGCGCTCGCTCGAGGTGGATGCCGGGATCGTTCCCCCGGTCGTCCTCGCCGGAGTCGTTCGTTTCGTCGACCATACGCAGCGTATCACGTCGAGGCGGGTAGGTGTCGGGCTTGCCGGTGACGGAACGGGTGCCCCCTCAGCCGCGGTCCCACTCGATGGCGTTCCGGTCGGCAACGTCGGCCGCGATCGAATCGAACCGGTCGAACACCATCGACGGCGGTGCGGATACCGGGTATCGATCTCGGCGAGGAGAACCATCCGTTGCTCGAGGACGGACCGGACGGCGGAATCCGCAATCGATAACGCGGCTCCGACTGCGTCCCACCGACGGGTGGATACTACCGTACTCGGCGTTGCCCGCCCACCCCCGCGGAACATACTTTACAGTGAACGCGCTACAGCCCGGACGTATGTCCAACGGAGAGTTCGAGGGGTACGGCGGGAGACACGTTCCGGAACCACTGCACGAACCACTCGAGCAACTCGCGACCGCCTACGACGAGGTCGCTGACACCGACGCGTTTCGCGACGAGTTACGCGACCTGCGCGAGGAGTTCGCCGGCCGCCCGACGCCGCTGTACTACGCGAGCAACCTGAGCGAGCGGTACGACACCGACATCTACCTCAAGCGCGAGGACCTGCTCCACGGCGGCGCACACAAGATCAACAACTGTCTCGGGCAGGCGCTGCTTGCAAAACGATCCGGACGCGACCGGCTTATCGCCGAAACCGGAGCCGGCCAGCACGGCGTCGCAACCGCGATGGTCGGGGCTCTGCTCGGCCTCGAGACGGAGATCTACATGGGGAAGAAAGACGCCGAACGGCAGGCGATGAACGTCTTCCGGATGCGGCTGCTGGGGGCCGAGGTCAACGAGGTAACCCGCGGCGGCAAGGGGCTGGCCGACGCCGTCGACGCCGCGCTCGAGGACTTCGCCGAGAACGTCGAGAAGACGCACTATCTGGTCGGCAGCGTGGTCGGCCCGGACCCGTTCCCGCGAATGGTCCGGGACTTCCAGAGCGTCATCGGCGCGGAAGCACGCGAGCAGTTCCGGGACCGGACCGACGACCTGCCCGATGCGGCGGTCGCCTGCGTCGGCGGCGGCTCGAACGCGATCGGGCTTTTTCACGCGTTCCGGGACGACGACGTGGCCTTCTACGGCGCGGAGGGCGGCGGCGAGGGGACGGACTCGAGCCGACACGCCGCGCCGCTTTCGACGGGCAAAGACGAGGTCATCCACGGGATGAAAACGCGCGTGATCGACGACGACGTGGACGTCCACTCGGTTTCGGCGGGACTCGACTACCCCGGTGTCGGTCCCGAACACGCCATGTTCCGTGCCGTCGGCCGCTGTGAGTACACCGGCATCACCGACGACGAAGCGCTCGCGGCCTTCCGAGAACTGAGCGAGACCGAAGGGATCATCCCGGCGCTCGAATCCAGTCACGCCGTCGCCCGCGCGATACAACTCGCGGAAACTGACGAGCACGAGACGATCCTCGTGAACCTCTCGGGACGCGGCGACAAGGACATGGAAACCGCCGCGTCGAAGTTCGATCTCTGACCGCCGCGGACGACGGAACGTAGCCGGGTCACAGCGCGTCCCGAACGCGAGCCGTCAGCTCCGCCGCGTCGTCGGGGTCGAGCCGGTCTCGCGAAAGCGACAGCGTCACGTCGTCGTCGGCAAACCGCGGCACGAGGTGGACGTGGGCGTGCTCGACCGTTCCGACCAGCGGCCCGCTCGTGTGAAAGACGCTGAAGCCGTCCGGATCGAGCGCGGTCTCCAAGGCGTCCGCGACGCATCGGAGCGTCTCGAAGACGGCCGTCGTCGTCGCCTCGTCGATCGTCAGCACCTCCTCTTCGTGACTGCGCGGGACGACGAGACTGTGGCCGGTCACGGCCGGATGCTGGTCGAGAACGGCGACGGTCCGTTCGTCCTCGTACAGGACGTGAGCGGATTTCTCGCCGGCGACGATCCGACAGAAGTCACACTCGTCGTTCATGAGTGATGACACTCGCGAACGCTTATATATGTATCCGCGGGGTCCGACCGCTATAGTAACAACTGCAACGATTTACACACCGATCGCACAGCCGTCGTGCGATCGGGTGTGCAGTGACTTGCAGTGCCTACTATAGTCAAAACAGCCCCGACGACTCCCGAAGCGTCCGATACGTCTCGAGATACCGGTCCCGGACATCCGTGAGGTCGTACTCGGCAAACCGATCGTCGTACTCGCGGTGCTCGAGTTCGCCGGCTTCCAGGATAGCGTCGGCGAGTTCCGCCTCGCTCGTGGTCCGGAACCCGCGGTCCCAGCCCTCGACGAGCTCGTGGGCGCTCGAGTCGGCGTGATACTCGACGACGCCGACACAGCCCGCGGCCAGCGCCCACAGCATCTCGGTGGGGAACACGCAGTGTTCTGCCGTCTGGGCGAAGACGTGTGCGCCGCGGTAGGCGGCGATCCGTTCCTCGAGCGGGAGTTCGCCGGCGAAGGTGATCCGGTCGTCGATCCGGAGATCGCTCGCCAGTTGCTCGTACTCGTCGCGTTCGGGTCCGTCGCCGATCACGGTCGCGCTCCAGTCGCGATCTCGGTGTTCGGCCAGCGCCAGTAACAGACTCTCGAGGTTCGCCCCCTCGTCGAGCTGTCGGGCGTAGATTACGTCGACGGAGTCGCCGGGCGGAACGTCCCGGACCCGCTCGATATCGATCGGGTTCGGCACGACGTCGACGGCGTCGGTTCCGACGCCGAGTTCGCACACCCACGTGGCGACCAGTTCCGAGGGGCTGATGATCCGGTCGGGACGCTTTGCCGCCCAACTGGTCCACCGGTCGTTGGTGATCCCCTCGTCGCCGTACCACTCGAGCACCATCGGGACGCGGGCGAGCGTCGCCCCCCAACTCGCCGCGATCACCTCCGCCGGCGGACTCTCGCCGACGTGGACGACGTCGGGTCTCGCGGCCGCGAGCACGAACGGAAGCCGTACCAGAAACGACGGCCGGGCCTCGGCCCCGACGGAGACGCCGTGGTAGGTGATGCCGTTTCGCTCGAGTATCGACCGCTCGCCGTCCCAGAACTGGGGACAGAACACGTGAACGTCGTGATCCTGATCCCGAAGGAGTTCGACGATGGTCCGGAGTCGCCGGTTCGTCTCGGTGTCGCGGTGGTGGACCGTTTCGGACGAGACGAACGCGACGCGCATATGCCGTCGGGACGCAGCGGTGGGATAAAAAATCACTTCTTTCGGTTAGCGACAGCCGATTCCGCGGTCCCGGAATGCGGCTGTGGCAACAGCGAGTCCGCCGCCCGTCGGAAATCCGAGGAGACGACGAACGAGGACGGCGTTAGTCCTCGAGAAGACCGAGCTGATCGAAGAAGTCGTGTCGATCGAAAACGACACGCTCTTCCTGTATCTTGTCGTCTTCGACGACGAACCTCGCCATATCCCGGATCTCGAAGGTCTCGTTGGTCGGTGGAATGCCGTCGAACTCCCCCTCGTGGGTCCCCGCAAGCGTGCTTTCCGCTATGACCACGTTCTCGCCGGCGACCATTTCGTTGACGGTTATCCGAAAGTCCGAAAACGCGTCTTCGACCTCTTCGGCGTACGCCCGGACGTTCTCACGCCCCGCTATCGTGCCACTGGTCGGGGACGTAAACGTGAACGATTCGTCGACGACGTCGGACAGCCTCGAGAAGTCCTTCGTGTTCCAGATCTCTACGTACTCGTTGACGAGCCGTTTCGGGTCGACTGTGGTTTCTGCCATCGGTCCCACCTCAGCATCAATCATGGTGTATGGCAACATAACACAATACCTTGAGAATCCAGACACCGCGAGTCACCGAACACGGCCCCGAAGCGTGAGGCTGTCGCCCCGTCGTCACACGGCGTTCGAATTACGCCGTATACCCCATCGGCTGGGGGTCACCGGTTTCGACGCCGGTCTCGCGTCCTACCCGTCGTCAACCCCGTCGGCCGTCCGAACAGTGATCGTCGTCGGCTCCGCGTCGGCCCCGGAACCTTCGCACTCGAGGGTCAGTTCGGAGCGCTCGAGCGGCGTCTCCGTCCCGTCTGCGGTCGCCGAAAGCTCGTAGGTTCCGTCCGCGAGTCCGACGATAGTCACGCGTTCGGTCGCGTCGAGTTCGGTCGTGAGCGTGTGGTTCGTGACCTGTTCCGTCTCTCCGTCGGTCGTCGTCGTCGTGCTTTCAGTCCGGAGCGAGATGTCGCTCGAGTCCTCGCTCTGGAGTCGGATCGACGGCTGTTCGTCGGTCCACGCTACCGACAGGGTGACCGGTTCGTCGGTCGGATTCCCGACGGTGACGGCGTTCGTCTCGTTCTCACACGTGGTCGTTACGGGCAGCGTCTCGCGGTCGTGCTGATCGTTCGGGCTTGTCATTTCTGTCACCGTTCCGCCGAGTCCCCCCGCGGCCGTGACCGTCGCAGCGACGGCAACGGCGAGCAATAGCAGGATTGCCGCGCCCGCTCGCGCCGACGGAGCCGACGCCAGCGGGAGTGTGCTGTCTCTCATTCGGATCCACCGAACGCGGTCCGTCCCCTTTGTTATGGTCGTCGGACACCGGTCGAACACGCAGCGGATGGTGATCGCTCAGCATCGACACCACACAGCCGAACGCGACCGGTCTTCCGCGTCGCAAGTCGGTATTGGGATCGATGCAACGATCCGGGCCGCGTTCGACGACCGTTTCGCCCCGCCGTCGGTCCGGGAAACGAGGGAGTATGGCTGTGAATCGATCGGCACTCCGGCCCCGCTCGAGCCCCGATTCGACGATCGGCGACGGTCACGGTCTCACGCATCGCGCTCGTCGTCTTCGAGGAGCGATCCGACCCGCTCGAGGAGAGCCGTCTCGTCGTCCGCTTCCTGTTCGTCGTCGGCACCGTCACTGTCGTCCTCGTCCTCGCCGTCCGCTTCGGGTTCGTCAGCGTCGTCTTCTGCACCCTCGCTGTTCTCCGCTTCCGTCTCCTCGTCTTCGCTATCGTCCGTCTCTTCCGTCTCCTCGTTGCCAGCCCCGTTTTCATCGCCGTCGTCCTCATCGCTGCGTTCGTCCGTCCCCTCAGCGTCTTCGGCGTCCTCGGTACCGCTCTGGTCACCGTCGGAGTCGCTCTCTTCTTCGAGGTCGGACCGGGTCGGTTCGGTGTCCGCATCGCTCGAGGACCCCGCGTTCGAGTCGTCGCCCGCCGAGTCGGGGACGGTCCCGTCGCCCTCGCCGCTCGTCTCGAGCGGATCGTCGGTCGCGTCGGTCACGAACTCGGGAGCGACGGCGGCGAGCGTGAGCCCGACCGCCATGATCACGACCAGAATCGTCGCAAGGAGAAGGCCAACGGAACCCCGTCGGTCGCGTGTCGCCGCCTCGTCTGGCATCGTCGGGGAGTTGTGGTCCGTTCGGCTTTGTTAACGGCCCACTGTGGCGCGACACTGCGTACGATCGACCACGAGAAGCGACGCCGCACGATCGCTGCACGAAGCGCCCACGGGTTCCGGCACCGGTGTAGGGTGCGGTTAGCCCGATATGCGTCGATTACAGCGGGAGTGTGGCGGGCGTCCCGGTATCGAACGCGGCTCGTTCCTCGGGGTCGTTTCCGGCAGGTCACCGGCGACACCGCCGTTTTTACTCCGGTTCTCGAGACTGCGTTCAGCCCGGCCCGACAGGCCGGAACGTGCGCTATCGCGTCTCGTTCCGGCGACAGAACGCCCGAACCGCGGCAGCGACCTCGTCGGGTGCCGACTGAATGCCAACGTGACCGACATCATCGAGTTCGACGAGTTCGCTCCGTGGGAGTCGTGCGTGAAGCGACCGAACGGCATCCCGCAGCTCCTCGGGACCGCGTTCGCCCGTCAGGAGACGCGTCGGGGTGTCGATGGCGTGGTCCTCGGGAAGCTCGTACGTCTCGACGGCGCGGTTTTCCCGGATGACGGTTTCGACCAGATCGAAGTGGACGCGGTCGGGCCAGATCGGTAACTCCTCGGGGGCTGGAATGCCGGCACCCTCCCGGTAGAACAGTTTCATGGCGGCTTCCCGCCGCCCGGCGTCGAGTCGGGCCTGCATCCGATCGGCGAGGTCACCCTCGCCGTCGCTGGTCAGGACCGGCGGCTCGTAGAGGACGAGACGATCGACGGCCCGCCGGTCGGCGGCTGCCAGCGCAACGAGCCCGCCGAACGAGTGTCCGAACACCGTCGGATCGCCGTCGATCTCGTCGAGGAGCGCACACAGGTCCTCGACCTCCCGCTCGAGGGCGTAGGCGTCGGCATCGCCGCTCCCACCCCGGCCTCGTCGGTCGGGAACGACGAGCGTGAACGCGTCTGCGAGGTGGCTCCGGAGCGGCTGCCACGTGTGCCGCGTTGCCGATGCGCCGTGTAACAGAACGAGCGGCGGGCCGTCGCCGTGCCGTTGGAAGGCGATACTGGTGCCATCGGGTGACGTAGCTGTCTGCATCGTTGGACCCATCGATTGGCACCAGCCCGGGGTATTGCTGTCTCTCAATCGTCCGGCGCTTTAAGTCGGCGGCCGAAGTGGCCCATCAGTCCGGCAGTGACGGCCACGTCGTTGCGACCGTCTCTTCGATGAGTTGGGTCTGGGCGCGCCGCAGTCGCTCCGAGACGGACGACGCGGAAATGTCTAACTCCGCCGCAATCTCCTCGAGGGAGGCCTGTCGGGGGATATCGAAGTAGCCGAGTTCGTAGGCCGTCCGGAGCGCCTCCCGCTGGCAGTCCGTCAGCCCGTCACCGGGCGGTTTCGGCTCCCCCTCTCTCGTGAGCCGGCGTAGTCGAAACCCACCGTTTCGCTGCCAGAACTCGCGGAACGCATCGAACGCAGTTCGCGTGGCGAACCAACCGGTCTGTCGCCACCCGGTTGGAAGCACTTCGATCCGATCGATGATCGAGTCGGTCGTGGCGAGCGCTTTCAATCCCGACAGCTCGTCGAGGTGCGGGCCGAGGTGTTCCTCCAGACTCCGGCCGGGTCGAACCTGATACCGGCGGGTGTCACCGGCCTTGCCGACCACGGTGTACTCGCCGACCTCACCGGCATCCGCGAACGCTTGCTCGATCAGGTCCCGGTCCCCGTCGGTTACGGAGAGGATGAAAAGCGGGAGTTCGCCGTGGTTGAACTGCAGGTCGAGAAGCAGCGTCGCCTCCGGAACCGTTCCGGCAACCCCGACGAACGGGAGATGCTCACAACTGATATCGAACTCCGCGATGAGTGGCATGGCTGCTTGCTGTCGATCCCAGCGGTGTATCGTTTGCTGTTCCGTTCGGTGGACCTCCCCCGGCCCTCGTGTGCTCCGTTCTATCGTGCGCCCGAGTGCACACGCGACCAGTGACCGCCACCTATATTCCGATAACGTATCGAGATCCATGCTATCACCTGTTCAAATAGCGCTATATACTCGCTCGTCCTCTAGAGGAGTAGGAAGTTCTTTCCTTCACCATGACTGCATCCACACTCTCCCACGACGCTCGCAACACGTTCGAAAGCACGATCGGCGGCTACACGGTCGGCGGCCGCGCACACAGCCTCTCCGTCTGGTTCGTCCTCGCTCTTAGACTCATGATGGGATGGGCGTTCGCCTATTCCGGGTTCACGAAACTCGTCGCGGCCGAACCGTTCAGTTCGGGCGGCTACCTCGCTAACGTCGCGGCGACCAACGGCAACCCGCTTGCGGACGCGTTCGCCTGGATGGCCGCGACGCCGTGGTTCGTCGAGTTCGCGAACGTCGCCGTCCCGTGGGGCGAACTGTTCATCGGTCTCGGACTGCTCGTCGGCGCGTTCGTCCGCCTCGCGGCGTTCTTCGGCGCGTTCATGATGGCCCTGTTCTACTTCGGGAACTGGGACGTCGCCCACGGCGTGATCAACGGCGACTTCGCGTACATGCTCGTGTTCCTCGCCGTCGCCGCCTTCGGTGCCGGCCGCATCCTCGGCCTTGATGCCTACATCGAACGGTACGAGATCGGCGGCCAGCAACTCATCGAGCGCTACCCCGCCCTCGAGTACGTCCTCGGCTGACTCTTTTCGGCCCTCTCCAGTCCGTTTCGTGGCGGCTCTCTCGAGAACACGACCTTCGAATTCGAGCCAGTCCGCGGCCGGAACGGCCGTCGCCGATCGACCGCTCCCGCTCGTTCCACGCGGTAGTAGTTAGTTATAAGCCATCTCGCGGCGACAATTAGTGATGGAAGCGACGCCTCCGATCCGACGCAGGGGGCTGCGCCGAAATGCCCCGGGTGCCCAAACACCCGAGGCGTGGCTTCCAAGCCATCCCGGCTTGAAGCCATGATTGCGTACATTCTACCGGGATATAAACGTCCCGCACGGCAGTCGTATCGCCTTCCTCGAGCAGCCACGCCGCCGGAGTCCGGCCGAATCAGCGCCGCCACACGGGTGATCCGATGAGCGACGATCCCGAGTCCGGCGAGGGCGAATCGCCGACGTTGCCGGCGTGTCCCAGATGCGGCCAGCCCGTGGCGAACGTCTCGGTCATCGGTCCGATCGACGCCGTCGCCGGTCCCTGCGGCTGTCGGGTCGCCCCCGGATCGGTCGTAAGCGAGACTGACGACGGGAACGACGACGAACCCGACGACGGACGCGACGAACCCGGCGTGAACGACGCCGATCGAAACTGGAACGGCGACGAGAGCAGCTTGAACGGTAATCGCGAGTAACCCCACGCTCCCGCCACGATCCCGCGGCCCGATGGTCGGCCCACGCCGGCCCGGCGGGCGGATTCGGGACTCGAGGCAGGGACCGTGCCATCGCTGTTGTCTCCGCGACGCCCGTCGTTCTCCGGAACCCAAACGACTACCGGCTCGAGCCGAGACGCTGCTGGTATGGGTAGCTACGATATCGAACGCTATCTCAACATTCGAAGCGCCTACGGCGCGTCGTTCGGCCCCGACGGCGAGCGCCTCTCGTTTCTGATGAACACGACCGGAACGGCACAGGTCTGGACGCTCGCGGGGCCGCGCGAGTGGCCGGAACAGCGGACCTTCTACGACGAGCGGGTGACCTTCGCCTCGTGGTCGCCGGAACGGCCGGAGCTGATCTTCGGCATGGACGAGGGCGGCAACGAGCGGGCGCAACTCCACCGTCTCGACGCCGAGACCGGCGTGATCGAGAACCTGACGGCGATGCCCGACGCCAAACACCGCTGGGGCGGCTGGAGCCACGACGGCGACCGGTTCGCGTTCACCTCGAACCGACGCGACGAGGCGGTGTTCGACATCTACGTTCAGGGCCGCGAGGAAACCGGCGACGACGCTCGGCTCGTCTACGAGGGCGACGGCTGGCTCACGCTGTCGGGCTGGAGCCCCGACGACTCCCGGCTGCTGGTCTCGCAGGCCTACTCGAACTTCGATCAGGACCTGTACGTGCTCGACCTCGAGACCGAATCGCTCGAGCACCTCACGCCCCACGATGGCGACGTTCGCTACCAAAGCGCAAACTGGGCACCCGACGGCGACGGGATCTATCTCGTCACCGACGAGGGCGAGGCGGACACGCTCTATCTCGCCTATCTCGACCTCGAGACGGGCGACCTCGAGCCCGTCGTCGACGGCGAGTGGAACGTCGACGGCATCGCGCTGGACGACGAGACCGGCCGGTTCGTCTACTCGGAAAACGTCGAGGGGTACACCGAGGTGACCGTCGGGGAGTTCGACGCGGCCGATCCGACCGCGTTCGAGACGTTCCCCGAACCCGACCTGCCGGGCGGCGTCTCCGGCGGCGTGAGTTTCGGCCCCGACGCCGAGCGGTTCGCGCTGTCGACGACCGGCGACGCGGTGAACACGAACGTCTTCGTCGTCGACGTCGAAACCGGCGAGGCCGAACGGTGGACCGACGCGCCGACGGCCGGCATTCCGCCGGAATCGTTCGACGAATCGGAACTGGTCCACGTCGAGAGCTTCGGCGTTGACGGGCGTAGCCCGTCCGCTCGTGGGACTCCCGAGGAGTCCCACGCTGGCCTTTCGGTGCCCGGCTTCTTCACCCTCCCCGACGATCACGAGCCCGGAAACACGCCCGTGATCGTCGACATCCACGGCGGCCCCGAGAGCCAGCGCCGCCCGTCGTTCTCGAGCGTCAAGCAGTACTTCCTCGATCGGGGCTACGCCTACTTCGAACCGAACGTGCGGGGATCGTCGGGGTACGGGGCCGAATACGCGTCGCTCGACGACGTCGAGAAGCGGATGGACTCGGTCGCCGACGTCAGGGCTTGCGTCGAGTGGCTGCAGGACCACCCCGCGGTCGACCCCGACCGGATCGCCGCTAAGGGCGGCTCCTACGGCGGGTTCATGGTGCTCGCCGCGCTGACCGAGTATCCGGACCTCTGGGCGGCCGGGATCGACGTCGTCGGCATCGCCAACTTCGTCACCTTCCTCGAGAACACCGGCGACTGGCGGCGCGAACTCCGCGAGGCCGAGTACGGCTCGCTCGCCGAGGACCGCGAGTTCCTCGAGGAGGTTTCGCCGATCAACAACATCGAAAACATCGACGCGCCGCTGTTCGTTCTCCACGGCGAGAACGACCCCCGCGTGCCGGTCGGCGAGGCCGAGCAGATCGCCGAGAAGGCCGAACGGCAGGGCGTCCCCGTCCGGAAACTGATTTTCGAGGACGAGGGCCACGGCTTCTCGAAGCTCGAGAATCGCATCGAGGCCTACTCGGCGATCGCCGATTTCCTCGACGAACACGTTTGATCGGTCCGGACCGCCGTCGACATCCTTTCAATCTACAAGTATTTTTATGATTTAATTTCAGCAGGACTTATATTTGCCGCGGCAGGGCTATCTCACGTATGCCCGCTATCGAAACGACTGCCCTGACCAAACGATACGGCGAGGACGTCATCGCCGTCGACGACCTTGACCTGACCGTCGAAGAGGGAGAGGTGTTCGGGTTCCTCGGTCCCAACGGGGCCGGGAAGTCGACGACGATCAACCTGTTGCTCGATTTCGTCCGCCCGACCGAGGGTTCCGCGACGGTGCTCGGTCACGACGTCCAGCGAGAGCCGCAAACGATCCGCTCTCGCATCGGCGTCCTCCCCGAAGGCGCGACGTTGTACGAACGGCTGACCGGCCGCGAACACCTCGAATGGTTCATCGACAACAAAGACAGCGACGACGATCCGGACGAACTCCTCGAACGGGTCGGCCTCGAACCCGAGGCCGCGGCGCGATCGGCCGGCGGCTACTCGAAGGGGATGGCCCAGCGGCTCGGGTTCGCGATGGCGCTGGTCGGGGATCCCGACCTCTTGATCCTCGACGAACCGTCGTCGGGGCTCGACCCCACGGGGATGCAGGAAATGCGCGAGATCATCACCGCCGAAGCCGACCGCGGCACGTCCGTGTTCTTCTCGAGCCACATCCTCGGCGAGGTCGAGGCAGTCTGCGACCGCGTCGGGATCATGAACGACGGCCGACTCGTCGCGACCGGGACCCTCGACGCGCTGCGGGAGAACCTCGACTTCGACGCCTCGATCTCGCTGGACGTCGAGCGCGTCCCCGACGCGCTCGTGGCCGACCTCGAGAACCACGAGGGCGTCCACTCGGTGACCGTCGACGGATCGACGATCACGGTCTCCTGTGCCACGACGCCCGTAAAGTACGACGTCGTGACCCAGGTCGGTGCGGCGACGACCGTCCTCGACATCGTTTCCGAGGACACCTCCCTCGAACGGCTGTTCAACACCTACACGAACGGCGAGCAGTCGGGCGAGGGTGACGTCGACGCCGGTCTCGCCGACGTCGAGACGGGGGTGTCGGCATGAGCGTCCTCTCCGTGGCGAAAAAGGACTTCCTCGACGTCCGACGGTCGAAGAGCGTCTGGATCGTCAGCGTGCTGTACGCGCTGCTCGTGGTGTTTGTCTTCTACCTCGGACGGGGCGGAACGTCGGAACCGAACGTCGTCTATCAGTTGTCGAACCTCTCCACCATCGGACTGCCGTTTATTCCGATCATCGCGCTCATGATGGTGTATCTCGCGATCGCCGGCGAACGGGAGTCTGGAAGTATCAGGTACCTGCTTTCGCTTCCGAACACGCGACGGGACGTCGTCCTCGGGAAGTACCTCTCCCGGGGGGCCGTCGGTGCCAGTGTGATCCTCGTTGCGTTCGGCGTGGGCGCGGTGACGGCGGTTCTCTGGTACCCGTCGCTCGAACCGACCGTCTTCGCCGGCGTCGCCGGTCTGACCGTCCTCTTGACGCTAGCGCACGTCTCGGTCGCGATCAGCATCTCCGCGGCGACGGGGTCGCGGTCGCGGGCGATGGCCGGCTCGATCGGATTCTACATCGTCAGTAATATCATGATGCTCCTTCCGACCCTTTCGATCGTCACCGCGCTCGAGTACGTGCTGAACAATCGGCTCGAGCTAGGGCTCTCCGATCACCTGTTCGAGTTTCTCCGCATGCTCAGTCCGACGATCGCCTTCAGAAAAGCCTTCCCGCTCGTCGTGCCGAGCGACATCGGGACGTTCATGGCGAACGTGGACCCCTCGGCCCCGGCCTACCTCGCGCCCGAAGTCGCCCTCGCCATCCTCGTCGCCTGGCTCGTCGTGCCGGCCGTGCTCGGTCTGTGGCGGTTCAACCGGGCCGATCTGGGCTGACGGATCGGCGGTCGCTCTCAGCCGATCACGCCCGTTTTCGTCGCCACGTCTCGAGCGGCCCGTTCGTTCATCCCGTTGCCCAGGATCGTGTATCGATCGCGGATCTCGTGACAGGTCGTTAGCGCCTCGATCACGGTCTCGTCGTCGAGACCCAGTTCCGCCGCGGTCGTCGGCGCGTCGATGCTCGCCAGCGCGTCGCGGATGTCACGCCAGATGCCCCGGTCGCCGCCGTGGAGGTAGGCGGTCATGATCGAGCCGACGCCGACCTGGTGGCCGTGCAGGGCCGCGCCGGGCGCTAAGCGATCGAGTTGGTGTGAGAAGAGGTGTTCGGCTCCGCTGGCCGGTCGGGAGGATCCGGCGATGCTCATCGCGACGCCGGAGGACATCAGCGCCTTGGTGACGACCCAGGCCGACTCCTGCAGCCCGGGTCGGATCACGTCGGCGTTGTCGACGAGGATCTCGGCGGTCATCTCCGAGAGCGCGGCGGCGTACTCGGAGTATTCGACGTCTTTCAGCCGCTGCGCGAGCCGCCAGTCCATGACCGCGGTGTAGTTCGAGATGATGTCCGCACAGCCGGCGGTCGTCAGCTCCCACGGGGCCTCGGCCAGAATCTCCGTGTCGGCGACGACCGCGAGCGGCGGTTCGGCGGCGACGCTGTGGCGCGTATCGCCGTCAGGGACCGAGCCGCGATTGCTGAGAATGCCGTCGTGGCTTGCGGCCGTCGGCACCGAGAGGAACCCGGCGTTCAGATGATCGCTCGCCATCTTCGTGATATCGATCGCCTTGCCACCGCCGATACCCACGAGGTACGACGCTTCCTCGGCTTCCGCGGCCTCGATGACGGCCTCGACGGCGTCGAACGACGCGGACTCGACCGTGACGATCGCGGGGTCGATGCCGGCGGCTTCGAAATCGGCCGCGATCGGGTCCGCGGCGATCTCCTTCGGGGTGGGACTCGTGACGAACAGCGGCCGACCCTGCAAGTGAAGGTCGTCGACGACCTCGACGACCGCCGATCGAACGCCATTCCCGACGACGACGTTTCGCGGCAGTCGAATCCACTTCGACTTCTCGAACATACCTCATCTGACTCACCAGTGAAATATACGTGTTTTTCCTCGTCGCCGGCCGTTGGAGCGACGGTTTCCTCCGCTACCTCACCGGCAGCGACTCGAGAACCGCCGCTGTGGCGGTCAGATCGTATCGAGAACGCCGAGCACGCGCTCTTCGTCCTCCCGGTCCGGTCCGTGTTCGCTGCCGTCGCGGTCGCTCTCGAGGTGGGCCTCGACCGAGCGCGCCATGGCGTCCTCGAGCGGGGTCGACTCCCAGCCAAGCGCCGTGAGCTTCTCGGTTGCCATGATGTGGGGGTACTCCCGGTAGAGCACGTAGTCGTCGGGATCGATCCCGCCGGCCGCGAGTTCGCGGGGGCCGGCGTGAACGACGTCGACCGGCGTCTCCAGACAGTCGGCGATCAACGCGAGCATCTCCTCGAGCGTGACGAGACGGCGGTCGCCCGCGTTGTAGGCCTCGCCCGGCTCGCCGCGTTCGGCGACGATCCGCAGCGCGCTCGCGACGTCCTCGACGTAGACGCGGTGCCAGACGTTGGTGCCGTCGCCCGGCACCATGACGCGGTCGAAGCGGTTCACGCGGTCGATCCAGAAGTCCAGCCGTTCGGTGTAGTCGTGGGGGCCGTAGACGATCGGGGGCCGGACGGACATCGCGTCGATGCCGTCCTCGGCGGCCGCAAACACCGCGCGGTCGCCCTCGGCTTTCCGGTTGCCGTACGTCTCGGGGGTGTCGTCGACCGCCTGCTCGGCCGTACAGGGTTCGAGCGGGGTTTCGTCCTCCCGTTTGGGGATCTCCTCGCGACCGTACGCCGCGCCGCTGGAGATGTACACGTACGCGTCACAGTCCGCGAAGATTCGGGTCGCTTCGCGGACGTCTTTGGGCCGGTAGGCGACGCAGTCGAAGACCGCATCCGGGTCGACCGTGGTCGCGGCGGCCTCGAGCGCGGCGTCGTTCGTCCGGTCGCCCTCGACGTGTTCGACGCGATCGTCGTCTTCGAACGGGTTGTCGTGGGTCCCTCGGTTGAAGATCGTCACCGCGTAGTCGTGCGCGAGCAACTCCTCGACGAGGTGGCGGCCGATAAACCGCGTTCCGCCGATGACGAGTGCGCTGTCCATGGGTCGTCTCAGTTCTCGAGGGTCGGGGAGAAAACGGTGGCGAACCCACGGGTCGATGCGACACGGGACCGCCCGATCGGTTTCCGTGCCGAACAGTCACGATGCTCGAGAACGGGATTCTTTTTACCCGTCGTGGTAGGGCGCGCTGTCATGACGGAGCAACTGTGGACGGAGCGAACACAGGAGTATCCGCTCGAATGTGACCACTGCCACTACCCGATCTCGGAAGAGCCGGCGGAGACGGAAAGCGGGCGGTTCTGTTCGACGGCCTGCCGGGAGGCCGCCGAAGCCGATTCGGAGATGCCCGATCCGGACGCCTACAAGCGCATCGTAACGGGGGTCGAACCGCTGGATTCTCTCATCCCGAACGGCGTCCCGGCCGATTCGTTCGTCCTGTTGTCCGGCGACGAAGGGACCCGTCGGAGCGAACTCATGACGGAACTCGTCTGGCGTGCGCTCGAGCGGGGCGAACCCGCGGTGATCGTCGCGTACGCGAATCCGCCGACGAGCACGCTCGAGCGGTTCTTCGAGAACGGCTGGAACGTCCTTCCGGCCCTCGAGAACGATCGGCTGTGCGTCATCGACTGTTTCACCCACCGGCTCGACGACCGGGACGGATTCCTCGAGACCAGAAACGAATGGACGACGTTCGTCGGCGAAGCCGCCGCGGACGCGCTCGTGCCGGTCCGTGACCCGAGCGACGTCAGGGAGGTCGCAAACAGCCTCGACGGGGCGCTGGACGACCTCGAGATGACCGAAACCGGGCTGGTGGCGATCGACTCGCTGGACGAACTCGAGGCGCTTCTGGACGGGCACATCGTCCACAACTTCGTCACCGACGTTCGCGCGACCGTCTGTAAGGCCCGGTACGTGCCGATCGTTGCCTGTGTGACGGCGAACGGCGATCCGGACACCCAGTACGCGTTCGACGGGATCGTCGATCTCCGATTGACCGACCGACTGACGCCGGACGCTCGCCTCAAACAGCTCAGCATCCGCAAACTGATCGGGGCGCAGTTTCTGCCCCAGTGGGTAACCTACGAGTACGAGCCCGCTCGCGGCCTTTTCGCGTTCGGCCCGTCGACGGACGCCAGTCAGGTCTACGACCTCGAGAGCCGGGGCGGAACGCGTCGGGAGCGACAGTATCGTCCCTGATCCGTGGGACGCTCCCGTGGCGGGACGTTATCTCCGGTGGCAACGGGCTGGGCCGTCTGCACGCTAACGCGCGCTCATGTTTTATCTTGCCCTTCGGTGTAGCGTCCGGCGCTGGAACGGTCACACGGTGCCGTAATCGAACGCATAGCGCGACGACTGTTCCACAGTCGATTCACCACTCACAGTTTCCAGCCATGAACGACCGCAACGAGAGCCGACGGACACGTGAACGCGAGCACGAACGGAATCGGGACACCGAGCGCTCGAGCGACCGCGGAGAACAGGGGGGAGAAAGCGACCAGCAACGCGGCTGGCTGCGCGGAACGTTGAGCCAGCGAGGAAGCGACAGCGGCGATCGCGGACAGCGCCGTGAACGCGGGTCACGGGGACAGCGAGGAACGACCGAAGGCATGGGTTCGGGGAGCCGTCGCGGCGAAGGCGGCCGCGAACACCACCGCGGTGGGCAAGAGCGAGGCCAGCGCGGGCAACAGGGCGGTCGTAGTCAGCAACGCGACTTCGGCACGGACGCCACCGAAGAAGCGAACCTCGAGTACGGCGGCGAGGCTCGACGAGAGTACGGCCACGGGCAGCAGGGACAACAACGGCAACAGCGAAGCCAGCAGGGCCAACAGCGCCAGCGACGAGGATGGGAAAGCCGACAACAGGAACACGGCGGTCAGCAGGGCCAGCGTCACCAGCAAGGACAGCAGGGCCAGCGTCACCAGCAAGGACAGCAGGGCCAGCGTCACCAGCAAGGACAGCAGGGCCAGCGTCACCAGCAAGGACAGCAGGGCCAGCGTCACCAGCAAGGACAGCAGGGCCAGCGTCACCAGCAAGGACAGCAGGAGTACAGCCAGCAAGGCGGGGAGCGACGCGGCGTGCAGGAGCGATGGCCGCGAGGCGAGATCCAGCAACACCGCGAACAACAACAGGGACAGCGCCAGCAGTCCGATCGCGGCGGCCAGCAGGGACAGCGCGGAACGCAGGGCGGCCAGCAGAACCAGCGGCGACAGGGCCAGCCTCCGTCCGGACGACACCAGCGAAGTCAAGGGTTCGAGGGGCGCGGCCAGCAGCAACACGGTGGCCAGCAGCAAGGTCGACGCCACCAGCAGCAACAGGGCCAGCAGGAACAGCGTGATCGGTGGGGTTCCGAAGGCCAGCAGGACACCGACGGGACGCCGCGACAGCAGTCCGGCGGCGGACTCCAGTACCGCCAGCAGGGACGGCGATCCGAACAGGGTGACTGGACCGAAGGGTCGACGTCCGATCGGGGCTCGAGCGACGAGCGAGCCCGGCACCGTCGGGACGAGGACATGAGCACCCGTCGGCACGTCCACGAGCGCGATCCGACCGGGAGTCGGAACCGCGACGAGTAACGCACCCGCTGAATCCGGTCGTTCCAGCGTCTCGAGGAGTGCGGTCCTCGAACGACATCGCTTCTGCGACCGAAACCGGGGTCCCTTTTGCGGGGGCGAAACCGAACCCCACGTATGAGCGGAACCTACGTTCTCGTGCTGGACGTGGCGCGATCGACGACGATCGAGGTCGGCGCACTGGGCGACCGCGCGTTTCCCGCCGGGGCGTACGCCTACGTCGGGAGTGCGTTCGGCCCCGGTGGCTTCGCACGGGTCGACCGGCACCGCGAACTCGCGTGCGGCGAGCGGGACGTCCGGCACTGGCACATCGATTACGTGCTCGGTCACTCCGCCACGAGCCTCGAGTCGGTCGTCACGTTTCCCGACGCCGACCGGGAGTGTGAACTGGCCGGCCGGCTTCCCGGGGAGCCGGTCGCCGAGTTCGGAGCCTCCGACTGCGACTGTCCGGCCCACTTGCTCGCGGTGCCGGCGGCCGAAACCGTCGTCGAAGCGGCGGTCGACGCCGGCGGCGTCGTCGACGATCCATCCGCCGACCCGGACCACTGAATTATTACGCCGGCTCGCGAACTCGGACGTATGTCCGACTCCGGTTCCGACGCCGAGTCACGCACCGATCCCGAACTCAGCGACGACGCGATGGGCCGGTTTCCCGTGCCGGCGTTCGAGGACCTCCCCGACGACCTTCAGGACCGAATCGAGGAAGAGACGGAACGGTCCGGGTTTACGCCGAACGTCTTCGCCGCGTTCGCGTACAAACCCTCCCATTTCCGGGCGTTCTTCCAGTATCACGACGCGCTCGTCGAGGACACGGCCCTCGAGCGCGAGGAGATCGAGATGATCGTCGTCGCGGTCTCGGGCGTCAACCACTGTTACTACTGTAACGTCGCTCACGGGGCGCTCGTTCGAATCTACGCCGAGGATCCGACGCTGGCCGACCAGTTGGTCGCGAACTACCGCACCGCGGATATCAGCGAGGCCCACCGGACGATGCTCGACGTCGCGGTGACACTCACCGAGCGGCCGACCGAACTCGAGCCGGCGGACCTCGAAGCGTTGCGCGAGGCGGGGTTCAGCGAGGAAGCTATCTGGGACATCGCGGCCGTGACGGCCTTTTACAACCTGAGCAACCGGATGGCGATGTTCGCAGATATGCGTCCCAACGAAGAGTTTCACACGCTCGGCCGGGAGTAGGGGGGTATCCCCCGGAGCCGGTGGGCGATCCCGTTTTCCGTACCGGCCAATCTTTAGACAGGGCTAAAGATTAAGTTAGTATGTACCGAATGACCAGTTGCAGCACGGAGGTGATCAATCAGCGAAACGAAACACGATGCGATAGACCGTGACCACGAACGGGAACGATCGTGCTAGGTGTCACGCTCCCCGTGGTAGATACCCGGACGCGTCGTCACGGTGTCCCACGTGGTCAGTCAGGGTCGTGGTCACGGATCGACGGTCGAGCTCCTGCAGTGAACAGCCGCCCGCTGTTCTCGACGTCGACGCTGTCTCTTCTCGTTGCGTACCGAACGTGTCCGTTCCGAGTGGAACCCTCACCGCTACTCAGTGTGTGCTGTGTTCCGTGTACGGGTTCGTCCGATCACGTCGCGGACGGATACAGCCGCGTCGTTCTCCCGCTATCTCGGTCGCACAAGAGACTGTGGTTACCGCGTGCTCGGGACGGTCTATGGGGACGTGACTCGCTCGAACCTTCTCAGAGTACTCCGAAGCCGAACTGTGCGTACGGCCAGACGTAGTGGAGCGCCACGCCCGCGATCAAAGCGGGGATGGTCGTGTAGATGGTGGCGACGATGGCGGCTTTCATGTCGAAGGCCAGCAGCGGGAAGAGCGCGTCGCCGTCCTGACTGATGGCGTTTGCGGTCAACGCGGAGAAGGGGATACCGCCGTGGGCGTAGATCTGTGCGAACACGATCTGGGGCGCACAGCCCGGGATAAGACCGAGGAGTGCGCCACCGATCGGTGCGAGAACGCCCACGGCAGCGGCGACGGTGGCGATCTCGACCCCGGTGATGAGGATGCCGTACTCGTAGATGAGGTAGGCCGCGATAACCCAGACGGTGACCATGCTGGTTTCCATCGCGGCGTGCTGGAACGTCTCGTAGGTGCTCGTGAAGTCGTCGCGGATGCGACCGACCTCGCCCTCGCCGATGAACCGGCGGCCGACGAAGTGGAGGTAAAACGAGGCGCTCGTCCCGACGAGCCCGGAGACGGTGAACAGTCCGAAGAACGTCGGACCGACCTCCAGCGAAACCTCGGGCGCGCCGCGGACGAGGTACAGTACGCCCGCGACCAGCCCGGCTGCGGCGACGACCCACCAGAGGACGTGGACGCCGTGGCTGATCGTCGTCATGACGCCGCCGTCATCGGCGGTGTGGGTGTGATCGTTGCAGTGACACTCGTCACCGTACTCGGGGAGACTCGGGCCGCCGCTGGCGACGCTCGTCGTCGCGAGCCCGCCGTCGGTCATCGGCCGTCCGATCTGGCTGACCGCATCGTCGACGCGACCGACGCCGAGCCCCCAGCGGTCGATCGCGTACCCGAACACGACGGCCGCGGCGAACGCCATCCCGTAGGCGTACAGCGCGGCTTCGGGCGCGAGCGCGAGGATGACGAACGCCGAGTCGCCCGCCGTCGCCACGAGCGCGGCGACGACCGTACCGAAACTGACCGTCCCCCGAATGTAGAGGGGCATTGCAATGATCGCCCCGCCACAGCCGGGCGTAAGGCCGAGTAACGCACCTGCAAGCGGCTGCATGCGTTCGTTGTTTTCGAGGTAGGTGACGATCCGCCCACCCGTGCGGTACTGGACGTAACTGAAGATGAGAACGGTGGCCGCGACGAACGCGCTCACCTGCACGAAGCCGTCGCGCAGCGAGACGAGCAGGATGTCGATCGCTTCCTCGAGCGTAAAGCCGAGTGTACTGGACAGTCCGCCGAGAAGCAAGAGTCCGGTCATAACTGGCCCTCCTGTCGCGTTACGACGACACTGAGAGGTGGTGTTTTGAAATCAGGACGGCTGCTGGTTTCCGCCAGCGTGTCGGGTCTATCTCGTATGACGTTCATTGATCCGTAGACACTCCACAGTGAATCACCAAAGCATAAAGTTGTTACTATCGAATAGGATTTTTAGAGCTGTCTAATCCAATGGTGCCCACGGTGACCCGAAGCGACTAGCTGGGTCGTCTTTGTGGTTCCGGTGACGGGGTGTGCCGGCCCACGGCCAGCGGCCCGATCGTCCACATCGCTTTGGTAGGTCCGTCGGGATCGGCGGGCCGATATCGGGGTCTAGGTCCAGAACGAACGGCCGACTGAAAAACAGCAGACCCGACTCAGTCGTCGCTCGCGACGAAGTTCGTCGATTCGGTGCCAATGGCGGTCTCCGGCGTTCCCGGGAGTTCGTTGCGGACGTCGTCGGAGTCCTGTTCGGTGATCGCCGCCGAATAGGCCTCGGGCATGACCTTCACGAAACACTCGAGCGCGCGGTCCCAGTTCTCGAGCAGCAGTTGCCCGCGTTCGGAGCCCGTGTAGGCGACGTGGTTCTCGACGAGCCGTCGTAGCATCTCCCTGTCTTTCTCTTCGAGGTCCTCGTGGAGCGAGACCATCCCGGTGTTGGCCCTGGCCTCGAACTCGTCGTCGGGGTCGTAAACGTAGGCGACGCCGCCGCTCATACCTGCGGCGAAGTTCGTGCCGGTCTCGCCGAGCACGGCGACGACGCCGCCGGTCATGTACTCACAGCCGTGATCGCCGACGCCCTCGACGACGGCCTTGGCCCCGGAGTTGCGGACGGCGAAGCGTTCGCCGGCCACCCCGTTGACGTACAGTTGGCCGCCGGTCGCGCCGTAGAGTGCGACGTTGCCGATGGAGACGTTCTCGGTCGGCTCGTAGGCGGCCGTCTCGGGCGTGCGGATCGCGAGCTTGCCGCCGGAGAGCCCCTTTCCGACGTAGTCGTTGGCGCTGCCGTCTAGGTGCATGGAGACGCCGCTTGCGAGGAACGCGCCGAAGCTCTGGCCGGCGGTCCCCTCGAAGTCGACGGTGATCGTATCTTCGGGGAGGCCGGGCTCGCCGTACCGGCTGGTAATCCGGTTCGAAAGCATGGCACCGACCGCGCGATCGACGTTGCTGACTGCGGCCGAGAGCATCACCGGCTCCTGTTCCTCGATAGCGTCGGCCGCGGCCTCGATGAGATCGCGGTCGAGTTGATCCTCGAGTTCGTGGTCTTGCTCGCGGAGCTTCCGGCGAACGTCGCCGTCGGGTTCGGCGAGCACCGCCGAAAGGTCGACAGTGCGGGCTTTCGGATGGTCGACGTCGTCGCGCTGTGCCAGAACGTCGACCCGGCCGACCATGTCGTCGAGGGTACGGAAGCCGAGATCGGCCATGATCTCGCGCAGTTCCTGCGCGATGAAGGTCATGTAGTTGATGACGTGCTCGGGTTCCCCGGGGAATCGCTTCCGTAAGTCCTCACGCTGGGTGGCGACGCCGACCGGGCAGGTATTCTTGTGGCACTGTCGGGCCATCACACAGCCGCTGCTCACGAGCGAGGCGGTGCCAAAGACGTACTCCTCGGCTCCAAGCAGGGCGGCGACGGCCACGTCACGGCCGGTCTTCAGACCGCCATCGGCGGAGACGCGGATGCGGTCCCGAAGGCCGGTCGCACGGAGCATCTGAGTGGCCTCGGCCAGCCCCAGTTCCCACGGGAGACCGGCGTTTTTGATCGAGGTACGCGGCGACGCGCCCGTTCCTCCGGAGTGACCCGAGATATGGACCACGTCGGCGTTTGCTTTGGCGACGCCCGCGGCGACCGTGCCGATGCCGGCCTCCGAGACCAGTTTGACGTTGATGTCGGCGTCCTCGTTTGCGGCCTTCAGGTCGAAGATCAACTGCTTGAGGTCCTCGATCGAGTAGATATCGTGCAGCGGCGGCGGGGAGATCAACCCCACGCCCGGCGTGGACTTGCGAACGTGGGCGATCATCTCGTTGACCTTCGAGCCCGGCAGGTGGCCCCCCTCGCCGGGCTTCGATCCCTGAGCCATCTTGATCTGGAGTTCCTCGGCGTTGGCGAGGTACGTCGAGGTGACGCCGAACCGGCCGGAAGCGACCTGCTTGACGGTACACTCCCGTTCCGTTCCGAACCGTTCGGGCGGTTCGCCGCCCTCGCCGGAGTTTGACTTGCCGCCGATCCGGTTCATCGCGATCGAGTTGTTCTCGTGGGCCTCGGGCGAGAGCGATCCAAGCGACATCGCCGCGGTGGAGAACCGCTCGACGATGTCCGCGATCGGTTCGACCTCCTCGATCGGGACCGGATCGCGGTCGGCGTCGAACTCGAGGAGACCCCGCAGGGTCTGGAGGGTCCGGTTCTGGTCGTTGATCGCGTCGGCGAACTCACGGTAGCGCTCGTAATCGTTCGAGCGGACGGCCTGCTGGAGCGTCCCGACCGTCTCGGGGTTCCACTGGTGGTGGACGCCGTCCGACCGGTGTTCGAACTCGCCGTGCCGGTCGAGAGCCGCGTCGTCGGCGTCGCCGAAGGCGGTTGCGTGACGTTCGCGGAGGTCGTGCTCGATCTCGGCGAGGCCGATGCCCTCGGTGCGGTTTTCCGTCCCCTCGAAGTACGCCGCGACCAGATCCGAATCGAGGCCGACGGCCTCGAAGATCTGTGCACCCTGATAGCTCTCGACCGTCGAGATGCCCATTTTGGCCATCGTCTTGCGGATCCCATCCTCGATAGCGCCGACGTAGGCGTCGATTGCGACCTCGGTGTCGGCCCCGTCGGGACCGGCGGTAAGGTCCGCTATCGTCCGGTAGGCGAGGTACGGGTTGACCGCGCCGGCACCGTAGCCGATCAGCGTCGCGAAGTGGTGAACGGTCCGCGGGTCGGCGGACTCGACGACCAGCCCGACGTGGTTGCGCAATCCGTTTCGCACGAGGTGGTGATGGACGCCGCCGGTCGCGAGCAGGCTCGGGATCGCGACCCGGTCCTCGTCGACGTTCCGGTCCGAGAGGACGAGGACGTCGTGGCCGTCTTCGATGGCGTCGACAGCGTCGGCCCGGACGCGTTCGATTGCGGCCTCGAGGTCCACCCCCGGTTCGTCGCTGGTCGGCTCGTAGGTGATGTCGACCGTCGCCGCGGTAATATCGTTGACCGTACACTCGCGGATCGCCTCGAGTTCGGCATCGGTCAAAACCGGCGAGTCGAGCACGAGTTGGCGGGCGTGGGCCGGCGATTCGTCGAGCAGGTTGCGCTGGTAGCCCAGCCGCGACTCCATCGAGGTGACCTGTTCCTCGCGGATGTAATCCAGCGGCGGGTTCGTGACCTGCGCGAACAGTTGCTTGAAGTAGGAAAACAGCGGCCGGTTGAACTCCGTCAGCACCGACAGCGGCGTGTCGTCGCCCATCGAGCCGACGGGGTCTTTCCCCTTCTGAGTCATCGGCTCGATCAGGTTCTCGAGTTCGTCGTGAGTGTACCCGAACGCAGCCTGGTAGTCCCGCAGGGCGGGGACCTCCCGCTGCGGGGAGCCGTCGTCGGTCGGCCGGATTTCGTCGAGGTGGACCTGTTCCTGCTCGACCCACTCGCCGTAACGGTCGTCGGTGAGGTCGTCGAAGACTTCCGCGTCCGGGATGACCCGGCCTTCGTTCGGGTCGGCGAGGAACAGTTGCCCCGGCTCGAGACGCCCCCGGGTTTCGATTTCACCGGGCTCGGTCTCGAGCGCGCCGGCTTCGCTGGCCATGATCAGTCGGTTGTCCGTCGTCACGTCGTACCGGCACGGGCGCAGGCCGTTGCGGTCGAGGACGGCCCCGAC
The DNA here is from genome assembly GCF_000455365.1 of Halopiger djelfimassiliensis. Classification (GTDB taxonomy): domain Archaea; phylum Halobacteriota; class Halobacteria; order Halobacteriales; family Natrialbaceae; genus Halopiger_B; species Halopiger_B djelfimassiliensis. Next base: position 792,807 of record NZ_HG315685.1, read on the forward strand.
CCGTTCCCCGTCGGTCGCCGCGACCAGCGCGGGGCCGTCCCAGGGCTCGACCAGCGAGGCGTGGAAGTCGTACCAGTCCTTGCGGTCCGGGTCCATCTCGTCGTCGCCGCGCCAGGCCTCGGGGACGAGCATCCGCAGGGCATGAGCGAGGTCGCGGCCGTCCTGCAACAGGAGTTCCAGAGCGTTATCGACGCTTGCGGTGTCGGACTGCTCGGGGTCGTCGATGATCGGCTTGACGGCCTCGAGATCCCCCAGAACGTCGCTCTCGAGATCGGTTTCGCGGGCGCGCATCCAGTTGACGTTGCCCCGAATAGTGTTGAACTCGCCGTTGTGGATGACGTTCCGGTACGGATGCGCGAGGTGCCAGGCACCGAGCGTGTTCGTCGAGAACCGCTCGTGGACCATCACGAAGGTCGATTCGAGGCGCTCGTCGGTCAGATCCGGGTAGTAGGCGGGAAGCTGCTCGCCCTTGAGCAACCCCTTGTAGACGACCGTCTTCGAGTCGAGCGAGCAGACGTAGAACCGACCGATCCCGTCGAGATCGTCGTCTTCGCGGGCGCGTTTCTCGACGGCGCTCTCGAGCGCGCGGCGAGCGACGTAGAGGCGGCGGTCGAAGTCATCGCCGGTGACGTCGTCGACGGGGGCTACGGCGATCTGCTGGACGACGGGTTCGGACTCGACGGCCGTCGTCCCGAGACCGTCGTTGTTCGTCGGCACCGACCGCCACTCGAGCACCTCCAGTTCGTACGTCTCGAGGGTCGATTCGACGATCGAGACGATCGTCTCGCGGCTCGTATCGTCCTGCGGGAGAAAGAGCGAGCCGACGGCGTAGACGTCCGGCAGTTCGGTCTCGAGCACGTCGCGGAAGAACGAGTCGGGCGTCTGGAGCATGATCCCGGCCCCGTCGCCGGTGTCTTTTTCCGCCCCGGTCGTTCCGCGGTGCTCGAGGTTTCGAAGCAGTTCGAGCCCGTCGGCGACGACGTCGTGGCCCGGTTCCCCGTCGAGATCCATAACGACGCCGACGCCACAGTTCGACCGCGCGTCGTCGGGGTCGGCGAGCCCCTGCGAACGCTCGGTGGATGACATGTGTGGCTGTGACATGGTCCACGATAGCGAGAACAACTATAAGAGGGTGATCCATAATGGCTAAGGGTATTATAAACACATATATATGGATATAATGGATTGGTCACCGACCGGTAGCAACAGTGAGAGTCGACGGCAACAGTGGGGGAGTGGGTCCGCGAGCGACCGAGTTCGGGGCACCCGAACGCTCGCGGCGGAGCTACGGTGACGGGCAGAATTGTCAGAGGCACGCAGTGCTCACTTCACCAGAGTGAACACCAAGTATTCGTTTCGTCGCCACTGATAAGCAATCTGGGGTTAAACGATTAGGTTCGAGTGATAACCGCTACCGTGAGCCGTGCTACTACCGACAGATGGTTCTCGCGTTGAACCGAAAGCGAGCCGAGAACCCGTAATCGAATCCCGAAAACCGGTGACCTCGAACCCCTAGTACGACTTCGCGAAGTACGCGATCTCGTCGGCGGGATCGCCACAGACGCCACACTCGTCGTGGTCGGGTTCGGGAACCTCGCCGGCAGTTTGGCCGCCCTCGTCCTCGAGGGGTTGCATGACGATCTCGGCGGCGATTTTCTCCTTGATGGCCGTTTCACAGGCCTCGTCGCCACACCACGGGGTCTTCACGTAGCCGCCGTGTTTGCCAAGCGTCCCGAGGATTTCCTCCGGGCTGTGGGCTTCTCGAACGTTCTCATCGAGCGTTTCCGCGGCCGCATCGTACAGTTTGTCGAAGATCGTCTCGAGGTGGTCGTCGACAGTGTCGACGATCCCGTCGCGGTCCGCGACCGACTGCTCGTTGTCGGGGCGGTGGACCAGCGTGATCTCCTCGTCGTCGACCTCGTTAGGCCCGATCTCGAGACGCAGCGGCACGCCGTTGAGTTCGTGTTCGTTGAACTTGAAGCCGGGATTGCGCTCGTCGCGGTCGTCGAGTTCGACGCGGAAGCCGGCGTCCTCGAGATCGTCGGCGATCCCCGCGGAGTACTCGAGGACGTCCTCTTTCGTGTCCTCCTGCCAGATGGGGACGATGACGACCTGCGTGGGTGCGATCGTCGGCGGCAGGACGAGTCCCTGATCGTCGGAGTGAGTCATGATGAGCGCGCCGAGTGCCCGCCACGAGAGGCCCCACGAGGTGGTGTAGGCGGTGCGCTCTTTTTCGTCCTCGTCGACGAAGGTGATGTCGAACGCCTCGGCGAAGCTCTGGCCGAGGTGGTGGCTGGTCCCCCCCTGGACCGACTTTCCGTCGGGCATCAGCGCTTCGACCGTCGTGGTCGTATCCGCGCCCGGGAACTTGTCGTGTTCGGGCTTTTTGCCGCGCAACACCGGGATCGCAAGCACCTCCTCGTAGACGCGTTCGTACTGGCTCAGACGGGTCCAGACCTCCTCCCAGGCTTCCTCGTCGGTGGCGTGGGCGGTGTGGCCTTCCTGCCACATGAACTCCTTGGTCCGGAAGAACGGCTTGGTCTCGGTCGCCTCCCACCGAACCACGGAACACCACTGGTTCAACCGCAAGGGGAGATCCCGGTGGCTGCGGACCCACTGTGACATAAACGGCGCGATGATCGATTCGCTGGTGGGCCGTACCGCGAGTCGCTCCTCGAGTTCGTCGTGGCCGCCCTGGGTCACCCACGCGACCTCGGGGTCGAACCCCTCGACGATGTCCTTCTCGCGCTCGAGGTAGCTTTCGGGGATGAACATCGGGAAGTACGCGTTCTGGACGCCGGTGTCTTTGAACCAGCCGTCCAGTGCGTCCTGAATGCGCTCCCAGAGCGCGTATCCGCGTGGCTTCGTGACGATGAACCCGCCCATGGGGGCGTAATCCGCGAGGCCGGCCTTCTGGACGACCTCGGCGTACCAGTCGCCGGGTTTGTGTGATTTCGACTCGGTGATGCCGAGTTCCTGGCTCTCGTCGCTCATTGGTACGACATGCAGTCAGCGCGGTCTTAAACCATGCGAAGGTCGGACGGCTGACTCGAAGCGGATCGAAAACCTCTGGAGTGTTGTTTCCGGTTCTCGCAGCCTTATGCGACTCGCACACGTTAGGGGGAATATGCGTACGATCGAAGTTGCCGAATACGGCGACAGCGAGCAACTCGAGGTAACCGACGCGGAACTGCCCGAACCCGGCGCGGGCGAGGTCCGCATCGAGATCGAAGCGGCGGGGATCAACTTCGCGGACATCATGCAGCGCCGTGGCGTCTATCCGGGCGGTCCCGACGCGCCCTACGTTCCCGGCATGGAAGCCGCGGGGACGATCGACGCGACCGGCGAGGGGGTCGACCTCGACGAGGGGGACCGAGTCGTCGCGATGCTCGATACCGGCGGATACGCCGAGTACACCGTTGCGAACGCCCAGTTGCTTTTCCCCATCCCGGAGGGGATGAGCTTCGAGGAAGCGGCCGGCTTCCCGGTGCAGTTCCTCACGGCACACTCCTGTCTGTTCGAGTGGGGCGGCCTCGAGGAAGGTGAGACCGTCCTGATTCAGGCCGCCGCGGGTGGGGTCGGGACGGCCGCCGTCCAACTCGCCTCGAACGCCGGCGCGGAGGTCTTCGGCACCGCGAGCACGCAGGAAAAACTCGACCTCGCCGCGGATCTGGGCTGTGACCACCCGATCAACTACACCGAGACGGACTTCCGCGAGGTCGTCGACGAGGAGACCGACGGCGAGGGGGTCGACCTCGTCCTCGAGAGCGTCGGCGACGACGTCTTCGAGCGCAGTCTCGACGCGATGGCCCACTTCGGCCGGATGGTCACTTACGGCGTCGCAAGCGGCGTTCCCGCCGAGGTGGAGAACCGACGGCTACTGTTCGAGAACAAGACCGTCAAAGGGTTCCATCTCGGACAGGCGTCCACGCACGATCCGAGCACGGTCATGCAGGCCGTCCCCGACCTCACGGAGGGACTGACCAGCGGCGATCTCGAAGTGATCCTCGGCGAATCGTTCGCACTCGAGGACGCGGCCGAGGCCCACCAGTACATCGAGGATCGCAAGAGTTCCGGCAAAGTCGTACTGACGCCCTGATCGGCGACGGAACGACGGTCGTGCCGTCGGGTCGCCCGTTCCCGAAGTCCGTTTTGGGTCAACACGGTGATCGCAATCGCGTGCGTGCCGAAAGCGACCCTCTCAGTCCTGATTCGGCCGGTCGTCCAGCATTCGGTTCCGTTCGTGGGCCGCGCGCGCTTCGTCGATCGAATCGTTCGCGACGAGTCGGTCGACCTTCCGTTCGAACTCCCGTTCGGTGATTTCGCCGTCGACGTACTGCTGTTTCAACTCCGCGAGCGCTCGTTCGGCCTGCTCTTCCGCCGACGGTTCCGGCGGCGTGAACAGTTCCGACAGCCCGACGCTTCGTAGCGGCGGGTACTCGCGTTCGAGTCGCTCCGCGATCGTTGCGATCCGGTCGTTTCGCGGGAGCGACGCGTTTCGGACCAGCACCCAGAGCAACCCGACACACGACACCGCTAACAGTGCGACCAGGACGGCGATACCCACGACAACGGGGATCGCGATATCGAGCAAGAGCGTCACGATCGGTGTCTCGCTGACCAGCCCCGAGTACACGAGTAACCCGAGATACCCGACGGCGACGAGTATTAATCCACCGGACAGGAAAACCCCCAGAACGGACAGCCACAACCACTTGTTTCCGAGAAGCGCCATCGTTGCGAGTACGGGAACCACGTTTGTATATCCACTGTGTCCGGGAGCGAATCGAAACCGCCGACGCAGTCCCTACGCGGGACGCGTCCCCAACTCGAGTTCGACGGTGCGTTCGCTCCCGTCACGGAGCACGGTCAGTTCGACGGTCTCTCCGGGTCGTGCCTGTAACGCGAGGTGACTCCCCAGATCCTCCGACGTCGTGATCTCGGTTCCGTCGATGGCCAGCAGAATGTCCCCGCCGACCTGAACGCGTTTGCCGTCGATGAGGCGAACGTCGTTGGTGGGTTGCAAGACGCCATCGGCGGGCCCACCCCGCGTCGCTTCGACGACGAGGAGCCCCCGCGGGTCCTCGAGGTCGTGTGCCTGCGCGATCGCGGGTGTGACGTCGGTGAACGAGATACCCAAGTAGGCGTGGTCGTACGACCCGGTTTCGATGAGTTCGGGGACGACGCGCTGTGTCAGCGCCGCCGAGATGCCAAAGGCGATGTTGTCGCCGCCGCCGGAGTTGATCACGGCCGCGACGCGGCCGTCGAGGGTCATCAACGGGCCGCCGCTGTTACCCGGGTTGACCGCGGCGTCGGTCTGGATCGCGTCCGGAATCCGGTAGCCCGTCGGGGCCGGAATCGACCGATCGGTTCCGCTGACGATTCCCGTCGTGACCGTGCCATTGAGGTTAAACGGGTTGCCGATAGCCACGACTTCCTGTCCGATCGCGACCGTCCCGTCGACGAACGGCAACGGGGTCGCTTCCGACGGAACGTCGTCGACCGCGATCGCGGCCAGGTCGCTGTGGGGGTCCGTTCCGACGACGTCGCCATCGCTCCAGTGTCCTCCGTTGAAACGGATCGCCGTCGTCGATGCTTGGCCGGCGACGTGGGCGTTCGTGACGACGTGTGTCTCGTCGAAGACGAACCCAGTTCCCTGCCCCTGTCCGGTTTCGACGAGCACCACCGAATCGATCGCGTCCCGATAGACCGCCGCATACGGACTGTCCGCCGCAGCAGTCGACGGAGTCCGGCCAGAACCGTCAGAGTTGGCCGACGGCAGCGTGCATCCAGCAACGGCGGTCAGCAACGCAGCACTACCGACCTCGAGAAGCCGTCTGCGAGTCGGTCTCGCCTCGGACATACCTATTCATCGCTTCCGGTGAAAGTGATGTAGGCTTTTTTGTCCGTTTCGATCGAACGCGATCGTAACCAACGTTCACACGGGTGAACGTCGGCTTTCACTCCGCCGTGGTCGCCTCGAACGAAACGCCGCACTCGAGATCGTAGTCGACGAACGTGGCCTCGTCTAGCGGTTCGCCGCCCTCGAATTCGAACTCGCCGACGACCGTCTCCCCCTCGAGAACGCGTGGTAGCCAGAGTCGATCGTCCTCCCACATCCGGTCGTAGGGAACGGCGTCGATTTCGAACCACTCCGGCCGCGCCTCGTCGGAGGTGGTGGGTTCACCGGCGAACGTTTCGGTTCGGTAGACGTGACAGGACGTGTGACACTCTCCGTCGAGCAAAAACGTGAGCTCGCCCGCCTTCTCGAGATCCGTCGGTGCGATCTCGAGTCCGACCTCCTCTTGCGTCTCGCGGACGGCACACTCGCGGGGCGTTTCGCCGGGCTCGAGTTTGCCGCCGGGACCGTTGTACAACCCTTCGCCGAGTCCGCGGCGTTTCTCGATCAACAATACTTCGTTACAGTCGGCAACGGATCCGCCCGTGTCGCCGCCGTCGCCTCGCAGCGGAAAACAGAGCGTCGCCTCGATCATAGCTGCCCGTTGGTGCGCCCGAAAATAAAGGATGGGCGTTCGACGGCCGTCGGGCGTCAGCCGTCGCCGACCCCGTCGTCGACCGGGCCGGCGTACTCGTCGGGTCCACAGCCGAGCGACCGGTGTGGACAGTACCGGCAGTGTTCGCCCGGCGTCGTCTCGTCGTACGAGGGATCGTCGACCGCGGTGAGCGTCTCGAGGACCGACGCCCACGACGGCAGTTCGTCGGGATCGAACAGGGACACGCACGGACCGGTACCGTCGCCGACGTAGACGTATCCCGCCCTCGAAATCGGCTCGGCAGCATCGAACTGCCGTTCGAACGCCTGCAAGTACAGCGAAAGCTGCGTCGCATCGGCCGGCGCGATTCGCTCGGCGGTCGTCTTGTAGTCGAGGACGACGAGTTCCCCGGCCGGCGTCCGCCGAACCGAATCGATAACGCCGACGACGTCGCCCGCCACGCCGGTGACGTCCGCCAGCGAGAACGACAGTTCGGCCGCGAGGGGTTCCCAGTCGGCGACGGGCTGGTCGAATCCGGGGGCAGTCGCTTCGAAGAACCGGTCGATGCAGCCGAGGACGGCCTCGCGGTGCTCGCGGCAGTTCCGCGCCGTAAGCTGTCGCTGCGCGGCCTCGTGCCACGCCTCACGGGTTCGATACCCCCGGTAGAACGCCTCCTCGGCGACGGCGTGGAAGACGGTCCCGACGAGCCGCGATCCGGCGCCGATTGTGCTCGAGCGGCCACCCGTGCCCGTCGGATCGTCGACCGCTCGGACGACGTGATCGAGGTAGTGTTTTCGCGGGCACGTGGCGTGGGTTTCCATCGCCGTGTAGCTGTGTCGCATCGCGACCGGGAGGTCGGTCGCGGCCGAGAGCGTCTCGATGGGAAACCGGACGGTTTCGGTCGTCAGCGTCGAGAGGCGGCGCTCGGCCGGAACCGGACCCACGGAGTCCGCCCCCTCGAACGCGCCGTGGCTCGCCGCGTCGGCAGCGGGCAGCAAGGTTTCGGTACGGAGCAACCGCCCGAGCCGATGGACGGTTTCGACCGCCGCCTTCGCCCCGAGGGATTCGGCCGGCCGATCGACGGCCCCGGCGTCGTAGGTGATCGTCCCCGAACCGGTGGCGGTGGCGCGTTCGAGTTCCGCGGTCCGATCGACGACGGTTTCGGGATACGTTTCCCGAACCCGCTCGAAGCTCCCCCGGAGGGACGACCACAGCTCCATCCGCTGGCCGGTGACCGACCACTCGATCTCGTCCGCGAGACACGCGTCGGCCGTCGAGGCCCCGAGTTCGTCCGCCGCTCCGTCGTAGTCGTACTCGGCACCGAAGACGAACAGGTGATTCGCAGCCCGGGTGAGCGCGACGTGGAGAACCCGCCACTCCTCGCCGAGGGTATCGGCGGCCAGATCCGCACACAGCGGCGAATCGACCTCGCTCGACAGCGTCGCGGCGAGCAACCGATACCGCGCGCGATCGGCGTAGTCGGTCTCGACGCACCACTCCTCGTCGGAGAGATACGGGACCAGTACCGTATCGAACTCGAGCCCTTTCGCCTGATGGACGGTCATCACGTCCACGCAGTCCGACGATCGGGTGCCCCGCGTGCGCTCGTTTCCATCACCCCTCAGTGTCCGCTCGAGCGCATCGACGAACTCACCGGTCAGCGTCCGGACGACGGCGTCGGGCTCGTAGCTCTCGACGAACCGTTCGAGCCGGTCGAGTTCCGGCCGCTCCTCGCCCGTGAGAAACCACTCGAGACGCGTCACCTCCCGGAACCGCCGGAGGAAACCCGAGAGGGGCACGCTCGCCTGCAGCGTCGTAAGCTCGTCGAGGTGATCGCGCGCTCGCTCGAGTCGTGTGGGGTTCTCGAGCGTTTCGGGATCGACGTCGAACACCGCATCGAACAGCGATTCGGGTCGACGCTGAAGCGTCTCGAGATCCGCCTCCGAGAACCGATACCGGTACAGCAGTACGCGCCGGAGGTGGGCGTCGGCGTCCGGATCGACGAGTACGCGGAGATACGACAGGACCGTCCGTATTCCGGGCGACACCTCGCCGCGCGGTGATCCCGAGACCTCGTAGGGGATCCGCCGTTCCCGAAGTTCGTCCGCGACCGCCTGTGCGTGGCGGTTGGTTCGGACGATGACCGCGATGTCCGCTACCGTCCGCTGGGGGACGTTCTCCGCCTCGCCGTTGAGCAGCCGCGAGACGGTCGTCGAGACCTGTTTTGCCGTCGAGCGGTCGATATCGTCGCTTTCGATTTTGATGACTCGATCGGGCAGCGACGGTTCGATCCCGTCGCTGCCGACGGCGTACTCGCCCCGGGTTCGCTCGTTTTCACGGAGCGTCTTCGAGGACTGGGAGCCGTACTCGCAGTGGTTCGTCAGCTCGAGGATCTCCTGTCGCGACCGGAAGTTGAGTTCGAGTTCGATCGACTCGTGGTCGTCGTAGGCGTCGGCGAGTCGATCGAGCCCCTCACGATCGGTGCCGCGCCAGCCGTAGATGGCCTGGTCCTTGTCGCCGATCGCGAGCAAGTCCGGCCGGTCGGGACCGTCCGTGAGTTCGGTAAGCAGGGTAAACTGGGTCTCGTCGGTGTCCTGAAACTCGTCGCAGTACACCTGCTGCCACTGGTCGGTGATCTCGGCCGCGACCCCCTCGTCGGTAACCAGATCGGTCGCCGTCCGCACCAGTTCGTCGAAATCCAGCGTCCGTTCGCGCTCGAGAGTGTCGTGATAGTCCGCGTATACGTCGGTGTAGTGGCGCGCGAGTCGGAGGAACTCGACGTAGTGTTTCAACCGCCCGAGCGGGCTCTGTTCGATCCGTCCCGTCGTCGCACCCCTGATCTCGTTGCCAAACAGGGCACGCGGCAGGTGTTTCGTGGTCGGCTCCTCGAGCGAGAGCGTCTCGATCGTGTTCGTCACGCACGTCTGGAGCACCCGGAGGTAGCGGTCGATATCGCACACCACGTCGTCGTTTCGAAACGGGTCGGGTGCCTCCGCGATCTTTTCGCGACAGTACGAAAGGAGTTTCCCGTACTCGACCAGCGACTCCCGGGCTGCCGTGAGGTGGTCGTCATCGTTGAAGTATCGCAGCGCCTCGTTCTCGAACGACAGGTCCTCGGCGGCCGTTCGCTCGAGCCAGAGGACGAACTCGGTGCACAACTCGAGGGTTCGAACCGCGGGGAGTGCTTCCCTGAGCCGGTCGGGACCGATCCCCTCCCGGCTCATCGTCCGGATGAACCGATCGACTGCGTCGGTGAGATCGGCGGCCGAGCCGTCGCCGCGGGGCCACGCGGCCGCGAAGCCGTAGTCGTTCTCCGCGAGGAGCCGCCCGACGATCCGGCGGCGTCTTCGCCGGGTGACGACGTCGAACTCGGGAGAGTACCCGAGGTAGTAGGCGTACTCGCGGACCAGCCGATAGCAAAAGGAGTGGTAGGTGTAGACGTCGATCGCCGCGGCGGCGTCCGGATCGAGGCGCTCGGACACCGCGTCGCGGATGCTGCCGGCGGCCTCGTTCGCGAACGTCAACACCAGTACGTCGTCCGGCTCGACCGCGCCGCGCTCGATGGCGCGTTCGATCCGCATGAGCATCGTCGTCGTCTTGCCGGTTCCCGCGCCGGCGTCGACGGAGGTACAGGCCGCCCTGCTGTCGATGACGGCCCGCTGACTTTCGGTTGGGTCGAGGCGATCCCCGTCGGGGTCGCGATCCGATCGCCCGGCAAGGCGGCCGTCGTCGTTATCCATCGAACGCCACCTCCCGGGCGATGTACTCCTGACAGCAGACGGTGTACTCACAGGACGGACAGGCGTGCGATTCGATCCGGTCCCACCGGTCCGACGGATCGAACGATCCCGTGACCAGCCTCCCGAGGACGTCGGCGAGTCGATCGTCGACCGTCTCGTTTCGGTGTTCGTGTGTCATGCCGTACGTCAGGTGGTCGACGTACACGTCGGTCAGATCCATCACCTCGAGGCTCGTCTCGACGGTCCCGCGGATCCAGTTGACCGTCGCCTTCGATCGATCGGCGAGTGGAATACGAAGGTATCGACAGGTCCGGTCCTCGAGACCGAGGCGGTCCCGACGGGCACGGAGGCCCTCGAGGACGACGGCCGTCTCGAGGAGTGCGCTGACCGCGCCCGGCTCGAAGACGTCCGCATCAGCGTCGAAGTGATCGGTAAAGAGATCGGCGACGTCGCCGTCCCAGTCGGACCGGTACCGCAGGAGACCGAGCGGCGCGAGGGTCGGCACGAACCGAACGCCCACGAAAGACGACCCGTCGACGTAGAGGTAGTCGACGGTCGCCTCGACCGGAACGGGGTCGGTGTTCTCGGGGACCGAAACCGTACTCGAAACCGAGAGCGACGGGCCGACCGGTTCCGCGTCGGTCGCGTCCGCCGCCAGCCGCTCGATCCCCGCGGCGTGTTCGACGCCGACGCGCTCGAGATACGCCCGCAGCGTCGCCTCGAGGACGCGTCGCTCGTGTCGCCGTTGCGCGCGGGAGTGAAACCGCTCGTCGTGGTCGTCCCACAGCGCTGACAGGCGTTCTCGACCCACCGCGAAGAGACCGTCGACGTCGGTTTCGCCGCTTCGCAGCGCCGCACAGATGGCCCGCCGCAGGAGGTCGGCGCGATCGGCGGTCACGTCCGAGTCGTCGCTGCCCTCGAGTTCGTGGACGTGTGCGAACTCGTACCGGCGCGGACAACGGAGGTAGGTCGCGAGGCCGTCGACGGAGACCGACCGTCCGGCGGCGGATTCCGGGGACCGCTCCGTGGCGTCAGTCATTCCGCACCACCTCCCCGGCGGCGAACTCGAACTGCGAGCGGACCGCCTCGGCGAGGTCGTCGTCGATATCCCCCTCGGCGAGAACGACGGCGATTTCCTCGAACAGTTCCTCCGTCGTCGCGAGGTTCGCCGTCCCGCCCGTACTCGCTTCACGGAGGACGCGCTCGAGTTCGCCGCGGGGCTGGTCGAGCAGGGCCTCGAGCGCGTTCGTCTCGCCGTGAATCCGCGCCCCGGAGCGGGCGTCGACGTCGACGAGCGAAAGGCCGTCCGTCGCCGCGATCAGTTTCAGGTACCGTGACTCGTCGTAGCTCCGGCGCAGGCCGCCGGACCCGCGCTCGTACGAACAGCAGTAGAGGACGCTCTCGGCCGCACGAGCGCCGAGCGCGAGCCGTCGCCGCGACCGCTGGGCGTGGTAGGTCTCGAACGGATCGCCGACGTCGGCGGGCGAGACCGTCGCGAACGTTTCGGTGATTTCGGCCGGCGACGGGTCGGTGACGGCGGGGTAGGTCGGCATCTCCCGGAGCCACGCCGTCGGGAACAACTGGGTGAGAAACTGTTCGCCCGGATAGGCATCGTCGATCAGGTCGAGCAGAAAGACCGCCTCCCGGGAGTCGTACTTGAGGTCGTCGACGGCACACACCGCGACCCCGCCGGTCGGCGGTTGGGCTTCGACCGCGTGCACGTACGGCGCGTCGTACCGGATCGTCCGCCGAAGCATCCGGCGCAGTCCCCGCCAGTCAGGCCCGACGAGGTCCGTCTCCTCGACGAACCGGGCGATCTCGAGCACCCGCCGGACGCTCTCGTACTGCTCTCTGGCATCGACCCACGCCTCCTCACGTGCGATCCGTCCCTTGAGGTCCGTTCGCCGGATCCACTCCCGGAGCGAGCGAGCCACGCTCGAGTCGGCACACGCCTCGAGCAACGCGGGCGAGAACTCGTCGACGCGAGCGCTGAGATGAGTCCGGGAGGCCTCGCGGTCGTCGACGTGACCGGGACGACTCGCCTCGTCGGCACGGTCCGTCTCGGTCCCCGTCCGCTCTCGAGCCCACTGGAGGGTGACGAACGCGTAGAGTTCGTTGACGGCGGGATCCTCGGCGAGCGAGGGGGTTCCGACCGTCGCCGTCGGGATACCGGCCTCCCGGAGCCGCGTTCTGGTTTCGGGGATCCGTTCGACCCGCGGGACCGCGACGGCGATGTCGTCGTACGACCAGCCGCGTCGTTCCCGCAGCGACTGGATCTCGGTCGCCACGGCCCGGCGCTGTTCGCGGGCGGTGTCGGTTCGGATTCGACGTGCCGTCCCGGTCTGCCGGCCGGCCGCGTCGGCCGTCCCGATCGCATCCGTGGCTCCGGTCGCGAGAAACCGCGTGATCCCGCGGTGGGGCGGCCCGGTCCCGGCCGGGGACGGGGAACGCTCGAGGGATTCGGCGTCGAGCCCCGCGCGTTCGGCGATATCCTCGACACACCCTGGCTCGACTCGTGTGCGTTCGACGCTGGCGTGGCGTTCGCCGAGACAGACCAGGTCGGCGTCGGCGGTGAGCGTCGCGAGGTACCGTCGGTCGAGCCGACGGAACTCCTCGAACTCGAGGGCGAGAACGGCGTCGAACGAGGCCGTCACACGGCTTTGAAGCCCGTCGGCGTTTGCCTCGAGCAGGTCGACGGCCCGCGGGATCACGTCCGCCCGTTCGACGAACCCGCGATCGGAGAGTTCCGCGTGAAACCGGTCGTTCATCGCGTAGAGGAAGGCGAGACACTCGTGGGGATCACGGCCTTGCGCCCGGAGATCTTCGAGTCGGAGCCGCTGGCGGGTCGCATCGAGCAACAACTGCCCGACATCGCGGCCGAAACTTTCGTGTGCCGCGGCCCGCTCGAGGTAGTCCGGAACCTCGCGGCTCGCACCGTCGATCACGAGCGAGATGAGTTCGATCCGTTCCTCGTACTCGAGTCGATCCAGCGTCGGATCGTGTTCCTCGAGCACCTTCGAGGCGTGTTCCGGCAGGGATTCGACCCGCGGCGACCGGGGCGTGTCGGTCGCCGTCCGAGCATCGGCCAGCGCCTCGGCCACCGTCTCGAGGCCCGACGGGTGCCGTTTCAGGACGAGGACGTTTCGGGGGCCGTACTCGTCGGCGAGGGCGGCGTACTCGTCGGCGACGGTCTCGAGGAGGGTTCCGCTCGGTGCAGGGAGGAGCTTGCAGGATCCCGAAAGCGACGGGGCAGTGGGCGACATCGGTTGTGATGTCACCGAATAGTGTGCAGTTCCCCCTTAAATATACGGCAACCCGACGGCTCCGGGAGAACCGCGCCGAGTCCGGCGGGGATCGAATCGCTCGAGTCAGCGTGACAGAAATCACTGTCGAATTCCAGCTACCTGTACTATGCGACTAGATATATACTCAATAGAGGTGTTTCTGCCGGCACTGACTGGGGTTGGTCCCACAAACCGCCCGATAGTACCGATAGGCGGAGCTCCGTATTCGAATCCCTAACTCTGAATCACGAGGATTACTTCGGCTATAGGGGCAGTGTCCGTCCCATATTTCCTAGGAACGGATTCCAATCGGTATCCCTCTGTACTCTGTCTATACTCTCAACCGATCACTGCTGGAACCGCTTTTGTCCCGTCTCGAACGAACCTCTCAGGCGGTTCTCGAATGATATTTTATCGGACAAAAAGAGCGTCGAGTCGGCTGTCCGAGTCAGAGCACGAGTCCGGGAAATCCAGTTCGCAACCGCGTTCCCGATCGAGACTGACCGATATCATCAGACATACGGCCAATTTCAGCTAATATACACAGGAAGTTCTACCTATATCTGTACACTAGATGCACTTTCGGATATTATTATGTAATTTGTCCTCTATATAGGGAAACAATTTACTAGCTGGACACCGGTGGTTCGGTAGAGAGATGAGCTGCGAAGAGCCATGTGTAGAATACGGCTGTACTGCTATGATCGTCAACAGAGTCGCGTCCCTCGAGGGAACCGATCCGACGGCGTTACCCCCCCTGTACGACATCATCGATCCCGATGCCCTGGAGCGACTCGTCGAATCGGCGGCGAACGGCGATTTCTGCGTCGAGTTTACCTACTGTGGCTACCGGGTTACGATCGAGAACGAAACCGGCGTCACCGTCGCCGAACTCGATACCACGCCGAACTGAACGCGGAACCGGCATCGACGAGACGAGTCTTTTGAACCCGGTTGCGACCGGTAAACCCAAAAACAGGTAGCGAAAGCGCCTTATTCGCTCATCCAGTCGCTCGCTTGCGGTTCGGCCGGATCGGTCGGGATTTCGACGAGGATCGGTTCCTCGGCCGCGACGGCATCCGCGAGCGTCGATTCGATTTCGGCGGGTGCTTCGGCGCGTTCGGTTCGCATGCCCATACTCCCCGCAAGCGCCGTGAACGAGATCGGCGCGTCGCTCCAGTTGTATTCGCCTTCGGCGAGTTCGTAGTCCCGGCCGGCCTGATCGCTGATGATCGCGTAATCCTCGTTGGCGAAGACGACGACGGTTATCGGGAGGTCCTCCGCGACAGCGGTGTGGAGTTCGTGGATACACATCATGAGCCCGCCGTCGCCGGTGAGCACGACGACGTCCTCGTCGGGGTTGGCCAGTTGTGCGCCGATCCCCGACGGGAGTCCGGTCCCCATCGTCGCCCACGAACCCGGATTGACGTACGACCGCGGCCCGGCGGCTTCGAACACGTTGAGCGCCCAGACGCGAAAGCCACCGGCGTCGACGGCGACGACCGCGTCGTCCGGGATCGCTTTCCGAACCGTCTCGAGCGCACTCACCGACGTAAGCGGCGACGACGAGACGCGCAGGTCCTCGACGCGGTCGCTCGTCGCTTCCCGGACCGCCCGCGCACGGTCCGTCCCGTCGCGGTCCGGGTTGTCATAGTCGGCGAGTGCGGTCTCGAGCGCCGAGAGCGCCGGCCCGGCATCGGCGACGATCCCGACCGTGGGGTCGTAGCCGTTCCCGAGGTCGTCGGCGTCGAGGGTCACGTGGACGAGGTCGTCGGGGAGGTCGACGCTCCAGGCCCGGGTCGCGACCGCGTCGAAGTCCGTGCCGACCGCGAGCGCGGCGTCGGAGTCGGCGAGACACTCCAGTAGTTCCGGGGACGCGCTCCCCGAGAGCGTCCCGGCCACGTACTCGGCGGGGTCGTCGGGAAGCACGCCCTTGCCCTTGTAGGTCGTGACGACGGGTGCCTCGAGTCGAGCGGCGACCTGTCGCAGCGAATCGCTCGCGTTCGCGGCGCGGACGCCGCCACCGGCGACGATCACCGGCCGGTCGGCTCCGGCCAGCAACGCGGCGGCGTCCTCGATGTCCGCGTCGGCGACGCCGTCGACGTGCGTTCGGCTGTACTCGCCGGGCGTCGCGAGTGGGACGTCCATCGAGAGAAAGTTCTTCGGAATGCCGATCCGGACCGGTCCCTTCGGCGGCGTCTCCGCGATGGCGATCGCTTCCTCGACGACGGCGGCCGTACTCTCCGGCCGTTCGACGAGCAGATTCGCCTTCACGACGTTGTCGTAGGTGTCCGGCGGCGTCTCGTGGATCCCGTCGCCGCCGCGGATCTCGGGTTCGGTCTCGACGGCGATGTGGACGAGCGGCGTACAGTCGTTGAGCGCGTTTTTCAGCCCGTTCATCGCGTTCATGTCCCCCGGACCGGGAACCACGGCCGTCGCCGCGGGCGTGCCGCTGGTCTCGGCGTACCCCCACGCTTGGTGAGAAACCGCCGTTTCGTGGCGTGCGACCACGAATCGGATGTCGTCTCGAGCACCGATCGCTTCGTTCAGTGGGAGCGTTTGCTTGCCCGGAATCCCGAACATCGTATCGATCCCGTTGCTCGTCAAACGCTCGATTACTGCTCGACTGACGTCCATACGTTGTCCTCGTAAACCAGGTACTTAGGATCTCCCCTTCCCGACATCCGTGCCGTCGGCGCTTCTCATCGGCGCGAACGGCCGGTTCGGAAACCGGGACAGCGAAAAGCGGCTCGAGAAGCGCGAACCGGACGGCGATGGTCGTCAGTCGGTGCTTTCCGGTGCGTTGGAAGGATCTGACTCGATGTCCTGATCGGGGAACGCTGTCTCGCGCCGGAATTCATCCAGGTCGATGCCCCGTCTGGCAGCGTCGAGTTCCGAGAGGGCATACACCAGCCCGACGAGCAAGACGAGTCCGACCGGCAGGAAAACCAGCGGTCCAACGCCGGCAAAGCCGTACAGCAGATAACAGACGATGACGACGGCGGCGACGGTGGTCGCGTAGTAGGCCTGCGTTCGAACGTGGTCGACGAGGTCGGCACCGGTAAACGTCGATGAGAGGACGGTCGTGTCGGAGATCGGCGACGTGTGGTCGCCGAAGATGGCTCCGGAAAACACCGTGCCCACGACGACGGGCGCGAGGGTGAAATCCCCGGTGAGGTTGAACGCGACCGAGATCGCGGTGGGCGTCAGCAGACTCATCGTCGCCCACGACGATCCCATCGTGAACGAGATGAACGTCGCGGTGAAAAAGACGACCAGCGGGAACAACGCGACCGGAATCGTGCCTTCGACGAGCGTCGCAACGTAGTCTCCGGTTCCGAGCGCCTGGGCGGCGGTGCTGATCGACCACGCGAGAATGAGGATCGTCACCGCGGTCAGCATGAGGTCGAACCCCTCGAGGATCGCGTCGACACCCTCATCGAGGTCACACAGGTCGTATACGATCCCGAGCGTAAACGCCGTCGCGACCATCGAGAACGAACCCCAGACGAGCGCGGTCGTCCACTTCCCGTTGCCGGCGACGGACGTCGCTTCCTCGAGGAACGTACCGAACTCCTGATTGGACAGCGGCTCGAGCACCGCCTGTCCGTCGTAGCCGGTCCAGACCGCGCTGGTGATCGTGACGATGACGAGGACGACGATCGGGAGGACGAACGTCCGAAGCATCGGCCGCGTGGTGATCGGATCGCTGAGGTTGCCTTCGACCTCCTGAAGCGGTTCCGCGTCGTCGTCGTTGACCTTCCCCGTCGTTCGGGCGCGGTGTTCGGCCGCGAGCATCTCGCCGTAATCTCGCTGGGTGACGACGATGACGCCGACCATGACGATCGCGAGAATGGCGTAGACGTTGTACGGGATCGACTGGAGGTAGACGAAGAACGCGTCCGGTGTCTCGACGCCCGGATCAGTTTCGAGACTGTCAAACGCGTCTCTGACGATCGACAGCTGAAACGCAACCCACCCCGAAATGCCGATCGTCGCGACGGGCGCGGCCGTCGAGTCCACGATGTAGGAGAGTTTTTCGCGCGAGATGCGCATCCTGTCCGCTGTTTCCCGCATCGTGTTGCCGACGATCGCCGTGTTGGCGTAGTCGTCGAAAAAGAGGACAAGCCCGAGGATCCAGGTCATCGTCGCCGTCATCCGCCTGGTCCGAAGGTGCTTACTCCCCCACTCTCGAACGGCAATAGCGCCGCCGAGTCGCCAGATCAGCGCGACGCCCGATCCGAGCAACAGGGTGAAAACGAGGATCTCCGCGTTGAATCCATCTTCGGCGATGATGGACGCGATGATCCAGTCGAACGTCTGGCCAATACCGAGTCCGCCGGTGTAGATAACCCCCCCGACCCAGATGCTGATGAATAACGAGAGAATGATTCGTCTCGTTGCGACCGCTAGCGTGATCGCCAACAGCGGTGGTACGAGGGATAATATCCCGAACTCAGACATAAGCCGTAGTCAATCGTAGACCATGATAAAATTTTCCATGGCTGATATCAAGTGTCAGAGCTTCGGAGAACAAGTGCCGGTGACCGATCGCGTCGGTCGATTTCGCCGGTGTCGTTCGGCGAATTGGGATCGTTACATTTAGGTCGTCCAACGACCATCAAAACGTAGTTTGAATATATCAAACCAATATCGGCCAGACACGTTACAGCTGTACATGTGTAAATGCCTCCCGGAGCAGTTACTCTGATACAGGCAAAATATGCTTCTCGAGGATATTGGACGCTTTTGGAGCCGATGGTCGGTGTCCGAGGCTGTCTCATCGACCGGCCCAGATAGTATGAATATATCAAATAATTTCTGCCGATATTCGATTTCACCGCTCGAGGAAGCTACGGCAAAGATGAACAATTATATGCCCGTCAGGAGAAGGTTCGAACGTGAGTCGATCGACAGACAGTGGAGTCAACCTCCACTACATCAACGGTGAATGGACTGAGGGTACCGGCTCGGAAACGTTCGAGAGCGAGAACCCGGCGACGGGGGAACCGCTGGCGGAGTTCCAGCGCGGGACCGAAGCCGACGTCGACGCCGCCCTCGAGGCGGCCGAGGACGCGTTCGAGGAGTGGCGCGACCTCTCGTATATCGATCGCGCGGAGTACCTGTGGGATATTTACCACGAGCTGCGCGAGCGCCACGAGGAACTCGGCGAGATCGTCAGCAAGGAGTGTGGCAAGGAGATCAGCGAAGGAAAGGCCGACGTCACCGAGGCCTGGCACATGGTCGAA
>NZ_HG315685.1:811599-991826 GCF_000455365.1 Halopiger djelfimassiliensis
TCCCTATGGCCTCGCGGGCGCGGTCATCTCCGAGGATTACCGCCAGATCAACTACTTCCGCGATCACGCCGAAGCCGGACTGGCGTACGGCAACCTGCCGTGTATCGGCGCGGAAGTCCAGCTGCCGTTCGGCGGCGTCGGCAAGTCGGGCAACGGCTACCCCAGCGCGCGTGAGGCTATCGAGGCCGTTACCGAACGCACCGCCTGGACGATGAACAACTCCAAGGAGATCGAGATGGCACAGGGCCTCTCCGCCGACATCAAAACCGACGAGTAACCACCCAATCCGCTCTACCCGTTTTCTCCACTCGTTCGACGAAACCGCGTTCGATACCGCCGAACGACAAGTTTGATATTTGCAAACATTTAAGAGACGAGATGGCGAACGGTGGGATATGCCCGGCGGTTCAAACGAAACGAGCGGTCCGCGCCAGATCAAATCGGTTCACCGAGCCGCCGAAATACTCGAGACGATCAAGCAACTCAACGGGGGGACGCTGACCGAAATCACGGACGCCGTCGATCTGACGAAGGGGACGGTACACACGTATCTCCGGACCCTCTACGAGTGTGGCTATCTCATGGAGGAAGACGGTGTCTACCGGCTCAGCTTGCGGCTCATCACGATCGGCGAACACGTACGCAACGAAACCAACCTGTACATGGCCGGCCACGGCGAGGTCGACGAACTCGCCGAGCGCACGGGTGAGTACGCACACCTCGTCGCCGAGGAACGCGGTCGGGAGGTCACCTTATACGAGAGCCGCGGCGAGTACGCGATCGCGACCGACTATCACCTTCGGATGCGGGAGACACCACAGTACTTACACGACAGCGCCGCGGGCAAAGCGATTCTCGCCAACTTCGATGCGGACCAGCGGGACGCGATCATCGCGGATCAGGACCTGCAGCCGCAGACGGAGAAGACCATCACGGACGAAGCCGAACTTCGAGAGGCGCTCGCGGAGATCCGGGAGAACGGCTACGCGCTCAACGACGAGGAGGAGATCCGCGGTATGCGTGCGGTTGGGGCTCCGATCCGAGCACCCGACGGGACCGTTCTCGGTGCAGTGAGCGTGACCGCTCCGACCAGCCGGTTGAAAGGCGATCGGTTCCGGTCGGAAGTCCCCGAAATCGTCATGGAGACGGCGAATCTCATCGAAGTGAACCTCGAGACGGCGCAGTTCGACGGCTAGCTGTCTCGGCCCGAGTCGGGGCACGAAGATATATATGGGAGGGTTGTCCAACCCTTGGGATACGCAGCGCCAATGACCGACGATCCTCAGCAACGGCAGTGTCCGGTATGTTATGTCACGATCGATTCGTATGGTTCGGAGCCGCGATGTGGGAACTGCTACTGGAGCAGCAACACGAAACAGCCGAGTGATTGACCAATGACGACACCAGCAGCACCTCGCGGTACTGACGAACAGCCATCGGAGTCCGAATCGGAATCGGAGTCACCGATCGCAACGGCTCTCGCCCAACTCGAGACTGCGGCCGCGGAACTCGATGTCGACGACGGGCAACTCGAGCAGCTCCGGCACCCGACCAAAACGCTCGAGGTATCGATCCCGGTCCGCCGGGATTCGGGCGAGGTCGAGGTATTCACCGGCTATCGCGTCCAGCACTTCGACGTTCGCGGGCCGTACAAAGGCGGACTTCGATATCACCCCGACGTCTCCGCCTCGGAGTGTACCGCACTCGCGATGTGGATGACCTGGAAGTGTGCCGTGATGGACCTTCCTTTCGGCGGCGCGAAGGGTGGGGTCGTCGTCGATCCCAACACCCTGAGCCGGGACGAAACGGAACGGCTGACCCGTCGCTTCGCCGAAGAACTGCGCGAGTTCATCGGTCCCGAACGCGACATTCCCGCGCCGGACATGGGGACCGACGCACAGACGATGGCCTGGTTTATGGACGCCTACTCGATGCAGGAGGGCGAGACGGTGCCCGGCGTCGTCACCGGCAAACCGACGGTGGTCGGCGGGAGTCGGGGCCGAGACGAAGCGCCCGGCCGAAGCGTCGCCATCGTCACCCGGGAAACGCTTACCCACTACGGCTACGATCTCGAGGACGCGACCGTCGCGGTGCAGGGATACGGCGCGGTGGGAGCACACGCAGCCCGACTCCTCGACGACTGGGGTGCACGCGTCGTGGCCGTAAGCGACGTCGACGGCGGCGTATACGACCCCGACGGGCTCGATACCCGGCGCGTTCCGACGGCCGACGAGTCCGACGAGTCGGTTATCGAAGCGACCGACCACCAGCGGCTCTCGAACGACGAACTGCTGGAACTGGACGTGGACGTGCTCATACCGGCGGCGGTCGGCAACGTCCTCACCGAGGATAACGCCGACGACGTTCGGGCCGATCTGATCGTCGAAGGGGCAAACGGGCCGACGACGACCGAGGCCGACGCCATCTTCGCGGAGCGGGACATCCCCGTCGTTCCCGATATCCTCGCGAACGCCGGCGGCGTCACGGTGAGCTACTTCGAGTGGCTCCAGCACATCAACCGTCGGAGCTGGTCGCTCGAGCGGGTCCGCGAGGAACTCGAGTCGGAGATGATCGACGCCTGGGAGACGGTCCGGACGGCGGCCGACGAGCGCGACATCTCGTGGCGAACCGCCGCGTACGTCGTCGCGCTCTCGCGGGTCAACGAGGCACAGGACGCCCGCGGACTGTGGCCCTGAAGCGATGACGCGAGATACCACGACGCTCGACGATACTGGTTCCGATCGCCCGGCACGAACAGCCCGCTTGCTCGGCGTTCCGGTGGTCCTCGGCGCGGATCGGCGCGGGGTCGGTATAGGCCAACGAGCCATCCGCTAAGCGGATATCGTTGCGGAACTCGAGACGGCTGACATCACCGCCACCGACGCGGGAGACCTGCGTGTCCCTCGTCCCGGAACGATCGACCCGGCCGACGCGAAGTACGTGGCCGAGATCGCACGCGTCACCGACACACTCGCCGACGACATCGCCGAGGCGATCGATGACGACGAACTGCCGCTCGCTTTCGGCGGCGATCACGCGCTTGCGATGGGACGATTCGTGGGACGGTGCGGACTGCCGATGTCAGCGTCGTCTGGTTCGATGTTCACGGCGACTACAACACGCCCTCGAGATCGCGACCGACGGGACGACGGCATCCACGTCAGCCTCGATCCCGACTGGCTCGATCCGGTCGTGGCTCCGGGCGTTGGAACGCCCGTTCGCGGCGGCGTCGAGTACCGGGCGGCGCGGGTTGCGCTCTCGAAAGTCGCCGAACGCGATCGCAACGGGGACATCCTTCGCCCGATGGAGGTCGTCGAAGTGAATCCGCGTCTCGATCGGGACAACCGAACCGCGGAGGTCGCCGCCGAACTCGCAGCTACTGCGCTCGGCAAACGGCGAACGTAACCGACCGGCGACTCGCCGCTCGAACGGCAGTCACGGGGACAACACGTCGGGAACGCGACCACGACGTGTCGATGAGCGCAACCGTTCGGCATCGAAGAACCCTGTGATTTATGCTGGTGGTTTCCTTCCATTAGAGCATGCAGCGCGAAACAGCAGAGCCAACCGTACAGCAATTGCCGGGTCCAACTGCCGAGAAATGGGTCGATCTGCACCACCAGGCTGCAGCGACGAGTACCTACGTCTACGATTTCGTCTGGGACATCACCGAAGATGCCGAAGGACCGTTCTGTACGGACGCTGATGGAAACGTCCTCCTCGACTTTACCAGCCACGTCGCCGCTGCCCCGCTGGGATACAACAACCCGAAGATCATGGATGACCTCCGCGAGTTCGACCTCGTGGATCCGATGAAGATCGCCGGACAGGACTTCTACGTCAGCACCGGTGGGACGCCCGACGAAGCCGAACTCCCCGGGCCGACACACCTGATGAACAAGCTGACCGAGATCACCGCCAAGTACGACATGGACACGGTCTTCCTGTCGAACTCCGGCGCGGAGGCGGTCGAGAACGCGATGAAGATCTGTTACGATCACTGCGAGCAACCCAAGTACGGCCTGACGTTCGAGGGTGCCTTCCACGGTCGGACGCTCGGTGCGCTTTCGCTGAACCGGTCGAAGTCCGTCTACCGCCGCGATTTCCCCGAACTCAGCGGCATCCACGACGTCCCACACAGTATGGAGGGCGTCGAACGCCTTCGGGAGAAACTCGACCCCGACAACGGACACATTCCCCCGGAACAGGTCGCGTTCATGATCCTCGAGCCGGTCCAGGGTGAGGGCGGGTACCGGGTCCCCGACGCCGAGTTCATGCGTGCCGTCAACGACCTCTGTTCGGAACACGACATTCCGATCATCGCCGACGAGATCCAGTCCGGTGTCGGCCGTACCGGTGAGATGTGGGCGTCGGATCACTTCGACTTCGAACCGGACGTCATCACGAGCGCGAAAGCACTCCGAGTCGGTGCGACGATCTCGCGCTCGGACATATTCCCCGACGAGCGGGCGCGTATCTCCTCGACGTGGGGTGCCGGCGACATCCTGGCATCCATTCAGGGATCGCTCACGCTCGCCGCGATCGAGGAACACGACTTGCTCTCCCACGCCGAGAAACAGGGCACCGCCTTCCTCGACCGTCTCGCGTCCCTTCAGGAGGACCACGAGGAAGTCATCGAGGACGTCCGCGGTCTCGGGCTCATGACCGCCGTCGAGTTCGACACCAAGGATCGCCGGGAAGCGGTCATGGAAGCCGCCCTCGAGCGGGGACTGTTGACCCTCGGCTGTGGCAAGAAGGCCCTTCGGCTGCTGCCGCCGCTTGACGTCCGCGACCGCGAACTCGACATCGCCGTCGACCTCCTCGACGAGGCAGTCGAGGACGCCAGCTAACCGAACTGCTCGACGTTCCCAGTCCCGTCGGCAGGTTGACTCGAGACGGGGCGAGCGCGGGAAACCGCTTTCCCGCTGGACGGGTATCACGGACGGATGCGACGAGTCCGTGTCTCAACACGCATGTCACGATAGACCCGACCATAAAATAGTATGGCGGGTGTGACATCACCTATCTTCACAGCTACCATATAATTCGTTTTCCAGTATACGATCGAATCCGATCCACGCAGCGAAGTCGTAGTGGTTGTCCGTCGGTTTTCTCCCTGAGACGGCCGTTCTCCGAAGCAGCCACATCGGAGACCGTCGGTCACCGGAACGGCTATCGTTGCCAATGTGACCCCGGGTCACGAGATTCTGAAACGGCGCTTAGACCGCCCTCAGTTCGAACACACACCGGAACCGACACGGAGTACGATCGACGCCCGTTCGATCAAACATATCTGATACTCTATCTGCATTCGTATCTGGTAGATATGCATTACTGCGGCGCAAACGGTCGCACGAGAATCCGTACGAATCGTTCGCCCAACCCCGATCGAGCACGAGCGGAGACTCACCGACGTGTGGCGGCCACGTAATCCGGTTCACCAATTCTTATATCCTGTAACGGGCATTTCCCTCTATGGAAGACATTTTCGTCGCTCGTGTCATGTCCTCGTCGCTGCATACGGTCCGACCGGACACGCTCGTCGAGGAGGCTGGGCAGGTGATGCTCGAGAACGACATCGGTTCGGTGATCGTCATCGACGAAGCAGGCGAACTCGAGGGGATCCTCACGTCCACGGACTTCGTCGATATCGTCGCACAGAGCCGGCCGAAAGCCGAGACGACGGTTTCGCGGTACATGAGTACGGACGTCGTCACCGCATGTGCGCAGGATAGCATCCGCGACGTCGCGGACCTGATGATCGAACACGGGTTCAAACACGTCCCGGTCGTCGACGAGACGGAAGGGGTAATCGGGATGGTGACGACGACCGATCTGGCCTCCTACCTCTCCCGTATCCAGCACCCGAGTCCGGACGACTAACTCGAGAGCCGACCGCCACGGGCATCGAGAACTCAATCGGCAGTCAACGCACGAACCGACTCGTTGATCTCCTCGGTCCTCGAGACCTGTTTCCCGTTGGCGGTCGCGACCGTCCCGGCTTCCGCGACGAGTTCGTCCACGTCGGTCGCGACGCTCCGGGCGGAGTCGTCAACCTGTTCCATGACCTCGGTCGCCTCGACCGCCGTATGCTGTCCTTCCTCCGAGAGTCGCTGAGCACGCTCGCTGGTCGCGGCGACCGCTTCGGCCGTCGAGGCGATTTCCTCGACCGACGCCGACGTGTCCGCGACCTCGCTGGCGATATCATCCTGAGGGCAAGTGCCGGTATCCGAGCTCACTCCCGGTGCTGTTCGTCCCCGTTCGCCAGTACCTGGCCCACCCGCTCGAGTCGATCCTGAAGGGCCTGTACTTCCGTTGGCGTCAGCTCCACGTCGGCGTGGCCGGTTCCGTGATCGCCGGCCGTGGCGTCGATGCTCACGACGAGTCGCCGGCCGCCGTCGTCCGGCCGGACCGACAGGTCCGCCCGATCGGGGTAATCACGCGGCGGCCCAATCTCGAGCGTGGCCTCGCCGCGGCTGACGCCGATCCGAACGCGATTCGCCTGCTCGAGGTCAAGCGACGCATCGAGCGGTTCCTCGACGGACTCCCGAGGGCGTTTAGATTGGTCTTCGGTATCATCCATCACAGCCAATGATAGTGGTGCGATCCACTTGGGTGTACTCCAGCACTCGGACCGGTCCATCGGCGTTCGACGCGACCGGTTCGGCGAGCGACCGGAGACGGAAGGGTCACGTCCATTCGCTGAACGCGTCTCGGTGCCGTTCTCGGGCCGCCACGAACGAACAGCTACTATTATTTGTCAGAGCCGGAACAAAGCCGGCATGGACCAACGCATACGGGACCACGCCGCGGTGCTCGTCGACTGGAGCGCAGGCGTCGAGGACGGCGACGACGTCGTCGTCGCGGTCGGCGAAGGCGCACACGATCTCGGCGTCGCCGTCCTCGAGAAACTGGGTTCGGTCGGAGCCAACCCCGTCACGACGTACGATTCCGAGGAGATGCGGCGCGCGTTTCTCCGTTCCCACGACGGTGACTTCGAGGCCACTCCCGCCCACGAACTCGCGTTGTACGAGCGGGCCGACACGATACTCCACCTCGTCGGGTCGCGAAACACGACCGCACTCGCCGACGTTCCACCGGACGCCCGCCACGCCTGGCCGACCGCGGCGGTTCGCGAGGCCTGGCTGGCGACCGACTGGGTCAAGACGCTCCACCCGACGCGGGCCCGGGCACAGCAGGCCGGCATGGCCTACCCGGCGTACGAGGAGTTCGTCTACGACGCGATCCTGCGTGACTGGGCGGCACTCGCCGAGGAGATGGCGGCGTTGAAAGACCTCCTCGACGCCGGCAGTGAGGTTCGACTCGTCACGCCGGACACCCACCTCACGATGTCCATCGAGGATCGCACCGCGGTCACTAGCGCGGCCTCGATCACTGCTGGCTCCGCCAACCTCCCCGACGGCGAGGTGTTTACCGTGCCGGCCACCGCCGAGGGTGAGATCCAGTTCGACGTGCCGATGACCCACGACGGCGCACCCGTTCGAGACGTCCGCCTGACCCTCGAGGACGGTGCGGTCGTCGACTGGGCCGCCGAGGTCGGCGAACGTGTGCTCGAGGACGTTCTGACCGTCGACGAAGGTGCGCGCCGCCTCGGCGAGTTCGGCATCGGGATGAACCGCGGTATCGACCGCTACACGAACACTATCCTCTTCGACGAGAAGATGGGCGGTACCGTCCACCTCGCCGTCGGAGACGCCTACAGCGAATGCCTCCCTGAGGACGAACCGGGCAATCAAAGCGCCATCCACGCCGATCTCATCACCGACGTGACGAGGGATGGCAGTCGGCTGGAAATCGACGGGGAGGTCGTCCAGCGTAACGGCCTGTTCCGGTGGGAAGACGACTTCGAGGGATAGGCCGGAGTCCCGCCTCGCCGACACGTCCGGTCAGGAGTCGAGCGGTTCGGGGTCAGTAAATTGTGGGAACGTTCTCACCTAATTACCCTCGATCCCTTCGATCAAATCGCCGGGCGGCGTCGACTCGAGTGCTCCGGATGGAAGAACTCTGATTTCTTCCCTCGCTAACGATGCGACTTAGCGCATAGTTCGAAATGTCAAAACAACTGGATGGACTCGCCGGGATTTGAACCCGGGGCCTCTTCCTTGCGAAGGAAGCGATCTGCCACTGATCTACGAGCCCTCGAACGTTCATAACCGCGAGATCTATTTGTAGCTTGTGTTTCGAAGACGGCGCGTGAGTCACCACCACAGGAAGTTATCGACCCCGTTGATCCTCGATCGCTCGAGCCGTCCGATCCCGGCCACCGTCGGCGTCGCTTCGGCCGTGGATGTCGGAACCGATCGACTAGGTCGTCGGTCGAGCGGACCCGCCGCGTCTCCCCACGTGTAACACGCGCAGCCGTCCCGCAAGCAGTCCCAGCAGGAACCCCGTGAAGTGAGCGAGCAGCGCGACACCTGGCGCAGCCGTTGCCAGCGTCACCGCGACGGCAAGTCCCAGAAAGACGAGCGCGGAGAGCCATCCCGGGACGTCGACGAAGGAAGCGAGCCCGGCCGACAGCCGGTTCGAGGCGAGCAGGTAGCCAAGAAGGGCGAAGACACCGCCGCTGGCACCGCGTACCGGACGGAGCGCAAACCAGCCCCCGAGGAACGGCACGCCGGTCAGCAGCCCGCTGAGAACGATCTGGGCGATGCCGGCGGTCGCGCCGGTCAGCAGGAAAAACGCGTGGAACCGGAGCCGGGTTGTCGCACGGGCAACCGGCCACCCGAAGACGACCAGCGCGAGACTGTTCGACAGGAGGTGGCCGAAATCGCTGTGAGCGTAGACGCTCGTGACGATCGTCCACGGATCGGTCGCGATCGGCGGCGCGAGGACGAAGAGGCCGGCTGCCAACCCGAGGCTGTGCAGTGCCGTTATCCGCTGGAGGACAAACACGACGGCGAAGGCGACCAGTAAGTCGACGATCGGACTCTGCGACCCTGCATCGGTCGATCCCGGGGTCGTCCCCGTAGTGGGCCCCCGATCGAGCCGCGAGCGATTGCTCATGACGGCTACTGCGGTGGCGACTCCTAAAAGTTCCCCCGACGGGCCGTAGCGGTGGCGACCGGCAGCGATAGCTACGGGTTCCGGTGAGCACCAAGAAAACGGTAAAAACGCAACTGCAACCGTGATCGCGACCGTCCGTCGTTAGTCTTCGAGGACGATCTCGATCGAGACGTCGTTTGGCACCTGAATGCGCATGAGCTGTCGGAGTGCGCGTTCGTCGGCGTCCAGATCGATCAGGCGCTTGTGGACGCGCATCTCCCAGTGCTCCCACGTGGCGGTGCCCTCGCCGTCGGGCGATTTCCGGGTCGGCACCTCGAGGGTCTTCGTCGGCAGCGGGATCGGACCACTCAGGTTGACGCCGGTGTTGTTCGCGATCTCGCGGACGTCGTCGCAGATGTCGTCCAGGTCGTCCGGACTGGTTCCCGCGAGTCGAACGCGTGCTTGCTGCATTTATTTCTCGTTGACCTCGAGGACCTTGCCGGCCGCGATGGTCTGACCCATGTCACGGATGGCGAAGCTCCCGAGTTCGGGGATCTCGCTGGACGGCTCGATGCTGAGGGGCTTCTGGGGTCGAATGGTGACCACAGCAGCGTCGCCCGACTGGATGAAGTCGGGGTTCTCCTCGGCGACCTCGCCGCTCGAGGGGTCCATCTTCTTGTCGATCGACTCGATCGTACAGGCGACCTGCGCCGTGTGGGCGTGGAAGACCGGCGTGTAGCCCGCCGTGATGACCGAGGGGTGCTGCATGACGACGACCTGTGCCTGGAAGGTCTCGGCGACGGACGGCGGGTCGTCTGCGGGACCGCAGACGTCACCGCGACGGATGTCGTCCTTGCCGATGCCGCGGACGTTGAACCCGACGTTGTCACCGGGCTCGGCCTTCGGCACTTCCTCGTGGTGCATCTCGATGGTCTTGACCTCGCCACCGACGTCCGACGGCTGGAAGGAGACGTCGTCGCCGGTCTGCATGACACCGGTCTCGATACGTCCGACGGGGACGGTACCGATACCCGAGATCGTGTAGACGTCCTGAATCGGGAGTCGGAGCGGCGCGTCCGTCGGCGGCTCCGGTTCCGGCAGGTCGTTCAGGGCCTCGAGCAGCGTTTCGCCGTCGTACCACGGCGTCTCGTCGGAGGCCTCGGCGATGTTGTCGCCCTCGAACGCCGAGATCGGGATGAACGAGGCGTCGTCGGTCTGGAACTGGACCTGCTTGAGCAGCTGGTTGACCTCGTCGACGACCTCGTCGAACGTCGACTCCTTGTAGTCGACGACGTCCATCTTGTTGACGCCGATGATGAGTTCGTCGATACCGAGGGTACGGGCCAGGAAGACGTGCTCCTGGGTCTGGGGCGCGACGCCGTCGTCAGCGGCGACGACGAGGACGGCGTTGTCCGCCTGGGATGCGCCCGTGATCATGTTCTTGACGAAGTCGCGGTGACCAGGACAGTCGACGATTGTGAAGTCGTACTCGTCGGTCGAGAACTCCTGGTGGGCGATGTCGATGGTGACACCACGCTCTCGCTCTTCGGCGAGGTTGTCCATGACGTAGGCGAACTCGAAGCCGCCCTTGCCCTTCTCCTCGGCTTCCTCGCGGTGCTGTTCGATGACGTGCTCGGGTACGCTCCCCGTCTCGTAGAGGAGTCGCCCCACGAGCGTACTCTTCCCGTGGTCAACGTGACCGATGATGGCCAGGTTCTGATGTCGTTCGCTCATTGTTGTAGCTCACGCGCAGAGGCGCTTATATCGGTCTCTTTGGCTCGTTGCGGTTAAAACCATTTCGAAAGCGTATTCAGGTGAACCCGACGCTTGCTTGCGGTTTGTGTCTTTGCCACACGATTCGTCCGCCGACCGTCGCCGGGTCCCGGCAAACCGTCGAAGGGACCGGCCGAGAAATACGGATCCGTTCACGACGACGCCGTAGCCGTCGAACGGTACCGAACTGCATTCGCCGTCGAATCCGTTACAGTGGGGGCAGTCGCCCGACGTCGGAGAGGACGGCGGTGGCCGTCTCCGGACCCCCGGCACCGCGGCCGCTGTTGTGCAGGCTGCCCGCGTGCTTCGTCTCGATCTGGACGATGTTTCGCGTGCCGGTCACCGCGAGCGCACCCTTTTCCGGCACGAGCCGTGGACCGACCCGGACGCCGTTGCGGGTTGCTTCGCCGATGAGGCGAATCGTTCGACCGTCCTCGGCCGCGAGGTCCAGTGCACTGCCGGGGACGTCCTGAATGCCGGTCACGTCGGCGTCCTCGAGCGAGAAACCGCCGTCGGCCAGCACGTTCGCGAGGATGACGAACTTCAGTGCGGCGTCGGTACCGTCGACGTCGAACGTCGGATCGGCCTCCGCGACGCCGAGATCCTGTGCCTCCGCGAGCACGTGTTCGTAGTCCAGTCCCTCCGCGGCCATGCGCGTGAGGATGAAGTTCGCCGTCCCGTTGAGCACACCGCGGACGGCCGTCACCGCCTGTGGCGTCGAGTCTTCGATCGTCGACAGGACGGGAATCGCGCCGCCGACCGTCGCCTCGAACCGGACCGATCCGGCGCTTTCGGCCTCGAGTGTGCGGAGTTCCTCGTAGCGTTCGGCGACGGGACCTTTGTTCGCCAACACGACGTGGCGATCGGCTTCAAGTGCACGTTTCGCGTGCGTGAAGCCGGGTTCGGCGTCCCCGAGCGTCGTCGGTGTTGCCTCCACGAGGACGTCGTACTCGGCCTCGAAGACTGCACCGGGGGCGTCGGATCCGACGGGATCACCGGCGACTTTGCGATCTAACGCGGCGGTTACGTCGATGCCGTCGCCGTCGATCGCGGCGGTCGTCGAATCGGCCAGTGCCACGACGTCGTGGCCGTACTCTCCGGCGAGGTCGGCGACCGACCGGCCGACGTCACCGGCACCGAGGATTGCGAGCCGCATCAGGCCTCACCTCCGAGGAGGGGTTCGACGACGGTCAGGTCCTTTTCGGCACCGATCGAGCGGATCGACTCGAGGGCCTCGGTCGATCGGCCGGAGTCGATCGCGAGGCGAACGCGAGCGCTCGCGACGCCGTCGGTGCCCTCGGGGGCGGCCAGCGAGAGATCGAGAACGACCGCATCCGCTTCGGCTTCGATGCGGGAAAGCGTCCCCGAGAGATCGTTTTCGACGAGGTGGCCGACCAACACGACGTTGATCTCTTCGCCGTAGTGTTCGGCACCGGCCTGAATGACGTTGACGCCGGCATCGCGGACGCCTTCGACGACGTCGTCGAACCGGTCGGGTGGACACTCGAGGTCGACTTCGACGGGAATGTGTCCACGGGGTGTGATATTCCCGCGTTCGTGGTGAATACTCAACAGGTTGCCGCCGTTGTCGGCGATGGGAGCGAGCGCGCGAAGCAACTCTCCGGGTTCGTCGACGAGTTCGAGCCGGACGGTATAGGCGCGAACGCCGCCGTCGGTTTCGGGTTCGTCGCTGTCGTCGCCGTCGGCGCGGTCGTCACCCATCGTTGTCACCTCCCGCCTGCGGGCGTCCACACGTCGTCATGATGTATGACTCCGTAATTGGGGCGTAAAAGCATATAGGCGTTCCCAAAACTATCCAGCTTTGTCAACACAGGACACGGGACGAGGCTTCCCGACCGTCAAAGGTGATCCTTCCCGGGGTTCGAGGACCCCCAGTCACCCCGACCGCCTTCGGTCCGGTCGATTCCCATGATCGACTCGGCCTGTTCCGGACCGCCCAGACTCTCTCTGGCGTCCGGAACGCGGACCGTAACCTCGTCGATTTCGGGCCATTTGATGAGTTCGGCCTCGATGTTGCCCGTCGTGACGTCGCTGACCGAACAGCCCTTGCAGCCGCCACCGAGTTCGATGATCACCTCACCGGTTTCGGGATCGGCTTCCCGCACCGCGCTCGTGCCGCCGTGCATCTGGATGATGGGCATCTCGCGGCTGAGCCAGTCCTCGACCCGTTCTCGAAGCGAGGGATCGGCGTCGGATTCAGTCATCGCTCGCCCTAGGTTCTCGACCGGTGAATAGGTTTGGTCGACGGGCCGAAACCATCAGAATCGTTCCTGAACGACGATCGTGACCTTCCGGACGCCGGGTCAGTCGCCACCGCGGCGGCGCAGCCACTCGAGCGTTGCCATCCCGCCGGCGACGCCGACGCTGACCGGGCCGAATCCGGGTATCGATTCGCTCTCGCTTGCGTTCGTCCCGCTTGCGTTCTCGTCGCTACCGTTTTCGCTACTGTTTTTCTTCCCGTCGTTTTCGCTGCTGTTCTCGGCGTCTGATTCGGCCTCCTCGGGAGGGACGACGTCGAACTCGAGATCGTCGGGATCGGTCAGCGACGGCGCATCGGCCTGCTCGCCGGCTTCGACCGGGAACGTGTAGAGTGCTCCATCGGTTGGTGCCTCCGGAATTGCCTCCGTACTGCTCGCGATGAAGACCTCGCCCGGCTGTGCGATGCGGGCCGTCCAGAACCCCGCGTTCCCGGGATCGCGCCACCAGGCGAGTTCGTCCGGCTCGGCGGGGTCGCTCACGTCGTGGATCTTCACGCCGCCCTGGTACCACGCCGAGTAGAGGTGACCGTCCCGGATCTCGAGGTTGTGTGCGGTCGTCCAGAGTTTGCCGCCGTAGCGTTCGTTGACCGCTGGGGGGGCCTCGATGGTCGCTCGATGGTCCGGCTCGCTCGGGTCGGTCAGATCGTACAGGTCGATCCCACCTGGACCGTCGGGCTCGCCGGTCCCGGTCGCCCAAGCCTCGCGACCGACGGCCATGAGGTCGCCGGTTTCGTCGACCGTGGCGTAGTGGTCGTTTCCGGGGAGACCGGTCTGGTACTCCCGGTAATTATCGTTCTGAGGACGGTCCCCGAGATCGGGGACATCCGGATCCGACACGTGGGAGATATACGTGGGATCGGTGGGATCGGAAACGTCAAGCAGATACGTTCCCGCGTCCCAGTACGGGAGATACGCGATATCGTCCTGGACGAACACGTCGTGGAGGTACCGGACGAAAAAGTTGACGTCCTGCCACCCGGGTTCGTGCTCGAGAAGGGACCAGCGGCCGATCTCCTCGACGCCGTCGCTGACGTCGTAGATGAGAAGCGGGTTCTCTTCGGGAGTGTTGACGACGATGTACAGCAGTTCGTCCTCGAGATAGCAGTTGTGAATGTGAAAGCCGGTCTCGTAGGGTTCACCTATCGGTTCGGGGGCGGCGGGATCGCTCACGTCGTAGCGGATGAACCCCTGAAATCGCTCGCCGGGACCGGAACCGCGACTCGGGTTTGCCGGCCCGGCGACGACCAACAGATCGCCGTCGACCTTGACGTCGAGGACCTCGTCGAACCGCTTGCCGTCGATCTCGAGGTTCCGCCGCTCGGCGAGCACTTCGGGGGCCGACGGATCGCTGATGTCGACGATCGCGAAACCGTTCGTAGTGGCGAGATAGGCGGTCTCGCCGTCGTCGCCGACGACCGCTTCCGCCGCCATCGGGACGGAAACCTGACCGAGCGGCTCGTACGCATCCTGCTGTCGGGTGGTTGTGCCAGCCGACCGAGACGCCGCGGCTGTACTCGGGAGGGACAGGGTAAGGCCGACAGCACTACTCGTCGTGAGGAACGCTCTCCGCTCCATAATTGCAGCAATGGATACAGGTACATAGAAGGTGTGGATTCGGCGACCGATTCGCGTTCTGTACCCTCGAGATACGGGACTGGCGTGACGAGTCCGGGTTCCGTTGACATCCTCCTCCGGCTGAAGGCGGAGGAATCCCGAGTCAAGCGAATCGAAGATTCGCGTACATCGCGAACCTCCGGTTCGCTCAGCGTTGGGATATTAGGGTTTGCAGTCTCCCCGTTCTCTCGGTGTGAACCGTCCGCTCTCGCGGTCGAACAGCAAGACTCCAGGCTGTGCCAACCAGCCGTTACTCATATCCCCGGTCGGGGGACTCTGAGTTATCTTTCTGCGAATGTTCACCGCACCGTTCACGTCCGCGTTCATCGTCGTCTCACACGACGAACAGACGTATAGACCACGCTCCACGCGGTTCCCATCTCGAATTTGTCCGCAACACGAACACGTCTTCGAGGTGTTCCCCTCGTCTACTCGGTCAACGAGGATACCGTGTTCTTCGGCCTTGTATTCGAGAAGGCGAACGAATCGGTCGAACTCCCATCCGTGGAGTTTCTTGTTCCCCGACTGGCCCCAGTTCCGCGAGTCGCCATTCTCATCCTCGCGGATGTCGCTGAGGTCGCCAACCGCGATATTCCCCACACCCTTTTCGACACACCGCTCAACGATGTGCTTGCTGAGGGTGTGAAGGAAGTGGTCTTTGCGCCGGGAGAGTTTCCGGCGAGCCTTCAACGCACGTTTCGATGGCCCGTTCTCGCCTTCGGTCTGGTACTCCTCGCGGGTGAAATAGTGCTTGTCTTCTTTCAGCGTGTTCCCCGGATACAACTCTGAGGGGCCGTCCTCGTAGTCGATGGCGAGATAGTTGCTGATACCAAGATCGATACCCGCCGTGTTGTCGCCGGGAGCGTCCCCAACTGGAATCTCTTTCTTACAGACGAGGTGCAGTTCCCACTCGTCTCCGTTCCAGACGGCACGCACCTGCTGGATGTTCTCGACTTCTACGTCGGGCCGGGTTTCGTACTCCGCGAGGATGAAGTCTGACCGTCCGTCTTTCAGATTCCAACCTTTCGAGAGGCGGAGTTGACCGTGTTTGGCGTCGTGCTTGATGCCTTTCTGTTTCCACGTCATGGTGGAGCGCGGGTGTCGGTCGCCACGTTTCCGGTAGCCCGGTGGATTGTTGCCGTCGTCGGAGTTGTACCAGCCGTTAAACGCTTCAGCAAGCTCTTCAAGAACTCGCTGTGCTCAATGAGCAAAGCTCATTGGCATCACGAGACGGCTTCGCCGTCTCGAACGAACTTGACTGAGAATGCAGGTCACTATAGCGTTCGTGGTTTTTCAACTCCGATTTCAGTTCGGCTTCGTCGGGTATCTCACCGTCTTCATCCCACCGTTCTTGGATGTAGTAGCGTCCGACGTTCCACAGTTTGGATGCGGAGAACCCGCACTGGTCGAGGTCGTCACGAACCTGACTGTGGTTCGTGATGCGTGCGACGTAGGTGCGGGTCGTCTCCAGCATCGTACTGTGTTCATAACCAGTTATGAAATAGAGTATATTAAAGCCCGTGTTTGACGTGGAATATCCGGGCCTGTCGGTGCCGGTGGAATGTGTCACTAAGTGACGGCGCGTATCCACGGCCGTCGTCACCCGCGCGTCACCGGCCAGACGGTACGCGGGGGATCGGAAAAGGGCCGCTGACGAACACTGCCCCGTCCTCGAGGGAGGAGTGTCGACCGAGTCAGCGACGCAGTCGTCGTCGGTCCCCGGTTCCTTCGGTCATGGCGCTTGCGAGAGCACCCTCGAGGACGACGTCGTCGCCGAGATCGGTGACGCGGATTTCGGGAACGTTCGTCATCACCATCTCCGCGACGCGTTCGCGGACGGGATCGACGACGAGTTCCTCGTTGTGCAAGGCGACGGCACCGCCGAAGGAGACGACGATCGGGGCAAACGACTGGATCACGTTGGTGACGCCGATCGCGTTCCAGTGGGCGAGCTGGTCGATCACGTAGTCGGCGAGTTCGTCGTCGCCCGCGAGTTCGAAGACGTCTTTGGCGGTGAAATCGGGACCCTCGAGCGGGAGTTGCGTCGTTATCGTCTGATCGTCCTCCGCGAGCAACCGGGCGTAGTCGGGGATACTGTTCCCGGAGCAGTAGGCTTCCCAGTGGCCGTCACGACCACACCCACACGTCATCCGGCCCTGTGGATCGACCACGCAGTGACCGACCTCGCCGGCGTTGCCGTCCCAGCCGTCCATGATTTCGCCGTCACAGCAGACCCCCGCGCCGATCCCGGAGGAGACGGTGATGTAGACCATGTCGTCGGGGTTGCGGTCGGCGTGAAACCGTTCGCCGATGACGCCGGCGTTCGTGTCGTTGTGGAGGTAGACCTCGTCGCTGTCGATCAGTTTCCCGATCGGACCGGTTAGAGGGATGCGGTCGATCGAGTCCGGCAGGTTCGCGGGATCGATCACGGCACCTTCGGCGAGGTCGAACGGACCGATCGAACCGATCCCCGCGGCGACGATTTCGTCGGGTGCGATTCCCGCGTCGCCACAGGCTTCTCGAAGCGTCCGGAGAACGCCTTCCGTCACGTCGATTCCCGTCGGCCCGCGCGGTGTCGGGTTGCGGCTGATACCCATCGCCGTCCTGTCGTCCTCGGCGACGATGGCCCGAACGTTCGTCGCGCCGAGGTCGACGCCCGCATAGTAGACCATGTATGCTATTGGACGGCCGCGGCGTTACTTAACTACATGTACTCGCTGACGAGTAGTAATTACGATAGGTCCGGTCGAAAACTGACTCTTCGTTGCCCGTTTCTCGCACCACTTATAAATTCGATCCTGAAAGCCAACCGCAATGCTAAGGCGATTGCCACCTAACGGGCGACTATGAAGGCCCGAACAGTCCTCGGAACGGCCCTCGGTACAGTCGGTGCAGCGGTCGTCGGAAACCGTCTCCTTGCGAAACGTGCTGGTGACCTCGAGAACCCGCTTCCCGGCGTCGAACGGACGTACCGCTGGCGGGGCATCGAGACGACATACACCGTCGCCGGTGATCCCAACGACCCGGACATGCTGCTTCTCCACAGTATCCACGCGGGGGCGAGCAGCTACGAGTTCGAGTCCATCGTCGAACGACTGGCGGAGAACTACCGCGTCGTCGCGGTTGATCTCCCCGGGTTCGGTCGGTCCGAGCGGCCGCCGCTCGTGTACTCCGCGCCGCTCTATGCGGAGTTTATCCGTGACTTCGCGGCCGACGTCACCGACGAGCCGATCGTCGTCGCCTCCTCGTTGACCGGTGCGTTCGCCGTCGATGCCGCGAGCGAGACGGCGGTCGAACACCTCGTGTTGGTCTGTCCGACCGACGAAACGACCGACGAGCGACCGTGGGTTCGGACCCTGTTCCGGACCCCGATCGTCGGGACGACGCTGTTTAACCTGCTCGCGAGCAAGCCGGCGATCCGGTACTTCTACGACCGCGACGGGTACTACGACTCCGACCGGATCGACGACGAAGCGGTCGACTACGCCTGGAAAAGCGCCCACCAGTCCGGCGCTCGCTACGCTCCGGCATCGTTCAGCGCCGGGACGCTCGATCCGGAGTTCGATCTCGCCACCGAACTGGCGAGCCTCGAGACGCCGACGACGCTCGTCTGGGGCCGGGACGCGGAACTCGTTCCGCTCCGCGAGGGCCGGGACCTCGCCGAGGCCGCCGATCTCGAGTTGGTCGTCATCGATTACGCGACGCAACTCCCCCATGCGGAACATCCGGACAAGTTCGTCGAGTATCTGACCGCGGAGCTGTTACACGCCGACGCCGACCTCGGCGAGTGACGCCGGCCTACGGGCGCTATTCGACGGGCGTCAGTCCCCCGACGCGGGAGCGAGCCCGAGCACGCGTTCGCCCGTCGTCTCCGAGACGGTCACCTCGAGTTCGACCGAGAGGCCGGTCTCGACGGTCTCGAGATCGGTGTCGACGACCTGCCCGGTCACGCGCACGGATCCGAAAGACGCGATTGCCGTCGCGTACGGCGCGTCGTCCTCGAACGCCGGGGTCGGAACGTGCGTGACGGTGAACGTCTCGATCTCGCCCGTCTCCGGCAGCGGCACCTCCTCGAGGGTCGTCGCTCCACAGTCCGGACAGACGCGCCGTGGCGGCAGGGAGTGGTGCCCCTCGGGACACTCGAGCGAGTACGCCTCGTCGTCGGCGGCGGCGTCGAGCCAGTCGTCGAACCCGGCGTCTTGCACTTCGGTGTCGCTCATCGGTCGCTCACCTCCAAGATGTGGACGGTCGCACTGGCGACGGTTCCACCCGCGTTGTGGGCGATCCCTGTCGTCGCGTCCGCGACGTATTTGCTGTTTGGATGGTCGCCGGCCAGCAGTTTCGATACCTCCGCGATCTGTGACGCGCCGGTCGCGCCGACGGGGTGTCCCTTTGCCTTCAGACCGCCCGAGAGGTTGATCGGCGTCTCGCCGTCGGCCGTCGTCCGTCCCTCGCGAGCCGCCGTGATCCCCTCGCCGACCGATTCGAGATCGAGCGCTTCGATCGCGAGCACTTCGGCGATCGTAAAGCAGTCGTGGACTTCCGCGACGTCGATGGCTCCTGCATCGACGCCGGCGTCGTCGTACGCCTCGAGGCCGGCCTCGCGGGCCGCGGGCGATCGGGCGAGGTGCTCGCGGTCGTGCAACGCCAGTCGGTCGCCGCCCTGCCCGGTGCCCGTGATCGCGACCGGCGCGTCGAGATCGTGCTCCCGGGCGTAGTCCTCGCTCGTGAGCACGACCGCGGCCGCGCCGTCGGAGATCGGACACGAGTCGTACAGCCCGAGCGGACTCGAGACCTGTGGCGCATCGAGGACGTCGTCGACGTCGATCGCGCTCTGGTACTGCGCCTTCTCGTTGTTCAGCGCGTTCTCGTGGTTCTTGACCGCGATGTGGGCCAGATCCTCGTGGGAGCCGCCGAACTCGTCGAAGTACGCCTTGGCCATCAGCGCGTACGCGCCGGGGAAGGTCATGCCGGCCCGCACCTCCCAGAGGTCGTCGGCGGCGATCGCAAGCGCCTCCGTCGCGCCCGCCGTGCCGAGGTTGGTCATCCGTTCGGCCCCGCCAACGAGGATGACGTCTTCCTCCCCGTTGCGGATCCGCTTGACCGCGTCCCGGACGGCGACCCCGCTCGAGGCACAGGCGGCCTCGTACCGGGTCGCAGGTGCCTGAATACCGGCGGCTTCGGCCATTAGCGGCCCCTGATGGCCCTGATGTTCGGACAGTTCGCCCATGAAGTTCCCGTAGAGGAGGCCCTCGACGTCGTCCCGAGCCACGCCGCTGTCCTCGAACGCTTTGCTGCTCGCTTCCGCGAAGAGGTCCCGACCCGTCCGTTCGGGCGTGTTTCCGAACGACGTGAGCCCAGTTCCTGCGACACGTACGTCACTCATACGCATTCGTAACGGGTCAACCCGTTAATACCCCGCGGTTAATATCGCAACGGTTCAAGGGCTCGCGCTCACTTCCGCTACGGGCTGATCCGACCGTTATCCACGGTTTTATAGCTGAGACGGCGCACAGATGCCATCATGGACTCGACAGGATTCGATTTCGAGCTATTGACCGAGCTGACCGAGACGAGCGGCGTCCCCGGCTACGAGGACCGGATTCGCGACCTCGTTCGCCGGGAGTTCGAGGAGAGCGTCGATCGCGTCCGTACCGACGCGATGGGGAACGTCGTCGGGACTCTCGACGGCGAGTCCGACCACTCGGTTGCCGTCGCCGCCCACATGGACGAGATTGGCTTTATGGTCCGGCATGTCCGTGGCGACGAGGACGGCGACGGGTTCGTCGAACTCGACGCCCTCGGGGGCTGGGACGCCCGCGTGCTCAAGGCCCAGCGGGTGACGATCCACACGGAAACCGGCGACCTGCCCGGCGTGATCGGGTCACCGCCGCCCCACACCCTCGACGAGGAGGAACGCGAGCGTCCGCCGACGGTCGAGGACGTCTTCGTCGATGTCGGCCTGCCGTACGAGACGGCCACCGAGCGCATCTCGCCGGGTGATCTCGTCACCATGGACCAGTCGACGGAACGGATGGGCGAGACGATCACCGGGAAGGCCCTCGACGACCGGATCTGCCTGTTCGCGATGCTCGAGGCCGCGCGGCGGCTCGAGGATCCCGACGCGACCATTCACTTCTGTGCGACGGCTCAGGAGGAGGTCGGACTCCGGGGCGCACAGGCGCTCGGCGTCGACATCGATCCCGATCTCGCGATCGCGCTCGACGTGACCGTCGCCAACGACGTCCCCGGGTTCGAGGACGGCGACCACGTCACCGACCTCGGTGACGGGGCCGCGATCAAACTGAAAGACTCGAGCGTCATCACCAACCCCAAAGTCCACCGCCGACTGAAGGCCGTCGCCGAAGACGACGGGATCGACTACCAGTTCGAGATCCTCCCCGCTGGCGGCACCGACACCGCCGGGTTCCAGAACGTCGCCGGCGCGAAACCCGTCGGCGCGATCTCGATCCCGACGCGGTACCTCCACACCGTCACCGAGACGGCCCACGTCGACGACGTCGCCGCCACGATCGATCTGCTCGAGGCGTTTCTCGAGACCGAGGACGGCAGCCACGGATACGCCCTTTGAGACGACGCTGGCGTCCTGTCGGCCGATCCCGCGCGATCGGCTCGAAGCGGGACATCAGCAACGAAAGCGAGCGATTTCAATAGACCCTTTTGCTGTTCCCGTCTCCAACCGCGTATGGGTGCCGCTGACCAGCCGCACGTAGACGAGATATCGCCGCTCGCCTGGCGATTGCTCCGGGTCGCGGCCGGCTACGATCAGCGGGCGGTCGAGCGGGAGATCGACGACCTCCTGCAGGCCCATCTCTCGATGCTCGAGAGCGGTACGCGGTCGCTTTCCCGGGAGCGACGACGGTCCCTGCTCGACCTCTACGGCGGGGAACTGACCGATGAGCAGGTCGTCGCCATCGTTCGACACTTTTAGCGGGCGATTCGCGCGGGATGGTTTCATGGCAAGGTTTAACAGTAATAATTACAATTATCGCATGTATCAATGATACATGGACGTCTGAGACAGTCTCAGGCACGAATCGTCCTGTTTTCCCTCGCGATTGTCGGAACCGTGTCGATCGCCGCTGCGCCGAATCCGGACGGACTCACGATAGCGGGGCAGTACGCGATCGCGACGATGTTTTTCGCGGCCGTCCTCTGGGCGAGTGGCGCGCTGCCGCTGGCGGTCACGGCACTGACGATTCCGGTGTTGTTGACCGCGACCGGCGTCTACGACGATATGGACGCTGCACTGGCGGGGTTTGCCGATCACATCATCTTCCTGTTTCTCGCGGGCTTTATGCTCGCAAACGGCATCCAGAAGTACGACATCGACCGGCGAATCGCGCTGTATACCATCGCCACTATGGGGGGTTCCCCGCGGCGACTGGTTCTCGCGATCATGCTCGTGACCGCCGTGCTGTCGATGTGGGTCTCGAACACCGCGACGGCCGCGATGATGACGCCCATCGCGGTCGGCGTCCTCACGCAGGTCCTCGACCGGGACGATCTCGCGTCGGCCGAGACTCCGACCGCTGACGCTCGGGCGACCGAAACGGCCGCAAACGGCGGTGCCGACGAGTCGGTCGCGTTTACGAACATGCAGGTTTCGATGCTGCTTGGCACCGCCTACGCCGCCAGTATCGGCGGCGTCGGCACGATCATCGGCACGCCGCCGAACGCGATCCTCGTGAGTCAACTCAACGCCATGCTCGACTACGAAGTCGGGTTCGTCGACTGGTTTTTCGTCGGCTTCCCGATCGTCGTCGTGACGCTCCCGCTGGTCTGGTTCCTCCTGACGTACGTGCTGTACCCGCCTCGACTGCCGGACGTCACCGAAGCACGAGGCGTCGCCGGACAACAGCTCGCGGAGCTCGGCCCCCTCGATCCGCGCGGCAAGCGCGTGGCGCTGATCTTCGCCGCGACGGCCGGCCTCTGGATGCTCGGCGGTCTCGGTGAGTTCTTCGAACCGTATCTCTCGAGCGTCTGGATGAGCTCGCTGTTCGGCGGCGAAGGGATGACCGTCTTCGGTACTGCGGGCCATCAGGGGCTGTTGTACTACGTGCTGGTCGGCGTCGCCGCGGTACCCGCGCTCGTACTCGCCGACACGATGGAGTGGAACGAACTGGTCGATATCGACTGGGGTACCCTGTTGCTGTTCGGCGGCGGCATCTCGCTGGCGAACGCCCTCGCCGACACTGGCGCGACCGAGTGGATGGCCGAGACGGTGTTCAGCAGGCTCGTCGGTGCACCCATCGTCCTCGTCATCGGCGCGGTCGTGTTGCTGGTGATCTTCCTGACCGAGATGACGTCGAACTCGGCGACGACCAGCATCATCGTTCCGCTCCTCATCAGCCTGGGCAGCGTTTTCTCTGCGACGCTCGGGCTGACGGACGTGTCGACGGCGCTGTTTCTCTCGGTCGCCGGGGCGATCGCGGCGAGTTTCGCGTTCGCGCTCCCGGTCGCGACGCCGCCTAACGCCATCGTGTTCGGCAGTGGCTACGTCAAACAGCGTCACATGCTGCGGACGGGACTTATCTTGAACGCCGTCATGACGGCGGTTCTGACCGTGCTCATCTGGCTCCTGTTTACCTTCGTCTGGCCCCACACGCTGTGGTGAGCTCATCGCCGGGGAGACGGTGTGTGAAAGGTGACCCGGCGGCTCACGCCTACAGCGCCGCCGCGACCTCGTCGAGGACCTCGGTGTCGACGAAGACGACGACGTGATCCCCGAGTTCGACGACCGTCTCCCCTCGCGGCGTGATCAGTTCCCCGTCCCGGGTGATCGCGCCGATGACGACGCCCTCCGGCAGTTCGTTCGTCACCTCACGGATGCGGTTCCCGCAAAGCAGGCTCTCCCGGTTGACCTCGATCTCGAGGACCTCCGCCCGGTCGGACTCGATCATAGCGAGGTTTTCGGCGCGTTTCTCCCGGGTAAAGCGGGTGATCTCCTCTGCGGTCACGGTACGCGGGTTGATCGCGACGTCGATGCCGACCGTCTCGAAGAGGTCGACGTACTCGCCGGATTCGACGATACCAAGCGTTCGTTCGACGCCGATTCGGTCCGCGATCAGGGAGACGAGCAGGTTCTTCTCGTCGCTATCGAGCGCGGCGACGACGATATCCGACTCGTCGACGTGCTCGCGGACGAGAAAGTCGATGTCGGTCGCATCGCTCTCGAGAACGAGCGTATTCGGCAATCGCTCGGCCAGTTCGCGTGCTCGCTCGGGGTCGCGTTCGACGAGTCGCGGCTCCAGCCCCTGTTCCTCGAAGAGTCGTGCCGCCTGATAGCCGATTTCGCTCCCGCCGACGATGACCACCTCGTTTGCGTCCTCGAGCGTCGGGGCGGGGGTAAGCGTCCCCGCGAACCCGCGAACGCTTTCCGCGGACCCGATGACGACGACGGCATCCCCGGCCTCGATCACCGTCTCGCCTCGCGGGATGATGACATCATCGTCGCGGAGGATCGCTGCGAACGTCAGCGACTCGAAGCGATCCGCTTGTGAGACCGTCTCGCCGGCGACCGGACTGTCCGTATCCACCTCGAACTCGGCCATCCGGACGAGGCCGTTCGCGAAGCTGTCGACGTCGTGTGCCCCCGGAAGGCCGGCGATGTCGATGATCGCCTCGGCCGTATGCAGGTCGGTACACACCATGAAGTCGACGCCGAACGCTTCCTGTGAACGTTCCCAGGTGCGTAACAGATTCGTCTTTTTCACTCGCGCGATCGTGAACGGATCGGTGACCGCCTTCGCCGCACCGCAGACGACGACGTTGGTTTCGTCGATGTCGGTGCTTGCGATCACCATATCCGCCTTCTCGATGCCGGCCTCTTCGAGGGTCTCGAGCGACGTGCCGTCGCCTTCGATCGCCAGCACGTCGTGTGAGTAGGTGATCGACTCGACGCGGTCCGAATCACGATCGATGACGACGACCTCGTGGTCGTGTGCGAGACTGTCCGCGATGTTCGAGCCGACTTCACCGGCACCGACGACGATCACACGCACGACGGATCCTCCTCCACCATGGCTCGCGGTTCGCTGGCGAACAGTAAGTGGGTTTCCCTCGACCGCACGGTCCCACGCGTTCCGTCTCGGCTGCCGTCAGCGATCCGCCGACCGGCTACGGCCCCTCGTGAACCG
Source organism: Halopiger djelfimassiliensis (assembly GCF_000455365.1). Lineage (GTDB taxonomy): Archaea > Halobacteriota > Halobacteria > Halobacteriales > Natrialbaceae > Halopiger_B > Halopiger_B djelfimassiliensis. Next base: position 836,429 of record NZ_HG315685.1, read on the forward strand.
TCAACTCCACGTCGCGTCGCGTTCCTTCGATATCGGCGACTAACCGCTCGACGACCGCTTCGGCCTCGTTCAACAGGCGGGGTTCGACCTTCTCGACCACCCAGTCCAGCGAGACGAATCGGGGAAGCGAAACGGTGCTTTCGTCGGCCGACTGGGGGTCGTAGATCGCTTCGAAGAAGATCCGGCTCGCCGTCTCTTCGCCGGCCGGTGCGGCGTCGGGTTCCGGTTCGACGCGCCACTCCCCCCGGGCGTCGATATCGTTGAGCAGTCGCCACTCGAGGGATTCCGGTGCGGACACCTCTGTTACCTTCGAGCGAGCGGTGTAACTGAGCTTCCACCAAGCGAGTGTGAGGTCGTAGACGGCCCCGACGCCGCCATCACCGTGTACGCGGACGTCCTTGAGATGCTCCGTGTACTTCGGGTAGTCGGTAAACGACCGCACGTACGGAAAGACCTCCTCGGGCGAGCGGTAGGCGACGGTGCTGAGGAGAATTCTGTCCACACGGGGCGTACGCGCGAGCCGAAAGTAAGGATTGCTATCGCGACAGTCCGGCAACGGACCTAGAGCGTTTGCGAACCTTCTATAGCGGCGACGGCCAATCCGGTGACATGCGAGATGTCTGTATCGTCGGCGGCGGCGTCGCCGGGCTCGCCGCCTCGATCTTCACCGCTCGCGCGGGACTGGACACGATCGTCGTCGACGGCGGCGAATCCATCCTCGCACGCAACGCCAGCCTCGAGAACTACCCCGGGTTCCCGGACGGCGTCGACGCCCGCCGGTACCTGCAACTGTCCCGACAACACGCCCGGAACGCAGGTGCCGAGTTCGAACTCGGTCGCGTGACGCGTGTCGAGCCGGTTGCGGAGACGGCGCTCGACCGAGGGTTCCGCCTCGAGACCGAGGGCGGCAAGCCCCTCGAGACTCGGCGACTGATCGCCGCCTCTTGGTCCGACAGCGACTACCTCGTGCCGCTGGATGTCGGACGGATCCAGCGCGGGAGTAAACACTTCGTCAACGTCGACGAGGCCGGCCGCACTGCGGTCGACGGCGTCTACGCCGCCGGGCGGCTCGCCAACGAACCCCATCAGGCGATCGTTGCGGCCGGCCACGGGGCGAAAGTCGGTCTCGCGGTGATCCACGACTCCGAGGTCGACTTTTACCACGACTGGGTCGCCCCGGCGGGCTATTTTACCGGCCGCGGCCGGGAGATCCCGCCGGGTTGCGAGGAGGTCGACGAGACAGAGCGCAAGCGCCGCGACGAGCGGGCTCGGGAGACGATTCTGGACGCGTTCGCGGAGCCGTTAGACGAGGAGCCGACGATGCACCCGAGCGTCGAGCGGGACTGATCGTGTCATCCGCCGGGCACCGACCGGTGTTCACGGTGCGCTAAGCGGTCCCGAGAGTTTTCACGGAGCGCGTGGGAGTCGCCACCGGTATCGCATGACCTCGACGGATCGGCACGGTCCGCCGCGGCTCCGAACCGACGCGGAACGCGACGCCTTCGGTCCCGCGGTCCGTTACGCGCGAGTCCACGGTCTGACGCGGCCGCCCGAGTCGGCGTACCTCGAGGCGCTCCCGGAGGCGAGACGCGAGATCTGTCGACGGCTCGTCGGAGGGTTGCTCCGCGGTCGCCCGGCCGGCCTCCCCAACCACCGCGTGGTCGGAGCCGAGCCGGACGCGCTTCCCGACGAACCGGCGCCACTGGCGGCGCTTACCGCCGATCGGCTGCGCTCGCTCGTCGCGTCGCTGCCGGCTCGATATCGGTGGCTCGCGTTGTTGCCGTTTCCTACCTCCGAGTCGGTCCTCGTCGCGCCGGTCGCGGCCAGACACGGCTACGATCGATACCGGCTCGCCGGACCGCTGTATCAGTGGCCGGCGAGCGAGCGCAGCGGTGCAACACAGTCGAGGGAAGCGGACGCGAAAACGGAGATCGGCCATCCGATCGACCTCGTTCCGTTGCTCGAGCGCGAGGGTGCGTTCAGCGACGCCGAGCAGGCCGATCGGATCCGTACCGAACTCGCCGAGAGCGTCGCCAACCTCGCACTGGCGCGGCTTGCCGAAGACGTGCAGGCGGACGCGGTCGGACAGGTGTCCGTTCCGGAAGACGGCTCGCCGCTCGAGCGCGTTGCAACCGGGGTTCCGGCAGCCGACCGCGCGACTGCGTTCGAACGGATCGTCACCGGCGGCCACCCCTTCCACCCGGCCGGCAAGCTCCGTCGCGGGATGACGGCCGCCGACGGCCTCGCGTATGCGCCGGAGTTTACGGCCCGGATCGATCTCCGGTTTGTCGCGATCGATCGGAGAGTCGCCAAGGAAACGCGTGCCCGCGAGGTGGATGCCGACAGCCTGACGGATCGACTGATCGCGACGTTCGCGGGACTCGACGGCGCGCTCGAACGCGCGGTTCCCGCCGGACGCGACCCGGCGGGGTACGCCGTCGTGCCAGTCCACCCGCTGCAGTTCCACCGGACGATCCCGGACCGGTACGCCGACCGGATCGCTGACGGACGAGTCGTCCCGATTCCCGACTACACGCGCCGGGTGACACCCCAGCTCAATCTCCGAACGGTGGTCCCGTACGAGAGCGAAGCCGCGGCCGTATCCCACAGAGAGACGACCGCCACCGACGGCCCGCTCCCACACCTCAAGCTCGCGGTTTCCGTCCAGACGACAAACGTCGTCCGGACGCTGTCACCGCATGCCGTGACGAACGGACCGCAGGTGACCGACATTCTGCGGGCGATCGACCAACGGGAATCGTTCGAGACGCTGGGCATCCTCGGAGAACCCGCGGCGACGTGTTACGACCCACCTGACGGACCTCACCCCGACGGCGACGGGTTCGACGACGCGCGACACCTCTCGGGACTCGTGCGGACGAATCCGGCTGCCCACCGGCTCGTCCCGGAGGGAGCGGTGCCGGTCGTCGCCGCGAGCCTCGTCGCCGACGCGCCGACGACGGGGCGACCGCTCGTCCGTGAGGTGATCGATCGGTACGGGACGGCGATGGATCTCTCGAGTCCCGAAGCCGCAGCGCTCGCGTTTCTCGAGCAGTATGCCGCAGTCGTCGTCCCCGAACAGCTCCGGCTACTGTGTCCCTACGGCATCGCCCTCGAGAGCCACCTCCAGAACAGCCTGATCGTCTTCGACGAGTCGACCGCGCGGCCGCTGGCGACGCTGGTTCGGGACCTCGGCGGGATCCGGGTCCATCGCGGCCGACTCGGGGAACACGGCCGCTCGTTCGAGCCGTATCCGGATTCGGACGTCGACGCCGAAACCGAACGGGAGCTGTACCGAAAGCTGTACTACGCGCTCTTCCAGAACCACCTCGGGGAACTCGTCGCAACGATCAGTGACGAACTGGCTCTCGACGAGCGGGTCTGCTGGCGACGAATCCGCACGCAGTGCGAGCAAGCGTTCGAGACACTTCGATCCGATCCGGGGGTCCCCGGGGATCGAGTCCGGCGCGACGAACGCGCACTGTTCGACGATACGACGGTGCACAAGGCGCTGACCGCGATGCGGCTGCGGGGAAAACGCCACGAGTACGTGACGAGCACGGTATCGAATCCGCTCTCCCGATCCGGACGACGGAGCGATCGCTGAACGGTGGCGTCCGTTCGCTGGAACCGGCTTCGAGACGGTTACGGACGAGTACGTATCATGGTAATTTAAGATATTAGGGCGAAAGTGCATTGCAATTATCTCGGATGATACTCGTGAGATGTCCCAAGATAGCCCCTCCGACGAGCGCAACCACGAAATCAGCCGCCGAACGACTCTCGGTTCCTTCGGGACCGCTCTCGTCCCAGCAGCGATGTCGATCACCGGCGCAGGTGCATCCGACGACACCGGCTCCCCGTTCACGGATATTCGCGTCACAGGAAAGCAAGTGATCCACGCGGAAATCACGGCGGACGAGGTGGTCATCACGAAGCGAAAACGGAGTTCCGACCTCGTCGACCGCTACGGGATGCGAGAAGTCGTCGAAGAACGGACGATCTCTCGACGAGCACCGGAACGGGACGACCTTCCACGGACCGGCCAACGGGAACTCCGAACCGACTGGGAGACACACCACGCCCGCGGTGACGAGTGGGCGACGCTGTTCGAGTCCGAGCGCGAGGCGCTCATGCGTTCCGGCGTCGCCGACGAGGCGGAGACGCCGTTTCCATCGGCCGTCCCGAAGTACTACCACGCCGCGGACAGCGGTGGGTACGAACTCCACGGACCCGTAAACCTCCTCTCGAACTCGACCGCCGACGCGGACGCGCTCGCGGTCGAAATCGACGGGGAAGGTGGTCTCTTCTGGAACACCTTTCCCGTCGAGTACAGCCGTCATATGTACATCGACGGCGAGTGGACCGAACACGAAGCGTCGGTCGCATCGGGCCCGTTCGGGATCGTCGGCCGAACACACGCACGGCTCTGGAGCGGCCCCAACGACACGTTCGGTATCGCCGCGGCACACATCGACGACGCCGTTCCCCACGAGGCTACCTCCTATCTCGAGGCCGAATCCGAGATTACGGACATGATGGACGGCACCGCCGACTACTACGAGGCGGGCAACGGCGAGCACCCCGGAACTGATAACGGGCTCCTCGATCACAACGGCGCGGTTTCGCTGATCTAACGCCTCGGGCGGTTCGATCCGGAACGGCCAGCACCGAGTCGTCGTCCCGCCGACCAGTCGACACCGGAGCCGCGGCTCCGAGCGCTCGCTTCAGCATCCGTCCGCTCCCGTCGCCGACAGTAACAGTGCCTCGCTACCCTTAACACGCCACCGTGAGAAGGGCAGACGAATGCTCGAGGGAATCAACGTCGCGCTCGGAGTGACGGGATCGATCGCGGCCGTCAAGACGGTCGAGTTGGCCCACGAGTTGCGACGCCAGGGTGCCGACGTTCGCGGGGTGATGACCGACAGCGCACAGGGGATCGTCCACCCCTGGGCCGTCGAGTTCGCCACCGACGACGATGTCGTCACCGAGATCACCGGCAGCGTCGAACACGTCGATCTCTGTGGGTACGACGGCTGGGCCGACGTCTTCCTGATCGCACCGGCGACCGCAAACACCGTCGGCAAGATCGCCGGTGCCGTCGACGACACGCCGGTGACGACGTGTGCGACGACCGCACTCGGGGCCGACACGCCGGTCGTGATCGCCCCCGCGATGCACGAGCCGATGTACGACCACCCCGGCGTGCTCGAGGCCATCGAAACCGTCGAGGACTGGGGCGTCGCGTTCGTCGATCCGCGACTCGAGGAAGGAAAGGCCAAGATCGCAAGCGAGGAAGCGATCGTCTGTGACGTCGCCCGCGCGGCCGGCGACTGCCCGCTCGCGGGATCCCATGTCGTCGTCACGGCCGGCGCAACCAGCGAGTCGATCGACCCGGTCCGCGTGTTGACCAACCGCTCGTCGGGGAAGATGGGGCGGGCCGTCGCGAAAGCCTGTTACGCTCGCGGGGCCGACGTGACCCTCGTTCAGGACGGGCCGGACGTCCCCTACGCGACCGTCCGCGAGGTCGAGAGCGCACGGGAGATGCTCGAGGCGACGCGGACGGCCTGTGCCGACGCCGACGTGCTCGTTTCGGCGGCTGCGATCGGCGATTATACCGTCGAAACGAGCCCCGACAAGATCCGCTCCGGCCAAGAACTCACGCTCGAGCTCGAGCCGACGCCGAAACTCATCGACGAGATTCGCGACGACCGGCCGGAGTTGCCGATCGTCGGATTCAAAACCGAAACCTCCGGCGACGACGGCGAGATGATAGCACAGGCAAGAAAGACGCTCGAGCGCGCCGATCTCGCGTTCGTCGTTGCGAACGACGCGAGCGTAATGGGTGCCGATCGAACGCGAGCGTTGCTGGTCCACGAGGCCGACGCCGCCCGCTATACGGGGTCGAAAGCGGGACTCGGTGGCGAAATTGCGGACTCGATTGCGGCGATGGTCGGCGAGCCGTCAGGTGAATCGTAACCGCTCGATCGGTCAGGAGAACTATATAGGTGGCGTTCCTGCCCCGAGATACCAAGGACAGTCCGGAGTCGGGAACGAGTTCGACTGGTATATCGAGGTGATCCGCAGTGGCCCAGCAACAATACCGTGGCATGAACGAGACGGACGACAGCGGAGACGACAGCGCCGACGAGAACGACGCCGACAGCGGAGAGACTGGCGCTACCGCCCTTCGAAAAGGCGAGGTCTTCGAGGTACTGCGCAATCAGCGACGGCGATACGTCCTCCATTTCCTGAAACAGGACGGGCAACCCGTCGAACTCGGGGACCTCGCCCAGCAAGTTGCGGCCTGGGAGTATCAGACGACGCTTGACGGCGTGACCCCCGCACAACGAAAGCGCGTGTATACGACGCTCCAGCAGACCCACCTCCCGAAGATGGACGAGGCCGGTATCCTCGAGTTCGACTCCGATGAGGGCGTCATCCGGCCGACCGACCGGACGCGGGATATCAGCGTCTACCTCGAGATCGTCCCGGGACGTGAGTTCGCGTGGCGTGAACTGTACCTCTCGCTGGGCGCTATCAGTTCCGCACTCGTCGCCGCGCTGTGGCTCGAAATCTACCCGATGACGCTGCTGTCGAACCTCGCGTGGACCGGAATTATCGCCGCGACGGTTACCGTGACCGCGATCGTCCACATCTATCACGAGCGCAATATGCGCCTCGGACACGGCGACCAACCACCCGAGCTGAGTTACGGCTCGGACGACTGAGTTCTCCGGGCGACTCTCGTGCGGGATCTATCAGCGGCGATCAGTATCACCGACTCACGGCTCGATCGGATCGTCAACTTTTACTCCGCTACCGCCCCACCCACGACATGGATCAGCTCAAACAGTCGCTCCTCGAAGCGCCGATCGTCGAGAAAAACGGGTATCACTACTTCGTCCACCCGATCAGTGACGGGGTGCCGAAGCTGGATCCGACACTGTTGCGCGAAATCGTCATCCGAATCATCCGGAAGGCACAACTCGAGGAGGTCGACCGAATCGTCACGCCCGCGGCGATGGGCATTCACATCTCGACTGCGGTCTCGCTGATGACCGACATCCCGCTGACCGTCATTCGAAAACGGCAGTACGGGCTCGAAGACGAGGTCGCGATTTCGCAGAAGACGGGCTACTCCGAGAACGAGATGTACATCAACGACGTCCGCGAGGGCGAACGCGTACTCGTGCTCGACGACGTGCTCTCGACGGGCGGAACCCTCGCATCGGTGCTCGAGGCCCTCGACGAGATCGGCGCGGAGGTCATCGACACCGTCGCGGTCATCAAGAAAGTCGGCGGGGAGAACAAAGTCGACGACGCCGGCTACAACGTCAAAACGCTGATCAACGTCGACGTCGTCGACGGCGAGGTCGTTATCGTCGACGAAGACGGCGACCAGTAGCGCGTCGCCTTTCGGCGGGTCAGGATTCGACGGGTGTGTTCAGTGGCTCGAGTGCGTTCACCTGTCCACGCCCGGGGTCCGGTCGGGAGACGGCATGAGCGGCTCGAACTCGTCGTGACGGAACGAGCCGAGAACCGTCCCGTCGAGCGTTTTGACGTGTGTATAGAGCATGTCCTCTTCGTGGGCCGTCGAACGCATTCCGGGCACGTATCGAAGCTCGTACTGCCCGGCCAGCAGGATCGCCGTCTCGATTTCGGGATCGAGTAGTTCGGTGACCTGAAACGCGAACCCGTCGACGACGTTTCGGTAGACCTCGTACTGAGGGAAGGTCCCCCGCTCGAAGGCATCGGTAAATGCATCGGCGTAGTTGCCCGGAATCACGTGAACGATACCGAACCAGTCCTCCCTGCCGGCGTCGCGACTCACTGTGGCCGTATCGACTGCAGGGATCGAAACGGTCTCCCAGCCGTCCTCACGGCGCGTTTCGGCGAGCAGTTCCATCTCGTCGTTGGTTTGTTGCCAAGCGTTTTTGACCGCGCTCTTGCTGATTTTTACGGCTTGGTCGGGCGTCTCCTCGTCTCCGATCTCTGTCATACACGCCGTTGGGGACAGGAACGAGATAACTCTTTTCCGTCCTGACGACCGACGACTGTCGGCGTTCACCGCTCCCTCTCGGGACTGCTCGATATCGGGCGAAAGCCGGACGTGGCCTTAGAACCCGAACAGTGCTTCCAGCAGATACGACACGAGCAAGACGAACAGACTCCCCAGAAAGAGCTTTCCGGGCGGCGACATCCGGTATGTCGGCGGCGGTGCCGGGAGCCAGCGCAGCGGCGGCATCGCCCGAACGAACGACTGAAACCGCGTTTGGTCCGCCGACGCCGGGATCGAATCGGTCGTGAGACTGGCCGTCGTCATCGCGTCGCTCTCGCGTGCGTGATCGTCCTCGAGATCGCTCGGCGACGACGGCCAGAGCCTGACCGTCGCGTAGCCGAGCAACAGGAACCCAACGACGAACAACACGTACTTCACACGGGTGAACCCGCCACCGGTGACGAAAGCGAGGGAGACGGCGATAACGGTCGTCGTCAGCGCCACCGTGAAGGCGTACGTGACGGCATCGAGACAGACGAGTACCGCCACGGGAAGTCGATCGGCTGTCGATTCGTCCGTTGGATCGGTCATCGATATCAGTTCCGATGGCGCTCGTCGAGTACCTCGTCGGGCTCCCGATACTCGTCCCCGTGGCGGTGACAGAGACTCCGCCGGCCCGAATCGCTGACGACGTGGTACTCGGGCTCGACCGGATCTGCTTCCGCGCCGGATCCGGTTCCGGGTTCACAGCCATCACAGATACTACCGAACTCGTCGTCGATGATCTCTAAAGCCGTTGTTTCGTCGTTTTTACGGACGTGATCGGCGACTTCCTCGAGCACCGACTCGACCTCCGGCGGGAGGTCGTACTCGCCGAACAGTTCGTCGTAGATCTCGTCGATCGTTCCGAAGCGGGTTTCCTTGCCGAGCAGTTCCCGAATCCGATCGGTGATCGACCGCTCGGCTCGTTGGCGTTCCCGAAGCACCTCGCGGAGCGTATTGAGCTGGGTCCACAGTTCGTTCTCGAGGTGGTCGTACTCCGGCGGCCGGATCCGGGCCGGACACCGGGTGCTGAACGGACACCCATCCGGGGGATGCCGTGGGCTTGGCGGCGTTCCATGGAGCGTGATCCGATCTTTGTCGGCCGTCGGATCCGGCTCCGGGATCGCCGACAACAGCGAGTGCGTGTACGGGTTCGACGGATCGGAGAACAACTCTTCGGTCGGCCCGAGTTCCATGATGTTCCCCAGATACATCACGGCGACCCGATCACAGAGGTGCCGGACCACCGAGAGGTCGTGAGCGATAAAGAGGTACGTGAGACCGAACTCCTCCTGGAGCTCCTCGAGGAGGTTGATGACCTCGGCCTGAACCGAAACGTCGAGCGCCGAGACCGGTTCGTCGAGGACGATGAACTCCGGCTCGAGCGTCAACGTCCGTGCGATCCCGATCCGCTGGCGCTGGCCGCCGGAGAACTGGTGGGGATACCGGTAGTAGTGTTCGCGCTGGAGACCGACCGTATCCAGCAGTTCCTTGACGCGCTGGCGACGTTCCGCGGGCGTTTTCCAGTCGTGAACGTCCAGCGGCTCCCGGACGATTTCCCCGACGGTCATCCGGTCGTTGAGACTCGAGTCCGGGTCCTGAAACACCATCTGGGCGTTTCGACGCCACTTCTTGAGTTCGGCACCCGACAGCTCCGTGATATCGGTCCCGTCGAATCGAATCTCGCCACCGGTCGCGGACTCGAGTTGGATGAGCGTCCGTCCGAGGGTCGTTTTCCCGCAGCCGGACTCACCGACCAGCCCGAGCGTCTCCCCGCGTTTGATGTCGAAGGAAACGCCGTCGACTGCTTTGACCGGCGAGCCGCCGAGCAGTCCGTCGTCTTCGTAGTAGGTCCGCAGGTTCCGGACCTCGACCATGACGTCCTCGTCCGCGGGATGTGAGTCCGCTGGTTCGGTTGCGGTTCCAGTGTCGGTTTCGCTGCGAAGGGCATCCTGACTCATCAGTCGTCACCTCGCGATCGCGATCGTGTGTCCCGGTCAGCGTTGGGCCTCAGTTCGTCCGTCGATCCGTCTTCGGAATAGAGCAGACAGGCGGCGGTGTGATCGTCCGCATCCTCGTCGACGGGAATCGGCTCGGGATGGACCTGCTCACACTCCTCGAAGGCTTTCGGACACCGTGGTGCGAACCGACAGTACGTCGCCGGTTCGTTCGGCGTCGGGACGTTTCCGTCGATCGTCTCGAGCTTATCGTCGCGTTGCCGGCCCGGAATCGAGCGGAGCAGCCCCTGCGTGTAGGGATGTTTGGGATCAGCAAACAACGAGACCACGTCCGCAGTCTCGACGATCTCGCCGGCGTACATGACGTTTACGCGGTCGGCGATTTCTGCGATCACACCCATGTCGTGGGTGATGAACATGATCCCGATGTCCCGTTCGGTCTGTAACTCGGCGAGCAGGTCCAGAATCTGGGCCTGGATCGTCACGTCCAGTGCCGTCGTCGGCTCGTCACAGATCAGCACCTCCGGATCGCATGCCAATGCCATCGCGATGACGGCGCGCTGGCGCATCCCGCCGGAGAACTGGTGTGGATACTCGTCGACGCGTCGGCGTGCGTCCGGGATGCCGACGGCTTCCAGCAGTTCGATGGCTTCACGGGTCGCTTCCTGTCCCGTCAGATCCTGATGGAGTTCGAGCGCCTCCTTGATCTGGTTCCCGACCGTGTAGACGGGGTTGAGACTCGTCAGCGGGTCCTGGAACACCATCGCAACCCGACCGCCGCGCATCGCCCGCTGGGCCTTGCCAGTACAGTTCGTGATCTCCACGAACCCGTCGTCGATCGCGTCCGGATCGTCCGAACCGCCGCCCCTGACGAAGACGCAGTCGGTTTCGTCGAGGAACCCGAGCGACGCGGCGTACGCGCCGACGAAGTCCTCCATCGTCGCCGCCTCGCGGCTGTCGTAACCGAACGTCGACGGCGTGGCGTCGACGCCGTCGTAGTCGAACAGCGATTCCGGATCGTATTCGGCCTCCAGCGCGTCGAGGTCGACGGTTCGATCGGGGAACCGCCGTGCGAACTCCCGGACGGTCTCGAGGTGCTGGAACCGGATACTGCTGCCCTCGAGCACGCGTCCGGGGGAGTCGACCAGTCCCATGATCGAGCGGGCGGTGACGCTTTTCCCCGAGCCACTCTCGCCGACGATACCGGCCGTCTCGCCGGGTCTGATCTCGAAGTCGACGCCGTCGACGGCCCGGATCACCTCCTTGTCGGTGAAAAACGCCGTCTGGAGGTTCCGAACGGTGATGATCGGCTCTGACCGATCGGTCACGGAGCGGTCCGCCATTAGCCACCACCTCCGGTTGCGGCAGCACCGGCATCGTTTCCGCCGGCTTCGCTCTGTGGATCGATCGCGTCGCGGATCCCGTCACCGAGCGCGTTGAAGCCGGTGACCAGGATGACGACCATGATCCCGGGGATCGTCGCGATGTGCCACGACACGGTCGAAACGTATGGTCGTCCCTCGTAGACCGCCCGACCCCACTCGGGGGTGGGTGCCTGAACGCCGAACCCGAGGAACGAGAGGGCTGCAACCCCGATAATAACGCCACCGAGCGACAGCGAGGCGTAGATGAGCATGTAGCCGGCGATGTACGGCGACATGTGCTTTCGCATCGTCGTCACCGGGCTCTGCCCGTAGCTCTTTGCGGCGTCGATCCACTCCTGTTCCGCGACCTGTAGCGACGGACCGCGGACCGCTCGCCAGAGGAACGGCCAGCCCGTCGCTGCGAATATCAGTGCCAAGAGTAATCCTCCGTCGTAGATCGTTGCGAGCGGATGGTTCGCTTCCATGAACAACACCGACAACAGCAGAACTACGAGGAGTCGTGGCATCGAAATGATGGAGTCACTGACGACGACCGTCAGCAGGTCAGCCACGCCCTTGTAGTACGCCGTTATCAGCGCCAGTGCCGTGGCCACGAACGCCATCAGAACGGTCGCGAGTATGCCGATCACCAGCGATACTTGCGACCCGTACGCGAGGAAGGTGAACAGATCCTTCCCGTCCTGATTCGTCCCGGCCGGATGGAACCGATCGTACTGATCGTAGCTCATCAGTCCGACGTTGTTCGTCCCGTCCGAACTAGTATTTCCGTTCGCGTCTCCGTGAGTAATCGTCTGGACACCCCCGTCGTCGTAGTATTCGATCTGATGTTCGTACGGACTGTAGAGGTTCTCCTCGGCCGTCACGGGACTGACCGCGGGTGCCCACAGCGCCATGACGACGAACGCGAACACGACGATAAAGCCGAACATCCCCCAGTAGTGGTTTCGGAGGCGATTGACGCTATCGTCACGGGGTGTCCAGTCGGCTTCCCGATAGTGTGTCCGGAAGATCTCGTACCCCTTCCAGAACCAGCCCAGGAAGACGAACGCGTAAGCGTACACGACGGCCACGCGAAGCGCCCACGCCACCGCTGGCGAGAGGCCGAGGAACGTCCCTTCCCAACTGCCGTCAGGGGTCTTGTAACCCTGGTTCGGGATCACTTCCCTGCTCGTCAGCGTCGGCAACGAACTCACCCAATCCAACCCGCGGGTAACGACGCCGATCACGGCTTCGATGAGACCGCCGACCGGCGTCGCGACGAGCACGGCGGCGACAGCGCCGAGCACGACGGTCCACAGTGCCCGTTCGATGACATCCTCGAGTTCCGAACTGACCTCGAGATCGAGGCGGTCGACGAGCGACCACGGGATGACCAGCCACTTGAGAAGGACGGCAGTCAGCGCAAGCAACAGCACCGCTATTATGCCGAAAGCGATCGTTCCAGCCGCTGGTCCGGCCGATCCAGTGACGACACCCTCGAACCAGCGAGGCCCGGCAGCGATCCCTTCGATAAGGAACCGAACCGCGCCGCCGAGTCGAACGACGCCGCCGGCCGCTCTGCCGAGTTCGAGCGCAATCAGGACGACCACACCGGTCACCCAGACCAGTGCCGGCCGCGGGTTCGCGGCGATACGATCACGAAGCGTGGTGTCGGATTCGGTAGATGCGTTTCGGTTCATTATTCGTACCCCACACGCGGATCAAACACCGTATACAGCAGGTCCTGAATGATGTTGACCGAGACGATTCCGACGATGAAGACGAACATCAACGAGCCAACGAGCGGGAGATCCCCCTGTATTGTGGCCTGATAGAACAGGTATCCGATACCGTTGATCCCGAAGATGTATTCGACGATGACCGAGCCACCGAACAACAGGAACGCCTCGTTCGAGATGATCGGGATCAGCGGGATCATCGCGTTCCGGAAGACATGCTTCCAGACGATCACGCGGCCCGAAACCCCCTTTGCCTTCGCGGTTTCGACGTAGTTCGAGTTGATCGTCTCCAGCACTGCGGTCCGACCGATGCGCATTTCGTTGCCCATCGAGGCGGAACCGAGCACGAGTGCCGCCGGCAGCACCTGCTTGATCGAGGCCAGTAACGTCGTTCCGGAGAAGTAGACGCCGATCGGGATACTCAGGAAGCCGATCGAGGTCCATTCGGTCACTCCGATGAAATCCAGCGGCGGTTGGCCGATGAGGCTGTTGATCTCGACGCCGAACGTCTGCCAGTCGATGCCAAAGAGGAACCGTTCGGACTGGCTGAGAACCGCAAGCAGGATGATCGCCAGCCAGAAGTTCGGCATGGCCCGCCAGACGATTCCGCCGAAGGAGACGAGATAATCCCGTTTCGTGTTGGCATTCAGGCCGGCGTAAAAGCCGAGCGGGATCCCGATGAAAAGCGGGATCAACACCGACCAGAACGCGAGCCAGAGCGTCCGTGGCCCGTAGATTCGGAGCAGACTCCAAACGCTCGTCTCCGGCTGAATGATCCACGACTGGCCGAGGTCGAACGTCAGCATATCAGTCATATAATCGATATACTGCTTCCACAGCGGCTGATCGAGACCAAGCCGGGCCCTGATCTGCACTCGACTCGCTGCACCCCCTTGTTCACCGACGATCGAAGCGACCGGGTCGATCGGCCCCATCCGCACGAAGATAAACGTCATCGTGAGTCCGAGAAGGACCACCGGGACCGACAGTAGTAGTCGACGGAAGAAGTATCGCCACCGACTCATGACGACTCACCCGTCCACGCCGTATTCATCATGACTGTTACTACAAATTGCTCGAGCATTCCAGTATTATAAACCTCCCTATTATTGATCGAAGTGATGGACGGCCACGGAACGTGACCGATCCAGAACGACGTTATTTATCCAGCGTGACGTTATTGAACCGCTGCTGATAGGCCCCCATCGCCCCGAACTTCTCGATGTCGACGTAGTCGTAGATGAACCGTTCTTCGAGGTCGTGATAGAGCGGGATCATGATCGCGTCCTCCCTGACGGCTTCTTCCATCTCGATGTAGGCTTCGTTACGGATATCCTGTGCGTCAGGATCGGGGTTGTTCTCGACGCGTTCCCACGCTTGCTGGGCCTTGGTTGCGGCGTCGGAATCGGCGGCGTGCCAGTCGATGTAGTAGCCGTTGGTCTCCTCGGGCATGCGTGACGTGTCGGTGTTTTCCGGCTCGAACCCGAACATACCGTAGTCCGCCGCGGGCCAACTCCAGGTCCAGGCCAGCGAGAAGAACTCGAGGGTCCCCTTCTCGCCGCGATCGATGAGCGTCGAAAACGGTGCCTGCTCGAGTTGGAGTTCGATGCCGGTGCCACTGAGTTTGTCCCGGGTATCCCGGCCGAAGTTCTGGAAGACGTCGGATTCGTAGGTCGTCAGGGTGAGCTCGTATGGATCGTCTTCCGTGTAGCCGGCCTCCCGAAGGATCTCTTTTGCGGTATCGCGGTCGGTCTCGTTTGGCTTGTACGGGTAGTCCTCGATGAACGACTCGTATCTGTCCTGCCCGCCGGGGAAGGCGTCCGGGGGCGTGAACGTGAACGCCTCTTTGCCACGCCCTTTGAAGACATCCGAGATGAGTTCCTCGTGGTCGGTTACGTACGCGACCGCTCTCCGAACCGGGCGCGGAACCGCCGTGGCGTTGAAAGCGACGTAGTAGGTCGAAAGCTGTGGAACGCCGACGTACTCGAACGTTTCGCCGTTTTCGGCCGGTCCGTACGTACCGACCAGTCGGCCGAGATCGTCCTCTTCGGCGTCGATTTTGCTCTGCTGGTACTTCGCTGTCGGCATTCCTTTCGACGGACCGAAGATATCGACGTTGCCTCCCATTGCATGGGTGTGTGCAGGTTCGTCCTTCTCGATGATATCCCACTGGACAGCTTCGATATTGGCCACGCTGCCGTGGTAATCCTCGTACCGAGTCACTCGTGCCTTGGAGTCGGGTACCCATTCGTCGAACTCGAACGGACCGCTGCCGACCATCGTTTCCGATGAGAACTCGTCGTGGTCGATCTCGCCGTCGTACCCCTCGATATCGCCGACGAGTCCCTCCGGGATGATCGCGAACGCGTCGTACGCGAGCAGCTCCAGTGCGTTCGGGTGCGGCTTCGAAAGTGTCATCTCGACGGTCTTCTCGTCGACCGCTTCGACGGCGATCGTATCGGGTGCGGCGACTTCGCGCTCCTCACCGTCCTCGCTTTCGATCGTCGTGGTCTCGTGCTCGACCGAAAGGAAGATATCGTCGAGCAGGAAGTTCGCTCGCTCGGTGTATCTGGATTCAGCAAGCCGCCGGAACGAGTAGACGACGTCGTCGGCGGTCACCGGGTCGCCGTTATGGAACTGAGCGTCTTTGAGCGTAAACCGGTAGGTCAACAGGTCGTCGGAGATCTCGACGTCTTCGGCGAGCAGCTCCTCGGTTTCGGTCTCCCCGTTGGGATAGTGGGTTAACGGTTCGTAGACCTGCTGGATGACGTGACCGGACGCGGTGTCCGTCGCCTGAATCGGATCGAGCGTCGTGATCGTCGAGTTGATCAGGTTCAACTCGTTTTCCCCATCTCCACCCTCGGGTTTTCCCGTCAGACAGCCCGCAATCGTCGCGACCGCTGCACCGGATCCCGCTGCCTGCAGGAACGTTCGTCGTGAAAGCCTCGTCTCGTTCGACATTCCGACTGACACGAGTGTCCCAAGTATCATAAACTTTTGTTTTGAGCTTCAGCCCCTCAATATTTGTTATACATTATTGGATAAATTCGATAAAATACACAACCAATCTATGAATATATTGTCCAATATTTCAATTCTATAGTATTATTATTGAATATTATATATGTGTGTGGGAGATCCTCTAGCCAATGGCGCGATCGGTCGAAATTCCGATGCAGTCGCCTTGTTTTCGTGATACCGTATGATAGAATCACACCAGCGACCGGTATCGAACAGTTCCTCGAATGGCGGGGCGGCGAACAGTACCCACTTTCGCTGAATGCGTGGACCTGAGCGGCGTTTCCGCTCGACGACTCGAGCGAACGGGGATACACCCCGAGAAGGAACGACGTCCGGTCCGCGAACGGCGACCACTCGCTCCCACCGGGTTCGTCATCGGTTCAACGCCGTGTATGTGGCCCTCTATCTCTATTCCGTCCTTCGATTCCATATTATTTACCATTGTAATGAACTCCCCAACTGTTTCATCCGTTGAATCAGTACCTATTTATATATGGAAAAAACATCGGAGACCATGGGTCAAGATACCAATAGGTCTGCCACGAACACCTCCCGACGGCGAATATTGCAAGGTCTGGGTGGTGCAGGTGTCACAGCGGTTGCCGGCTGTCTGTGGGGGGACGAGGAAGACGTCGATATCAGCGGGGCATTAGACCGGGAGACGGTCGACCCCGACGAGATCAAGTCCGGGGGAACCCTCAGGGCCAGTGTTCCGCTGAGTCCGGATCTGTTCGATCCGCCGGAGAGTTCCGCCGCGGCGGCGTCGGTGGTCCACAACCTCTTCTGGGAGGAGTTGCTCAAAACCGACCTCGACGGGAACGTCTATCCCTGGCTCTCCAAATCCTACGAGCAAGTCGAGATCAACGACATCGACCGAACCGATTACGAGGAGTACATGATCTCCGTCCCGTTCGACGAGAACGGGCTGCCGGACGTCTCGGACCAGATCGTGGTCTCCCATCCCGACAACGATCCGGAAACCGACGACGAAGCGCTGGTTCTGACGGTCAACGAGACCCAAGACGCCGTTGACGACGGCGTCTTCGGGATGCACTTCCACCACGAACTTCACGAGGGGATCACCTTCCACAACGGCGAGGAACTGACCGCCGAGAACGTCGTCCGCTCCTACGAGCGGTACGAGAACACGCTCATGTCGGGGCAGGTGTTCGACCAGTTCCTCCACGCGGAGGCCGACGGCGAGTACGCGGTCGACCTCTACGCACAACTGCCCGACGCCGAGGCTGTCGACGATATTCTCTGGCGAATCTTCCCGACCGAACACATCGAAAACGTCCAGCCGGGGGATCTCGATCCGCGTCACGGAACCGAGCCGGTCGGTATCTCCCCGTGGGAGTTCGAAGAGTTCGAAAACGAGGAGTATCTCATCGTCAGCCGAACCGACGACTACTGGCTCGAGGAGATCGGGCTCGAGGAGAAGTCGTGGTGGGACGGTCCGGACGGGTTCCCCGCCGGCCCGGTTATCGACGAAATCGACATCGAGTTCATCAAAGACGACTCCCAGCGCAACGCCGCGTTACAGGAACGCGAGATCGACGTCACGTACGGCGTGACTGCCGAGGCTCGGACCAACTTTTACACCGCCGATGACTTCCGCGTCTCCGCGACGCCCGGCGGATCGTACGACTTCCTGCAGTTTCCGGTCCAGACCGAGCCGTGGGACGACGTCAACGTTCGTCGCGCCGTCAACCACCTCATTCCACGGAGCGATATCGTCTCGTCCATCACCGACAACTGGGCGAACGAAGCGACGGTTCCGTTGCCGGAACTCGCGAGCGAACGGGGGACGACCGACTACGAACAGCTCAAGGAGGATCTGGCACACTACAACGAGTACGATCCCGACCGGGCCGAGGAACTGATCGAGGCCTCCGACTACGAACCGCCGTTCGACGTGACGATCCACACGAACTCGGGTAGCAAAGACCGCATCCGCAAAGTCGAACTGATCGAACAGACGCTGAACCAGTCGGGGCTTTTCGAGGCGACCCTCGAACCCCCGGGAGACCTCAATACGCTCGTCGAAATAGCGTACGAGCCCGACTACTACGAGGAGGGGAACCTCGTGTATCTCGGCCTGTCGGGTTCGTACAATCCACACAGTTTCTGTGAAGCGGTTCACCACCCGGACCAGTACAACGAGTGTTGTAACATGCAGAACCCGCCCGGCTCGTTCCCCGACCTCATCGAACAGATGGACGCCGCCCAGTTCGGGTACGAGGTCGCACAGGACCCCGACCTCCGCGCCGAGCGATACGACGAACTCTGGGAACAACTCCTCGAGATCAACGCCAACTCGTTCGTCGAGTTCGAACTCTCGACGGTCTCGATGACCGACGACGTACGCGGGTACAACGCGTATCCGTTTAGCAGCCAGTTCCTGTTCGACCCGATTTACAACCCGATAGACCAACAGCTCACCTACCTCGACCGAGACTGAACGACGGTTCCCACTACATACTATGAGCTTACGACGATTCATCCTCAAACGCCTCCTGTCGATCGTTCCGATCCTCTTTGGCGTGTCGGTGATCACGTACACGCTCGTCCACTTCACGCCGGGCGATCCGGTCAGCCAGATGCTCGCGATGAACCCGGACGCCACGGCCGCCGACGCGGCACAGCTCCGCGCGCGATACGGGCTGGACCAACCCGTCTGGAAACAGTATCTGACCTGGATGTCGAACGTCCTGACCGGTGATTTCGGCCGGGTCATCTCGAGCAACCGTCCCGTCGCGGACGTCGTGGTGGGTCGGTTGCCGGAAACGATCGCACTCGGCCTCTTCGGGTGGGCGTTTGGCATGCTGATCGCGATTCCGACGGGGATCTACGCGGCGGTACACAAGGACGAACTCGGCGACACCGTGAGCCGGTTTATCGCCCTTTCTGGCATCTCGCTCCCGAACTTCTGGCTCGGGCTCATGCTGATGTTGCTGGCGGCGGTCTGGCTCGACCTCTGGCCGGTCAAAGCGCCACGGGAGCCGCTGTACCATCCGCGGATGCTGAAGTTCCTCGTCCTGCCGGGGCTGACGATCGGCGCGTCCTCGGCGGCGACCCTGATGCGGATCATGCGGTCGTCGATGGCCGAAGAACTGAACAAGGAGTACGTCATGGCCGCACGGGCGAAGGGACTTCCCGAGCGAACGGTGATACTCAAACACGTCCTGCGGAACTCGCTGATCTCCGTCGCCACGGTTGCGGCGTTTCTGACCTCGAGTATCGTTGCCGGCTCGGTGGTCGTCGAGCAGGTGTTCCGCTGGCCGGGCCTCGGTGAGGCGTTTATCAACGCGATCACCGGCCGTGAGATCAACCTCATCATGGCGATTACGCTGTTTACGGGAGTTGCGATTATTCTGGCCAACCTGCTCGCTGACGTCGCTTACGCGCTTCTGGACCCGCGAATCAGAGACGAGTACTAACGAGAGTGATACTGATGTCTACAGAACGAGGACGGATTCGAATTTCGGGGTTCGACCCGGATCGTGTCGAGGAACGAGAGTCGACATACGAGAGCGATGCCGAGAGTACAGCGCCGGAGGGCCGATGGGTACAGGCCTGGAACCGGTTCAAACGCAATCGGAGTGCGATCGTCGGACTCGGAATCGTCGCGGTGATGGCAGTTCTGGCGATCTTCGCCCGTCCGATTACGGTGTTCGATGTAACGGTTCAGCCGTTCTCGATCGCGCCGTACGAGCCATCGACGATCCTCAGGCTGCAAACCGGGCACGACGGCAGTCCGTACGACCTCGCGACGATCCTCGGATTACAACCCGAGTACGACGTCGGTCGGTACGCTCCGCCGTCGCTTTCACACCCGATGGGCACCGACGGATCGGGCCGTGATCTGGCTACCAGAGTGCTGTACGGCGGTCGATACAGCATTCCGATCGGGTTCATCGTGGTCGGAATCACCGCGACGGTTGGAACCATCTACGGAAGCGTCTCGGGCTACTACGGCGGCTGGATCGACGAATGCATGATGCGTCTGCTGGACGTGATCTTCGCGTTCCCGCCGCTCGTATTGGCACTCATCATCGTCGCGGTGTTCGGCGGCGGCTTCTGGCCGCTCGTGGCCGCCTTCTCGCTGTTTGGCTGGGCGTCGTACGCGCGGATCATCCGCGGGGAGATCCTGAAGGTCAAACAAAACGAGTACGTCATGGCGGCGAAGGCACTGGGTGCGCGCGATCGAACCGTTATCTTCAGACACGTCGTCCCGAACGCGATCGCGCCAGTGATCGTCCAGGCGACGCTCAGCATCGGCACGGTCGTCATCGGCGTCGCGGCGCTTGGCTTCCTCGGCGTCGGGTTCGATCCGGGCACCCCCGAGTGGGGAACGATGCTCAATGCGACCCGCGATACGCTCATTCGCGGCCCGGGCGGGTCGATACCCTGGTGGGCCACCATCTTTCCCGGCGGTGCGATCTTCCTGTTCGTGATGGCGATGAACCTCATCGGTGACGGCATCAACGACGCGCTCAACGCTCAGGAAGAGGACGCCGTCGTCCGTGGAGGTGGTGGCTAATGACGCTGCTCGAGGTCGACGACCTGACGGTGTCGTTTTACACGGAGGAGGGAGTCGTCCGCGCGGTCGACGGACTCTCCTACCGCGTCGAACGCGGGGAAACGTTCGGCGTCGTCGGCGAGAGCGGGGCCGGAAAGAGCGTCACCGCGCTCTCGTTGCTCCGCCTCATCGAACAGCCCGGCCGAATCGAGAGCGGCGAGATCCGGTTCAAGGGCGAGGACATCCTCGAGATGACCGACGAGGAAATACGCCGAATCCGGGGCAACGAGATCGCGATGGTGTTTCAGGACGCCCAGACCGCACTCAACCCCGTCTATACGGTCGGCGAACAGATCTCCGAAGCGATCAGACACCACCTCGAGTACGACAAGTCGGAAGCCCGGGAACGAACGATCCAGTTGTTAGACGAGGTCGGCATTCCCGAAGCCGAGGCCAGGTACTCGGATTACCCACACCAGTTCTCCGGGGGGATGCAACAACGCGCCGTCATCGCGATGGCGCTGTCGTGTAACCCGGATCTGCTCGTCTGTGACGAACCGACGACGGCACTCGACGTCACGATCGAAGCCCAGATCCTCGACCAGATTCAGGAACTCGCCGACGAGTTCGACACGGCAGTTCAGCTTATCACCCACGACCTGGGCGTCGTCGCGGAGATCTGTGACCGCGTGATGGTGATGTACGCCGGCAAACCGGTCGAGAAGGCACCCGTCGAGGACCTCTACTACGACCCGAAACACCCCTACACCGTCGGACTCATGAGTTCGATCCCCCGCGTCGGCGATACCCGTGACCGACTCAGGACGATCCCCGGAACGATGCCGGATCTCTCGGAACTGCCGTCCGGCTGTAGCTTCCACCCGCGGTGTCCGTACGCGGAAGAGTCGTGTGCCAGAACGGAACCGCCGTTGCTCGACCCCGAGACCGGAACGCCAGCCGACGAGACCGACAGCGAGCACACGGCCGCGTGTCTCGAGTACACCGGCGATCTGAACGGCGGACTCGACTACGAAATCGAGGTCGTGGACGGCGACGACCCCACCCGCCAGTACGCGGAGCGTGATCTCGATGACTAGCGGCGACCCCCTTCTCCGTGCGGAGAACCTGACGAAATACTACGACAACAGTGGCGGCTTCATCGACAGCCTGTTCGGTCGATCGAACGAATGGGTCAAAGCCGTCGACGGCATCGATCTCGAACTCTACGAGGGCGAGACGCTCGGGATCGTCGGCGAAAGCGGCTGCGGAAAGTCGACGCTTGGCCGCACGCTGCTCAGACTGATCGAACCGACCGACGGTTCGGTATACTACCAGGGCGAGGATCTGACGGCGGTCTCGTCCGATCGACTTCGGACCTTGCGAACCGACCTCCAGTACATCTTTCAGGACCCGTTCTCGAGCCTGAACCCGCGGCTGACCGTCGGCGATATCATCGGCGAGCCACTGGACATCCACGGGATCGCAAACGGCGACGACCGGACCGAACGCATCTACGAACTCCTCGAGACCGTCGGGCTGAACGCGAGTCACGCACATCGCTACCCCCACGAGTTCTCCGGCGGCCAGCGCCAGCGGATCGGGATCGCACGCGCGCTCGCGGTGAACCCTGAAATCATCGTCTGTGACGAACCGGTGAGTGCGCTCGACGTCAGCGTTCAGGCACAGATCCTCAACCTGCTGTCGGATCTGCAAGACGAGTTCGGGCTGTCGTACGTGTTCATCGCCCACGACTTGAGCGTCGTCGAGCACATCTCCGATCGAATCGCGGTCATGTATCTCGGCGAGTTCGCGGAGGTCGGGACGACCGAAGAGGTGTTCTCGCCGCCTCACCATCCGTACACGGAAGCGCTGTTGTCGGCGATTCCGGAACCCGACCCGAACTGGGACGGGGACAAGATCTTCCTTCCGGGATCGGTCCCGTCGCCCCTCGATCCGCCGTCGGGCTGCCGGTTTCATACCCGGTGTCCGTACGTCATCCAGCCGACGGAGTACGACCTCGAACAGGACGTCTGGCGCTCGATCGTCGATCTCAAGCTCCGGGTCGAAGACGCCGACTCGCCGACTGCAGTCGTCGCCCTCGAGGACGACGGCGGGGGGCGGACGGATCCGACCGCCGTCTCCAGGGAGCGACTCGACCAACTGATCCGGTCGGAGTTCGACCTCCCGAAACAGGTGGCCGAACCGGAGCTCGAGGGCGCGCTCACGCAGGTCATCGACGCGATCCGTGACGGATCGCTGTCGAACGCTCGAGAGATACTCGAGGACGCGGTCACCTCGCCCTGTGCGACCCACGATCCGGAGCACGCCCGGGCCGAAGGGACGAACCGGATCGCGTGTCACCTGTACGACGATCGGTTCGACGATCGAACGGCCCGGCCCACAACCGGGAGCACGGGTGACGCTGCGGCCGACGACTGACGCCCAGCGGGCCACGCATCGGCGACGAGTTCACCGATCCCAACGTTTTAGTGGTCGTGCTCGGAGGATCGACCAATGCGTCGGATATACGAGTCGGACGCGCTTCGGCGGGACGACGAGCCGTTTACCCCCCACGAGCGGGAGTCGTCGGTCCGGCCCCAGCTGTTACGATCGGTAAACTCGACCGGGCTGAGCCGGCTGTTGGTTCCGAGCGGACTTGGACAACAGGCGATTTCGATCGAGATCACGACACCGCGAACCGAGTACCCCGCCGGCGTCACGATCCCGTTTACGGTCACGATGCGAAACCCGATGCCGGTACCGATCACCATCCCGACGAACTCGCCGCTGTTGTGGACCTGGTCGGTCGACGGGGCGACGGAAGCCACCCGCGTTTCGCTCCGTGACCCGCCGGACGAACCGGGGGAGTTCGTGTTCGATCGGGGAGAGCGAAAGCGGTTCGGAAAACGATGGGACCAGCGGTTTCGCGTCTCTGAGACCGAGTGGGTGCCGGCCGAACCCGGCACGTACACGATCGCGGCCGAACTCAACGTCGACGCGCCGGCCGAGGCCGGTCTGCGCGGCGAGACGACGGTGCGGATCGTCCCCGATTCCGACTTCGAAGACGACCCCGACGTAACCGCCGCCCCGGACGCGTAGCGGGTTGACGACGGCCGGCCGAAACCGTGTACCGCCAGTTTTTCGTGAGGGTGCTTTCGAGCGTCGAAACCGGATACCGTTTCGCTCGCTTCGCTTGTCGGCTGACTGACCCGATATCGCTCACGCCGAGTCGATAGCTGCCGTTCGAGAAGTAGTCCAACAGAAGGATAGCGGGAGGTGGATTTGAACCACCGGTCTGCGGGTTATGAGCCCGCCGGAATCTCCTGGCTATCCCATCCCGCTACCATATCGTAACCGAGTGCACTAGTTAAGGGTTGTGATTCGGGTGCCGTATGGGGATTCCTACCGTTAGTCGTGATGGATCTGCCAGGTGTAAAGGCTCTCACAGATGTAATTGACGAAGAACCCGACGCCCATCCCGATCACGTTCGCCGCGACGAACCAGACGCCGAACTGCCGAACTAGCAGTTCGAGCACCGCAAGCGTCACCAGCAATCCGCCGAACCGGACCGCGTTCGAGCGAAGGAACCGTCGACACAGTGCGCCGAGGCCGGCGTCGCCGTGACTGGCGAACGTCCACCGCTCGTTGATCACGAAGATGACCGCGATGCCGAGTTCCCAGGCGAGGAGTTTCGAGACCGTCACCCCGAGAACCGTCCCCTCGACTAGCAAAAAGAGCACGGCGTTGTCGACGGTCGCACCGATCAGTCCGACGCCGGCGAACTGGCTGAACCGCGTCGTCGAAAGCAACGCACGAAGCCGTGCCCGGACGGCGTCGAACGGGGAATCAGTCATCGTCGTGTCGCGCCTCGTCTCGCTGTGGGCGGAAGTCGCCACTGGATTTCATCGTACGATCACCGTGTCGGAGTGACGGTCCCAAACGGTTACGGCCGGGAACGAACGCTCGAGGGTGTCGCGGCCGCTGGTCTGTCGGCTCTCAAACCGCGAGATCGCCCGCCGAGCGGACGACCTCGACCGCCTCGGCGTCGACGCGCTCGACATCGAGGAAGTGGGGGACGAAGTTCCGCTTCTCGAAGTCCTCGTACTCGGACTGGTCGCCGACGGTACACCACAGCTGGACTTTGTCCGGGCCGTGCCACTCGCCGTTTCGATTGATCCCGAAACAGACCACCTCCTCCCCGTCGTATTCGATGATCGCCCCCTTCCGGATACCGGGGTCGCCGTGGATGATGAGCCGCTTCATGGCGTCGACTTCTCGTGACGGGTGATTAAGCGCTTCGGAGTCCGCTCCGTGCGGATCGAGGCGTGGCGTCGGGTGCGAAGATCGTGGAGCAGTGTCGGGCGACCGGTCCCGTAGATTACAGGTCAAGCGTCTCGGGTCACACCCGAACCGGCTCCTCGGACTGCCGGTCCGTCTCGCTCGTGCTGGGGGTGACCGAATACTCGAAGTCCAGTCTTGCGATCCCAGACGGCAACGGTCGAGAGACTCCCGCTAACTTTGTTGTCTAGCGCGTGTATATCGGCGTCTGCGTAACCGGGGTGACCGACGGAGGGAGACGACGCGAGCGAGGACCCGAAACCAAACGGGTTTTAACCAGCCCCCTCTTAGCCCACCCCAAGTGAGATAACCATGCAGATGCCACGCCGATTCAATACGTATTGTCCGCACTGTAACGAACA
Source organism: Halopiger djelfimassiliensis (assembly GCF_000455365.1). Classification (GTDB taxonomy): domain Archaea; phylum Halobacteriota; class Halobacteria; order Halobacteriales; family Natrialbaceae; genus Halopiger_B; species Halopiger_B djelfimassiliensis. The sequence goes on from NZ_HG315685.1 coordinate 861,778, forward strand.
CCACGAACACGAAGTCGAGAAGTCCCGAACGGGCCGTTCCTCGGGGATGAAGTGGGACGCTCGCCGAACCCGGCGCAACACCGCGTCCATCGGTAACTCCGGTCGCTTCTCGAAAGTGCCCGGCGGCGAAAAGCCCACCAAGAAGACCGACCTCAAATACCGCTGCAGCGAGTGTGGCAAGGCCCACCTCCGCGAGGGATGGCGCGCCGGCCGACTCGAGTTCCAGGAGTGATTACCATGTCAGGAAATTTCTACAGCGTTCGCTGCGGTGACTGCGAGAACGAACAGACCGTCTTCGGCAAAGCCTCCACGGAGGTCGCCTGTGCCGTCTGTGGCACGACGCTGGCCCGACCGACCGGGGGCAAAGCCGAGATCGAACACGAGATCCTCGAGACCGTCGAGTCACGATGAAATACAGCGGCTGGCCCGATCCCGGCGAGCTCGTCGTCGGCAAGATCGACGAGATCGAGGACTTCGGCGTCTTCGTCGATCTCGAGGAGTACGAGGACAAACGCGGCCTGATCCACATCTCCGAGGTCGCCAGCGGATGGATCAAGAACGTCCGCGATCACGTCCGCGAGGGCCAGATCGTCGTCTGTAAGGTACTCGACGTCGACACGGAGTCCCAGCAGATCGACCTCTCGCTGAAAGACGTCAACGACCACCAGCGCTCGGAGAAGATCCAGCAGTGGAAAAACGAGCAAAAGGCCGACAACTGGATGGATCTGGCCGTCGGCGACGACATCGACGACGAGGCCTACACCGCGATCGCAAACGAACTGATCGGGGCCCACGGCAGCCTCTACGACGGCTTCAAGCAGGCGGCGATCCACGGCACCGAGGCCCTCGAGGAGACGGACCTCGACGACGACGAGATCGAGGCGATCGTCCAGACCGCTCGGGAGAACGTCTCGGTCCCGTACGTCAACGTCACCGGCTACGTCGACCTGGAGAACCCATCGCCAAGCGGCGTCGACGGCATCCGTGAGGCCCTGCAGGCTGCGGAAGGCAACGGTGACATCCCCGAGGAGGTCGACCTCGAGGTCAGCTACGTCGGCGCGCCCGAGTACCGAATCGAGGTGCAGGCACCCAACTACAAGACCGCCGAGTCCCAACTCGAGGAAAGCGCCCAGCGCGCGATCGCCGCCATCGAAGACCACGACGGCACCGGCGAGTACCACCGCGAGCGACGGACCGACGACGAATAATGAAATCCGACATCCGGGTGTGTTCGGCGTGGCGCGAGCGACACGACCGCCCGGTGTATACCCTTTCTGAGACCTGTCCCGACTGCGGGGCCGACGCCGAGAACAGCGCCCCGGCACCGTTCGATCCCGACGATCCACACGGCGAGTACCGACGCGCTCTTAAACGTCGCCGTCGCTGATACGGTATGGACGAACTCGAGATCGACGTGATCGCCGAGGTCGAACTGGACGACCCGGTCCTCGTCGAGGGGTTGCCGGGCGTCGGACACGTCGGAAAGCTCGCAGTCGATCACTTGCTCGAAGAACTCGAGGGCGAGAGCACGCTCGTTCGGCGTATCTACTCCCGCGAGTTCCCGCCACAGGTAAGCGTCGAGGACGGCGTCTCCGAGCTGACCTGTGCGGAGATCTCCGCCGTCTCGGTTCCGGAGGGTCGTGACCTCCTGTTGTTGACCGGCGATCATCAGGCCCAGACGAACGACGGTCATTACCTCCTGACGGATGCGTTCCTCGACATCGCCGAGGAGTTCGGTGCGACCGAGGCGTACGCGCTCGGTGGGGTTCCGACCGGCGAACTGATCGACGAGTACGCCGTCGTCGGAGCCGTCACCGACGAATCGATGCGAGACGCCTACGAGGACGCCGGCGTGGAGTTCCGCGAGGACGAACCCGCAGGCGGGATCGTCGGCGTCTCCGGGCTCTTGCTCGGGCTTGGCGACCGTCGCGGCTTCGACGCCGCCTGTCTGATGGGCGAAACCAGCGGCTATCTCGTCGACCCGAAAAGCGCCCGCGCCGTCCTCGAGGTGCTCGAGGAACTGCTCGGCTTCGAACTCGAGTACGAGACGTTAGACGAGCGGGCCGACGAGATGGAGGACGTCATCGGCAAAATTCAGGAGATGGAACAACAGCAGGGAATGGACGTCCCGACGGACGACGACCTCCGGTATATCGGCTGAGGCGGCGGATCGAACCCGACAGCCCGTTTTTCCAGCGGTCGAATCACCTCGAGCGGTCGCTTCGGGTTCGCTCCGGCCGAGCGGTCGAGGTCGCCGACCGTCGACAGATCGGCGTGTTACCCCTCCAGTACCTCGTAGGAAACGTCCGCATCCCGAAGCGCATCGGTGACGCGGCCGACGGCATCCGTCGTCGCGACGGCGGTGACGTCGAGGCCGTGTTCGGCCGCATCGGCCGCGACCTCGCCGACGGCGAACGCGACCGCCGGTTCGATGTCGGCCTCTCGGCAGGCGACGACAGCTTCGACGCCGGTCGCGACGACCAGATCGGCGTCGGTACAGGCGTCGGTGACCGTTTCGGCGGTGATCGAACGACTCCCGCCGGCCCGGACGGTCGGAACCTGCAGGACCGTCACGGAACCCGGCTCGAGTTCCATGACTCCTTCGAAGCTGGTGACGCCGACGTCGGTGCCGGCCTCGGCGTCGGTTGTCGCGATCCCGGTCGCGGGGCCTTCGCTGCCGGGCTTTGCGTGGAGCAGTCCGTCTTCGAGAAACAGTGAAACGGTTTCGCCTTCCTCGATATCGTCGGTGGCGATATAGGCGTCCTCGCTCATCGCCCCGAGGACGTCTCCGGTGACGTGATCCGCGAACCGGCGTACGTCGTCGGCCGCCCGGAAAAGCCAGTCGACGCCCTCGCGGGTCACGCGATAGCGCGATCGACCTTCCTTCTCGACGAGTCCGTCGTCGACGAGTTCGCGGATGTATTCGCTGACTGCCTGACTCGTGACGCCGACTTCCTCGGCGATCTCCCCTTGGCTGACCGCGGGCTGGCGCTCGGCGATCTGGACGAGGATCCGAAACCGCGTCGCGGCCCGCTTGTTGTCGAGGACGTCGACCATACGGATGACTTCTCACGAGCGCAGCAAAAAGGTACGCGGTCGACGGGAATCCTTATTCGTTGATACGTTCGTTTCGTTTCACGGTGGCGTCTACCCGTTGACCGTCATTGATCGTTGACAGTCAGCGAGAAATCCGCAAAGACGGAAGTGAACGCCGATGGTTCTTCCGATCGAAGGCCACTCAAGCCCGATCGGTCCGGATCGAAAGCGGTCGGACGATATGTAAGTCACAAAATGTGTTCGGAATCGGATCCGCAGGGACGACTGAACAAACTCATTAGGTTCCGAGAGAGTCCTGACTGCATGAACGACAGCTACGACGTAGTGATCGCCGGTGCTGGGCCAGCCGGTGCGCAGTGTGCTCGCGACCTCGCCCGCAGGGACTACGACGTCGTGGTCCTCGAGACCGAAGCCGAAGACGAGTTCCCCCGCCAGAGTAACAAGTCGACTGCGGGGACGTTCCCGTCGATGATGTCCGCCTTCGGCGTTCCCGACGACGTGGTGATGCAGTACACCGACAGCGTCGTGCTGGAGTCGCCGACCGACTACTACGTCCGTGAACAGCCCGGTGCCGTCCTCGAGTTCGCGGACTTCAAACGCTACCTCGTGAGCGACGGTCGCGACGAGGGCGCGGAGTATCGATTCGACGCGCGCGTTACCGCCCCCATCATGGAAAACGGCGAGATCGTCGGTGTCACCTACAATGGCGACGAGGCGGTCTACGGCGAGATCGTCGTCGATGCGACGGGACCGGCCGCACCGCTGGCGAAGAAACTCGGCGTCGTCGACCTCGAGCGTCAAAACCACGCGATCGGCATCGAGTACGAGTTCGAGGGGATCGACGTCGACCGGCCCGGCTTCGCCGACCTCCGGGATGCGATGATGCTCCGACTCGATCACGAGATCGCACCCGGCGGCTACTCTTGGATCTTCCATACGGGCGAGGACACGGCCAAGGTCGGGCTCTGTTACATCCAGAACGGCAGCCATCAACGCTACGCTCGAGACGACTTCAGTATCGACGACTACCTGAACCACTGGCTCGAGACCGATCCGCGGTTCCGAAACGCCACCCGAATCGAGGGAAAACAACACCGGGGATCGGCCCACATCCAGCCCCCCGGGCGGATGCACACCGACCGGTTCATGGCGATCGGCGACACCGTTCCGACTGTCGATCCGCTGTGGGGCGAAGGGATCAACAAGTGTATGCAGTCGGGCCGGATGGCCGCGGCCGCGGCCGACAGCTGTCTCAAACACGGCGATCTCGAGCCGACGGCGGAGAACCTCGAGGTCTACGAGACGCTCTGGCACCGCGAAGTCGCGCCGAACGTCGATAACCGGCTGCGGATGACGAAACTGCTCTATCTCGCGGAGAACGATCGGTACGATCGGCTCATGCGGGACCTGAACCGTCTCGACGACGAGACGCTGTCGAAGGCAAACCGCGGCGATCTCCGTGCCATCGCGAAACTGCTCCGGTTCGAGGACGCCCCGTTGCTCGCCCGCTTTGCGAGACAGCAATTCGGTCTCGAGTTCGGTTCGAGGCTCGGAATCGGCCGATAGCGAGGACCCACAGCCAGCACGCGAGGGGCGTCACTTCAGGTACGCCGTCTCGAACGCCCGGACGCTCTCGTCGGTTCCGACGAGGATGACCTCGTCGTCGGCCTCGAACGTAAAGGTCGTCGGATCGAGCTCCGTAATCGTCTCGTCGTCTCTGACGACGGCGAGGACGGTACACTGCGTTCGTTCGCGGACGTCGGCTTCGACGAGGGTTCGTCCCGCGAGTCGACCGACCGGTAGTCTGACGACGTCGATCCGTCTGTCGACTGCGAGTACCGTTTCGTCCTCGAAGACGGTCGATGCCATCATCCGTCCGCTGACGGCCGCAAGCGACTGAACGTAATCGGCACCCGCTCGATACAGTTTCGGGACGCTCTCGGGATCGTTCGCCCGCACGATAACGTCGACGTCCGGGTTCAGATCGTGGACGACAAGCGTTGTGAAGATCGCGGTCGTATCGTCGTCGAGAGTAACGACCACTGCCGTCGCGTCGTCGACGCCGGCCTCACGGAACGTGGCGGGTTCGCGAGCGTCCCCGACGACATCGACCCCCGGCTTGTCCTCGTGGTCGACGACGGTCGTCCGGGAGTTGGTCTCGGCGAGCGCATCCGCAGCCGTCGTGCCCGCCTCGCCGTACCCCGCGATCAGAACGTGTTGGGTCGAAAACGGCTCGACTGTCGACGTTGCCGCCGATCGTAGCGCATCGATCCGATCCGGTTCGCCGGCGACGAGTAACCGCCGCCCCTCCTGCAGCTTCCGATCGGGGGAGACCGGCGTCTCGAACTCGCCGTCAATCCAGATGCCGATCACGTCGATGCCGAACCGGTCACGCAGCGCGACGTCGGTGAGCGATCGCCCGCGGAGTTCGCTCCCCTCATCGATCGAGAGTTCGACCAGTTCCAGGTCGGTTCCGATCTCGATGCCGTCGTCGACGACGGTCGTGACGGCCGTCGGTACCCGGTGGGCGAGGCTCTCACCGAGTAACTGGCGGGGCGACAGCACGTCGTCGGCCCCCGCGATTCGGTGGTATTTCTCGAATCGCTCGTCTTCGACGAGCGTGACCACCTTCGTCTCCGGGTTCGCTTCCCGTGCCGAGAGGACGATGCTCGCGTTGCTGTCGTCGGCCGCGTCCGCGACGACCGCCGTCGCCGCTTCAATCCCTGCGTTCTCGAGAACCGTCATCGACTCCGGGTCGCCGTGGATGACCCGGTAGTCGTTCTCGTGGAGGTCGATCGCCGTCTCACGGTCGGATTCGATGACGACGTACTCCCGTCCACGCGACTCGAGTTCGGCGATGAACGATTCACCACGTGGCGTGTACTCACAGATGATGACGTGATCGGTTACGTCAGCCGTCGTGGGCGGCGACGGGGACAGCGTCTCCCGGAGCCACGGGACCGCGAACACGTCGGCTGCGGTGAGGATCAACCCGATCCCGGTGAGTTGCATCCCGATCATCAGGAGGTTCATCTGCGGGGTCTGCCACGGTGCGTCTTCCCCGTATCCGGTCGTCGTATACGTCTGAAAGACGACCTCGAGGGACCGAAAGAGCGGCTGGGGTCGAGCCTCCCACGTCGTCATCCCGTAGTTGTACACGAACGTGAAAAAGACGGTCGTCACGGCAACCAGCCCGAGGTAGTAGCCGGTGCGGCGTGATCTCCACAGCGACATACGTCAGTTACTAACCGGCAACTGTTTACGGTACCGATCGTTCCGGCTACGGTGCTCGAGCAGTCGCGGAGTCGACGGGCCGACCAGTGACTTCTCTCCCCCGTCGATTTAGGGATCCGGCTCCTTCATTCGGAGGATGGCACTGCTGGAGAACCTCGCGGTCGTGTTCGTCGCCGGCCTGATCACGGCGCTTGCGACCGGACTCGGCGCTCTGCCGTTTTTCTTCTTCGACGGGATCAGTGATCGGCGAAACGTGGTCCTCTGGGGCCTTTCGTCGGGGATCATGCTCTCGGCGTCGATCTTCGGACTCGTCGAGGAAGGGCTGGCCGAGGGAACGCCGTTCGAGATCGCGGTCGGATTGCTGGCCGGAGTCGCGCTCGTCGTCGTCGCCCACGACCTGTTGATGGACGCCGACATCGATCCCCGACAGTACGAGGCGGCCGATTTCAAGAAGCTCGTGCTCATCCTCGGCATCTTGACCGTTCACAGTTTCCCCGAGGGCGTGGCCATCGGCGTCTCCTTTGCCGATCTCGGACTCGAGGGCGGCACCGCAGTGCTCGGAACGACGATTCCGGTGTTGGCGATTTTCATGACGGTCGCGATTTCGATCCACAACGTTCCGGAGGGGACCGCGATCTCGATTCCGCTGACCTCGATGGGTGTCGCCGACTGGAAACTGGTCTGGTGGGCCGTTTTCTCGAGTCTGCCACAGCCGATCGGTGCGGTTCTCGCGTTCGCGTTCGTCCGCTACGCCCGGGAGTTTCTCCCCTACGGCTTCGGCTTCGCCGCCGGTGCGATGATCTATCTTGTCCTCTCGGAGTTCATCCCGGAGGCGCTCGAGATCGGCGACGGACTGCCACGCGGGGGGAAACCGGAACTCCTGACCGGCCTCGTCGTCGGCGTGGCGGTGATGGTGCCGCTTGCGTTCGTCTGAGTCGCGGTCGGCCCGCGGTCTCACCCGGAGCGGTCGAGAACCGCGTTGGTCGTCGTCACCGTCGCGAACTCGCCCTCGAGGTGGGCCAGCGCAGTGTGGTGGACCGTCTCCGCGTCGAACGCGGTCGCCTCGCGGATCCCGCCCTCGAGCGTCCGGTCGAACGTCGCAGTCGCATCGGCGACGACGATCGGCTCGAACCCTAGGTTCTCGGCCATTCGAGTACTCGTCGAGACGCAGTGGTCGGTCGTCAGTCCCGCGAGAACGATCGTCCCGTAGCCCCGATCGCGAAGCCACCCTTCGAGGTCCGTTCCCACGAACGCGCTGTTTACCGATTTCACCATCGTCGGCTCGTCCTCGAGTGGGGTTAGTGCCGGCTTGAACGCGAAGCCGGGTTCGTCGCTTCGAAGCGGCGAGTCGGGCACCGTGGAATCGTGGCGGACGTGGACGACCGGCCGACCCCGGTCTCGCCAGCACTCGAGCAGGGCCGCCGCCCGCGTCTCGGCGTCGGGGTTGTTCCGAGTCCCCCAGGACGGATCGTCGAACCCCTGCTGGAAGTCGATCAGCACGAGGACGGCATCGCAAAGCCGGGATCGATCGATACCGTGTGTCGCGTCCGTCATGGGAGTCGTACAGCGGGTTTCGGATGGGTGGGAGTGATCTCAGTCGGACACACCGATGGACGGGTGATCATACGTGTTCGGGCAACCAGCCGCCGTCGACTTCGATATTCTCGCCGCTGACGTACCCGCTGTCGGGGTCGAGGAAGAAGTACAGCGGCTGGACCAGATCCGCGAAGTTCGCGGGCCGATCGCGGGGCAGTTCGTCCGGGAACTCGTCGGAGTTCTCGACGACGTACGGTGAGATCGCGTTGACTGTGATTCCGTCGTCCTGTGTATCCGCGGCGAGCATCCGCGTGAACATCACTACGCCAGCCTTCGCGACGAAGTAGGGGAAGTTCGTGGGGTTTACCAGCCCTTTCTCGGCGGAGGCGTAGCCGATGTTGACGATGCGGCCGTACCCGTTCCCGCGCATCGCCGGCAGCGCCCGCTTCGAACAGAGGTAGGTACCGTTGAGGTTCGTCTCGAGGACGCGGTTCCAGGTTTCGAACTCGATGTCGGCCCAGTGAGCGGGCGCGAAGTCGCCGACGTTGTTCACGAGGACGTCGACCGAACCGAGTTCGGACTCGACCGCGGCGAACAGGCCGTCGACGCTTTCGGGATCGGTGACGTCGCCCTGAATCGTCATCGCCTCGGCGGCACCGCGCTCGCGGGCCGCGTCGGCGACCTCACGGGCCGCGTCGGCGCTCGTGTGATAGTGGACGGCCGTCTTCGCACCACAGTCGGCCGTTGCTAACAGGAGTCGACGGCCGACGCCTTTCGCGCTGCCCGTGACGAGAACGGTCTGATTCGACAGATCGGGTCCGTCCATACGTCGTCGTCGGCGACTGGATGGAAAAATCACCCGGAGCCGGGCGAGAGTGACGCTCCATCCAGTACGTGGCCGATACTGGGGCGTGGAGTCAGGCGTTTAAGTAGATCGGCCGTCATAGTCGATATATGACACTGGACAACGTCTTGCTCGCGGTCGGTCCCGGCGACGCCGACCGCAGTGACGAGTTGGCCGAAACGGTCGTCGAAGTCGCCGAACCGGCCGGCGCAACCGTCGTCCTCGCACACGTGTTTACCCAGTCCGAGTACGACGAAGTCGTCACACGACTGGAGTTCGACGAGGCCGTCGAGGCGGTCGATCCCGACGACGTCGCGACGCGTCACTCGACGATCATGGACCTGCGAGCGGTCCTCGAAGAACACGGCGTCGAGTACGAGGTCTGCGGTGCCGTCGGCGATCACGGGCCGACGATCGTCGACCTCGCAACCGACGTCGACGCCGACCGGGTCGTCGTCGGCGGCCGCCGCCGATCGCCGACCGGGAAGGCCGTCTTCGGTTCGACGGCCCAGGAAGTGTTGCTGTCGGCACCCTGTCCGGTGACGTTCGTCCGCAACGACGACTGAACCGACTTTCTATCACCTCTCGCTCAGTCCCTGCCGGCCCGACGTTTCCACGCCCGTTCCTGCCGGCGTTCCGGAACGTGTCGCTTCCCGTCGGCCAGTTCGTCGCGAACGCGACGTTCGACGCCCGTCGTCTCGGCAAGCAGCGTCTCCTGAAAGTTCTCGAGGACGTCGTAGGACCAGCGATCCTCGTCGACGACGCCGTGGGGCAACAGGTCGTCACGGATCGAATCCGCAAGCTCGTCGTGACCGCTCTCTCGCAGGCGCGTTTCGGCTTCCCGGAGGTGGTCCATCCCGTGCCCCGTCGCGTGGTGGAACTCGAGCAGACAGCCCTGTGCCCGTTGGAGCCACTCGAGACCGAGCTCTACCTCGTGAAGCGCCGCACACTCCGTGTCGGTGAGAAGCGCGCCCGGCCGTTCGGAAGGTGAATCGTCGGTTGCCATACCAGAAACTATGTCACTCAGTGCCATACGTGTGTTGCCGGCTGCGGTGACTCCGCGAGCAACGACCCGGGAGCAGCGCTCTCCGAAGCGGGCTACTCGTCTGGTTCGTCGGCCTCGAGTTCCTCGAGGCAGGTCTCGACGGGGGCCAGCATTTCGTCGGCGATGGTGTACGGATCCGTCTCGCCATGCCGGACCGCGTCCGCGAGATCGTCGACGCCGCCGACCCGTGCGAGTTCGTCCTCGAGCAAGGCGTGAACGTCCTCACGAAGCAGGGTTCGGATCTCCTCGGCGTAGCGCTGGCGAGCCTTCTCCGCGCGTGTCCCGGAGTCGACGAGATACGACTGGTGGGATGCGAGTTCGTCGATGAGTTCGTCGACGCCATCGCCGCTGGTGGCGACGGTTTCGACGATGGGCGGAGTCCAGTCGGGTTCGGCCTCCTCGTTGCTCTCGTCGCCCCAGTCGAGGTCGTCCGAATCGGCGATCGCGTCAGCGCCGTGGTGTCCGGCACTGGGGCCGGAGAACCCGCCTCCGTCCCCGAGCTCGATCATGTCCCGAAGCTCCTGTACGGTCCGATCGGCCCCGGGTCGGTCGGCCTTGTTGACGACGAAGACGTCGGCGATCTCGAGGATGCCGGCCTTCAGCGTCTGGACGGAATCGCCCGATCCCGGCGGGACGAGAACGGCAACGGTATCCGCAGTTCGGACGATGTCGATCTCGTTTTGTCCCGCCCCGACGGTCTCGATGATGATCTTGTCCTTGCCGAACGCGTCCATCGCCTTGACTGCATCAGCCGTCGCAGTCGAGAGTCCACCGAGGGTGCCACGCGCGCTCATCGACCGGACGAAGACGTCCATATCGCCGATCGTCGACGCCATCCGGATTCGATCGCCGAGAACGGCCCCGCCCGTAAACGGCGAGGACGGATCGATCGCGATAATCCCGACGGTGTCGCCGCGTTCGCGGTAGGTCTCGGCGAGTTTATCGACCAGCGTCGACTTGCCGGCACCGGGGCTGCCGGTGATGCCGATCACGTCGGCGTCGCCCGTGTGAGCATACAGCTCCGAGACTAGCTCCCTGTACCCCGGCGACCGGTTCTCGATCTTCGAGATGACGCGGGCGAGGGCACGGTGTTTCCCCACGAGCAGGTCCTCGAGCAGCGATTCGTCGCGTTCGTTCATCGCTCCGGTGCGTTTTCGCGGACGAAATCGATCGTCTCCTCGATCGACGTCCCGGGACCGAAAATCGCCGCGACCCCTTCGTCTTTGAGTTCGTCACGGTCTTCCTCGGGAATAACGCCGCCGACGAGTACGAGCGTGTCCTCCTTGGCACCGTACTCCTCCAGCCCGTCCATGATCTTCGGGACGAGCGTGTCGTGTGCGCCCGAGAGGATGGATATCCCGAGGACATCGACGTCCTCCTGAACCGTCGCTTGGACGATCTCTTCGGGTGCCTTGTGAAGGCCGGAGTAGATGACTTCGAAGCCGGCGTCCCGGAACGCCCGTGTGATGACGTGTGCCCCACGGTCGTGGCCGTCGAGTCCCACTTTTGCGACGAGACACCGGATCGACTTCGACTCACCTTCCTGATCGCTGCTCATACCCCTTCCTTCCCGGGCCGTCTGTTTGACTTTAACGGAAGTTATTGAAAATCACGGCGTGGCAGTCCGCTCGCTCGGCCGGCCGGTCACTTTCCCACTCGAGACGGGACGGCGAGCGCTCTCGGCCGACGTGACCATGAAAATAACGGGAAAATCGGGTGGATCGACTCCCGAGTCGATCGTCGGCTCCGCGTTCAGGCGGTCGCCTGCGTGTCAGTGTCCGCGTCGACCGGCTTGATCGTCTCTTCGCCGGCTGCTTCGACGGTGATCTCTCCGTCGGCCATCTCCTGCAGCGTCGACACGGAGTACTGGTAGGTTCCCGGCTCGGTGTCGGCGTCGATCTCGTGGGTCAGCGAGACGACCTCGGACTCGCCGCCCTCGAGTGCGACCGTCGCCACCGAGTCGGTGTCGATCCGTTCACGGTGTGTCACTTCGTCCAGCTCCGCCGTCGTTACGTTCCAGAAGAGGAAGACGTCCTGTTCGTCGGCCTCGTCGCCGGTGTTGGTGATCGTCGCGTCGACCGTGATCTCATCGCCCGCGTTAGCGGTGGCCGGGCCGTCGACGTCGCTGACGGCGAAGTACGCGGGCTCGGGATCGTCGGCCTCCTCGAGCGTAATCATCGTCGACTCGACCTCGTCGGCGGAGATCCCGTGTTCGTACTCGCCCGGCTCGTCGCTTTCGGGGATCTCGTAGGTGAACTCGACGGTCGTGGACTCGCCGCCATCGAGAGTGACCGTCTCCGAGAGTTCAGGCTGGGATTCGAGGACGTCCGAGCCGAAGTCGGTGCCCGGCGGGAAGTAAAAGACCGTTCGAGTGTCGGTCTTGTCGCCGGTGTTGGTGATCGTCGCGTTGATCGTGATTTCCTCCCCGAGGGTTGCGGTCTCGGGTGCCTCGAGGTCGCTCACTTCGAAGTAGGTGCCGAGCGTGAGGTTCGCCGTCGTCGTCGCGCCGGACTCGACGTCGACGAACTCGATGTTCGAATCGTCGTACCCGTCCTCGATCGCACGGAGCGCGTACGATCCGGGCTCGAGGTCGTCGACCTCGTAGTAGCCGTTCTCGTCGGTCATCACCGAGAAGGCATCGCCGTCGGCGTCGACGACGGTTGCGCCCTCGATCGGAACGCCGGCGGCGTTCGTGACGTAACCGTCGATCGAACCGGCCGTCCGGTCGACCACGAAGTCGACGCCCTCGACGTGCTCACCGGCGTCGACGGTCACGATCTCTTCGGGTTCGTAGCCCGGCGGCGTCTCGTCGACGTTGACGACGTACGAGCCAGCGGGGACGCCCGCGATCGCGTAGGCCCCGTCGGCGTCGGTCGTAGCCTCGTAGACCTCACCGTCGCCGTTCTCGGCGACGATCGTGGCATCCTCGACGGGTTCGCCGTCATCGCTTGCAGTCACCTGTCCGCTTATCGTCCCCGACTGGGTCTGTTCGCCGACGGCAAGCGGCGCGTGTGCCGCGTCGTCGTCGCTTTCGACCGCGTGGACCCATTCGAGTGCGGGATCGAGATCGTCGAGCGTGGCCGAGAACTCGACGGAGGCCGACTCGCCGGGCTCGAGCGAGACGTCCTCCGCCGTACTCTCGGCGCTCGCTTCGTGGCTCTCGCTTGCGTACTCCACTGCGTTCCCGAGGATCGTGTTCGCGTCGTCAGTGAAGACGGAGTCCGGAACGAACGGCGTTCGGCCGAACGAGGCGAGCAAGACGTGGTCGTCGCCGACCCCGACTGCAGGCCCGTCGGTCTCGTCGGTGCCGACATCAGCGATCGCGTCCCCGCTGTAGCCATCGAACCAGGCGCGGTCGGCAAAGAGGCCGTCGTGAACTTCGATCCTCTCGCCTTCCGCCGCGACGCCGTCGAAGAGGCCGTGGTCGTCGGTGATCTCGAGTTCGACCGAATCCAGCCCGCTGTAGCTGGAGTCGACGGATTCGGGATCATCGGTCGCGGCCGAGCGGTCGCTTACTGCATCCGAGTTACTGGCCCAGTTCTCGAGGAAGACGACGCCCTGATCGTCCTCGAGTGCCTCGAGGAACGCCTCGACGTCGGCGTCCCCGAAGTCGTTGACCACGAAGACGTCGTACTCGTCGACCGAGTCGAGCAGTTCGTCCGCATCGAGCGAACTCACCGCGTAGGTATCGTCGAGTTCGTCCTGCAGGGTCTCGGTCGTATTATCGATGTTCTTGGTGAACTCGTCCAGGTCGCCCTCGATGTCACGTTCGTCCAGCGCCGCTCGAAGCGAGTCCTCGTCGAGTCCGCCGTCGACGACCGCGACGTCGGTTTTCTCCCGGACGACGTCGTACGTCACCGGTTGCGTGTCCGATGCGTCACCGGTGTTCTCGACCGCGGCGGTGACGTTGTACTCCACACCGGGCTCGAGGTGCTCCGGCGCGTCGGTGATCTCGACGTCGAAGAACGCTTCGAGGACCGTGATCTCGGCGATTTCGTCGTCGTCCTCGGTGAAAACGCCGTGTTCGTAGGTGCCTTCGGAGACGTCATCGGTGTCGGCCTCGAACGAGACGGTCGTTTCCGCGCCGGGTTCGATCGTCACTGACTCCTCCGACAGCGTCTCGTCGAGGTCGTCGAAGCGGTACTCGACGGTTTGGGTGTCCTCGAGGTTACCCGCGTTTTCGATGGTCGCGTTGACGGTAACCGTCTCGCCCTTGTCGACTTCGGCGGGGGCCTCGAGGGCCGAGACCTCGAACTGCGAAGACAGGTAGGTGAACTCGTCGGTCGCCTCGTGGTCGTCGGTGGAGACGGCGACGGCGTAGTCCCCGCTGGCGAGGTCGTCGATGGCGTGTTCGAACGTGATCGTCGTTTCGGACGGACGGTCGACCGGGTCGTCGACGCCGGCTGCGGCCATGTCGACGATCTCCGTGTCGACCGGTTCGCCGTCGCCCAGTTCGTCCGCATCGTCGTTCAGGTAGAGTTCGATTCGCTGGACTGCTCCCTCGTCGCCGAGGTTCGTGAGATCCGCCGTCACCGTCAGCGTCTCGCCCTCGGTGACGTTGTCGGGGACCTCGAGATCGGTCACGTCGATCTCGCCTTCGGCGAGTGTCCCCTGAACCTTCTGCTGGAGCAGGTTCAGGTCGGTCCGCGTGACCGATCCGTCGCGGTTCAGGTCACCGAGGTCCTCGTTGAACGACTCCGGCTCCATGTTCTGGAGGTACTGCTGCATCAGCTGGACGTCCTGGACGGTGATCGATTCGTCCTGATCGACGTCGCCGAGATCGTACTCGAGGGTTGCCCCACCGATCTCGTCGACGGCCGCGTGGACGTCGATGATGCCGTGTCCGTACCGCACGTCCTTTTCATCGGGGGCATCGTCCGGTTTCCAGGCGGTCTCCTCGAGGGTGGTTTCGATCTCCTCGTGGGAGATGTCGTCGTTCGCCGAGAGCATGAGCGCGATGGCACCCGACGTATGCGGGGCCGCCATCGACGTCCCCGAGTACTTCTCGTATCCGCCGCCGGGAACCGAACTCAGAACGTCAGCGCCCGGTGCGGCGACGTCCGGTTTGACCCACTCGTCGGGCCACTCGGGATCGGGTTCGTCCCAGTTGTCGGCCTCGATCGTATCGCCGCTCGAGAACTCGGCAATGCCGCCCGTCTCGTTCGAGGCACCGATGCTGAACGAGTCGTAGATGTTCCCGGGCGAACCGACACAGCCCTCGCCGGAGTTGCCCGCCGAGGTGACCGCGACGACGCCCATGTCGTTCGCGTTCTGGATCGCGGGGATCCAGGCGTCTTCGTACGCCGGTCCGAAGAGTCCACAGCCCGCGCCGAAGCTCATGCTGACGACGTCGGAGTCCATCTCCTCGACGACGTACTCGAACCCGGCAATACTGTCGGATTCGGCGCTCGAACCGCCCGGCAACACGAGCGCGTGCTGGAGGTCGACGTCCGGGGCAACGCCGTAGGTCGGCGTCTCGTTGTCTTCGGGAGCGGCCGCGCCGATCGTGCCGCCGACGTGCGTCCCGTGCGATTGGGTATCGTGCGGTTCGGAGCCCTCGACCGGCTCACCGTCCGGGCCGATTTCGACCCACCCGCCGGGGTAGGTCGGATCGTCCTCGTCCTCGGTATAGAGATCGAGGTCGGGGTGATCCACATCGAATCCGGTATCGAGGACGGCGACTTTGACGTCCTCGCCGGTGGCGTCGAAGTCCTCCCACGTCTCGGTGGCGTTCATCTGTTCGAGACCGTAGGTAAACTCGTCCCCGTCAGCCGTTGCGGCCGGCTGTTCGGACACGTCCGGAACGCGATACTCCGGTTTCACCGTGATCGATCGAACGCCGTCGATCGACGCCAGTTCCGACGTAGTGACGGCGGTCGTATCGACCTCCGCACGGATCGCGTTCGTGATCCAGTAGGTGTTGAGCACCTCGACGCCGCCGAGGGTATCGAGGTCCGTTCGAGCGGTCGTCTGTGACGATTCGGCGTGAGATTTAAGCTGCTCGATCGCCCGCTCGCGATCGTCGCTGAGCGTTCCGTCGTACTGATCGAGGAGTATATACACCTCCTCGGTACCGTCGGCCTCCTCGAGAGCGGGGTCGATCGTCGTCTCAGCGGCCTCCGTGTCGAGTGATCGGTCGTCGATACGTTCGGCTGCAGCCGCGCTTCCTGCCAACCCGCTTCCAGCAATCGCGACGAGCGACAGCGCAAGCAGTAGCGAGAGCAGGGCGGCCGTAAGTCGTTCTCTTGTCTGTCTCATTGGTAGTTCTCATGTCTCCTGTTTCCCCCACACGGCGGTGTGGTGTCCTCATCCCCTGTGTTCGTATTTTCGGGCTGGTATTTCACATCGGTTGACTACATAACAATCCATTAACGAATAGACTAATATAACTATTGGTGGTTGCTAACATCAACATCCGTCTCGAGGGGGAGAATCGGCCGCGACTCGGGACAGCCGCCGACCACCGACGGGGAGATTCGATTACAGACTTTCGGAATCGGTCCGTTCGGTCGAACGAACGAGTCGTCGAGATCGGTACATCGACGTCGAGCCGTCGCCCGCTGGTGATTCGTCTCCGATCGTGACTGTCACAGCTGTCCGAAACCGTCACGAACCAAAGGCTAAAGAGCGAAACGACCGAACATTCAATCAATGACTATCGTTCGTCTATTGCGGAGGGATCTATCGTGGGCGTCGAAATAAAAGAGACCAGAGTAACCGACGCCGAGTTCGAGGAGATGAAAGGCTTCGTCTTCGAGTACCTCTCGGCCAGCGTCGAGAAAGAAGAGGAGGGTGGTCGCATGCGCTGGTATCCGTGGCACTCCGCCGAATACCGGCACAACCACATCCTCAACGTCGTCGAACTCGCCGCGGAGATCGCCCGCAACGAGGGTGCAGACGTCGATGTCACCCGCGTCGCCGCCCTCTTTCATGACGTCGCCAAGCTCGAGACCGATCAGGAACTCCACGCCGAGGCCGGCGCTCGAGTCGCCCGCGAGTACCTCGAATCGCGCGCGGATTACCCCGAATCGTTCATCCACCAGGTGTGTCGCGCCATCGAACACCACTCCTATCAGGGCGATCTGACCGATCTGGCGCTCGAGACCCAGTGTCTGATCGAGGCCGACCTGCTGGACAAGGTCGGGGCCAACGGCACCGCGTTGATGCTGTTGCGGATGGGATACGAGGCCCGCTCGCACATGGACGCCGACGAGATGGTCGAGCGCGTGCTCGAGCGCGGCTACGACGCCGCTTCGCGGGTCCAGAGCGATACCGCCGAGAGCATCGCCCACCAGCGGCTCAAGCGCGTGAAGTGGTTCAGCGAGTGGCTGGAAGACGAGATCGCGGCGATGGGCGACTGATCCGGGCCACGACGGACCTCGAACCGGTTTTCGTCGAACGGAGACGCGACGCGTAGCCGCGGCTTCGGGATCGAGACGAGAGACGATCGCGGCGGTTTCAGAGTACCGACACCACCCCGTTACGCGGATCGAACGGGGTTTCGAGCGGTGCGTATCAGAATCGTTTTATCTCCACAAACCTTACAACACTAACATGTATGCCGCCGATAATCTGACCGACGCCCTCTCGGTAACGAAACGATATCTCGGCTCGCTCGGCGTTTCCGGCTGGCTCAAGCTCGCGTTCGTCGTCCTCTTCATCGGTGGTCTCGGGATCACCAATCAGTTGTTCAGCGCCGAACCCCAGCAGGTGACGGACGCGCTCGATGCCGTCCCGGAGATCTGGCTCGCACTCCTCGTCGCAGCGGCGGTCGGCATGTACGCCGGCATCAGGTATTTCGCCGCGTTACTCGAGTTCATCTTCGTCGAATCGCTGCGATCTGAGGCGATGCACCTCCGGCGGTACGCCCGGGCGAACCTTCGTCAAGCCCTGTGGCTGCTGTTGTTTCGTGCCGGCCTGTGGCTCGGATTGTTCGTCGCAATCGCCATTCCGGTCGTGGGCGTGTTCTACGGCGGTGACGTCGCCACTACCGACGAACTGTCGGTCGGTCACGTGGCGCTGATCGGCGGTTCCGCGTTCGTTTCGTTCGTCGGGCTATGGATCGTCTCGACCCTGACGACGGCGTTTGCCGTCCCCGTCATGGTGCTCGAGGACCGGGGACCGATCGGTGCCTGGCGGCGGGTCGCGGCCGCGATGCGGTCGAACTGGTCCGGGTTTCTCGGGTATCTCCTCGTGGCGTGGCTGATCGGGCTCTGTCTCTGGGTGGCGTTCGCGATCGTCGGGTTCTTCGTCACGCTGTTCGGCCTCGTCCTGTTCGTCCTTTTGCTGGTCCTGCTTTCGGCGGTCGATCCCGATCTCGCGTACGTCGCGTACGGGATCGGCGTCCTCGGGTATCTCGTCTACCAGTACGTGGTCGCGATCTTCAAGGCTCCCGCCCGGAGCTACGTGCGCTACTACGCGCTATTGCTGCTGGGCGATACCGATCCGTCGCTCGATGTCATTCCCGACCAGCGTGCTGCGGTGCGGGCCGACGACAGCGCAGGCGACCGCCGATCTCGAGGACCGCCCCGCGAGTCGATCGGCACTGCAGGTAACGGACGAGACGACGTTCCCGACGCAAGCGGTCACTCGAACGGATCGGTACACGGAACCGAGAGCGACGACTCCCCGACCTGGAACGGACCGAGCACGTGGAACGACTCACCCGACTGGGTCGACGACTCGAGCGACGACGATTCATCGTCGGCGTTCGATCCGACCGAGCGGTCCGACCGATCACCGGATACGGACCGCGCCGGGGACGCGGATGCGGACGATCGACGGTGATCGCGTCCGGCCGGCGGCCCCGTACCGCGTTGCTCGCGGCCGGGTCCGTCAGTATTACCGTTCGCCCGTGAGTCTCGTCCGACGATGACGGGTCCGACACGCCGTTCGCGCCGGCTTCGACTGTGCCTGTGGGGCCGGATGACGGTCGCGTGTTTCGCCTTGCTGCTCGTGACGAGCGCGCTCGTCGCGCTCGAGGCGCTCGTGATCGGCGTCATCGTCTACGGAGCGGTGTCCTACACGGCCGCGGGCCTCGAGACCATCGGGACGAGTCGACCGCTGGCGGTCGCGCTCGCGAGCCTCCTCGTCCCCGCCGCGAGCGGCGTCGCGTGGTGGCTCGCCCGCGCCGTCCGGGCGGCATCCGATTCCGACGGCACGGAGCTTCGAGAGGTGAAGTTACGGGTTCTCCTTCTCGCGTCGATGGTCACCGCATCGATGTTCCCGTTGCCGTCGTCGCCCGCCGTCCGGTTCGCCCTCGTCGCGCTCGCGCTCGTCTACCTCGGGTGGTGGTTCGTCACCGAACTCGACGCGGCGTGGCCGCCGGAGCAGAACGAGCGGCCCCGCGAGCCGGACGTCGCCGAGGAACTGGGCCGCCGGGTCGGCCGACTCGAGGCCGGGATAACGCCGCGATCGATCGCGCTCGCGGTCGCGGCGGCCGCGGCGGTCGGCGGTGGCGTCTTCGCGGCCATCGCGGCGGGCGGCCTCGAGCCGCGACAGGTCGTTTTCGGGTTCGCGGCGACGTGCTCGCTGGGTACGGTCGGCGTCCACCACGGTCGGACCGCCCGCTCGGAGTTCGACGACGCCGCGGTGTTGCGCGAACTCGAGGACGAGTTCGGCCCGTGGGTCGACCTCGATGCCGCCGGTCGAGCTGACCTCACGGACCGCGTCCGGCGACTCGCCGCGCGGGCCGACGTCCCCGCCCCCGACGTTCGGCTGACCGACGCGCGGACCCCCGTGGCCGCAACGGTCGGGTATCGGCCGGCAGCGTCGACGATCGTCCTCTCGAGCGGGCTGCTCGAGCGCCTCGACGACCGGGAACTCGACGCCGTGGTAGCACACGAACTCGCCCACCTCGGCAACCGGGACGCGGCGGTGCTGACGCTCCTTTCGTTTCCCGCCGCGAGCGCCCGCGAGACGATCGCGCGCCACGAGCGAAACCCGTTCATGGCGTTTCCCGGCCACGTCGTGATCGCGACGAGCCGCCTCTGTGCCGCGTTCGTGGCCCGCGCGAGGGAGTACGCCGCCGACGACGGGGCCGTCGCCATCACCGGCACGCCGGCCGCGCTGGCGAGCGCGCTCGAGACGCTCGCGCCGGATACCGCCGAGCGCCCGGGGGCGGACCTCCGGACCGTCTCGGGGTCGGCCGTGGCCTTCTCGATCGTGCCGCCGCCGTGGGACGAACGGCGGTTCTTCGATCGCACCAAGCGGTTCGTCTTCCGGCGTCTCCTCGGGACCCACCCGCCGACGGAACGGCGACTCGAACGGCTCGAGACGCGGCTGCGCGAGTAAGCGGGTCAGACGAACCGGAGCGTGCCGACGGCGAGAAAGAGCAGGCCGAAGCCGGCCAGCACGACGGCGCTGAGGGCGGCGACCGCGGGCGCGAAGGCGTCGACTCGGCGGCCCGCGGCGTCCAGTGCGAGGGGATAGGCGATAACCCAGACGACGATGCCGGCGAAGAAGCCGATCAGGAGCGACGGCGAGCCGGTCTGGACGACCAGCGTGCCAGCGAGGACGTCGTCGATGGCCGGGACGTGGGCGAAGACGTCGAGGTTGCCGGGCTGGAGGAGGCCGACGCCGACGGTGAGCCAGAAGCCGATCTGGTAGGGGTTGGTCACCGAGAGGACGAACGTCCGGCGAAAGCCCTTGGAGGTGTCGTTGCCGCCGTCGGTGAACGAGCGGGCGGCTCTCGCCTCCTTGACAGCGCCGACGGCGAAGTACAGCATGAGGAGGCCTCCCGCGAGATAGAGCGCGGGTCTGACGGCGGGGTAGCGATCGATCACGGCGACGACGCCACCCAGCGTGAGCAGGAAATAGAGAACGTCTGCGAGCATGGCTCCGAGCCCGGCCCGGAAGCCGGCTCCCCAGCCGCGGACGACGCTCTCCTCGGCGATGAGGGCGTTCATCGGCCCCGGCGGTGCGGCGAGGGCGAGTCCGAAGACGGCCCCCGCGAGTCCGGTAACGAGTAGACTGGTCACGAGTAGTCAACGAAAGGTGCCAAAACGTGAAAAACACAGCGACACCGGAACGTCTGGACGAAGACGCCACCTATTTCGCATCCTGACCGACGCCGGAGTCCTCGGCCTCGAGCCGCGTTTACGGGCCGCTACGGCCCGAGGTCGGGACCGTGCGGCCCCCTCGAGTCAGGGGCTTCCTCGTCGTCGAGCAGGCCGGGCGACACCCGACAGCCACAGGGCGCGGCGGTCGCCTCGAGCGGGCCGGTGGCGGTGACCCGCACGACGGGGCCGCCACAGCGGGGACAGGTGGGCAGCGACGAGACGTCAGGCACGTCGTCGTCGTCGTAGTCGATGCCCAACTCGTCGAAGATTTCGGCTAGACCCACCGCGACCACCGGACGCGACGGTCCGCGAGAAACGCCGTAGCTACTCGAAGACTGCGGTACGGCTCGCTTGCGGGATGTTTATATCCCGTCAGAATGTACGTAATCATGCTTTCAAGCCGGCATGGTTTGGAAGCCGCGTCTCGGGTGCCCTTAACACCCGGGGCCTTTGCGTACGCCCCCAGTGGAGCGCGACTTCCGTTCTGATTGTTATCATGAATTGCCTTATATCTACTGCTATCGGAGAGGTATTGAACCCGGCGGAGCGACGAACGCGGGCCGCTCGAGGACTGTCTCCGCCGTTACGCGCTCAAGTCCCGTCGGAGGTTGGCCGCCCGGGCTTCGTCGGATGTCGACCGCTCGAGGAGCGATTCGAACGGCCGGCTCCGGCGGGGAACGAACGTATCCGTCGCCGCCACGGACGACAAATATGGGCACCGCGTGTACTTACTGCGGGCGCGACGTCACCGATCACGACGCCGTGTACGTGACCGAGGACCGAACGGGCGACCGCGACCGCCTCGATCCCTTCTGTAACTACGCCTGTCTCGCCGCACACATCGACGCCGCGAACCTGACCGACGGCGCTGCCTGCCGGTGGCGATAGCCTCTCCGACCGACCCCCGCTCGAGGCGTCCGGATCGATGCTCACGGCCAGAAAGTCCGTGGAGATACTCGACGAACTCCCCCTCGTAGTCCTCTTTCAGTCCCAGAACAGGACATGAACTCCGTAACGGAGCCAGAGCCCCCGGACGGGGACCCAGAGATCCGCCGCCGGCTTCCACGCGTCCAGTTACTCGTCCCGAAAGAGCGTCGGCGGAACGTGACAGCCACACGGCGTCGCGACGCCTTCGGTCGGACCGATGGTCGTCACGATGGTGACCGGTCTGCCGCAGTTGGGACACTGCGGGAGCGAAATCCCCCGATCGTGGTCACCCTGCACCCGTTCGTCGGTCTCGAGGTCGCTGCTCATCGGCCGTTCCAGGGCCTGGTTTCCACCCTGTCCCAGTTATCGGTCTCGACGCCGGCCGCGTGCTCCAGCCGCGGCCGATGTCGACGATGCGTCCCTCCTGTTCGTGCCCGTCCGTCGTATCCACTCATTTCGTCGTATCCCGTTGATTTCGACCGCCTCGAGCGCTGCCCGTCGTGTTCGCGTTCGATCCGGCCGTCGGAATATTGATTCCAATCCGAACATTACACTAATATAACTTATATCTGTTGAGAATCCGCAAAAACTGAGCAGGCGTTGGCACGAAACGAACCGGCCGGCTCCGCGGGCGCTCCGACTCGGCCACGTAGGCCGAGACCATTACCGCGAGCCGTCGGTTCCCTCGGCCACTGCGGGGTAGGATTGTGTCCCACCGTGCGAATTGCGCGCGACGAGCGTCGCGACCGCGGCCGTCCCATCGGCCAGCGGTCGCCGCCGTTCCTCGTACACCAACACCGTCAGGTCCAGACACGCCCGCAGGAGATCGTTCGATCGATACCGGTACCGGTCGCTCGAGGGGCCGACCGTGACCGGGTCGCTCGAGCGGAGGTGGTGTTCGTACACGAGCACGCCGCCGGGCGACAGCGCCGCCTTGAGATCCGGCAGGTGCTCGAGCGCCGCGAAGAAACTCACCGTGATCAGGTCGTACGTGTCCGGCTCGAGGTCGAACTCGGCTAGATCGGCCCGGATCCAGTCCACGTCGACGCCGCGCTCGTCGGCCCGTTGGCGGGCGCGTGCGAGTGCCTCGTCGGAGACGTCGACCGCCTCGACGTCGTAGCCGTGTTCGGCGAGGAAGACGGCGTTGCGTCCGGTTCCGGTCGCAACGTCGAGCGCGCGCCCGTCCGGCAGACTCGAGGTCCGGCGCTCGAGTTCCGGAATGGGATCGTCGGGGAACTCGAAGTTCGGGTCGCTGTACTTCTCGTTCCACCGCTTGCGATCGTCGTTCACGGACGACCGTACGGTCGGCGGCGACTTGGACGTTCGTCGTTGCCCACGAACCGTTCCCGCCGGGCCCGGAGTTCGACGAGCGGAATCGGCGAACGGTCACGGATCGTGAGATGATTCGCGTCCGGCGTTCGAACCGGCGTCGTCGACCCGTCGTTGGGGTCGATTCGGCGGTCGAACCAATGGTTCCTTGGTCGGTCACGCGTACTATCACGTATGACCAGTCGTCCGGCTCGCGCTCCGACACGCGGTCGAATCGTAACGAGCACCGTCTCGGCCGATTCGACCCGGTCGACGTCCGGGTATCGGACCGGGCGGGCGATCGGCACGGACGGGAGCCCGGAGGTGACGCCGCGATGAAGCGGCGCGAACTCGGTGCCGCCGTCGCAAGCATCGGCGTGCTCGGCGGTGCCGGCGGTATCGTCTGGAAGGGACTGCCGACGATCGGCGACGAGCCGACGACACCGGCTGCGGATGCCGGCACCGACACCGACGACCGGATGGTCTTCGAGACGATCGACGCACGTGGCAGCGACGAGCGGACGATCCCCGTCCCGAACGACGGCGTGATCCTCGCGATGTTCTTCGAACCGTCCTGTGGCCTGTGTCAGGCACTGGTGCCGAAGCTCGCCGAAGCGCGGAAACGTCTCCGCGAGGAGTACGGTGACCGACTGACCGTCGTCGGAATCACACACCGCCAACCCGAGGACGAACTCCGGGAGTGGTGGCGAACCCACGGCGGGAACGGGTACGTCGGCTTCGATCGAGGCTCGAACGTCAAAGCGAACTACCGGGTCGTCGGCTACCCAGTCCTCGTCGCGATCGACGCGGACGGACGGGAGCGCTGGAAGGAAAACCGCGTCCTCGAGCCCGAGACGATCGCCATGCACGTCGAGCCGGTTCTCGAGGAGGCCGCGGCCGAGCGGGAAGACCAACGCGGAACCGAATCGGACGAAGCAAACGAGTCGGCAGCTCGGGACGACGCCTGACCGGGCCGTTTGCGTGGACGCTTAGGCCTTCGCCTGCCAGTTTCGGATCCGGTCTGCGCTGACGCCGTCGACGTTCTCGGCGACGGCGTCGGGGTCGGCCTCGGTCAGGTCGTCGATGCTCTCGATCCCCGCGCTGGCGAGCTTTTCGACCGTTTTCGCGCCGATTCCGTCCAGCGCCTCGAGATCCGAGCCGCTGTCGCTCTCGCGGGCCTGGAACTCCTGATAGTTACAGATCGGACAGCCAAGTTCCCACGGCTCGTCGCCGCTGTGGACGACGAGTTCGGGCAGGTCGTGTTCGTCGCAGTACTCCTCTGTGACCTCGATTTCGCCGCGCCGTGGCAGCGGCAGGGAGTACTCGCAGTCGGGGTAGCGCGTACAGCCGACCAGTCGGGACCCGCTCTGGAGCGTCTTGATCGCGAGTTCGCCGTCGTGGTCGTCCCCGCAGTCCGGACAGGTTCCGAGGACGGGTCCTTCGCCGGCCTCCTCGGACTTACAGAGGGGACAGCCGTGGACGAACGTCTGGCGTCCCGCGAGCATCTTCACCTCGTGGAGTCCGTGGTCGTCACACTCCTGCTCGAGGATCAGCGGCTTGCCGGTCGAGGGAAGCGGCAGCGTGTACTCGCAGTCGGGATAGCCGTCGCACCCGACGAAGTACGAGCCGTGTCGGCTACTGCGGACGAGCAGATCCTCGCCGCACTCGGGACACGGCCCGAGTCGCTTGTCGTCTTTGAGCGACTTTCGGAGGTGGTCGCCGATCTCCTCGCGCGACTCCGCGAGGTTCGCGAATATTTCCTCGAGCATCTCCCGGGAGTCGTCGGTCACGTCGTCGAGCGTCGCCTCGCCGCTCGCGATGGCGTCCATGTCGGCCTCGAGTTGTGCGGTCATCTCCTCGCTGACGACTCGATCGGCGTAGTTCTCGGCGGCCTCGACGACGGCCATCGCCAGCTTCGTCGGCCGGGGCGGATCGCTCTCGATGTAGCCCCGATCGTACAGCTTCTGGATCGTCTCGTGTCGCGTTGACTTGGTCCCGATCCCCATGTCCTCCATGGTTTCGATGAGCCGGGACTGGCCGAACCGGCGGGGCGGCTGGGTCTGTTTCGCCTCGAGTTCGACGTCGGTGAGCGCGAGTTCCTCGCCGGTCTCGACGTCGGGGACGTAGTTTTCGCTCGTACTGAAGTACGGATAGACGTCATGGTAGCCGGGTTCGACGAGGCGCTTGCCGTTTGCCTTGAGCCGGTGGTTGGCGACCTCGGCGACGACCTTGAGGTGTTCCCAGACCGCAGCGTCGGCGACGGTCGCGTAGAACCGCCGGACGACGAGTTCGAAGATCTCCCACTCGTCGTCCGAGACGTCCCCGCGGGCGGGGATCTCGCCGGTCGGGTGGATCGGCGGGTGGTCGGTCGTCTCCTCGTCGCCCCGCGTCGGCGTGATCTCGTCGGCCTCGAGCAGCGACTCGGCGGACTCGCCGAGCGTCGAGTGGCCGGTGAACTCGTCGAGCAACGCCTCGGGATCGAGGTCGTCGGGGTAGACGGTGTTGTCGGTTCGCGGATAGGTGATGTAGCCGGCGGTATAGAGGTCCTCGGCGATCGACATCGCCCGTTTCGCGGAGTAGCCGATCGCACCGGCCGCCCGGATGAACTGGGTCGTGTTAAAGGGCGTCGGCGGGGAGTCCGTTCGCGTCCGGCGGTTGACGTCGACGACAGTAGCCGAATCGTGGCTCGATAGCGTCTCGTAGACCTCGTCGGCGACGGCTTCCTCCCAGACGCGTTCGGCCTCGTTGTCGTCCTCATCGCGGTAGAAGTACTGGGCCTCGAACGACTCGGCGTCTTTCGCCAGATCGGCCACGAGTTCCCAGTAGTCCTCGGGATCGAAGGCCTGTATCTCGCGCTCGCGGTCGACGATCAGCTTGAGCGTCGGCGACTGCACCCGGCCGACGGAGATGAAGTCCTCGCCGAGCTGGCCGGCCGAAAGCGAGAGAAACCGGGTCAGTGCAGCACCCCAGACGAGGTCGATGATCTGGCGAGCCTCGCCGGCGGCGGCGAGATCGAAGTCGAGTTCGTCCGGCTCGTCGAAGGCGTTTTGCACCTCGTTTTCCGTGATCGACGAGAATCGAACCCGGCGAATCGGAACGTCGTCGTTGACCTCGCGGACGATCTCGTAGGCCTCCTTGCCGATGAGTTCGCCCTCGCGGTCGTAGTCGGTCGCGATCGTCACGCGGGTAGCCTTGCGCGCGAGGATTCGCAGCGTCGCGACGATGTTCTCCTTGGTCGCGGTCTTCTCGACGCTCGCGTCGATGAGTTCGACGGGTTCGACGTCCCGCCAGTCGGAGTACTCCGAGGGGAAGTCGACGCCGACGACGTGGCCCGACAGCCCCACGCAGCGTTTCCCACCCCACTCGTAGACGTTGACGCCGTTCTCGCGGCTCGAGTCGTAGGTGCCGCCGCTCAGGATGTCGGCGATCCGGCGGGCGGCGTTGTCCTTCTCCGTGATTATCAGTTCCACCCTCGATCACCCCCTCGAGCGAGCGGTCCCGGCGACGAACGAGTGTCGTGCATCGTCGCTCGCTACGATTGAAGCTCTGATAACGCTTTCGCCAAAACCGGCAGACTGCGCGGGTATGCGTGCGGTCGCGGGCGGTGCGCTTGCGCGCGAGAGAGCCACTGTGCGAAGCCGTATCAGCGTCGGGTTCGTTCGCCAGCACACGGCCCCGAACAGCCGAGGGGCGGGTGGCGCGTCTCGAGGGCAGACGTGCTCCCGAACCGGGGGATGTCGCCGGAGAACGGTCGGACCAATGGAAGGCTTACCCGTCCGAGTCGCGGTCGCGTTTCTGGTGATCGTTCGGCGTTGAACCCGGGAGGGAAAACGGGTCGGCTTCGTCGACGTCAGCGACCTCGCTGTCCTTCTCGGAGAGATACAGTAACAGTCCGACACCACCCGTGATGAAGACGAACCCGGCCCATTTGGCCGGCCCGTCCATCCCCGTACGATTGCTATCCCAGTAGACGATTAGTGAGAGTGAACCGAAGATCACCGTGTATATCGCTGCGAGTATTGCCAGGGTTGACCACAGCATATGGTTAAATTATATTATTAAAGTAACTTCCGGACATAATCAATATATACAGGCCGTAGTCGGGCTATATTGGCTACAGCGAGCCAGTCGCGGTTGTAACGAGCGGTATCGCTACGCACGCCGTAACGTCTCGAGCGCCCGCGGCCAGTACGCCGCGTCGGCTTCGGCGTACCCCGCCGGGGTTCCGCCCAGCACGAAGGGCGGAACTTCCGCACGGTTGGCGGTCGGCAGGTACGGGTACTGGATAGCGTGGCCCGCCTCGTCGAACACGAGGTGCTCGTGGGGGTGGTCGTGAGCCTCGAGTCGATCGATCGCGATCGACGAGAGTTCGACGGCGTTCCACAGCCGGTCGGCACCGCCGGAGACGAGCAGGACCGGGCCGTCGATCTCCTCGACGGGGATCGTCGCCTCCTCGATCCGGTCCGCGGACGCCGCCTCGAGGGAGGCCGCGTAGGCCGGCTCGAATTCCAGCGGCGGTTCTCTGTCCCAGACCGTCGGATCGTCGGTATAGGGCACGTACGGTACGGGCTCGCCGTCGACGGTCCAGGAGGAGTCGGCCGACGGCTCGGTCATCGACACCCCCGCCCACGCGACGCCGCTGGCGCTGATTCCGACGACGGCACCGATCGACTCGAACCGGCTGCCGGCCAACAGCGCCAGTTCCCCGCCTTTGGAGGCCCCGATAAGCCCGATCCGGGAGCCATCGACGCGGTCTCGCTGGAGGAGCCACGTCGCCGCCTCGTCGACGAGTTCGACGGGGACCTCCACGAGTTCCGACGGCAGGCCGGCGGCCCCGAAATACTGGAGCGCGACCGCGATGAACCCGTGGGACGCGAGCAGTCGCGCCATACCCGTACGGGGTTCGCCTTCCGAGCCGTGCAGGACCACGACGCCGGGTGCGGGCACCGATCCCGGCGGTTCGAAGACCTCGCCCACGAGGTTCGGGGGCTCGAGGTCGGTCGCGGTGACAGCGGGGTCACCGAAGGGACGCGTTATCGCCGTCGATCCGACGGCGTCGCCGTCGGCGGTAACGTCGATCGAGAGCCGCTCTTCCGGCGGCGGCACGTACGGTAACCCGCCTCCGTCTTCGGGGTGCATGTGCTGGATCAACCGCATCGTCTCGGCCGTCTCGTAGGGACCCTCGGTCGGGGCGTCCTCGTCCAGATCGACCGTCCCGTCCGAGGCGTCGTAGGTCGCGGTCGCCGACCAGGTGACGTCCCGGGCGTCGTCGGCCGTCGCGGTCACCTCGACGGTAGTTCCTTCCGGGAGGCCCGCAATTTCGAGCGTAAACGGCTCGTCGACGGGGACGGTCTCGGGATGGGTGACAATCGGCTCGTCGTCGCTCGTGACGCCGTCGGCACGGCCGGCGAGTACCGTGGCGAGGCCGGCTCCGATCGTACCGAGGACGCGACGCCGGTCGGGTTTCGTCCGATACTGATGTTCTTCTGACACCATCACGAACGACCTACGCTTGCCAGCACAATAACACACGAGGGGAGCTCGTACAGCGACCACCGCACCGCAGTCCGCGTCGAGGACAGCGGGCGGCTCATCCTCCACCTCGACCGACTGCGCGAATCGCGTGCGTGCGATACACGCGCTCGGTCGTCGCGCGTGCTCGAGGAGTGTGAGACGCGGCTGTCCGCCGCTTACAGCGGGGTAAACGGAAGGGTCGCTACCCGGTCTGCGTCGTACGCGAGCGCCTCGGACTGGTCGATATCGGCCGGCGTCAGGAGGTCGATCACCCGTGGCGCGTTCTCGGTTGCACCCTCTCGCGCGCCACCGAAAGTGTAGGCTGCCGCTTCGACGTCGACGCTGCGGAACACGCCCTGATCCTCAGAGCCGACCACAGGCAGGAGTTCGGCATTCGCGATGTCGAGATCCAGTACGTCCTTCGGAACCGGCAGAACGACCGTGTCGCTCTCGAAGTCGACGACCGTCTCCGGCGCACCGTGCCCGTTCCCGTCCGCATCGACGACGCTCGAGTCAAAGCCGCTGGCGGCAATGCGGTAGTGCCAGGGCTCGTCGAACGCCGCGGTGATCTCGAGATCGCCGAGTTCGGTCGTCCGCCCGCCGTCCCGGGACGGGTCGCGGAGGTAGACTACGAAGTAGTGGGGCGAGAACTCGCCGCCGAAGGTGTCGTACAGCTCCCCGACCTCGAATGCGAACCGATAGGCGTCGTCGGTCTCGGAAACGGCAAACGACCGCAGGTCGAACGCGCCGTCACGGAAGTCGTCGCCGGTCGGATAGGTGTACTCGCCCGGCCCGTGGTCGTCCCCCTGCGGATCGTCGAACTCGGCGACGAGGTCGGAAGACGTGACGGAGACCGCGCCGGACTCGAGAACGGTGCCGTCGTCTGGATCCCGGAGAACGATGTCGTAGGTGCCGGTCGACGTGATCGCGTAGCCGAGATCGACGGTCCCGTCGGTCGCGCCGGGCGGGAGGCGGACGTTGTCGACGGCCGCGCGCTCGCCGTCGACCTCGATCGCGACGGTCGTTCCGCCGACGAAATCGCCGTCGTTCGAGCCGGTGGCCGAAATGAACGGCTCGCCGAGGGCAGCCCGTTCGTCGATGCTGTAACGCACGTCCTGTTCGGGGCGCTCGTAGGTCGGGAGATCGTCGCGCTCGTTCCCCTTCGCGGGGCGAATCCGGACGGCCATGCCGCCGCCCCGGGCCATCGAAGCCAACAGCGTCGTACTCGGGTCGACGACGGCCTCGTCGATCCGGACGGTCTCGGGATCGGACTCGTACCCACCGCCGAGTCCGTCGGCGTAGATTTCGGCGACGAACTTGGGACCTCTCGGACCGTTCTCGTTGCCGGTTCCCGTTCCGTTGTCCTTCCTCCCGGCGTTCCCCGGCGCGAGGAAATCGAGCGGCACGTCGACCGCACGGCCGCCGTCGTCGGTCATCGAACCGACGTACCACTCCTCGTCCTTCCGGCGAGCGACGACGGTGTAGTCGCCGATTTCGGCGTCGACAACCCGCGTCTCCTCCCAGCCGGCCGCCGGGACCGCCTCGAGGAAGTCGAACTCGGGTTTCGCGTCGAAGTTCTCGCTTTCGGGCGTGTATCCCTCGTAGTCGGCGGGGACCGGCGACGGCGCGTCGGGGTCGCTGATGCCGATGGTGTTGCAGTTGAAACCGCCGACGTCGCCCTCGAACGTCTCGCCCGAGTCGTCGTAGTGGAGTTCGATCGCGATCTCGTTATCGCCGTCTTCGAGGTCGACTTCCGTCGTGAACACCTCCCACTGGTCCCAGTAGTCGGTGAACGCGGGGGTGATCTGCCGCGTTGAGTCGTTGATCCGCAGGGTCGCCTGCGGCTCGCCGGCCTCGACGACCCGCCGGGCGTTGTCCTCCGGTGCCGCCGCATACCGGAGGTGGAGGTCGTACGTGCCCGCATCGACGTCCGCGACGGTGACGGAAACGGACGAGCCGGACGGGACGCGGTTGGGGTCGACCGCGACGAAGTTGGTGCCGAAGGCGTTGCGCCACTCGTCGAGCGTAACGAAGCCGTCGATGTCGCCCGAGGCTGCCTGCAAACACTCGCCGACTTCGAGCGTCTCGTCGACGTAGGCCTCGATGCGGTCGGCGACCATCTGCAGCCCGCTCAGGTAGGTCGGGTACATGGCGAGCTGTTTCGCCCGCGTCGTTCGGATCTGCCCGCCCCTGTCGTCGGTGAACGTGATGTCGAAGATGCCCGGCTGGAAGCTGACCGGTCCGGCGAGGTTCCGCGTGAACGGCAGCGTGACGTGGTGGTCCGGGGCGACGTCCGAACTCAACTGCTCGAAGCCGTCGTACTCCTGGGCCTTGACGACCTCGCGGTTGGCCACGTTGGGGTAGGTCCGGATCTCACCGGTCGGCTTGATCCCCTCGTGGATCTCGAGCAGCTGGCGGTCCGCCGCGGCGGCTTCGATGACCAGCCGGTGGTGGTTGACTGCCACCTGATTATGCTGGTTGTGCGTCGGGTCGGAGCCGTCACCGTCGATACCCAGCCCCTCGTCGGAGACGTAGCCGTTCTTGATCGAGTGGATTCCAAGGTCCTCGTACTGTTGGAAGAGGTCGTCCTCGATGATCCGATCCTCGTAATGTGGCAGCGCGCCGGCGGTTTCGTTGTGGATCGTCATCTCCACGCCCGGCTCGAGCGACCGGCCGAAGTCGGTGACCTCGTGGACGTCGAAGTCGGGGGAGGAGTCGTCGACGCCGAACTGCAGGCCGGTGCCGTCGCCGGGGTAGGTATCCCAGCCCTGATTCCACCCTTCGACGAGGACGCTGTCGATCCCGTTTTCGGCGGCGAAGGCCATGTACCGCTTCATCCGCTCGGTGCGGGCACCGTGGATATAGCCCGCGGCCTCTTCGGGGCTGTCGAAGGACTCGTCGGGGCGGTACTCCCAGTTCGCTGCCCCGGCGATCATCGTCCACCAGATGCCGACGTACGTGCGCGGTTCGATCCAGTCGGTATCGGGTTCGCCGTCGACGGTCGGCAGGGCCGATTCCTCGAGCGGGGAACTCAACAGCGGAATCAGCTGGGACTCGATCAGGTCGCCCGGTCGCCGGCCGATCTGGATCGTCCGCCAGGGGGTTGTATGTGGCAACTCGAGCGAAACCTTCGTTCCGTCGGGCAGCGGCGTCAGTTCCGTGGTAAATTCGGTCCCGCCGTCGTCCGATCGCGGCGCGAGCGTCGCGGCCGCGTAGTCCTCGAGGTCGGCCTCGTGGACGCTGAGGTAGGCGTCGCCGGCTTCGACGGTCAGCGGCGTGTGGGTGCCGCTCCGCATCGGCGTGCCGGTGGGTCGAGTCTCCCGCGTTCCGCCGGGGACCTCGCTCAGCGGCGTCTCCTCGTATTCCTGCTCGAAGCGCGGATCGGTGACCGCGTTGCGGATCCACCACGCGGTGTAGTCGTCCGCGAAGGCGAACGCGGTGTTCTCTGATTCGATGACCGCCTTGCCGGCGTTGCTCGCGAAGCTCTCGTCGAAGACGACCCGGAAGCCGAGGCCGTCGTCGAAAACCCGAAACTCGAGGTTGGCCGCCCGCCCCGCCCCTGCAGTTTCCTGCAGGCCGACGACGAGAGCGTTGTAGTCGGCGGCGACTTCGTCGTAAGCACCCCAGACGGGGTTCCACTCCTCCGTCGCGGAGCGACGCTCGGTCCCCGTCACTGTGAGTGCCGGACCGCTGGTCCCGTCGGCGGCCGCCCCGAACGGTGGCTGATTCCGGAAGTCGAAGCCCAGCGTCGAGGGTTCGAGGTACGTCGTCCCCTCGACCGTGACCGCGTAGGTCGGCGTCCCGCTCGAGATGTCGAGGGTGACCATGATCGACCCGTCGGGCGAGCGCACTTGCTGGACGGGATCGTCGTCGCCGTCAGTAACTCGGGCTGCGACCGCGTCGGGAACCGTTCGCGTGGACGCCGCCGCGGCGACCAGCGACGCCGTGCTGCCGAGGAAACGCCGTCTGCTCGGCCCGTGGGCCAAGTATCGTAAATTTTCCTTAACCATCTCCAGACATGGATGCCACGCTCTCGTCTATAAAATTAATGTTAAATCGAGTACTATATTCGCTCAAAGGAGATCGGTAGTCGGACGTGCAACGACGAACGCGGTTGCTAGTCCGAGTCCTTTTCACTCGAGCGAGCGAGAGACGGATGTGAACGCGTGAGGGAAGACGACTCGGTTTCGGACGCGACGGACGCGAACGCCTCCTCGAGTCCCGGACGCAAGCGCATCGACATGACCACCGGGGTGATCTCCCCGAAGCTGTTACACCTCGCTTGGCCGCTCGTCCTGGGAAACCTCCTCCAGACGGTCTACAACCTCGCGGATATGTTCTGGGTCGGCCGCGTGAGCAGCGACGCCGTCGCCGCCGTCTCGCTGATGTTCCCCCTCTCGTGGATGTTCGTCTCGACCGCGATGGGGATCACCGCGGCGACGATCGCGCTCGTCTCACAGTACGTCGGCGCGGGAAACGACCGGATGGCAGACAGGGTCGTCGCCCAGACGGTCCTGCTCACGCTCGTCGTCTCGACGGTCCTTGCCGTCGCCGGGTTGTCCTTCCGGCGACCGCTGTTGGACGCCATCGGGGCCGACGGGCAGGTGTTCGCCGAAGCGCTCGCATACGTCGAGGTGATCTTCCTCGCCCTGCCGCTGACCTTCCTCTTTTTCGCCTTTCGCGCCTCGCTACAGGGGGCCGGGGACACGAAGACGGCGATGTGGCTCGTCTTCGTCTCCGCCGGCATCAACGTCGTGATCGATCCGTTTTTCATCCTCGGGTGGGGTCCCGTTCCGGCGATGGGGACCCGCGGTGCCGCGATTGCGACGTTCATCTCGCGGGCGCTGGCCGCCGCCGTTGGTCTCGTCATCCTGTTCGACGGTCGGTTCGGCGTCCGGCTTCGTCCCGAAGACCTGACTCCGGATCTCGCGCTCCAAAAGCGGCTGCTCGACGTCGGCTATCCGTCGACGATCGACGGCTGGGCCCGGAGTTTCGCGTCGGTTGCGATGGCCGGCTTCGTCGCCCGATTCGGTGCCGATCCCACCGCAGCCTACGGGATCGGCGTCCGGTATATGTCGGTCACGTGGGCGGTCGCGGGTGCCGTCGGAAACGCGACGGCGACCGGCGTCGGCCAGAACCTCGGGGCGAAAGCCCCCGATCGGGCCATGGCGGTGACGCGGACGGCGACCATCGGGACGATGGGCTGTATCCTCGCCGTCGCAGCCCTCCTCGTCGTCGTTCCCGAACGGGCGATGCGGGTCTTCGTCGACAATCCCGACGTGATCGCCGAGGGGGTCGTCTTCCTCCGGATCATGGCCCCCTTCTGGGCGCTGTTTGCCGGCGTGATGGTCATTCAAGGGGCGTTCCGCGGGGCCGGGAACACGCGGGAAGCGATGGTGCTGTCGTTTCTCTCGCGGTGGATCTTCCGCGTCCCGGTCGCGGTGGTGCTCGCGTTCGCCTGGACGGTGACGATCCCCGGCACCGGGATCTCCATCGCCGCGCTGGACTGGGGGATCGAGGGGATCTGGTGGGCGTACTCGTTCGGTATGGTCGTCTCCTTCGGCGTTGCCGTCGCCTGGTTTCGGCTCGGAACGTGGCAATCGGGCGTCGTCGAGGGACGCGATTCCGACCCGGACGACGGCCAGCCGCGGGGCCACGACGAACCCGCGACCGGGGGGAGCGAGACCGACGTCACCGACTGAACCCGTCGGCTCGAGGACCGCGTCTCGAGGCAGAAGTCAGCCCACCGGAAGCCACTTCTCGAGGACCGGACTGAACGCGGCGGCCAGCCGCGCGTCCTCGTCGGTGAACGCGTCGGTCGCGATCAGCGACAGGAGGTAGGTGCCGACGACCACGACCGGGAGAACGGTGACGATCACCGGGTCCGACTCGAGGAGGACGACGATGGGAACGCCGGCGGCGGTGGCGGGTACGCCCGCGCCGACGACTTTGCCGAAGTCCCTTGTGAAGGGATGGATGCCGTCGAGGTAGTAGACCTCGGCGAGGGTCAACACGCCGACGAGAACGAGCGCCGTCGCCGAGCCGACGGCTGCGCCTTCGATTCCGATGAACGGGACGAGCGTAAACGAGAGCAGGAAGTTCGCGCCAAAGAGCACGAGCGTGTTGGCGAAGACGATCCGCGAGTACCCAAGGCCCTGCAGGAGGGAGCCGTCGGGACCGCCGAAGGTGACGTTGAACAGGAACGCACCGGCAAGCACGGCGACGACGACGGTCGCCTCGGCGTACTGTGGCGTGTATAGTACCGCCAGATACGAACTCGCGCCCAGCGAGAGCGTGATGGCGATCGGCATGGTGAGACCGGCGATCCAGCGAGCGGCGACCCGAAACCGCCGTTCGACGAGGGCGGTGTCGTCCCTGTTCTCGGCGATCAGCGGCTTGAACACCGGCGACAGCGAGTTGAACATGATCATCAGGGCCGAGCCGAGCATGTACCCGACCCGGTAGATGCCGACGTCGTCGGATTCGAGGTAAAAGCCGAGCACGAAGTAGTCGACGTGACCCATCAACACGAAGACGACGCTCGTCATGGCAAGCGGGATCGCGTACGCGAGGAGCGGAGCCGGCGCGACGAGTTCGAGTTCGGCGGTGAGAAGCGTCCAGGTTTTGACGACGAACACGACCGTCCCGACCGCGATCGCCACGAGCAGGCCGACGACGTAGCCGGCGATCAGTCCGAGGAGTCCGAACCCGGAAACCAGCAGGCCGGCGGTGACGGCAAACCGGACGGTCGGACGCACGAGATCGCGCATGACGACCCGGTATTGGAGTTTCTTGATGCTGTAGTAGGTGGTGAGCAAGACGTTGTAGATCGCCAGCATCGGGATCGTCACGGACAGCAGCAAGAGCGCTACCTGCATCGACGGCTCCCGGAAGAACTCGCCGACGTACCTCGAACCCGCCGCGAGCGCGAACGCGACCAGCGACGAGGTGATGAGGACGGTCGCGGTCACCTGAACGATCACCCCCTTTGCCTTGCCCGGGTTGTCCGCGTCGAGATACTGGGGAACGAAGTAATCGATCGCCAGCGGGAGCCCGAGGTTTGCAAACACCTGTAGAAACAGGATCACGGAGGTCGCCAGCACGAACAACCCGTAGACGGAGGGGCTGACGAACCGGGTCATCAACATGACGATGGCGAACCCGAACGCACCGTTGACTACGTTCCCGAGGAACGTGATCCCGCCCTGCTTTGCGAGCGTCGAGACGCCTTCGTCGTGGTCGGTCATGGCGGGTGGGCAGTGGGTTCCGGCTCCATGCTGGCGTGTCCGCTCGTCAGACTCCAGTCACCGGCTCGAGTTCGTACGCGTCGACCGCGGCTGCTCGCTCGCCGAAGCGGGGGAACTCGATCTCGAAGGGCCACTCTCCGCCGGCGCTGACGTCGGCGTCGACGTTCTCGATGACGCTCTCGAGTTCCTCGCCCGCCGCGTCGAAGAAGGTCGCGCGGATCTCGACGTAGTTCAGCGTTCGGTCGCCGACGTTTCTGGCGGCACCCCAGACGGCGACGCGTTCCGCCTCCGTACCGGGATCGTCCCGGACGAGGTCGGACCAGACGATCGTGACGTCGCCGGGATCGGTGATCGATTCGCCGTCCCCGTCGAGATACTCGAGACAGCCCGAAAGCGAAAGCGAGAACGTCGCTGCGAGGAACGCCCGGCGATCCATCGATCCGGTCTATGCGAGGGCGAGTCTTGAGGGTTCGGGACGGATATCTCGCGCCGATCGCTCGCGGGTCGCGTCCGCACGATCCGAACGGAAAGCGCGTCGGTTTTACAGGCCCGCCGGTAACGTCCGCTATGGAGTGTCGCCACTGCGCATCGCCGCTCGAGAAACCCGGGGACTTC
The DNA here is from genome assembly GCF_000455365.1 of Halopiger djelfimassiliensis. Lineage (GTDB taxonomy): Archaea > Halobacteriota > Halobacteria > Halobacteriales > Natrialbaceae > Halopiger_B > Halopiger_B djelfimassiliensis. Next base: position 898,165 of record NZ_HG315685.1, read on the forward strand.
TGTCTGGTCTGTCGGGAGACGAACACCGACGCGATCGTTCTCGAGGCGGCGCGCGACCGGGCGACGCTGACGATGCTCGCCGGCGACGACGAACGAGCCGGAGCCGACGACGAGGAGGCGGTCCTCGGCGAAACGACGATCACGACGACGCCCGAAGACGGCGAAAACGAGGTCGTCGAACTGCGGAACTTCGCGGGGCTGATCGGCGACGAGATCCGCCGCAAGCGGCCGGAAGAGGTCTACGCCGGCGGTTCGCGCCCCGTGATCCGAGCCGTCCGCGAGAACATCCATCACCCGTTCTATCGCGTCGACGACGACCGGCCCGTCGAGGCGGTTCTCGAGCGCCGCGGAAACCGTGCGCTCGACGTGGTCGAGACCCCGCCGGCCGAGAAGATCGGTGGCAGCCACTCCACGCTCATCGGCGGCCGGACGGGAATGCGAGCGATTCAGGCCGTCGCGGGCCATCCACACGTCAAGAAAGTCATCCCCGGGCCGATCGACGCCGGCGGGAACGGGTCCCAGTCGGGCCTTCGGGCGAAAGTGACCCGCGCCGACGACGGCGGCAACGTTCGCATGCTCCTGCGCGACGGCTCGAGCGTCCAGGAGAACCGCGTCGTGACGACCGCCCGTGACCGGGAGATGGGCGAACGGATCCGGGAGGATCTCAACGACGTCCTCGCCGACGCCGAATTCCAGTGAGCAAGTATTGTCACGACCCGATGGAAGTGACACTGTCTGCTGGTTGGGTGACCCTTAACGGCGACCGGGTAATTAGATATAATTAGCCATGCCCGAGCGCGCCGACGCCGTTCTGGCCGCGATTCCGCTGTTGGCGGTAAGCGGAATCGCCCTTCGGACAGCGATCGCGGTGACCGGTGTCGGAACCGGCCTGCTCGGCGTGCCGCTCGCGCCGATCGGCTATCTCGCCGCGTTCGTACTGGTCGTTCGGGAGGTCCTCGCCGGGCCGGTCGCCGAGCGCGCCGACGGGTCGTCGTGACTCAACAGGTTTAAGAATCTACTGCCGATAGGTAGCGGTACTATGGCCGAGAAAGGAACCGTCGGTAGCGCGGGCCGCTTTGGCGCACGCTACGGTCGCGTCGCCCGACGTCGCGTCAGTGAGATCGAAGACGACATGGAAAACGCAGAGGTCGACGGTGACGACGTCACCCGCCTCGGAACCGGCATCTGGAAGAACGAGGAAACCGGCGAGGTCTTCACCGGCGGTGCCTACCGTCCGGAGACCCCCGCCGGCCGTACAGTCCAGCGTTCGATTCGCGCCGCACTGGCCGAAGACGACGAATAACCCGATCTACTGCTACGCCACGGATGAGTTACAAGTGCTCCCGCTGTAAACGCGACGTTCAGCTCGACGAGTACGGCGGCGTCCGCTGTCCTTACTGTGGACACCGCGTACTCCTGAAAGAACGCAGCCGCGACGTCAAGGAAGTCGACGTCGAATAGCCGCACGTGTCTTCTCACGACGCGACCCTCGAGTTCGACTACGAGACCGCGTCTCGTGCACGGCTCGTCGCCGAGAGCGTCGCCCGCGAGATCGGCGAGATCGACGACGATCGCTCCCGGACGACGATCGAGCGGGACGGCTCGCTCGTCCGTGTCGAAATCGACGCCGCCGACGTCATCGCCCTCCGGGCGGCGTTGAACACCTGGTTTTCGCTGATCGACGTCGCCGAGCGGACGGCCGACATCGGCGACGCGGTACTCGACGGATAGCGAGGGCCGATCGCTCGAACGTAGCAGTCGTCGGGCCTCGTTTTTTCCGCGTCGTCGTGAAGGGTCCCGTATGGCGACCGACGTCGGAACGCGACGCAGGCGACGACTCGTAGCGGCCGGGACGACGGCCGGGTTCGGGTTCGGGGCCGTCGTCGACGTCGTGATTTTTCACCTGACGATACAGACCCACCATCTCCTCTCGGGGTTTTACGATCCGTACAGCTTCGACGGCGTCCGGACGAACGTCATGTTCGACGGGCTGTTTCTGCTGGCGACGCTCGCCGTCACGGTCGTCGGACTCGCGATGGTGTGGCGAACCGTCAACCGTGCGGACGAACGGCTTTCGACGGCGTTTCTCGTCGGCACGATCGTCGTCGGCATGGGCGTGTTCAACGTCATCGACGGAATCGTCAGCCACTACGTCCTCGACCTGCACAACGTTGTTCACGGAACCGAAGCGTGGAACCCACACTGGCTCGTCGTCAGCGTCGTCTTGCTTGGACTGGGTGGTCTCGTGCTCCGTGTCGCCGGCGGCCACACGGCGAACTGATCGTCGGAGCAACCGGACCGTTACGATACTGGGACGGTCGCCGGATCCACCTCGAGAAAGGCGGTCTCGTATCCCTCGTGACGCGCCACCTGCGGGGGCGTTTCGACGGCTATTCGTAGCGTCTCGGCCCGCTCGAGGTCGGACGCCGCCACGACCGCGGCGTAGTGATGGCCCAGTTCCGGCGCGATCGTTTCCCGGCCCCGGACGGCGCGGATCACGTCCCCGTCTCGCAGTAACGAAAGCGAAAGCGCCGCGAACGGGAGCGGAAAGCGGTTGTACGCCGTCCGCGGTGCCACGGCGAGGGTCTGCTCCCCGTCGCGCCCTCGCGCGTGACGTGCGCCGCCGACGGCCCGAACCGGGAAGCTGACGTCGCCGCTGGAAGCGACGCCGAGCCGTTCACCCGGGATTGCGTCGTCTCGAGCGCCCTCGAGTCCGAACCGCGCCGCCCGGGCCGCGACCGGGTCCATCGGCTCGAGCGCATCCGGGTCGCCACGACCCTCGTCCTCGTCGATCAGCGTGCGCCCGAGTCCGTCGATCGCCTTCGGATCGTGGTCGAACTCGATGGAGACGGTCGTGGCGCGTCCGAGTCGATCGCCCACTCCGCCGGCCGTCGCCGGACCGGGCGGCCCGACCCGGACCGTCGCCTCGTAGCTCCCCGCACCCTCGAGCGAAGCGTTGTCGCCGTAGTGAAACCCCATTCGCTGGGAGAGCATCGGCCAGAGGGTCCGTTCGTCGACGCGGCCGGTCGCGTTCCGGATCGTCGTCGCGACCGTCGTCGGAACGACCACGCCCGTCGCCGCGTCCCGAACGGCTGCCATCAGGTGGATCGCGTGGTTCGAGCGGACGTCCGCCCGGGAGCGCTCCCGTCCGGTGACCGTCCAGAAGGAGTGCGGACGGGTGGCCGAAATCGAAATTTCCAGTCCGTTCGCCGTCGCCGTTCCGTACGGCATCGTCTCGTCGATCTTGGGCGGCACGTAGACCCGTTCGGGCGGGTCGACGACGAGTTCGCGCCAGGCGTCCTCCCGGCGAAGCGTCTCGAGACACCCCGAGAGCGGAGCCAGAAGGGACCCGCCGGCGACGAGCGTCTCTCGGCGTCGCATCACGCGATCCACGACGGGACTTCGTATAGTGGTGGGGGTTGTGTGTTGGGACCACGGACCAGCCGTCGCGGGTTGCGATCGTCCGTTCTTCCGACCGTTTGCCGTATGAACCCGTCTCTCGAGCCGGATTCGATCGGATCACGGGGCGGCTCCGCCGACCGAACGCAAAGCTGGACTTTATAACGCCGGAGGGCGAGGGTCGAGATATGCAAGGAAATCTGCCGCCGGAAGCACAGGAGAAAATCGAACAGCTACAGGACCTGCAGGAGACCGCACAGCAGGTCGCCGTCCAGAAACAGGAAGCCGAGTCCAACCTCACCGAGGCCGAAAGCGCGCTCGAGGAACTCGAGAACATCGACGAGGAGACGACGATGTACCGTAACGTCGGCGAACTCCTCGTCGAGACCGACTACGACGAGGCACAGGACGACCTCGAAGAGAAGGTCGACTCGCTCGAGATCCGACTCGAAACGCTCGAAAAACAGGAAGACCGCGTCCAGCAGCAGTTCGAGGACCTTCAGGAGGAACTCGAGGAACTGCTCGGCGGTGCGGGTGGCGGCATGGGCGGTCCGGCCGGTCCCGGCGGCCCGGGCGCTGGCGGCGCGTAAATGACAGCCGGAGAGCCGACTGACGAGGACGTCGTCCAGACGGCCTCGGACGCCGCGGAAGGGCTTATCTTCTCGCGGTACAAGCAGTCGAGTGTGCGCGATTGCGACGTCACCGTTTCGTTCGAGGACGGCGTCCTCGAAGTCGACGTCTACCTCAACGCGCCCGACGAGGAGGACGGTCCCGACCCCGATCAGGTCGCCGACGACGCCGCCCTCGCCGCGAGGGAGGCCGTCGACGAACTGTTCGAGGAGTAACGCCCGCGATCGGTGCGGGCGGGGCGCTCGTTCTCGATTCGACGTTTCTCAGCGGTCGTCAGTGTGTCAGCCCGCCTACCGCCGGCTCCGTCTCACCGACCGGCGTCGGGCGCAACCACCTCGATCGGGTGTTCCACGGGCCGGCCGAGCAGCGACTCGAGCTGGTCGTGACAGGAGGTCCCCGAAGCGGCGACCAGTTGCGCGCCCTCGAACTCCCGGGCCAGCCGGTCGCCGACGTCCACGCTCAGTTCGTAATAGGCCCGCTTGTACCCGAACGACCCCGCCATGCCACAGCACTCGACGGACGAGGTCCGGGGCGCGTAGCCACAGCGCTCGAGCAGGGCCGTCGTCGGTGCCTCGAGTCCGAGCGTCCGCTGCTGGCAGTGGGAGTGGAAGGCGATCGGCGTCCCGTCGTCGGCGTGGCCGTCGCCACCGGCGGTCGCGAGAACCGACGGGTCGGCCCCGTTCTCGAGGAGACCGTAGGCGTACTCACAGATCTCGTAGCTGTTGTCCCGGAGCCGCTCGAACGACCGGGTCGGGAGCAGGCGTTCGTACTCCCGGTGAAACGCCGCCAGATCGGAGGGCTCGACGACGACCACGTCCCGGCCGGCGTCGAGATCCTCCGCGAGCCCGGCGAAGAGCCGGCTCGCACGGCGGTCGGCCGTGGCGACCATTCCCTGTGAAAGCGGTGCGCGGCCGCTTTCGGGAAGGTCCGGGACGCGAACGGGGACGCCCAGCGCTTCGAGCGTCCGGACGGCGGCTTTCCCGCGGTCGGGATCGACGTAGTTCGTGTAGACGTCGGGATAGAGGACGGCCTCGCGGTCGGGGCCGGCGTCCGCCCCGCCGGAGCGGGACGAGGCCCGCCGGGCGCGCCGTCTCGAGGCGTCCGCGCCGCCCCGGCGTTCGAACCAGTCGACCAGCCGCTCCCGGCTGAACGTCGGGAGGTCGCGACGGCGATCGATCCCGAGGGTTCGCTCGAGCAGCGCGCGGACGGGAGTCGTTTCGGCGAGCCAGTTCGAGACCGGTGCCGTCGCGGAGCCGAGTTTCGCGATCGTTCCGACGTTCCCGAAGAACCGTTTGCCGAGGTCGAGGCCGCCCTCTTCGGCGTCCGGCGAGAGGCCGTCGACGAGGAAATCGTAGGCGTCGGGATCGCCGCTTCGGTTGAGCCGATCTCTGACGACGGTGTTGATCCACGGGATGTCGATCTTTACGGGACAGGCGTCGACACAGCGCGTACAGCCGGTACAGAGGTCGTTGAACTCGGCCGCGGACTCCCGGCCGTGGACGCCGGTCTCCCATCCCGTGGCGATCCCGCCGGAGTACGTCTCGCCGCCGAAGGCGTGGCCGCCGACGGACTGGAAGTTCGCACACGAGTTCGAGCAGGCCCCACACCGGATGCAGTACAACGTTTCCCTGAGGCGGTCGTCATCGCGCAAGTCGGTCCGCCCGTTGTCCAGCAAGACGAGGTGGAACTCGCGGTCGGCCGCACCGTCGGTCGTGATCGGCTCGTCGGGCCGATCGAAGTCGATCGTCGGCGAGTCGGTCGGCGGGGTCAACATCGTTACGTACTGAGAGATCGGCTGGCCCGTCGCGCTCTTTGCGATCAGCTCGACGAACGGCTCGAGATCGCGCACCGACGGGATCAGTTTCTCGATTCCCGCGACCGCGACATGCGTTTCGGGCGTGACCGCGCACTTGCGAGCGTTGCCTTCGTTCGTGACGAGCGCGATCGTCCCGGTCTCGGCGACGACGAAGTTCGCCCCCGTGATTCCGACGTCGGCCTCGCGGATGTACTCGCCGAGGTGGCCGCGGGCGAACCGGGTGAGTTCTTCGGCCGTCTCGAAGGGCTCGTCGGGGTCGAACCGCTCGTTGAACAGCTCGGCGATCTCCGCGCGATCGAGGTGCATCGCCGGGCCGACGATGTGGGAGGGCGTGTCGTCGGCGACCTGCAACACCCACTCGCCGAGGTCGGTTTCGTACACCGAAACGCCATCGCGTTCGAGGGCCTCGTTGAGGTCGATCTCCTCGGTCGTCATCGACTTCGATTTGACGACGGTCGGGTCGTCGCCGGCCGCGTCCCGGACTACGTCCGCCACGTACGCGTTCGCATCCGCGGCGTCGTCAGCGAGATAGACCGTTCCGCCGTTGTCCTCGACCGCGTCGCGGACCGTCCCGAGCAACTCCGGCAGGCGGTCGATGGCGTCCTCCTTGATCGCACGCGCCTCGGTCCGCAACGCCTCCAGATCGTCCGTCTCGTCGTAGGCCTGCACTCGACCGGCGTTCGAGATGCTCGCCTGTGTGTGGACCGCATCGCCCTCGGTCTCGAGGAGGTGCCGGATTCGCGCCGCGGTTTCCCCGGACGACCGTGACGGGTGTGTGTGGTCGGCCATCGTCGATCACCGGTCCTCGAGGACGATCACGTGAACCTCCCCGGGGCCGTGAACGCCGTGGACGAGATCGCCCATATCTGCCGTCGCGCTCCGACGTCGCTTGCGGCGACGACAGCGACGTGTCGCTCGGGGTAGAGGCTACTCGGTTCCTCACCGTCGCCCGTCGATTCGATCGCGACGGTACCGTACTCGGCGATCGCGAACCGCGCGGGCGTCACGCCGGTCCGGGCCGTCGTGAGGTCGCGTGCGGTCGGTGCCGTCCTCACCGACCCCGGCAACGCAGCGCCCGCGAACGGAAGCGGGATGCCGACGGCGGGGGTTTCGAGCACCGATTCGATCCGGTCGCTGGCGTCGGCCGCCGGCACACGCTCGACGCCCACGTCGAGGTCCGCGAGCGCGCGTTCGAACCGACCGACCGTGTCGGTTGGCATGCGATGACACAGTATACGAGCCACCAATATACTGGCGGTCAACCGGGTCCCGGCCGACCCACAGCATCTCCGGGTTCGGCACAACGACTTTATTTCAGGGACGCGAACCTAGGTTCGAGGCAGATGGAGACCGCTTCGTTCTACTGACCGGGTCGCTTCCGTCGTGGCGACGGTTGCAACGCACAGCCACACCGCGAGCGCCCGGTTTCGTCCACCTCGAGCGCCGCGACCTCGCTCGTCGCGGCCGCGTATCGACTGCCTAGCCGTACCCATGCAATCCGACACATGTCACGACCGAACGAACCGAACCGACGCACAGTTATCGCGAAACGATCGCCGACCGCCCCCGTCGAAACCGACGAGATCCGGGCCCTCGCCCGCGCGACCGGATACGCGGTCGTCGCCGAACGAACGCAGGTCGGACCGGCGGATCCCGGCACCGTCTTCGGAGCGGGAACCGTCGACGAACTGGCTACGCTCGCCCGAACGAACGCGGCTGATTGCGTCGTCGTCGACGACACGCTGACGCCGAGCCAACACTGTTCCCTCGAGTCGGCGATGCCCGACGGGACGACCGTGATCGACAGATACCGACTCGTTCTCGAACGCTTCGAACAGGGAGCTGACACCCGCCGTGCGCAACTCCAGGTCGAACTGGCCCGGTTGCAGTACGAACTCCCGCGGCTGATCGAGTCCGCGGACGAGGGGCTGCTCAACGCCCAGACCGAGAAAGGATCGCCCGTCTACGACGTTCGCGATCGGATCGATCACCTCAGGAGCACACTCGAGGAGTTACCCGATCCGGCCGATCAGTTCCGCAGCCGACGCCGCGAATCGGGGTTCGACCTCGTCACGATCGCGGGCTATACGAACGCCGGCAAGTCGACGCTGCTTCGCCGACTCGCCGACGACCTCTCGCTCGCAGCGGCCGACGAGCGCCCACCCGACAGACGGGCGGAGGACTCCGCAACCGTCGCCGACCGGTTGTTCGAAACCCTCGAGACGACGACTCGACGGGTGACGATCGACGGCCGTCCCGTCCTCGCGACTGACACGGTCGGCTTCGTCGACGAGCTACCCCACGACCTCGTGGAATCGTTCAGTTCGACGCTCTCGGAAGCGGCCGCCGCTGACGTCGTCGTCCTGGTCGTCGACGCGAGCGAGCCGCCCGAACAGGTCCGCGAACGACTCGCCGTCTCGCTCGAGGTGCTCGAGGCACAGGGCGTCGACGACGACCGGATCGTCCCCGCGCTGAACAAGGTCGACCGGCTTTCCCGCCGCGAGCGAGCGCGGCGGTGCTCGCTCGCCGAGGCCGTCCTGCCGACGGCGGCGGCAGAGCCGATTCCGGTGAGCGTCCGCGAGAGACACAATCTCGAGTCGCTCCGTGAAGCGGTTCGTGCCCGCCTTCCGGAAGCCCACCTTACGCGCCGGCTGCCGAACTGCGACGAGACGATGTCGCTCGTCTCCCGAGCCTACGATCGGACGACCGTCGACGCGGTCGACTACGACGGCGACGAAGTCACGCTGACGTGCCGCGGGCGGCCGTCCGTCATCGAACAGTTACGGGCGGCAGCCGACCGGATCGCGCCTCGACCGGACCGCGGCGAGTAGCGGTCCGGTCGTGGGCCGTGTCAGGGTCTCGCGTTCTCAACAGCGTTCCGAGAGCGGATGCTCCGCCTCGAGATCGTCGACTTCGTTACAGAGGTCGTCCACCTCGAAATCGTCCGGGATGGTAACCCCGAAGTCGATCTCGGACGGATCAGCCGGCGTCAGTTCGACCGGAACGGCGGTGGTCTTTTCGGGTGCGATCGTGACGTCCTTGCTCACGGTTTCGTACCCGTCGGCACTGACCGTGACCGTATAGACGGTGAAGTCGTAGTCGACGGGTAAATCGACTTCGAAGGTCCCGTCCGCGTCGGTCGACGGTTCTTCGTCGGCGACCGTGACGGTCGCGTCCTCGATCGGTTCGCCGTCGGTATCGGTCACAGTTCCGACGACCGTTCCGTCGGCGTTCTCGAGAGTGAGGTCGACGGTCGCGTTCTCGCCGGGACCGACGGAAACTGACTCGGTCGCGTCCTTGAACCCGTCGGCGATAACCTCGAGCGTGTAGTCGCCCGACGTGACCGTGATCTCGTAGTTCCCGGCAGCATCGGTCGTCACTTCTTCATCTGCCACGCTGACGAACGCGTGGGGAACCGGATCACCGGTGGGATCAGTGATCGTCCCGTTGATTACGCTGCCGGTTTCTTCGAGCGTCAGGTTCTTCGTGACTCGATCACCTTCTTCGAGGGAGAGACGCTCATACTCGGTTTGATAGCCGTCGGCCTTCGCCGTGAGTGTGTAGTCTATGTGGCCCACCGTTCCGGGGAGGGTAAACTCGTAGTATCCGTCGTCTCCGGTGAACATGTGCTCCTCGTTGCCGATGCTGACGTTCACGCCTTCGATCGGGTTGTCGTCTACGTCGGTAACGTACCCGGAAACCTCGATGTGGTCTTCGAGGAGCGTCCGAGAAACCGTGGTGACGTTATCGGTTTCGACTGTGATAGATTCCATAGAGAATGCATACCCATCGGCATTGACAGTGTACAGATTCATTGCAGTGAGCACTGCTGCGTAGCTGGCATCTGATCTCATTCCGCTAGCCCACTATATCACGACAACATTCATAATTAATTAAGTATTATATAGTAAGATATAATTCCCGTTGCCTATTGCGCAATGGACGAAGACGTCGGGAAGGCGGCGACAGTCTCGTTCCGTGACTGCCTCAGCGACAAGAACGAGGGACGACATGCTTGCGAGACGGTCGAGATTAGTGAGGTCTCGAGGAGGGATGGCGCTCCGAACCGCGGTCCCGAAGTCGATAACGATGTCACCGCCGATAGACGCTCGCCGCGTCCGTACCGCTGCAGTAGTCGTGATAGCTCCGGTGACCGATGCGGTCTCGCCGCTCGTCCGATAATGTCGGAACGTGAGAACAGTGGTATCCGATCGACTGGACTACGCCGACTCGCAGATCTCGAGGAAGTTCTCGAAGATCTCCTCGCCCTCTTCGGTGTGAGCGACCTCCGGGTGCCACTGGACGCCGTAGAGGTCGCGGTCGGTGTCGCTCATCGCCTCGACGTCGCAGACGTCGCTCCGGGCCGTGAGTTCGAAGCCGTCGGGGAGTTCCGTGACCTCGTCCGCATGGCTCGCCCAGACTCGCGTCTCAGGATGGAGGGAGCCGGTGAGGGGGTCGTCGTCGGCGACGATATCGACGTTGACGTCGGCGTATCCGCCGTAGTCGCCGCCGTCGACGCGACCGCCGAGTTCCTCGGCGATCAACTGCATACCGAGACAGATCCCCAGTACCGGGACGTCCGCCTCGAGGTACTCCGCCGAGCGACCGGTCCGGTCCATGTCGGGGCCGCCCGAGAGGACGACGCCGTCGGCGTCGACGTCTTCGGGGGGCGTTTCGTTGTCGATCAACTCCGTGTCGACGCCGAGGTCGCGAAGCGCCCGGCGCTCGAGATGGGTAAACTGCCCGTGGTTGTCAACCACGACGATCTTCGTCATTGAAGGCCCCTAGCCGGTCACCCGGTAAAAACCGTCCGGAAACGACTCTCGAGTCTTCCTCGGGAATCGGGACGGGGACCGAGTGGGCATAGAGAGTCGGTTTTCCGGTACGTTTATGCTCCCAACGCGGGATGGAGGCCACATGGCAGTCGATCTCGCCGAGTTCGAGCATCCGTCGTGGCTCACCGCGGCCGGAACGGGCATCGGATACGTACTGATCCTCGCAGTGCTGACGCTGGCCCTGTTTATCGTCCCGTGGCTCGTCTTTACCGGGGTCGCTCCGTAACGGCGCTCGAACGTCGGTTCGGCGAGACTGGTGCGGGCCGAGGCTCCGAACGACTTTTCGAGGCAATCCCGTCGCCCGGTCACTCAGTCGGTGCGTGGATCAGCTACGGATCGAGCCCGAAAGCTCGCCACAGCGCTGTTTCAGACCGCCGAGGGAACTCGAGCATCGGCGAAGAAGCCCCGCCGGATGACACGCGTGTAAGACTCGGCGGCTCTCGAGAAGGAAAGACGGTGGACGAGAGCGTCAGGCGAAGGTCTTGGAGACGTCCTGCGCGTCGTCGGATTCGGCCTGCACCTTGTCCCAGGCGTTGTGGAAGTCCTCCATCCGGATCTCGGTGCGATCGTCGCGGATGGCGAACATGCCGGCTTCGGTACAGACGGCCTTGATGTCGGCACCGGAGGCGTCCTCGGCCGCTTCGGCCAGTTCCGCGAAGTCGACGCCGTCGGAGACGTTCATGCCGCGGGTGTGGATCTCGAAGATGATCTCGCGGCCCTCCTGGTTGGGCTTTGGCACCTCGATGAGCCGGTCGAACCGGCCGGGCCGGAGGATGGCGCGATCGAGCATGTCGAAGCGGTTGGTGGCGGCGATGATGCGGATCTCGCCGCGGTCCTCGAAGCCGTCCATCTCGCTCAAGAGTTGCATCATCGTCCGCTGGACCTCGGCGTCGCCGGAGGTCTTCGATTCCGTCCGCTTTGCGGCGATGGCGTCGATCTCGTCGATGAAGATGACGGCGGGTTCGTGCTCGCGGGCGACCTTGAACAGATCGCGAACGAGCTTGGCACCCTCGCCGATGAACTTGTGGACCAGCTCCGAGCCGGCCATCTTGATGAAGGTGGCGTCGGTCTGGTTGGCGACGGCTTTCGCCAGCATCGTCTTGCCCGTCCCCGGCGGCCCGTACAGCAGGACGCCGCTCGGGGGGTCGATCCCGACGTCGTCGAACATGTCGGGCTTTTCGAGTGGCATCTCGACGGTCTCGCGGACCTCCTGCATCTGGTCCTCGAGCCCACCGATGTCCTCGTAGCTGACGTCGGGACTCTCGGTGACTTCCATCACGCGAGCGCGGACGTCGGTTTCGTTCGAGAGCGTCTTGACGATAGAGAGGGAGTTGTTGACGGCGACCCGGGCGTCGGGTTCCAGGTCCTCGCGCATCTCCTCGGTGACTTCGGTCAGCGCTTCCTGGTTGTTGCCGTGCTGTTTGATGATGACGCCTTCGTCCGTGATCTCCTGGACCGTGGCGACGAACAGCGGGGACTGCTTCAGCTTCTTGTTCTCGTGAGTCAGCCGCTCGAGTTTCTGCTGGTACTTGTTGTTCTCGGCGTTCGCATCGAGGAGCTTGTCACGCATCTCCTCGTTTTGCGCCTCGAGGATCTCCAGCCGTTCCTCGAGCGCCTGGATCTTCTCCTGTTGGGACGCCTCGTCCTCGTCGTATGGGAGGTCGACGTCGTCCACAGTGTCGCTCATCACCCGACCTTTGGGTGTTGGTTCATAAGAGGCTTCGGGTAGGTGCACTGGGGCGGGAAATATAACCATCGAGAATAAATTGAAACAGAAAATATTATCACCCCGTATTCGGTTATGGGTAAACGATGAGTGCTTCAGAGCCGATCCAACAGGACGCCGATCCACGAGGAACGTGGGAAGACGTACGCGAACTCCCGCCAAGCGCCAAGCTCGTCGCGAAGGTGCTCGAGTACAACGACACCATGACCCAGCAACAGATCGCCGAGGAGACGCTGTTGCCCTCGCGGACGGTTCGATACGCGCTGAACCGCCTCGACGAGGAGAACGTTATCGACTCGCGATTTTCCTTCTCGGACGCCCGCAAGCGGTTGTATAGCCTCGATATCGACGCTTGAGATCGCCGAATGGGTCGATCGGTTGTTCCCGTATCGGAGTACCGCCGCTGCCGGCAACGCGGTTGTCGCCCGCGAAGGTCGATTCAGGAGGTGGCCTCCCGTCCACGGCGCTCCCAGGCAATGGTGATACACGTCGTCCCGACCAGCCCCAGCAACAGTCGGAGGAGCCAGAGGCCCGATCGGCCCGACCCGCTCGAGAAACCGGTCACGCGATAGATCTCTCCCTCGTGTTCGATCGGATCGCCGCTCTCGAATTCGGGAAGTCGGCGATCGATCAGCGTAACCGAGCCGGTTTCGATGGCTTCGCGTACGTCGGCTGAGGCCCGGTCGCTCGGAATCGCGATGTGCTCGAGCGCGTCCATCGTCGACAGTTCACGGTGGGCCAGCAGCGTCCCGTTTTCCGTCGATCGTTCCACGGGAACGTAGTACCCGTCGTCGATCGCGATCAACGCGTATCGATTCCACGCCCGCTGATACGGTGTCTTGGAGTCGCGTCGTTGCACGACGGGTTCGTATTCGACCGGGCCGTTCTCGGCGATCTCCCGCTCGAGGGCGCAGGGTCGTTCAGTCCCACATTTGAGCGTCCGGTCGGATCTGAACAGGACGCCTTTCGCAGTACTTTCGTTCGTTACCGGTTCGACGTCGTATGTCGATACCGTTCCCGTGCCGGTGAGGTCGTCCGGATAGAGATAGATCGGGTTCAGGAGCAGGCCGATCCCGAGAACCAGTAACACCGCCGTCTTTGCAGCCGAGGCGTTCATGGAACGAGGACGTTCCCCAACTCACCTACACCTTGTGGATGATACTGGTGTGGAATTATCGTGGAACGGACCACAGCGACTCGAGGGAGCGTCGACTCGACCCGTCGCGTTCACTTTCAGTTCGGTCGCGGAATCCCTTTAGGGGCCGCCCCCGAACGGCCGGTAGATGACGCGGGTGATACATACGGGCGATACCCACATCGGGTACCAGCAGTACAATACGCCCGAGCGACGACAGGACTTCCTCGAGGCCTTCCGAAGCGTGATCGAGGACGCGGTCGCCGACGACGTCGACGCCGTGATCCACGCCGGTGACCTCTTTCACGATCGTCGACCGGGGCTGGTCGACCTTCAGGGGACCGTCGACATCCTTCGGACCCTGGCCGACGCCGACATCCCGTTTCTCGCCGTCGTCGGCAACCACGAGGGGAAACGCGACGCCCAGTGGCTCGATCTCTTCGCCGACCTCGGACTCGCGACGCGACTCGACGCGGCACCGGCAGTCGTCGACGACGTCGCCTTCTACGGACTCGATTTCGTCCCCCGATCCCGACGGGACGACCTCGAGTACGAGTTCGAACCGCTCCCCGACGACGCCGATCACGCCGCCCTCGTGAGCCACGGCCTGTTCGAGCCGTTCCCCCACGCCGACTGGGATACCGAACGGCTCCTCTCCGAGTCGAACGTCGACTTCGACGCCGTTCTGCTCGGCGATAACCACACGGCCGATACCGCAGAAGTGCGCGAGACGTGGGTCACGTACTGTGGCTCGACCGAACGCGCAAGCGCGAGCGAACGCGACGACCGTGGATACAACCTCGTTGCGTTCGACGAGGCGGTGACGATCAGTCGCCGCGGACTCGTCGACACCCGCGAGTTCGTCTTCGTCGATGTCGACCTCGAAGCCGAGGAGGGGATCGATCGCGTCCAGGAACGCGTCCGGCAGCACGATCTGGAGGACGCGGTCGTCATCGTCACGATCGAGGGCGAGGGACGACCGGTCACGCCCGCCGCAGTCGAGGAACTGGCGCTCGATCGCGGCGCGCTCGTTGCCCGCGTCAACGACCGTCGGGACCTCCCCGACGAGGACGAGGACGTCTCGGTCCATTTCGCCGACCCGGACGAAATCGTCCGGGAGCGCGTCCGTGATCTGGGGCTCAGCGACGCCGCCCTCGAGATCGACGAAACCGTCCGGAACGACGAGCTAGCCGACGCAAACGTCCGCGAGACGGTCGAGCGACGCGTCCGGGAGTTGCTCGAGGACGACGACGCGTTCGACCCCGCACCGGAACGGGAGCCCGGCGACGAGGACGTAACGACCGTGGCGGACCGACTCGACGAACCGGCCGACGGCGGATCGACCGACGGGACCGTCCCCGAAGACGGAAAGCCGGGGGTCGAGACCACCGAGACTGCCGCAAGTGCCGAGGTCGAAGGCGACGACGCCACGGCGGAAACCCGATCCGAATCCGGTACCGAAACCGACTCCGACCACGCGTCGCTGGGTGATTTCGCGTGAGGGTCGATCGCATCAGATTGCGGAACTTCAAGTGCTACGGCGACGCCGACCTCGGTCTGGATCGCGGGGTCACCGTCGTCCACGGCGTCAACGGCAGCGGCAAGTCGACGCTGCTCGAGGGCGTCTTCTTCGCGCTGTATGGTTCGAAGGCGCTGTCCGACCGGACGCTGGACGACGTGATCACGACCGGCGAGGAGGACGCCGAGGTCGAACTGTGGTTCACCCACGACGATCGGGCGTACCACGTCGAACGCCGGCTCAAACTCAGGGGCGATCGGGCGACGACGACCAAGTGTGTCCTCGAGACGCCGACGGAGACGATCGAGGGTGCTCGCGACGTCCGCCGCGAGGTGACCGAGCTCCTGCGGATGGACGCCGAGGCGTTCGTCAACTGTGCGTACGTCCGTCAGGGCGAGGTCAACAAGCTCATCCACGCCTCGCCCGGCGATCGCCAGGACATGATCGACGACCTCCTCCAGCTCGGCGCGCTCGAGGACTACCGCGAGCGAGCCAGCGACGCCCGGCTCGGCGTCAAGTCGGTGCTCGACGGCCAACGGGAGGTCCTCGAGGACCTCCGGAAACAAGTCGACGCGAAGGCGGACAAGGACCTCCACGAGCGGTTGAACGAACTCGAGACTCGTCGTGCCGACGTCGCCGAGGAGATCGACCACTACGAGAGCCAGCGCGAACAGGCGCGTGAGACGCTCGAGACCGCCGCTGACGTTCTCGAGCGTCACGAGGAGACCCGCGAGGAGATCGCGACGCTCGCGAACGAGATCGAGGACCTCCGGACGAAGATCTCCGAGACCGAGCGGAAACGCGAGGACGCGAAAGACGACCTCCGCGACCTCGAATCCGAACGGGAGACCCTCGAAGACGAGCGCGAGGAACTCCTGTCGACCGTCGATCTCGAGGCCGGCGACCCCGACGCGGTCGAGGAGCGTATCGAAGCCCTCGAGGCACGCGACGAGCAATGCCGGGACGAACTCGAGGACGTTCGGGTAGCGATCGAGACGAAAACCGAGGAGATCGAGCGGCTCCGCGAGGCGGCTGACGACCTCGAGCGGCAGGCCGAAACCGCCCGCTCGGACGCCGACGACCTCGCGTCGAAACTCGAGGCCGACGAGGACGCCATCGAGGATCGGGAGGCGAAGCTCGCGGAGCTAACCGAGGAACTCGAGGCGGCTCGAAGCCGGTTCGACGACGCGCCGATCGCGCTCGGCGAGGCCGAACCCCACCTCTCGGCTCTCGAGGACGAACGCGAGACGCTCGTCGAGGAAATCGGCGACGTCACCGCCGACATCAGGACGGTCGAGAACGCGATCGAGGACGGCAAGCGCCTGCTCGAGGAGGGCAAGTGTCCGGAGTGTGGCCAGCCGGTCGCGGACTCGCCACACGTCGACGTCCTCGACGAGAAACGCGAGGAGCTCGATACCCTCGAGACGCGACTCGACGAACTCGAGGACGAACGCGACGCGCTCGCGGAGCGGATCGAACGGGCCGAGGACCTGTGCGAGGCCGAACGTCGCGTCGACCGACTGGAGGACAACCGCGACAACGTCGAACAGCTGTTGTCCGAGAAACGCGAAACGCTCGCGGATCGCCGAAAACAGCGCGACCGGTTGCGCGAAGAAGCCACGGAGTACGACGCCGAGGCCGAGGACAAGCGAGAACGGGCGTCCGATCTCGAGGACGAAATCGCCGAGAAACGAGCGGAACTCGGGGAGATCAACACCGAACGCGGCGAGATCAAAGAGACCCTCGAGACGCTCCGTCGCGTCGCCGAGATCGGCGACGAACGGGCGGAACTCGAGAGCCGGATCGAGACCCTCCGTGAACGGCGCCGGGACTGGCAGACGATGAACGACGAGCGCCGTGAACAGCTCTCGACCAAACGCGAGCGGAAACGCGACCTCGAGTCGGAGTTCGACGAGGAACGCGTCGAAACCGCCCGCGAGGACAAACGAAACGCCGAGCAGTACATCGAGAAAGTCGACGAGAAACTCGCCGACCTCGAGGAGCAACACGACGATCTCCAGAACGCCATCGGGGCCGTCGAACGGGAACTCGAGGAACTCGAGGAACTCCGCGACCGCCTCGAAAGCGTCGAAGCCCGGTGTGAACGGCTCGAGGGGCTGTACGAGGAGGCCGAAACCCTCCAGACGACCTACGGCGAGCTGCGCTCGGAGCTGCGCCAGCGCAACGTCGAAACCCTCGAACGGTTGCTCAACGAGACGTTCGAACTGGTCTATCAGAACGATTCCTACGCCGCGATCGATCTCGACGGCGACTATCGCCTGACGGTCTACCAGAAGGACGGCGAAGCGCTCGAACCCGAACAGCTATCGGGCGGCGAGCGGGCGCTGTTCAACCTCAGTTTGCGGTGTGCCATCTATCAGTTGTTGGCCGAGGGCGTCGAAGGGGCGGCCCCGATGCCGCCGCTGATCCTCGACGAGCCGACGGTGTTTCTCGACTCCGGGCACGTCACGCAACTGGTCTCGCTCGTCGAGTCGATGCGGAAACTCGGCGTCGAACAGATCGTCGTCGTCAGCCACGACGAGGAACTCGTCGGCGCGGCCGACTCGCTCGTCCGCGTCGAGAAAGACGCGACCTCGAACCGGTCGCGACTCGAGCGCGGCGAACCGCCGGAAGCGGCGTTACTCGCCTCGGAGTAAGCGAAACCGAGTTCGACGCCGGAGCGGGCCGGCCCGCGAGGGATGGGTTACGACTGGGGGTCCGCACTCGCTTTCGCCGTGCCGTCGACGTCCTGATCCGTTCGGATCGTCTCGAGTGCGGTCTCGCCCGTCTCGGTGAGTCGATAGCTGCGTTCACCGGCGGTCTCGACCGCTTCGATGAGATCGGCGGCCGACAGCACGGTCAGACGCCCGTGCAGGTCGCTCTCACAGAGGTCGTACCTGTCGAGCAGCGTTCGAACCCCAAGCGGCCCCCGATCCGCGAGTTCGACGAGCAACCCGAGTGTCTCCTCGTCGTGGACGTTCGAGACCAGCGTTCGCACGGGCGTACTGACCGTGTGTGCAGCCGTCTCGAGAGCCCCGACGTCGTCGACCGACTCGAGGCGGTCGTTCTGGACGTAACACTCGTTGCCGGTCCGTGGATCACGGACGAGACTCGCGTGTTCGGACTGTTTGAGAAGCAGGTATCGTCTCCCGGTGTCGTCTTGGACGGTTTTCATTATCTTTCGGTATCGTCCTGCGGTCCGTGGTTGGACACGGGTAGTGAAGTAGTTTCGTCCGGTATCAATCATTCGGTGTCGTCAGCGTCCGCACTATCGGGGGCCGTCTCCGTCGGGTCGTCGGTGTCGGCCCGGAAGGCCCTGTACCGATAGACGGCGAACCCGAACAGGACGACCCCACCGGCGATCAACGCGATGCTTCGCGTCGTAATACCGTCGAAGATGGCGAACAACACGCCGAGCGAGACCGAAAGCACGGCGGCGTTGATAACGAGGACGAGTGCCCAGAAGATCCTCGCCAGGTCGGGTGGGACGTCGACTTCGTCGGTCGAGACGCCGAGGTCGGGTGCCGACTCCGAATCGTGCTCCGAGCGCAAGTCCGAGAGCAGACCCAACCCGGCATCTTCCGTGTCCACCCGCGGAATCGTGAGCGAATCGCTCTCCGGATCCTCGAGTTCCGCTTCCGGATCCGGCTCCTCGGGCTCGGTTTCGGTGCGATCGAACACCACACCCGTGGGGACGGACAGCAACAGGAAAAGGATTCGCGTTTTCGTGCTCGAGTCAACGAATCAGGCGAGGTCCTCGAGCGTAAGCGTTCGGGTGGTCTCGACCCACGCGAGGGGGTTTTCGGCGTCGTAGAAGACGACCCCGTCGTCGGTCTCGTAGGATTCGATCGTCGCAGTACCCGGGGGTTCACTACGTGGTTCACGCCGGTCCATCACGTCGTCATCGTTCAGGGTGGACACATCGATCACCTGCTCCTATGCTATGTGTTACCATTTTATATGTCTTATTGCCCTCGCAGTTCTTTCTGCTGATCGGTCCGGGCGAAATCACGGGGACCGTCGGTTCGGTGACAGATCACGACCGACCGTCACCGCCGCTCGTGGGAGTTCGATACCAGCCAGGCTGGGAAACGGGATAACGGGGGTTTTTATTCGGCGACTGCCAAGCCAGATACCATGACTGAGGCGGGCCAGACCGGACTCACGGAGTTTTCGAGCGAGTCCGACGCCGACGAGCGGCCGGACGAAGAGGCTGTCGCCGTCGCGGGCAACGGCGGCACCGACGCCACAGAGGTGATCGACGTCCTCGAGGAGACGCTCCCCGAGTCACAGGGAACGCTCGAACTCGCCGTGATGCAGGTCGATTACACCGTCGCCGGCTACGGCGACGACGAACGACCCATCATGCACGTGTTCGGACGGACGCCCGAGGGCGAACTCGAGCACGTTCAGGTCGTCGGGTTTCGACCGTACTTCTACGCACCGACCGACACGCTCGAGCGGCCGCCCGAGGAACAGTACGAGCGGCTGACCGACAGTCGGGAGCACGACGAGGACGGGGAACCATACGAGAGTATTCGGGGGGAGAGACTCACCAAGATCTTCGGCCAGACTCCACGGGACGTCGGGCAGATCCGCGACGACTTCGAACACTACGAAGCGGACATCCTGTTTCCGAACCGGTTCCTGATAGACAAGGACGTCCGCAGCGGCATCCGGGTACCGGAACGACGCGCCGACGACGACACCCTCGTCGTCCCCCACGACGAGGTCGAATCGGCGGCCGTCGACGCGGAGCCGCGCGTGTGTACCTTCGACATCGAGGTCGACGACCGATCGGGGTTCCCCGAGGACGGCGAGGAGCCGATCGTCTGTCTCACGAGCCACGATTCCTACCGCGACGAGTACGTCATGTGGCTCTACGAAGCACCGGTCGGCGACGGTTCTATCCCGTCCGAGATCGACGAGTACGATCCGATCGAGGGCGAGATCGACCACGAGGTCCGCAGCTTCGACGACGAGGAGGCGATGCTCGAGGCGTTTATCGAGTACGTCCGGGAAACCGACCCCGACGTCCTCACGGGCTGGAACTTCGAGGACTTCGACGCGCCGTACTTCCTCGACCGTCTCGAGGAACTCGAGGGTCCCCACCACGAGTACGATCTGAACCCGGACCGGCTCTCGCGGGTCGACGAGGTCTGGCGCAGCAACTGGGGTGGCCCGGATATCAAGGGACGGGTCGTGTTCGACCTCCTGTATGGGTACCAGCGGATGGTCTTCTCCGAACTGGATTCTTACCGGCTGGACGCCGTCGGCGAGGCGGAACTCGGCGTCGGCAAGGAGCGGTACGCCGGTGACATCGGCGATCTCTGGGAAGACGACCCGACGACGCTGCTTGAGTACAACCTGCGGGACGTCGAACTCTGTGTCGAACTCGACCGCCAACAGGAGATCATCCCGTTCTGGGACGAGGTGCGCTCGTTCGTCGGCTGTAAGCTAGAGGACGCCCCGACGCCCGGCGACGCGGTCGACATGTACGTGCTCCACCAGGCGTACGGCGAGTTCGCGCTGCCTTCGAAGGGACAGCAGGAAAGCGGCGAGGAGTACGAGGGTGGTGCCGTCTTCGAGCCGATTACCGGCGTCAAGGAGAACGTCACGGTGCTCGACCTGAAGTCGCTGTACCCGATGTGTATGGTGACGATCAACGCCTCGCCGGAGACGAAGGTCGACCCCGACGAGTACGACGGCGACGTCTACGAAGCGCCGACGGGCACCCACTTCCGGAAGGAACCGGACGGGGTAAACCGCGAGATGATCGAAGAACTGCTCGCCGAACGCGAGGAGAAGAAGTCCCTGCGGGACGAGCACGAACCCGGCACACCCGAGTACGAACAGTACGACCGCCAACAGGGCGCGGTAAAGGTTATCATGAATTCGCTCTACGGGGTGTCAGGTTGGGAACAGTTCCGACTATACGATAAGGAAGCCGCATCCGCGATCACGGCCACCGGGCGCGAAGTCATCGAGTTCACCGAGACTGCCGCGAAAGAGCTGGAGTATCAGGTTACGTATGGGGACACCGACAGCGTCATGCTCGAGTTGGGGCCGGATATACCCAAAGACGAGGCCATCGAACGCTCGTTCGAAATCGAGGAGCATATCAACGACCGCTACGACGACTTCGCAAGCGAGGACCTGAACGCCGACGAACACCGGTTCCAGATCGAGTTCGAGAAGCTCTACCGGCGGTTCTTCCAGGCCGGCAAGAAGAAACGCTACGCCGGACACATCACCTGGAAGGAGGGCAAGGAGGTCGACGACGTTGATATCGTCGGCTTCGAGTATCAGCGGTCCGATATCGCCCCGATCACCAAAGCGGTCCAGCATCGGGTTATCGAGATGATCGTCAAGGAAGGTGACATCGAGGGCACAAAGGAGTACGTCAACGAGATCATCGAAGAGGTCCGCACCGGCGACATCAGCCTCGAGAAGATCGCCATTCCGGGCGGGATCGGCAAACGGCTGAACAACTACGACACCGACACCGCTCAGGTTCGCGGAGCGAAGTACGCGAACCTCCTGCTTGGCACCAACTTCCAGCGAGGCAGCAAACCCAAACGACTCTATCTGGATCGCGTCGATCCGGCGTTCTTCCGGCGGATGGAAGACGAAGAAGGGTTCGACCCACAGCGAGATCCGCTCTACGGCGCGTTCAAGCGTGATCCCGACGTGATCTGTTTCGAGTACGAAGACCAGATCCCCCCGGAGTTCGAGGTCGACTACGACAAAATGCTCGAGAAGACGCTGAAGGGGCCGATCGAACGGATCCTCGAAGCCCTCGATGTCTCCTGGGAGGAGGTCAAAAGCGGCCAGGAACAGACCGGCCTCGATAGTTTCATGTGAGTGCCGTCGATCGCTCGTGGCCCTAGTTCCGGCCGAACCGCTCGGTCGGAAGCGACACCGGATCGTCCATCCCAAGCTGATCGGTCGAGTAGATCGACTTGCCGTCCAGTTCCAGCGGGCCGGTTGACTCGAGTGTTACTTCCGGACCGCCGTCGGCGCGGACGTGCCAGTCGGTCGCAGTAACGTCGGCGCGGTCGATGAGAACGGCCGGCGGTTCTCGACGAATCCTTGTCCCCCGGCTTTCATGCGGACGAGCCACGTGAACACTATCGGCCCCGGACCCGTACGATTCGGCTCTTCCGAAACCCGCAAGAACGGCGATGCGGCCTCCTCGTCGTCCAACTGGAGGTTGCCGTTTCCTCACGTAACTGGAGTAGGTGTGCGATGCTCTGAGGTAACCCAGATCGGTCAGATCGTATCCGTTCCAGTTCAGGTCCTGTGAAAGCGGGTGGTCGTCGACCGTCGCCGATGCCGATCCGGAGCCGATGACGCCCGACTGACCAACCCCGCCAATCCGAGCGTTCCGCGCCTCGAGACGGTAGCGCTACTTCGTTTCCGCTCGCGTTCGGCGGGCTTCTCGTCGACGCTCGCTCCTGTGCTCCCATCCCTATTAAAATAAAGTATTCCCTCATGAGTACTTTGCCCGGGTTTGACCTCGAAGGGGTCCGTACCCGTGTACGACCGGAGCGGATTCCCCGTCCGGGAATCGAGCCGCCGTAATCGATTCCAGCCGGCGGTATTTCGACGGCCCACCGAGGCTCGTCCAGCGTCGGAACTCACCGCCGGGCCGCGTCCTTTCCGTATCGGAAAATAATCTTTTGGATTCATTATCGTATCCAATCGGATACGAAATCGTTATCAGTCATACGCCCCACCGTTCATACGACAGAGTACTATGGCACGTCTCGAACTAACTAACCTGCACGCAGAAGTGGCGGAGGGCGACGAGAAGATTCTCGAGGGCGTCGACCTCGAGGTCGAGTCGGGCGAGATCCACGCCCTGATGGGGCCGAACGGCTCCGGGAAGTCGACGACCGCCAAGGTCATCGCCGGCCACCCGGCCTACGAGGTCACCGAGGGCGAGGTTCTGCTCCACCTCGAGGAGGACGAGTTCGGCGAGGAAGTCGAGATCGACGAGGACCAGCGCACCTGGGACCTGCTCGACCTCGAACCCAACGAGCGCGCCGCGCTCGGGATCTTCCTCGGCTTCCAGTACCCCGCCGAAATCGAGGGCGTCACGATGACGAACTTCCTCCGGACGGCGCTGAACGCCAAGATCGAGGAGCGCGAGGAACTCTTCGAGGAAGACGAAGACGAAGACGAAGCGGACGAGGACGAAGGCTTCGAATCCTCGCCGATGGAAGGCCCCGCGGACGAGGGCGAGGTCGGCGTCGCCGAGTTCCAGGAGATCCTCCAGGAGAAGATGGAGCAACTGGACATGGACGAGAAGTTCGCACAGCGCTACCTCAACGCCGGCTTCTCCGGCGGCGAGAAGAAGCAAAACGAAGTGCTGCAGGCCGCCATCCTCGAGCCGTCGATCGCCGTCCTCGACGAGATCGACTCCGGGCTCGACATCGACCGCCTGCAGGACGTCTCCAGCGGGATCAACGCCCTTCGTGACGAACAGGGCACCGGCATCCTCCAGATCACCCACTACCAGCGCATCCTCGATTACGTCGAACCGGATCACGTCCACGTCATGCTCGACGGGCAGATCGCCAAAAGCGGCGGTCCCGAACTCGCCGAGGAACTCGAGGACAAGGGCTACGACTGGGTCCGCGAAGAGGTCTACGGCACCGCGTAACCGTATTCAGCTAGAACAACGGTAATAACCCTACAGCCGTAACCACAAACACAAACAAATCATGAGTTCCGAACAAGATCATCTCAAAGAAACCGACACTGAAGCGCGGTTCGAGTTCAAGAAAGAACAAAGCGCCGCGGTCAAATCCGACAAGGGCCTGACCGAGGAGATCATCCGCATGATCTCCGAGGACAAGGACGAGCCCGACTGGATGCTCGAGCGGCGGCTTCGCGCGCTCAAGCAGTACCAGAACATGCCGATGCCGTCGGGATGGCCCGGCATGCCCGATCTCTCCGGACTCGACGTCGAGGAGATAGTTCCCTACATCCGTCCCGACGTCGACAAACGCGAAGGCGTCGACGACTGGGACGAACTCCCGGACGAGATTCAGGACACCTTCGACAAACTGGGCATTCCGGAGGCCGAGAAGAAGGCGCTCTCGGGCGTCGGCGCGCAGTACGAGTCCGAGGTCGTCTACCAGAACATGCAGGAACAGTGGGAGGAGAAAGGCGTCATCTTCATGAACATGGACGAGGCCGTCCAGGAACACCCCGACCTCGTCAAAGAGCACTTCATGACGACCTGCGTGCCGCCGAGCGACAACAAGTTCGCCGCGCTGCACGGGGCCGTCTGGTCGGGCGGGTCGTTCGTCTACGTTCCCGAGGACGTCACCGTCGAAATGCCCGTCCAGGCGTACTTCCGCATGAACTCGGAGGGGATGGGCCAGTTCGAGCACACGCTCATCATCGCCGAACCCGGCAGCGAGGTCCACTACATCGAGGGCTGTTCGGCCCCGAAGTACGGTACCCACAACCTCCACTCCGGCGGCGTCGAGGTCTTCGTCAAGGAGGACGCTCACGTCCAGTACTCCACGGTCCAGAACTGGTCGAAAAACACCTACAACCTCAACACCAAGCGCGCAATCGTCGACGAAGGCGGCACCATGGAGTGGGTTTCGGGCAGCATGGGCTCGAAGGCCACCATGCTCTACCCGTGTTCGATCCTCAAGGGTCGCGGCGCGACCGACACCCACATTACCATCGCCTTCGCCGGCGAAGGGCAGGACATCGACACCGGCGCGAAGGTCTACCACAACGCGCCCGAGACCAGTTCGACCATCGAGTCCAAGTCGATCTCCAAGGACGGCGGCCGGACCAACTACCGCGGTCTCGTCCACATCGCCGACGGTGCCGAGAACTCGAGCACCGCCGTCGAGTGTGACGCCCTGATGTTCGACAACGAGTCCACGTCGGACACCATGCCGTACATGGAGATCGAGGAGTCGAAGGTCGACGTCGCACACGAGGCGACCGTCGGCAAGATCGGCGACGAGGACATCTTCTATCTGCAGAGCCGCGGGCTGGACGACGACGACGCCAAGAAGATGATCGTCGCCGGCTTCATCGAACCGATCACGGAGGAACTGCCGATCGAGTACGCGGTCGAACTCAACCGCCTCATCGAACTCGAGATGGAGGGAAGCCTCGGATAATATGAGCACGCAGGTACACGCCAATCTGACGGCAGAACAGGTACGCGAAATCAGCGGCAACCTCGACGAGCCGGAGTGGCTCACGGAGACCCGTCTCGAGGCCCTCGAGGCGCTCGAGGAACTGGACATGCCCGACGTCATCCGGACGCCGGGCCGGGACTGGACCAACCTCCACGAACTCGACTTCGAGTCGTTCGTGGACCCGCTGAACGCGGCCGAAGACAAGGATCAGGTCGGTCCCGAGGACGTTGACGTCCTGCCGTGGGCCGAGGCGGTCCAGGAACACGAGGAGCTCCTGAAGGACCACTTCGGTACGGTCGTCGACCCCCAAGAGAACTACCTGACGGCGCTGTCGACGGCGCTGTTTAGCACCGGGACCGTCGTCTACGTCCCCGAGGGCGTCAACGCCGAGGACGTTACCATCCGGACCGCACAGAACTCCCGGTCGCTGTTCAACTACACGCTCGTCGTCACCGAGGAGTCCTCGTCGGTCACGATCCTCGAGCGCCAGTCGACGGGCGAGGACAGCGAGGCGCTACGCGCCTCGAGCAGTGCGAGCGGTGATGAGCCGCGAGCGGACGAGCAGTACTACAGCGGCATCGTCGAGGTCGTCGCCGGCGAGAACAGCAGGGTCCAGTACGGCAGCCTCCAGAACCTCTCGGAGGACGCCTACAACTTCACCGTCAAACGCGGCGACGCCGACACCTACGCCACGATCGACTGGATCGAGGCGAACCTCGGCACCCAGCTGACCAAGACCGAGGTCTCGACGGAGCTCAACGGGGACTCCTCGGAGACCCAGATCGTCGGGGCCTTCTACGGCCACAACGACCAGCACTTCGACCTCGATGCGAAGGTCTGGCACCGCGCCGAGCACACGACGGCCGACCTCGTGACCCGCGGCGTCACCGACGACGTCGCTCGCTCGGTCTACGAGGGCGTTCAGGACGTCGGCAAGGGCGCGTGGGACACCAGCTCCTACCAGCGCGAGAACACGCTGATGCTCTCCGACGAAAGCGAAGCCGACGCCTCGCCCAAGCTGATCATCAACAACCACGACACCGAGGCCAGCCACTCCGCGACGGTCGGCCAGATCGACCAGGAGGATCTGCTGTATATGACCTCCCGCGGTGTCAACCCACGGGCTGCCCGGAACATGCTCGTCGAAGGCTTCTTCGTGCCCGTGCTCGAGGAGATCGCCGTCGACGAACTGCGCGACGATCTCGAGGAATTGGTCGCCCGGCGGCTTCGCCAGCGCGATTGACATCCTCTCGCGCCTAAAGTCGCGGGAATCCGCAAAGCGGAGTCTAAGGTTGTGCGTTTCCTCGGGAGCGAAGTACGCTTTCGCGTCCTCCCTTCGACGGTGCCCGCCCAATTATTACCGAAGGCGTGGTGTACAGCGCGTACAGCCCTGTCAACGGGGCCTTCCCACCCGGACGCGCCGGGCACTTCAACACGGAGCACCGCGTTCCGTTCCACGGCAGGGTGTTCAGCCTGCTGGGTACCGCCATTCGCGTCCGACCCGTGGGCCGGGACGTGGCGGGCTGGTTCGGTCGGATTTGTTACCACGCGAGAAGTCAGAGCGAAGCTCTGGTGTGGTCGAAGACCGCATTTCTCGACGTGGGAACTCCGGTACTGGCGTCTACGGGATACAGCCCAATCATGCTTACGCACGTATCCACGGCCTGAAGGCCGTGGCATTGTGCTGTTCCTCCTGTAACGCTCGCTCGAAGCGGTTCGGCCGGCGTTTTTCCGATCGTCTCTGTCGTCAGCCGCGGGCGCATCGTCCGTGACGACGGAGCTGTCTCGCCGTCGTTGCGTTCCCGGATGTCCGATCTACCGTCGGCACGGGGTTGCCGTCTGACGGCGTTTTTTGTAGTGGATCGACGTACCACTCCTCGATGCAGGCCCTCTCTATCGAACTCGAGGACGAAACCGTCGCGGCACTCGAGGCCGAGCGGGAACTGTTCGGCTTCGAGAGCCGACAGGCGTACGTCCGCTGGATCATCGATCACCGCGATTCGATCGAGGCCGAGGCGCCTGATCCCGATCGCGACCGCCCGCGGGACCGACTGCTGGCGGACCACAGCGAGCGTATCGCCCGTCTCGAGGAGCAGGTGGCGACGCTCTCGAAGGCACTCGATCGAGCGGTGAAAGCCGGCGAGGAGGGTCGAGATACCGACGAGCGAGCGGCCGAGAGTCGGGCCACGGAGAGCGAACGGGTCGAAGCGGATGACGACCGGCGGTCCACCGCCGACGCGTCGTCCGACCGTGACCCGGGATTCGAGGTCCGTGGCTCGCCCCGGATGGTCCGCCAAGGTCCCGATTCGAGGGAGCAGTCGCGGACCGACTCGAGAGCGAACGCCGGGGAACGGACCGGGAATCGAACCGACGATTCGGACGTGAGCCCTCGAGCGGACGAGCAGCCACCCCGAGACGGAAGCGCGGACTCGAGTTCGGATACGACGGACGACGAGTCCGAGTCCGGCTCTCCGTCCGAGGGATCGGGGACCCTGTCGCCGGAACGCGTCGCCCGAATTCCGGAGGACCCCGTCCACGAGGATGCCGGCGTTCTCGGTGCCGTCGAGACCGAACGGCTCGACGAACTCTCGAGGCGTGCGGTTGCGACCACGCGAAAGCGGCTGAACCGCGACGTCCAGACGGGACTCGAGTATACGTCCTCGACGCGACTCGCCGGGGACGGCATCCGTCCGGGCGAGGACATCACCGATCTCGACTCGCTGTCGATCCCGGGTCGGTCGACGGAGACGGTCGAAAAGCGACGCCACGCCGTCGGTCGGGCGCTGGCCTACCTGCGAGACGAGGGGCGGGCCCGCCGGTCCGATTTCGTCGATGCGCTCTATGCCGACTGCCCGGCCGGGTACGATACGGCCGACGGCTGGTGGCGGTGTATCAAGGAGGGACTCAAACAGGTCGACGCGGTCGATGGCGGGGAGGGAACGCGCGTCTGGCGGTATCGAGGATAACGTCGACCTTGAACCGACGCCGGCACGGCAACTCCGATTCAGGGGCCTCACGCGGATACCGGTGTGAACGCCTCGGTAGCGATCGAGTAGGGACGGTTAAGTATCCGCGGCCCTCTTGTCGAGGTATGAGTCTGGGACAGCGCGTCTCGAGCGACAACCAGCTCACCCGATTGCTCCAGATCGGGGTCGTGCTGGAGGAAGTCGTCGAGTCACGCGCCGCCCACCACCTCGAATCGCTCCCCCCGGAAGAGCGGGCGGAGTTCGACGAGGAGGTGCGGGAGTTGCTCGTCGACGCCAGCGAGGAGTCGGCCGATCACCGCGAGCGACTCGAGGCGCTGATCGACGATCTCGAAGCCGAGACGGTGGAGTACGAGGAGATCAATATGTTGGTCGACGCCCAGTACAGACCGCCGGAGGATACGGACGGCGTCTTGTACGATCAACTGGCCAACGAAGAGACGGCCTACAAGTTCTACGACGACCTGATCGAGGCGATCGAGGCCTCCGATTCCGAGTTCGCCGTCGACCGCGGACGGCTGCTCGATACCCTGTATACGATCCGCGAGGAGGAAAAGGAGGGCGTCGAAGAAGTCACCGAGATCATGGAGCACAGAGCATGATCGGGGCCGAGATCGTGTCCACGCTCACCTCGGGCACGACAGCCGACCGACCGCCAGCTACCGCACGGATCGATTCCACGGATCAGATCCGCCGCCGAGGACTCGACGTCACACACAGCCGCACCGATGGAGGGATCCAATGAATACTGCAGACCAATATCTGAAGGCGATCTATCTCGCCCAGCGAATGGAGGACGGTCCCGCATCGACCGGGACGCTCGCGGATCTCCTCGAGGTCAGTCCGGCGAGCGTCAACGAGATGATCGGTAAACTCGAGGAACAGGAACTCGTCGAGCACGAGAAGTACAAGGGCGCAACCCTGACCGAGGAGGGTCTCGAACGTGCCCACGACGCGCTCCAGACGTACTGTATCATCGAGCGGTTCCTCGCGAACGTCCTCGAGGTCGAGGAGTTCCGTGGCGAGGCTCGTGCACTCGAAAGCGTCATCGACGATACCGTCGCGGAACGGCTCGATACGATCATCGACCGGCCGGAGCAGTGCCCCGACTGTTTCGACCCCGAGCAGGACTGTTGTAAACTGCTCGAACTCGAGGCCAGCGGGCAGGCGGACTGATCGTTTTTCGGACCGGTTTCGTCACGGGTATCCCGATCGAGGACCGCTGTCGCTGTTGCCGAACCGAACGTACCGCCGTCCGACGAGCGCTGCCACAACCAGCGCGACCACGACGGGCACGGTCAGCCCGAGCGGGAACGTCCACTCGTCGCCCGCCCAGTCAGCTTCGAAGACGGTGGCGTAGTAGGCCGCCGCCGTTTCGCCGTGGAGGGCGACGAGCACCTCGCGGTTGTTCTCGAGGGAATTCGCGTTCCAGTTGGCACTGCCGACGACGGCGACCTCCCGATCGATCACGATCCCCTTGGCGTGGATCTTCTCGAACCGATCCGTGTCGTCGACGAGTCGCACCTCGAGCGGGAGCCCCTCACGTGTGGCCGTTCGCTCGAGTTCGGCCGCGACGGCGTCGTTGTCGTGATACCACGTCGAGTCGAGCAATATCCGGACCCTGACCCCTCGGCGAGCCGCATCGAGCGTCTCCTCGAGCAACGAAACATCCGTCTCGAGGCTGGGTTGCTCGAGGAGGATCTCCTCGTCAGCACCGGCGAGCAGCGACTCGAGTCTGCCCTCGGCGTTGTCGGGCGCAACCAGCAGTTCGGCCGACTGGACCGGGACCGTCTTCGGGCTGTGTTCGGTCGGAAACGACGACGCCTGCCGACCGTCCGTTTCGTCGTCGACGAACGACGTACTCGCGCGAAACGCCGCTCCCGATTCGGTGTCCCAGCCCTCGAAATCGGTCCTGAAAACCGTCGCCAGATCGGCTGCGAGGGATTCGTCCTCGAGGCGGACCCCCCAGCCGCGGCTCGACTCGCCGCCGATGCCGGCGGGTTTCCAGTTCTCGGTCGTCACGAGGACCTCGTCGTCGGCGATGGCGTACTTGGCATGGTGGTACCGATAGCGTGCGCCCGCACCGCCGGTCACGCGAACGTCGACGCCACCGTTCACGAGGGTCTCGAGCACTGGTTCGGTTGCTCGTGGCGTCCCACCGACGGGACCGGACTCGAACAAAACCGCGACGTCGACGCCGCGGCCAGCGGCGTCGACGAGCGCTTCGGCGACCGGCAGCGACGTGAACGTGTACCCGGCGAGCAGGAGTCGGTCGTCGGCACTGTGGATCGTTCGGAGGGGGAGATCGGTCCCGTCCGGCAAGACGAACGTCGTCGCCGCGTCGGCAGTGGCACTCGAGACCGGCAGACAGGTGGCCCCTCGTGGCCACCACTGGCCGGCCGTGGCTGCTTGGACGTGACCGTCTGATACGAGCCGCTCGCGGCTGTGTGGGCGCTGCTCGTGGCGATACCACCGTTGTGCAAGCGGCGCACGATCGTACGATACCGCGTCGATCGGTGTTCCATCGTGCCGAAGTTCGAGGTCGTCGCCGTCGGCCGCGAGTCGAATCGTTCCCTCGAGTTCGAGGACCGGGCCGTCGGTCAGCGTTGCGGTGACGGTTGGGTCGGTGCTGGCGACGACGCGGCCAGAGACGGTCCGGTTCGGGAACGCCGCCGTCGTGTGGCCGTCGGTAAGCGTCCAGTTCCCGAGTTGCGTTCGTGGCGGCGTCTCGAGGACGACGAACTCGCCGACGTTTCCCTCCGTCGGGGGATTGGGTGCGAGTCCGACGATCCGCGGTTCGGTGGCGGTCGCCGCCGTCGCTCGACCTCCGGTCGCGCCGTCGATCCGCTCGTGTGGACACGCCAAATCGCGATCGTTTCCGTCCGTGTCCGCTCGAGCGGTCGTCTCGGCGACGACACTGTCGGGGCGAATCGTCGTTGCGACTGGGACAGCGACCAGACTGACCACGAGCACGAGTCCGAACGCGGTGACGAGGGTCGATCGCCGGCGGGTCATCGAGCCATCTGGCCGCCTTTCAGTACTTAAACTATCGGCCTCGAGGAAAACACACGGCGAACAGGCGGTCGGGAAGCGATTCGACCCGCGTCCGGGACGCGGTGGGACCAGTACTGGCTGGGCCGCTACGCCGCAGGTTCGAGATCGACGTTTTCGGCTTCTGCCTGGACGAGATACGCCCGATCGTCCTCGTACTCGGCGACGATCTCGAGGGCCTCCCGCGTTCCGATCCGGGTGAGCGCCCACGCAGCGCTCGCACGGACGCGGTCTTCCTCGTCGTTCTCGAGGACGTCCGCGAGCGGGTCGATGGCGCGGGTATCGCCGATCAGCCCGAGCGCGCGAGCAGCCCAGCTTCGAACGTCCGGTTCCTCGGCAACGAGCTGGTTGGCAAGCGGCTGGACCGCCCGTTCGGCACCGATCTCGCCGAGCGCCCGGAACGACGGTTTCTGGAGAGTCGGGTTGGAGTCGACGTAATCGAGCAAGGTATCGACGACTTCCTCGGTCTCGACGCCGATCGTTCCGAGAATGCCGATCGCCTGTTCGTCGCGTCGGCCGGCCTTCTGAAGCATCGGGTCGATCGCCTCCTCGGGACCCATACGTGCGAGGGCTTCGAGGCAGTGCTCCTCCATGTAATCGGAGTCGAGGCTCTCGTAAGCCAGCAGGATCTGTTCGACGTTACCCCGCTTCTCGTGGACCTTGAGCGCGTGCCACTCCGGCGGGAAGTCCTTGACGTGATCGAGGACGTCGTAAAAGCCCTCCCGGCGGAGCTGTTCGCGGACTTCGAGATCGGTCCACTCGGTCGCGTCGTCGACGGCCGACTCGAAATCGTCGGTCGCCTCGAGCAATCCGGCGATCGTCTCGGCGTCGTCGTCCGCGTCGAGTTCCGCGGATTCGACCGCGGCTGTCGCGTCCTCGAGCGTCGCGCCGATGTCGTCGGGGACGGTCTTCGCTTCCTGCCCGTTCTCGCCGAGTTCGGCCCCGCTGGCGGGCTCGAGGTCGTCAGGGAGCGACACCGAGGTCCCCAGCAGTTCGTTCAGGTTCGCGAGGAAGTCCGCGGCTGCCTCGATCAGTTCCTCGTCTCCCTCGCGGGTCCAGCGCGTGCCCGTGATCGTCCCGCTGACGCCGTCGATCTCTCCGATGACGTCCTCGGCATAGGGGCCGCGTTTGTCCTCGAGATCGTCCTCGAGATCGGAGAGGTCGCTTTCGATCTCGTCGTAGGTCTCCTGCAGTTGTGCTTCGGGAGCCGGCTCGGACTCCTCCTCGTCGTCTTCCTCGTCTTCGTCCGGTGGCTCCGGGATCTCTATCGCCTCGAGATCCGACCGGAACGCCTCGAGATCCGCTTCGACGACGTCGAGATCGTCTTCGGTCTCCGCGGCGTCGAGGTCGTCCTCGAGCGTCTCGAGGTCCTCGTTCAACGAGTCGAGACGGTCACGAATGGCGTCGAGATCGGGCGACTCATCGGGATCGTCGCGTTCGTCACCGTTTGCTTCGTCCTCGCTCATGGTACCACCCACACTGCGTCCGTCGAGGGACGCCGGTGAAGCCGACGCGTGACTCCGTCCATACGCTACGGTCGTGTCAGGATCGCCCTAAGCGTTTCCATGCGCGTCCGTCTCCGCCGGCTGTGGGTCTTCGCGCCAGTAGAACCAGGGACTGAGCGTCATGTAGGCGATGCCGAGCGTCAAAAGGGCGTACGGGAACGTGTAGCCGGCGACATCGGGAACGAGAATCGCGAGCGCGTGGATGACGCCCATGATAGCGGCGTCGCGGGCGAGCAGGTCGGGGTACCTGATCGGGGACACCATCAGGTAACAGAACGCGCCCGTCACCGCGAGTATGAGCCACGGACTCGTCTCGCCGGCCAGGATCGCAGCGCCGAGAACGGTCGCCGCGAGCGTCGTCTGGACGCCCTCGGTGTAGTCGTCGGCGGTATCGTAGGCCGTGTACAGCCCGAGACGAGTGACTGCCATCGCGACGAACAGTGCACAGACGCCCACGACGAGCAGTAATTCGGCGGTGACCGTCTCGAACGTGATTCCGAGACCGCGGCTGACGATGACGAACGCGAGGACGGCCGGGGCGACAGCGAAGGAGGCGACGTCGGCGAGCGAATCGAGGAAGGGGCCGGCATCGGTGCCGCCGTACCGGCGGGCGAGGATGCCGTCCAGTCCGTCAGCGATCGCTGCCAGGAGGACGAGTCGGGCAGCGAGGTGGATGTCGACGAGCGCGGCGACGACAATGGCCACGAACCCCAGGGATGCGTTGGCGATCGTCACCGCGTCGGCGACGCCCAGCCGCCCGACGAACCGGGGGAGCATACTCGCGGATTCGGCGGGCAGGTGCCTTACGTGTTTTCGTTTGAGTGTCGGCCGTCCGGCCAGCGTGGAACCGGGGCGGTTATACCACGACTCTCCTAACGCCTAGGTATGAACCGGCGCGTCTATCTCGCCGCCGTCGGAACTTCCGTGTCGGCGGGGCTGGCGGGGTGTACGTCCACACTCGGCGTCTTCGATTCCGAGCCCTGTAACGACGATGCGTGTCACATCGGGATGACCCGCACCGATTTCGTCCCCGAAGAGTACGAGGCGACCGTCGGCGAGACCGTCGTCTGGAAGAACACAAGCGAGGCCATCCACACCGTCACGGCGCTCGAGACGGGTATCCCCGACGAAGCGGAGTACTTCGCCACCGGCGGGTACGGGGACGAAAAAACCGCCCGCGAGGGCTGGCACGAGGACCACGGTGGCGGGCTCGAGACTCGAGAGACGTTCGAGTACACGTTCGAGGTGCCCGGCACCTACGACTACATCTGCATTCCTCACGTCGGTGCCGACATGGTCGGACGCGTCGTTGTCTCTGAGTGAAGGAACGGTTCTCTCCGGCGATCCGATTCGGTGAGTCATGCCGATACCGGTTGGGTGACGGCCGCATCGGCCACCATAAACTCCATAGTGATATATGAAAATCGGGCGGTGGAGCGTCCGACTATCCGAACAGCGTTTCCCCGGCCGACTGGAGCAGTAAACGGCCGACCAGTCTGGCAGGACCGCGTTTCGGCGCGTTTCGAAACACTTCGATCCGAGGGACAGTGCGCGACCGAGGCGTTCGCCGCCGCGACACGCCGAACGTCGTCGGCGTCGGCCACTCGGAAGTGGGCGGCGATCAGTCTGTCGTCGAGCAACCCGACGTCGGCGAGGAGATCGAGCGAATCCACGGCACCGTTGGCACGAGCCATCGTGTTGCTCGCCTCGAACTCGAGGAGATGGGTATGCACGAGGAGATCGGGGTTTGCCGCGGCAAACTCGGCGGCTCGTTCCCACAGATCGGCCGTACACGTCCAATCGTCGTGTGGACAGACCGCCGCCCGGATGCGCCCGTCGTAGGTATCGTGGTAGTCGCGAGCGAAGGCTCGGGCGCGGGCGAACTGGTCGGCGACCGGGATATCCCAGAACAGATCGGACAGGGGAGAGCCGAAAAACGCACGGAGGCCGGCCTCGCCGAAAACGTCAGCACCACGGCGCGGTCGCATGTCCATCGAGTTGACCGTGGTGGCGCCTCCGGCGAGGAAGTTCAACGCGGCGAGTTCGTACCCCGCTTCGAGGAGGTTCACGACAGGCTTTTCACTACCGGATGTTACCACCTAGTTGTATGACCGAATTCGACCAGTTCAGTCAGGTCGGCGAAGCCGACGTAACGCGTGCGATCGGACAGGAGTGGACCGAGGAGTTCATGGACTTCTCGGACTCGGACGTCATCATCGTCGGCGGTGGGCCGTCCGGGCTGACGGCCGCGAAGGAGCTCTCCGAGCGCGGCGTCAAGACGATGGTCGTCGAGAAGAACAACTACCTCGGCGGCGGGTTCTGGCTCGGCGGCTTCCTGATGAACAAGGTTACGGTCCGTGACCCCGCCCAGAAGGTCCTCGACGAACTCGAGGTGTCCTACAAGGAGTCCGAGGACAGCGAGGACCTCTACGTTGCCAACGGACCGGAGGCCTGTTCCGGGCTGATCAAGGCCGCCTGTGACGCCGGCGCGAAGATGCAGAACATGACCGAGTTCACGGACATCGTCATCCGCGAGGATCACAAAGTCTCGGGGATCGTGATGAACTGGACGCCGGTCCACGCGCTGCCCCGCGAGATCACCTGCGTCGATCCGATCGCGGTCGAGGCAGATCTAGTCATCGACGCGACCGGCCACGACGCGATGGCCGTCAAGAAACTCGACGAGCGGGGCGTCCTCGACGCGCCCGGCATCGGCGACGCGGAGGCCAACGCCACTGGCATGGACCAGACCGGCGACGACTCTTACGGCGCACCCGGCCACGACTCGCCCGGCCACGACTCCATGTGGGTCGGCAAGAGCGAGGACGCCGTCGTCGAGCACACCGGCCTCGTCCACGACGGCCTGATCGCGACCGGCATGGCGACCGCGACGACCTACGGTCTCCCGCGGATGGGGCCGACCTTCGGTGCCATGCTTGTCTCGGGCAAACGCGCCGCCCAGGAAGCGCTCGACGAACTCGGCGTCGACGCCGACCCCGTCGAGTTGACCTCGCGGGCCGCACCGGCCGACGACTGATCGACGCCAGCGGTTTCTGGGTCGCGGTGGGTTTCGCGACCGGTCGACGGTCCGGTCTCCGCGACCGACTGCCGTTCGAGAACGGTGCAGTCGCGGCTTTACCGTCGCCAAATTCGATCGGTAGTGACATTTCGATACAGTTCGAACGACCGACGTAATGACGACACGACGAGCGACCCGGGGCCTGACCCGCCGGCTCTCCGGGCAGGGGGTGGACGGAGAATGATGCCCGACGTGATCGCGGTCGACCGGATGCTCCCGTCGACGGGAGCGATCGGACACGCACTCGAGTCCTACGCCGCGGAGGCAGTCGGTCCGGATGCCGACCTCACCAGACTCCACCGCGTGTACTATCCGGTGTTCCGGGTAGAGTACCGGTACGAACAGGATAGCCGGATCCCGTGGGGAAACGACACGAGTCACGCCGTGACGTTGCTCGACGGCCTCTGGGCCGACAACCACGCCGCCCTCCAGCAGTACCGGTCGGGAACCGATGCGGTCGAATCGATATCGCTCGAGCCCTACGACTTCGGTCGAGACGGGCCGGGACTGGGGCGGACGGTGCTACTCGACTTTCAGGTTCCGACCCAGCGAGCGAGACGGCTGCTGCCGGAACGACTCGCGGACGTCACCGAATCGCGACGCATCGACGACCCGGACTCGATTACGTCCTCGTTCGTCGAGGAACTGACCGAGACGTTCGGACTGCCGCCGGCGTTCGAACCGGAAGGGTTCGACGGCGTCGTCAACGTCTCCCGGCTCTATCTTCCCTTCTGGGTCTGTGAGGTAACCCGGTCCGACGAGCGCGATCTCATCGGTGCCGTCCGAGACATCGCGGACGTCGGTGACGGCGACTCGGGCCACGAGTGGCTGTCCGCGTTCTTCCGCGAGGACAGGAGCCGACTCGCGCGGTACGCACACGCGTCGATTCGTCGCTCCGGAGCCGACGCCGGTGGGACCGACTCGAGCGAGCGACGCGGCTCGACTACGCACGAGGGCGACGCGGGGAGCGATCCGGAGACGCCACCCGAGCGCTCGACGGAGGGCGAAAATACCGAACGCGAACCGACCGACGCCGACCAGCCCCTCGACGCGACCGGCACGGGAGCGGAGCGGACCGGGCCGGTTCAGCCCGAAGACGTCGACCTCGATGCCGGGTCGCTCGTGGAACCGAGTCCGAACCGGTGTTTCGCCGATGTCGGTGGCATGGAGAGGATTTATTTTCACTATTCTACAATCGTATAAACGAATGTCCAAATAAGTGGAGGAACCGAAACGACTATCAATGATTTAGGCAGACCTAAAACCATGCCAACGAGACGGACCGTACTGGCAGCGAGCGTCGTCGCGGCGACGACCGGTGTTGCGGGGTGTACCGATGGAACGGACGACGACTCGGACGAGGAAGCGGATGCCGACGGGGAATCGAACGGCGACGGGGGATCGAACGTCGAGAGCCCAGCGATCGGCGTTGCGGCCGAGTGGAACGCGATACGGGCGCGCACCGCCGACGCGCTCGCACTCGGAGTCGCCGGTGAGTTCTCGACCGGCGGGGCGGTCGTCAGCGATACGCTGGCCCGGTTCGAGGGGGCAACTGCCGAGTGGGGTGCTCACGAACAACTCGAGGAGACCGACCACGAGAGCTACGAGGAGTTCGAGGAGGCGCTCGAGGAACTCAAGCAGGAGGGTCTCGACGAATCCGACCTCGAGCGGATACGGACGGAAGTCGGCCTCGCGGACGAACAGCTACAGTCGGTACAGCACGACCGACTGGGAGCGGAGAACGCGCTCGCGTTGGATATGGGCCAGTTCGCGGCGCGAATCAACGACGTCGCGACGCTTGCGGCCGCCGGGCAGTTCGCCGCGGCCGAAACCGTCGCCGAGGGGATCGACGAAGCGTGGGAGGACTCGAACGCACACGACGCCGTCAGCGACGCCGATTCGGACCTGTACTCGACGTTCGAAGGTGCGGTAATCGGGCTGGCGTCGGCAGCGGCCGACGAGGACGCCGAGGCGGTACGGGACGAAGCCGAGACCGCGATTCCGGCCGCGATCGACGCCGCGTACGTCCTCGCGGAAGACGAGGCGGTCGCCGACGCGGCCGGAATCGCAACCATGCAGGCCCGCGGCTGGGACGCCGCCGTGTTGACGACCTTCGATGTCGCGCCGGAAACGGCCGCGGATATCGCGCGAGGGGCCTACCAGTGGTTCGAAAGCGCCCGCGTCCACGAGTCGCTCGAGAGCGCCGATCACGCCACCTACGAGGCATTCGAGGACGAACTCGAGGCGTACATCGAGACGCTCGAGACCGAAGCGACCGTCGACGAGGCGGCGGCCGACTTCGCGGCGGCCGCGCTCCGAGCACAGTTCGCCGTCGCCGGCGCGCTCGAGGACGCACCCGGCGAGGGCGACGGCGACCACGGCCACGAGCACGGCGACGAGCACGCGGACCTCGAAGGCGGCCCGAACGTCGTTGAAGGCGTCCCCGACGACGTCGACCACGTCGTGAAGATGCACGCGACGTCGTTCGAGCCCGAGAACCTGACCGTCGCGTCCGGCGACACGGTCGCGTTCGAACACGTCGGCGGTGAACCTCACACCGTCACCGCTTACGAGGACGGAATCCCCGCCGACGCGGCCTACTGGGCGTCAGGTGATTTCGAAAGCGAACAGCGCGCCCGCGAGGGCTGGGAGAACGGCGTCGGCGCGGTCCGATCCGGCCAGTCGTACGTCCGCACGTTCGAGACGACCGGCGAACACGAATACGTCTGTCTGCCACACGAGACGGTCGAGATGACCGGAACGATCGTCGTCGAGTAACCCGCCCGAGTCCCGTCCCGCTTCGTCGATCGACCGCAAGCGTTTCACCCGATGGTACCACCTAGTCGTACATGGTCGATCGAGTCATCTGCTACCGCCCGCCCTCGACGATCGCCGCCACCGAGACCGATTCGGGTTCGGGGACGAACGACGGCGTCGTCGACGTCGACGCCATCGCCGACTGGCTCGCGGCGCGGATCGACGCGTCGGTGTCGGTTCGCGACCGGTTTCTCGAGGAGCACCGGACCGACGATCTCGCCGAACGGTTCGCCGAAGCGCGCGTAACGTCGCCGTACGAGCGCGATACTGGAAACACCATGCTGGGGACGATCCGCTACGAGGAACGCGCACTCGAGAATCCCGACCGCGAGGGCGGCGTGCTCTACGACGGCGGCCAGATCCAGCGGACGCTCAACAGCGCCCTCCCGGCCGACGAGCGCGGGCTCGAGACGCTACACGTGGCCGTTCTCGACCGGGCGATCGGAACGTGGGGCGCGCACGACGGACGCTGGCACAAGCGGGTGAACGTCCTCGGACAACCCGCGTTGATATCGGTTCCGGGACTCTACGAGGCACCCGCAAAGCCCGAGGTGTACTACAAGGAAAAGCAGCGCCACGCACTCCTCTCCGGCGACGCGCCGCCGCGGGAGGTCCTCGAGAACCAGGTCGACGGGGAGTTTCTGGTCGAGAACGACCCCCGGACGACCGACGCGCTGAAGGGCTATGTCCTGCAGGCGTACCACTACCTCCAGCGAGGCGAGGCGTTTTGCGATCGGGAGGGGTGTCGCCTCTACAACGCCCACTACCACGAGGGACTGATCGACGCTCAGTTGCGCGACCCCGAGTTCTGTTCCGAGCACGCTCGACTGTACGGGACGTAGCCCGCTCCGCCGGGACGACCCCGGAACCGGAGCGTACTTTTGTCCCAGTCGCCTTCGGCAACGTACAATGAGTGCTGAGTTTACCGTCGAGGTACCGGTCCGGTATCGCGACCTCGATCCGCTGAACCACGTCAACCACGCCGTCTACGCGAGCTATCTCGAGGCGGCCCGCACCGAGTATCTCGCCGCGGTCCTCGATATGGACGAGGCGGACCTCCCGTTCGTCATCGCGAACCTCGAGATCGACTACGAGCGGCCGATCGTCAAGGGCGACGAGCCGACGGTCGCCCTCCGGGTCACGGATCTCGGAGAGTCGAGTTGCACCATGACCTACGAGATTCGCGTCGACGGGACCGTCGCCGCGACGGCCGAGACGACCATGGTTTACGTCGACCCCGAGTCCAAACGGCCGTCGCCGCTCCCCAACGAGGTCCGTGAATCGGTTCGCGAGTACGAAGGGTTCGAATCGGCGGCCCGATCGTAACGGACGAACGCGGCACTACTCGTTTCGGTCCGACGACCCGCCGGCGGGACCGTCTTCGAGTCGGCCGCCGGTCAACCGTACGACGCCGAACACGTGCGTTTCGTCGGCGATTGCCGTCGCTCGGTCCCGAAGGCGGGCGTGTGCGACATCGATCTTTTCGTCGAGTCGACGGGTCGGATCGTCCGCGTAGCGGAGTTTCGTCGTCGGCGGCGTCGAGAGGACGACGATCGCTCGAAAGACCGCATTGACCGGCGGGCCGTACCACGCGTCGCTCCGGGCGGCGTTAGCAAGAACGACGTGGCCGTCCGGACCGACGAGTTCACACCAGTCGTCGACGGCACCGGCGGGGTCCTCTAGCATGCCGACAACGAACGTCGCGAGCAGGGCATCGACGTCGGTTTCGTCCCCGAGGGAACCGAGCGGCGGCTGTGTCGCGTCCCCTCGAACGACGTGGACGTTGTCGTACGCGGCCGTCGACTCGCGCGCTCGCTCGAGAACCGGCCGCGTGAAATCGATCCCGACGACGGTTCCCGCGGGACCGACACGTTCGCGCAAGTACGGCAGGTTCGCGCCGGTTCCACAGCCCATCTCGACGACGGTATCGCCCGGCTCGAGCCGACAGGCGTCGGCCACACGGCTTCGAAGCCGTGGAATACCGGGGGTTCGTCGCGCGAGCAGATCGTACAGGCGGGCCCACCGGCCGTAAAACTCCTGTGCGTCTGCAGCCGTCACGCTCTCACCCTCAAAGCAGCGACCGGACGTCGTCCGCGACCGACTCGGCGTCCGGTCCGAGGACGTAGATCAGCGGTTCGATCCCCATGCCGCCGGTCTGGTACAGCACCGTCGCCGACGGCTCCGCGTCGATCGCCGCGCTCACGCTCGAGGCGACGTCGTCGTCCTCGTCGAACTCGGCGGTTACGTGGCCGAGTTCGGTCAGTTCGGCCAGCAGTTTGCGATCGTACCGGATGTTGATCGCCGCCGACGCATCGGCCCCGTGGCGGCGGGCGGCCAGCAACACCGTCGCGACGTGTTCGGAGACGCCGAACTCGGGATCGGCCGGCACCGTCGCCTGCCCTTTCACGTCGAAGATGCGTCCCGGAACGCCGGCGACGTCGTCGACGTCTTCCGCGTCGGGCGTACAGGCGACCAGGTTCGAGCCGACCGCGGGGATCAGCCCGGCGAAGCCGCTCGCGTTCTCGAGGATACGAAGCCCGCGGCGCAGCGACGAGAGGACGCGCTCGCTGGTCCGCAGGTCGCTTTCGGGGTCGTGGACGCGGAAACTCGAGCCGTGATCGGCGAGGTCGGGAACCGCTTCCTCGTGGAGTTGGGCGAGCAGATCCCCGCCCGCCTCGAGGTCGCGGATCAGGACTTCGATCTCGATCAGCGCCTGAACGGGCGTGATGTCGCCGGCGGCTAGTCCCTCCGCGAGTTCGGCGACGAGGGTTTCGACGCGTCCGTCGGTGGCGATACGATCGTTGACGGTGACGTCGCCGTGGGCGTACTTGGAGACGGCGCTTTGACTGATCCCGAGTACGTCCGCGACCTCGCTTTGCGTGAGTCCGCGTTCGCGGAGTTCCCCCGCCAGCATCGATCGGACTGTCGGGAGGAACTCGTCGACGACGATCTCTTCGACGAATTGCATTCGTTGGCGTGGCCTACGACCGCCTGCGGGATAACTTGTCGGTCCAGCGGCGGCCGTGAGACGGCGGCGTCGCGATCAGTCCGAGCGCTCGAGTTGGTCGCCGCCGAACTCGTGGTCGCTCTGGATGCGCGACGCCTGTGGCCCGTCCTGATCCTGGTACTTCGAGCCGCGTTCGCTGCCGTAGGGCCGTTTCGCTTCCGTCTTGAGTTCCGTGAACGTGAGTTGCGAGATGCGCATGCCGGGCGTGAGCGCGACGGGCGCGGTCCCGAGGTTCGAGAGTTCGAGGGTGATCTGGCCGCGATACCCGGGGTCGCACAGCCCCGCGGTGGCGTGGACGACCACGGCCAGCCGGCCGAGCGACGAACGGCCCTCCACGTGGGCGATCAGGTCCGCCGGAATCTCGACGCGCTCGTAGGTCGTCCCCAGCACGAAGTCACCGGGATGGAGAATGAAGTCGTCGCCGTCCTCGACGACCGTCTCGGTGACGTACTCGTCGACTTCGCGCTCGGAGTCGGGATGAATACAGGGGATGTTCGTCCGCTGGAACTCGAGGAACTCCCGCCCCAGACGGAGGTCGACGCTTGCGGGCTGGATCTGTAGCTCCGGATCGTCGAGGGGGTCGACCACGAGGTCGCCCTCCTCGAGACGCCGCAGGATGTCCGCATCGGAGAGGATCATATCCGACGAGTCGAACGGCGAGCGTGTAAACCGTTCGATCCGGCGGCTGTGGTGTTGTCGCCGCACTCACGTGTCGGGCCCCGTAGTCGGCTCCGGAATCCGGGTCCACCCGCGTTACTCGAGTGCCGAATCGATCGCGTCAGCGATCCGCTCGAATGCGGGTGACTCGAGGTCGTCACCGTCGACGAAGACGGTTGGAGTCCCCTCGACGCCGATGGACTCGCCGTGGGACTTGTCCGCCTCGATGGTCGAGCGGTGGGTTTCCTCCTCGGCCGCCTCGCGGACCGCCGTCCCGTCGAGTCCGTGGTCAGCCGCGACGCTTTCGATCAGCTCGTAGCTGTACGTCTGGGCCTCGTAGATGTCGCTCGTGAACGCCCAGTACGCGTCGTCACCTTCGGTTTCGTAGACCTCTCGAGCGGCGCTTGCCATCGCCCACGACCACGTCGGGTGGACCGGAATGGGGAACTCCCGACGTTCGTACCGAATCCGTCCGGGGTCGATGTAGGCCTCCTCGAGTTGCGGAACGACCTCCTGCTCGAAGGTTCGACAGTGCGGACAGGCAAAGTCCTCGTAGACCGTTACCGTCACGGCCGCGTCCGGATCGCCGGCGACCGGCGCTTCCGGCGGTGTCCCGGTTTCGGCGTCCGCGTCCGAATCGTCGTCGGACGACGATCCGGTTTCGGAGCCGTCGGAGCCGGTATCAGTCGACGGCGCTTCGGGGTCCGAATCGGCCGCATCGTCCCGATTCTCGTCACCTAAACAGCCGGCGACGGTTCCGATTCCGACGGCCGCCGTTCCGAGGACCGCTCGTCGTGTCCGTTTCATATCCATCATATTGCGTCTCGAAAACAAATGTGTGTCGCATCCCCCGATCGTCGGTCAATCCGAGCCGGAAGAGGGGGATCGATCGCCGACGCTTTATCCGTCGCCCTCGAGCCACGTCGTATGAAGCAGGCCATCGTCGCCCGCACCGACATCGGCATGGGGAAGGGAAAACTCGCCGCGCAGGTCGCACACGCGTCGCTGTCGGCCTACGAAGCCGCCGACAGCCAGCTTCGAGACCAGTGGAAACGCGACGGCCAGAAGAAGGTCGTCCTCAAAGGCGAGAGCGAACGCCAACTCCACGAACTGTCCGAAATCGCCGACAGCGAGGGGATCCCGAACGCGCTCATCCGGGACGCCGGACACACGCAACTCGAGCCCGGCACCGTCACCGCACTGGCCGTTGGCCCGGCCGCGGACGAGCGGGTCGACAGCGTTACCGGCGAGCTATCGTTGTTCTAGGCCGTTTCGAAGCGTCGCGCTCCCGCGGATTGTACCAGTGTTTCCGGGG
Organism: Halopiger djelfimassiliensis; assembly: GCF_000455365.1. Lineage (GTDB taxonomy): Archaea > Halobacteriota > Halobacteria > Halobacteriales > Natrialbaceae > Halopiger_B > Halopiger_B djelfimassiliensis. Next base: position 941,821 of record NZ_HG315685.1, read on the forward strand.
CACTGCAGCGACGAGCGTGGCGAAACCGGGACGATCACCGGTGAGGACCGTACCGACGACGACCGCGACCAACACACCGAGACCGATCGATCGGGGACGGGGCCGACCGTGTGTCCATTAGTACCCCATATAGACGAAGACCACGAGATACGCGATGACGCCGAACGCGACGGTTACGCCCATCCAGATGCCGATGATGATCGCTGCCTGTCGGCCGGTCATCTCCTGTCCGTCGAGGACGTCACCGAGTTCGTCGAGCGCGTCGCCGAGGTTCATACTCACACGGAAACCAACCACGAGTAAATAAGTTATCAAGAAAACAGATCCGTCGCGCATCGAGCGCCGATCCGCGAGAGCGAATCGATTTATTCCCGGCGGCCGAACCGCCCGCAATCAGCATGCGTCCGGCACATCCAACGGAACGCGCCGTCGGGATGGAGTACTACGTCAGTGATACCGACGGCGTCGGCGGCCGTCTCCGCGACGACGACGAGCACTTTCGGGTGCGCGAACTCGAGCGGTTCGACACCGAACCGGTCGATGCACCGACCAACGCCTATCCGCATCTCGTCGTTCGCGCGACGCTACGCGGGTGGGACACGAACGACTTCGCCGCCCGCCTCTCGGACGCGCTCGGGGTTTCGCGCGAACGGGTCGACTGGGCCGGCACGAAGGACAAGTACGCCGTGACAACCCAACTGTTCTCGATCTACGGCGCAGCCCCCGACGAGTTGCCCGATATCGACGGCGTCGATCTCGAAGTCCTCGGCCGTGCGGGCCGGGGGCTCGAGTTCGGCGATCTGGCGGGCAACGAGTTCGAACTCGTGGTCAGCGATCCCGACGCGCCCGGCAACGCGGCGACGATCACCGACGAGTTACACGCGTTCGGCGGCCTCGACGACCAGCGTTTCGAGCGGACTCGAGGCGACGAAGGCGTCGATACCGCCACGAGGGCGATCGGCGTCCCCAATTTCTTCGGCCAGCAGCGCTTCGGGAGCCGTCGACCGGTCACTCACGAGGTCGGACTGGCGATCGCCCGCGGCGACTGGGAGGGCGCAGTACTGGCCTATCTGGGGTCCCCGACGGACGCGGAGCCGGAGGGAACGCAGGCGGCCCGTGCGTTCGTCGACGACACGCGCGACTGGCAGGCGGCCCTCGACCGGTTTCCGAACCGACTCCGCTACGAACGGTCGATGCTGCACGAACTCGCCGAAGCCGGCGACGAACCCGATGCCGAGACCTTCCGGGCGGCCCTCGAGCGCGTTCCGTCGAACCTCCAGCGGCTGTTCGTCCACGCCGCCCAGTCCTACGCGTTCAACCGGATGCTCAGCGAACGCCTCGAGCGCGGACTACCGTTCGACCGGCCCGTCGCCGGAGACGTCGTCTGCTTTTCCGATACCGATGCCCCCGAGGGCGTCGTCCTCCCGGATACGGATCGGCTCCAGCGCGTCGACGAACGCCGGGTCGACTCGGTAACCCGCCACTGCGAGCGTGGCCGCGCCTTCGTCACCGCGCCGCTGGTCGGCACCGAAACCGAACTCGCGGACGGCAAACAGGGCGACATCGAGCGGGCCGTCCTCGATGACCTCGGCCTCACGCCGGCGGACTTCGATCTCCCCGGAGAGTTCCACTCGACCGGAACCCGACGTGCGATCCTCGTCCGGACGACACTGACCCGCGAGACGGAGCCGCTCTCGCTGTCGTTTACCCTGCCAAAGGGCTCGTACGCGACCGTCGTCCTGCGGGAGTATCTGAAGGTCGATCCGGTACACCTCGGGTGACTCGAGCGACCGATAGTCGCCGGACAACCGCATCGAACCAGTTACTGTCCGCTCACCGTGGCCGGCAAGCGTCGAAAAAACGGCGTACGTTTCGATCGCGTCAGTCGTCGGACCCGACGTCGACGGAGGTCGCTTCCTCTTCGGCGACTTCCTCGGGGTGGGCCTCGAGGGTCGACTTCTGGATCTCGACCCGGCGAAGCGGATAGATCGTCTTGGCTTCGCCGTAGATCGCCGAGGAGAGACGCCCTTCGACGACGCTGTCGATGAGCTCTTCGAAGGTCCGCTCGGCGGCGGCCTCTTCGACCATCTCGACCATCTGCTCGCGGATAGCCTTCTCCTGGCTGGCGTCCGCTTTCTTGGTCGTGAAGGCGACCGGCTGGATCTGCACGCGGTAGTCGTCCGTCGTGAGAACGGTCACGTAGGCCTCGATCTTCGAGGCGCCGCGACGGACCAACGAGCGCAGGTAGTCACGGGTCAGGGAGTGTTCCGTAAACTCCGTGTACGCCGAGTCGCTGCCGACGTCGGTGACCTTGAAGGTCAGCTTGGTGTTGTTCTCGCTGGCGTTGTCGGTGAGCTCGCCCAGCGTCGTTTCGATGGTTCGGTCGTAGACCTTTTCCGGTTCGTCAGCGGGGGTTTCGCCGAGTTCCTGGCGGTCGAACTGCTCCGGTGCCAGGACGGTATACCACCGCTTTTCCTGTTTCGCGCGTGAAACTGATCGTTCACTCATTGTGTATCGTGTGTCGTGTCTGTGTCGGACACTGTACCCGTGTCCGCTGGGTGTTCGCCCTGTTCGTTTCGCGCCGACTGCGCGACGGCAACCGCTACCTCGAGATTGACGACGTAGTCATCAACCGTCGAGTGGAGTCCGCCGGTCGTCTCGCGTTCGATCCGGGTGACGACTGCAGTCTCGTCCTCGGCCACGTCGGTCTCCATCTCGGCCGTGTTGTCCGGGCACAGCGCCCGGGCGACGAGTTCAGGGTCGTCGTGTGTCGTCCGGATCGTCGCGCGTCGACGCCCGGTCATAGTCGCCCCCTCACCGTCGCGATGATCGTCGATTCGTCCACGTCCGGGTCGTACCGCAGGTAGCCACGTCGGCGACCGACGTCGTACTCGACCGCGGACTCGGATTCGTCCTCGAGCCCGCGAGCGATGTGTTCGATCGTCGCCGCAAGCGACCCGTCGTCGCGGGTGCCGATCGCAGCCTCACCGTCGCCGACGACGAGCACGACCGGTTCCGGCGACAGCGACGCCACGGCCAGACGGGCGACCGCCTCGACGGGTCCGTCATCGATGCCGACGACGAACAGGCCGTCGTACCGACCGGTCGAAGCGGTCTCGAGCGCGCCGTGGGCCGCCCGGCCGTACTCGCGCCACGCGGCCAGTGCCGGCCGACGGGCGTCGTGGCCCATCGCGAGCGCAGCACCCGTTCCGGGTTCGACCCTCGCGGCCGCCTCGAGTACGTCGGCGTATCCACCGAGCGTCTCGAAGGGGCCGTCGGGTGTCGCGTACGGTCGCAGCGCGCGCTGGACCGTCTCCGCGGCGACCGCTTCGGCGTCGTCGGCCCCGACGGCATCGAGGGCGACGACCGACGCGATATCGCGGTGCTCGTCCGCGTCCGCGGCCGTGTCCGGGTCGGCCGCCCCGTCGAGATCGACGTTGGCGGCCGCGAGCGCGTCGCGAGCGGCGTCGGGGTCACCCGACCACGGCGCTCGGAGCCGGATCGAGTGAGCGACGCCATCGACCGGATCCGCGGTCGGCACCGCAAGGCCCGGCCGACGCTCGAGCAGCCCGCGTTCCCGAGCGGTCTCGAGCAGCCACTCGCTCTCGCCGGCACCCGGCTCGACGCCGGCCGCGACGAGTCCGGCAAGCGCGAGTATCGGGTCCGGCCCCGCGTCCGTCTCGAGTTGCCGCGCGAGGTCGACGGCCGCGAGCGTAGCGGGCCGGTCGGCCGAATCGAGACGGTGAACGTCCGCATCGACGGCCCCGACGACGACCGTCAGATCGTCGTCCTCGCTCGCCTCGGCGGGCGACCGTGCTCGCTTCGTTCGCCGTGTCACCGTTCGGCCGACGGTCACCTGAAACGGCGTTCCGCGTGCGCGAAGCGCACTGGCGAGGATGCCACTCGCCGCGAGCGCGTCGCCGTCCGCCCGCGTTACCAGCCGGACGAACGCCGCACGCTCGAGCCGTTCGCGCTGCTCGCGATCGGGTCTTGCGTGCGTCGCATCCGCGGGACGACCGTCCGTGGACATCTAGTTCTCGTCGAGGAGCTCTTTCGCGACGTCGTAGGAGTACGTGAAGTCCGCCTCGAGTTCGTCGCCGCGGTAGTAGTCGACCAGACGACGCACCTTCGATTCGGTGTTTTGCAGGGCGCGCTTGTTCTGGTAGTCCTGCGGGTTCGCCTGGACGTGCTCGCGAAGCCGCACGGCTCGTTCCATCAGGTTCCGCAGATCCTCGGGGATCTCGGGTTCGGCATCGTGTTCCTCGAGGATCTCGGTGATCTTCTTGCCCGTCGCCAGCTTGACGTCGGGTACGGGCGTTCCCGTGACGCCTTCGTCACGCAGCTTGATCCCGATCTGGCTGGGATCGTGGCCCTGCTCTGCCAGTTCGACGACCCGCTGTTCTACCTCTTCGGGGTCGACGTCGCTCCACTCCGGGGGTTCGTCTGCCGCCGGCTTGTCCGAACCGGACGAGCCACGGCGGCGCGTATGCATTCGTGCCATTGTTCGAGGATAGGAACCGCACTGACCGCTCGATGTGCGACAGTCGGGACGACCGACTGCCGGTGCACTTCCGCAATCCCAAGCCATCCGAAAGCCCGGATGACAACGTCGGATTTGCGGCCGTGCGCTTCCCACACTCGCTTCCAGCGGAACGGACTAAAGGGTTTCTAGAACGGCTCGCTGTCAGACTCCTCGAGACATCGCTTTGCGGCCACGGTGAGAGACCGGGTACCGTGTGAGCGAACGTCAGGGGAGGCTCGAGAATTTCGAGGGGTTTATCTATTCCCGCCGGAAAGGTCGTGTTGCGAACGAGGGCTCGTAGATCAGAGGTAGATCACTCCCTTGGCATGGGAGAGGCCCCGGGTTCAAATCCCGGCGAGTCCACTTCTGCTTCACTTCACTCACAGGGAGTCGGCGGCGTGCGATTTTGCTGTTATATTAGCTGTCGTTTGTTGAGGAGGATACTTCGAGGAGAGACAGGTACCGACCCCCTCACAATCCCTGGCTCGAGGTCGGCGCTCGTCGGCCGTTCTGCTTGCGAGCAGTTCCTATCCCGACCAATCGATAGTTATAATCAAAACAGAGGTAAAGAGACGGACGTGGGGGATGCAATCGATGCCGTCCGGTACGCAGGCGCGTTCGTCCTGATCGGCGGCGGCATCGCCGGGACCGTCGCCCCCCTCGTGGGAATCGAAACGGTCTCGCCGGCGTATTTCGCCGTCGCAATTGCAGCGGGGGCAGGAGCGCTTCCCGAATCGACAGCCGTGTGGTGTCGGCTCCGTAAACGGCTTCCAGTATAACTCGGCCCCGCTCTCGTAACTGGTTGCTCCTGCTCGGTGACCGCTGCCGACCTCCGAAACGCCGATTCGGGGTGCGTTTCCGCGGACCGTTTCGTCCGGGACGGGATCGCGCGCACCGTATTCCGGTATCGAACCCGTGGCTCCTCGAGGAAACCGTCTATTGAAAACCCACTCAACTAACGATCCACGAGGCGCCTAGAGCGGTTCTGCCTCGATCCAGTACTCGTCGCCCTCGAACTCGTATGGGCCTCGAAACTCTAGTTTCCGGCGTTCTCCCTCGTCGATCCAGATTTCTCGACTGTCCCGAGCGGTTTCGGTTTCCGGATCGATAATTCGAACGTCGATCTCTCCTGCGCCACCGCTGTTTTCGACGATGCCAGTGTACGTGATCGGGAGCGCCTCGATATGGTATTCGAACGAACCGCTGGACGGTTCCTGGTGAAACGTGATCTCTCGACGCTCGTCTTCGTCAAAAAACACTGTTCGGCCGGCTACTTTCGTCGAGGGACCCGGCGATTCACCAGAGGAGGTGAAATGAAGTGCGACCAGAAGATCCCCCTGTACTCCAGTGTTCTGAATAACACCGTAGAACTCGCGCTCCGTTCCCGGTCGATCCCGAACATCGACCTCGACTAGCCGTGGTTCGACCCGATCCACGTCGAGTGATGATAGTTCTGGCTCCGACGACGAGAGCGCCGTGCATCCAGCTAACCCGACCACAGTCGTTAGTGACCCCATCAACGCCGCTCTCCGAGATCGTTCTGCTGTCACACACCGCTTTCTATATGCAACTCATATAAAACACTCTAATATTGAGTTCCGGCATCCGTTGAGTTATTCGATCAACAGTTCCGGAAGTAAACCGAAACGAAGCGCTGGTTCAGCACGCGAGCTGCGAAAGTCCTCTCGAAAGGGGACACGTACCGTGCTCTCGAGAATCTAGCGATCCAGAATCGATCGGGGTCGTCAGTTCAAGCGTTTCGCGGAGAGTGTTTACGAGACTATCCCGCGTAGTGAGAAGACTACCAGAATCACGAGAATACCGATTGCTATCATACGCAAGGTTCCCGCAAAGTGTCGTCGGTTCGGTGGAAGCATTTCAGCAACGGCGGAGAGAGCCATTGACGCCCCTATAACGAGTATAGCGCTGCTCCCACTACCATACAAGAGTTCGAAATAGACGTACATACTGAAGAACGCGAGTGAACTAAAAACTGAGACTCGGGCTGAATCCCATCCACTTGGCTCGGAAAAGAGCGCTTTTGGCTGAACGTCCATTCCAACAACCCCTGTCCGAACCATTCGGAAGAGGCGATGAAATATCTGTTGTCACACTGTCAGTCGGTTTTGTGGTGACCAACGTGCCCGCTGTACTCGAACGCTCTCGTCTACGGATCGTCGTCGGTGACGAGGGGTGGCCGCGATCACGAGATCGAAAGCGGTCAGCCGCTCCCCGCTCTGCCTCCGTGACGGCGTACGGAAACAGTCCACGTTCCGTCGTTGGGGACACCGGTCGACTGGCGTCGGGGGAGGACGTCGACACAGTGTGACCGAACCCCTGGGTCAGGAGACGAGATCGAACGCGTCGTTCGCTTCCGCAACTGGAACCACCCCGTGGATTTCCGTCGAGCCGCCGTCGGTCGACGAGGCGACGACGTAGTAGCTGCCGTCGTCGGTCGTGAGAACGACGTTGCCGTCGCCGCCCGCAATGAGTGAACCGCCGACGAGATCCTCGAACTCGGCGGTGGTCAGTAAGTCGGATTCGGACAGTTCCGCGGCGTCGTAGAGCGGGGCCGATTCGCCTTCGAACTGGATAGTGTCGACGGTTTCCCGGGCCAGCCGGTCGGCTCGATCGATCTTGTCCTTCGCGGTGAGCAGCAGGGAATCGAGCGTGCTCTTGGATTTTCCGAGCATCTTTGCGGCGTCCTCGCGGAGGACTCCCTGTTCGGCGCGAAGGGCGTAGACTTCCGCCTGAGGACGGGTGATCGCGCCGGTGTCCGCTAACTGCTCCGCTCGTGCCATCGCTTTCGCGAACGGGCTCAGATCGGCGTCGACTGCCGCAGTTTGGATCTCCCGAACGTACGCGCCGATGGGTTCGTCCGGACCCAGTTGTTGCTGGCCGAGCCGGTCGTACTCGTCCACATCCGCGTCCTTGCGGAACAGTTCAATACGGTTTCGGTCGCGGTGATAGTATCTGGCGTGTGCGCCGGCGGGTCCGGACGCCGACCCGTCTACGATGGCGAGCAGGACCGCGGCTCCGTCCTCGCGGAAGGACGGGTAGTCGGTGATCGTATTGCCGTTCGAATCCCTGATTCGGTCGACAGTCATACAGCAGTGTATGTCTGGTTCACATAAGAATCTTGCTAGGGAAGCATAGCAATATCTGGCTTCTCGAGGCCGAACGACCTCGAGTCGGTACTGATGTTGGGCCGGCTTCGGACCGCTCCAGCGTACTACCCGTCCTGCACTTTCGCCCTCGCCGCCCAGAGTTCACACCAGTCGACCGAGCGGATCTGTCCCGCGACTTCGGTACAGGCTCCGATCGCGTCGCCGTCCCTGTCGTCGATGTAGAAGGTGCAGTTGCCACACTGCTGTCCCTCGACGGGACCGCAGTGGTAGCCGGCGTCCTCCTTGGAGAGCAAGTTCTCCGGCGCTTTGCGCTCGACGCCGTCGATGCTCGGGGCGTTCGCTTCGATGTCCGGCACTGACTCGTCGAGGTCCTCGAAACACCAGTCGGCCGGTCGATCATTGACACCGTTTTCGTCGTCGTCACTCCCGAGACAGCCGGCGAGCGCGACGAGAGAGCCGCAACCAGTCACGCGAAGCAGTCGACGCCGTGACTCCCGGGGTTCGTCACCCATGGCCCATGATATGGACGTGCGTACCAAAAACCCCCCGTGAGATGGGGTCGATCGGAGGTATTGGTCACTCTACCGCATGTTTTCGGTTTCAAACGTGAACCGCCGTTGATTGCAAGGCGGCTTTTTATTTTTACGGGGCTGTACACCTACCCTGACAGAAGTTACCAATTGGTAATCTTCCAAGAGTGCCACGAGCACGAGGCATACAATGGATTCTAACGAGGATACAACCGACGAGACGTTCCATCCGCTCGGAGAATCGTGGCAAAACGACCTCGAGGAACTGCTCGAGGAAACCGAGTACGACACCGAGCTCGGGTTTGAGATGGCCAGAGACGCGATGGCGGTGACGAAAGGGGAACTCACGGAAGCCGAGTTCCACGACCGTTATCACGAGGACATGCTCGAGGAGTTCGGCGAAGACCAGCGGCCGATCGCCGAATCGACTGCCGACGAAGACGGTGGCCGGTTCGAGAAGACGCTCTCGCAACTTGGCGTCGACGAGAAGTCACGTCGGGAAGTGATGAAGAAAGTGGGCGCGGGGGCGGGTTTCATCGGTCTCGGGGCGTGGGGAACGGCCGAAACCGGTCCGAGCGATGGGGGATCTCCGTCTGCTGCGGTACAGCACGCGGAAGAGGACGAGGGGGACGACGGGACCCAGTGGGGCATGGTACTCGACAACGAGCGATGCGATGCCTGCCTCGCGTGTGTCGTCGCCTGCGCCGAAGAACACAACTGGGATCAGGGGGCGAACTGGATGTACATCCTCGATTACGAGGACAGTACTCCGGGCGGACAAAACCGGCTTATTCGACCCTGTCAACACTGTACCGACGCGCCGTGTGAGAAAGTCTGTCCGACGACGGCCCGCCACACTCGGGATTCGGATGGCCTCGTATTGACCGATTACGACGTCTGTATCGGCTGTCGGTACTGTCAGGTCGCCTGTCCGTACGGCGTCAACTACTTTCAGTGGGGCGAACCGGACGTTCCACAGGAGGAACTGGACGAGGACCACGTTTACGACGAACGCGGCCGGCCAGTCGGTAGCAGGGCCAAACGTGGAACCATGAGCAAGTGTACGTTCTGTGCAACCCGACAGGACGGCACCAAAGGCGAGGAGTTCGTCGGAACGACCGCCTGTGAAGACGCCTGTCCGCCGGAAGCGATCCAGTTCGGTGATATGAACGATCCCGAGAGCGACCCACAGCAGTATCTGGACGACCCGTCACTGGCCCGTGTACAGGCCATGAACCCGGACGACGAGACCGTTCAAGAGGCGATCGACGTCCTCACCGGCGATACGGAACCGGCCGAGACCGAAGACGCCGACGGGATGACCGAGACCGAAGCCCGGGCGCTCGTCCAAGCGGAGGGCGGGACCGTCGACTCGACGTACAAATTGCTCGAGGATATCGGTACCAATCCGAACATCGTCTATCTCGGCAACCAACCGGGGCCGAACGCGCATCAGGTCGATGGGCCGATGGACTACGCTGAAGTGGGGCAGACGGACGATCGAAAGGACGTCCTGGACAGACGCACGGTCGACATTGAGTCGTTTGAATGAGCTGTAGTCCCGAATAGGTTCGATGAGATACCTAAAGCGATCCTGATCGGTTCTGGCCGCATTTGATATATCAGAATGTGATTTATCCTTCGCTCTGGAGGGTCCAAAGTAGCCGACCGTCCCCGTAGCGAAAGCGGCCGAGACGCCGCTCACACGTTCTCGAGGAGCGGTATCCAGTAGGCTGGCGAGTAACTCCACTCCGAACATCCCCAATATTAATTATATCCAACAATAATATTCGTTCGGGGCCACGCTGCAGTAGTACGGCCGGGGACCGGATACGAGACGAGGACGAAGTTATCGATCGGTGGAACGAGGTGTTCAAGGCGCTTTCGGCGTCAGGGAATCGGCTCGTTGCGGGACGAACCGGCAGGACGTCGGGTGGCGCTTCCCGACGCCGCGACCTCGCCACAGCGTTCGATGTCGCTTGCGGACCTCCGACGAGAACTCAAACACCGCCACTTACCCGTGCTGTCGACGTCCGGATTCGTCGACTGGGCGACGGAACCGTTTTGCGTTCAGCGCGGCGTGCGGTGCGAGGAGACGGCGGTCGTCGTCGACCGACTGCAGGAGAACGCGACCCGATTACCCGAGTCGCTCGTCGACGGCTGGCCTCGCTTCGAAATGGATCCGGGAAACTAACCGTCCCGGATTTCATCCGGTGTGGCGCTTCGATTCGACATCGGTGCGTTCCGAACGGGTCGACGAACCGTCCCCCCACTCTCGAGGGGCGGCGACTCCGAATTACGGCCACCGGACCCACCTTCAAGCGCCGTCGCCTCCGACGCGAACACGCTCGTGTCGGGCGGATGTTACTCGTTGAGATGGGATCGGTACCCCTTGGGTTCGAACCCGCGTCGGCAGATAACTCGTTTTCGGCCGACGGTAATCGCGCTGATCTGGTCGTCGTCCTCCATGCGCTCGATGACGGACTCGAGATGGTCTTCCGACCAGCCGGTTTCTTCGCGAACGGTCGACTCGTCGACACGGCCGCCGCGTTTGACCAGCAGTCTGAGAACCTTGTCCTCGTCGGGGAGCTCGCGTTCGTCGACGCCGTATTCGATCTCTTCGGCGTAACTCAGCGTTTCGTCTTCGGTGGTTTCCGCCGTCGATTCCGCTGTCGTTGCCGGTGTGGACTCGCCCGACTGTCCCTCCTCCGTCGAGTTGCGCTGCCAGAGAGATGTGAGGCGAGTCCAGAGTGTACTGAATACCATGTTCGATCACCCGTCCTGAGAGCAGTGTTGTGTGAACGCAGTTGCCGTGACCTTCTGTACGATCATTTATATATGTATGCAACCCCGCGTGACGATGGGAACACGTCCGTACACGACTTCGGTGACGGCTCCGTTGTCGAAGGGCGGTTGCCTTGCGACCCGCAAGTCGGTTATTCCGTCACGATGGTGACACGGTTTCCCGTTCGACTGCTCGGAGTCGATCACGTTACAGCCGCTCACGAACGCGTCGGACGATCCCGTCGACGTCGTAGTCGGCCTCGCTTTTGTCGAAAACAGGCTCGCCGTCGACGCGCACAACGAAGACGCCGTTGGCCCCCGTCGAGAGCGTTACCGCGTCGAGTTCCTCCCCGAACGTCGTCAGCAACGCGTGCTGGACGTCTTCGGCCCGGGACAGGAACCCACACGGGACACAGTACTCGATCTCGACCGTCGTCATGGGTGACTGTTCGCCATCGGGGTACAAATTCGTCCGGGTTACTGAAAGGCATTTGACTTCTTTGCCGATTGTACCCGAATCACCGGGCGGCGAAACCGAAAGGGCTGCCAACTCCTCGGTACCCCCAGACGCCGATCCCGTCAGGAGTCGAATGAGACGGTCTCGTCGTACGTTTCCGCGAGCGCGTCGAGTGCTTCGTGGTGGTTGGTCGTGTGGGGTGCAGTAAGGGGGGAGACGCTGATTCGTCCCTCGACGACCGCGCGCCGATCCGTTCCCTCGGGATCCGGAAGCGTGTCGGGGGCCATCGATTCCCAGACGCGATCGTGGAGGTGAACGCGATCTCCCTTGCGCTCGGCGTCCATCTCGTAGCGTTTCGATGGCCGCGTGATCTCCATGGATGCCGGCTCGCCGTCCGATACCGGGACGTTGACGTTGAGATAGGCCGCGTGATCGAAGACGCCGGCCTCGAGCGCGTGTTCGGCCAGATAGCTCGTCACGCGGGTCGCTTCGGCGTAGTCGTCGGTCGAAAGGTCGACCTCGTCGAGCGGGGCGTCGTCGACGGGAACGTACATCGAAGTGGCGATGGCGGGCACGTCGAAGAAGGCGGCTTCCACGGCCGCGCTGATCGTTCCCGACCGGCCGAGGACGTATTCGCCGAGGTTTGCACCCTTGTTACAGCCCGCGACGACGAGATCCGGAACGGGCCCGAGTTCGGCGAGGCCGGCGACCACACAGTCCGCGGGCGTTCCCTCGACAGCGAACCCGAGCTCGTGGTCGTGGACGTCGACTTCGTGTGAGATCGATCGCCCGCAGGCGCTTTGATCGCTCGCGGGGGCGACGACGGTCACGTTGGCGTGTTCCGACAGCGCGTCGTGGAGCGCACGGATGCCGGTGCTGTCGATCCCGTCGTCGTTCGTCAGCAGGATCTCGAGGGCGTCGCTCATACCGACTGGGTCGGAGGCCGGCGCGAAAAGCCCACCGCTTTAGGCAACGAGGCGGTCGACGACCGTCTCCTCATCGATGACGAGATTGTACGCCTCCTCGTCGTCGTTCCAGAGCGCGAGTGCGCCCTCGAACGAACAGACTTCGCCGTAGTCGGCCTCGAGCAGCGGTCGGTTGAGCGCGGTTTCGTTCGTGACGACCGCGTAGTGATCGACGCGTTCGCTGCCGTCGCTGATTTTGAACAGCGGGTTGGCGCTGTCGTCGCGGTTCACGCCGTCGGTCCCGCTCAGCGATCGACTGAGTTTCGCGGCGACGAGATCGATACGGTTGGGAACGTGACGGTCCATGTCGGCCATTTTCGCCCACTCGCTGGTGTCGAGCGAGAGGTCGATCCGCCGGGTCCCGTCGAGTCGCAACAGCGAGTAGGAAAACTGGACGTCGACGTTGACGAACTCGCCGGGGGCGTGTTCCGCGTCGTCTTCGGGGGTCGCCGCGTCGAGTTTCCGCTGAAACGAGGGGACTTCGAGGTCGGGCCTGACGTCGAACGACCAGCCACGATCCGACGGGCGTTCGGTCGGCCAGAGTCGAACGGGCGGGCCGTAGACGGTCACGGTTCCACGGCGGTCGCCGACACCGGAATCGTCGTCCCCGGCGTCGAACGCGTCCGGATCGCGGAGCCGTTCGTCCTCGAGGGCCCGCTCGACCTCGCGCAACTGGATACTAGTGTTCTTGTCCGCGGGAGCCATCGCGAGGACCGTTCCGTCAGGTGCCAGCATCTCGAGCGCGGATCGCATGACTGCGGTGGGGTCGGCGAGTTCGCTCAGGACGTTACAGGCAAGCACGAGGTCGAAGCCGCCGTCCGGTTCGGTCGGATCGAACGTCTCAGCGGCGTCGGGGTCGGCGATGGTCGCGGGATCGAACGCCTCCACGGTCGTCCGGTGGATCGTCGGGTGGACGTTCCGCCCCGTCTCGGCGAGCAGCGCCTCGAGCACGTCCGCCGCTGTGCTGGGCTCGACGGCGTGATACTCGAGGAGCGCGTCCTCGGGGAGCGCCGAACAGAGGCCGAGGGCCGGCCCGCCGACGCCAGCACCGATATCGAGGACGCGTAGCCGTCGGCCCAGCAGGCCGCGGTCGGCCAGGTCGGCGAGCGCGTACTGGACGGCGGCGTAGTAGCCCGGCAGGTGGTAGATCGCGTACCCCGCCGCGACGTCGTCGTCGTACTCGACCGGCCGACGCTCGAGATACCGGGACTTGAACCGGCGGATCGTCGACCGCAGGAGATCCCCAGTGGCGTCGGCGTGCCAGTTCGCGCCATAGCGTTCGACGAGCAGATCCTCGAGCCGTCGGGCATAGTTTTCGGGGAACCGACGGACCGGCTCCCGGCGTGGAGCGACCGGGTCGTCTGCAACCGGGACGAACGTGCCGTCCTCGCGCTCGATCAGGCCGAGGGCGGGGGCGTCCTCACGGAGGTGCTGTCGAACGACCGCCGGATGCGGGTTCCCCTCGACGTACTCGCGGATCTCCTCCGGATCGATCGGCCGCACGTTGCGCAGGTACTTCGCGTTCGAGCGGACGGCCTCGCGTTGTTCGGTCACGCGGTCTCACCCTCTGTATCGCGGTCCTCGTCGTCGGTCGTCGATTCGCGTTCGTCCCCCCAGCGTTCCGCGGCCGTCCGGTAGAGGGATTCGAGTTCCGCGGCGTCGGCGTCCGCGATGGTAGCCGCGGCGTCCGCGACCCCCTCGGCACCGTCGAACGTCCGTTGAATGTCGGCATACACGCGCGGCGTGCCCGCGGTCAGTTGTCCGGCGAGCGCCGCTAGCCGGTCGTATATCGGCGTCTCGAACCCGTCGGGGACCGGCTCGGCGGCGAGGGCAAAGGCGAGAACCGCGGCGTGGCTCGCCGCCTGCACGGTCTCCATCGCCTCGTCGTGTTCGGCCGGCGTCGTCTCGATGAGGGTGTTACCACGGGCCTCGAGGCGCTCGAGTAGGCCCTCGGTGACGGGACCGGATCGGTCGGGAACGACGGCGATCGAACCCGGTTCCCGCTCGGGTGCGAACAGGGGATGGAGGCTTACCCGCTCGCGGTCCGGAGCGTGGTCGGCCATCGCCTCGATCGGTGCCGTCATGACACCGGAAACGTCGACGACGGCCCGGTCGGCACGATCGGCGTGATCGACGATCGCAGCGGTGACGCGGGTCATCGGCACTGCGAGACAGACCACGTCGTAGCTGTCCCCGCCCTCGAGATCGGCGACTTCTCCGTCGACCGCATCGGCCGCGGCGCGTGCGGCGGCTTCGTCGACGTCGGCGAACGCGACCGTGGTATCAACGGCGCGTCCGAACCACCGTCCCATCGCCCCCGCGCCGACGATCAGTACGTCCATTGGGCGGGTATACCGCCCGCCGTTGCAAAAGACGTTCGATCGGCCCGCTTCCGCAAGCGTCGTCGCCCTCGCGGCGGACGCAAATCTTTGTAGCACGGGCGTCCGAACGGGAGCACGATGGAAATTGCGCCCACTCAGGCCGCGCTGGTGGCGACGGTACTCGCCGCGTTCGGGTTCGTGTGGTACCGCGAGGGGCGGGGACGCTGGCGGCGACACCTCGCGGATCGACTCCTGTACGGCGTCCCGTGGGGAACCGCCGTCACCGTCGGCATCATCGTTGCGTTCTACCTGTTCGTTCAGGGCGGCATCCGCCACTGGAACGAGCCGCTTACGCTGCCGTTCGTCACGTGGTCGTACTTCTATCCCACCGGCTTGCTCACGGCGGGGATCGCCCACGGATCACCGGATCATCTGGCGTCGAACATGGCCGGGACGATCGTGTTCGGCCCGATCGCGGAGTACGCCTGGGGACACTATCCGCCCGACGGCCGGGACGGCGAACCCGGCGATGGCAGCCTCCGGTCTCGCCCCTGGGTACGCGCGCTCGTGGCAGTACCGGGGGCGTTGCTCGCAGCCGCGTTCGTGACGGCCGTGTTCGGGCTGGGACCGGGCCTCGGGTTCTCGGGGGCGGTGTTCGCGATCGCCGGGTTCACGGTCGTCACCGCTCCCGTGCCGGCGATCGTCGCCGTCGTCGCGAGCAGTACGCTTCGGACGCTGTACGACGCCCTGCGACAGCCGGTGATCCGCGAGACGATCGATCCCGGAGCGCCCGGACCGCCGGCGTGGGCGGGCATCGGGTTTCAGGCCCACCTGCTGGGATTTCTGCTCGGCGTGACCCTCGGCGTCGCCCTGTTGTCCCACCGGGGCCGACGCCCGCGTGCCGATCGCGTGTTCTTCGCGACGGTACTCGTCGGGACGGCCCAGGCGCTGTGGCTGCTCGTCTGGACCGGCGGGGACGACGTATACTACCTCTATCAGGGTGCCGGTGTCGCTCTCGTGTTCTTGCTGTCGGTGCTGATCGCGGTCGCCGCGACGGCACGCGATCGACCGCTGTCGCGACTCTCGCAAACGCCGACGCGGCGACAGACCGCGGTCGCGTGTCTGGCCGTCGTCGCCGTCCTCGTGGCGCTCCCGAGCGTTCCGCTGAACCTGTTCGTCGTCGCCGATGGAAGCGTCCCCGGGGCGGGCGGCGTCGACGTCGGCGAGTACACCGTAACCTACGAGGAAAACGCCTCGAGCGGCCGGACCCCCGTGGTCGATCCCGACGGCGGCGAGGAGGCCGCTCTCGAGACCCGCCAGAGCGGCGTGATCGTCGTCAACGATGATCGCGAGATGTGGGCCGTCCCGGTTCGCGCCGAGCAACTCGAGTACGACGGCAACGCGTCCGTCGAGGTCGGGGCCGTCGGCTGGCGGGAGACCGTCAACGTGGAGCGGACCGGCTGGGACGTGGTCGGAAACGAGAGCGCGTACGTCGTCGATCTGACCGTCGACGACGAGACGACGCGATCGTTCGAATCCGAGCCGATTCGGACGGCGGCGACCGTCGACGACCATGCGATCGAGGTCGTGCCGACCGACGAGGAGTTCCAACTGCGGGTACAACGCGGTGGCTCGACGGTCGGAACCGCGGCGATTCCGACGGTCAACGAAACGGTGACCGTCGGAGACCTTCGAGTGTCGACGACCGTACCCGATGAACGCGAGGCCGAACGCGTGGTCGCCGCCGCGGACGGAACGGAGGTCCCGATCGCCGAACGCGAGACGTACGCGGACGACTGACGTTCCCTCGCGGCCGTTCTGGAGGGGGACTGCTGTTTCCCGAGGGGTTCCATCGACCCGCCGATCGGACGCAGATACTTGGGCCGCCGACCCGAAGATCGTCCATGACACGGATCGGAATCGTCGGCGCGGGTGCCGCCGCTGCGGCCGCCGCGTACGCCATCGAGCGCCGGGTCGAAGACGCGATCGCGGAGATAACGGTGCTCGAGAAATCCGGCGGCGTCTGCGGGCGAGCCGCGACGCGGCGTCGCGACGAGGTCACCTACGACTACGGCGCGAATTACGTCAAAGACGACGACGAGCGGGTGACGGAACTGCTGACCGAGCGGCTAGGGACCGACGGACTGGTCGACATCGTGGAGCCGATCTGGACGTTCGACAGCGACGGCGCGGTGTCGGAAGGTCGGGACGCCGACGAACACAAATGGACCTACGAGGACGGCCTGTCCGGGATCGCGACACGGCTCTTTGCACACACCGACGCGACGATTCGGTTCGAGACCCGCGTCGAGACGATCCGACGAGACGAATCGGCGGAGGTGTGGCGACTCGAGGACGCCGACGGCGACCGGTGGGGACCTTTCGACGCCATCCTCGTGACCCCGCCGGCACCACAGACCGCGTCCCTCTTGCGGGCGGCGGAATGGGACGCCGCCAACCGGTCGGCTCTCGTCAACGCCGTCGACGCCGTCCCCTACCGGACGATCTGGACCGGCGTGTTCCACTACCCGTTCGAACTCGAGCGGCCGTACTACGCGCTGGTCAACACGGACAAAGCCCACGAGATCGGCTGGATCGCCCGCGAGGAGTGTAAACCCGGTCACGTACCGGACGGCGAATCGCTGGTGATCGTCCAAGCCAACCACGGGTGGTCCGTCGATCACTTCGACGACGATCCGAGTACCAACCTCGAGCACCTCGCCCGATTGACCGCCGAGCTACTGGACGACGAGCGGTTGCTCGAGCCGGACTGGACCGACTATCAGGGCTGGCGATACGCCCTGCCGGAGGCCGGCGTCGATCGCGACCCAATACGGGGGGCGGCGTCGGCGGGACTGTACTGCCTCGGCGACTGGGTGGCCGGCGAAGGGCGATTGCACGCGGCGTTGCGCAACGGCCTCGAGACCGGCGAACGGGTCGCCGAAACCGTCCCGTGAGGGGATTTCTTTACCTATCTGTGACAACGAAACCGAATCAAGACGCTATGAGCCTTCGACTCCGACTGGGAGCGGACGACGATGAAGACGAACGGCCGGAAGACGAACGGCCGGAAGACGAACACCGGACGATAACGGGATGGTTCCTGAATCCGACCGATTTGGGCGGTATCTTCGTTAGATCCGCACTGGTGTTTACCGTGCTAACCGTACTCTCTATGATCGCTCTGGCGGTGATACTGCTCAGTGTTTCGGAAGAGCCGTTCGTCGATCAACCGACGATAGAAGAGCCGATAACTGCATATGTCTGGCTGCTATCGTACACGGCCGCAGTGGTATCGGTGCTCGGATACGCCGCCTGGTCGTTCTGGAAACAGCGACAACTGAAAACTCGGATGACGACCCGGAGCGAGGCAAGTCCACTCAAAAAACCGATCCGGCTCTTCCGAATCGTATTCGCGGACAGCAGCGAGTGCAACGAGTACGAGAAGCAAGTACAGAAAACAGTTAGCGCACTCATAATTGGACTGCTGTTCGGAAATCTCCCCGCTCGGATCTATCTCAGTGGAATACTATAGTCGTGTCCGGACGGGTTTCGCGGGTTTGAACCGAATAGCGACGCACGGAACACACGGCGGTACGTGTGTCACTGGTTCTACGGCACAATCGGACCCTCGAACCGCGATCGACGGATGTGAAGGCGACCGCTCGAGGTCACACCCCGAAGCGGTTCACTGCTCCGCCGCGGGCTCGAGTCCCACCCGGTAGTCGGTCAGGTTCTCGTAACCGTCCTCGGTGACGACGACCAGATCCTCGATCCGGACGCCGCCGACATCGGGGTCGTAGATCCCCGGTTCGACCGTGACGACCTGTCCCGGCTCGAGTTCCCCGCCGGACGGGGAGAGGCTGGGTTCTTCGTGGACGTCGAGGCCGACGCCGTGGCCCGTACTGTGGATGAACCCGGTGTCGGCGCTCGGATCGCTTCGCAGGGTCTCGTAGCCCGCCTCTTCGATCACGTCACAGACCGCCTCGTGGACGGCAGCACCCGTGACGCCGGCTTCGATCGTCTCGAGGCCGGCCTCGTAGGCCTCGCTCGTGACCTCGTATCGACGCCGAGCCTCCGTGCTCGGATCGCCGCGGGCGAACGTGCGGGTCATGTCCGCGAAGTAGCCCGTTTCCTTGTCCCGCGGAAAGATGTCGATCACGACGAGTGCGTCGGGCTCGAGGGGACCGCTGCCGCGGTCGTGTGGGTCCGCCGCGTCAGCACCACAGGCGACGATCGTTTCGTCGAGCCCGCAGCCGTGCCGAAGGAGGGTGATTTCGATCGCCTCTTTGATGCGCTCGCTCGTGAGCGGGTCGCCGTCGTGGACGAGGCCCCCGTCCTCGACGTCGGCGGTCGCGAGCAGCTCCTCGGCGGTCGCCATCGCCGCTTCGTTTGCCCGCTGGGTCGCGCGGATCCGGTCGATCTCCCAGTCGGTCTTCGTCGCGCGAATCCCCTCGATGATCCCGTCAGGCTCGACCGCGACGTCGATCCCGCGGTCGCGCAAGCCGTCCGCGGTGCCCGTCGGGAACCCCCGCGGGACCGCGATCGACTCGACGCCGTGATCGTCGAGAAACGCCGCGATAGCACGGACCGTGCCGCCGTAGGTGCCGTGCTCGGCGACCAGTTCCTGGTAGTCGTAGGTCGCCAGACGGCTAACCGAGTCGGCGGCGGCCTCCGCGCTCGCCCGGCCGTACTCGAGTCCCGAGACCAGCAGGTGGACCCCGTCGTCCGTGACGAGCGTCCGGTAGGGGTCGGGTGCCGTAAAGCCGGAGACGTATCGCTGGTCCGAATCGGACGCGTCGGCGTCGATGAGGTAGCCGTCGTACCCTTCCTCGTCGAGGTACTCGCGCAGCGGCGAGAGATCGGCATCCAATTTCATGGTCGGCTGTCAGTGTGGCGACTATATAGTCCCGAGGGTCGCGGCATCGTCCCCGGGGTATCGGTCGACGGCCGGCGTGTAATCGAGATCGGTTTCGCTTCCACGTATGTGTCAATCGATACCGCGACTCGAGAGGGTGGTCGATCGAACCGATCGGACGTTCCGTCGTGAGACTGTTCGAAACCACAACCTTATCATGAAACGTTGCGATCCTCGAGTATGCGCCGTCGACGGATCCTAGCAGCGGGCACGTTCGCCGCGCTGGCCGGCTGTGTGGCAGTTCCCGGGACCGGAACGGAGCCGACGGCCGAGGATCTCGTTCGCGACGCGATCGCGACGCGACGCAACCTGACCGATCTCTCGGCCCGTCGAATCACGACGGCCGAAACGCCGACGGAAACGTCGAGACACGTCGAACGCATCTATCGGCGGCCGCCCGCGGAGAAACGCATGGAGGTCGTCGAATCCGACGACCCGGACATGCCGCCGGGAACGGTCTCGGTCAGGAGCCGTTCGATAACGTGGGACTACTATCCGGACGACGGGTTGGTCTCCAAGCGCTATCACCCGAACAGGGTCGTCACCGACGGCCCGCGACTCGCTCTCGAGGACCTGCTCGAAGACTACGACCTCGTCTCCGAGGGGACCGAAACCGTCGACGGGCGCGAGGCCCACCGGATCACCGCGGAGCCGAAATCGGACGACGACCCCGACCGCTCGATCGAGCTCCTCGTGGGCGAGACGGTCTACCGGATCCCCCTCGAGAACACCCCGGACGACGATCTCGAGGGGGCGACCGTCACGCGGTCGATCTGGATCGACGACGAGTACCGGTATCCGATCGCCGAGCGAAACGTCGTCCGCAACGCCGACGGCGATATTTTACACCGGATGACCGTCACGTACGAGGAGCTTGCGATCGACGAGGGGCTGCCGCCGGGGACGTTTACCTACGAGCCGCCGGCTGACGCGGAAGTGGTGACTATCGGCACCGAGCCGGACGGCATCTTCGCGTCGCGAGCGGCCGCAGCCACGAAAGCGCCCTACGAACTGCCGGAGCCGTCGGTTCCGGAGCCGTACGAACTCGATCGGGTAACCGTCGTCGAAACGGGACCGAACGTCGGCACGACGACGACGCTGTGGTACGTCGATCCCCAGCGTCCCGAACGGGAACTATTCGTCGCCGTTCGCGAGACGCGGCGGTTCGATCCGGACGTCCTCGAATCGATCTCCCTCGACGGGCGGACGGCCTACCGGCGAGACGGCCGGATTCAGAGCGTGTTCTGGGAATGTGACGACCTGAACTACGAGGTCTCGAGCGTGGTCGACGGCGACTCGCTGCGGGAAATCGCGTCGTCGATCGGCTGTCCGTGAGCGGCCGGTGTGTGGATCGGTACCGGTATAGGGTGGCCAGTCCACAGACCGACCATGAACGTCACGATCTCGCCCTCGAGAGTCCGGGGCACGGTACGGGCACCGCCGTCGAAAAGCTACACGCATCGAGCGATCCTCGCTGCGGGGTACGCCGCGGACACGACGGTCCGTGACGCACTCTGGAGCGCCGACACGCGGGCGACCGCCCGCACCGTCGAACTGTTCGGCGGGACGGTTCGGCGGAGCAACGAGGATGGTCCCCTCGAGATCGAGGGGTTCGACGGTCGACCCGACGTTCCAGCAGACGTCATCGACTGCGGGAACAGCGGGACGACGATGCGGCTCGTGACCGCGGCGGCGGCGCTTGCCGACGGGACGTCGGTGCTCACCGGCGACGACTCCCTCCGCTCGCGACCACAGGGACCGTTGCTCGAGGCCATCGGGGAGCTCGGCGGCGACGCGTACAGCACCCGCAACAACGGTCAGGCGCCGCTGGTCGTCACCGGTCCGATCACCGGCGGCGAGGTGTCGATCCCGGGCGACGTCTCCTCGCAGTACATCACCGCGCTGTTGATGGCCGGGGCGGTGACCACGGAGGGGATCGACGTCGCCCTCGAGACGGAACTCAAGTCCGCGCCGTACGTCGACATCACGCTGGAAGTGCTCGAGGCGTTCGGCGTCACGGCCCGGCGCACCGACGACGGGTTCGCGGTCGAGGGCGGCCAATCGTACGCGCCGGCGGGCGGCGAGTACGCGGTTCCCGGCGACTTCTCGTCGATCTCGTACCCGCTCGCTGCGGGGGCGATCGCCGGCGAGGACGGCGTCCGTATCGAGGGAGCACAGCCCAGCGCGCAGGGGGATACCGCCGTCGTCGAGCTCGTCGAGCGGATGGGAGCGGACGTCGAGTGGAACCGCGACGAGGGAACGATCGACGTCACAGCGAGGTCGCTCGAGGGGATCGAGGTCTCGGTCGAGGACACCCCCGATCTCCTGCCGACGCTCGCCACGCTGGGCGCGGTTGCGGACGGTGACACCCGCATTACGAACGCCGAACACGTCCGCTACAAGGAGACCGATCGCGTGAGCGCGATGGCCGAGGAACTGGGGAAGCTGGGCGTCGAGACGACCGAAGAACGCGACTCGCTGACGATCCACGGCGGCGACTCCCGGCTCGAGGGGGCGACCGTTTCGGGGCGTGGCGACCACCGGATCATCATGGCGCTCGCGCTGGCCGGACTGGCCGCGGACGGCGAGACGACGATCGAGGGGGCCGACCACGTCGACGTGTCGTTCCCCGGCTTCTTCGACGCGCTGGCCGGACTGGGTGCGGACGTGGCTCGAGAGTAAGCGAACCGCCACTCCCGGACGATACATGTGTGGTGCCATGCTGCCATTCTCTTTCGCACCGCCGATATGCAAACGCCGGCAATGTACCAGTCGGTGAGCCGTTCGAGGCAGTCGCGTTCGTGACGAAATCGGGCGATCCGACGGCCGGACTCGAGCGCCGGCTCGGCGACCTCGTGGTCACCCACCGCGGTCTGGGAGTCCGGTAGGGCAATGGGTACGAGCCATCGGAGCTCGAGCACGGCGGGCAGTCCCCGGCGGAGATGCTCGTCCGGTTTGCGGCGTGTCGGCTGTCGGAACTGGTGTCCGACACCCGAAAGTGAGAGCCGTGTCGCCCGTCCCGAGGATGGATCGCGAGGTGTGACGGAGCAACGCTCGTGCGAGGCACCCGAGTTACTGCTCGCAGCCGGTACTCGAGCGCGGCAACGCGATCGAGAACGTCGACCCCTCGCCGGGTTCGGACTCGGCCCAGATCCGGCCGTCGTGGCGTTCGACGATCCGTTCACAGAGCGCGAGTCCGATCCCGGTTCCGTCGTACTCCTCGCGGCTGTGCAGTCGATCGAAGATCTCGAAGATCCGCTCGGTCTCCGCGGGATCGATGCCGATACCGTCGTCGTGGACCGAGATCACCCATTCGCGGCCGTTTTGCTTGGCTTCGATGTGGACCCGCGGCGGTTCGTCCCCGCTGTAGGTGATCGCGTTGGTCAGCAGGTTCTGGAACACCTGTCGGAGCTGATTCCCGTCGCCCTCGACCCGCGGGAGCGGGTCCCGCGTGATCGTCGCATCGCTTTCGTCGATCCGGAGGCGGAGATCGTCGAGCACGTCGTCGAGCACGTCGTCCAGTTCGATCGGTTCGAACGGTTCGCCGCGAGTCTCCACCCGGGAGTACGCGAGGAGTCCGTCGATCATCTCGCGCATTCGATCGGCCCCGTCGACGGCGAACTCGAGGAACTCCTCGCCGTCCGCGTCGAGGTCGTCGCCGTAGCGGCGTTCGAGCAACCGGAGGTAACTCGAGATCATCCGCAGGGGCTCCTGGAGGTCGTGGGACGCCGCGTAAGCGAACTGTTCCAGTCGCTCGTTGGACTTCTCGAGGCGGTCGATCGATCGTTCGAGGGTTCGTTCGCGGTGGTGTTGCTCGAGTTCGTACTGCACCCACTGTCCCAGCAAGCGGAGAAAGACGCGCTCGTCGTCCGAGAACGGTTCCTCGCGGGGCTCGGCGTCGGCGAAGAAGAACGTTCGATCGTAATCGCCGTCGATTTCGAGACACGTTCCGAGATACGTCGCCAGCCCGCCGTCCCGATGGACGGTAACGTCGTCGTACTCGGTCTCGTTTTCGCGTTCGATCGAGATGCCCGCGGTTCGATCGCTGGCGACCGCCGCGGTACAGAAGGTTTCGGACAGCGGCAGTTCGAGACCGGGCTCGAAGTAGTCGTGGCCGTTTGCGTACTCGATTTCGAACCAGTCGGTCTCGGGATCGACGCGGGCCATCGCGCCGAGTTCGAGCCCGAACTGCTCGCAGCCGAGGTCGAAGAGGTCCTGTAGCTTTGCCTCGAACGGGCGGTCCGGATCGGCGGTGATCTCCGTCTGTTGTTGTAGATACGTCTCCCGGTCCTCGAGTTCGGTTCGTGCTTCGGTCCGATCGAGGAGTGTCCCCATCATCCGATCGACCTCGCGTTCGGGCTGGTCGGGGCCGAAGAACTCCGCCGGCGGAGTGTAGTAGAAGTTCTGACAGACCGTGTTGTCGTAGACCAGATGCGGGTGCGTCCTGATGATGTCGCGGATCACTTCCGCAGGGAACCGCTCGCGGTTGTACTGACAGAGGGCGATACAGTTTTCCTCGGGCAGCAGGCGGTTGAGTTTTGCCTCGTACTCGACGAGTTCGGCGAGCGGCGGATCGTCACCGAGGATCCACGTCATCTCGCCGGTGATCCGGAGGCCGTCGGACGCCGCGACTGCCTCGTCGATGGCGTCCGAAATGAATTCGATCATGTCGTCGGACTCGAACGCGCCGTTTCGGAGATAGGTGTCCTGGGCGGTGTGCATCGTGAGGGTCCCCGACTCGAGTGCGCTATCGACGTCGACGCCGGCATCGCGCATCGCCGCGAGGACCTCGTCGATCTCGTTTTCGTCGGCAATGTACAGGCAGCGCTCGTTGCGCTCGAGTCCTTGCCGCATGAACGGGATCGCGGTCGCGAACTGCTCATCCTGTCCCTCGTAGATGGCCGCGAGGTGGTCGTTCGATTCGTGTCCGCCGAGGGCTTCGACCGGGCCGCGAAATTCGGGGCTTTTCTGAAGGGCTTTGAGGCTGCTTTCCAGACTCAACACGTCGTCGGAGTTTTGCGTCGTTTTACTCATGTGAGGGGAGGGAGCGGCTGATGGTGTTCGATGGAGCGGTGATTTCGACAGCCGTACAGTGACGAACGAGGGACCAGCGTGAGTGGCCTCGCGGTCCGTCGATCGGACGGGTATTCCTACTCCAAGGAAACGGCGGAGAACGTAAAAGGAGCACGGTGAAACCGGTCAGGACGTGTGACTGTCGGTGAACCCGGACTCGAGGCGGCCGCCGTGAACCGTGCCGAAAACCCTGCAGTGCTAAGTGGCCGCGTCCCAGAGGGGTGGGTAATGAACGGCAACCGCTTCGGTCGCCTCTTTCAGGTGACCACGTTCGGCGAGAGCCACGGGGAGGCGATGGGCTGTACCGTCTCGGGGTGTCCCGCCGGTCTCGAGCTTTCGGCGGAGGACATCCAGAAGGATCTGGATCGGCGCAAGCCGGGGCAGTCGATGATCACGACCTCTCGGGGCGAACCCGACGCCGTCTCGATCAAGTCGGGAATCCAAGACGGGTACACGACGGGGACGCCGATCGGCATGGTCATCCAGAACAAGGACGCCCGCTCGGGCAAGTACGAACCCTTCATCACCGCGCCCCGGCCGAGCCACGGCGACTTCACCTACTCGGCGAAGTTCGGTACGCGCAATTGGGGCGGCGGTGGCCGCTCGTCGGCCCGGGAGACGGTCAACTGGGTCGCCGCGGGTGCGATCGCGAAGAAACTCCTCGAGCGCGAGGGGATCGAACTCAAGGCACACGTCAACCAGATCGGCGACATCGAGGCTCCCGAGGTGAGTTTCGAGCAGATCACGGACCACTCGGAGGAGAACGATGTCCGCTGTGCCCACCCCGAAACAGCCGAGCGGATGCAGGAGTTGATCGCCGAGTATCAGGAGGCAGGCGACTCCATCGGCGGCAGCATCTACTTCGAGGCACAGGGGGTCCCTCGCGGGCTCGGCGCGCCGCGGTTCGACTCGCTGTCGGCGCGGCTCGGACAGGCGATGATGGCGGTTCCGGCCGCGACGGCCTTCGAGTTCGGCCTCGGCCGCGAGGCCCGCGAGTACACGGGGACCGAGCGAAACGACGACTGGGAGTTCGGCCCCGACGGCGACCCGAAACCCGTCGAAAACGATCACGGCGGCATTCAGGGTGGAATCTCCTCCGGCGAACCGATCTACGGCGAGGTGACGCTTCATGCGCCGACGTCGATACCCGCCGAACAGCAGACCGTCGACTGGGAGACCGGCGAGGTCGTCGACGACGCACAGGTGATTGGTCGCCACGATCCCGTGTTGCCCCCGCGTGGCGTCCCCGTCGTCGAGGCGATGCTTGCGCTGACGCTCGTGGACTTCATGCTGCTGTCGGGACGGATCAACCCCGACCGCGTCGACGATCGCCCCGGCGAGTATGATACCGACTACCATCCAAGCAATCCGCGAAACGAGTGACGCAGTTGTGCAAACGTAACTACTAACGCGTTTTTCGTCGTCGGTTCGATATGCGGGATTTTCACGTTCACTCGAACTACTCCGACGGGGAGTTTCTCGAGGGGATGGTACGGGCCGCCGAGGCGGCCGGTCTCGAGGGAATCGGGTTCGCCGATCACTGTAACGTCTCCTCGCGCGAGCCGATGGCGAAGGTCCGGAGCGTCTACGGGTTCAACCTCGATCTGACCTACGAGCGCCGTCGACAGGGGATCGAACGGCTCCGGGAGGAGACCGCGATCGAGATCTACGATGCAGTCGAGATGGATTACGACCCGCGCGACGAACCCGAGATTCGGGAGTTCCTCGACCGGGCCGCCTTCGAGTACAGCATCGGGAGCGTCCACGCGGTCGACGGGAAAAACGTACAGGTGCCCGCGGAGTTTACAGGGGCAAGCGACCGAGAACTCGATGCGATCGTCGACGACTACTTCGATCGACTCGTCGCGCTCGTCGAGTCGGAACTGTTCGACACCGCCGCTCACGCCGACCTCATCGCCCGAACGCCGCCGCTACGCGGGCGTGCGACCGAATCACACTACCAACGGGTCGCCCGGGCGTTTGCCGACTCCCGGACGATCCCCGAGATCAATGCCGGCCGCGCGCTGACCGACGCGGAGATCGTTCATCCCGCAGAACCGTTTCTCGAGGTCTTGCGGGAGTTCGACGTTTCGGTTACCGTCGGCTCCGACGCACACCGTCCGTCGGAGATCGGCGACCGGATCCGGTTTCTCGAGGAGTTCACCGACAGGTCCGGTATCGATCCGGTTGCTCCGCCAGCGATTTCGTCACGGAAATGAAAAGCGGAGTGCTAGCGTGTTTTTCATCGGATAGATGAGGCCAATTATGAACGAAACACCCGTCCACATTAATTATCCCAAACCGGAAAACGTGAACGATCGTCCATTCATCACGAAAGATCCTTGGTAATCTATAGCAAAGGCTTTAGGTTCAGTGGAGCAAAATTCCGCCACGGTTGGCCTACCGGCCACTGATTTACAGATGAGCGACGATGAACTCATCTGGCGAATCGCAGGGGGTTCCGGCGACGGAATCGACTCGACGAGCCAGAACTTCGCGAAAGCGCTGATGCGTTCGGGGCTCGACGTCTTCACACACCGCCACTATCCGTCTCGAATCCGTGGCGGCCACACCTACGTCGAGATCCGGGCCGCAGACTACGAGGTACAGTCACGTGGGGACGGCTACAACTTCCTGCTGGCGCTGGGTGACTCCTTCGCCCGCAACCCGCAGGAAGAGGCCTTCTACGGCAACGAGGAGATCAAACCCCTCTCGGAGAATCTGGACGAACTCCGGGAAGGCGGCATCATCGTCTACGACGAGGGCCTCATCAGCGAGGAAGACGTCGAGGCGCTCGATCTCGAGGCGCGGGCCGAGGAGAACGATTGGCACGTCTTCCCGATCGACCTGCGGGGACTCGCCAAGGAACACGGCCGGGAAGTCATGCGAAACACCGCCGGTGTCGGCGTCACTGCCGCGCTGTTGGACATGGAACTCGAGCACATCGAGGACCTGATGGAAGACGCCATGAGCGGTGACGTGCTCGAGTCGAACCTCGAGATCCTCCACGAAGCCTACGAAATGACCCGCGAGGAGTACGACTTCGAGCACGACCTCCGTGCACCCGAAGGCGACCACGAGACCGAGCAGGCGCTGCTGTCGGGGTCGAACGCGATCGCCTACGGTGCGATCGACGCCGGCTGTCGGTTCATCGCCGGCTACCCGATGACGCCGTGGACGGACGTGTTCACCATCCTCAGTCAGAACTTCCCCGAGATGGGCGGCGTCTCCGAACAGGTCGAGGACGAGATCGCCGCCGCGGCGCTGGCCGTCGGGGCCAGCCACGCCGGCGTCAAGGCGATGTCCGGCTCCTCCGGTGGCGGGTTCGCGCTTATGAGCGAACCGCTAGGCCTCGCGGAGATGACCGAGACGCCGCTGGTCCTCATCGAGGCGATGCGTGCCGGCCCGTCGACGGGGATGCCGACCAAGCCGGAACAGGGCGACCTGGAGCACGTTCTCTATACGAGTCAGGGCGACTCCCAGCGCGTCGTCTTCGCGCCGGGGACCATCGAAGAGGCCTACGAGCAGACCCGCCTGGCCTTCGACATCGCCTGGGACTACCAGATCCCGACGATCATCATCTACGACCAGAAGCTCTCCGGCGAGAACACCAACGTCGACGTCGAGTTCTTCGACCGCGAACCCTCGCCGGATCTGGGGTCGACGCTGACCGAGGAGGAACTCCGGGAGGCCGCCCACGACAACTCCGGGAAGTTCAAACGCTTCGACTACGAGAACGCCGAAAACGGCGTTGCACCGCGCTCGCTGCCCGGTCAGAAGGGCGGTCGCTACCTCGCGACCGGGAACGAGCACTCGCCGGTCGGACACATCAGCGAGGACCCCGACAACCGCGTCTTCCAGATGGAACGCCGCCTCGAGAAACTCGAGTCCATCCGGACGGAACTCGACGAGGAACGCGAGTCCAACCAGACCTACTTCGGCGACGAAGACGCCGACTACGGTATCATCACGTGGGGCTCCTCGCAGGGTGCCGTCGAGGAGGCCGTCGCCCGCCTGAACGAGCAAGGCTACTCCGTAAAGGGAATCGGCGTCTCCGATATGATGCCGTTCCCCGAGCGGGAACTGACGGAGTTCCTCGAGAGCGTCGACGAGGCGATGGTCGTCGAGATGAACGCCACCGCCCAGTTCCGCGGACTCGTCCAGAAGGAGCTGGGCCGGTTCGGCGACAAGATGACCAGCCTGCTGAAGTTCAACGGCAACCCCTTCGAGCCCGCCGAGATCGTCGAGGGCTACGAGGTCAACGTCGCCGAGGAGGACCGCGAACCGACCGCACAGGTACGTATCGAACCTGCTGCAGGTGATTAACCCATGAGTGCATTCAACGCAATCGGAGAGGAACGGGAGATCGACCGGGACGAGTTTACACCCGGCGTCGAACCGCAGCCGACCTGGTGTCCGGGCTGTGGCGACTTCGGCGTCCTGAAGGCGCTGAAACAGGCCCTTCCCGAAGTCGGCAAGACCCCGGAAGAAGTGCTGACGGTCACCGGGATCGGCTGTTCGGGCAAGCTGAACAGCTATCTGGACACGTACGGCTTCCATACGATCCACGGCCGTGCGCTTCCGGTCGCCCGCGCCGCAAAGCTCGCCAACACCGACCTCGAGGTCATCGCGGCCGGCGGTGACGGCGACGGCTACGGGATCGGCGGTAACCACTGGATCCACTCGGCCCGGGAGAACCACGACATCACGTACATCGTCTTCAACAACGAGATTTTCGGCCTGACGAAGGGCCAGACGTCGCCGACCAGCCCGAAGGGACACAAGTCCAAGACCCAGCCTTCGGGCAGCGCGAAGACGCCGCTGCGGCCGCTGTCGATGTCGCTCAACGCCGGCTCGAGCTACGTGGCACGTACCGCCGCGGTCAACCCGAACCAGGCCAAGGAGATCATCAAGGAGGCCATCGAACACGACGGCTTCGCCCACGTGGACTTCCTGACCCAGTGTCCGACCTGGAACAAGGACGCCCGCCAGTACGTCCCCTACGTCGACGTACAGGAGTCCGACGACTACGACTTCGACGTCACCGACCGGCAGGAAGCCGTCGAGATGATGCACGAGACCGAGAACGCGCTCTACGAAGGAACGGTCCTGACGGGCCGGTACTACGTCGACGAGGACCGGCCGTCCTATCAGGAAGAGAAGGAGGCGGTCGGCGAGATGCCCGAAGAGCCACTCGCCGAACGGTACTTCGACGACGACGTCGAGTGGGAGCGCAGCTACGACCTCCTCGACCGACACACGTAGCGTCACTACACCGACGCGAATCCGCGTTTGTGACTCGAGGCCGGCGGGACGTGGCCTCGAGCCCGGACGACGAAGATCGACCCCTTACTTGCCACCGGATGCGATCGAGTTGGCGATCGCGACGGCGGCGCTTCGTTCGAACGAGTCCGCGACGAACACCGAGTAGTACCGACCGTCGACCGACCACTGGAGTTCGGTTCCCTCGTCGGTTCGTGCGATCGTTCCGGACGTGTCCCCAATGTCGATTTCGACGCCGTCGGTCGCGAACTTGCGTGGCCCGTCGCTGGTCGTGACCGAAACCGTCCCGTCGTCGCTGCGGTAGAACAGCGACACCTGCCGCCGATCCTCGTCGGGGAACTCGTAGCTGCTGATCCCGTCGAGGGTGACACCGTCGGGAAGCGATTCGGTGTTCGGGACGGCGACCGGGAACGGAACGGCCGCGTTGGCCGCTTCGATCGACTCGTGGCGGTCGATCGAAGGGAGCGCGAGTTGCTGGACGTCGCCGGTCTCGCGGTCGGACCCGGCGTCGCGGGTCCCACCGGCGGATTGCTGCTTGCGGTCATCGCCGTCGTTCGGGTCGGGTTCGTCCCGCAGATCGGATTCGGTCGCCGGGTCCGGGAGTTCGAACTCGAACCGGTCGTCCGCAAGCCCCGGATCGATCGAGAGGTTTCGATAGGTCGTCTCCAGCGCGAGACCGTCCCCCTCGACGAGGTGTTTGACCGGGAACAGCGACTGCTGGTCGAGCCAGACCTCGACGTGGTCGGCGCTGCGCTCGGTGTCGACGTCGCTCGTCTCGAGGGGGACCACGTACTCGGTGCCACCGACCAGCACGCTGATCGAGCGGTCAATCGTCTCGTTTGCCGGCGGCTCGAACGCGACGCGGTAGACCGCTCTTCCGTCGAGCGTCGTTTCCTCGATTTCACGCACCTCGTACGTCTCGAAGTAGCGTTTCTGTTGGGCGTAGTGGCGCTCGATCGAGGACATCGCGTCGGGATCGACGTCGATGACGGTCACCGAACCGTCCCCGACGTCGTGTTGGTACCGACGCTCGCCGTCGGTGACGACGACGAACTCGCCGTCGGATGTGGTCGTCTCGATTCGACTGGCTCCGTCGGCACGCAGCCAGACGGATTCGGTATACCGGCGTTCGTCGCCGTCGACGACCTCGCGGACGGCGACGGTCGCCGCGATTTCGCTGGGGGGCTCCTCGGTAGCGAGCCGCTCCTCGAGATCGGAGACGGGATCGTCGGCGGTGGGAACTGCGACACAGCCGGTCGTGACCACGACGAGCGCGAGCACGAGCCCTACGCGGGCAACGAGGGAACGAGGGTATCGATCGACGTCGCACAGCCACATGTATACTGTGTAATAATTCGGGTGCTATTATCCCATCGGAGACGGGACGCGACGGCCGTAGGGTTCGAAACGGACCGGAAGCGAGCAGTCCGAGGATTAGTCACGATACCCGAACCCGCGGGCGAACAGTTTCGACAGGTAGCGTAGGCCGAGCAGGGCGGCGATCAACCCCGCAAGCGCGTACGGGTGAAAGCCGTAGCGGATCTCTCGGATCCCGTAGGCGATCACGAGCACCCCCATCAGGAGGGCGGTCCCGCCGGCCCACCGCGAGACGTAAGCCGGATCAACCCCGGAGGTGTCGTCGTAGTTCGCGTGCAGGTCGGCACGGCCACGGACCGCGATCAGATAGCCGAGGGCGAGGATTGCGAGGCCACAGCCCAGCCACACGGTCCCGCTGACGAGATTGGGATCGACCATTCCTTCCGCGAAACTGCGTCGAGCGCTCGAATAAGTTCGCCGATCGTGGAACCACACACGTACCCTCGACCGGCACGCAGCGGCCGCTTCCGTCAGGAGATCCGACGTTTTCGTATACAAAAGATATTTTTCCGCCGGAGCAAAAGAGACTACCATGAGTACACAGGCGACGGAAGATCGCATCCTCGAGGTTCTCGAGGAGGACGCACAGGCGTCCTACGCCGAGATCGCCGAGCGGGCGGACGTCTCGAAGCCGACGGTCAGAAAGTACATCAAGCAACTCGAGGAAGAGGGCGTCATCGTCGGCTATTCGGCCGACGTCGACCCCAAGAAGCTCTCGAGCCAGACGATCGCGATGGTCGGCATCGACGTCGCGAGCGAACGCTACGTCGAGGCGACGAAGGCGCTCAAGGAGCTTCCGGAGGTCGAAGCGCTGTACAGTTCCAGCGGGGATCACATGCTGATGGCGGAGGTCCGGGCCGAAGACGGCGACGCGCTGGGCGAGATCATCTCCGACGAACTGCTCGAGATCGACGGTGTCACCGCAGCACATCCATCCTTCCTGCAGGAGCGGCTGAAGTAACGGTTCGGGGCTGTCCTCCGTCGCCACTTATCGGCTCGCCGGTCGATGCAGCCAAGCGCCGGCAGCGTCCCGGAACGATCCGATGGCCGCGTTCGACGGCAGCGACGCGAAGCGCACGCGGTCGGAGTCCTCAGCGACGTGGTGAGGGTCGGTCTTTTCCCGTCGGGGTGCCGTACGCTCGACTATGCCCTCGTACGAACGGCAGACGAGCGTTCACGCACCGCTCGAGGCGGTCTGGGCGTTCCACTCCCGGGTCTCGGGGCTCGAGGCGGTGACCCCCGACTGGATGGGGTTGTGCGTCGAGTCGGCCATCGGTCCCGACGGCGATCCCGGCCCGGACGTGCTCGAGGCCGGGTCGGAAGTTACCCTGTCGGTCCGTCCGTTCGGCGTTGGCCCGCGCCAGTACTGGACGTCGCTGATTACCGACCGCGATCGCAGGGACGGCACGGCGTACTTTCGGGACGAAATGGTTCGCGGCCCGTTCGACCGATGGGTGCACACGCACGCGTTCTACGCCGACGGGGATCGGACGATCGTCCGGGACCACGTGGAGTACGATCTCTCGATCGAGGCGATCGATCGCGCCGTCGCCCCGCTCACGACCGTCGGCTTCGACGCCATGTTCCGCTACCGCCATCGAGCCACGAAAGCCCGCCTCGAGTCGGGTCCGGCCCGACACCGGACGCTCGAAGACCCATCGCTCGAATGAGATGGCGAGTACGACGGCCGCGGAGCGACGGCATCCGCGTTCGCCGGTTTCGATGGGGCGTTCCTGCGGAGCCGTTCGACGAGTGAACCAGTCCCGTTTTGGGGAATCGGTTACCTACGGAGACGTATGGCAGACAGGGACGGGGCCGTTATGCGGCGGCGACTGCTGGCGTCGATCGCCGCGGGTACGGGAGTCGGGATCGCGGGCTGTCTGAACGGGGACGAACCCGGTGACGAGTCCGACGAGGACGACGAACACCGGTATGCGACGACGCTCCGGCATCCGGGCGACGAACCGATCGAGTTCACAGACGACCAGAACTGCCCGGTCTGTGCCATGACGCCAAGGGATTACCCCCACTGGCGGAGCCAACTCGCCCACGAAAACGGGGCCGGTGCGGCGTTCGACACGCCGGGCTGTCTGTTCGCCTACTACGCCGCACCGCCGACGGACTCGCCGGTCGTCGGCGCGTGGGTAAGCGAGTTCGGGCGGAACGCGCTCATCGATGCCACCGAGGCACACTACGTTCTCGTTACAGACGACAACGCGGTCTACGGCGAGACCATGGGACTCAACCCGCGGCCGTTCGCCGACCGCGAGGACGCGGTCGCGTACCTCGACGAGTGGGATGCGGAGGACCTCACCGAAAACGACATCATCGAACTGGTCGACGTCGACCGTGACGTTGCCGCGATCTATCGCAGCGGCCGACTCCCGGACGAGCCGGATCACTGACTCGACAGGCGGTTTGTCGCCGCTCGGGACTCGAGCCGAAGGGGTCCCGTTTCGGAACGCGTTTGCGTATCGAGGCGAGTGCACAACACGACGCGACCATGTCCGATCTCGAGACGACGCCGTACGTCGCGCTCGCGTTTGCCATCTTCGCCGCAAGCACCAGCGCAGTTTTGGTCCGCTGGAGTCACGCGCCGAGTTCGGTCGCGGCGTTCTACCGGGTGCTTTTCACGACGGCGATGGTCGCACCCGTCGCCGTAGTCCGGTATCGCGACGAGTTCGCGCGTCTCTCGCGGCGCGACCTCGGGTTCGCGGTCGTCGCCGGCGTGGCACTCGCCGTCCACTTCGCGGCCTGGTTCGAGAGCCTCAATCACACGAGCGTCGCCGCGAGCGTCACCCTCGTCCAGACCCAGCCGCTTTTCGTCGCCCTCGGGGCGGGACTCGTCCTTGGTGAGCGCATCACGCGGGAGACGGCCCTCGGGATCGGCGTCGCGGTCGTGGGTGCCGCCGCCATGTCGTTCGGGGACGCCGGTCGGGCCCCCATCTCGGACGCGACGATGTACGGCAACGCGCTCGCGTTGCTCGGTGCGGTCACCGTCGCCGGCTACGTCCTCGCCGGCCGATCGATCCGCCAGCGCGTCTCGCTGTTTCCCTACGTGACGGTCGTCTACACCGCTTGCGTGCTGGTGTTGTTCGCGTTCGTCGGGCTGCAGGGCCACGAGTACGTGGCCTATCCCGCCCGCGAGTGGCTGCTCTTTCTCGGGATGGCCGTCGGACCCGGCGTCTTCGGTCACACCGTCGTCAACTGGGTGCTGAAACACCTCGAGTCGGTCGTGGTGAGCGTCTCCTGGCTCGGCGAACCCGTCGGCGCAACGATACTCGCGCTGGTGTTTCTGGCGGAGATCCCCGACGGGGTCACGGCGGTCGGCGGGCTCGTCGTACTCGCGGGCATCTACGTGACGACGATCGAACGGGAGCGCCGCCACGACTCGAAAGCAAGTGCGGGAGACTGACGGCACGGCTCGAGTCACCGCGGCTCCCGCCAGTCGGGGTCGGTCCGTGGCGGGGCGAGAACGCCGAGTCCGACCGCGGGTTCGTCGCTTCGGTTTTCCGCGCCGTGTCGAACGCCGCTCGGAAACCGGTAGGCGTCGCCTTCTTCGAGGACGATTTCGGTCGTTTCCGCCCCCACGATCGCCGTCAGCGTCCCGCGAAGGACGTAGCCGATCTGCTCGTTGTCGTGTTCGTGGACCGGGAGCGTCGCCCCGGGATCGACGCGCCAGTATTTCATGCTCGCCCGATCCCCCGTCGAAACGTCGCCGAGATAGACCCCGTCCGCGACCTCCGCGAGGGAGACGTCGTCCGTCGCGATATGGTCCATGGTATCGATGGCCACATTTCGTCCATACGGGGATCCCTTACGTGAATCTTCTTCCGCCCACCGGAGACAGTACGTATAAATGATTCCTAGAAACGTTTTATGCCGGTGGTTATCGTCGTCCCATTTGTATGGCAAACGGTAACACACTTCGTGTGTTCCACCTTCCGTTTTCGTTCATGTTGCCACAGCGAGTCGCGTTCGAACGTGGCTATTTCGAGGCGGAGGGGCTCGAGGTCGACTTGCTCGAGCGCGATCGCCGGTGTGTCGACCGGAAGTACGTCCCCGGTGACGGAACCCTGACCGGTGACGAGAACGTCGATCTGTACCCGGTCTGCAAGTGGGAAAGCCTCCGGCGGACGTGGTCGCTCGAGGACGGCCGAATCGTCGCTCACGGTGCGTTCGCCGACCTCCCCTACACGCTTTACACTCGGCCGGCGGCGGCTATCGGGGAGCCGACCGAGTTGGCGAACACGCCCGTCGCGGTCAACCGACGGACCGGACAGGAGTATACGGCCCGTCGGGCGCTCGAGGAGCACCTCGATCCGGACGCGATCGACCTCGCCCACTACGGGATGCCGACCGACCGACTGCGTGCACTCCGGGACGGCGAGGTCGACGCCGCAACGTTGCTCGATCCACACAGTACGCTCGCCGACCACCTCGGCTTCGAGCGCGTCCTCTCGTTCGAGAATCACGTCGGTATCGTCGGCGGGGGCGACCTCGACAGGGGGACGCTCGAGGCGTTCATGCGAGCGTACGAACGTGCCGTCGAGGCGATCAACGACGATCCCGCGGCGTTCCGGTCCGAGTACCTCGCGATGCTCGAGCAAGACGCCGACGTCGCGCCCGACCTCTTCGACGGCGTCGATCTCGAGGCGCTCCGGAAATCGGTAACCGTCCCGCAGTACGAGGTTCCCGAACTCGCGGCCCCCGACGACCTCGCCGGCCACCTCGACTGGATGAAAGACCGCGACCTGATCGACCGGAAGGCGGACATCGAAGCCATCGTCGCCCCCCTTCGCTAACATGGACATCGACACCAAACAGGCGGTACTGGACGAGTTGCACGACGAGCCCGGCGACCTGCCGGAGATGCGCGCCCGGTTCGAGCACAACGGCAGCCCACGGTATCTCCTCTATACGATCAAGCGATTCGACCTCGACCGGGACCACGGGTTTCACCTCGACGTCCGACTCGTCTCGGACGAACTCGAGGGCGGTCGCGAGACCGTCGAGGCGAAGCTCCACGGCGGGGACGCGGACCTCATCGACATCGATTACATCTCGACGGCGCGCGAACGGGCCGACGGCGCGCCGATCGTCGCGTTCCACCCGTACGGCCGGACGGTCGGCGGGCTCGTCGTCCCCGAAGAGTCGTCGATCGAGGGGCTCGCCGACCTTCGAGACCGCCGGATCGGCGTCGTCCGACGGCTGGACAAAAACTGGATCCTCACGCGGGCCGCATGTCGCGAGTATCACGGCTTCGATCCCGACGCCGACGCCACGCCGGTCGAGGCTGGATCGAAGGTCGAACTGACCCGGCTGCTCCGGGACGGCGAGGTCGACGCCGCGCTCCAGTTCTGGCAACTCGTTCCGGAGATTGTCGAGACGGGACCGTACCGCGAGGCCCTGCCGATGGCGACCCTCGTCCAGCGTCTCTCCGGGACGGATCGGACGCTGCCGATTTCGACGTTTCTCACGAGCGAATCGTCCCTCGCCGAAACGCCCGCGGCCGTCGCCGGCTTCAAGCGGGCGTGTTCCGACGCCGTCGAACGGTTGCGCACCGACGATGCGCTCTGGGAGACACTCGGCGAGCGACTGATGGACACGGACGATCCCGCCGTCGTCGTCGGGGTTCGCGACGGCTGGCGGGAGATGGTCGTCACCGAGTGGGACGACGAGACCGTGGCGGCGATGATACAGCTCTTCGAACGCCTCCGCGAGGTCGCCGGTCCGGAGGCGCTCGGCGTCGATCGCGTTCCCGAAGAGACGTTCCGACTGGAGGTGACGCCGTCCCGATGACGCCGACCGAAACGACCGTCGATTTCCAGCTCAACTGGGAGCCAAACGGGTTCCAGGCCCCGTACTTCCTCGCCCGCGAGCGCGGTTTCTACGAGGCGGAGGGACTCGAGGTACGGTTCGTCGAGGGCCACGGCTCGCCGTTCGCCGCAGAGCAGGCCGCGAGGGGCCGCGCCGACTTCGCGCTCGCGGGCGCAAGCGCCGTGCTCTCGGTGCGAAGCCGGGGACTCGAGCCGCTCGCCGTCGCCGCCGTCACCGGAAAGACGCCGGCCGCGATCTACACGCTGCGGGACGTCTTCGGCGAACCGCTCGTTGATCCCGCGCAACTCGCCGGCCGCACCGTCGCCCCGTCGGCGACCAAAACGCGCATCCTGACGGCGCAACTGCTCGAGAACGTCGGCATCCGGAACGAGGTGGACCTGCTCGAGGTCGACGATCACACCCACCACCGCGTCCAGCACAAGCTGCTCGAGGGCGCGGTCGACGCCGCCGTCGGCGTCGTCACGAACGGCTACGAACTCGAACGCGAGCACGACCGGCCGGCCGACGAACTCCGGATCGGGGACGTTCTCGAGATCTACGGCATGACGATCGTGACCGATCCCGCGTTCGCCGCCGAGCGACCCGAGACGGTCCGGTCGTTCCTCGCGGCGACGGCCCGCGGTTGGGCGGCCGCGACGAACGATCCCGCCGACGCCGTCGACGTCCTCGTCGAGCGCAACGCCACGCTCGAGCGCACCCGGGCCGTCGAACGACGGAAGTTCGAGACCGCTGCACGGGACCTCCAGTACACCGACCGTGGTCGCAGGACGGACTGGGGCATCCACGACGGCGACCGGTGGCGGACTCTCGGGGAGACGCTCTCCGAGACGGACTTACTCGAGGGGGAGATCGAACCCGACGCCGCGTGGACCAACGAGTTTCTCGACGCGGACGTCGTTCGGAACTACGCGGACCGGGTGTCGGGGTGAGACGATGGACGCCGTCGATCACATCAACGTCGACGTCGACGATCTCGAGGCCTGTTACGCGTTCTACCGGGACGTTCTCGGACTCGAGGTGCGGCGGGAGCCGTCGGCGTTTCAGGGCGACCACGCGATGTTTCAGGTCGGCGAAACGGTGGTCACGCTGGTCGAAACCGGTCGCGCCGACGGCTGGGACGAGCGCGGACTCGATCACCCGCTCGACAAGGCACACGTCGCCTTCGAGACGGGTCGCAGCGACTACGAGCGGGTAATGGCCGCCCTCGACGACCAGTTCCCGAATCAGGGGCCGTACGACTGGGGCGAGTTCGAGGGCTTTTATTTCCTCGATCCGAGCGGCAACCTGCTCGAGGTGATCACTTCCGAGTCGCCGGCCGGCGAGCGGGATCGGCCGCTGCTTACGCACGCCGACGTCGAGTAAAATCCGGCCGGGTGCCGGGGACGCTCCATCGAAGCTTACAGTTCCTCGATGACCGCGACGTTCCCGCTTTCGGAGACCGCAACCACGGTGGTCGCCTCACACGCTTCGATCATCTCCCCGGCGGAATCGGCGGCCTTCTCGTGGGTTTCGATCTCCTCGAGCGGGTCGTCGCCCTCGATCGGGCCGCATTTCACGCCGGCCGTGTTCGTCCCCAGCGACATCACGGTGATCGTCCCGTCGGGGTCGATTCGCAGGTCGGCGGTCGGCGGTCGCTCCAGCCCGTCGACCACGTTGTCGACCTCGTCTTCGGCTTTTTCCTCCAGTTGGTCGCCGGTCTGCTCGACGACCTCGGAGGCCTCGAGACACCCGGCGAGCGGAGCGACGCCGGCCAGTGCACCTATCCGTCGAAGGACGTTGCGTCGGTTCATTTTCTAATAGTTGCTGACTTCCGGTCTCGCCGAGACGGCCGCTCCCCGGCAGTTCGCGGATGGAACGGCATTCGATGCGTCTATTGATCAAACTTATGGCAACTGTATTTCTGAAGTCGAATATTCCCGACGATTAAACGCTGATAGAGCAATAGTTGATATAGCAAATGTAGTATATTTATCCGGGTTGGCCGGATCCCGACCCGTCGGTGCGAACGGGAACCGGATCGAGCACCCGTCGCACTGGGGACGCGACGACGACGGAACGCGAGCATCGAGACTCCACGAGGCGGGAATTCGCCCGTCGCTTTTACGCACGCTCGACGAACGTCCGTCTATGGCCCTCGAGACCGGACGGGACGAGCGGACGGGGCTCGTTCTCGCGGGCGGCTACTCAACCCGCTTCGGGGAGCGAGACAAAGGCCTCGCCGACCTCGCCGGCACGCCGATGATCCGCCGGGTCGTCGATCGGATCGATCCCGTCGTCGGGACGGTCGTCGTCAACTGCCGCGAGGAACAGGTCTCGCC
Source organism: Halopiger djelfimassiliensis (assembly GCF_000455365.1). Taxonomy (GTDB): domain Archaea; phylum Halobacteriota; class Halobacteria; order Halobacteriales; family Natrialbaceae; genus Halopiger_B; species Halopiger_B djelfimassiliensis. The sequence goes on from NZ_HG315685.1 coordinate 981,338, forward strand.
GATCCGGACGACGCTTGCGGGCGGCCCGAACGTCTCGTTCGCGGTCGATCCGGTGCCCGATCGCGGACCGATGGCCGGCATCCTGACCGGGCTTTGCGCGGCCGCAACCGAGTACACGTTCGTCGTCGCGTGTGATATGCCGTTCGTCGATCCCGACCTCGTGGCCTTCCTCTTCGATCGGGCGGCCGGCCACGACGCCGCGGTTCCGCGGGTTGACGATGGGTGGCTGCAGACGACTCAGGCAGTCTATCGGACCGCCCCGATGGCGAGGGCCTGTGAGCGCGCCATCGAACGCGGCAACCGGCGGATCGACGATCCGCTCTGTGACCTCGATTACGTCGTCGTCGGGGAGTCGGCGATACGCGAACACGCGGCCCTCGAAACGTTCGAGAACGTCAACACTCCCGAGGAGTTCGAGCGAGCAGCCGACCGACTCGAGCGGGAGGGCTGACGCCGCTTGCCTCCTCGCCACATTTTAACAACTGTCTCTACCGTGTGTAGTCTCATGACACCACCCTCCTCGAACGGTCGCGGGTCCGCGTTCCGGTTCGAGTACGAACCGCCGACGATCAGGGTCGGCGTCGGTTGCGTCGCGGCTCTCGGGGCCGAACTCGAGCGACGGGGACTCGAGCGTGCGCTCGTCGTCTGTGGCTCGACTGTCGGGGACACGCCCGCCGTGATCGATCCGGTCACGGTCGGCCTCGGCGATCGGCTGGCCGGCGTCTTCGACGAGACGACGCCGGCGAAACGGCTCGCGACGGCGTTCGACGGGCTCGAGCGACTCCGCGCGGAGAACGCGGACGTGCTCGTGAGCCTGGGTGGCGGCAGCAGTTTGGACGTCGCGAAGGTGATCAGTGCCCTCTCGGCGAGCGATCGGTCGCCCGCCGGGATCGCTTCGGCGTTCGCCGAAACGGGGACGATCACCGTCCCCGACGAGGGGCTGGTTCCGATCGTCGCGATTCCGACGACGCTTGCCGGGGCCGACCTCTCGCAGGTGGCCGGCGTCACCGTCGCGCCGGAGTCGGGACTCGTCGAGGAAGCGCACAACGGCGGCGTCGCCGATCCCCGGCTGATGCCCGCGGCCGCGTGTTACGACCCGGAACTGGTCGCGACCACGCCCGAATCAGTGCTGGCCGGCTCCGCGATGAACGGGTTCGACAAGGGCCTCGAGACGATCTACGCCAGCAACGCGACTCCGATCACCGATGCGACGGCGACGCGGGGTCTCCGGACCCTCGTCGACGGGCTTGCCGCGTTCGGCGACGGAAAGCGAGATACCGGAACCTTCGAGACGCTGCTCGAGGGGATCGTCCTCGTTCAGTACGGCATCTCGCGGCCCGGAGAAACGACCCTGTCGATCATCCACGCGTTCGGTCACGGTCTCACACGGGGGTACGATCTCCAGCAGGGCACCGCTCACGCGGTCGTCGCCCCGCACGTCCTCGAGTACCTCTTCGAGCGGGAAGGCGTGGACGCACGCCCTGCCGTCCTCGCCGCGGCGCTCGGCGTCGCCGAAACCCCCGGCGATCCCGCCGATCCGGTCGTCGACGCCGTCCGCGAGGTTCGGGACACACTCGGACTCCCCGCCCGCCTCCGCGACGTTTCCGGCCCCGATCCGGAAGCGTTCGACGCGGTTGCGAACGCGATCCTCGAAGACCGGTTCATGGCGAACGCGCCGCCGGGACTGGCTCCGTCCGCGACGGAAATCGAGGACGTTCTCGAGCGAGCGTGGTAGTCCGAAGGCGGCCGCCGACGGGCCGTCACCGCTCCGAACCGTCGACGTACGACGGTCGTTCGGCGTAGGCGATCGGGTCGCGGACGCCGATCCGCTGGAACGCCTGCAGACGGAAGGCACACGCGTCGCAGGTCCCGCAGGCGGGTTCGTTCTCGCGGTAGCAACTCCAGGTGTGTTCGTAGGGGACCTCGAGTCCGACGCCGTGGTCGGCGATCTCGGTCTTGGACCAGTCGACGAACGGCGCTTCGATCGTGATGTCCGTCTCGGGTTTCGTGCCGACGTCGACGACCCGCTCGAAGGCCTCGAAGAACTCGGGTCGACAGTCGGGATACCCCGAGAAATCCTCGCTGTGGGCCCCGATGAACACCGCGTCACAGTCGTTGGCCTCGGCGTAGGAGACGGCCATCGCGAGCAGGTTCGCGTTCCGGAACGGAACGTACGAGGTCGGCACGTCGTCGCTCTCCATGTCCGCGTCCGCGACGGCCAACTCCTCGTCGGTGAGGCTCGAGGCCCCGATCGCCGAGAGATGTCCCGTCTCGATCCGCAGGAAGTCGGCGACGTCGAGTTCGTCGGCGAGTCGGCGGGCACACTCGAGTTCGCGGGATTCGGTCCGCTGGCCGTAGGAGGTGTGCAGGGCATAGAGGTCGTAGCCCCGGTCGCGGGCCTCGTAGGCGGCGGTGGCGCTGTCCATGCCGCCCGAGAGGAGGACGACGGCGCGGTCGTCGGTCGATTCGTCGGTCGTGGCGTCGGAAGGGGTTGTGTCACTCATCGTCGGATCACGTCTCCGGTGCGTCGTTCCAGAGATCGACGTGGAGTCGCGGCGTGTAGCGGTAGCCGTACTCCATCGCGAGGTCGGCGACCCGGGAGCGGGTCTCCGCGAGTCGGTTACGGGTCGCCCCTTCGGGCATCAGGAGGACGTCCTCGTCGCGGATCGGAACGGTGGCCTCGTCCCGAAGGGTCCCGAGTAACGCCTCGAGTTCCGGCATATCGTCCGCGTCGGTGACGACGAACTTGAGCTGGAACTCGTACGTTTCGACCAGCCGAGCGAGCGAATCGATGTCGATGCGGTCGCTCTCGTGGCGGTCCTCCAACCGGCTCGCGTCGGCGTCGTCCGGCGCGCGCTCCGGCGTCGGCGTGCTACTTTCCAGTTTCGGGCTCACCGATGCGAGATCGATCGGCGCGTCGCGGTAGATCGTGCCGTTGGTCTCGACGGTGGTGTGGTAGCCGCGATCGTCGAGCGCCTCGAGCAACGCGACGCTTTCCTCGTGGAGCAGCGGTTCGCCGCCGGTGAGGACGACGTGATCGGCACCGTGGGACTCGACTTCGCTGAGGATCTCGTCGAGGTCCATCCAGGCGTGAGTCGGTTCCCAGGACGTGTGATAGGAGTCACAGAACCAACACCGGAGGTTACAGCCGCTGGTACGGACGAACACCGACGGGACGCCGGCGAGCGTTCCCTCCCCCTGCAGGGAGTAAAACAGTTCGTTGATCGGGAGTCCGGTCGCTTCGCGGTCGGCGACAGCCTCCCGATCGACGGAGTCGGAAACCGGCATCTCAGGGTCGATAGCCTCCACAGAGTTCGCTCGTTTCGTTGATCTGTACTCCGATATCGGTGACGGTGTCGGGAAGTGCGTCCGCGAGTTTCGATTCGAGGACGACGCTCATCACTTCAGCCGTCGGCGGGTGGTCGAGGACGACGACGGCGTCGGCGTCGCCGGCCGCCTCGAACGCCTCGATCAGGGGATCGCCCCGCTCGAGCAGGAACATGTGATCCCACTCGGAGATTACGTCGGTAATATCTCCCTTGTCGGCGATCCATCCGTCCGCGGTCAGTGTTCCCTCGACCGTGACGGCGACCTCGTAGTTGTGGCCGTGTGGCCGCGAGCACTTGCCGTCGTGGTGTCGAATGCGGTGCCCTGCGCTGATCCTGATCGGCCGGTCGTGACCGATCCGAAGGACGCGTCGCGTCCCGACGACCGACTCGTCGGCCGCGCTCTGATGATCCGGATACGTACCGTGGTCAGTCATACTCGAGTATTCTCTTGAGATTACTTAAGAATGACCGAACGGCCCCGTTCCTCCCGACGGGTGTGGCTGTGACCGCTTGCTCGTCATGGACCGGCGACTGTTCGGAACCTGTAGGGTTACGACCGCCGAAAAACGCCGCTACTCGGCCGATTACTCCTCGAGTTGATCCTGCAGCCTGTTTTTGGCCTCAGTACGGCGCTTTTGTGAGAAGGTCGGCTCGTCGTCGGAGAAGTCGACCTCGATTTCGTCGAGCGTTCGCCGATAGATGTTCGTCCGTCGACCCTCTTCGGAGAGCTGTCGGCCTTCACAGGTCAGGAGACCGGCGTCGACGAGTTCTTCGATCCGTCGATAACAGGTCGCGATCGGGATTTCGATGTCTTCGCTCAACGCCTGTGCCGATTTCGGCGTCCCTGCAGCACAGAGGATCTCGGCGCTGTACTTGCTGCCGAGCGCAGAGAGGACCGCAGTCGAATCCGATTCGTTCGATTCCGTCCGAGGACGAGACATTACCGAACCGTTTCAAATTATCAGAATTGAATCTTGTGGTTATCGTGAGTGCCATTTTATACGACCTATTGGGAATTTGAGTGGTATGGCGGGCTCGACCGGGACGAGACGCATTTGTGGTCCCGCCCCGAACGGTGCCGTATGAACGTCGCGGTCGTAACGGTCGGAGACGAACTGCTTGCCGGACGGACGACGAACACGAACGCCACGTGGCTCTGTGAACGGTTGGCCGAACGCGGCGTCGCCGTCGAACGCGTCACCACGGTTCCGGACCGCGTCGCCGACATCGCACGCGTCGTCAACGAGTATCGCGCCGCGTACGACGCCGTCATCGTTACGGGTGGACTCGGCCCCACCCACGACGACGTGACGATGGACGGCGTCGCCGCCGCGCTCGGGCGCGACCTCGAGGAACACGAGGCCGCCCTCGCCTGGCTCGCGGAGGATGGATACACGCGGGCCGATCTGACGGAGGGAACGACGGAACTGCCAGCCGGGTCGCGAGCACTGCACAACGAGGAGGGTGTCGCCCCCGGGGCGGCGCTCGAAGGCGTCTACGTCCTTCCGGGCGTCCCCGCGGAAATGAAAGCGATGTTCGAGACGATCGCTCCGGAGTTTTCGGGGACGCGGACCTATCGGGACGTCGTCGTCGCCGACGAACCGGAGAGTGCGCTGCTCGATCGCATCGAACGGCTCCGGACGGAGTTCGACGTGTCCGTCGGCAGCTATCCCGGCGACGGCGTCCGGATCGAGATCGAGAGCACGGACGAGACGACCGTGGCGGAGGCCGCCGCGTGGCTTCGCGAGCGCGTCGAAACCGCCTAACCGGCTATCGGTAGAGGTAGGCCAACCAGGCGACCGTAACGAGCAGGCTCAGGCCCAGCACACCCCAGCCGACCACGTCCATCGGTAGCTCCGACCCCGTCTCGAGAATTCCGTGTGTGACTGCGTTCATAGTCGGCGATCCGTCCCCATCCCTCTTAGTTTTTCAGAAACCGGGCGACGTGTCGGCGGCCGACGACGCCGAAACACCACACGGCTTTTGGCTCGACCCGGCTTACTGCGGGTCATGGAGTCTCTCGGCGTCGTCGTCAACCCCATCGCGGGGATGGGTGGCCGGGTCGGACTGAAGGGGACCGACGGGAAACTCGAGGAAGCGCGTCGACGCGGTGCAAAACCGCGGGCCCCCGAACGAGCACGCGAGGCGATGCAGTCGCTCCATCGCCGGAACCCGGACGTAACCGTCTATACGGCGGCAGGCGTCATGGGTGCCTCCGCGGTCCGTGACGCCGGATACGAGCCAGTAGTCGTCTCCGATCCGGCCGACCGTTCGGACGAAGCAGCATCGAACTCCCGGGTCGATCCCGGAGACGCCGGCACGACCGCCGCCGACACGCGAGCGGCCGTGCGCTCGTTTCTCGAACGCGGGGTCGATCTCGTCTGTTTCGTCGGCGGCGACGGGACGGCCGTCGACGTCGCGACGGTACTCGAGGACGCCGACGACGGGACGCCGATGCTGGGCGTTCCGGCCGGCGTCAAGATCTACTCGTCGGTGTTCGCCGTCACGCCGGCTGATGCCGGCCGAATCGCCGCCGAATTCGACCGCGTCGAATCCCGCGAAGTAAACGACATCGACGAGGACGCCTACCGCGAAGGGGAGGTTCGGACGAGACTCGAGGCCGTCGTCCCGGTGCCGGTCGCGCCGAACGTCCAGTCGAGCAAGCAGGTTTCGAACGGGAACGTCGACTCGCTGGCGTCGGGGTACGCCCGCGAAGTCGAACCCGATCGAACGTACGTCTTCGGTCCCGGCAGCACCGTCGGCGCGATCGAGGCCGAACTGGGAATCGACCCCTCGCCGCTCGGCGTCGACGTCTGGCGGGATGGCGATGTACTCGCCCGGGACGCGGCGGAGGCGGACATCCTCGCGGCCCTCGTGGATCCGGTTACGATCGTCGTCTCGCCGATCGGCGGACAGGGATTTATTTTCGGACGGGGAAATCACCAGATCTCCCCGCCGGTCATCGAACGCGCCGACGAGATCGACGTCGTGGCATCCGGGGCGAAACTCGACGATATCGATGCGTTACGGGTCGACACCGACGACGAGACGATCGACGAGCGACTCCGGGGCTGGCAACAGGTCCGGACCGGCCGGTTTACCACGCAACTCGTGAAAGTCGTCTGAACTTCGGTGATCGGTTACTCCGCCAGTACCTGTGAGTATACTTCCATATTTGGCCGTCTCCTGATCATATAATCTCATGGGAGGAACATAATGACCGTATAGTCAATATTAAGGCTGTCTCCCGCATACGGACCGGCATGGAAACACGGAAAGTGCAACGACTCGGCCCGTCTACGCTCGCGATGACCCTCCCCGCCGAGTGGGCGTCCGAGCACGCCGTCGAGAAAGGTGACGAGGTGTCACTGCGGACCAGCGGCAAGGGAACGCTGACGGTGATGCCCGAGTCGGCGAGTTCCGAAGAGACGGAGGCGATCATCCACGCCGACGATCTCGACGCCGATGCCGTCGAGCGTGCGATCGTCGCCCAGTACGTTCTCGGCCGGCGCGTCATCCGCATCGACACCGAAGACGGCGCGCTCGAATCCGAACACATCAACGCGGTCTACCAGGCCGAAACCCAGCTCATGGGCCTGGGCGTCATCGAAGAAACCCCCGAGAGCATTTCGATCCGGTGTTCGGTCGATCCCGAGGATTTCACCCTCGATAACCTGCTCGAGCGACTCGAGCGAACCGGCCAGACGATGCGTGGCGAAGGCATCAAAGCGCTCGCTCACGGCAACCCTGATCTTGCCCAGCGGGCGCTGAACCGGGAACGGCAGGCCAACAAGATCTTCGTGCTCTTGCTTCGACTGATCTTTACGGCCTACCAGAACCCGAACCTCGCCCGGGCGGTCGGACTCAACAGCGGCTTCCCGCTTATCGGGTATCGATCGATCGCGAAGAACCTGGAACTGACGGCCGACAACGGCGAGGATATCGCCGAGATCGTCATCGAGACCGAAGGCCACACCCTCGAGGTCGACAGTTCGGTGATGCGGGATATCCGGGAGTTGAACGAACTGGTCGACGAGATCACCTCGCGTGCGGTCGAGGCGGCCGTCGAACGCGATTACGACAAGTCGAACGAGGTTCGAGCGCTGTTTCACGACATCGCCGACCGCGAATCGGAGATCCTCGCGGAACTGCCGGAGATGTCGAACGAGGAGCTACTCCGTGTGCGGGAAGTCCTCGTCAGTCTCCAGCAAACCGCCCAGTACGCCATGCGAAACGCGGAGATCGCCGCCAACCTCGCGCTGAACGAGGAGTCCGAGCACACCACGATCAACTGACGGCCGACGGTGACGACGGTCGTCGGAGACTGCAGCGAGTCGCCAGCGGGTCGGACTCCCCGCCGAAATCACGTGCAATTAAGAGACCCCGACGACAAACCCTCGAGCATGGCTACGCAATCGGAGTCGACGACGGACAAGGGTGTGGGACTGGCGCTCGCACTCGGCGCGCTCGCGACGATCGGCGCGCTGTTGATGTTCGCGGGCGCACCGGATATCACGGCAGCCTTCGGGTTCGCCGCCGCCGTCCTCTTCAGTTCGCTTGCGGTCGTCGCGATTCACCTCTACTGGGACTGATCGGACCGGTCGAACGACGGTCACCGAACGGCGGCTCCCCGCTCACGAACCCGTTCGGGTTCCGGACGGCCGACTCGGCCGTTAAAAGTTAAGAGCGATCGGCTTCTATATCCCCGTACGGACGATGACCGACTACTCCGACGAAGAACAGCGAATTCTCTCGCACCTCCGCGAGAGTGCCGCCCGAGGCGAACGGTACTTCCGGGCGAAAAACATCGCGGACGCGATCGGACTTTCGGCAAAGCAGGTCGGCGCACGGTTGCCCCATCTCGCGGAGAAATCCGACGAGGTCGACATCGAGAAGTGGGGCCGTGCCCGCTCGACGACGTGGAAAGTCACCGTTAGCTGAGCGCGTTCGGTTCTCGTCCTCAGAAACTCGGGTTCCATTCGTCACCCAGACGCCCGTCCGGGGTCGCAGTTCTCGCACTCGGTCCACGGGCTTTTTACCCGAGAACCCCCCAGTTAGGCCCATGACTGTACGGGTCGACCGTTCGTTCGAGTTGTCGGCGTCGCCCGAGCGCGTCTGGGAGTTCATCGCCGATCCCGAGAACCGCGCCCGGTCGATCAGCGTCGTCGACGAGTACACCGCCACCGACCCCGACGGTCGACGGGTCACCTGGCACGTCGAGTTACCCATCCCGCTCGTCCGACGAACGGTCAAAGTCGACACGGAGGACGTTACCCGCACACCCCCAAAATACGTCAAGTTCGTCGGGTCCTCGAAAGTGATGCAGGTCACCGGCGAACACGAAATCGTCGACACCGACGACGGCGTTCGCCTCGAGAACCACTTCGTCGTCGACGGGAAACTGCCCGGCGTCGAGAAGTTCTTCAAACGCAACCTCGACGACGAACTCGAGAACCTGCGTCGGGCGCTCGAGCACGACCTTCGAACCAGACAGTAGTCCGCGTTACCCCACGATGACACGCAAAGAACCCGATCCCACGGCAGGAGGGAACGCCGCCACAGAGCCGTTGTCGGTCGCGCTCGCACAGCTTCACGTCGAAGCCAGCGCAGTCGATCGAAACGTCGACCGCGCCCTCGCGGCGATCGAACGAGCCGCCACACGGGGCGCGGCCCTCGTCGCGTTGCCGGAACTGTTCAACGTCGGCTACTTCGCGTTCGACAGTTACGAGCGGAACGCGGAGCCGTTGACCGGCGAGACGCTGACCCGGATCCGTGAGGCGGCAACCGAACACGACGTCGCCGTTCTCGCGGGGAGTATCGTCGAAGACCTCGCGGCGACGGAGTCCGTCGCGACGCCCGCAGACGAGGGGTTGGCCAACACCGCCGTCCTGTTCGATTCCGACGGCGAACGACGGCTCGTCTACCGCAAACACCACCTGTTCGGCTACGACTCCGCGGAGTCGGATCTGCTCGTTCCCGGCGATCGACTCGAGACCGCGACGATCGGCGGCGTGACCGTCGGCGTGACGACCTGTTACGACCTCCGGTTTCCGAAGCTCTATCGCCGACTGGTCGACGCCGGGGCCGAACTCGTCCTCGTCCCGAGCGCGTGGCCGTACCCCCGCCTGGAACACTGGAAGACGCTATCGCGGGCGCGAGCGATCGAAAACCAGTGCTACGTCGCGACGATCAACGGCTCGGGCCGGTTCGACGACGCGACCCTGCTCGGGCGCTCGACCGTCTCCGACCCGTGGGGCGTGACCGTCGCCTCGAGCGGCGACGATCCAACACTGGTGACGGCCGAGATCGATCCCGAGACAGTCGCGACCGTTCGAGCGGAGTTTCCGGCGCTTCGGGACAGACGCCTGTAAGGGGCTCCGTTCTCCGCGGTCCGATCTCAGCCGACCGCTGACTTTTTGGTCCGCAAACCCGTTATTGGAACTGCCGGTACCGACGCTTTTCACGTCGTCGCCGGCATCCACAGCGCGCGTCGTCCGGCCCACCGACGCTCGTTCCCGGGAAACGAGCGCTCCACTCCCGTCTCCTCGCCTCACGCCTCGTCCGCACCTTTTCGATCTGCTCTACGTCACGACCGCTCGGCAGTACGCCGTGCTGTGAGTACGGGTGTGACTCGGGGTTCGAGCCGAGAATCGGGCTTACCGACAGTACGACCAGTCCCGGGGTCCGTCCGCCGACCGGTCGCTTGCCGCATCGGGGAGACAGGAATCGCTACAATAGTGTTCCTCGAGCGTCGTTTCGCGGTCTTCGATGATCCAGCTGAGCCGGAACTCCCGCGGCCCGATAGTCGTCCCGCAGGTTTCACATCGCTTCCCGTCACGGACGCGCTCGCGTTGCAGTTCCTCGATACCGCTTTCGTCGGCCGCTCGGTCGGCATCGCCGTCGTCAGCGACGTGCGGGTCCGGGTTCGACGCAGTCGAATCCGTGTCCATACCGTTCCCTCGACGGACCGACACTAATACTCTCGTGTGACTTTCAGTCCGTGATGAGTGTCTCCGGACGGCATACGTTCGGGCCTCCGAAGACGAGGACGACCTCCGCTCGAGTCGGCACGCCGGGTCGGATACGTCGGCGTTACCGATCGCGGTCGACGGTTTCGCCGGGGCGGGTGGTGGCACCGGTCGAGAGGGTGACGCCGGGAG
>NZ_HG315685.1:991852-1058833 GCF_000455365.1 Halopiger djelfimassiliensis
CTCGACCATGTGCCAGGCCTCGGTGACGTCGGCCTTTCCTTCGCTGATCTCCTTGCCACACTCCTTGCTGACGATCTCGCCGAGTTCCTCGTGGCGCTCGCGCAGCTCGTGGTAAATATCCCACAGGTACTCCGCGCGATCGATATACGAGAGATCGCGCCACTCCTCGAACGCGTCCTCGGCCGCCTCGAGGGCGGCGTCGACGTCGGCTTCGGTCCCGCGCTGGAACTCCGCCAGCGGTTCCCCCGTCGCCGGGTTCTCGCTCTCGAACGTGTCGGACCCGCTTCCGTCTCTCCACTCGCCGCCGATGTAGTGGCCGTGTACTTGCTCCGTTGTTTGCCGACTCATACCGGGTCGTACGGCGAGCGGAGTGAAAAGCTCTGCTAGTCGGTCACACGAATCGACAGCGCACCGTCAGGTCTGGCCCAGATCGGCCGCCTTCTCGAGTTCGCTGCGGAGCCGCGTCGAATCGAACTCGTGATCGGGACGCAAGCGGACGAAATCGAGAAAGCGACGCGCCAGAAGTAGTTCCGAAGTGTCGTAGACTACCGATGCGGCCCCGACGGCCCGACGGGGGCCGATCCGGGGCTCGAGGACGGCGAGCGCACAGGCGAGATCGTAGGCGGTCGTTTCGGGGACTCGATCTTCGTGGACGCTGGTGGCGTCGATGAAATAGAGGTCGCCGTCACACAGCAGGATGTTTTCGGCTCGGAGATCGCCGTGGGCGAGCCCGTGGTCGTGAAGCGTCGCCAGCATCTCGAACAGGTCGCGTGCTCGGTCGGCGACGACGGCATCGGAGACCGATCCCAAGGTTTCGAACTCGGGGAGGTACTCGAGGACGAGCACACCCAACCCGTTGACTTCGAACGCTTCGATCGGCTTCGGGGCGTTGATCCCGATCTCGCGCATGCGCTGGGTCGCCTCGTACTCGTGTTCGACCATCTCGCGGGGCGTATCGAACCGATCGAAGAACCCTTCGGTCCCCGAGGAGAACGCGCCGACGTTCCGGCCGGTCGTCAAGATCGCGTGGACGAGGGCGTTCTGGCGCGAGACGATCTTGACGAACCACTCGTCGTCGATGACACACGGCGTCGACAGCCAGTTGTCCGCCTCGAGAAACTCCACGCGGACGACCTCGCGGTCGTGTCGGTCCGCCAGCGTGCGGATGACGCGCTCGATGCGTCCCCACTCGACGGTTCCTCGGACGAGCTGGCGGATGTCCATACGGATGACAGAGGGGATTCGGAGTTAAATGCGTCCCGAAGTGTCGCAGCCGGAACGTGTTCCGGTCCGAACGACCGTGTTCCCGTATCGAGCCGCTGTCTCGGGGCCGGAGTCGAATTGGAATCAGAACAGTATCATTTTCAGTATCGGAACAATAGAGCCGGATACGTATGGACGCTATCGACGATCTGAGTGACGCAATCGACGTAACGCGGGAGTTGCTGTTGCCGGTTCGAGCGGGGCTGTGGCTCAAGCTTGCCATCGTCGTCTTCTTCGTCGGCGGCGGGATGGGCAGCGGTTTCCCGTCGGGTAATCCCGGGATGACGTCCGACGGACAGCCGGTCGACGGCGGGATGGACGCGATTTCGGAGGACGTACTGGTTGCCATCGCCGCTGTCGTCGTGGTGTTGCTTCTGATCTGGCTCGTCTTCGGACTCATCGGGGCGGTTCTGGAGTTCGTCTTTATCGAGTCGCTTCGCTCGACGACGGTACACATTCGGCGATATAGCCGAGCTAATCTCGGCCGCGGTCTGCGGCTGTTTTCCTTCCGGCTGGTCGCCGGACTCGCCCTCCTCCTTCTGGTCGGCGGCCCGGCAGTGTTCGCTTTCATGAACGCCGGAAGCTTCGAGGCTGCGCTCGGTCCGCTGCTCCTGATCGCGCTCTTTGCGATCCCGGTCTATGCCGTGTACGCGATCGCAATGCGGTTTACCTCGGAGTTCGTCGCTCCGATCATGTTGCTCGAGGAGCGAGGCGTCCTCGGCTCTTGGAGTCGGTTCTGGTCGACGCTCAAAGCGAACTGGACCGAGTACGCCGTCTACCTGCTTTTGGTCTGGCTCCTCCAGCTCGTGGTTAGCGCGGCCGTTACGTTTCTCGTTCTCATCGGTTCGATCGTCGTCGCGATCCCGTTCGTCATCGTTGGACTGCTCCTGGCGACCCTGGGCGATATCGGCGTCGTCCTCGCGGTCGGCGTCGCGATCGTGGGTTTTCTGACGATCCTGCTTTTCGTCGCGCTCGTTCAGATGCCGATTCGGACGTACTTCCAGTACTACGCCCTGTTGTTGCTCGGGGACACGAACGAGGAACTCGACCTCATTCCGGACCAGCGAGCGGCCGTCCGCGCGGGTGGCCCAGCCACTACGACCGACACCGACTCGCGGTCTTCCGACGAGCGGTGGGGAGGCGACGATCGGTTCGGCGACACGGAAACACGTGACGGCGACCGGGGCGACGAGTGGTCGACGGACGATTCGGACGACAGGGACGACTGGTAACGAACACCCAGTTATCCGGACGCGACCGGGAATCGCCGCCGTGTAACGATTATTTCGGGAGTCGGCAATGCTGGTATCGGTGGTCTGTGGCATAGAGTTTACGCGCTTCCTCCCACCCCTAAAGGGGTGGGCTTCCGCGCTGTACTGCTGTGATCGATCCGCGGGCACGTCGGTTCGGACGGCGACTCGAGATAGAACCCGGCGGGTTCTCGCCGAGCGATTTTCGGACGGAAGGTTATCCGGGTCCTCGATGAACTCGGACGGGACCCATGGTTACACTCGTCGTCGGCCTCGGACTCGTCGTCTTCGGGCTTGTTGGAGTCAGCTACGCCCCGACGATCGTCAAGGCACAGCACCGACACGGAATGGAACCGTTCGAGAACGGGGATGGGATCGACGAATCCGACCGCGTTCGAGTCACGAGAGCGACCGGCGTCGTCGCCGTGCTCGTCGGAACCGTACTCGTCGCGTCCGCGATCGGACTCGTCTGAACGCCGAGGCTGGCGTTGCTCGAGGGGTTAGCTGAGGCTGATTCCGCCGTCGTCGCCGTCGTCACTGCTGTTGGTGGAGCCATCGTCGCCGTCGGACGTGTCCTCGGATTCGCCATCGCTTTCGGACGTGTCCTCGGTGTCGCTTCCGTCGTCGGAGCCGTCACTGCCGTCTTCGTCGGCGCTTTCGGCTCCGCTGTCGTCGCTCGAGCCGTCCCCGTCGACCGTCGGGACCACGCCTTCCATGAGAGTGAGGACGTTCGCTTCCTCTCGGGTCCGGAGGTGCCGGGGGTAGACGCCGATGGTCACGAGCAGGTCGTCGTCGGTCTCGACGGCTTCGGTGACGTGGAGGTCGACATCGACGCTCGTGCCGTTGAACTTCGCGTCGGCCGTAAACCGTGATCGAGTCGTCTCCTGTTCGAGAATAGTGACAGTCTCTTTCTCTTCGAAGTCGATGTTGCCGATGTCGTCGTAGTTGTTCGCGACGAGTTCGACGAGTTCCGTGTCGGACATCTCCTCGACGGGGTTGAAGTTCTGCCCGAGGAGGTCGACCTTCGGCGTCGACAGCACGGTAAACACGGCACCGCGCTGGCGGCCAAGCGGCCCCATATCGACCGCCTTCTCGAGTTCGGTCATGTGGTTCGTAACGACGACCGTCTCGGAAACCGGCCCGACGCCGACGTCCCGTTCGACGACGATCGGTTCGACGTTCGTCCGTTCGTACCCGGTTTCGTCGCGGGCCGCAGGGTCGACGTCCGCGGGGATCGATTCGTGTTCGGCCATGCCGACCAGTCCCAGACACCCCGACAGGCTTGCCAGTCCAGCCGCGCCGAGACCGCCGAGAAGCGTTCTGCGTTTCATCACTGGACCAATCCGATATCAGTTCATAAGTGTTTGTTGACTCCGCGAAACTCTATTTAATTGTTAACATAATGCATTTGAAATGCGAGGATTTAAAAATATGACACGAGGTGAGTGTCGATCGAGTCGTTCCGACGGCAGTCGCTATAGTAGCCACTGCAAGTCACTGAGTCACTGCACACCCGATCGCACGGTCGGCGTGCGATCGGTGTGTCAATCGTTGCAGTTGTTACAGCGGTAGCGAGGCGAAAGCCCACAGCGGTAGCGAGGCGAAAGCCCACCCCTTCAGGGGTGGGATGAAGCCGACAACTGGGAAGCAAACCACGGGTGTCAGCCCGCCCGATATTCCCACGTTTTAATACCATCAGGAATACATTACAGTTGTAACCGTGGTCACGACGACCGTCACCACGACGTTCCACAACCCATCCCGCGACCGCCGCAGGGAGTGGCAACGCGCCACCCACTTGTACCGCGACACCAAGCAATTCTGCATCAATGGGTGGGAATCCAACAGGTTTGGGATGAGCGTGACCACGGCCAGCATCGATAATCCACTCTACTCAGCCATCCAGAACCAGGCCATCCGCGAAGCCAAGTCTGACTACAAGAAGGACGGCATCGTGGAATACCACGCCAGCCAGCCGTTCGCGGTCAACAACCAGAACTGGGAGATTGACCGCACCGAGAACGGTTCCGTTGTCGTTGGGTTCCCCTGTATCTCGGGTTGGTGGTACACGCCTATCGACGTGTACGACGACATAGCCGACGACGTAGCCCGGCTCGTGGACGGTGAAGCCGACAAGTCCCGATTGCAGGTGTACCGCCGAGGAGACGACTGGTTCTGTACGTTCACCGTCGAGTACGACGCCGAGACAGGCGAGGAGACGGCAATCGGCGTGGACATCGGCCACAATCACTTGCTTGCCGCCGACGCCGAAATGGGCGAGTCGATGCTGGTGTCCGGTCGTGAGGCGAAATACGTCCGCCGCAAATATCGTTCCCTACGCGAGTCGCTTCAAGAAGCGGGTGCGCTTCGCGCACGGAACCGCGTGGGTAACAAAGAGGAGCGCCGGATTCGCGATCTCAACCACAAAGCCTCCCGTCGCCTCATCGACTGGGCCAAACAGTTCGAGAATCCCGTGGTAAAAATCGAGGACTTGGAAGGTATCAGAGAGGGAAGCGACTGGCGTGGCGTTCACTCGTGGCACTTCCATCAGTTGCAGGAGTTCATCGTCTACAAGGCCGAGCAAGCCGGGATTCGCGTCGAACAAGTTGACCCGTTCGAGACGAGTCAACGCTGTTCGGCCTGCGGTGCTGAAGGGTCGCGTGACGGCGACTACTTCTCGTGTTCCGACTGCGACCGTGGCCGCCACGCCGACCTGAACGCCGCCGAGAACATCCGTCAACGGGAGGGAGAACCATGCACGGCGTAGCACTTCGGGTGCCGCGACCCGTGCGGCCTCGTGGACTGAACACTCCACCGTCTGCTTCGCAGACGCCCGGCGTGACCGGGGAGGAAGGCCGCTTTGACCCGGCTGTACGCGCTGAAAAGCACGTCCGGGGTCGTAACCGGACGGCGACCGCTGACGCGGGACGCGAAAGCGTACTTCACCGCCGAGGAAACGCGCAACCTGAATACCCCCTTCGGGGAATCCCACCCCTTTAGGGGTGGGAGGAGGTCAAGAAACCGAAAGCGAAACCGAGCCGAAGTCAGGGGAACGTGCCGGCTTCCTCGGCAGCGTCCGCGACTCGCTGGATCGCCACGACGTAGGCCGCAGTCCGCGGGTTCGAGAGGTCGTGCTCCTCGTAGGTCTCGACGAGTGCGTCGAAGGCATCGACGATGATCCCCTCGAGTTCCTCGTTGACCTTCTCCTCGGACCAGTAGAACCGCTGGCGGTTCTGGACCCACTCGAAGTAACTGACCGTCACCCCGCCGGCGTTGGCCAGAATGTCGGGGACGACGAAGACATCCGAGTCCTCGAGGACCCTGTCTGCCTCGGGGGTCAGCGGGCCGTTGGCGGCTTCGGAGATGACGTCCGCTTTCACGTCCTCGGCGAGGTCGCCGTCGATCGCGTTCTCGAGCGCCGCCGGAATCAGCAGGTCGACGTCCATCGTGAGGACGTCCGCGTTCGTGATCTCTTCCGTACTTTCCTCGTATCCGACGACGCTTCCCGTCTCGTTTTTGTGTGCTTTGGCTTCGACCGGATCGAACCCGTCCGGGTTGTAGATCCCGCCGCTCGAGTCGCTGGCGGCGACGACGGTCGCACCCATCTCGTCGATCAGTTTCGCGGCGATCCAGCCGGCGTTGCCGTAACCCTGGACGGCGACGGTCGCCCCGTCGAGGTCCTTCCCGAGGTAGTCAAACGCCTCACGGGCCGCGATGACCGTCGACCGACCGGTCGCCTCGACGCGGCCCGCACTGCCGCCGCTGGCGATGTTCTTCCCGGTGATGACTCCGGGTTCGGTAGTGTTCTCGAGCGTTTCGTAGGTGTCTTTGATCCAGTTCATCTCCCGCTGGCCCGTGTTCACGTCGGGCGCGGGGATGTCCCGGTCTTCGCCGATCAGAGGCCTGAGTTCCGTCGCGAACGCGCGGGTGATCCGCTCGAGTTCGGCCGTCGAGTACTCGTCGGGATCGATGACGATGCCGCCTTTGCCGCCGCCGTAGGGAATGCCGACGGTCGCACATTTGTACACCATCCATCCGGACAGCGCTTTCACTTCGTCGCGAGTGACGCCCGGATGGTACCGGATTCCCCCTTTGTAGGGGCCGCGATCGCCGTTGAACTGCGACCGGAACGCTTTGAACCGCCCGAGGGAGCCGTCGTCGAGTTCGACCGTGAGGTTCGTCTCGAGCACCCGTTCGGGGTGTTTGAGCCGTTCGATCACGTCGTCCCCGATCTCGAGGTGAGCGGCGGCTTCGTCGATCTGTGACTGGAGACTTTCGAATGGATTCGCGCCCTCACTCATACCGACTTCTTTACTCGACTGGAAAATAAACCTAGTGAATGTGTGTCATTTCACCAACTACTTTTCGGGATAGTGACGCTCGGTTAGCCACCGCTACCGCTTCCCTCATCACCGGATGCGCCACGGTTGTCAGCGGCGGCGGCACGCGAACGGATCCGTTCGGCCTGCGCGATCAACGGCGCGTCGATCATCTCGCCGTCGACTTCGAAGACGCCCGCCCCCTCGGCCTCGCGTCTGGCCGCGAGAACCCTGTCGGCCCACTCGAGTTCCTCGTCCGACGGCGTGAACGCATCGTTGATCGGGCCGACCTGTGCGGGATGGATCGCCAGTTTGCCGTCGTACCCGAGCTGGACGGAAAACGCGGCGTCCTCGCGCAGTCGAGAGTCGTCCTCGAAGTCAGTCACGAGGGTGTCGATAGCCGTGCAGTCGTGGGCTGCCGCCGCGAGGACGACGCGCTCGCGTGCGTACAGGACTTCAGTCCCGTCGGCGGTCCGGGTTGCGCCGATGTCAGCCGAGAGGTCTTCGGCCCCGAACACGAGCGCGTCCGTCGCGGGAACGGCGGCGATCTCGGGCGCGGCGAGCACGCCGGCGGCGTTCTCGATTAGCGCGAAGATCGGAAACGAGACGTCGTAGCTCCGGAGTTCGTCCGCAAGCGCCCGCACGTCTTCGGGCGAGTCGACTTTCGGCCGCATCACGCTATCGAGACGACGATCGGCGTCGGATCCGGCCGTCCTATCGCCGGCCGCGAGCAGCGCCTCGAGATCGGCTTCCAGTTCCGTCGGCGACGCGTTGACCCGGACGCAGACTTCACAGTCCGGATCGAAATCGGGGTCGGCGAGAACGGACCGGACTGCCTCGCGCGCATCGGCCGTCCGCTGTGGCGAAACGGCATCCTCGAGGTCGAACACGATCACGTCCGCGCCCGACTCGGTTGCCTTCCGACACATCTCGGGGCGATCACCCGGGGTGAACATGACGCTCCTGCGAACCATACGCTGTGTCTTCGGCCCACGATCAAAGTGATACTGGTGTCAGTGACCGATAACGTGACCGGCCTCGCCCGCCATCGATGTGATGGTGTAACGGACACCCCTCGTTCAGAGTGAAAAGCGATCGATATCGTCGGTTGATCGGGCGTCGTGCCGCTCGATCGGATCGCGGATAACGAACCGGTAGAGACGTCACGGGGGAGACGGTGAAGGAACGGCGGTTGTCTCTGACGTTCCGGTTTGGCGTCGTGATCCAACCGACGACGGTGGACCACGGTTCGGTCCCCGAGGCCCCCCGTTCAGAGTGAAAGAAGCGTGAGACACCACTGTCGGTTCCACCGTCCGATCCGTTTTCACTCTGAACGAGGGGTGCGGTCGGAGGATACTGCCCGGAACGTACGGCCTTCGGAGGTGGTAACGAACGGAGACACCCCTCGCTCAGAGTGAAAACCGTCACCGATCTGGCCGGGGAACTGGTGCTGTGATACCCTCGGCGTTCGATGCGCTGACCGCTGCTACCGACGGTGCGAGCGACGAAGTTGGCGGTTCGAATGTGTGAATCACCCCCACATTGGTCACGAGCGGCTGACCGGTCGGGGCTTGGCCAAGCAAGTATTTCCTAATCCATAAAATATAATACTACCATTCTAGGTGAACTAGAAGAAGAAACAGACCGTTCCCGCCGTTTTTGGTCGCTCCATCGTTTGAGAGCTAGCTTTCGGAGCACGCGGACGGTTTCACTCGGCTATCGCGGGACGCGTTCCGCTCCTGCGTTTCACTCTGAACGAGGGGGGTGGGTCCGAACGGAACCGTTGACCGCTCGGTACTGGTCGCCGGTATTCTCGAGTAAGAGCATCGGACCCGAAGACGGGCGGCACGCGGGATTCAGTCTGCATCGGGGGAGGGCGATCGAGCGGAAACGGCTGGAACGCTGTCTATCACAACGTCTCTCCGTGCGTTATCAGTCTGAACTACCTTCCATAGTTTTATTAGGTCCGTCTCCAAGAACGGAGACATGGCTGAACAGGCTGGGGACCCGCTTTTCCAATCTCACGATCCGATTTTCAATCGGAAGGAACTCCTCCACGTCGGTCACGTCCCCGATGAAGATCGGATCGTCGGGCGGGACGACGAGATCCAATCGGTCGCTGCGGAAGTCGGTGCGATCACGCGCGGGGATCCGCCGAACAACGTCATGATCTACGGCAAGACCGGAACCGGAAAGAGTCTCATCTCCAGACACGTTGCGACTCGAGCGCAGGATGCCGCGCGGAACAACGATATCGACTGTGGCGTCCTCTATGTCGACTGTTCGGAAGCGAACACGGAAACGCGAGCGACGCGCCAGTTAGCGCTCAGTCTCAAGGAACAGACCGGCTACCAGCAGAACATCCCGCTCCGGGGCGTGGGGACCATGGAGTACTATCAGCACATCTGGCGGATTCTCGAGGGGTTTTTCGACGCGATCATCGTCATCCTCGACGAGATCGACAAACTGGACAACAGCAACATCCTGATGCAACTCTCCCGGGCGCGTGAGGCCCAGAAGACGGACGCGTACATCGGCGTCATCGGCATCAGTAACAAGGTCAAGTACCGGGAGACGCTCGACGAGCGCATCGACAGTAGTTTCGGCCACCGCGAACTGTTCTTCCATCCCTACGATGCCTCACAGCTTCGCGAGATCATGCGCAACCGAGAGGACGCCTTCCAGCCGAATGTCCTCGAGGACGGGACGATCGAGCTCTGTGCGGCGCTCGCCGCGAAGAAACACGGCGACGCCAGAAAGGCGATCGAGATCCTCAAGGAGGCCGGCGAACTCGCCCGGCGTACCGGTTCGGAGACGGTGTCGGAACAACACATCCAACAGGCTCAGGAAGTCGCGGAGATCAACCGGATCGAGGAGCTTACCAGCGGTGCGACCGTCCACGCGAAACTCGCGCTGTACGCGCTCGCAAGCCGTATCATCACCGGGGATCGCGAGACCCACAAGACGCGGGAGATCTACGAGCGGTACGTCGGGATCTGTGAGATGGTCGCCACCGACCCGATCACCGAGAACGGGCTCTATCGACAGCTCAAAGAACAGGCGTTTCTCGGCGTGATAGAGTCGGAAAAGACCGGCGGCGGCCGTTCGCAGGGAAGCTATCTGTTACACCGGCTCGTTACCGATCCGAAACACATCATCAAGGCAGTTCGGCGGGATTCCTCGCTCGAGGACCTCCCGGCGTACGATCGACTCGCCGACGGCGGCAGCGAGACGCGAGATCGCGACGTGGAACTCTCGTCCTTTTCGTAACACTGCGGTCCGGTTCGCTCGAACGCAGTCGCTCGGCGACGCGAGCAGTACGTTCGAAAACTGTGGATCGGTGACCCGAGACGAGGCGTGACTCACCGGCGTTTCAGTCTGAACGAGGGGTGGGACCGCCCCCAAACCCCCGACTACGGCTCCCGATTACGGCCAGAGGCCGCGTGCCTCGTGGGCTTCGGCGATCCGCTCGAGCGCCACGATGTACGTCGCGTCGCGCCAGGTTACGTCCCGCATATCGTACTGTTCGCAGACGGCGTTCCAGGCGTTGAGCATCTCGGTCTCGAGTTCCTCGTTGACGCGTTCGAGACACCACGAGCGGCGGTTGATGTCCTGGAGCCACTCGAAGTAACTGACCGTCACCCCGCCGGCGTTTGCGAGAATGTCGGGGATAACCGGAATGTCGCGTTCCTCGAAGATCTGGTCGGCGGTCGACGTGGTCGGCCCGTTCGCCCCTTCGACGATCATCTCGGCGTTTACCTCCCGGGCGTTCTCGCCGGTCAGGACGTTCCCGATGGCGGCCGGAATGAGCACGTCGACGTCGAGTTCGAGGAGTTCCTCGTTCGTGAGCGACTGGGGCGCGTCGTATCCCGAGACCATTCCCGGCGTCTCGTCGTGATCCTCGACGTCGTTCGTGTCGAGACCGTCGGGGTCGTAGATCGCGCCGTTGACGTCCGAAACGGCGACGACGGAGGCACCGAGATCGTCGAGGTAGCGCGCCGCGTTGGCGCCGACGCTGCCGAATCCCTGGACGGCGACGGTGGTGTCCTCGACGTCCCAGTCGTAGTAGTCGATCGCTTCCCGCGTGATGATCCCGACGCTGCGGCCGGGCGCTTTTTCACGGCCGTAGGAACCGCCGACGATCGGCGGCTTGCCCGTGACGACGCCGGGTTCGGTCTCGCCTTCCTGCATCGAGTAGGCGTCCATGAACCACGCCATCGTCTGCGGGTCGGTTCCCATGTCCGGCGCGGGAATGTCCTTCATCGGGCCGATGACGGGGCGAAGCTCCTCCGCGAACCGACGGGTGAGCCGCTCTTTCTCGGTCCCGCTGAGTTCCTTGGGATCGACGACGACGCCGCCTTTCGCCCCGCCGAAGGGCAGGTCCATTACGGCACACTTCCAGGTCATCCACATCGAGAGCCCGACACACTCCTCTTCGGTCACGCCGGGGTGATACCGAAGCCCGCCCTTGTACGGACCGCGGACGCTATCGTGGTGGGCACGGTATCCCGTGAACATCTCCCGCGTTCCGTCGTCTCGCTCGAGCGGAATCGTCACCCGATAGACGCTCGTCGGATGACGCAGCCGTTCGACGATCCCCTCGTCGACATCGAGATGGGCGGCCGCGCGCTCGAGTTGGCGACGGGCTGTTTCGACGGCACTTTCCTCTTCTTTCGGTTCCGAGATGGATTCGGCTGCTGTCATAGTAGGGCCGTAGTTGTCCCGCTCCGAACTGACGGGCACTGCTCCCATCCGGGACGTCGGTCCGTACAGTGACCGTCACGCGGGTACAGGTGAGGACGTTTCCGACCGACAGTCATAACCCTTGCCACTCTCCCCGGGTACGTGCAATATTTGCACGGTCGCCGTTCACGGTCATGACCCGTCTTTCGACGGGATGGTCGGTCGGTGTGGGTTGCCCCCCGTGGCTGTTTATGGCTCGTCGTGGTCGCTTCTCGCGTGATGATCGAGAGCATCAATCCGGCGACCGACGAAGTCATCGATACCTTCGACGAGTCCTCGAGCGAGGACCGAGACGAGCACCTCGAACGAGCAGCCGAAACCGCGACGGAGTGGCGTGAGACGTCGATCGAGACGCGCCAGCGGTTACTGGCTCGGGCGGCCGATGTCCTCCGGGAAAACAGCGGGGAGTACGCACGCCTGATGACAAGGGAAATGGGGAAGCCGATCGATCAGGCCCGCAGCGAGGTCGAAAAGTGCGCGTGGCTCTGTGACTACTACGCCGAACACGCCGCCGACCACCTGCAGGACGAGGTCGTCGCCGGCGAGGCGAACGCCCGAACGCTGGTCACCTACCAGCCGCTCGGACCGATCCTCGCGATCATGCCGTGGAACTTCCCGTTCTGGCAGGTGTTCCGGTTTGCCGCCCCGAACCTCACCGCCGGCAACGTCGGCCTGTTGAAACACGCGTCGAACGTCCCCGGCTGCGCTCGCGCCATCGAGGACGTGTTCCGCGAAGCGGGCTATCCGGACGGCGTCTTCGCCACGCTCCTGATCGGGTCCGACGAGATCGACGCCGTGATCGAGGACGATCGCGTCGCGGGCGTGACCCTCACCGGAAGCGACGGCGCGGGACGGGCGGTCGCCGAGACCGCCGGAAGCGAACTCAAAAAGACCGTCCTCGAACTCGGCGGGAGCGATCCGTTCGTCGTCCTCGAGGACGCGCCGATGGACGAAACCGTCGAGACGGCGGTTCGGGCCCGCCTCATCAACAACGGGCAGTCCTGTATCGCCGCCAAGCGATTCATCGTCGTCGATGCCGTCTACGACGAGTTCGTCGATCGGTTCGTCGAGGAGATGGATGCCCAAACCGTCGGCGATCCGCTGGACGAAGACACCGACGTCGGGCCACAGGCCCGCACGGACCTGCTGGAACAGCTCCACGAGCAGGTTGCGGAGACGATCGACCGGGGTGGGGAGATCCGCCTCGGCGGTGAGCCGATGGACCGCGAGGGAGCCTTTTACCCGCCGACGGTGATCACGGACGTTCCCGAGAACGCGCCCGCGGATCGGGAGGAGCTGTTCGGCCCCGTGGCGACGGTCTTTCGCGTCCCCGACGAGGCGGCCGCGATCGAGAAGGCAAACGACACCCGGTTCGGGCTCGGCGCGAGCGTCTGGACCGACGACCTCGAGCGCGGCGAACGGATCGCCCGCGAGTTCGAATCGGGGCTTGCGTTCGTGAACGAACTCGTCAAATCCGACCCGCGGCTGCCGTTCGGCGGCGTAAAGGACTCGGGGTACGGTCGCGAACTCGCTCGCGAGGGCATTCGGGAGTTCGTGAACACGAAAACGATCTGGGTACAGCAGGACGCCGGCGAGGAGACCGAACTGGTCGAGTAACCCTAGGGAGACGTTTCCGGCGGCGTCTCCCCGCCTTCGATCCCGAGCGGATGGAGTGTTTCCGTTTCGTCGACGACGCCGATAGCACGGTGGCCGCGTGGTTCGGCGAGCGGTGCTTCGGGCACGCGTTCGGAAATCCCGAATTTGTTTATATATAATATAATTAGTTTGCCTAATAATTGCTGGAAAATAGTTCGAGGAATCCGACTGATCGTCGTTTAACATATATTCTCGAATATTCCGTCTGTTCCGCCGAACACGGTAGCTATCGGCCTGTAATAAAAGACAGTTCAACGATACGAATACGCGATCGAGACGGAGAGAAACTGATACTCAGTTCAGAAAACACGAGAAAAATACAAACGTTATTAAATTAGAATGGGAGAGGTGTGACCGATGACCGACCAGACGACACCCCCGACTGCAGCCGACCTCGAGTGGCTCTCGCTGGACGACGGCGAGGAGATCATCTGGGCGGGTGGCCCGGATCGACGAACGCTCGTGCCGACCGTTCTCGTCGGGCTTCCGCTCGCGATCGTCCTGATCGGGATCGTCATCATCGTCAGCGAGTACCTCCGGGTGACGAACATCGAGTACGTCGTGACGAACCGTGGCCTCTATCGGAAAAGCGGCGTCCTCTCGCGGGACGTCAAGCGGATCGAACACGAGAAGGTCCAGGACATCTCCTACTCCCAGTCGGCCCTCGGGAACCACTTCGGCTACGGAACGGTCGAGGTCAGCACCGCGGGCGGTGCCGGCGTCGAACTGTCGTTCAAATCGGTGCCGGACCCAAGCGGCGTGCAACACCTGATAAGCGAACAGCTCAAACGCGACCGCGGTCCCGGCGGGGACGGCGACGGACGGCCGACCGACGAGGTGCTCGCGGACATCCTCGCGGAACTGCGCGCGATTCGGCAGTCGCTCGAGGAGCGGCCACAGCAACGGCGCTCCGAAGCCGGGAGTGACGGAACCGCCTTCGAATGGACGGGCGGCGACGGGAACGCGGACGACGAACCGCGGTCGCCTCGATCATGACCGACGGCAACCGAACGACCGCCGATCCGGAACCCGGTTCCGAGTCGATCGAGTGGCTCTCGCTCGCCGCCGACGAGACGGTCGACTGGCGCGGGGGACCGCGGATCCAGACCGTCTACCCGTGGGTCGGCCTGAGCATCGTCGGCACGGTCGCGGTCCTCGCCGCCGTCGCGCTCGAGGTCGTCTCGTTGCTCGCTCTCCTCTGGCTCCCGGTCTTCGTCGCGCCGGCGCTCTGGCAGTACGCTCGCGTGACGCGGACGGTGTTTCTCGTGACGACCCATCGGGTCGCCGTCAGAAGCGGCGTGTTCGGGGTCACCGTCCGAACCGCCGGACTCGATCGTATCCAGAACACGTCGGTCGTCCAAGAGCCGATCGGTCGGCTGGTCGGCTACGGAACCGTTACGATCGATCCGGCCGGGGGTCCGGAGTTCGAGTTCTGGAACGTCGACGATCCCGCATCGGTGCTGTCGGAACTCGAGTCCCGCCGCGAGCACGCTAGTTCGAGCGGCGTCCCCGGCTCCGCCGACCGGTGGGAGGCGGTTCTCGAGGAGGTTCGGGGCTGGCGGCGAGCGGTCGAACGGGAGCGGTGACGTAGTATGTGGGGGTGTTTCCATCCCTCCGGTACGAATTTTGGACGGCCGCTCGAGGCGTGAGCCATGGGTGATCTCGTTCCAGCGGTTATCGAGACCGACCGGCTCCGACTCGAGGCGATCGGCTCGGAGACGGTCGACGTTCGCGAACTGTACGCGATCTGTTCGGCGGACCCGGAGATCGAGACGATCACCGAGTATCTGACCTGGGCCCCCCATCGGACGCCGAAGGAGACCCTCGAGTTCGTCGACCACGTCACGGAGCAGTACGAGTCCGACGACGGCGCGTCGTACCTGATCCGCCCGCGCGACGGGGCGGGCGACAGCGACGAAATCGCCGGCGTCGCCGGCTTCGGCATCGACTGGGAGACGCGAACGATGACGATCGGCATCTGGCTGCGCAAGCGGTTCTGGGGCCGGGGCTACTCCGGCGAGCGAGCCGCGGCGTTCGTCGAACTCGCGTTCGAACCGCGCCATCCGGAAGTACGTCGATGCCTACGGCGGCAGCCGCGACGGCCGGTTCCGAAACTGGGAGCGACAGAACGGCGAACCGGTCGACTGCTACCGGTACAGCATTTCGAAGGCCGAGTGGGAGACGGCGTCGACGGACGCGACCGTCCGGTTTCGACCGGACGAATCGTAGTTCGTGCTCCGCCGGCGACGTCGCCGCTCGTGAGCCGCCGCCGATATGAGTCCCGAACGCCGCTCAACTGACCGCCGAAATCGTGGCGACGTTGAAGCAGACGGCGACCGTCCACGGAAGCGCCAATCCGAGGGGGATGATCGGTCGACTCGCTTTAGGGAGCAACGGTCGACAGACGAGCCCGATCCCCACCGCGACCGCTTTGAGCGCGATCATTCCCGCGAGTCCGTACCCCTCGAGTGCGCCGCGAGCGACGGGGTTCGATTCGGCAAGCCCCAGCCGCAATCCCACGACTGTCGTCACGATATCGGCAACGAGTGATACTCCCACGAGCGCCCAGCCCAGCCGCTCGAGGTCCGTCGGGGTGACGTCGACGGGCAACCGTCGATACTGGTATGTACCGTTTGAACGCATAGCCTCCCTGCCGGAATCGAACCGGCTACGAACCACCGGGAGTGGGCCGTGCCACACGCAGCGGTTCCAGTAGTCGCAGTATTGTTATCGGCCGCACAGCCGCGGTTCCACGCCCGGTAGGCAGTGAATACGAGTTCCCGTTCGGTGAGGCCGGTGTCACTCGGTGTGTCTTCGCCGTCTCCGATCGGGAGCCGCGGAACGGACGGGCGCAATTCGCAGTCGTCGCTCGAGTCGGATCCCTCGTGGCCGATCGAATAGCGACCGCCTACGCGACGGTAACAGGTGCTTTCGCGGGGTCATGGTCGACGCACAGAGGGGAAAGAGAGAGGAAGAGAGCGGTTCGCGCCGGATCGATCACCACTGACCGTCCGAAGTCGCCACGAGCAGGCGGAGTGAGGAGGATCGCGTGTCGGGGAACTGGCGCGAACCGTCACAGGGGATGTGTCGTTGCCTCCGTGGTCACCAGCACGGAGACAATGTATCGTGTGCGGCGGGTACACACGAACGCTCGGATTCAGTCGTTCAGCTATTATATCGCTGCCGCTGTCACCGCTCGTCGCTCGAAGTACCGCCGGCGTCGATTCGAGACGCAATCAGGCATGGATACGTTCGTCGTCCCCAAAGCAATTGCAAGCACAATCACTATCCTCGATTTCGTCATGCCTTTCGATAGCTTCCGAACGACCCCCTGTACGTGAATATTAGCTTTAGCACGACGGGAGGGAGCGGACAACAGTACCGAAACCGATCCAATGGCAGGAAACAGCAACGAGGGACTGGTCCACCGGCTTGCGACCATCCGCGACCGACTCGAGGCGGGGATGGATCGGCGCGAGTTCCTCCGGACCCTCGTTACTGGCGGGTACGCGATCGGACTCGCTCACGTGCTCGGCGTCGAGGACTTTCTCGGGGCTGACGACGGGGAGGTTCCCATCGTCACCGCCCTGGTCAGGGACGATCCGGCCGATCCGTTTTCCCTCGTGGAACGGACGCGGTACGTTCCGGCCGAGTGGTACGCCGCGATCACGAAAGCGTTCGAGTTGAACGAGTTGCTAGCCCGGGTTGGGTTTACCGGCTATCTCGGGAGCGCGGTCGTCCCCGGCGACTACGGAAGCGAGACGGCGGCCGTCTCGATCGGGATGTCGGGCAATCGGCAGTCGGTGCGCGAGATGCTCGACCAGCTCGTCGACGGGATTTCGTTCGACGTAGAGACGATCATCGACATCGACGACGTCGAGGACGGGTTCGACTCGCTCGAGCCCCGCGTGATCGAGCGCGCCAGTTCCGGCGGCGTCCCGAGCGGCGTCGCCTGTGAGACGCCGACGAGTATGGCGACGCTGGGCCCGGCACTGTACCATCCCGACGGGGAGCGGTCGTTTTTCGTAACCGCCGAACACGCGTTCGAGGACGTCCCGAATCCGAGAGGGGCACGGCTCTCGCTGCCGGTCGAAGGTGGCGAGCCGGTCGACCTCGGGACCGTTGCAGACGTGTATCCGATCGAAGACGTCGTTGCGGTCGAACCCGACGGTGACGTCCCCCCGACGAGCGCGATCGACGCGCCGTCACCACTCCGCGTTCGCGGCCAGTATACCAGACTGGGGCTGGCCGACCTCGCCGCACGCGACGAGGAACTCGAGAAGGTGGGTGCCATGACCGGCTACACGTCCGGGCGAATTCAGGGCGTCGACGCGGTCACGTGTTTCACCGACGACTTCTGTCGCCGGGGACAGCTTCGATGGGGTGGGGAGATGGACCTGACCGACGGCGACAGCGGCTCGGTAAGTTTCCACCACGATCCACGCGGCGCGGACGGAGACGTGCTGATCGCGGGGTTCAACAACGCTCGTACCTGGTGGCCGGGACAGAGCTACGTCTGGGGCGTAAGCGCGTACCGATTGACCGAACGCCACGGCTATCACTTCTGACTATGACGGACGACGGTTCGACGCGGCTTGCCGGCCGGATCGCAACCGGCGCGAGCGCCGCCGTTCGCCTCGCGGTCGACCTCGTCGTTATCACGCTCTGGACGGCGTTTCTGACGCTGCTGTTTCTCGAGACCGCGTGGCCGCGTTGGGGGTTTTACGCCCTGCTCGTCGGTGGCGTGGCGATCTACGTGACGGTGACGGCAGCGTGGATCCGGGTGGACGATGCGTAACAGTTGTTGCAAACACGGTTTAGTCACTCAGTAAATAATAGAAAATAATTCAGAGTGATTCTCTCAATTCATTTTCTACAAAATTCAGAATCGTACTTTTCCCAGACCCCCACGGTCCGTACACGCCGATAGTATATCCATCGGATGAGGTTCTAGATGTGATTGTCTTTGCTAACTATTCAGCGAAAAAGGAGTAACCCAATCGGTCGTTTTCTCTTGATTCCAGAGGCTGGTCTTCCCGCCACTCTAACCGGCTCTCATTCAACATAGTATCAGAATTCATCCGGCCGCCCCTTAGTAGTAATCAGTACCACAAATCGCGCAAGTGAGAGTGCTGCCGTTCCAGTAGATGGCTGGGTAGACCGCTTACGGAGGTTCAAGCCCTCATAGGGCGAGTCGTCAAGTTCCGTTTGATTCTCGTCGGATTCGCCTTGTTGTCAATTCGATTTCTTCAGTCGCTATTCGTTTTCCTTGCAGACGACGTTGCGGAGTTCACCAAGGAGCTCGGGATGATTTTCTTCAAGGAGGCGAACGTCCTCAGTCAGTTCCTCATTGATCTTCCGACGGATGCGGGAGACCGCCTGATAGTAGCGGTCTGATTTCTTGTCGGAGTCTAACAACTCACGCTCGGTGTCTGTGAGCATCGCTCTTCGTCTCGCCATTTCTTGGTTGTCTGGTTCCAGCCCCATTCCAATATATGGTAGTGTTCCCGCATTTATAAGGATCCCACATTAGGCAACCATCCCATATTTGACAAAGTATTAAGTTGGTGCACTCCCATATTTGGCAATGAGAAGCGCGGGACACCGGTCAGAAGTTGGCCGAGGCGTGTTTGGACCACGCCCGACCGTGCTTCGCTGGAGATCAACGAAGCATGTCAATGAAAACATCCGCCGGGCTTC
Organism: Halopiger djelfimassiliensis; assembly: GCF_000455365.1. GTDB lineage: Archaea > Halobacteriota > Halobacteria > Halobacteriales > Natrialbaceae > Halopiger_B > Halopiger_B djelfimassiliensis. The sequence goes on from NZ_HG315685.1 coordinate 1,010,784, forward strand.
AGAGTTCCGGCATGACGAACGAATCGGCCGGCGAACCGACTATCGAAGGTCCGATCCCCGAATTCAACAAGTACGGGAACCCGACAGGATACGACTACTTTCGGTGCACTGGCTGTGTCATCGAAGCGATGCGCCGTCGTGATCTCTGCGATGGCGGCTGCCACTGCGGCAAGGAGGGATCAGCGTGACGCTCCCAGAACCCTCCGACGTGATCGCGCCGCGGGACGATCTCCCCTATGACACCGCCGACTTCCTCGGCGAGATGTTCGCTAACGCATACCCTGACGGCGTCGTCCTAGCCTATCATGGGCTAAAACTGTACAGTCGGTGCCAGCACGAGAATGGCGTCCGCGTCTACGACGTCTACACCGAGGACGAGACCTACATCGAGACGCTGAACCTCGAAGCGTTCCAGACGGCCACCGAGCTACAGGACACGACGAGATCGTCGCCTACGATCCAGCTGACCGCGAGGAGTGGGTGAGAAGCCGATGAGCAGCACACCGCTCCCCGCGACGACTTCCCGAGATCGAACACTAGAGCCCACGCCGGTCGGTGTGGACGTCGGAGTGAAGAACCTCATTGCAGCAGCTCCGGGGAATGGCGACGTGGAGGCGGCGTTGGCCATCGAGGGCAGTCACATCCGAAAGCGCCACGAGGTGCTCGTCAAGGCGATGCAGACGCTCCAGGGCGCGAAGTTCGACACCACCAATGGGCAGACTCAGCTGTTCGCGGCACTCTGGAACCAGATCCGCCCACAGGTCTACGATGCTGCTGTCTGCGTCGTTCGCTAGGCCCAGGAGTTCCCCGCGCCGGCGCTCGTGCTCGAGGACTTGTCGTTCTGCGAGGCGACACTGTGGGAACGCCGGACGGTTGACGACACCGGGACGTGGTTGCTCCCGGCTCTCCAGCATGCGATTGCGGTGAAAGCGCAGGAGGCCGACATCCCCGTGACATACGTCAATCCGAAGTACACGACCCAGCAATGTCACGTCTGTGGCGAGCTCGGTCGCCTCGAGAACGACACGCTAGAGTGTACCACTGAAAACTGCTCCGTCGGCACTGTGTGCCGCGATCGAAGTGCGGCTGTGAATATTGCCCAGCGAGTCGATCTCGGAGAGATAATTGAGGTGATCGGTCATCATGATTGAGTTCACGCGCAATGGCGTCGAGAGCGCCGTGAGGGAACTCCTGACCGAAGACGATCCAGAGACGATGCATCGGGCGTGGCTGGACAGCAACGTCGTTTCGGCGTTCACGGAGAGCGTCTACTACCCCTACACGAGCCTGAAGTACCACACACTGCTCGTGGCGGCGCTGCTGGACAACTACCGCGACGGCCACGAGTTCGCCGACCTCCGGCTGGTCGTCGACGACGCCGACGAGATAGTCCCTCATCGGACGGTCTACGCGGGCGAGGAGTTCGCCCTGCGGATCGATGTCGACGCTCGAGGTCTGCCGTCGGCCCGACTCGGGAGCCGTCCGTGGCGGTCGTGGGCGTCGGCGTGGAACCGCCTGGAAGCACACCCGCTGGAGACGGCACACGACAAGTACGACATGGTGCTCGATGCAAACCTCCGGCGGATCGGTGCGTGGTCGACCGCCCTCCAGTACATCGAGGACTTCCGGGAGGTGTTCGACGAGTGACGCGCATCCAGCAGGTTCACTGGGAGCTGGTGATGGACTACATCGGCCACTCCTACTACGTCTCGGGGAACGCCATCCTCCACGCCCTCGGCCAGCACGTCTCGCACGACGTCCACCAGCACCTCCACGCCAGCCACGGGATGTTCGCCCCCGGCCAGTTCGGGACGTTCCCCGAAGAGCACTCCCAGAGCGGCATTCGACCGTACCTCGGGAGCGGCCTGCCGGACGTCGAGAGCTACGACGACCTGTTCCTGATGCGGCAGGCGTCACACTCGTGGCTCCTCGATTCCCGGCCGCGAGATGCGCTGAACACGCACGACATCCGCGTCCAGAGCGGCCACCCGGCGCTGTCCCACGAAACCATCATGGGGAAGCCCGACGACGCACGGAAGCAACAGCAGACGACGAAGTGGTACATCAACGCCTACCTACACGCCGACCGGGGCAACGTCCTTCCACTCGACGAGAGTGCCCTGGATGGCCACCAGTTCGGCGGGAAGCGAAACTACGGCTACGGCATCACGCGGCTGAAAGACACACAGGTCGTAGACCTGGAGGCGTTGGACTATTCGCGTCTCGAAGAGGGTGAAGCGTTCATCCTCGAACTCGTGACGCCGTTCGTGCTGGAATCGGAGTACCCGAACGCCCACGATCAGGGCGTTCCGTGGTGGTGGAAGGAGGACCGCCGTAATCTCCGTGAACGCGCGGAGAAAGTGCTGGAGCAACGCGAGGTGTACAAGCTCCAGACGGTGGACCACGGGCAGGTGGTCGCTTACGAGGGCGACCGCCCGATGGAGACGGCGAAGAGCGGCATCCTCCGGGTTGGCAGTCACTCGAAGTACGGCTTCGGTGAGCTGCGAGTGAAGCCCGTCGAACCCTGGTCGGACCAGTGTCAGAACTCAGAGGAAAAGACGAAGGTCACCGGGTGAGATAACTCATGCGAGACGGAGGAATCGGCACGAAAAAATCACACCGCAGACTGAATAAAGAAATCGTATTTGTAACAACTGGTAAGAAACGCCGGTGGTGACGCTAGTCGAGTCGGTCCTCGAGTCGGTCGATCAGCTCCGCGTTGCCGACGTGAACCGGCGTCCGGTCGTGTAACTCGTCGGGCTCGAGTGCGAGCAGCGATTCCTTGCCGTCCGAGGAACGACCGCCGGCCCGCTCGACGATGTAGCCGATGGGATTGCCCTCGAACTGCAGGCGGAGTTTCCCCTCCGGTCGGGATGCCAGCCCGGGGTAGCCGAAGATCCCGCCGTAGGTGAGCACCTGATTGACGTCGGCGATCATCGCGCCGCCGTAGCGCAGTTTGAGCTCCCGCTCGATCTCGCGGGCGTAGGCCTCGAAATCGTCCGGCCAATCGGGGACGCGGCCGCCGAACCCGTAGACGACCGGATCGTCGGGGAGCGTGAGGTCCCGTTCGACGACCCGCCGCTCACCGCCGCTCATCTCGTACTCGGAGACGCCCGTTTCGGTCGCAAGGACCATCGTCGTGATCGGCCCGTAGAGGACGTAGCCCGCGGCGATCAGCGTCTCACCGCGAGCGGGCAACGCGGCGTCGTAGACGCCGAAGATCGTCCCCATCGCGTTGTTCGATTTGAGGTTCGACGAACCATCGAGCGGGTCGACGGCGACCGCGTAGGTGTCCGGTTCCGTTTCCGGATCACCGCCACAGTCGATGACGTCGGCTCGCTCCTCGCTTCCGTATTCGCCGACGCCGTCGATGTCGGCGAGCCGGTCCGCGAGCAACTCGTCGGCCCAGACGTCGGCTTCGGCCTGGGTCTCGCCGCTCGGGTTCTCCTCGTCAGCCGTTCCGCGGCGGCCGATCAGTCCCTGCCGGATCTCGGTGGCCGACCGGCTGATCGTCGCGACGACCGCCTCGACGACTGGGTCGGATACCGTCATTCCTACTCCGTGGCCTCGAGCGCGGCGTCGGCGGTTTCTTCCTCGTAGATGACCTTCTCGAGGGCGTCGAGGATCCGGGTGGGGTTCTCGCGCTGCCAGACGTTGCGGCCGACAGCCAGCCCCGAGCAGCCGGCGTTGACGGCGGCTTCGACGGTCGAGAGGAAATCGTAGTCGGAGGTCTTCGAGCCACCGCTCATGACGACCTTCATGTCACCCGCGGCCTTGCAGGCGTGTTCCATCGCCTCCGGGCTGCCGGGGTATTTGACCTTCGCAATGTCGGCACCGAGTTCGAGGGCGATACGGGAGGCATACGAGATAACGCCCGGCTTGGTGTCGTTTTTCAGCCCCTGGCCGCGCGGGTACGACCACATGACGACCGGCAGGTCGTGATCGCGGGCGGCCTCCTGGACATCGCGGAACTCCTCTGCCATCTCGACTTCGTGGTTCGATCCCCCATAAAGGGTAAACCCGACGGCGTCCGCGCCGATTTCGGCGGCGTAGTCGACCGACCAGTTGACCGCCGAATCGTACTCGCCCATCCAGAGGTTCGAGGTGCCGTTTACCTTCGCCAGCAGGTTGACGTCGTCCTCGTAGCTGGGATAGTATCCCTCCGCGACGCCCTTCTGGACGGCCATCGCCGTGACGGCATCGTGGGTCGCCGTCTCGAAGACCGTCGACGGATCGAGTTTCTCCGGAACGTCCTCGAAGTCGACGGGGCCGTGCTCGAGCCCGTGGTCCATCGCGAGAATCAGTGACTTGCCGTCGCGAACGATCGGGGAATCGTCGATCGGAATCATCTGTTAGAGGATCCAACAGGCCGCTATAAATCTCTGATGGTCCGGATTATTGAGATTACTAACTCGAGTAGTAACTGTGTTGGATTGGGCCAGTCGACCGTCGCCAAAGCGGCCGGGGCGACCAGTGGGCGCTACAGCGATACCTGACGCCGCTCGTTATCGCTCGTCGGCCTCGAATACAGGTCCTATTCGACGAGTTCGCGGGCGTTGTGACGCCACGTCCGTACGTGGAGTACGTCCAACTCGAGCAGGGAGGCGACCTCGCTTGCGTTGATCGTCGCCAGTCGCTCCGCCGAGCGGATGCCGGCTTCGGCCAGCGTCTCGGCGTCGTCGGGGCCGACCCCGGCCACCGCCGTTACGGGCGTCGGCCGAGGCCACGGTCGTTCCGACGGTTCGTCGCGCCCGATCTCGGTCCGTCTCGAGTGCGTGTACTCGAACGCCTGCCAGTCCTCGTCGCCGCTGACGGCGATCCACTCGCGTTCGGCCTCGCCGAGTCCGCGTACCTCGGACGAGCGCCGATCGAGGTCTCCGTCGGTCTCGAACGACCACGGCAACGAGAACCGTCTGCGAAGCGCAGCCGCGATCGGTTCGTCGACGCCCGTATCGAGTAACATCCGGTAGGAGTACTCCTTGCTCGAGATGGCGTCGGGCTCGATGTCGACCGCTTCCAGCGCGTCCCGCTCGTCGGGCCGGATGCGAGACTCCGTGTCCGGCTCGAGCATCGCATCGGCGTCCGGCTCGAGCATCGCATCGGCGTCCGGCTCGACGTCGACCTCGACCTCGATTCCGATATCGACGGTACTGCCGGTGGCAGCTCCGCTCCCGTCGCTTTCGTCCCGGGTGTCCTCGTCGTCCCCCGTCGACTCCGTCCCCGTTTCGTTCGCTTCTCCCACGACCTGTTCCTTGCTCACGCGATTCACCAGCTATCCGTAGCTCACACTGTCTAGCCTTGAAACTTGTCCTCACCCCCTCTACGTTGCGCCGGACGTGACGATCCGAATGGATGTCGATCGGAGTGAAAATTATTTGTGAGTGACTGATAACTATGACGTAATGCGATCCGCTCGAATCGTCCTCGTCGTTTTCGCCCTCGTAGGGGGTATCGGTATCGGGTTCGGTGTCGCCGCCGGCGCACCCCCACCGACGCCGCTGTGCGGGATCTGTGACTCCGATATCCCCGGCACGACCGGAGCCGGAACCCTCGACATCCAGCTCGACTCGAGCGGCGATTCGCGGTGGACCGAGCGGGTCCCCGTCACCGAGTCCGCCGCCGATCGGTATCGCGAGTCCACCGGGACTCTCGAGCGAACCGTCGACAACGGGTCGACCCGCTGGCACATCGCTGACGACGACCGAACCGACCGAACGGTCGCGCTCGAGGGCAAGGCTATCGTCGTGAGCTACACCGTCGAAGACGTCGCCCGGCCGGGCGTCGGCGACAGCTGGCTCGTCGATTACTTCGCTACCGGAACCTCGAAAACGCGGTATCAGCTCGCGGCCGAACGAGTGTCGATCCACGCCCCCGAGGACACCGTCGTCACGAACTCGCCACCCGGTGCGACCGTCGACGGCAACACCGCGACGTGGCAGTCACGCGCCGACGGCGCGTTCGAGAGCGATTTCGACGATCAGACCTACATCACGTACGGGCCGGACGGACTCCCCGGTGTCGCAAGCAGCTACGCGACGATCGGACTCGAGATCGGTCCGACGGCGATCTCCGACGGTCTCGTCGGTGGGTTCGTTCCCGCGACGGCGCTCGTTCTCGCCGGGTTCGCGGTCGGCCGCGTTACGATCGGTCTCGACGCGTTCGACGCCGAAACGCTCGAGCGATTGCTGGTGAGTATCGGCGTCGTTGGCGCGCTCGGCATCGGCGTCGTCGGTGCGGCAACCGTCGGGATTCGGACGCCGGGTCCCAGCACGCTTGCCATGCTCGGTGTGGGATACGCGATACTGGGGGCGGCGGCGACTCGACTCGGACCGCGGCTCGAGACTCGAGGACTGCTCGGACTCGCGGCGCTCGTGACGGTCCTCGTCGGCCTCTTCGCCCGGCTTTTGAGCGGGTCGCCGGTCTCGTTGCTCCCGCTTTTGTTCGGACTCGTCACGGCGCTCTTTCTGCCGATCGGGTACGCCTTCGAGCGCGGACGGCGACCGCTTGCGCTCATCGGCCTGACCGGCCTCGTACCGATGCTCATCGTCGCCGCGAACGCCCCGCTTTCCACGTTGCAATCGTTCCTCGTGGTTGTGTTCATCCTGCTCCCGTGGGTCGTCGCCGTCGCCGTGTTCGGCTACCCCCTGGCGTTGCTAGGGCGAAAAATAGCCCGCTCACCGTCGTGAACCGACGCCAAGAACCGATCCACTGCCTCGATCCCTCGTACCGAACTCACTGATGGAGCGGCTTCTCTGCCATCTCCTGTCGAAGATCCTCGAGCCGCGAGCGTGAGACGTCGTCCTCGAACTGCTGGATGAGCGCGTACACTTCCGCCCGCGGGACTTTCACGTCGCCCTCTCGGATGACGTCTTCCGGCCGTTCGCGGAGTTCGCGCATCGTCCCGACCGCAAGCAGGTACGGGATCGCCCACGCCGAAAGCCGGTTGCCGTGTCGTTCCGGAACGATCTCGAGATAGCGGTGGGCGTCGTCGACGTAGGTCTCCGCGCGGTTGGTGACCCGCTGGATGACGTTCGTGACCGCCCCGTGGTTTTCAGCTTCGGTCACCGCTTCGACGGGGACGTCTTCGTTCTCGAGCCACTCGGCGGGGAGATAGACGTTGTTCTCTTCGAGGTAATCGTTCTCGACGTCTTTGGCGATGTTGACCAGTTGCAACAGCAGGGCGAACGATCGCGCGTTGTTGCGCAACTCCTCGGCTCGATCCTCCGAGGCGCCGCGTGCGACCAGTCCGGTGATGAGGGTGCCGACCGTCCCCGCGGCGTACCAGCAGTACTCCTCGAGTTCCTCGAGCGTCTGCAATCGGAGTCCGCCTTCGTCGGCGTAGCGATCGGTAAACATCGCCATCCCGTCGACGAGTTCGCGGACGGGATCGCGCATGATCTCGCGGGGTTCCTCGTCCAGCGATTCGAACGTTCGTAACACCCGCGGCGTCTGAGCGACGACCTCCCAATCGTCGTTCCGGTCCTCCGGAACCCAGGGGCCGACCTCGTCCATAAACTCCTCGACCGCACGTTCGGTCTCCGTTTCGGGATCGAGCAGGCGATCGTACTCCTCGAGTAACTCCGTCTGGGTCTCCGGCGGGATATGCCCCGCGTCCTCGATCGTATCTGCGACCCGACATAAGAGATAGCCGATGCAGATGTGTCTCGCCATCGGCTCCTCGAGCCGATCGATAGTGATCGAGAAAGTCCGCGAAACGCCGTGAACCGCGTCGTAACACCACTCCAAGTCGGCGTCAGTTGTGAATTCGGGCTGGCCCGTGGTCATCTACTCGATGTAATTTAGATGGCATCCCGGAAAAACGCCGCGGTCCCGGCGGGACGTTCGGCGCGGTCCGAAGATGCGGCCGATCGAAGGTCGAGCGCGTTCCTCGAACGGACGGAGACTGTTACCGACGGACGAACCGGGGTTACCACGCGAATGAACGCGTGGTTCGTGGAGCAACAATGAAGGGTCGACCGAACGATACGTCCGGTATGGACTTTGCACTCTCCGCGGAACAGCAACAGATCCGGGATATGGTGTCCGAGTTCGTCGACGAAGAGGTCGTTCCCGTCGCCGACGAGATCGATCACACCGACGAGTTCCCCCGCGATCTCGTCGACGAGATGGCCGAGTTGGGGCTGATGGGGATGCCCTTCCCCGAGGAGTACGGCGGTGCCGGGCTGGATTATCACTCCTACGCGATCGGACTCGAGGAGATCTCGCGTGGCTCCGGGGGATTGGGTACCGTCGTCGCCGCCCACACCTCGCTGGCGGGGAACATGCTCTACGAGTTCGGCGACGAGTCCCAGAAAGAGACCTACCTCACGCCGCTGGCCGAAGGGAGCGATATCGGTGCGTTCGCACTGTCGGAAGCGGGTGCCGGCAGCGACGTGCCGGCAATGGAGACGACCGCGGAGAAAGACGGCGACGAGTACGTGATCAACGGCGGGAAGCTCTGGATCTCCAACGGCTCCGTGGCCGAGACCGTCACGGTGTTCGCCAAGACCGATCCCGAGGCGGGCAACAAGGGGATCTCGTCGTTCGTCGTTCGTCCCGAGGAGGACGACGGGTTCATCGTCGAGAACACGGAAGAGAAACTCGGCGACAAGGGCTGTCCGACCGCCGAACTCCGGTTCGACGACCTTCGGGTTCCCGAGGACCGCCTGCTCGGTGCGGAAGGCGACGGGTTCGTTCAGGCGTTGAAAACGCTCAACGGCGGTCGCATCACGATCGCCGCCCGCGGGGTCGGCATCGCCCGGGCGGCCTTCGAGGAGGCCCGCGAGTACGCCACCGAACGCGAGCAGTTCGGCCAGCCCATCGGCGAGTTCCAGTCGATCAAACACAAACTCGCGGACATGGACACGAAGATACAGGCCGCTCGCATGCTGATGCACAACGCCGCCGACAAGAAGATTCGCGGCGAAAACTACATCAAAGACGCCGCGCAGGCCAAACTCTACGCCTCCGAAATCAGCCGCGAGGTCGCAAACGAGGGGATCCAGATCCACGGCGGCTACGGCTACACCAAGGACTTCGCCGCCGAGCGGTTCTACCGCGACGCCAAACTCAACGAGATCTACGAGGGTACCAGCGAAGTGTTGCGGAACACGATCGGTGAGCAGCTGCTCGAGGGGTAAGCGTCGACGGTACCGGCGGTCTGGCTCCTGCCGGCGATCGGCGTCGTCATCGGCGTCGGATTCCGCCGTCGGCGATGGCGTTCGGGCGTCGCGAGCGGCGGCGAAACGCTTTGCGTGCTCGCGGTCGCCACCGGTACCTGGCTGTTTATGTTTCCCGGAGCCGTATTAGGATTCGTTCTCGCGGCGGCACCGAGAGAGCGAGACCCGGTCCCGGACGAACACCGGTAAAGCGGGGGGAAGCAAACTGACTCGGCTAATCACTCGTTTCGAGCCGCTCTCGCATCCACTCGTAGTGTCTGGTTACTCGTCGCTCTCCGGCGTCAGTCAACGCGTATACGTCGTGAATGCCCGCCGTTCGTTTCTCGACGAACCCCGCGTCCTCGAGCGCCGACAGCGAGCCGTAGAACGACTTTGGCTCGATCCGGTCGTCGTAGTGGGACTCGAGGCGGGATTTGAGCCGCTGGCCGCGTAGTTCGCCGTCGTCGGCGGCGGCAAGGAGCACGCAGATATCCCGCCGGCGACCGCTTTGGAGCCACTTTGCCATACCGAATTCTCGGCGGGACGGCCGCTCGAGCGTTACGGTTTCCGGTCGTCGAGGAGTCGTCTCACGGACCGAACCACTCCAATCGGGTGCGGAGTTCGGCGACGACGCCCCACCCGATCCCGCCGAGGGTTGCCAGTCCGAACGCGAGCGCGTCCCCGATCTCGAGGGAGACGCTGCCGTCGGAGTAGAGTACGTGACGGAAGAGAAACCAGCGACCGTTCGGGTTCCCGAGGACCACGGTCCCCGAACCGACGGCCAGCGAGCCGAGGACGAGTCCGAGCAGGCCCGTCACGAGCACTGCTAGCGTGCCGACGGCCCCCGAGACGATCGTCGACAGGAACGCCGCGCCGGGGAGCCGATCGACCCGCCGGCCCGGTTCCGGATAGATCCCGAACCCCTGCACGTCGGCGTCCGGAAGCCCGGCGACGCGGACGCCGGACGGATACTGGAGCAACGCACCGGCCATCCAGAGGTCGCCGATCGAGCCCGCGGCGTTGGCCGCGAGCGGAACGATGAGCACCGGCGAGGGGACCGCGACCATCGCCGCGAGACCGAGCGTCGTGATCCCAACCACCGGTGCAAGCAGGATGACGAGCATCTGAGTGCGCGTGTAACTCGTCCCCTCGGTCTCGGCGTAGGCGTACGGGAGGACGAAATAGGAGACGCCGAACCCGTATCCCGGCTCACCGCCGTAGCGGGCCATGAAAACGCCGTGAAGCGTCTCGTGAAGGACGACCACCGGTCCGACGAGCACGCACGACAGCGCGAGCCAACCGGCGACCGCCGCCGGCGACGGCGCGGCGATGACGATCGGCTCGAGCGCCCGTCCCTGAAGCGCCGCGAGGGCGTGACCGAACCCGTACGCGAAGACGAAAAACCCGACGACGGAGACGACGAGCCACTGAAACGCGACGGGCCGGGTGCAGCGAAACTCCGCGAGCGGGGTCGACTGACGCGACGTCCCGGACTCGGGGTCCGTCCGACTCACGTGTCGTCTTCCTCACGGGAACGAAAAAGCCGTACCGGTTCCGGATCCTCGGGGGGATCGATTCCGGTCGGAACCGATAGTTTCCCGGTGGTCGCCGCTCGAGTCTCGAGTATGACGACCGACGACGATCGAACGGCCCGGGATAACGGGATCAGGGCGAGCTACGACGAAACGGAGACCGAACGGCGTCTCGAATTCGTCGTCGAGGACCGAGACGGGGAACCGGCGACTCCCGGCTCCGACAGCGATGCCGGCGGACACGCGACGGCTGCGGTCGCACAGAACCGCGAGGGGTACGCCATGCTGAAGGTCCGTCCGTCCGTCGACGGCGACGAACTCGAACGGTACTACGGGTTCGACATGGCGCTCGATCACGTCGCGGAGTTGCTCGGCGTCTCACCCCACGACCTTCCGATCCCCGCGGCGGCCGAAGATCTGGGCATGTGAGCCGTGGCCCATCAGGTAACGATGGCGTACACGAACAGCAGACAGAAATACAGTAAAACGAGTGCACCCACTGCGAGCAACCGAAAGCGGCGGATCCGTACACGTTCCGCCCGGGACGTGCGTTCGAACGCGGCCCGTTCGCGCTCGGAGAGTCGATCGGGATGCTCGAGGCCACGATGGAGCGTCTCGAGCCGTCGCTCGCGAAACGGCCGGTCGCAGTACGGACAGCGGACCGGATCGGTCGGTTCGGCATCCGAACCGGCCGCCGCGAGGGCGTCGCCGCGATCTGGACCGGCCTCGGAACCGCGCTCGCGTGGCGTGTCGGACACGGATCGCTCGTATGCGATCCAGCTACTTGATGCTCGTCGTCCCCGTGAGCTTGCGTGGACCGAGCAGGAGCCGACGAATAACGGGGGGCAAAAACGGGAGTCCTAAATACGCGGAGACGAACGATTGAGACGAGAATAGCCGTGGCAACCGAATCCGACTCCTTCCCCCGTCCGATCGGCACCCGACGACGGTTTTCCGGATTACTCACAGCGACCGCACTGGGCGTTTACCTCCTCCTGATCGTCGGTGCGACGACCTCGCTTACGGACGCGGCGGCGGCGTGCTCGACCTGGCCGACCTGCCACGCGCCGGCCGACCCCCTCAGCCAGACCCAACTCGCGATCGCCTGGGGACACCGGATCGCGGCAGTGCTGGTCGGCCTCCTCGTCGCGGCGACGGCCGTCGCCGCCGTCCGCGGAGACGTTTCCCGACGCGTTCGATGGACGCTTCTCGCCAGCGCCGGCCTGTACGTCGTCCAGGTCGGTGTCGGCGCTGCGACCGCGACGCTCGGCCCCGCCGCGATCGTTCCGGGATTGCACCTCGGACTCGGGCTGGTCATCTTCACGGCCGTCGTCCTCGCGCTCGCCTGGGATCTGGAACTGGCGACCGGGCGCGAAAACGACGCGATCGACTCGCCGGAGCCGCTCGAGGACACACCAGCGCCGGCCGCCGAGTGCACCCTTCCCTCGAGTCGGCTCGCTCGCGCACGGCTCACCGCGTTCGCGTACTTCAAGATGATGAAACCGCGGCTGATGTGGTTGCTTTGTCTCGTCGCCGCCGCGGGCATGGCGCTTGCTGCCGGTCCCGCGCTCGATCGCTATACGATCGTCGCGACGCTCGGCGGCGGCGTCCTCGCGATCGGTGCCTCCGGGACGTTCAACCACGTCCTCGAGCGCGACATCGACCGCAAGATGTCACGGACTGCCGACCGACCGCTGGCGAACGAACTGGTGCCGGTTCGCAACGCCCTCGCGTTCGGAGTCGCGTTGACGGTCGCTTCGCTCGGCGTTTTCCTGACGATCAACCGGCTGGCGGCCGCGCTCGGGCTGGCCGCGATCATGTTTTACAGCGTCGTTTACACGCTGGTGCTCAAACCGAACACGGTTCAGAATACGGTTATCGGCGGTCTTGCGGGCGCACTGCCGGCGCTGATCGGCTGGGCGGCCGTAACCAACGAGATCGGTGTGCCGGCGCTTGCGCTCGCGGGCGTCATCTTCCTGTGGACGCCCGCCCACTTCTATAACCTCGCGCTGGCGTACAAGGACGACTACGCCCGCGGCGGCTTCCCGATGATGCCGGTCGTTCGCGGCGAGACCGAGACCCGCAAGCACATCATCTACTACCTCGCGGCGACGCTCGTGAGCACGGTCGCGCTCGCGTGGCTCACCGACCTCGGTGCCATCTACGCTGCGACGGTCGCGGTCTTCGGCGGGGTCTTCCTCTGGGCCGCCGTTCGGCTCCACTTCGAACAGACCGAAGCCGCCGCGTTCCGCGCGTTTCACGCCTCCAACGCCTTCCTCGGGGCCGTCCTCGTTGCGGTGTTGATCGACGCGCTCGTCGTCACCGGTTCGTTGGTCTGAGAGCGGCCGTTACCGGTGGCTTTCGCTCTTGCCCGTCACAGTCGACGCGAGTCTCCCGACCCGCTTCGTCGGCTTCGATCCGAGACTCCAGAACGGCCACAGCACGGTACCGAGGGCACCCCGTCCTGTCGCCTCGCTACGAGCCGGTAGCGTTCCATCGGGTGGCGCGTTACCGGGCGACCTCGATGAACCGGTTGACGGTCTCGTCGCTACCGGCGATGATGAGCGTGTCGTCTTCCCGGATCGTAAACGACGGTCCGAGGGTCGTCAGTAACTCGCCGTCCCGTTCGGCTGCGACCACCGTACACCCGTATCGTGCTCGAATGTCGGCATCGTCCAGACTCCGTCCCGCGAGGTTCGGGGCCGTCGTGCGGATGATCTCGAACTGCGTCTCGGGCGTCAGTAGCTCCTCGTCCTCGAGCAGAACCGACGAGAGCATACGCCCCGTCACGGTCGACAGCGCGAGGACGTACTCGGCACCCGCGCGGTAGAGCTTTCGAACGGTTTCGGTCTCGTTAGCCCGTGCGATCACTTCCGTCTCCGGGGCGATCTTCTCGAGGACGAGCGTCGCGTAGATCGCCGCCGTATCGTTGTCGATCGCGAGGACGATCGAGCGCGCGTTCTCGATGTCCGCGTCGATCAGGGTATCGGCGTCCGTGACGTCGCCGCGGACGTCGATCTCCTCGTCGTCGCGGTCGTCGACGATCGTATACGGGACGCCGGAGGCGGCGAGCGTTTCGCTGACGGTCCGCCCGACTTCGCCGTAGCCCCCGACGATCACGCGGGAGGCGTCGTGCGACGGCGAGACCGTCCTCGTCGTCAGCGCCGTCAGCGTCTCGTGCTCACCGGCAACCAGCAGGATCGTGTTGCTATCGATGACCGTATCGGGGTCGGGTGCCGGGACGAAATCGCCGTCGATCCACGCGCCGATGACGTTGACGCCCATCCGGTCGCGCATGTTCGACTCGGCGATCGTCCGCCCGGCGAGATCGCTCCCGCGCCCGACGCGGAGTTCGGTGATCTCGAGTTGCTCCCCGAGTTCGATCGTCTCCTGCAGCTCCGCGGTGACCGACAGTGGCTTTCCCCGCGAGACTGTGACCGAGCACCTGCCGGGGCCGAACCACGTCGTCAGCGCCGGCGTACCGGTGATACGTCGCCACCTCGCGGTCCTCCGCGACGCTGATCGTTCGGATGTCGTCGCGGAGTTCCCGTGCCGTCAGGATCACTTCGGGAGTGGCTTCGTCCGAAACGTCGGCCACGAGTGCTCGAGCGCTGTCGATGTTCGCCGCACGAAGGGTCCCCTCCTGCTCGGGATTGCCGAGCATCGCCTCGATATCGTCGTCGACCAGCGCCGTCACCGTCTCCGGGTCGTCCTCGATGAACACGTACGGCACGTCCGCGGCCTCGAGTTCGTTCCGGAGGACATCCGCCCGTTCCGTATGCGAGCAGATGATGACGTGGTCGGTGAGGTCGGTCGACTCCGGCGGTTGGGTCTCGAGTGCCCGCTGGAACAGCGGCACGACGACGAAGGGCAGCGTGAGAAAGACCAGCAGGACGCCGCTGAGGTTCATGGCGATGACGATGAGGTTCATCGGGACGGTCGTCCAGGAGTCCGTATCGCCGCCGAATCCGGTGGTCGTCAGGATCTCGATGACGATCTGGACCGACTTGATCAGTCCTCGCTTTTCCCCTTCGAACGTCGCGATGCCCCACTGATAGACGAGCGCATAGACGAGTACGATCCCGAAAACAGCGACGAGCGAAAGCGCGATCCGTCGCCACCACGTGTTCATTACCCCGGCATAACGACCGACCGGTATGTAATAGACCGGTTTCTCGATGGGCGTCTGCACTCCGCCACCGTCCCTTCGACCAATCGATTACCATACATAAATCGCGTTCAGCGAGCACTTTACTGGCTACAGCCGGTGGTAACGATCATGTATTTCGCCGGCAGCGACGACGGCGTGTACCGCCTTCCGGCCCCCGAAACCGACGCACTACCGCGCGGACCGACGAAGGTTCTCGAGTCCGGCCGCGTACTGCGACTCACCCAGTTCGACGGGATCGATGGCCTGTTTGCGGCGACGAAAACCGGCCTCTACCGATCGGTCGACGGTGAGCAGTGGACGGCGTTGGACGTTCCGCAAGAGCACGTCTACGTGGTCGGGGCGATTCCCGACGGAAATCGGCTTTTCGCCGGCACTCGACCCGCGGCCATCTACGCGACGACGTCGATCAACGGCGACACTGCCGGGGAGACCGACTGGAGCGAACTCGAGGGATTTCAGGAACTCCCCTCACGGGACGAGTGGCGACTCCCGCGCCACGACGACCTCGCACAGGTTCGTGACGTCCACGTCGACCCCGAGGACTCGAATCGGCTCGTCGCCGGCGTCGAGGTCGGCGGCGTCCACGTCAGTCCCGACGGCGGCGAGACGTGGTCGGAGCGAGCCGACGGCGTCCACGACGACGTACACGAACTCCACGTCGTCGACGCCGGGACGTACTTCGCCGCCACCGGCGACGGACTCTACCGGACGCGCGATCGCGGTCGGTGCTGGACGCGATTGGATCGGTCGGTTACACAGTCGTACTTCAGGCGAGCGTTCTCGATCGGCGACTCAGTCTTCGCCTCGGCAGCGCTGTCGAACTCCTCGACGTGGAACGACCCCGACGCGGACCCCGCGCTGTTCGTCGTCCGCGGCGATTCGCTCGAGCCCCTCGAGATTCCGGCCCCGGACGAGACCGTCACCGGGATGACCGACGACGACGGTGCGCTCGTCGTCGCGACACATCGTGGACGCCTGTTCGTCAGGCGCGACGGGGACGACTGGCTCGAGGCGGGCGAGTTCCCCGTCCCCGGTCAGGTTACCGGTCGGTACACGCCGGTCACGGTGTACGACGCTGATCGCGACTGAGCCACACGCGATCGGCCAGCTACCCGAACGGGTATCGAATCGGGGGCGTTCGAACGACGGCGCGAGATGGGGGCTGCTGGGCAAGCGTCGCGGAGACGAGTGGTCGACGCGAACTGTCGAGTAACGATGTCCGACAGACGGTCACTCGTGATACTCGATGTCTCCTGCCATCCGGTCGGCGTCGTCCGCGTGGCGATCCGCTTCGGTCTCGGACCGATCGGACGTCGTCTCTGTCTCGGATCGAAGCTGATCCTCGGGCAGTGCCGATTCTTTCTCCGGATGGGCCGGGACGTACGCCCGTCCGACGGGGCCGCCGATGAGCCACTCTCGGACCGACAGCTGTCGTTCGGAACCGTCTTTACGGGCCACCTCGAGCCGTCGTTCGGTCGTCTGGAAGTAGTTGACGACCGTTACCAGCAAGACACCCCCGAGGGTGTTCCCGAGCAACACCGGGAACACGAACTCGGTGAGCCCGACGTAGAGCTCCGCCTGCCCGTTGAAGACGAGGAACATCACCTCGGTAAACGAGACGACGACGTGGAACAGATCCGCAAACGGGATCATCAGGAAGGCCATGTAGACCAGAAAAAAGCGGGTGATCGTGTCGCGAGCGGCGAAGTCGAGCCAGACGACGCCGGCGACGATCAGCCCCGCGAAGGCACCCTTCCAGAACAGATCGGCGAAGGGCGTCCCCATCCCTTTCATGGCGATATTGGTCGCCGCGACCGCCGTGTCGTCGGCGAACACGCCCGTTCGGGCGAGCACGAGCGCGCCCAACGAGCCGCCGATGAAGTTGCCGAGCAGGACGATCGTCCAGACCCGAAACAGGGCGGGGAAACTCGCCAGCCGCTCGAGGACGAGCGCGACCGGCGGGAGCGTGTTCTCGGTGTAGAGTTGGTACCCTCCGAGGATAATGTAGACGAAGCCGATCGGATACATGAAGCCGCTGAGGACCGGATCGCCGTCGTACTTGGCGTACATCGTGGCGTAGACGAGAAAGGTCAACGTGATCGCGAAGCCGGCCGCGAGGCTGCTGAAGAACAGTTCGCGAAGGCCGGTATCGATCTCGTCGTCCGCGGCCGCGATGATCCGCTGGAACACCTCGTTGCTCTCGAACCGGTCGCGGACCACCGCGCCGACCGCTGGCGCGCCGTGTCGCGACCGTTCGACGCTTTCTCGGAGATTTCGATCGGAGTCCGGCATTACCGGGTGTCGGCAGGCCCCGGTGAAAACCCCTCTCATTCGATTGAGGGATCGTCACGAGTCACCGGTCGGGACGTGAAACGCAATCGACAGGTCGGCGTCCGTTCCCCTCGTGGCGTACAAGACCGACGGGACCGGCCACACGACACAGCGAGCTAAAACGACGGTAGCACGTCCGCCTCGTAGAATTCGATCGCCTTCTCCTGCTCCGGGCCGATCTGGTGGAAGTAGACGTGATCGTAGCCGGCGTCGACCGCCTGTTCGATGCTGTCGATGTGGGCCTGTGGGTCCGGGTCGGTGGTCGTGCCGGCCTCGGCGATGTCCTCCTTCTCGACCATCTCCGCGGCCTGTTCGAAGTGGGCCGGCGTCGGCAGTTCCTGCCCGAGTTCGCCCGGAATCGAGCCGTTTGGCCACTGTTCGTGGATCGTTTCGATCGCTTCCGCCTCGCTGTCGGCGTAGCAGCCGTGCAGTTGCGTGTATTTGGGGCCGTCGCCGCCGGCGTCCTCGTAGGCCGCGACGGGCTCGTCTTTCGGCCCGGAACACCAGAGGCCGTCGGCGTTGTCGGCGGTCCAGCGGGCCGTCTGCGGGCCGAAGGCGCTGGCGATCGTCGTCGGCTGCTCGTCGGGACAGGTGTAGAGGCGCGCGTTCTCGACCGTGTAATGTTCGCCGTGGTGGCTCGTCGTCTCGCCGGTCCACAGGTGGCGCATCACGTCCATCGCTTCGTCCAACATCTCGAGACGGACGTCGTGTTCGGGCCAGCGCTCCCCGGTGACGTGTTCGTTCAGGTTCTCGCCGGTGCCGACGCCGAAGGTAAAGCGGTCGCCGAACAGTTCGTCGACGGTGGCGACGGCGTGGGCGACGTTGATCGGATGGATGCGGATCGTCGGACAGGTGACGCCGACGCCGACCTCGATGTCGTCGGTCGCCTCGGCGATCGCACCGAGGGTCGACCAGACGAACGGCGATTCGCCCTGTGCCGAGACCCACGGGTGGAAGTGATCCGAAATCGAGAGGAAATCGAACCCGGCGTCCTCGGCGCGGCGGGCGATGTCGACGAGAGTCCCGGGACCGTGCTCCTCGCTCGAGAGGGTGTATCCGAGTCGGGGCATTCCCCGGGCGGTACCACGAATCCGCGGGTAACGGTTGTCCCTGCGAGGGCAAGAACGCGCCGTCCCGAGCGGCTCTGCGTCGGGGGCTGGATCCGACGATCGACCGTCGAGAGCGGCTAGTCGCGAAGCTGGAACCGCTCGCTTCTGTACCGGTCGTTCGACGCCTCCGTCGGCACGTACCCGATCCCGTAGTGGTTGTCGTCCGGATACACGTGCAGCGACCGCGTCCGGACCGGGCTGTAGACCGCGTGGATGTCCGTCCCGGTCCGTGGATCGACGACCCCCGCCTCACCCGGGCCACAGACGGTGCCGTCGATGACGTCCAGCTCGTACTCGTTTCCGGAAACATTTTCCGCCTCCATGTCCGCGAGGAAGAGTTGTCCATCGACGAGGACCTCGAAGCAGGGGCGGCCGTGGTGTTCGTGGGGCATGAGCGTATACTCCGGGGGCCACTCCATAAACCGGATCACCGGGCCGTCGGATTCGCGGTGAACCAGCCGCCTCGTGTAGGATTCCTCGGCGTGTTCGGTCTCGACGCCGTCGAAGAACGCTTCGTCCTCGATCGCGTCCTGCAGGATCGACGGTCCCTCCTCGATGAAGGCGTCGTCGCCTTGCTCGAGAAGGGCCGCGAGTCGGTCGTACGTGTCGCGAACGCGTTCGTTCGGCGCGGTTCTGGACGTCGCCATACGCCTTCATATGTATTCTATCTTAGGTATAAATGTTACCCTTACCTATGACGAATGGCTATCGAACGGTCGCCGACCCCCGCGAGTCCAAAAACCGAACCCCTTACCCCCGACGCGTGGGAACCCGCGAGTATGGAAGCCGTAGTCGAAGCGACGGATCTCGAGAAGGCCTACGGCGAGACGGTCGCGCTCTCGGGGGCGTCCCTGTCGGTCGAGCGCGGCGAGGTCTTCGGATTGATCGGTCCGAACGGGGCCGGAAAGACGACGCTCGTCCGCGCGCTGACCGGAACGACGGAGCCGGACGCGGGGACGGCACGGGTGATGGGGGAGCCGCCGGCGACCGTCGACCGTGATCGGCTCGGCGTCTTGCCACAGGATTTCTCGCCGCCGGCCCGGCTCACGGCCCGCGAACTGCTTGCGTACTACGCGGGACTGTACGCCACGTCCCGCGATCCCGACGACGTACTCGCAGACGTCGGGCTAGTCGATTCGAGCGACGTCTGGTACGAGAACCTCTCGGGCGGCCAACAACGCCGGGTGTGTGTCGGCGCTGCGCTGGTCAACGACCCCGACGTGCTCTTTCTCGATGAACCCACGACGGGAATCGACCCCGCGGGCCGACGGACCGTGTGGCGGCTGATCGAGGACCTCGCCGCCGGCGGGACGACCGTCGTGCTCACGACCCACGACATGGCCGAGGCCGAACGGCTGGCCGACCGCGTCGGCCTGCTCGCCGACGGCTCGCTCGTCGCACGGGGCTCGCCAGCGGCGCTCGTCCGCGAATACGGCGGTTCGAGCCGGCTCACGATCGAGACGAGCGCCGGCCCCGACGCGTTCGCGGACCTCGAGTATCCCGTCGACCGGCCGGACCGCGGACGGAACCCGAACGGCACGGTTGTCGTCCGGGATATCGACCCCGCCGAGATCGGACCCGTCGTCGACTATCTCGAGGGTCGAGACATCGCGTACACCGGCCTGACGTGGGCCGAGCCGGATCTCGAGGACGTGTACCTCGCGCTGGCCGACGACGCCGAACTCGAGCGGACCGACCGCGTCGGCGACGACGCCGGCCTCGCACGCGCGGGTGAGACGGCATGAGCCGGCTCGGCCGCGTACGGGCGGAGACGAGCGCCGGCTGGCGGTCGTTCGTGCGCCGGCGCACGGCGGTGTTTTTTACGTTCTTCTTCCCGGCGATTCTGATCGTCATCTTCGGCGCGCTCGTTCGAACGGACCCGACCGGCGAGGGGCTGTTCACGGAACCGGCGGCGTACTACGTGCCGGGCTATCTCGCGGTCGTCGTGCTCTTTACGCCGCTGTCCCGGCTCGGTAGCGAGGTCGCGCGCCACCGCGATGGGAGCCGATTCGAGAAACTCGCGACGACGCCGCTGACCCGCGGTGAGTGGCTCGTCGCCCAGACGGTCGTCAACGCGGCCATCATCGGCCTGGCGAGCCTGCTTATTCTCGTGCTCGTGGTCGTCCTCACCGGCGCTGAGATCGTCGCCTCCCCGCTTTTGCTCCCGTACGTCCTCGTCGGCGTCGTCTGTTTCTGTGGTATCGGGGCGATGCTCGGAAGCTACACCGATTCACAGGACGGGGCGGTCGCCGCGAGCAACGCGATCGGACTGCCCCTGCTCTTTCTCTCGGAGACGTTCGTCTCGCTCGCACAGTTGCCCGGCTGGTTCGAACCGCTCGTGAACCTCTCGCCGCTGACGTACTTCGCCCGCGGCGTGCGGGCGGCGACCTACCCCGACGCCGGAACGGCCGCGATCGCCGGCCTCGATCCGGCGGTTGCGAACCTCGCGATCCTCGCGGTTCTCGCGGTCGTCGCGTTCGCACTGGGCGCTCGCTCGATTCCACGGACGGATTGAGCTGAATCCGTTACGATTCGTTGTCGGCGATGGTGATCAACCCGGAGCCGAGCAGACCGCCGATTCCCGAACCGACGAACGCGGGCGTATACGTCCCGGCGAGATCGTACGTGAGCCCGGCGGCCCACGGCGCTAGCAGTCCCGAGATCGCAAAGGAAAGCGAGACGAGTCCGAATATCGCGTTCGGGTTCGCCGGACCGAACAGATCGACCGTAAGCGGCGAGAGCAAGGCCCCGTTGCCGCCGTAGGCGATCCCGAACACGAGGGCGAAGGCGTACAGCGCCGCCGCGGACTCGGCGAGCGGGAGACACAGCGTCGAGACGCTCATGGCGATCGAACACGCGACAAAGGTCCGGATTCGGCCGAATCGGTCCGCGAGTCCACCGATCCCGATCCGGGCGACGGCGGTCGTCGCTCCGATGATCGCGATCACGGTCGCTCCGGTTCCCTCGCCGAGTCCGATACTGCTCGCGTGGGGAATCACGTGGACGAGGACGGCGTACAGCGTTCCGTAGACGAAGACCCACCCGGAAAACACCAGCAGAAAGGGCCCCGACCACACGACCGACGCGACTTCCTGACGGTACATCGCCCACGCCCGCGGTTCCCGATCCGGGACGCCCTCGGGAAACTCCGAGTCGGGCGCGGCTCGATCGCTCGAGGCGGGATCGGCGGCGAACAACGGCGTCGTGACCGCGACGGCGACGGCGGCGGCGAGGACGAGGAGCAAGATCGCGAGCCGCCAGCCAAGCGCGGTCACGAGGGCGCTTGCGGCGGGTGCGAGCGCGACCATGCCGACGCCGAGACCGGCGGTCGCGACGCCGGTTGCGAGCCCCCGACGGCGCTGGAACCACCGGGGAACAGTCGCGTAGGAGACGACGTATATCGCCCCGAGTCCGACCGCCGTACAGACGCCGTAGCCGAGCAGGAGCGAGCCGTAGGTTTCGGCTCGGCTCGTCCAGAGCCCGCCGACCGCGAGGACGACCGAACCGGCGGCCAGCAGCCGCCGCACGCCGAGTCGGTCGGCGAGTACGCCGAGGATCGCCGCCGCGAGGTAGATCACGACCGTTTGCAGTGAGAAGACGAACGACACGCCAGAACGGGAGAGCCCGAGCTCCCGCTGGATAGGCTCGAGGAAGACCCCGAACGCGTACGAGAGGCCGAAGACGACGAACGCGCCGACGAACCCGCCCGCCACGACGTACCAGCCGCGATAGATCCCGCCGTCGCTCGTTCCGTCGCCGTCCGTTTCGGTGCCGCCGGCCATTCGGTTCGAATCCCCACGCCGACGGCTGTAATATTTATCACGGTGTTTGGTATCATATCACTCATGTCCTCGACGGAGGGGCAGCCGTCACGAGGCAACGTCATCGAACGAGCGGGGGAAGGGATCGCCGACGTGGTCGAACGGTGGATGCCGAGTCCGTTCCTGTTCGCGATCATCCTAACGTACATCGTGTTCCTCGTCGGTATCGTCGTCGAGGGGCAGGGACCGACGGAGATGGTGTTTTTCTGGTACGACGGGTTCTGGGACTTCCTGACGTTCGGGATGCAGATGGTCCTGATTATCATGACCGGGTTCGTGATCGCGTACCACCCCCGGGTCAACGACGCGTTACAGCGGCTTGCCGCGCTCCCGAACGAGAGCGGACAGGCGGTCGTCCTCGTCGGCGTCGTCTCGATGACGTTGGCCTGGGTTCACTGGGGGTTGAGTCTGGTCGTCGGTGCGATCTTCGCTCGGGAGATGGGCAAAGCCGCGTACCGAAACGACATTCCGATCCACTATCCGTTGCTCTGTGTGGCCGGCTACATGGGACTCGGACTCACCTGGCACTGGGGGCTATCCGGCTCGGCCCCGCTGTTGCTTGCGACGCCGGGAAACGAGTTCGTCGAACTCGGCGTCATCGACGCACCGCTGGGGACGTCGGCGACGATATTCAGCACCTACGCGCTCGCGCTTACCGCCTCGTCGATCGTCTTCGCAGCGATCGTGTTGTACCTGCTGTCGCCGTCGCCCGACCGCTCGCGGCCCATCACCGAATACATCCCCGAGGAGGACCTGTTCGAGACGGCCTCCGACGGCAACGCTGACGATCTTTCGGCGGACGACACTCCGGTCGAGGACGAGTCGGCCGAACACTCCCGAGAAGAACCCGTTCCGGCGGACCTGATCGACAACAGCCGGCTCCTCGGGGGACTCATCGCGCTGACCGGCGTCGGGGTCATCGTCTGGGAGTTCGCGACGCAGGGACTCGACGCTCTGAACCTGAACGTGTTGAACTTCGCGTTCCTGTTCGTCGGTGTGGCGATTTATACCCGTCCGGCGGTCTATCGCGAGCGCTTCGGCGAGGCCTCGAGCGCGGCCGCGGGGATCATCCTGCTGTTTCCCTTCTTCGCGGGCATTCAGGGGATGATGGCCGGCTCCGGACTCGCCGAAACGATGGCGGAAGGGCTGTTGGCGGTGTCGACGACCGAGACGTTTCCCGTGATCGCGTGGCTGACCGCCGCGCTCGTCAACCTCTTCGTGCCGTCGGGGGGCGGCGAGTGGATCGTCCTCGGCCCGTCGGTGCTCGAGGCGGCCCACGAACTCGGGATCGAGACGGGTCACGCGACGATGGCCTACGCCGTCGGCGACGCCCATACGAACCTGTTGAACCCGTTCTGGGCGATCCCGTTGCTCGCGATCACCCGGATCAGGGCCCGCGAGATGTTCGGCTACGCGATCTCGATGTTGCTCGCGCTCGTGCCGTTTCTGGCGGTTGCGCTGTACGTCATCCCGTACTGATCGGCACGACCATCGCCGCGAACTCGTAGCCGTAAACGTGGTTGAGAAGCACGTACGTGACGACGCCCAACACGAGACTCAGGATCCACGAGGCGGCCGCGATCCGGCCGACTCTCGCGTGAGACGTGTTCCGAAGCTCCGCGGGAGTGTGGGTCAGTCCGAGAATCAGGGCATAGAGCACGACCGGGACGGAGACGATCGAGAGGAGAATGTGGATCGCCAGCATGGTGAGGTACGCATACCGGACGAATCCCGTCCCGGCAAAGTACTTCTCGCCGCCGCCGCCAACGCGGACGAGATAGACGACGAGAAACAGCATGATCAACGCGAACGCCCCCGTCATCGCAAGGCGGTGTTTCTCGATCTCGCCGGCACGGATCCAGTACCAGCCGGCCACGAGCAGTATCGTCGCCGCGGTATTGATCACCGCGATCGCGTGCGTAAGGAGATTGATCTGTGCGGTCGTCAGGTCCGGATAAAGCGGCACATCGAGAACGAACGTCCCGATAACGAGCGCGTAGCCGACGATCGTCAGGAAGATCGTCGCGCCGATCGGCCGTTCTCGAAGTCGCCGTCTCGCATCCGCGGTTGCCATTATCGGGCGTTCGAAGTACCGGCGTATCTGTCTTGCTGTTCCGGAACCGGCCGCTCCTGTCGACAGGGCCTCAACCGGCGTCGTCGGCTCCGGACGGGTCGCCGTCCTCGAGCGTTACCGACCCGGCTTCGTCGACGGTCACGTCGTAGCCACAGAACTGAAAGCACACGTCACCGCCGGGTCTCGGCTGGCCGTTGGACCGATCCGCAAAGAGGCGATCCAGCGCCTGCGGGTCGACGACCGCGTGCAGCGGTTCGTACTCCGGCGGCCGGAGCTCGGCCGGCGGAACCCCTTCCGCAGCGGCCACGGTCTCGACGACCGCCTGACTCGGTAGTTTCCTGACGTACTCGCCGCTCCGGTTACCGCCACCCGCCATCCTATCTCTCCACTTCCGAACCCGTTCGAATAAAACTGTCTATCCGTGATCTCGATTCTGACAGATCCCGTCGCCCCGCCTTCGATATCGAAGGTGAACCGTGTGGATTCGGGTTAGCAGGGCAGATATCCGCACCGGTTGAACAATAACGTACGATTCAGCCTCGTGATCGAATTCGGATACATCGGGAGCTACCGGATCCTGATAGCTGGTTTTCCGGGTCGTGCGTTCGTTGCCAACCCGTCGTCGTCGGTCGCCTTGCGGACGGTCACGTCGGCGTCGAACTCGTCGGCGAGGAGCCAGACTGCCCGCTCGAGAACCGTCCGTTCGCTTTCCGGTCCCAGTCGCCGATCGGTTCCCGTCCGGTCGGTTCGACCGGTCAGTTCGCCGATGAAGGCCGCGACCGTTTCGCGATCAGCATCGATATCGTCGTCGCCGTCGAGGAGGGACTCCACGAGCGATTCGGCTCCGTCGGGATCGGTGTCCCGCCCACCCTCCCGTTCGAGTCCGTCGAGCCGATTTGCCACCCGGTGCTTCCAGTCCTGAGCGACGACCAGTTCGATCCGTTCCGGGTCGTCGATTCCGGCGACATCGACGATATCCCGGACGTCCGCGAGCGTCGTTTCGACGAGCCGGCGCTCGAGTCGGTAGTCGGCGACGGAACCCGCGGGCTCGGGCCAGTCGGCCTCGACGACCAGCCCGTCGCCACGGAGTTTGTTCCACACTTCCTCGCCGAGATGCGGGGCCATCGGGGCGATCAGCGCAGCCAGCGTCAGCAAACCCCGCCGATAGGCGTCCCGGTGTGGACGATCGTACGACCGGTACCGACGCAACAACTGGGTGAGTTCTCGCAGTTCGGTCGCGACGCGGTGAAAGCGAAAGCGGTCGTATTCCGCCGTAACGGCGGCGATCGTTCGGTCGATCTCCCGCTCGAGGTAGTCGTCGTGGCGTCGCCGCTCGATTCGGGTGTCCCCGTCCTCGACGAACTCGTCCGCCATGCCATAGAGGGTCTGCTGGAGTTCATACGCCCCGCGAACGTTGTTCGCGGTCCACTCGAAGTCCTGTTCCGGATGGGCCGCCGAGAGAACGAACAGCCGCGTCGTCTCCGCGCCGTACTCCTCGGGGGTGACGACGTTGCCCTTCGAACTGGACATCTTTTCGCCCTCGTACAGCACCGTGCCCTGACTGCGCAGTTCCTCGACCGGCTCCCGGTGCTCGAGCAGGCCGAGGTCGGCCAGCGCCCGGGTCACGAACCGGATGTACAGCAGGTGCAAGGCCGCGTGTTCCTCCCCGCCGACGTAGACGTCGATCGGCAGCCACTCGTCGGCACGCTCGGCGTCGAACGGGGCGTCCTCGAGGTCGGGCGAGAGAAACCGCAGGAAGTACCACGAGGAGTCGACGAAGGTATCCATCGTATCGGTTTCGCGGCGCGCGTCCCCGCCACAGTCCGGACACTCGGTCTCGACGAACGACTCGCGTTCCGCCAGCGGGTTCCCGGTGGTCCGGACGAACGACGGCAGTTCCACGGGGAGGGACTCGTCGGGGACGAGGACGGGCCCGCAGTCGTCACAGTGAACGACGGGGATCGGCGTCCCCCAGTAGCGCTGGCGCGAGATGAGCCAGTCCCGGAGTCGGTAGGTGACGTCGGCCTCGATCGCGTCGTGGGCCGCCGGAAGCCGTTCCCGGACGGTCGTGCTCTCTTGGCCGTCGTACTCGCCGCTCCCGACGAGACGGCCGTCTCCGGTGTACGGCGTTCGCTCGACGTTTTCCTCGAGCGGCTCCCCGTCCTCGTCGGCGGGAACGATCACCCGCTCGATCGGCAGGTCGTGCTCGAGCGCGAAACCGTGATCGCGCTCGTTGTGTCCGGGAACCCCCATCACGGCCCCGGTGCCGACGTCCTCGAGGACGTAGCCGGCGACGTACACCGGCAGTTCGTCACCGGTCAGCGGATGGATCGCCGTCGCATCCGTTTCGACGCCCGAGAGACCAACCTCGTCGGGGGGCCGCTCCCGGACTGACTCGACGTACTCGGCGATCTCGCCCCCGTCGTCCGTATCGGCGAGCGCCCGTGCGAGGTCGTGACCGGGCGAGACCGCGAGGTACGTCGCGCCGTAGACCGTCTCCGGACGGGTACTGAACACCTCGACCTCGCCGAACCCGGCGACTTCGAACGTAATCCCCGCGCCTTCCTGTCGGCCGATCCAGTTGCGCTGGATCTCCCGGACGCCATCGGGCCAGCCCTCGAGATCGTCGAGACCGTCCAGCAGTTCGTCGGCGTAGTCGGTGATCGTGAAAAACCACTGATCGAGTTCACGATGCTGTACGGGAGTCTCACAGCGCCAGCAGACCCGGCCACTGCCGTCCTCCGGATCGTCGACCTGTGCGTCCGCAAGCACCGTCTCGCAGTCCGGACACCAGTTGACCCTCGCCGCTTCGTACTCGACGAGTCCCGCCTCGAAGAGCCGCTTGAACAGCCACTGGTTCCACCGGTAGTACTCCGGCTCGCAGGTGGTGATCTCGCGGGACCAGTCGTAGCCAAACCCCATCGTCTCGAGTTCCTCGCGCATCCGCCGGATGCACGCCTGCGTCCAGGATTCGGGATCGGTCGCCCGCTCGTGGGCGGCGTTTTCCGCCGGAAGCCCGAAGGCATCCCACCCCATCGGGTGGAGCACGTCGTCGCCCTGCATCCGCCGGTATCGGGCGTAGGCGTCCGTGATCGCGTAGTTGCGGACGTGTCCCATATGGAGGGTGCCCGACGTGTACGGAAACATCCCGAGGACGTAGGTCGGATCGTCGGCGTCGTCCGGGAGTTCGTAGACGCCGTCGCGCTCCCAGACGTACTGCCAGAACTCCTGTACCTGTGCGTGATCGTAATGGCTCGTCATTGGCGAGGTCCGTTGCCGGCTACTGGGCGTGCCGGCTATTTGATTGTTCGCCCGGCCCCGCCCTCGCCGAGACGACGGGGAACTCCGAGTCGGGCTGTGGGCAGGGATTAACAAAGCCGCCGAGCGCAGTACGGCTCCACGGTCGAATGTCCCGATCCCACCAGAAGCCGGCTCCACAACCCACGTCGCGTGCGCTTTTCGCCACCGTCGCGATCGTCCTCGTCACCTTCGCGTCGCTGGCGTTCGTCTTCGGTCCCGGCCTGCTGCCAGAGCGAGCGGGTCCCGGGGCCGAGGACGAACCGGTCGAAAACGCCTCGAGCAACGGGACGGTCACCGATACCGAATCAGCCGCCGACGGCGGACCGAGCGCCGAATCAGCGCCTTCGACGGACGCCGACGAGTCCACGGCCGGCGGCGCTGACGAAGCCGACCGGGAGGCGGTCGACCCCGACGGCGCTGACACCGCCGATCGGGGGGCCGACGAACCCGACGACTCAGGACCAGCGACCGACTCTGAAGGGACAACCGGGGACGAGAACGACGGGTCGGACGACGGCCCCGGCGTTCCCGACGATATCGAGCTGCCGTTCGATGACGACGACGTCCCCGGTGACGTCGATCCACCGTCGGTTCCCGACCGGCCGGAGGCCCCGGATAGTGATCCGTTCGATGAGGTCCCGATCGACGAGCCGCCGTTCGACGACGTGCCCATCGGAGAGGATCCGCTCGACGATCTGCCAGACGATTTCGAGTCGCCGCTCGAGACCGTCGACGGTGGCGACGGAGACGACGGCCCCGGCGCGTAGCCAGTGTGGCCCGACGACACCGGAGCGCCCGATGCGAGCACCGAGGTCACGGTCGGGTATCATAGCCGTCGGCGTCGTCGATTCCCGTATGGCACCGACTGCCCTCGTGACCGGCTGTTCGTCCGGCATCGGCCACGCAACTGCCCGCGCGTTTCTCACGGAACCCGGCTGGCGGGTGTACGCCACCGCACGGGAACGCGATCGGGACGGTCTCGAGACGCTCGCCGACCGCGGGGCCGACGTCGTCGCGCTCGATCTGACCGATCCGACGGCCGTCGACCGCGTCGTCGGCCGCGTTCGCGAGGAAGCCGGCGGGGTCGACTGTCTCGTCAACAACGCCGGCTACGGCCAGTTCGGCCCCGTCGAAGACGTTCCGACGGACCTGCTCGAGCGACAGTTCGCCGTCCACTGCTTCGGGCCGCATCGACTGATCCGCGCAGTTTTGCCCGGGATGCGCGAGCGCGGAGCGGGCCGTATCGTCAACGTCACGAGCGCCGCCGATCGACTCGCGGTCGCGGGTATCGGCGGCTACAACGCCTCGAAGTGGGCGCTCGCCGCGCTGAGCGACGCGCTTCGACAGGAACTCGCGGATACGAACGTCGAGGTCGTCGTCGTCCAGCCCGGCATCGTCGCGACGCCGTTTTACAGCCGTGCCGTCGCCGAAGTCGACGCCGCCGCGGCCGCCGGTCCGACGACCGACCGGTCGGACTCGCGGACGGCTCGGACCCGCGAGCGGTCGCCGTACGTCGATCTCTATCGCGTGCTTCGTCGCGTTCGTGCGGTCGAAGTCGGCGGCCCCTTGATCAACGATCCGGATCGAGTCGGACGGACGGTTCTCGAGGCTGCGACGAATCCGGCCCCCGAAACGCACTACCGCGTCGGGCCGGTTCCGCTGCTCGGCTCGCTGTACGGGACGCTCGTTCCCGGCGCGATCCGGGATCGACTGTCGCGGCTCGGGCTCCGACTCGCAGCGAGTGGGCCCGTTCTCGACCTCCTCGAGCGGCGTCTGCACCGATCGTCAGGCTCGAAGCCGGTCGACAGCGATGGAGAACGCCTCGGCGACCGTCGACCCCGGTAACGGGGCGATCCGCTCGAGACCCGCTTCGGGGTGGTTCGTTACGTCCCGGCCGGCGCACCGGTACGAACGGCTCGGCCCGCGGCGTAGGCGATGTAGGCCGCGAGCACTGCCGCGATGAGCCCGGACACGACGTTGCTCCAGACGAGCCCCTGAGCGGCGACCTCGAGGCCCTCCATGGCGATCCGCCCCGCGATCGCGAACGGCGACACCAGAGTCCACAGCGCGAGCAAAGCGACGAGCGACATCACGGCAGTACTGGTCGGGTGCGCGGTGATGATCCGGTAGTAGTTGTACCCGGCAAGCAGGAAGACCGCCCCACCGACGAGCAGGTTGTTCCACGTGATCGACATGGCCGTCTCGTAAACGAACGGCGACACCGCGATCCAGAGCCCGATCACGGACACGATCCCGCTGAGCCACTTCTGTCCCTCCGGCTCACCCTGCCCGCGTCGCTCGGTTCCCGGTTCTCCGGCCGACGGCTCGTTGGTCGTAGACTCGCTCATACTGATCCCAGCCGAGCGTTGGCCGAGCGGGCGCAAAAAGGATCACGACCGTTACACTTGCTCCACCGAAACGAGGGCGACACCCGATCGAGTGCCTTCAACGCTCGAAACGACCTTCACTATCCAAGTGTCGGTTTACCTCCGGCCAATCGACTACTGAGCGGGGACGTCTCGGACCGGTAATCCGACATTACTGACGCTCGAGGTCCCCAGAGCCTCGACACGGAAGCCGGAAACGTACGTTCGTGTCGCTGGCGCTCTGGGCGCTCTGAGCGATATCGGCTAGCAGGTCCCGTTCGCTATCGACGTGCCGGTCATCGACGGCAAGAATATATTGATATCACGACGTAACTCGGCACTCGCATCCGGTAGTGTATTATTGATCCGGGTGGTACTCGAGTGCTATCGTCGAAACCGATGCTCAGAGGCACACAGAAGGACGTCGACCGGCTGACGAAAGTCCGCCGGCGCGCCTATCCGGTCCTCCACAGAATCGCACAGCGTGTCGGCGGCTACGTCGAATGTACGACGGATCCGGCGGAATACGTCGGCACCGTCGAACACACGCTGGGACGCTTCCGAACCGAACTCCGCTCGATGGGGTTTCGACGCGAACCCATCGCGGCGCTGAAACACCACCGGGACGGCCGGATGTCGGCCGGAAGCTGGGTTTTTCGACGGTCGCCCCTCGCCGACGAACAACTCCACGTGACCGTCTTCCGAAACGGACTCGATCGCATCGACACGTACGCCCACTGGGAGGACTCCTGGATCAGACACCCGCTGGATCACTACTGGTGTCACGGCTGGGATACCGACCGCGGCGTCGCGACGATGCGCTCGCTGCTCCGGAAACACGATATCACGTTTCGGATCGACCGTCCGTAGCCGTCACCCGGATCCATCCGTTCCCGATACCATCTCCTTTCACGTCGACGCTCCGGGCGCGTTCTCGCTCATGGGCCGAATGGATCGCCCGGAACTGTCCGAGCAAGATCGGATCGTCGCTGCAGTGGAGGACGATCGCATCGTCGGTGTCCAACCCGTTACGATCGATCGTCCGTTCTATGTGGCCCCGCTCGAGCGAACGATCGACCTCGACGGCGCATACTTCTGGGGACTGTACGTCCTTCCCGAGTGGCGGCGACGGGGCATCGCGACGGCACTCGTCACGCGAGCGCTCTCGTTCGTTGCGGAGGAGACAACACAGACGTGCGTCCAGACACTCATCGGCATCGATAACGTCCCATCTAAGCGCGTTCTAACCGGTGTGGGATTCGAACGGAAACGTGCGCGATCGTACTATCGACTGTTCGGCCTTCAACACAGGGGGTAGGTGGAACGTGCTCCGTCGACTCGCTGCCGCGGATTACGCCACGCTCATCGGACTGGGCTGGACAGCAGTCACCCTCTTCCTGCAGGCCCGTCCTGACGCGGCCACGTTGACGATCCTTCTCGCATTCCTGTTCGACAAGGCCGACGGCTGTTTGGCTCGACGTGGCCATGGGTCCCCGTTCGGACACCAGGGCCAGACTATCAGCTATCTTCTCCCTGCGCATCAAAGACGTACGGTTCGGTGAGGGGCCAGGCAACAGTACCCTCGTTCGCTTCAACGAGGAGGCAAAGGGATTGAAAGGCGCGGAGAACCACGAAGTCATCGTCAAGCCCTCAGAGGCGTTCTTACAGAACTACATCACCCGCGAACACCCAGACCCTGACCAACCCTGAGGCCCCTTTCTTCACCGTCACACGCGACCACTACGAGGAAGGTGAAGATAACTCGCTTATCCCCTCGTTCTTCCGCCGCCGGCTCCGCCGACTCGTCGCCGACTCAGACATCCCAGAAGAAAAGGTCAACCCCCACAACTTCCGCCACTCCCGAGTAACACAAATGCGGCTTGAAGGGTACTCTGACCGGCAGATTGCAGACCACATGAACTGGGGACCAAACAGCGAGCAGTTCGACATCTACGACCATACAGAAGACGAGGACCGTCACGCGGAGATGGCCGAGATGATGGGCCTCGATGTGGAAGACGCTGACATCCGGGAGCCGATGTTGGACGAGTGCCCCCGCTGCAGCTACACTATCGACGACTGGCTGAACTGGAGCCAGTGCCCCCGGTGCCAAGCCCAACTGAAGCTCTACCGCGAGCCCGAATGGTTCGAGGCGTACATGGACGTAATGGGCGAGGACAGAGATGACTCTCTGTCCTGACACAACAATTCCGGGAACAGAATACGGACATGGAAAGTCTGGATGAAGACGTTGAATATGTATATCGGTGGATGGGGCCCGCTGAACGGTATATGAAGGCAACGCGCTACATCTTTGAGGAGATGAACGTGGACTTCGACGCTGCACTAGAGGAAGTAGATGACGATGAGTAATTACAAAATAGGGGCTGCTGGAAGCGGAGGTCTCCGGTTAGACTACGTCGGAGATGCGCGAGTAGTCGATAGCCTGTGTCCGTAGCTCAATACCGTCGTCATACGCGTTGTAGATGTTCTTGTCTATCTTCCCGCCGTCTCGGCTATCATAGTGCATTTCGTGCCACCAGATGTGCTTCAAGCACTGTTCATCGTTGAGGTCGCCGATACCAGTCGTGACCTCAAACAAGACCTCGGCGAAGTGGAGGTCATCCAACGCCGGCATCTCCGGGTCTGGATTATCCGGCGACGGATATTCGTTCGGGAAAACGACCACATCAGGAATGACGCGACCGTTCTCCGTACGGGCACCCGCTGGCGGGTCGCGGATAATCATGTACCGCGGGTCCTCATCCTGATTTAGTCCCCATCGCACTGCTCGGTTGATTACTTCGTTCAGCCGGGATGCAGGGGACTTGGTGTTTCGAGCGTTCCGCTCGCTCCACAGCATCAGGGTATCGGTATTAGTTGGAACCAGCAGGTGACCGATACTTTGCCCTTCACCACCCTTCACGTCCATCGCAAAGACCTCTCCAGTATCTTTGAGCCGACCTTTGAAGTCGATACGTTCACTCCCACGCTGGTCGGTGAACGAGAGGTATCCTTGCTCTTCGGCGGGTTCCAGGAAGACCTCGCGGACAATGTCCTCGTTGTCCGCGCCGTGGGACTGCCGGAAGGTCCCACCGAGTGAGAAGACCGCATCCTTGAGTTCGCGTTGGTAGTCGCCGGCGTCGATGTCCCAATCCTCGAATATCTCTGGGTGTTCATTGCCGAGCGACTTGATGAGCTCCTTCACCTCGTCCAAAGTCTGTTCGCGTTCGTCGGTACCCAAATCGGTAAACCCGAGTGTATCGGTCCAGGGGTTCTTGTCAGACACATAGAAACCCCTATACTGCGGCGCGATAATCTATGAATCCGCAATCGCCTATGCATAGGCGTTTAGCTACGTATACAGGGAGCCGTAACGACTTTTCGTAGAAAACCTCCGAATCCTTTTGGACTGTGCTATCGGGTTGAAAGGGCCGAGCGTCAGAACTCAGTTAACGAGCGTTGCTGTAAGGACGCGAGCCGCTCAGAGATAACGTCTCGGAACTCCTCGTTCAGCTCGTAGCCAATACATCGGCGGTCAAGTTCGAGAGCAGAAGCCGCGGTTGTCCCGCTTCCGAAGAACGGGTCAAGCACTGTATCGCCGGGGTCCGTCGAGACCTCAACGATGCGGTCGATGAGCGATGTCGGGTAAGGGGCCTTATGGAGTACGTTCTGGCCGACAGTCCCTCGCTTCACCGGGTGCCGCCACAGATTACCGAGACGGTGTTCTTCCGCGACAGCAGGGTCTTCGAGGCCATTCTGCCCCTCTTCTTCGCGGAATTTGTGGTCCTTCGACTTGGAGAGGTAGACAACGTACTCCTTCTTATTCACCACGTTGCGGTCGGTCATGCCGGCGATGGCAGTAGGCTTGTACCAGGTGACCATATCTTGGAGGACGAAACCAACATCCTCGGCCCGTTCAGCGATGTGGTACGGAAGGAGTTGGAGGTCGCCACGCTCCATGACGGTATCAATGACCACCCACATCGTTCCGTCATCGCGTAGTACATCGTAGCACTCGCTCCAGACGGCCTCCATTCGGTCGTGGTAGTGTTCGTACGACTCGTCGGCCGTCCCGATTTGGTTCTCGTGTCCGTAGTCCTTGAGGTCCCAGTAGGGTGGTGAGGTGATAACCGACTGTACAGTGCCATCCTCGACCTCAGTCATCTCTTCGCTCGTACTCCAGTGGACTTCGAGCCCGTCGATTGTATCAAGCTCAACCATCTATTCGCTCACCTCCTCACGTAGCGCAGTCGCATCAAGTGACTCAGCGACGCGTTCTTCCTCGGAGATAACATCTTCAATATCATCTACCCAGAGTGTATAGACAGTTTCGCCCTCACCGGAACCAACGAGAACGCATCGGCGGAGCGCCTCGCGGAGTGGTATTGCCTCCACCTCGTCGACCTCCTGATTATCGGTCTGCGTGCGGTCTTCATCTAGCCAGACGTTGCCCGGGTCCTTGCCGTCTGGGTTGTATCGGCGGACCTTGGTGTCGTGGTAGGCGCTGTTACCTTCCTCGCGTTCGCCACCCCACTCGTTGCCCTCGTATACGTGCGCCACGCGAATATCGTCCTTGTGGAACTGATACTCCCGTTTGTCTTTTACGAAGAACAGGATTTCGTCATATGCTGATTCCATATCGCCGCCACGGTCTTCCCACCGGTGGACTGTTATCGTATTCTTCAGGGTGAGCCCCGATTCTTCTCTAGCGTAATCAGCTACTGCCATTGCAACAGGCCACATACGCCCATCTCGGTACGCGTTCGGTGCGACGACCCACAGCGTCTCGGTTGGGTCCATACGCTCGTAGATAGCGTTCCAAACCCCTTCCGTCGCATTGAGGACATCTTCCTGGGTGTCGGCATCCGACACTACCCTTCCAAGGTCAACGAGGTACATCTGATTGCTCTCTCGTTTACGACTTGGGGAACTTGACTGTTGCACCATCTTCATCGATAGGTAGGTGTTCGCCTATGCATAGGCATTCGGGTATGCATCGCTTATCAACGACCCATGCAAACCCCAGGACGAGATGGGGCTAACGCTGACTGATGCGAAGCGCAGGATACTCGCTCTACTTGAGGAAGAGCCCCGCCACGGCTACGCACTCGCCAAAGACCTCGGGAAACAAGGTCCTACGGTGTACGAACATCTACAGGAACTAGAAGAGGCAGGGTATGTCGAAGGCGAGCAGGATGGCCGGCGGAAGGTGTACTCGCTCACCGAGCGCGGCAGGCTCACTCTACAAGCCGAACGCGCCGGTGAGTGAACCAATTATCCGAGACGGCAGATACTACTGAAAGACGGAGAATATCTAAGCAATGGGTGTTGAGCTTGCGTATCTGGAGAAGGATGTGTCGCCGCCGGAGCTGGACGAAGCTGGCCTCCAGATACGCAATATCTCTGCGACTGTGGACATAGAAGGAGAGTTCGACCGAGCGGCTCTGGCGGCAGACCTACCTAATAGTGAGTACGACCCAGAAAGGCACCGTAGCTTGGTTTACCGGTCTCCTCATATCGAAGGATTTGTCGTTCTTCTCCCTCCATCGGGCCGCGCTAGCCTTGCTGGTGCGCAGTCCCGAGAAGACATCACCGAGGGAGTGGAAGATTTCATGTCGGAGCTATCTGCGATTGGGATTGAACGGGAATACGGAGATATTGAGGTCGAGAACATCGTTGCTACAGCCGACCTCGGCCACACTCTCAATTTATCCCAAGCAACCGTAACACTGGGGCTGGAATCAACTGAATACGAGCCCGAGCAGTTCCCCGGACTCATATATCGGTCTCCTAATGGGTCAGTGAATCTGCTCTACTCAACTGGGAAGGTAGTCATCACCAAGACGCGAACGTATAGTGAGGTACTGGCTGCATATGAGGACCTTCAGAACGAGATGGATATAGTCCCGGGCGGATTCGAACCGCGGTCACTCCGCTTCGCTTCGTTCCCTGATTCGAATCCGCTGGACATATTTGCCGCTCGCGGTGTTGCTCGCGGCAGAAGTAGTCCCGGGCGGATTCGAACCGCCGTCATGGGCTCCAAAGGCCCATATGATTGGCCACTACACCACGGGACTCCTCGTTTCACCCGTCCCATGTACCTCGCAAATCCTGCGGATTTGCTCACCACTACGGACCGCGTTCGATCGATAGAGCGTCACCGCACAATAGTGTTACTTTTCGTCTCGAGGCGACGGCGCGGTTTTGCTTTCCGGGTGGCGATTCGAACGGACTCCGAGCCCGCTACTCCGTTCGCGGGTCGTCCCGCAATTCGAAGAGGCGCGTTCCCTCGTGAACGAACGTGATGCGACCGGCCACCCCGAGTACTTCGAGCCGGTTGTAGACGCTGTTTCTCAAGCAGCCGGTCCAATCGATGAGTCGCTCTTCGTGACACGTTCGTCTCGAGTATCCGGCACACAGGGAGCAAGACGGTGGTTCGGATCGAACGAGTCCCGTATCCTCTGTGTGAACGAAAGAGCGTGCGTATCCTCCATGCTATCCGTTCGAACACCGTTGTTCCAAACTCCCACTCGGAAACATAATTAATTAGGTATTAAAAATAAATAATACTGCTTTATCTGATTAATCATGAGTTCTGGCAAGTCGAAAGCGATTGCGATACTGTTCGCCGTACTGCTGGCGACATCGACGGTCGCCATGCCGGTACTGGCGAGCGGCCCGGCTCGGAACACGAGTCACACAGCGGAGTTTCCGGAGGGAACCGACGGCGTTCCTCCGAACTCTGATGGGACTGCAACCATCGCTGGCGAGCAAAACGACACGAGGTATACGCCACCAGACTTCGGGAACGACACGACGATCGAGCGCATACTGAACGCGACCGAACGCTTCGGCGACCTCGAGATCGAAAACGACACCGCCGCCATCGCCACCGTAAACGAGACCCTCGAAGCGATCAACGTCTCCCTGCGGAACTACCGGCAACTCGACTACGCGGATTCCCAGGCCGTGCTCGATCACCAGGCCGAAGCACAGCGATCGCTCGCGGAACTGAAAGCCGAAGTCGACGGTGACGACGAGGCGATCGTCGACGAGATCAGCCGCGAATTGTACGCGGCGAGTAATATGACCGCGAACTTCGCCGTCGCCGACGCCGCCGGGATGGTCCTCGCCAACAACGAGGCCCTGCGAGCGGAGGAACGGCGCGCGAAAGCGGTCGCCGAACTGACGATGGCGTACCGCGAACTCGATCGGGCCAACGCCACCGTCTCGAACGGATCAGTCGGTCCGACGGACCGCGCTACGGCAGTCGAATACCTCGAAAGCGCCTGGATACACGCTCAAGGGACGCTCGACGAGGTCGAAGCCACGATCGAACCGACGCTGTCGCTGTCGCACGGCCAACCGTTTGAACGAAACGGGACCGTCCGGGTGCCGATCGAGGCGACGCTCTCTGACCTCCGCCCGTACGCGTATGAGAACGCGACGGTGACCGTCGACGGTGGCGGGACCGCCACGCTGTCGTTCGTCTCCGAGGAGTGGGCAAACTCCTCGGCGACCGGCATGACGCCCGTCGATCTCGGGCCTGACACGGAGAACGCGACCGTCACCGTGACCGCGACGCCCGAACACGACGCCGACCGGACCGTCACGGCGACTCACGAGGTCGCTATCACTGAGGGGGACGTCCACTGGGAGCGGCCCGCTCCCGACGAGTACCGCGAGGTCGAGGTCACGGACAACTCCTCGGGCGTCTCGGTCAACACCGGAGGGAACGGCCTCCACGAAACCGACGTCTCGATCACCGACGAGACGCCGACGACCGACGACGACTACCGCGCCGGCCCGATGGTCCGCGTCGAGAACTCGACGCCGATCGACGAGGCGACCATCGAGATTCCCCTCGACGAGGACGCCCTCGAGCGCGAGGGCAACCTCTCGATCGTGACCTGGGATCCCCGGAGCGACGAGCCCTGGACGCCGGTCGACACCGAGATCGACCGCGAGGCCGGCACGGCGACCGCCGAGGTCGACCACTTCTCCTTTTTCTCGGTGTTCTGGATCGAGGACTGGGAGGACCAGTACAGCGAGACGATCACGCTCGAGGACGACGAGATCGGCGGCGACAACGGCACCGAGATCGAGCTTGCGGACTTCGTGTTCGTGATCGACGAGAGCGGCAGCATGAGCGGGTCGCCGAGCCACTACGCCGAACTGGCGGCCAAGCGCTTCGTCGGCGCGCTCACCGACGACGAACGCGCCGGACTCGTCGGCTACTCTTCGGGCGCGAGCCTCGATCACTCCCTGACGACCGATCACGACGCGCTCAACAGCAGCCTCTCGGGACTGTCCGCCGACGGGGGAACCGACACCGAATCCGGGCTTCAGGTCGGCCTCGATCACCTCGAGTCCGAAAGCTGGGAGAACCGCTCGAAGGTGATGCTCCTGCTGTCGGACGGCAAGTCAAACGACGACTCGCATCCGCGATCGGTCGCCGAGGACGCCGCCGACGCGGGCGTCGAGATCAGCACGATCGGCCTCGGCAACGACATCGACGAGGACGAACTCCGGGACATCGCCGGAACGACCGGCGGCGATTTCTATCACGTCGAGAACGAGGAGGACCTCCCGGACGCCTTCGAGCGGGTGGCCGAGAACCAAACCGGGGTCGATCTGACCGACACGAACGGCGACGGCATCCCCGACCGGGTCGCCGAGATGGACCTGCGGATGCCGACCGGCGGTCCCGGCGTCGTCGGCGAGCCGCTGAACCTCGACCCGATCGCGCTCGACACCAGCGGCGACGGCATCCGCGACAACGAAACCGTCGACATCACCTACCGCGTCTTCGAGGACAACAACGAGACGAAACTTCAGGCGTCGGTCACGCACGCTGCCCACCACCCCGCTCGGATCGACACGACCGGCGACGGGTTGACCGACGCCGAACAGCAGACCGGATGGGAGATCGAGATCGTCGACGATCCACACGAGGCCCAGGATCTCGAGGAGGTAGTCACCGATCCGGACGTCGACGGGGATCCGGCGACGTACTTTTCGTCACGAAGCGTCGCCGCCAACCCGCTGGTCGACGACACGGACGGGGACGACCTCACCGATCTCGAGGAACGGAACCTCGGCACCGATCCCGACAAGCGGGATACCACCGGCGATGCCATTACCGACGCCGAAGCGTTCGACGACCCCGAGGAGGATCCGACCGTCTTCTCGACGAGTCCCCCGGACGTAACGCTCGTAGACTACCGGCGCTGGTCCGAGCCCCCAGACATCGACGTGGACCTCAGTCGGGATCCCGTCGACATCGAGGGTCCCTCCTGGAACTTCCAGTATCAAGTCTCGATCCACGATCCGGGCGGCGTCGCCGCATACGAACTCACCCGCGGGGACAGGACGGTCGGCAAAGAGACGCTGGAACACGAGCCGACCACAGTCGCGCGCACCGAAACCCTCGAGTCGATCACCGAAGGCGTGTTCACCACCTGGCGGGGCTCACAGACCTCGGCCGAAGCGACCGACGCCTACGGAAACAGCGGCGGCGAACGCATCCACAGCGAATCCTCGTTCTACGGCGAGGTGATCGGCACGAACGTCGACCCCTACTCCGGCGGCGTCCTCTCCGGGTTCACCCACAGCGCCGCCGAACTGCCCGAACTGCTCGTGACGATCGGCAGAGCTCTCTGGGACGATCCCAAATCGGCCGGCGAGACGTTCGTCGGCTTCGTCGACGAGATCGATCAGGAAACCCTCGAGCAGGCGCTGCCGATGATCATCGAGTCGACCAAGGAACAACAGCGACTCGACAACCCTCACACGGAGGGAACCGACGACTACGAGCAGTACGCTCAGGGCTGGTACGAAGGGTATACGTTGCACTTCCTTGCGTCGATGGCCTACGGCGGCACGGTCACCAAGGGAGCCAC
This sequence comes from Halopiger djelfimassiliensis, assembly GCF_000455365.1. Classification (GTDB taxonomy): domain Archaea; phylum Halobacteriota; class Halobacteria; order Halobacteriales; family Natrialbaceae; genus Halopiger_B; species Halopiger_B djelfimassiliensis. The sequence goes on from NZ_HG315685.1 coordinate 1,050,551, forward strand.
CAAAGGCGCAAACGTCGGCAAGCGCGTCGGCAAAGTCGTCGACGACGTCCCGGCCTCCCGGGCGCTGCGGGCCGACGGGAGCGGACTGCGTTCGGCGCTGATTTCCCATCGACTTGCCGAAGGGATCGACGACATCGGTGCAAAGTTCCGGACCGCCGGAAGAAATGCACAGGCGGCACGCATCAGCAATATCGACGGTCGCATCCTTGACTCACTCAGTTCGTCGCAAAAGGACCAACTCTCGCGGTATCTGGCCGAAGGCGGTGAGGATGCAGTTACGACAGTCAATCGTCTCGAAAAGAATGAGGTGATAAAATTAGTTAATATTGCAGAAGATACCTCCGCTCGAGAGGTCGGGGATTTCCTCAACTACCCACGTAACCATCGACTCGTATCTGATCTTAACGGCGAATTGACCCACGTTATGCAACTCCCGCGGGCAGAACAGAGAGCATTGCACACTCTCGCTTACGAGAGTGATCGCCTCCGTCATATTGACGATCTATCCACAAAGGAAGTCGTGCAACTCTCCGAAAACGGAGCGACGCTCCGCGAGATACAGGTGATTGCAAAAAGTCCTGCACATGACGGTTCTATCCGTTGGATGGAACGGAGTGACAGGCAACATGCCTTCCAACGCCACGTCCGTGGAGAGGAGATCGGGAGTAAGGACCAGACGACACTCTTTCCGGCAGGTCAGACCGTTGATTCACCTATCGGATCGGCCACGATGCCCCCACGTATGACCGATAATAGCGTCGCCTTGCGCTCAGAGATCGAAGATATCGCGTACACAGCGGTCAAACACAGCGATGTTGATGATGGCTCGAAAATCATCTCGAGCCGGATTTCACGGCACGGAATCGAGAGTGTTGAAATTAATATCCAAGGTGGGAAGATGGAAAGCGTCTATCCACAGTCAGGACAAGCGGTACGTAAGTTTAAAAACGGCCAGTGGTGGCGATGGGACCCCGAAACGAACGATTTCGTAAGCTGGGAACCCTAAGTCACACGGATCTCCAAAACAAAATTCCGACTCATGAGTAACGAAATGTGGCGAACGGAGATAACGACCGGCTTTACTGATCTAGACGCAGACAAGGCCGCCGACGGCCAAGAACTGTGGCCAGTGGTAAGCCTCCGGCTGACTGATCCGGCAACCGAACGCGAACTCGAGTTCAAGTTCGATCGTCCGATGAGCACGATTCTCGAAGAGACGGCAGGAGCGATCCTCGACGCGACCGATGGGACAGTCGCGAGGTCGGTGCCGATACTGTGGTATTATCGCCGCCGTGGAGACCAACTCGAGCGAGGGGAAAGCACGCCGATGTATCACCCCGTTCCGGATCGTGATGGGGTCGTCGAAATCGATCTCGTTCAGTCCCCAATGGAGCACACCCCTGATCTGGGGCCGAGACGGTTCGTTGATGCAGTCGACCTCGAGTCGGAACTCCCGGTTGATCCCGTCTCGGTTTCGGTGACTGAACAGCTATCCGGGCTGACAGCGGCTGGCCGACAGACACTTGCGTTCTACCGTGACCACGGCACGGACCCCTCGACAGTCCGTGGCTCACTGCCAGCGCTCGTCGACGAGATCGAAACCGCCCTCGAGTCGGCACGGGAGGGAGCGCCGGTGTTCGATACCTCGTTCGACCGTCTCGAGGCGTTGATCGATCCGAACGCCGGCGACGACATCGGCCCGATCGAGTCCGACTGGCTCCGGGCGCACATCCTCGAGGAGGAGTTGATCGACCCGCTGATCCGTGACCACATCTCGAAGCAGCTGCCTGAGCGGGCAGAACGGCTGTACGTGAGCTTGATAGCGCGCGGAGACGAGACGTACGTGGATCAAGCGCTGACGACGTTGCAAGCCCATCCCGACGAGAAGGCGTTGCGAGCGCTCGTCCTCTGCCTGCTATACGACGACCCTGATTTAGTGCCGGACGCGGTCGCGGTTCTCGGCGCGCTCCTCGAGACAAAAGTCGAATTCGACGAAAGTACGCAAGAATACGATCAACACAACGCGATCGAAGACCTCCGTGAGTGCATCCGATCGTCCGACCACGCAGTCAATAAAATCGCTGCGATCGAAACCCTGGCGGACCTCGAGCCGGCCGATCCGTCGCTGGTCGATCGCGACCACCTCATCGAGACGATCGAATCAGCGCTCGACGACCCCGACGAGGACGTTCGGCAAGCCGCCGAAGACGCAGTGACCCGACTTGAGTAACGTTCCTACAGGAAGGTCCCTATCGAAGAGAGTGAACAATATATGGACAATATCGAAACACCCCACAATCAAACAGCTATTGAACGTATTGATCTGAAATCAAATGAACTACATAGAGGATGATGGATTCGGAATCAAAGTGAATTGTGGCGTTGACGGCGAGTTCGATATCATGTTGGAATAGGTGAAAGGTCAAACGATCGATTAGGACGGCTAAGCGTTCGAAATACGATGTCCAACCCAGAAACCATCCGAGTTGCATATCTTTATAACGGAACAGTTGATCAACGGATCGCCGAGAACGTAATTGCGTCGCTAGAGCGCCAAAGCGGTCGTGGGAGGTTCGACGGTGCGTATCATTTCGGGTACTGAGATGAGAACGACGAGTTATGCGGCGAGACCGGTGGTCGAACCCGGACAGCTGAGCTGCTATCGTCGTATTTTCCTTTCTCGACGAGGTCCACTGGCTGGATACGGGCAGACAGACGAATCTCAAATCGATAACAGACGAAATCAAACAACGGTAAACGAGCTACAGAACACGCCGGACGTACGGCTATAAACAGAGAATATCCGTGTTGTGGAAACTGATGAAACGACGGAAACCGTTTCGATCGGATCATGAATAGTAAGCAGCAAAACCACGTGGCAATCTCTACTGCAAGCGGTGTCGCCTGGCACTACATCATTCCATCCGCTGCAACTACGTGTGCCGAACAAGCCACTGAGATAACCGAGTTGTGTTCGCAGCTATTTGATATCTTTGGTGGTTTCATCACACCAATCGAAATCAAATACGGGATTGCCGTGTATGCCGAGGATCAACGTCCGCCGTACGATGATAATACCGGTGAGAAGGTAAGGACAATAATACGAGATGTTCGTGACGAATCCGGGATAACGAACTCCGACTTCGTCACCTCCACTCAAGTGGCTTATCCCGGTGCGCGGTGGATTCCGAGAGTTCCATTCGACCACAATCGATTACAGCTCCACTTTCCCGATGGTGATCAGTTCATCGAACGATCGGACTGTGTCGCATATTCGAAAGGCGATCCTGTAAATCGGAAGCCGACATGGGAACCGATCGAAATCGTCGTAAAATACACTAAAAATAGAGAATATAAGAATATAGAGACGGATTACGTGTTCAGAATCGACGTGAGGCTCTTTAGCGATGTTTGGTTCTCAGAAACAGAATCTGGTCAAAGAAATCGAGCCTCCCTCTCGGAATTCCTCGCGCAACTTGCAGACACCGTTCGGGCCGAACAAATACAACGAGAAGTAGACTCCCTATCGGATATGTGGATCGACCTCGAGCTTCAGGAATATTCCGAAACGTTCGATCCCTCGGACATATACTAAGACCCGATAGCATGAATCATCTGCGAGCATCACAAAATGGCAACGTGGATCGTTAGGAGTGGTCGTTACTGCCGGATCGGGGAACCATTACATCCGCTTACAGTCCGATTGCTACACGCATCCTTTGCTATCGAAGGTCGATCAACCGAATTCATGTACTGTCTTCGGTACAATCTCACAGCGATATCTGGTTGGAGAACACCGATATCGGCCAAGTGAACAAACAACGTCTCGTTGGTTTCTTTGACCGGATCCAAATGTACCTCCCGATTGAGATGATTGGTAGACGATTCGGACAGTATTCTATCAACCGATTAGGGTCAATTCATTAATATAATAATATATTAATTAAGAAGAGTAAAGCGCAGCAATATGGTTCTTGTTCGGCTCAAAAGCGAGATGCATTCCCTAAGCGGAACATCTCCAGCCATTCGGCTCATTGGCGCAGACGGAACAACGAAATACATCAACGTCAATCCATGATCGACAACGAACGAGGTCACGTCGCAATCGCCACCGAGTATGGCGTCGATTGGGACTTCATCGTCCCTTCAGAGGCGGTTACATATTCTGAACAAGCGAACGAAATGGCGACACTCTGTACGACGATTTTTGATTCGTTTGACGACTTTCTGACACCGATTGAGCTGACATACACCATCCAACTCTATCAGGAGAATCGAAACGTCTCCGCGATGGATACACGAACCGAACCCGGAGAAACGCTGGAACGATCTCTTCGAAACGAATCTGGAATCACCGCTCACGAGTTCGTTGCCTCAACTCAAGTCGATCGTGCTACCATACGAAGCATCCCGCGTGTCCCTTTTGATCACAATCGAGTCAAACTTCACTGCAACGACAGTGAACGGAGTATTGACCGAACGGATTGTGTAGTATATCGGAAAGGCGAACCAGTGAACTGGGAACCAACATGGGATCCGCTCGATGTTCGAATCGCTTTCGCTCCAAACCGCCACCATCCAGCGGTCGGCTCCGAGTATATGTATCACATTTCCGTTGGGCTCATGAGCGATGTCTGGATCAAGCAAACGAAGGCAGGTACCCGTAATAGAACCACTCTATCACGTTTTCTCGAACGACTTTCCGATTCGCTCCCTAGTGAACAGGTCGTTCGTGATGTCTATCACACGTCGGATTTCTGGATCGATCTCGATCTGCAACGGCATGCTGGGGATTTTGACCCAAAGAACATATATTAATACAATCTATTTATAATATATTGCAATATATAAGAGTGAAATCGCCTCGAGTATAACGATACCACATATCCAACAAGGGTACAGTAGTAGTGACCGTCCCAGCATCCTAACCGCGTAACAAAATCTCATTCCTGTACAGATATTTAAAATTGAAATCGGAAAGCAAAAATAACTGAGAAAAAGCTCCTAGGAGAAGGTTCCATGATCCGAACAGACGTCACTGATTTCGGCGATTCACTGCCTTGGGCGACGACACTGTCGATGTCGTTCGGCGAGAGAGACGAACGCGACGTCGCAGAGGGTGCACAGCTAACGTCAGGGGTGCGTTGGCGATTCCGAGATCCCGAGGACACGGACGAACTCGAGTTTCGGATCGAAGAGACGGTCCAAGCTCTCATCAGTTACGTCGCGAAATCTGCAATTCACGCGAGCGAAGGCGATCGATCTCTGGTGCGGACTGCACGGTGGGAGTTCACACGTAATGGCGAGCGGATCGACCGAGGCGACGGTCCCATTGTACTGCGCCCACTCGAAGGGGACGTGATCACGATCGACGTCGCCGCGTTCGACGATCCCGACGAAGCGTCCGTCGGTCGACTAGATTCGGACATCGAGATCCAGTCACACCTCCCAACGGGTCCCGTTCCCGTCCGGTTTGAGGACATCCTCACCGAACTGGCCGAGGCCGGCAAGGAAGCGCTCGCGATGTACCGGGAGCAGGAGGCACCGCAGTCGGATCCCCACGAATCGCTGCGCGCGCTGGTGCGCGACGTAGCGGCCGCTCTAGAAACAGTCGACGATGGCGCGTTCGGGGGATTCGATGCGTCTCTCGAGAGCTATGTGAAACTTCTCCTGGAGAATCCGACGACCGCCGAAGACGTCTACGGACCAATTCGGGACGACTGGCTACTCAACCACGCCCTCGAGACCGACGTGATCGAGCGATTGATCGACGAACGGATCCGACCTGCGGACACGGAGACGGCGCGACGCTGGTACAAATCACTGTTTATGATCGGGGACGGGGTCACGGAAGAAGCGCTGGACACGCTGGCCGCCGATCCGGATCAGCAGGCGATCGGCGGGCTCCTGCTATTCGTGTGGGACGACGATCCGCAGTTCGCTCCGCAAGCAGCCGCGATCCTCGGGGCGCTGCTCGCGGATCACGACGTGTTCGAAGAAACTCGAGAAGATCGGGAGCACGTCCTTCAGCAGGTCGAGAACCTTTCGACTCGTTCAGATCATGCCCATATTCGAACCGCTGCCGTCAAAGCGCTCGGGGTAGTTGGCGACCCACACTCCCAAAGCGTCTTAGAGACGGCTCGCGACGACCCAGATCCCGACGTTCGAACTGCGGCCGAAACAGCGCTCGAGCGAGTGAACGACTGATCAACGCCAATACTCGAGATCCTTGGGACGAGGCTCGCGACTCACGATGAACTCGACGAACCAACGACGGATTGGGGACAGGCAATTACGGATATTGAACGACTCGTCGAGCGATCGAATCAACCCGGCGTCCGGATCGCCGCACTGCACGCACTCGCGACGATCGGTGCGGGCTGCTCTCGCGGCACGATCGAAACAGCACTCGACGATCCCGATGAAGAGGTTCGACAAGCCGCTGAGGAAGCACTAGACCGGTTGGAGTAATCAAATAGCCAACGCCGGCTCACTGGAAAATTTCGTGTATGATGCGGATAACCTCGATGATGCCGTGTTCTCATCGATGGAGTAAAACATCTCCAGACTGCACTTCGCCGATTTGGACTCCGATTTCGATACAAAAACATGGAAATCGGATGTCGCTGACGTGTCTTTTGTGATATAAAACAACGTACCTCTTCGCTCTCAAACTGTTTCAGTCACGCAAAACCATCAACAGCCGAATCGTGGCTCCAAGCCTCCGCCGGCTGGTACAATGCTACAAACTAAACACGATCCTGCTCACGCTCCCAATATTCTTCTAAATCCGTCGCGTAAGACCCGCTGAGTAGGTCTGCGAGCTGCATGTCCAAACCAACTCCACGACCTGCTCGCTTCTCAAACTGCGCTAACTAGACGGTGCCGAAACGCACCACATATGACTGAAAAGACTTGTTGATTCGGTATGGCTATTGCTGGACGGATCGTGGAAGTCAGCCCTCACTGCGTGTACCAGGGTACCGTCTACGAGAATCGAGTCGTGGTCGAAACTGATGAGAGCCGATTCGGATGCTTCGATCCCGATATGAACGCGTTGGAGTCAATGATCGGGGAGCATCGAGATATGGATATCTATCCCGCCTTGCCGACGAGCGTTGAGCCAGCGAATGAGGACGAAATTGGAACCGAACCGAACGAACGTAATCCCGACGACTATACAGACCACACGTTCTGTGGGCGCGTTGTTTCGAAAACTGATAGCTAGCCTAAAACTATCGAACTGAATGTCGGTATCGGAACGATCGAGACAAAATTTACCCAGTACACTACGGATTAAATACCATATCAAGGAATTGTTTATAACATTGATATCGCAGATGTCATCCAAGTGACTGCCAGTCGGGTTGATCTCCGCAAAATTAAACCTATATAATTCTTTGAGTGTTTCTCACATATGATGTGAAGTAGATTCGAAGGTAGATTGAATCTAAACTGATGCTATCTACCAAGACTCCATCTCCCAATTGTCAAACGCAGAAAAGACCCGTACATTTCACTACTAAGGACGAGGAATGATGCACTCTGAGAGCTAGTTATGGCCGAATCCAGAGGAACATGGGGGACGGAAACAACGGTCTCCTTTGGCGAGACGGATGCGACACTGGCTGGCGATGCCCGGAGAGTACAGCCGGTGATCACACTCACGCTGTCCGATCACGAAACCGACCGAGAACTCGAGCTCCGGTTCGACCAGTCAATGGAAACGTTTTTCGAGTTCACGGGAGGAGCAGTCCTCGACGCGGCTGACGGAGCACGTTCGTGGGCGGTCCGGGTGACGTGGTACTATCGACGCGGCGGCGAGCGTCTCGAACGCGAGAAGAGTTCGCTGATGTATCGCCCAGTACAGCCGGAGGCTGGGTTGATCGCCGTCGATCTCGTCCAGGTCACCAGCGAGGTCGCACCCGAGGGTGGAAAAGGCCGGTTCGACGAGGACGCCGACCTCGACTCCGATCTCCCCTTCGATCCGGTCCCGGTTTCGCTCGTCGACCACCTGGAGGCGCTTGCAACCATCGCGCGAGAAATACGGGCGTTTTACCGCGACCACGGCACGGACCCCTCGACAGTCCGTGGCCAACACCTCACGCTGATCGACGAGATCGAAACCGCCCTCGAGTCGGCACGGGAGGGAGCGCCGGTGTTCGATACCTCGTTCGACCGTCTCGAGGCGTTGATCGATCCGAACGCCGGCGACGACATCGGCCCGATCGAGTCCGACTGGCTGCGGGCGCACATCCTCGAGGAGGACCTGATCGAACCGCT
>NZ_HG315685.1:1059335-1061447 GCF_000455365.1 Halopiger djelfimassiliensis
GATCCGTGACCACATCTCGAAGCAGCCGCCTGAGCGGGCAGAACGGCTGTACGTGAGCTTGATAGCGCGCGGAGACGATACGTACGTGGATCAAGCGCTGACGACGTTGCAAGCCCATCCCGACGAGAAGGCGTTGCGAGCGCTCGTCCTCTGCCTGCTATACGACGACCCTGATTTAGTGCCGGACGCGGTCGCGGTTCTCGGCGCGCTTCTCGAGACAAAAGTCGAATTCGACGAAAGTACGCAAGAATACGATCAACACAACGCGATCGAAGACCTCCGTGAGTGCATCCGATCGTCCGACCACGCAGTCAATAAAATCGCTGCGATCGAAACCCTGGCGGACCTCGAGCCGGCCGATCCGACGCTGATCGATCACGAGCAACTCGTCGGGACGATCGAACCAGCGCTCGACGACCCCGACGAGGACGTTCGGCAAGCCGCCGAAGACGTAGTGACCCGACTCGAGTAACGTCGAGCCCTCGCTCGAGACACAAGCACCGGACTTGCTGGAGGACAAATACGGGATTTCGTTCCTCGACGAGGTTTAGCACCTGAAAGAGCAACCACGAGGGCACCTGAAAGGCGATATCGGCGAAGAAGCGATCGCACCGCGTCTCGCTCTGGAGAAAGGTTACGATGTCGTGGATCCTCCGTTCGATATGGGCACCGGAAAGCCCGGCTTCGACGTGGTCGCTCGCAACCCCAGAAGCAACGGCCCCGACGAACTCATCATCATCATCGAATCCAAATATTATGGCGATAACTCTCCTCAGGAAATTACTACAACCGGATATCTGAGGGAACCTGAAAAAGGCACACAAATGGGCGAGGACTGGGTTGAAGAAACGATTGATAAATTAGAGGAACGGGCGACTACACCAGAGCAACAAAATTTTGTAGATGAATTAAGGGAATCAAACACTCCTCAAAATGAGGAGAAAGTTCTAAGGAAAGAACTCGTCGTTGTACAAGACCGGCCAAAAAATGGTAAAACGGTTGATGGTGGCCTCGCAAGTGACGTTGGCCTAGATGATGTAGACGTAGTCAAACTTGGGGAGGTGATAGGTGAATGACTGAATTAGAAAACAAATTCCCCGAACAACAGATCGAGATCGACAGTGAGTTCTTCGAGTTCAAGGAGAAAAACGCCAAGGAAAAAGTAAAGAAAAGGGAAAGTCAGATTGAAGGTCAAGAGTATACGGAAGGAGATTACAAGATTGAATGGCTAGCAGGAAGTCAAAAAAGCATACTGGCGAAGTGTAAACTGCTCCGTGAATCGTACGATAAGGCAGAAGACTGGTTCGCAGGCGCGGCGCAACATCGCCTATCGTATAATAAAAAATATACGAAAGATATTCTTGAATTTGATAACGAAAATAAACAGTTACGAAAGCAATTCAGCATCAGAAGTCGATACTCGTTGCACTCCGATCACGAGACGACGAGAAGACCTATCGGGCTGCTGAAATGGCTGATCAGTATCTAACCCAACTCAAACAGCAGCCGGCTGATCCTGTCCGTTACTACTACGTGCGAGCACTGGCGCTCACGATTCTCGGAGAAGACTTAACGGCCCGACAACAGATCGCAAATCTACGACATGACTTGGCCGACGAGGAACTGGAACACAACCAATACAGAGACGAATCGATGAAAGCGTTCTACGAAGCCGTTTCCGACGTTTTCGAGGGGATTCTCACAGCCACACCTAAACAGGCGAACGCAGGACTGCATGTATTAATTGGAATCTACACTCAAAATATCAATAAAATCAACCTAGATACAGCGTTTCCGCGGACGGCATTTCCCCTTGCCGTTCTCTGTCACAAACAGGACATCGAAATCGACGTCGAGAGTCCCTACCTCCATCTCGAGTACGCGACTCGCTCATAACACCACTCGAAAGCAAACGCTGTAGTTATGTTACCAAAATAATATTTCGGACTGAAGCTCCCGTCATGGTAACTATTCACGCACCATACATTAATTCATATAGGTAAATAAACAAATATTAGAATAATGGGTAATGAAACGTGGCGAACGGAGATAACGACCGGCTTTACTGATCTAGACGCAGACAAGGCCGCCGACGGCCAAGAACTGTGGCCG
>NZ_HG315685.1:1061876-1082527 GCF_000455365.1 Halopiger djelfimassiliensis
GATCCGTGATCACATCTCGGAACAGCCACCGGAGAAAGCAGCGGATCTGTATTACGGCCTCATCGCACGCGGAGACGACGCCTACGCAAACCGGGCGTTCCCGGTCATCGCACACCATCCCGACGAGAAAGCCCTCCACGCACTGCTTCTGTGTCTCTGGTACGACGATCCCGACCTCGTCCCACAGGCCCTCGAGGTTCTCCGTTCGCTCCTCGAGACGAAACCGGCCTTCACCGAGAACGATCAGGGGTTCGACCAACGAAAAGTCCTCCGCGAAATAGGCAACCGGATCGACTCCTCGGAGCATCCGGAAATTCGCATCGCGGCTATCGAAACCCTGGCGGACCTCGAGCCGGCTGATCCGTCGCTGGTCGATCGCGACCACCTCATCGAGACGATCGAATCAGCGCTCGACGACCCCGACGAGGACGTTCGGCAAGCCGCCGGGGACGCACTGGATCGACTCGAGTGACGTCAAGTCCGCGGTCAATACAACGAGACGCCGGACCGGGTCGTACTCGCTCGTGACACCCGGTCCGTCGTGACGCTTACAGGTAGCCTTCGTCGGCCAGCCGCTCGATGCCTTCCGTCAGTCGCTCTTCGCTCGCGGCGTAGGAGATCCGCGCGTATCCCGGCGTTCCGAACGCGCTTCCGGGGACCGTAGCGACGTGGGCGTCCTCGAGTGCGCCCTCACACCACGCCTGATCGACCGGTCGCGGCTCGTCGCCGCTCCCGTCTTCCGAGGTGCGTAGCGCCTCGCACTCCTCGTCGACGGGCAACATCATATAGAACGCGCCCTCCGGCACCGCGACGTCCACGTCGTGGTCCTCGAGCAGGTCCACGACGAGGTCGCGGCGCTCCTCGAACGCCTCGACCATCTGCTCGACCGCCGTCTCGGTGTTCTCGAGCGCTTCGACGCCGGCGTGCTGGACGAAGTTGACCGCCGAGGAGACCGAGTGGCTGTGGAGTTTGCCGGCCTGATCGATCAGGTCCTCGGGGCCGGCGAAGTAGCCCAGCCGCCAGCCGGTCATCGAGTAGGCCTTCGAGAAGCCGTTGACCGTCACGGTGCGGTCTGCCATCCCCTCGAGCGTTCCCAGACTCGTCGGCTCGACGCCGTAAGTGATCTCCTTGTAGATCTCGTCGGAGATGACGGTGACGTCGTGTTCGACGGCCAGATCGCGGACGCCCTCGAGCGCGTCGTCGGAGTAGACCGCGCCCGTGGGGTTCGACGGCGAGTTGACGATCAGCAGTTCGGTCTCGTCCGACACCGCCTCGGCGAGGTCGTCGAGGGCGGGCTCGAGCTGGAAGTCCGACTCCGAGAGGTCGACGCGGGTCAGTTCGCCGCCGGCCATCTTGACCATCGCCTCGTAGGAGACCCACGCGGGATCGAGGAGGACGACCTCGTCGCCCTCGCCGACCAGCGCCTGGACGATCTCGTAGAGGGCCTGTTTCGCGCCCGGCGTGACGATGATCTCGTCGGTGTCGTGATCGAGGCCGTCGGCGGCCAGTTTGTCGGCGATCGCCTCCCGTAGCTCGAGGATGCCGGCCGAGGTGGTGTAGCCGGTGTGGCCGGCGTCCATCGCGTCCTTGCCCGCCCGGACGATGTTCTCGGGCGTGGGGAAGTCGGGTTCGCCGACGCTCAGGTCGACGACGTCCGCGCCCTCGTTTTCGAGTTCGGTCGCGAGCGCGGAGATGGCAAGCGTTGCGGACGGTTCGACTCGGGTCAGACGGTCGGTATATTCCATGGTCATGGGTGCTACTGTGGTTCCGGGAGTTCCGAGGCCAGATCGAGCGCGCTCTCGACGGCTTTCGCCGCGTTTTCGACGCGCTCGTGCGCCTCGGCGGCGGACATCCCCGGTCCCGTTACGCCGAGGGTCACGGGGGTATCACGCTCGAGACTGACGTCGGCCAGTCGCTGGGCGGTCGCGTCGCCGATCACCTGATCGTGATCGGTATCGCCGGTGATGATGGTCCCGACGACGGCGACGGCGTCGACTGCCTCGATGCGGGCGAGCCGGTCGGCGGCCAGCGGGGCGTCGTAGGCACCCGGGACGTGGACCGTCTCGTATACCTCGGCACCCGCAGCGGTGGCTGCCTCGAGGGCGTCCTGCTCCATCTGCTCGGTGATCGGCCGGTTGAACTCCGCGACCACCAGTCCGAGCGTGGTCATACGCGAGCGGTAGGGAGGACGGGTAAAAGAGGTACCGTTCTCGGGCGACGCTGACGTCTCCCACTCAGACTGACTCGAGCGCGAATCAGTCGGCGGGCGGCACATCACGGCGACCCATCACCGCGTACCTCGACGTCGCCATTGGTCGTCGAAATCCGGACACGGCGTGTTCCCTCCCCCAGCGTCAGGTCGGTCGACCCGTCGGTCGTCACGCCCGAGTCGTCGAACCCTTCGATCGAGACGTCGCCGTTGGTCGTCGTCACGCTGACGGTCGCATCGAGCGACGGCGGGGCGCGGACATCGACGGCTCCGTTCGTGGTCTCGACGTGGAGATCGCCGTCGCCGTCCCCGAGCGTGACAGCAACGTCGCCGTTGGTCGTCTCGGCCGTAATAGTCCCGTCGACCTCGGTAATGTGAACGGTCCCGTTGGTACTGTCGGCGACGACTGCCCCCTCGATGTTCGTGAGATCGATCCGTCCGTTCGTCGTCTCGGCGTGTAAGGTGCCGGTCGCGTTACGAACCGTGATGGGACCGCTTACCGTCTCCGCGCGGGCGATGCGGGTCGTCGACGGGGCCGTCACCTCGAGATCCAGTTTCGGATCGGAGCTGAACAGGAACGGCGTGTTCTCCGGATCCGCCTCGAGTTCGAGCCGGCCGTCGTCACGGCTTGCCGTAAGCGTCACCGACTCGAGGGCCCCTTCGGTCGGAGCGGTTTTGTGTCCGCGAACGTCGATTGGTTCGTCCCGATGTCCCTCGACGGAGAGGGCACCGTTGGTAGTCGTCAGCGATATCGAATCGAGGCCGTCGGGGTCGTACGTTTCCGTTACGGTAGTCGTCGCGTCGCTTCCGATCGCGATACAGCCGGAAAGCGTCGTGAGCACGCCGAGGGTGCCGGCGGCGAGGACGCGGCGTCGAGACGGGGTCCCTTGCATGGTCGGGTCGTGCAGTGCGCAGTGAATAGGTCCTCGTGTCCGGTTTCTATCGCGTATGATCTCCCCGTACGCTTTTATAATAGGACGGCAGTTCGAGTCCGGCGAACCGCGCTATCGATGGGGCGGTGTGCGTTCGCGGAGCCCGATTGAGAATGCTTAAGCGCGGCCGACGAGAACCGCCGCGCGATGACGACGCTACAGACGCCGGGACCGACACTCGGGGTCGTCGGAGGGGGACAGCTCGGCCGAATGCTCGCCGAGGCGGCGGCACCGCTCGGCGTCGAGGTGATCGTGCTCGATCCGACGCCGGACTGTCCGGCCGCGCCGGTGGCCCGGGATCAGATCGTCGCCGACTTCGACGACGAAGCGGGGGTCCGCGAACTTGCCGCGCGAGCCGACGTTCTCACGTTCGAGATCGAGCTCGCCGATCAGGACACGCTCGAGCGCGTCAGCGAGAGTTCCGGAACGCCGGTTCATCCGAAGCCGTCGACGCTGGAGACGATTCACGACAAACTCGTCCAGAAACGCGAACTCGAGCAAGCGGGCGTCCCGGTACCGCCGTTCCGCGAGGTCGAGGACGGCGACGACGTCCGGGCGGCGATCGACGACTACGGCGGGCCGGTGATGCTCAAGGCCCGCACCGGCGGCTACGACGGCCGGGGGAACGTCCCCGTCGAGTCGAAAGCCGACGCCGAGGCGGCTCTCGAATCGGTCGCCGGCCCCGCGATGGTCGAATCGTTCGTCGATTTCGAGCGCGAGATCTCGGTGATCGCCGCCAAAGGCGACGGCGAGATCGCGGTCTTCCCCATCGGGGAGAACGTCCACGAGGACGAGATCCTCCGCGAAACGATCGTCCCGGCGGGCTCGAGCGATGCCGTCCGCGAGCGGGCACACGACGTCGCGGCGGACGTCCTCGAGGTGATGGACGGTCGCGGCGTCTACGGGATCGAACTGTTCGAGACTACGGACGGCGAGGTCCTGCTTAACGAGATCGCGCCGCGGCCGCACAACTCGGGCCACTGGACGATCGAAGGCGCACGGAGCTCCCAGTTCGAGCAACACGTCCGGGCCGTCCTCGGCTGGCCGCTGGCCGCGACCGACCTTCGTTCGGCGACGGTATCGGTGAACCTGCTCGGCGACGTCGCCGACCCACAGGAGGCCCGATTACACGGCGTCGATCGGATTCTCGAGACGCCGGGTGCACACCTCCACTGGTACGGCAAACGCCAGACCCGTCCCCTGCGGAAGATGGGCCACGTGACCCTGTCGGGACGCGACGGCGAATCGACCGCGGAACTGCTCGAAACCGCACGAGAGCTCGAATCCGCAGTGACGTTTACGACCGACTCGGATCCATGACAGACACCGTCTCCGATCTGATCGATCGATTGCACGCACAGGCCGAGCAGGACCGTCCGACCGAGGAAACGCCCGACGTCGGCATCGTAATGGGCAGCGACTCGGACCTCGAGACGATGATGACCGGCGGGAGGCGACGCGGGGCCTACGACGCGTTCGTCGACGAACTCGGGTTCGCCGAGCAAACCAACTACGAGAACCCGCCCGACGAACGGTTCACGTTCGAGACCTACGTCACCTCGGCCCACCGAACGCCGGACCTGATGAGCGCCTACGCCGAGACGGCCGAGGCTCGCGGTCTCGAGGTAGTCATCGCGGGTGCAGGCGGGAAGTCCGCCGACCTGCCGAACATGACCGCCTCCATCGCGTATCCGCTGCCGGTCATCGGCGTTCCGGTACAGGAGAAGTCGGTCGACAGCGTCATCGGGATGCCGACCGGCGCGCCGCTCGTGGCGGTCGACGCGGGCAAGTCGTTCAACGCCGCGCTGTCGGCGGCCCAGATCCTCGCCCGCCAGCACGAACCGGTCCGTGATCGTCTTCTCGAGTATCACGACGGGCTTCGCGAGGGTGTCGGCACCGTCTCCCGCGAACTCCACGACGGCGGGACACCGGCGTTTCGGAACCGCGACCGGTGACCGTCCCGGCCGCCGGGAGCGTCCTGACGGGTTTCATCCCGTCACGATACCGTTTTGTTCACCCGTCATCGTTTCATATATAGTATAACGTAATTATTCACGTGAGTCAATCTCGGCTGAAAGCTCCGCTTGGCCCGTATTGAGCCGTAAAACGAACAATGAACCCTTATGTGGGTGCGGTTTGAAGTCCCGAACGTTACGGAGATGAACGATTGGATAGCTATCGGGGCGTTGGCGCTCGTAGGATTGGTGATACCGCTCGGGATGATGGCGGTATCGTATCTCCTGCGTCCGAGCGTTCCCGAAAAGAGCAAACGTGCCACCTACGAGAGTGGCGAGGTCCCGACCGGTGGGACGCGGATCCGGTTCAACATCCAGTATTACATGGTTGCGCTTCTGTTCGTCGTCTTCGATATCGAAACCGTCCTGCTGTTCCCGTGGGCGGTCGTGTATCTGGATGCCGTCGAATCGGATGCCGTCTCGCTGTTGGAAATCCTCGGACCGATGGTCGCGTTCGTTGCGGTCTTGCTCGTCGGGCTCGCGTGGGCGTGGCGCAACGGCGCAGTACAGTGGGCACAGACACCGCGTCAGGTGGAGGCCGAGAGTGATCGACCATGAGTAGCGACGAACCACGGCAAACGATCCACGACAGCACCGCACCGTCGACGGACACCCGCGACTCGAGAATCGGCGAGGGCGTCGACGATCGCTTCAACTCGAAGCTTCGGGAGGCGTTCGGCGCGTCGCCGTTTATCCTCACGAAGTTCGACGAGTTCATGAACTGGGTTCGCGGGAACTCGATGTTCATGCTACAGTTCGGTATCGCCTGCTGTAGCATCGAGATGATCCACACGTACGCGATCAAACACGACGTCGACAGGTACGGGGCCGGCGTCCCCCGTGCGTCGCCCCGTCAGGCCGACGTCATGATCGTTCCCGGGACGATCGTTTCGAAGTTCGGGCCACGCATGAAACGCGTCTACGACCAGATGCCCGAACCCAAGTTCGTCGTCGGGATGGGATCGTGTACGATCTCCGGCGGCCCCTTCCAGGAGGGGTACAACGTCGTCAAGGGAGCCGAGGAGATCATTCCCGTCGACATTCACGTTCCGGGCTGTCCGCCCCGTCCCGAAGCACTGATCTACGGCATTCTCAAGCTTCAGGAGCGGATTCGGAACGGAGAATCCTCACCCGTCGTCGTCAAACCCTACGAACTCGAGGAGTTCGGCGACCTCCCCGAGGACGAACTGGTACAGAAGTTGGCAGACGAGATCGACGAGGACGACCTCGTCATGCGATACAACTGGGCTGATTCGCCATGAGTACCGAACCCGAACTCGAATCACGGGGCGTCGACCTCACGGCGGACGACCTCGCGGCGCTGATCGGGGATCGCGCGCTCGCACGTGATGACCACCTGAACGCCCCGGGGTTCGTCGTCAACCCCGACGACGTTCAGGACGTCCTGTTTGACCTGCGCGACGAGGCCGGCTTCGATCACTGTTCGTGTGTCACCGCACAGCAGTACGAGGACCGGTACGAGACGATCTACCATCTGAAGAAGTACGCCGATCCGACCGACGAGGTCAGCATCGTCGTCCCGACGACGCGTGAGGCCCCGATCAGCGAGAGCGCTGAGCCGGTCTACCGGACCGCCGACTGGCACGAACGCGAGGCCTACGACCTCGTCGGCATCGAGTACGACGACCATCCGGACCTGCGGCGGATCCTCCTTCCCGAAACGTGGCAGGGACATCCGCTGTCGGACGACTACGATCAGGACAAACCGCAGGTCGTCACCCTCACGGAACACCAGAACCCGATCCAGCCGGACCATCGGGACCCCGAATCCGACACGATGTTCCTGAACATCGGGCCACACCACCCGGCGACCCACGGGGTTCTCCACGTCAAGACGGTACTGGACGGAGAGACGGTCGTCGACATCGACCCCGACATCGGCTACCTGCACCGCTGTGAGGAGCAGATGTGCCAGCAGGGGACCTATCGGCACCAGATCATGCCCTACCCCGACCGCTGGGACTACGTCTCCTCGGGGCTGTTAAACGAGTGGGCGTACGCGCGGGCGATCGAGGATCTCGCGGACATCGACGTCCCCGAGTACGCACAGGTCATCCGAACGATGGGCGCGGAGCTGTGTCGGATCGCCTCGCATATGCTCGCGCTCGGGACCTTCGCGCTGGACGTCTACGGCGAGTTCACCGCTATCTTCATGTACACGTTCCGTGACCGCGAAATCGTCCAGGACATCCTCGAGGATCTGACCGGCCAGCGGATGATGTTCAACTACTTCCGGGTCGGCGGGGTTGCCTGGGATCTGCCCGAACCTCGAGAGGAGTTCTTCGAGAAAACCCGCGACTTCCTCGACGAACTCCCCGCGAAGGTCGACGAGTACAACGACATGGTCACCTCGAACGAGATCTTCCAGACACGGTGTATCGACACCGGCGTGCTGGAACCCGAGGTGGCAAAACAGTACGGCTGTACGGGGCCGGTCGTCCGCGGCTCGGGTGTCGACTACGACCTCCGGCGGGACGACCCCTACGGCTACTACCCCAATCTCGAGTGGGATGTCGTCACGCGCGATGGCTGTGACAACTACGCCCGCGTGCTCTGTCGTATGGAGGAAGTCGAGGAGTCGGCCAAGATTATCGAGCAGTGTCTCGACCTGCTCGAGGACTGGCCGGAGGACGAACGCGAGGTACAGGCGAACGTCCCGCGGACGCTCAAGCCGGACGCCGACACCGAGACCTACCGTGCCGTCGAGGCCGCCAAGGGCGAACTCGGGATCTACATGCGCTCGGACGGGACCGACAAACCCGACCGGTTCAAGATCCGGAGTCCGTGCTTCTCGAACCTGCAGGCGCTCGGTGAGATGTCCGAAGGGGAGTACATCCCCGACCTGATCGCATCGCTTGGCAGCCTCGACATCGTCCTCGGGGAGGTGGATCGATGAACGCGGCCGCCGCCTATCCGCTCCAGACCGACGAGACGGTGTTGCTCCCAGAGCGGATCAGCGACGTGACCGGCCTCGGCGAGTTCGGGGTTGCGGGTGAACTGCTCGCGGCCTTTATCGCGGCCTTTATCGTCGGAAACCTGATGCTCGCGATGACCGGCGTCGCCGGGCCGTGGGCGAAACGAAAGATTACGGCCGCGTTCACGGACCGAATCGCGGTCAACCACCTCGGTCCGGGCGGTATCCTGATCATCGTCGCCGACGCGGTTCGCCTGCTCTCGAAGGAGAACATCATCCCCGAGCACGCGGATCGACCGGCCTACGATCTCGCACCGATCGTCGTCGCGGGGTCGGCCCTGCTCGGTTTCGCCGTGATTCCGATGGGGAGTGGGGTTCACCTCGCCGACCCCGAGGTCGGACTGGCGTACGTCTTTGCCATCTCCGGGATCGCTTCGATCGGCCTGGTGATGGCCGGCTACGCCTCCGGCAACAAGTACTCGATGCTCGGCGGTCTGCGTGCGGTCGCACAGAACATCGCCTACGAGATCCCGCTGGTCGTGACCGGGATGTCGGTCGTAATCTTCGCCGGCTCCCTGCAGATGAGTACGATCGTCGACGCCCAGTCCCGGACGCTGATCGATCTCGGCGTCGTCACGATTCCGCAGTGGTATGCGCTCGTTAACCCGTTCGCGTTCGTGTTGTTCCTGATCGCGAACTTCGCCGAAGTCGGCCGCAACCCCTTCGACATGCCCGAGGCACCGGCGGAACTCATCGCGGGGTACCAGACCGAGTACTCCTCGGTATATTTCGTGCTGGTCTATCTCGGCGAGTTCCTCCACATCTTCCTCGGCGGGGCGATCGTCGCGACGATCTTCCTCGGCGGTCCGGCGGGGCCGGGACCGGCCCAGCTGGGAATCGTCTGGTTCATCCTCAAGATCTGGGCGATGTTCCTGCTGACTCAGTGGCTCCGCTCGGCGATACCGCGCGTTCGAATCGATCAACTGATCGAGATCGGCTGGAAGGGACTGCTCGTCCTTTCCTTTGCTAATCTCGGACTGACCGCAGCGATCGTGGGGCTGATAGCATGATCGGACTACTCAAATCAATGGCAACGACGATGAAACACGCGCTGGACGGCTCCACCTTCACGGTGGAATACCCCAAGACCGCGCCCGACGTCTCCCCGCGGTTCCGGGGCGTCCACAAGTTCAGCCAGGAGCGGTGTATCTGGTGTCGCCAGTGTGAGAACGTCTGTCCGAACGATACGATCCAGATCGTGATGGACGACAAGCGCAACGGCGAACAGTACAACCTCCACATCGGACAGTGTATCTACTGTCGGCTCTGTGAGGAGGTCTGTCCCGTCGACGCCATCCTGCTCACGCAGAACTTCGAGTTCACCGGCGACACCAAACAGGACCTGGTCTACAACAAAGAGCAGCTGAAGTCGGTACCGTGGTACAAGGACATCGACCCGCTCGAGTCACGCGAACCCGACCGGGGTGCGTGGATCGGCGAGGGTGACGGAGACGTCGACTACCAGTAACAATGATGGATACGATCGCGTTCGCGCTGTTTGCGTTCGTGACGCTTGCCAGCGCGCTGGGTGTGGTCCTCCTTGCGGACCCGTGGCACTCGGCGCTGATGCTCGGCGTGGCGTTGTTGAGCATCGCGGTTCACTTCGTAATGCTGACGGCCGAGTTCGTCGCCATGATGCAGATCCTCGTCTACGTCGGCGGGGTGCTCGTACTCATCACGTTCGCCGTGATGCTGACGGCTCGCGAAGAGACGGACCGCGACACGGACGAGGTGGTACAGACATGACGACACGACCGAAACTTCGACTCGGGCGAACCCTGATGCCCGGCGTCCTCGCCGTTGTCCTCTTCGGGGCGATGGCGATGATCGTGCTAAACACGCAGTTCGGACCGATGACCGACGGCGGCTTTCCGACCGGGGTTTCGATCACGTCCGAACTCGGATACGCGATGTTCGATCTGACGGAGCTTCAATCGACCGAGGGGGCGCTCGGGAATACCGAGCCGTTCCTCGCCGCGTTCCTGTTGATCGCGGTCGTGCTCGATGCCGCCCTCGACGCCGCGCTCGTCCTCGCGAAACGCGAGGAGAAAGGCGAACCGGTCTCCGCGCTCGGCAGTCGCGGTACCGCCGACGAAAGCGCCGACCGGACGGCCGTCGCCGACGGCGGCGACGCAGCCGGTTCGACGGCGCACTCGAGCGACACGGACGGGGCAGGAGGTGAGTCGCGATGACTGTCGACATCACCTACTACGTGCTCCTGTCGATGGCGGTGTTCTGTATCGGACTCTTTGGCATCCTGACGCGTCGGAACGCACTGTTGTTCCTGATGTCCGTCGAACTTATGCTGAACGCGGCGAACGTCAACCTGATCGCGTTCGCGTTCTATCACGGGAACCTCTCGGGGCAGGTGTTCGCGCTGTTTACGATGGCGCTTGCCGCCGCGGAGGTCGCCGTCGGACTCGGGATCATTCTGGTGTTGTATCGCAACTTCCGTGACGTCGACGTCACGGTTCCAACGACGATGAGGTGGTAAGATGGCAGGAACAGGTGCATTCGGATACGCTCCGGCGATCGCACTGTTCCCGCTCGTGGCGTTCGTCATCGCGCTCGTCTTCGGCAAGTACATGCCGAAGAAGGGGGCGATTTCGGGCATCCTCGCGACCGGTGGCTCGCTGCTGCTGTCGATCGTGATGCTGGCGGCCGTCGCGGGCGGTGAAACGTACCACGAGACGCTGTACGTGTGGACGGCCGGCGACGCGCTGACCGAGGTCGGTTCCAACGGGATCGAATTCACGTTCGGCCTCCTGATCGACCCGCTGTCGGCGCTGATGCTGGTCATCGTCTCGCTGATCGCGTTCCTCGTTCACGTCTTCAGCCTCGGCTACATGAACGCCGAAGGGGAGACCGGGCTGCCGCGGTATTACGCCGAACTCGGTCTCTTTACGTTCAGCATGCTCGCGTTCGTCTTCGCGGACAACCTGCTGATGGCGTTTATGTTCTTCGAGCTTGTGGGACTGTGCTCGTACCTGCTGATCGGGTTCTGGTTCCGCACGAAGTCGGCGCCGTCGGCGGCAAAGAAGGCGTTTCTGGTCACCCGGTTCGGTGACTACTTCTTCCTGCTGGGTGTCGTCGCCATCGCGGCGACGTTCGGAACGGTCGCGTTCGCCGGCGACGAGTCGTTCGTCGTCGCCGCGGAAACCGCAATCGAGGAGGGCGCGACTCCGTTCGGGTTCGGCGCACAAACGTGGGTGACGATCACCGGGCTGCTCGTGCTCGGCGGCGTCGTCGGCAAGTCCGCGCAGTTCCCGCTGCACACCTGGCTGCCCGACGCCATGGAGGGTCCGACCACCGTCTCCGCGCTCATCCACGCGGCGACGATGGTCGCCGCAGGTGTCTACCTCGTCGCCCGGATGTTCGGCTACTACGCGCTCTCCCCGACCGCGCTTTCGATCATCGCCTTCGTCGGCGGCTTCACCGCGCTCTTTGCCGCGACGATGGGCGTCGTCAAAGACGACATCAAGCAGGTGCTGGCGTACTCGACGATCAGCCAGTACGGCTACATGATGCTCGGGATGGGCGTCGGCGGCTACGTCGCCGGAGTCTTCCACCTCATGAACCACGCCTTCTTCAAGGCCTTGCTGTTCCTCGGTGCCGGGGCCGTCATCGTCCTCATGCACCACGAACAGGACATGTGGGAGATGGGCGGCCTGAAATCGAAGGCACCAGTCACCTACTATACGTTCCTCGCGGGCGCGCTCGCGCTAGCTGGGATCGTCCCGTTCTCCGGCTTCTGGTCGAAAGACGAGGTGCTGTTCGACGCCCTGATCGTCGGCTTAGAGCAGCCGGTCATCCTCGCGGCCTACGCGATGGGGCTGCTGGCGGTGTTTTTCACCGGGTTCTACACCTTCCGGATGGTCTTTTTGACCTTCCACGGTGAACCGCGGTCCGAGACAGCCGAGGACCCACATCCGGTCGACTGGTCGATCAAGGCCCCGCTCGTCGTTCTCGGCCTCCTC
Organism: Halopiger djelfimassiliensis; assembly: GCF_000455365.1. Lineage (GTDB taxonomy): Archaea > Halobacteriota > Halobacteria > Halobacteriales > Natrialbaceae > Halopiger_B > Halopiger_B djelfimassiliensis. Next base: position 1,074,005 of record NZ_HG315685.1, read on the forward strand.
GCGCTCCTCGCCGGAGTCGTCAACCTCGCGCCAATCGCGAAGGTGGCCGGCGCGGACATCACCTTCCTCGAGCACTGGCTCGACGGCGAGTACGGTGCGGTCGAGGGACTGACCTACCACCACTACCACGAGATGGTGGCCTTCGAGGAGGGGTACGTCGGCTCGGAGACGACCACGATGCTGTTGAGTGCGGGCCTGTCGCTCGGGCTGGCACTCAGCGGTGCGTTCGTCGCACATATGCTCTATAACGTGCCCGAACCGACCCGACACACCCGGCGGCTGGGCGGCGCGTACGACCTCCTCCGGAGCAACTACTACCAGGACGAGTATCAGGTCTGGCTCGCGAAAGGAGCCACGCTGCCGCTTGCGCGTGCCGCCGACCGGTTCGACCAGACCGTCGTCGACGGCGTCGTCAACGGCGTTTCGACGACGAGTCTCTTCGGCGGGAGCTGGATGAAACGGTTGCAGACGGGTATCGTGACGAACTACGCGGCGCTGCTTGTAACCGGGTTTATCGCCTTACTGCTCGTTCTCGGGCTGCTCGGAGGGTGGTTCCTATGATGATCGAAGCACTGATCGCGGTCGCACTGATCGGCGCGCTGGTGACGTTCATCGCGCCGAATCGCATCGCCGGAAAGCTGGCGTTTGCCATCAGTCTGATCCCGGCCGGGCTTAGCCTGTGGCTGTTTACCGCCTTCGACGGCAGCGGGAACGCCCTGCTCGATGGCACGCTCGCGTTCGAGTCGCGGGTCGAGTGGCTGCAACTGGCCGACTACTCGATCTCGTGGTTCGTCGGTCTCGACGGCATCAGCCTGCCGCTCGTGGTCCTGTCGACGATCCTCTGTACGCTCGCCATCGTGAGTTCGTGGACGCCGATCGACGAGCGCGAGTCCCAGTTCTACGGGCTCGTCCTCTTTATCGAGGCGAACCTCATCGGCGTCTTCGCGGCGCTCGATTTCTTCGTCTGGTTCATCTTCTGGGAAGCCGTGTTGATCCCGATGTACCTGCTGATCGGGATCTGGGGCGGTCCGCGTCGGAAGTACGCGGCGATCAAGTTCTTCGTCTACACGAACGTCGCGTCGCTCGTGATGTTCGGGGCGTTCGTCACGCTCGTGTTCGGACTCGGCGATTCCGTCACGAGCTTTGCCCTGCCCGAGATCGCGACCGCGATGATCAACGGCGGCCCGGAGGGCTTTGCCGGAGTCGAGGGCACGACGCTTGCTTCGGTCGTCTTCATCGCGATGTTCCTCGGGTTCGCGGTGAAGGTCCCGGTCGTCCCGTTCCACACGTGGCTGCCCGACGCCCACGTCGAGGCCCCGACCCCGGCGTCGGTGTTGCTTGCGGGCGTGTTGTTGAAGATGGGGACCTACGCCCTGTTGCGGTTCAACTTCACAATGTTCCCCGAGCAGGTCGAGACCTACGCGATCCCGATCGCGGCGATCGCGGTTATCAGCGTCATCTACGGCGCGATGCTCGCGCTGGCACAGACCGACCTGAAGCGGATCGTCGCCTACTCGTCGGTCTCGTCGATGGGGTATGTCATCCTCGGACTGGTCGCTTATACCCAGTTCGGGGTCGGCGGCGCGACCTTCCAGATGGTCTCACACGGACTCATTTCGGGGCTGATGTTCATGGCCGTCGGCGTCATCTACAACGCGACCCACACCCGGATGGTTACGGACATGTCCGGGTTGGCCGACCGGATGCCGATCGCGGTCGGCGTTCTCGTGGCCGGCGCGTTCGGCTACATGGGCCTGCCGCTGATGAGCGGCTTCTACGGCGAGTTCACCATCTTCTTCGGTGCGTTCCAGTCCGAACAGCTCGCCTACGCGCCGCTCTTTACGGCAGCCGCGATGTTCGGCATCGTTATCGTCGCGGGCTATCTGCTGTTTGCGCTACAGCGGACCGTCTTCGGACCGTATCGGCTGGAAACCGACTACGACGTTGGCCGCGCGCCGTTGCACGACATCGCGCCGATGTTCGTGTTGCTCGGGCTGATCATCGCTCTGGGCGTGGCCCCTGACCTGATATTCGAGATGATAACCGACGCAGTCGATCCGATCCTCGAGATTTCCGGAGGTGAGCTGTAATGGTGCTGTTCGAACTTTCGAGTTGGACGGCACTCGCACCGGCACTGATCCTCGCGGCGACGGCGATGGTGCTGTTTCTCGTCGATAGCATCTCGCCCCAGTCGACGAACCGGGGGCTGCTTGCCGGCACCGCGGCCACCGGCTCGCTCGCCTCGCTCGGCGTCGCCGTCTGGTTCTCCCTTGCCGGCGTCGGCACGCCGACGATGGACGGCGGTCGCGGCGTCATCGGGATCCGTGACGGTCAGTTCGTCGTCGACCAGATGGCGCTGTTCTTCATGATCGTCGTGGCGGTCGTTACCGCCCTCGTCGCGGTCGCCAGCTACGATTACCTGCAGGATCACACCTACCAGGCCGAGTACTACTCGCTCGTCATGCTCGCGGCGACCGGGATGTCGACGATGGCCGCCGCGAACAGCCTCGTGACGATCTTCATCGCGCTCGAACTCTCGAGTCTGCCGTCGTACGCGCTCGTCTCGATCCTCAAGGACAACCGCGGGAGCGTCGAGGCTGGACTGAAGTACTTCCTGCTCGGCGCGCTGTCCTCGGCGATTTTCGTCTACGGGATTTCGCTGGTTTACGGCGCGACCGGCCACCTGCAACTCGACGCGATCGCCACCGCCCTTCGCGGGGGCGAGGCCGACGGATTCGGCGGCCTGCTCGGGCTCGGCATCCTGATGCTGCTTGGCGGGTTCGCGTTCAAGACCGCGAGCGTCCCCTTCCACTTCTGGGCTCCCGAGGCCTACGAAGGGGCTCCCGCGCCGATTTCGGCGTTTCTCTCGTCGGCGTCGAAGGCCGCCGGGTTCGTGATCACGTTCCGCGTGTTTACGACCGCGTTCCCGCTCGATGTCACGACCGACATCATCGGCGTCGACTGGACGCTTGCGTTCGTCGTCCTTGCGATCGTCACGATGACGGTCGGGAACTTCGCGGCCGCGACCCAGGAGAAGGTAAAGCGGATGCTCGCCTACTCCTCGATCGGTCACGCCGGCTACGCGCTGATCGGACTCGCCGGCATCGGTCGCGGGAGCGAACTCGTGGTCGGTGCGGCGATGATGCACCTGCTGGTCTATGGCTTCATGAACACCGGCGCGTTCCTGTTCGTCGCGCTGGCCGAACACTGGGGCGTCGGACGGACGTTCGAGGACTACAACGGCCTCGCGCGACGGGCACCGGTCGCCTGTTTCGCGCTCGGGATCTTCATGTTCAGTCTCGCCGGTATCCCGCCGCTCGGGGGCTTCTGGAGCAAGTACTTCCTGTTCTTCGGCGCGCTCGAGGCCGGCATGCTGGTCGTCGCCGCCGCGCTGGTGGTCAACAGCGCACTCTCGCTGTACTACTACGCACGGCTCGTCAAGGCCGTCTGGATCGAGGAGCCGGCCGTCGAGCGCGATCCGCTCTCGCAGCCGATCGGCCTCTACGCGGCGATCGTCTTCGCTGCCGTGATGACGGTCGTCCTGCTGCCCGGCTTCGGTCCGGTCGTCGAGACGGCGATCGACGCGGCCGCCACGGTCATCGCCTGACCGGCGTCGCTGCCGTTATCGACCGATGAGTCGAACGCCGGCCCGCCCGACCCGGTAGCTTTTACCCGTCGGGGTTGCAACCCGCGACAAATGGGTTTCCGGCTCGTGCTCGGGTGCGGGACCGTCGGTCGTTCCGTCGTCGAACAGCTTTCCGGGCGCGACGGGGACGGACGGATACTCGTTATCACCGACGACGAGAACGTGGTCGAAACGCTGCGCGACGAGAGCATTCCGGCTCGAAGCGCCGATCCGACCGATCCCAGCGCGATCGAAACCGTCGAGTCGCCGGCGGTGGTTTTCGTGGCCGGCGACCGGACGGACGTCAACCGAGCCGCACTCGAGAGCGCCCGGACGCGGTTTCCCGATGCGTCGATCGTCGCCTATCTCGGGGGGAACCACTCACGGGCGGATCGGACGACCTTCGAGGAGCTCGCGGATCACGTCATCGATCCGAACGGTGCGCTCGTCGATCGAGTCCTCGACGAGTCGGCTCGGCCCACGACCGACACTGCCGTCGAACTCCGCAAGCAGCTGCGAACGATCGACGATCCGCTGGCGGTCGTGATGCACGACAACCCCGATCCCGACGCCATCGCGAGCGCGGTGGCGCTCGTCGACATCGCCGACTCCCTCGGGCTCGAGGCCGATGCCTGCTATTTCGGGGACATCTCCCATCAGGAGAACCGAGCGATGGTCAACTTGCTCGAACTCGAGTTGCGAAACCTCAGACCGGGCGACTCGCTCGAGCGGTACGGCTCGTTCGCGCTGGTCGACCACTCCAGACCCGGCGTCAACGACCAGCTTCCGGAGGAGTTGCCGATCGACATCGTCATCGATCACCATCCGCCGCGGGGACCGGTTCCGGGCGAGTTCGTCGACCTCCGGGAGCACGCCGGTGCGACCAGTACCGTCATGACCGAGTATCTCGATCGGTTTCGCCTCGCGTTCGATCCAGCGACGGCGACGGCGCTTCTGTACGGGATTCGCGTCGACACGAACGAGTTCACTCGGGAAGTATCGCCGGCGGACTTTCGCGCCGCGTCGATCCTCTGGCCCCACGTCGAGACGTCCGTGCTCGAGCAGATCGAACAGCCGTCGCTCGAGGGGGAGACGCTGGAGACGATCGCCCGGGCGATCAAAAACCGGATCCAGCGCGATTCGGTCGCCGTCGCGAGCGTCGGCCACATCGGCGACCGCGACGCGTTGCCACAGGCCGCCGACCAGCTCCTCGCGATGGAGGGGGTCGAAACGACGCTCGTGTTCGGGTTCATGGACGAAATGGCGTTTCTGTCGGCTCGGTCCCGGGCGACCGATGTCGATCTCGGCGAGACGCTTCGGAACGCGTTCGATCAGATCGGCAGCGCCGGGGGCCACGCGGACATGGCGGGTGCACAACTCGAGATCGGGGTTCTCGGCGGCGTCGATGACGAGGACGAGGTGGAGTCGATCGTCAGCGTCGTCGAAGAGGTGATCACGAACCGGTTTTTCGAGGCGATCCGGACTCGACCCGACGTTCCCGTCGGGGCCTACGCCCAGACGAGCGAGTGGCTGTTCACGCAGGCGGATGAACCCGAGCGCGAAGACGGCGAGTCGGCCTAGAACCCGCGAGGAAAGTACTTTTGCGCGCCCATCACTTTACGCCCAGTCATGGAAGAGGTTGCGTCGGACAGGAGAAAGCCCCAGGTCGAGGAGTACATGACACGCGACGTGGCGACGGTTTCACCCGACGTGACCGTCGGTACCGTCGCGACGCGGATCGCCGAGAGCGACGAACACAGCGGATTTCCCGTCTGCGAACGACGTCGCGTCGAGGGATTCATCAGCGCCCGCGACCTGTTGCTGGCCGACGACGACGACCCGATATTCAAGGTGATGACGACGGATCTGCTCGTCGCCCATCCGGAAATGAAAGTCACCGACGCCGCCCGCGTGATCCTCCGGTCGGGCATCCAGAAACTCCCCGTCGTCGACGACGCGGGCAACCTCGTGGGGATCATCTCCAACGCCGACGTCATCCGCAGCCAGATCGAGCGTGCGACTCCCGAAAAAGTGGGGAAACTGATGCGGACGCTCGAGCAGATCCACGACATCGAACTCGAGCAGGAACGTCGCACCGTTCCCCTTGCGGAACTGACGCCGACGCAAGGGCGAGTGTACGCCGACGAACTCGAGGGACGACGCTACGAACTCGAGCGCGGGTTGGCCGAACCGCTCGTCGTGATCGACAACGGCGGAACGTTCTTGCTGGCCGATGGCCACCATCGCGTCCTCGCGGCCGACCGACTTGGGATCGACGAGATGGACGCGTACGTGATCGTCATCGAGCGCGAGATCGACCTCGGGATGGCCCGCACGGCGGCGAAGGAGAACCTCGAGCGGATCGATGATATCGAGGTCGTCGACTACGCGCACCATCCGCTGGTTCAGACGACGAAACGGTTACAGTCGGGGGAGTGAACCCCTCACGAACTCGGGCTGTTCCGCCGTCGGTGGATCGCGTCCGACGAGACGGTCGCGAGCGTCGCCATCCAGACGACGGTGGCGACGAGCGCGAGAACGAGGGCCCAGTGGAACTGGATCGCAAGCGGGGAAAGCACGACGAGTGGAAGCCCGAGCGGAACGAGCAGTAGCCAGAGTATCCCGCCGAGCCACGCGGGTCCGATCCCTGCGAGTTCGACAACGGCCCACAGTGCCGCCAGCGAGACGCATACACCGAAGACGGCAAGCGACGTATCGTCGGGCTGGAAAACGCGCTGATACCGGGGTAACGTCCGCTCGTCGTTGACGTCTCGTCGCCGAAAAACCGCCACCACGAACGCGATCGCCGCCGCCACGGCAACCGAAACGGCGAGTCCGGCGACGACAAGCGCGGTCGAAGGTTGTACCTTCGGGGGCAGTCGAGCGGTCGTGAGATTTCGATTGACGTACCACACTGCGGGGAACAGCGCGGCGAAAAACGGCACGATCATCGCTCGGAGGAAATCGTTCATCTACTGCTGTCGTCGATCTCCATTTGTATAAGTATTCCCACACCTGATGGGGGTATTGAATTGAGATGATGGACATACTGTCGTTCTCCGGTCGATCAGCGGGCGAGTCGACAGGCGAATATCAGCCTCAAGAACGCTGCTTCCTGAAGTTGGTGGGCGTACTGTGAGCGTCACCGATACCGATCGAGACAGCCGATCGCTATTAGTCAGCTAAGCCAACAAGTTTAGTTTGGGCCGCGGCGTAGCCCCGATCGGCGAGGAAGTGGACGACTCCCGTTGCCTGCAACGAGAGACCGTCCGAGACGAGACAGCTTCCTCGCCGTACTCGACATTCCAATGGAGCCGAGTTCGCTCTCGGTCACTCCATTGGGGCTGGGGGATATCTCGTCAGCAGATCTTCCCCACTGGTCTGCTGACGTCGCTACGGATCACGTGTGCAGGACACGGGCCGGCTTTCGCCGGCCTTCCGAACCGACTCTATCGACTCGAGCGGAACGACGACGCTTTGTGGGAGACGATACTGTCGCAGGCCGACTCGATCTACCGATAATCGATACGTCCAGCGTCTGGTATGGACGGAACTCACACGGCCTTGTATTTCGACCGACCGTTACTCGTCTTTCAGAATATATAATATAATTCTATACTAGAATAATATAATGGTTACTTTTAATTAATCAATTCTGATCGGAACGTCTCGTATGGTAGAACAGACTACTACTCCGACGCGTCGGTCACTACTCCGGACTGCTGCGGTGGCGGGAGCGAGCGTCAGCGGTTTCGCTGCGGTCGGCACGGCGTCGTCAGCTCCCGACTGGGTCGGCACCACAGCAGCGTATCGCGTCGAAGCCTCCGGTGACGACAGAGCAACAGCCGTCAAAGAATACGACGTCGAGGTCGTCGGAAAGAGACGATCCGATCTGATCGTCGAAACCGAGACCCGTGACGGGGGTGAACGCGGGCGGTTCGCAGTGCCAGTTTCCGTCGTCGAACAACAGGTTCGGGGTGAAACCACCCGTACTGGACTCGGGACCGAGTTCGTGCGAAACGCCGATGCAGACGACGTCAGCACCGTCACGGGATCGGTTTCCGGGGGCTGGATCGAGTTCCTCCGCTCCCGGAAGGAGGTGGACGGCGAGACGCTGCTCGAACTCGAAATCGATCTTCTCAAGCGGGAGGACCGCCAGAGCAGCGCTGGTCGCGCCGTCGTCCTCCTGCCACAGATTATTCCCCCGGATAGCCGGACCGCCCTCGCCGCCAACGAGGCCGAGCGGTCGACGGAAGCCGTTGACGCTGAATCCGCCACAACCAAGGACGTCAAGCAGTACGGCCACTCCACGCTGATCACGAAAGACAACCAGCCGGCGAACATCACGACGTCCAAAACGGAACTCTCGTGTTGGGGGAAGTGGGACGGCAATACGTACACGGACGTCGGCGGCGACGTCGACGTTTCGACGTCGATCAACTGGTCGAAGACGGGCGAAAACGAGCGCGAAAACCCCAGCGCCGACTCGTACTCGATCGACGTCGACTTCTACGGGAACTTCCCGGCCGGCGCGTACACCGACTGGAAGAACCGCCACCAGCACACCCACTTCTTCGACGACGGCGACAACCACGATCCGAACCTCTTCGGGAAACTGCAACGCCGCATCCCGTCCCAGAGCTGGGAACTGCACAAAACCAACCACTGGAACGAAGAAAACTACGACTTCGGTGAGCGACTCATCGGCAAGTGGTACATAATCTGAGCGGACGCTCGGGCGGGGTTTCGATCCCCGCGACAGGGATTCGGGAATACCGCCGACTCGTCCTCGAGACGGCGGCGGGGACGGGAGGGGGCTGGAAGCCGCGTGAGGTCGTCACGACCGGACGATCCCGCGGTCGATCATCCGACACGAATACTCGCGGGCCAGCGCACTG
>NZ_HG315686.1:0-86711 GCF_000455365.1 Halopiger djelfimassiliensis
TACACTTAAGGGCAACGGATCGCAACCGCGCCGGAATCCGCATCCGGCGACGGTTCCGCGTACCTGAGAAGAGACGCCCTATCCATATAAGGGCGTCGTCTTCTGCCGGCGGTAAGCCGGCAATCGGACGCGTGTCGATCCGTCACCCCTCAAGCAGCCCGATCGTCGGTTCGGTCCGAGACCGAAGCAGTCGGGGAACGGATGTAGTGCCTACCTCCGTGCCGGGGAACGGCCGGAGGGAACGTGGCGGCGTGCGCCACGTCGTTCGCATTAGTATCGAGTGCCGGGTACATATATAAGACCGTCGTCTCGAGTGACGTCTGGCCTACGTTGATCATTCTCGCGGTACCACCAACCAGCGACGGCTCGAACGGATATGGGCCGTCCCCGACGGGACGGCCCTGCCGGGACCACAGGGGGCTGGTTTTAGTCGGCTGGACGGTGGAGCGATGCGTATGGATTCGTCCCAGAGCCATCAGCCACCGAAAACAGCGCCGAGCGATCCGTTCGCCGACGGCGTCGACCGTCGCAGACTCCTCCGGTCGTCGGCCACCGCGGGGGCAGCGGTCTCACTGACAGCGTGTCTCTCCGAAGCTACCGAAGGCGACGCACGATCGCCGACCGTGTACGTGTTCAACAACGGCGATCGGACGGTCAGCGTCGTCGACGCCGAGGCCGACGAACGTCTCGAGACGACCTTCATCGGAACAACGGCGTCGTTTCCGGCAAACCAGTACGGAACGGGCGCGGACTCGACGTACGACGTGCTGTGGCTCAACGTCGACGGCGGCGTCCGCGCGTTCGATCAGCAGACGCTCAAGGAGTTGACAGCCGTCGAAACCGGCTACGGGTCGAATTACCCGAACCTGACGCCCGACGAGGAGCAGTTGCTCGTTGCCGCGGGCGGGACGACGACGATACCGCCCGAACCGGATCCGGCGTCGGAAACGCCGACGACCCACAGGTACGTCCGGGTCGACGCGGACCGAACGAGCGATGACTTCGGATCGGTAACCGGCGAAATCGAAACCGAGTACACGGGTCCATGCGACGTGACGCTCGGTCCCGACGGCGAGTACGCGTTCGCGGCCGAAATCACAAACGAAACGCTGGCAGTGCTTCGTGTCGATCCGTTCGAGGTCGCTACCCGGGTCGACGTGGGCGAGCCTGCCGACGACGGAAAGGTGTTGCCGTTCATGTGTACCGCCTCGTTCGACGGCGAGCGACTGCTCGTCGAGAACGGAGAGGGGGAACTCGGGCCCGATCCGGATGTCCCTCGCAACGGGTCGGAAAGTATCTGGGACGTCTCCGATCCGGAATCGCCGGTCGAACTCGAGCGCATCACACGCGACGGCGGGTTGCCAGCCATGCCGATCACGAGCGAGATCGGACCCGACAGCGAGGTAGCGTATCTCTTCACCCCAGACGCGGACGCCGTGACGGTGGTGGATCTCGAGGCGCAGGCGGTCGACCGCGAACTCGACGTGGGTGGGAGTTCGATCGCGGGCGCGTGGGGACCGCACCGGGAGAAACTGTACGTCCCGGTCCAGACGGCAAACCACGTGGCGGTAATCGATCACGCCCAGCGGGCGGTCGTCGAGACGGTCGACGTCGGCGAATCGCCGACGGGAGCCGTCGGCGGGATGGTTCGGCCGGACACGGACGCGACCCGGCGGGCCCTCGGATCGCTTTCGAACCTCGGTATCGACGTTGGGGGTCAGGAAGCGACCCACTGCCCGGCCGGGAACTGCTACTGCGGCTAGGGGCAGGTCTCGCGGACGACCGCAAACGGGGACGGAAGCCGATACGGTTTAGCGATCGAGGCCGTACGGCTACGCATGGATCGATCGGGATTCGTCAAACTCGCGGTCGTTGCGTTCGGGCTGGTCATTGCGAGTTTCTTCGTGCGCGGGTTCGGGCAACTCGTCCTCGGTCGGGACACTGCGGAACTGCTCCAGGCACCGTTTGCCCTCGTCGGGTTCGCCCTCCTCGTCTATCTCTTCGTCAGGGCGACGCTCGATGCGGTCGGAATCTGGGACGTCGAGAACCCGGACGCGTAGGCGGAAGGAAACCGTTTTTCGACCGCCGCGCGAACGCGGGTGTAATGAGTACGAGCATCGAGGTGCAGGAGATCGCCGACCTCGGGCCGGACGACCGCGTCGCGTTCTTCGAGCGCGATGCCGGCATCGAGGCAGTTCGGACGGACGTCCGGGAGATCGTCGAGCGCGTCCGCGAGGAGGGCGATGTCGCCGTCCGCGAGTTCACGAGCGAGTTCGACGACGTCGAGGTCGGCAATCTCGAGATCACCGACCAGTGCGAACGCGCACTCGACGAGATCGGCGACGACCGCCGCGAGGCAATCGAGACCGCAGCGGACAACGTCAGGGAGTTTCACCGCGCCCAGCGGCCGGAGGATTGGCGACGCGAGTTCGACGACGGCCGAGAGCTGGGCCGCCGGTTCCGCCCGCTCGAGCGGGTCGGGGTGTACGTCCCCGGCGGATCCGCCGCGTATCCCTCGAGTGCGATCATGGGGATCGTGCCGGCGGTCGTCGCGGGCGTCGACCACGTCGCGGTCGTGACGCCCCCGGCCGAGGAACTGAATCCGGTGACGCTGGCGGCGATTCACGTCGCGGGTGCGGACGCGGTCTACAGCGTCGGCGGCGCACAGGCGATCGCCGGACTCGCCTACGGGACCGAGACGATCACCCGGGTCCAGAAGATCGTCGGCCCCGGGAACAAGTGGGTCACCGCAGCCAAAGCCGAGGTCAGGGGTGACGTCGAGATCGACTTCCTCGCGGGCCCGAGCGAGGTCGTCGTCGTCGCGGACGAAACGGCTGATCCCGAACTCGTCGCGGCGGAGCTGGTCGCCCAGGCCGAACACGATCCGAACGCTTCGGTCGTCGCCGTTACCGACGACGACGAAACGGCACGGGACATCGCCGCCGCCGTCGACGAGCAAGCCAACGCGCGCGAGCGCGAACAAACGATAACCGATGCACTCGACAACGACGCAAGCGGCGTCTTGCTCGCCCGGTCGATGAGCGAGGCGATCCTCTTTACCGAGGAGTACGCCCCGGAACACCTCTCGATTATCGCCGACGACGACGAGTCGATCCTCGAGCGGATCGATAGTGCGGGCAGCGTCTTTCTCGGACCGAACACGCCCGTCGCTGCGGGCGATTACGCGAGCGGGACGAACCACGTCCTGCCGACCAACGGCGGTGCGCGCGTGACCGGCGGACTCTCCGTCGAGACGTTCCTTCGGTCGACGACGGTCCAGCGTCTCTCCGCGGACGGGCTGGCGGAACTCGGCGGGACGATCACGGCCCTCGCCGACGCTGAAGGCCTCGAGGCCCACGCCGAGAGCGTCCGCAAGCGACTCGACGACGAAAACCGGTGATCGACGACGCGGTCGAGGTGTAATCGGCTGCTACACCGCGGAATGGTGGCCTTACTAATGTAGCGAGTGCCGTTAGATAGATCCGTCCCGGAGTACGAACCGATGCAACCGCGTGAGGTCGATCCGACCGACGGTCGCGTCCTCGAGCGCAACTACGACTACGCACAGAAGAACGTCCGCCTGCTTTCGATGTGGTACGGCTGTGACATCGAGCGGATGCTCGAGTTGCTGGCACGGCACGACATCGAACTCTCGAGGAACGACAGGCTGCAGTTCGGATCCTACTATCGAGCAGCGCGCCGACGTTCGGCCCGGTCGGGCGAGTGAGTTTCACGGGCGGGCTGTCGGCCGGATCGACGACGGGGAAATCCCCCGGAGAGAACGTGGCAAGCAGGTTTCGGGGAACGGAGAGCGGTTCCGATGGCGTCACAGTTAACATCGTTGCGCCGGAAAGGGAACCTATGAGCACGGACAGCGTAGACGGCGGGCAGGCTGAGACGCGCCCCGAGATCGAAGTAACCGAAGACGCGGCCGAGCAGGCGCTCTCGCTGCTCGAAAACGAGGGGCTCGATGACGACGAAGCCGGGCTCCGACTGTTCGTTCAACAGGGCGGCTGTGCCGGGCTTTCCTATGGGATGCGGTTCGACGAGGAACCGGACGAGGACGATACGATCTACGAGCACCACGATCTACGGGTGTTCGTCGATCCGGCGAGTCTGAAGTACATCGAGGGGAGCATCCTCGATTACGAGAGCGGCCTTCAGGCCGAGGGGTTCCACGTCGAGAACCCGAACGTCGTCAGCGAGTGTGGCTGTGGCGAGTCGTTCCGGACGTAGCTAAGACCGACGACGCCGATCGCCCCGACTGTTCGTCTCGTTATCGCCTTCGTGAAGCCGAGTGGAAGGCTGGCGGTTACTCCTCGAGTTCGAAGGCCACGGTGACTTCCGCCTGATACTCGCGGTCCTCGACGCTGGCGAGTTCGACGCCGAGTTCGTCGATTTCGATCCAGTAGAGGTTCTCGAGGGTCGCCTCCGCACGATCGATAGCGTTGTCGGCCGCCGCGTCGAAGCTTTCGGGACTCGTTCCGATCAGGGTGATCTTCTTGAAGACCATCGCCCGTAGCGGTACACCGCCGTGGCTCTTGAATATATGGCTGTTGATAGCATGGGTCATTGAACGGGTGGGGCCGCTCCGAAAGCGGAGACGCCGTGGGCCGGTCCGCGTGAACGCTTTTGGGGATCCCCGTACCACGTCATGGCATGCCGGACGATATCGAACGCACCGTGTCGGGGATCGGAGAGTTGGCGCCGCCGGAACGAACGCTGATGGGTCCGGGACCGAGCGACGTCCATCCGCGCGTGCTGCGGGCGATGAGCACGCCGCTGGTGGGCCATCTCGATCCGGCGTTCGTCGAGCTGATGGACGACGTGCAGGCGCTGTTGCGGGAGGCGTTTCGGACCGACAACGAGTGGACGATCCCCGTCTCCGGGACCGGATCGGCGGCGATGGAGGCCGCGATCGGAAACGTCGTCGAACCCGGCGAGACGGTACTCGTTCCGACGAACGGCTACTTCGGGGGTCGAATGGCATCGATGGCACGGCGTGCGGGCGGCGACGTCGTCGAGGTCGACGCTCCGTGGGGTGAGCCGCTCGATCCCGGCGACGTCGCGGACGCACTCGCCGACCACGAGCCCGACGTCTTCGGGTTCGTGCACGCGGAGACCAGCACCGGCGTCTGCCAGCCGAACGTCGCGGAACTCACCGCGGCGGCCCACGATCACGACGCCGTGGTGATCGCCGACGCGGTCACCTCCCTCGGCGGGGTCGAGCTGCGCGTCGACGAGTGGGACATCGACGTCGCCTACGCGGGCCCACAGAAGTGCCTCTCCTGCCCGCCGGGGGCGAGCCCGCTCACGCTTTCGGACGCCGCCATGGACAAGGTCCTCTCGCGGGACGACCCACCCCGCTCGTGGTATCTCGACCTCTCCTTGCTCGAGGGGTACTGGGGGGACGACCGATCGTATCATCACACCGCACCGATCACGAACGTCTACGCGCTCCGGGAGGCGCTCCGGCTCGTCGCCGAGGAAGGTATCGAAAACCGGTGGCAACGCCACGAACGGCTGGCCGGCGCGTTGAAAGCCGGCATCGAGGCGATGGGTCTCGAGATGAACGTCCCGGACGAGTACTGGCTCCCGAGTCTGAACGCGGTCCGCGTTCCGGACGGGATCGACGACGGAGACGTCTGTACTGCGTTGCTCGAGCGCTACGACCTCGAGATCGCGAGCGGACTGGGCGACCTCGATGGCGACATCTTTCGGATCGGCTGTATGGGTCGGTCCGCACGGCCGGAGAACGTGATCTATACCGTGACCGCGCTCGGTGACGTCCTCGAGTCGATGGGTGTGGCCGTCGATCCGGACGCTGGCGTGACGGCGGCCCGACGAGCGCTCGAAAATTAGCCGCTTGTACCTGTATTAGGCCGATACTCGAGGTCCTGGCGGGGCACGTTCGACCTGATAGTCGTCCCCGTCGACGACGATGATCGCCCACTCGTAGTCCGGGTCGACGCTGGTGAGTCGGTCCTCGAGCGCATCGGCGTCCTCGGGCTGTGCGACGAAACAGTGAAAGTCGTCCGTCGAGGACGGTGGAAGCTGTCCCCGCTCGATGATCGTATTGACGTGGACGACTTTCCACGCTCGTTCGGCGCGAAACTCGGGACCGTTACCTTCGACCGTGTATCCAAGCTCTGCGAAGATCGACCTGGCCTGCTCGACGAGCCTCATGTTAACAGGACCCATTCAACACTGACTACGTGCGGAACCATCATAAATGTTGTTCCCGCGATGAGTCCGTGCAGTTCGGTCGAAAATCTCGAGTTAGGCCCGATAATGACGGTTTTTGTCCTCCCAGCAGCGGGATTAGTGGACGGTAATCACCTATTGCGGTGGCGTGACGAGCGGCTGGCGACCCTGCTACTCGTGGGCGGCGTCCCACTCGGTCGGTTTGCGGAAGTTCCCACACCGGTTGCATTTGATCCGCCCCATCGAGTCCATCGCGTTGTCGAAGCTGTCGCAGTTCGTACAGAACCAGCCGTACCGGCGATCGGCGTCCCGGGACTCGTAGGCGACGAGAAACGGCCCTTTCGACCCCGTGTCGCCGTCCGTGTCCGAGACGTATACCGTCACGCCCTCCTCGGTTTCGGTCGGTCGCATGTCCTCCTGTAGCCATGCCGCCGGTAAATGATTGTCCGTCCGTCTCGAGCATCATTCGGGGGAAAACGGAGGGAGGAACCGCCGGCATCGACACAGGTATGCTATCCTTACACACAAGCTCCGGCTACCTGAAACCTTTACCCGCGCGGGAACCGTTCGGTCGCGTAATGGCGCTGGTCGTGGTTCCCGTTCGATATCCGCTCACCAAACACTCGCGACGAACCCTCGAGCGGGCGATCGAAGTCGCGCGTGAGCGAGACGCAGCGTTGACCGTCCTTCACGTCGACCTCTATCAGAACGGGAAGAAAGTCACGCGAATCGACCTGAAAACCGCCGTCGAGCGAACGCTCGGTTCGCTCGAGAACGCTCGATACGTCGTTCGGACGGGCTTTCTCGTCGAGGAGAGTATCCTCGAGGAAGTGGCGGCCGAAGAGGCGGACGTCGTCGTCATCGGAAGCCAGCAGGCGAGTCGGCTGCGGCGGATCTTCCGGCGGTTTACCGACAATCCCGACATCGAACGGTATCTGCGGACACACCTCGACTGTGAGGTCATTAGGGTCGAAAGCGCACGCGCCTGAGGTTACTCGTTTTCGCCCGCCCCGCGGACGACGAAGACGGGAACCGAGGCGTTATCCACGACGCGTTCCGAAACGCTTCCCAGCGACGTTACCTTTTCTCGCGGGCTCTTCCCGCGGGTACCGATAACGATCAGGTCGATCCCCCGTTCATCGGCGTACTCGAGGATCGTCTTCGCGGGCGTCCCCTCACGGACGTGGCCGGTCGTCTCGAGTCCCGCATCGGAAGCCCGTTTTTCGACCTTTGCGATCGCTTCCTGCCCCTCTTCCTCGAGCGTGCGCTCGAGATCAGTGCTATCATCGGTGGCCGCAGCGGTGATGCGACTGTCGACGACGTACAGCGCGTGAATCGTCGCGTCGTTGGAAACCGCGATCGGAACCCCGTGGGCAAGCGTTTCGGAGATCGTTTCGCTGCCGTCGGTCGGAACGAGGATATCGTCGTACATCCGTCGATCGAGATCGTGTTCGGACGGGACGGTGATAAAATACGGCTCCCGGGCGTGAATTTGCAGCGCCATCGTCACGTCCGCCGTTACTGATCACCGGATTCGAACGACCGCTCTCCCGAGTCGACGGACGGATCCGACCGCAACCGGTCGGTGTCCGCACCGTCGACGGCCATCCGTGCGACGCCGCTCGAGTCGTCGAAGACGTGATGGCGGCGGGGGTAGGCGAACTCGACGTCGATATCCACGAACCGTTCCCGGACCGCACCCAGAACCGCCGATCGTGACATGGCCTGTTTGAAGGGATGGTCGACCCAGAAGTACAACTCGAGGACGATGCCGTTGTCCCCGTACTCTTTGATGGCACAGACCGGGGCTGCGGCATAGCGTGCACTGCCGATTCGGATGTCCGGGCCGCCGGTGATGACGGGATCGACGCTCCGTGCCGCCCGTTCGGCGTGTCGGCGCGCGGCTTCGAGGTCACTCCCGTACGTGATCTCGAACTCGACGGAGAGTCGCGTCCGTTCGTCCTCCGCGGAGTAGTTGATGACGTCTCGGGTGTGGATTTCGGAGTTCGGAACGACGATGAACGTGTTCTCGAGGGTGAAGATTTTGGTATATCGGATCGTGATGTCCTCGACGAACCCCCGGTGGCCTTCGTCGGTGATCTCGATCATATCACCGATCTCGTAGGGTCGGTCGGTGAGGACGAACACGCCGTTCACGAAACTGCTTACGAGCGGTGCGAGCACGACCGCCACGACGGCCGAGATGACGGTCACCGAGAGGAGGATCTTCGTGTTGCCGACGCCGAGGATGTTGGCGACGGCGGCGAGCGTTATCAGCAAGACGGCAGCCCTGACGCCTCGCAGGACGGTTCGGGTGACGCTCGGGCGTTCGATCCGTCTGGCGACGGTCCGACCGGCGAGGCGAACGACGAGTTTCGAAAGATACCACCCGATTACGAAGACCGCGACGGCGAGCGCGAGATCGATAAGCGAAGGAATCCGGGAGGAGACGACCTGATCGACGTCCGTGATCGTCTCCTGAAAAGCCCCGATCATGGCAACACACTCATGCCGGCAGTGGTTAAGGGTTCTGACCTGCTGTCCGTTCGGGACGACGATTACGACGGGAGAGTGTCCGTCCGCGCCGAACTGGGCGATCGATCGAATAACAACCCGATTTCGAAAACAGGTGCTACTCGGTGCATAATAAATCATTTACCCGCCGGGATCGTACGGCCGTATATGGCACCAGACGAACTTCGCTCGACCGTCGAGCGCGTCGGGGACCGATTCAACCTCGGCGAATACGAGATCGACGCCTACCTCACCGTTTTAGAGCAGGGCCAGCTTACCGCAAGCGAAATCGCGGATCGAACCGAGATCCCCCAACCCCGTGTCTACGACACCGTCCGTAGCCTCAGCGACCGCGGTCTGGTCGAACTTCGGGAATCCCGTCCGATGAAAGTCGTCGCCATCGATCCCGGGGAAGCGTTCGACGACGTCCAGAGCTCCCTAGAGCAGATGATCGACGAACTCGAGGCGCGGTACACGGCGCCGGCCCGGGATACGGAGGCCGTCTCGCTCGTCAAATCCCGGTCGACGATCCTGCGATACCTCGAGGAGGTCATCGACGCCGCGGAGTACGAACTCTCGTTGTCGTTGACGCCCGACCTGCTGACCCGGTTCGAGGACGAACTGAGCGCGGCCGTCGACGCCGGTGTCAGCGTCGACCTGATCGTGACGCCGGCGAGCGAGGCCCCCGATCCCGCGGAGTTCGACTACCTCGAAATCGCGACGACGGCCCGCGCTCGTCGCGGGATCACCACGCCGGTCGTTGCCGTCGCCGACGGCAACTACTCGGTGTACGCGACACAGGACGCCCTGCGGGACGATCAGGACCGGTACGGCGTCATCTTCAACCGGTCCGCGCTTGGCTTTCTGGTGTCCGGGTTCTTCGGGACCGTCCTCTGGACGACCGCAGAACGGACGCTCGGCGAGGACGGTCAACCCCGCTCGTACCCGCGAAAGTACGCTTCGATCCGGCGGTGCGTGAAAGACCTCATCGAGGCGGGCGGGGAGTTCTACGCCACGATCGAAGGGCGTGACGTCGAGGTCGGTGGGACACGCGTCGTTCGCGGCCGTATTCTCGACATCTCCTTCGAAGTCAGCGAGGAGGTCGCCAGCCTCACCATGGAGACCGAATCGGGCGAGGAGCTGACCGTCGGCGGTCGGGTCGCCGCACTGGAGGACATCGAGGCCCACGAGATCCACATCGGACGACACGAGCCGCCGGCCCTCGAGGACTAAGCTGTATTTGCGCGCGAACGTCCGATCGCCGGACGAAGTAATACTCGATTGTACCGGCACGGGATCCCGACTGTCCGTCGTAGTTACGTTCGTGCAAGCCAACCGATTAAGGCGCTGAATCGCGTGTGATTTCGCGGATGGGAGAAGAGACACCCCATCGTACTGGTGTGTCCCGTCGGTCGTTCGTGACGGCGTCCGCGTCGACGGCGGTCGGAGCAGTCGCGATCGCCGGCTGTGTCGGTCGCGGCCCGGGATCGAATACCGTCGTGATGACCGGTGCCACGGACTTCGAGGAGATCCTGCACACCGAGGCGGGGGAGCCGTCGGTACAGCAGGCGCTGTGGGATGCCGGCCTCGACGAAGAGATCAGAGTCGAGCTCCAGACGGTCGTCAGCGACTCGGTACAACGGATGCAAGAGGCCCAGTCGGCCCTGCAGGCCGGCCGCGCGCCGCCGGACATCCATATGATGGACACCGGCTGGACGATTCCCTTCATCCTCCGGGAGCAAACGACGAACCTGACCGAGGCGCTACCCGAAGGCGTCGTCGACCGGATCGAATCCAACTATCTCGACGAGGCCCTCGAGACGGCAAAACACCCTGAAACGGGAGCGATACACGGAATCCCGCTCTTTCCGGATTTCGGAGTACTGCTGTATCGACAGGATCTCATCGAAGAGGCCGGCTACGACACGAGTAGCTGGGGAACCGAGCCACCGTCCTGGGGGGAGTTCGCCGAGGCGGTGGCCGGAACGCGGTCGGAACACGGCCTCGATTTCGGCTTTACCACGCAAGCG
This sequence comes from Halopiger djelfimassiliensis, assembly GCF_000455365.1. GTDB lineage: Archaea > Halobacteriota > Halobacteria > Halobacteriales > Natrialbaceae > Halopiger_B > Halopiger_B djelfimassiliensis. The sequence goes on from NZ_HG315686.1 coordinate 10,749, forward strand.
GCAGCCTACGAGGGGCTCTCGTGTTGTACGTTCAACGAGGTCCTGTCGACGTGGGGCGGCAGTTACTTCGGCGGTACCGAGAACCTGTTTACGGCGGGTGACCGTCCCATCACCGTTACCGACGACTCGGCCCTCGATGCGATCCGTATGATGCGGGCGTTCATCCACGGAAGCGACGACGAACACGCCTTGGACGGGTATCCGCAAATCTGCCCGTCGGCGATCGTCCAGTGGTCCGAAGAGGAGTCGCTCGGTCCCTTCGCGAACGGCGACGCGGTCGCCCACCGGAACTGGCCGTTTTCGATCGCCGAGACCGGCGACGACGAGACGTTCGGTGACGACCTCGGCGTGACGACACAGCCCTTTGCGGTCCCCGAATCCGATACCGAATACGAGGGGGTCGGCGGAACCGCCGCCGCACTCGGCGGATGGAACCTCACGCTCAGCCCCTACACCGACCGCAGGGACCAGGCGCTGCAGGTTCTCGAGGCGTTTACCCACGACGAGGTCATGCTCACGATCTTCGAACTGCAGGGGTTCCTTCCGCCGAACCTCGAGCTGATCGAGGACGCCGATCCCGACGAGGTCGGGCCGGTGGCTCGCTACGTCGAGCAGATCCAGAGGGCGGGTGAGAACGCCGTCCCGCGGCCGGTAACGGACGTCTGGCCCGAACAGTCGGCGCTCATCTTTCAGGAGGTACACGCCGCCTACCGCGGGGCGAAAACACCGACGACAGCGATGAACGATCTGGCCGACCGCCTCGAACGAAGCGAATCGGAGGTCGCACAACAGCATGGCAACTGATACCGAAACCGGGCGCGACCGAACCGGCAACGCGGTCGTCAACTGGATGGAGGGGTTGAGCGAGGCCGCTTACGCGTACCTGCTGTTGCTGCCGGCGTTTGCCCTGTTGACGCTGATCGCGTTCTACCCGTTGCTCAGAACGTTTCTCACGTCGCTGCGCGAAGATCAAACCCGTGGAGCGGAACCGCTCGGGGGATTCGTTGGCATCGAAAACTACGTCGATATCCTCACGGGGAACGCGCGACTCGCGCGCCAGTTTCTTGACGTATCGGTGTCGGCCTCGTTCCCGTTCGTCGAATTCGGCGTCCCGATCTTTCAGCAAGCGCTGTTCGTGACGCTCGGGTTCGCTGTCATCAGCGTCTTCTTCGAGACGGTCATCGGGTTCGGACAGGCGTACGTGCTCGATCAGGACTTCCGAGGGCGGCGCTGGGTCCGCGTGGCGATTATCCTTCCGTGGGCCGTCCCGATCGTTATTCAGGGGATGATCTTCTTCCTGCTGTTTCAGCCCGAGGTCGGCTTCGGAAGCGATCTGATGCAGTGGCTGGGAATCTTCGGGGCCAACCCGCTTGCCGACAGCCGTGACGCCTTCATCATCATCCTCGTCGCCGATATCTGGAAATCCTCGGCGTTCATGGCGCTGCTGATCCTCGCCGGACTCCAGAGCGTCGACCGAAGCCTGTACAACGTCGCACGCGTCGCAGGGGCGTCGCCGTGGCAACGGTTCAAGCTGATCACGCTGCCGCTTGTGATGCCGGCACTGCTCGTCGCGATGTTGTTCCGGACGATGGACGCGATGCGCGTCTTCGGGTTGATCGAGTCGACCGCCGGCTGTACGACCGTTCCCTCGCTTACGTGTCTCGTCGTCGAGGCGATGTTCGGCGGCACCCGGATCTTCGCGACGGCCGCTGCCGTCGCGTTCGCGACCGCACTCGTGATCGGCCTGATCATCTCGGTGTACGTGTTCTTCTTCCGCGACACCGAGGGAGGACTCTACTGATGCACGACAGCGATCCCGACGATCGACACCCGAACCGCCAACGCGCACCCGGAGACGAGGGCTCGTCCCTCCCGGAACACTGGAACCGAACGCACCGACTGCCCGACGGCGGCCGATCGGCCGAACAGCCACGAAGCGGCGGACTGGCGGACGACGAACGCGACGCCGAGCTGGATCGGGGACCGTTCCAGCGATGGGTCGCCGCCGCTATCTCCGATCCCGAACGCGCCTATCGGGCGATGTTCTACACCGCGACGATCTTCTTCCTCGTGACGACGCTGTTCCCGTTTTACTGGCTGCTCATGGTCGCCCTGACGCCGGAAGGACGACAGCAGGACATCATCCTCACGCCGAACGGGTTCAACCCGGGTGCGTTCGTCGAGGTCTTTCAGGTCCTTCCGTTTCACTGGTACATGTTCAACAGCTTCGTGATCGCGACGGTCTCGACGGCCGTTGTGCTGGTCATCGGCAGCCTCGCGGGCTATGCGTTCGGGCGACTCGAGTTCCCCGGCCGAACCCCGCTGATGTTGCTCGTGCTGGTGATCTCGTTTTTCCCGCCGGCCGCCTTCTTCATCCCGCTGAACGACCTGTTCAACACCCAGTTTTTCGCGCTCGAGCCGATCACCGGGGACGGAACGCTCTACAACACCCCGGGTGCGATGGTGTTGCCGCTGTCGGCGATTTTCATGCCGCTTGCGATCTTCATTCTGACGACCTTCTACGCACAGATCCCCGACGGACTCGAGGAAGCGGCCCGTGTCGAGGGAACGACCCGACTGGGCGCGCTGTTTCGGGTCATCATCCCGCTGTCGGCACCGGGCGTGGCGACTGCGGGTGTATTGACCTTCATCGCCGTCTACAACGAGTTTTTCTTCTCGTTTCTGATGACCGACGGCCAACCGGAAAACTGGGCCCCGATCCTCGAGGGAATCCTCGGCTATCAGGGCCAGTACGAGGTGATGTATCACCTGATGGCCGCCTCGAGCATCATCGGCGTCATCCCGGTCGCGATCCTCGTGATCGTCGCACAGGAAAAGATCGTCAGCGGACTGACCGCAGGCGCACTCAAGGAGTAACCTATGGCACGAGTCAGACTCGAAAACGTCACGAAACGCTACGAAGACGTCATTGCAGTCGACGACATCAGCCTCGACATCGAGGACGGCGAGTTCGTCACCTTCGTCGGACCGTCGGGGTGTGGGAAATCCACGACGATGGAGGCGGTCGCGGGACTTACCCAGCCGACGGACGGCCGAGTGTTCATCGGCGACGACGATGTTACGACCCTCGCACCCAAGGACCGCGGGGTCGCGATGGTCTTCCAGAACATCGCGTTGTTCCCGCACATGGACGTCTTCGACAACATCTCCTTTGGCCTTCGGCTTCGGAAATACGACGACGAGGAGATCAGCCGGCGCGTCGAGCAGGCGGCCGACATCGTCCAACTCGAGGGCATGCTCGATCGGATGCCGGACGAGATGTCCGGCGGACAACGACAGCGGGTCGCGATCGCTCGCGCGATCGTTCGCAACCCGGACGTCTTCCTGATGGACGAGCCCCTCGCGAACCTGGACGCGAAGTTACGGGTCCACATGCGGACGGAACTGCAGCGACTCCACCGGGAGCTAGAGACGACGATCATCTACGTCACGCACGATCAGGCCGAAGCGATGACGATGTCCGATCGAATCGCCGTCCTCAACGAGGGGGAACTCCAGCAGATCGCGCCGCCGTTGACCTGCTACAACGAACCGGCAAACCTGTTCGTTGCGGGCTTTATCGGTTCTCCTTCGATGAACTTCGTCGACGGCGAACTGGTCGAGGAAGGAATACGGACGGACAACTTTACGGTCGAGTTCGACCACGGTATCGTTCCGGAAGCGGCCATCGGCGACGCCGTGACCCTCGGCGTCAGACCGGAGGACGTGCATCTCTCGGAGTACGCCGAAAGTCTCGCGAGTCCGACCGCACCGATCGATGCCCGAACGGACGTCTTGGAACCGATGGGCGATGAGGTCTTCGTCTACCTGTTGCTCGCCGAGGAGGAAACCCGATCGATGGAACAGGACCCCGCATCGTCGCCACACCAGTTGCTGATGAGCGTCACACCCGATACGGAGATCGGTGAAAACCAGCCCGTCGACGTCGTATTAGATCGATCGAAGATCCACCTCTTCGATACGGCAACTGGCGACGCGCTGGCCCACGGAATCACCGGCCCCTCCGGACGAGAACCCGGGACGACTGCGACCGAAGCGGATAGTTAACTCTCACAGTCCCGGCCTCGAGTTTCGAGACACCGCTCCGAGACGACGATCGGCCCGTGCCGTGGCTTGGACCGGCCGACCATTGTTTGGCAATGGACAAAAGGAGATCCAGTACGAAGATTCGATATAGCGATAACGAGTGTATCGGTCCGAAATCACACGCTCCCACCCGACACTCATCTATCGATGACACCACCCCGAACTGACATCAAAACCGGTATCGTCGGCCTCGGCAACATCGGTCACTACCACGCGGAGCGACTCCGCGAACTCGACGTGTCCCTTGCCGGCGGGATGGACGTCGCCGCCGAAGCGCGGACGCGCTTTGCCCGGCGCTACGATGTCGACGTCTACGAGGACCATCAGGAACTGTACGACACCGTCGACGCCGTCATCATCACGACACCGAACAAGTACCACGAGGAGTACGCCATCGATGCCTTCGAACGTGGGCTCCACGTCCTCCTCGAGAAACCCCTCGCACACTCCCTCGAGAGCGCCGAACGGATCGCCGAAGCCGCTGCCGGCGCCGACTCCCACTGTATGGTCGGGTTCAACAACCGGTTTGCGAACACGGTGCGGATCGTCAAAAACCGTATCGACCGCGGGGACCTCGGAACCGTCTCCCACATCGAGGCGAACTACGTTCGCCGGCGGGGAATCCCCGGCCGGGGGTCGTGGTTTACCCGCCAACGGATCGCCGGCGGCGGCTCGCTCATCGACCTCGGGGTCCACGCGATCGATCTCACGCTGTTTTTGCTCGATTACCCGGACGTCATGGCGGTAAACGGCGTGACCCGCAGCGAGTTCGGATCCGACGAGGAGTACGCCTATCTCGAGATGTGGGCCGACGACGCCGGTCCCGCCGGCTTCGACGTCGACGACTCCGCCAGCGCGTTCGTCCGGACGGCCGACGACCGAACGATCAGTCTCGAGGTCGCGTGGGCCACGAACCGGCCGGCGAATCACGAGTTCGTCGTCCGCGGGACCGGTTCCGCCGCCCGGTTCGATCTACTCGAGGGCGACCTCTCGTTTCACTCGGCGAGCAAGATCGGTCCCGACCACCTCGAAGATACGTCGATCGAAACGCGCCAGAACGACACCCACAGGGAAGAACAGCGGACGTTCTTCGATCGGATCGCCGCCGACGATCCCGACGACGACAGCATCGAACAGGCACTCGCCGTCCAGCGGATCATCGACGCGATCTACCGCTCGAGCGAAGAGGGCCGAACGATTCGGGTCGACGAGTGAACCGCATCCGCGTTCCCGTTCGCGTCGAGACGCTTTGCCCGCTATCGCGGCGTGCTCGTCCGGTTGACGCCCCCGATTTTATCCGCCCGGCCGTGGTCGACCCTTCCGTATGGACATCGGCGTACACACCCCGCCGCTGGCGGACGAATCGCTCGAGGGTGCGCTGTCCTTTCTCGACGATCAGGGCGTCGACGCGATCGAACCGGGGGTCGGCGGCCACCCGGGCGAGGACCACCTGTCCCGCGAGGAGTACCTCGACGACGAGACCGCACAGGAAGAGCTCGATGATCTCCTCGAGGCATACGGGATGCGGATCAGCGCGCTGGCGACCCACAACAATCCGCTCCATCCCGACGACGACCGGGCCGAGCGGGCCGACACCGAACTCCGCGAGGCCGTTCGGCTGGCTGGGCAACTCGAAGTCGGTGCAGTCACGTGTTTTTCGGGGCTTCCCGCCGGCGGACCGAACGACGCAGTCCCCAACTGGATTACGGCCCCGTGGCCACCCGAACACGACGAGGCGCTGGACTATCAGTGGGATCGGGCCGGCGAGTACTGGAGTGAACTGGCCGAGTTCGCCGACGATCACGGCGTCGATATCGCCATCGAAATGCACCCGAACATGCTGGTCTACGAACCCCACGGGATGGCTAGACTCCGTGACGAAACCGGCGACCGGATCGGCGCGAACTTCGATCCGTCCCACCTCTACTGGCAGGGGATCTCGGTCACCGACGCCATCCGGTACCTCGGCGAGCGGGATGCGATCCACCACGTTCATGCCAAGGATACCGGGATCTACGGGGCAAACGCCCGGGAAAAAGGTGTGCTGGATACGACGCCGTACGACGACGAACCGAACCGATCGTGGCTGTTTCGATCGGTCGGATACGGCCACGACGAGTCCCACTGGAAGGACATCGTCTCGACGCTGCGCATGGTCGGCTACGACGACGTCTTGAGCATCGAACACGAGGACTCCCTGACCAGTTCGCGCGAGGGTCTCGAGAAGGCGATCGACGTACTCGAGCGGGCGACCTTCGAGACGGAGCCGGGCGAGGCCTACTGGGCGGAGTAGTGGGTCAGCTACTCTTCGATCGGGCGAGTAAACGACTCGTCGGATGAGGACGGGTCGATCACGTCGACGCTGCCGTCGCCGTAAACGACGACGCGATAGCCTTCGTACTCGAACGTAACCCGTGAACCGGCGGCGCGGCCGGGGACGCGAGCGGGCGTTCGAAAGAGAGCATCGAGCGCAGTCGGGTTGACGACCGTGTACAGTGGATCGTACTCCGGCGGCTCGATTTCGGTCACGTCGACGCCCTCGTGATCCGCGATCGCTTCGATGATGGTCTGGGTCGGTGGCCCCTCTCCCTCGGGCGACGACGTGTCATGCGGAGAGGACATGCCGAAATCTAGGTGAGCAGACGGGATAAGTATGATGGCAGTTACTGACGGCGGCGACTGCGTGCGGTATGCGGTCGGAACTTCGATCGCTCACCGATGGACGAAACGGGGACGTTCAGTGTTCCGACTCGTCGTTCCGTGCCCGTTCGAGCGCTGCGATCGGTGCCCTTGCGAAGCCTGCGTGTAGACCGGGTCAGTCGAGTCGGCGATCGATGGAACGCCGGGTCGAATCGAGAGCGCCGCCGACGGTGTAGTTGGCTCCGACGTGGACGCTGATCAGGGCAAGTCCCGTCCCGGCGACGACGTCGGAGAACCAATGAATCCCGAGGTACATCGTCGAGACGACGACACCGACGGCGAAAACGCCGGAAACCGGGACCCACAGTGGATACTTGTCACGGGTGAGCCACGCGAGAAAGAACACCGTCATCGAGAGTGACGTGTGCAACGACGGGAAGACGTTCGTGTTCTGGTTTACCTGTGTCGTAAGCATCCCGGCTCGCGGAAACACGTCGTAGAGGAGCCCGTCGAACAACAGCGGGTCGAAGTTCCGCGGCCCGTAGGAGATAAAGAGGACGTAACAGACGAGCCCGAGCGCGTAGTTCACCGTAAACGCAAGCAGCAACGACTCCAGGTCGTCCATCTCATCGAGTGCGAAGTACGCGATGATCGGAAACAGAAGGAGAAACGCGTACCCGTAGATGTAGACGAAGACGAACACCGACGTGAGTTCGGGTGACTGAAACGACTGGAGCACGGCGACCGGATTCGCTGGAAAGAGCGTCCGCTCGAGTTCGAATAGGTGGGGCGTGATATTGTTCCCGAGGATCCGCCGTTCGATGCGGACGACGATATCCCCCGTCGACCACCGGAGTGTCAACACGAGAGCGAGCGCTACCAGCGGGAGGAAACACATCTCGAGTCGCCAGCGAAACTCCCGTAACGCGGCCGTGATTCGCCGCGGACCGACGATCACGAGCGTCGCCGTCACGAGCATCGTCGCGACGACGAGAGCGAGTTTCAGGACGATACCAGCGAAGGCCATACGGGTTACCGTCGGTGTACTCCTGCGAGACATTAATAGCGACCGGTATCGGTGTCGCTCGCGGGCGGTCCGATGATCGGCGACACCGGAGGCCCAAGCGATCAAACACATCGCAGGCAGCCGTCAGTGAAGCAACGCATCCTCGTCGTACCGGTACCCGGCCTCTTCGAACAGGGTCCGAACTCGCTCGGTATCGATCTCGCCGTCGGATCCCGGAAACGTCGCGATACGGGAGTCGACCGCTCGCTCCCACTGGTCGTCACGGACGCCGACGAGCGAGTTTCGTGTCGCCGCCGGGTCCGCGAACCCACCGAAGAACTCGGAGACGACGTGTTCACGATCGATCAACCGCGAGAGGATCCGCCGGAAATGGGGGTTTCCGAGGACGGGATGATGAAGGTTGTAGCCGATCATGTAAAACGAGCTCGTCGGGCCGGTGATCGTCGAGGTTCCCGGTACTTCGCGGATTCGGTCGGTCATCTCCGGCGGGACGTCGCTGCCGGTAATGTCGATCTCACCGTCCCGAAGCGCGTCGATCATCGCCCCCGCGTTCGGATCGACCCGGTATCTGAGCCCCGAGAACTGTGAAAACCCGTCGAGGATATCCGGTCTCTCGGCGACCCTGTCGCGGAAGACGTGGTCGTCGAACGGCTCGAGGACGAGTTCGGTAGCCGTGGCGTCGCCGAACCGGAAGAGCCCGGAGCCGATCGGCGCTTCGTTGTTGGTCACGAGCGCTTCCGTCCGGCGCTCGGCGACGACCGCCGACCGTGGCTCCCAGACGTGTTCGGGGAGAAGGGGGATCGAAAGGACGCGTGCCGCGGCCGGACGAGCGGTGCTTCCGAACGAGAGCTGAACGGTTCGCTCGTCGAGAACGGCGACGTTCTCGACGAGCGTCTGTCGACCCCGGTACCGCGGCGCGGGAACCCCGGCTTCGAGTTCGCCCAGCGACGTATCCCCCAAAAACCGGAGGGTGAAGGCGACGTCGTCCGCATCGAGCGAGTGGCCGTCGTGCCACGCGACGTCCGGGCGGAGCGTGATCGTCGCCCGTAGTCGGCCCGAGTCCTCCCACTCGATGTCCTCGGCCAGCCACGGAACGTACTCGTCGGCACCGCCACGGTACTCGTCGGTCCGGCGCGCGAGTGGATCGTACAGCAGTTCAAGCACGCCGTGGATTCTGTTACGATCGACCACGAGCGGATTCAGCCGCTCGGTCAACCCCTCCCCGTAGACGCCGACCGTGAGCGGTTCGTCGCGCGATCCATCGGCCGGTTCCCTCGAGAGGAGATCGATGTACTCGAGCGGTCGCCGCGGCGGCCTCGGCGCGTCGAGGGATCGCCTGACACCACCGATCTGGTGGGGGTACGCGACGACGGTATACGGGGCCGTTTCCTCGAGGAAATCGAAGAGTTCGGAGAGGTGATCGCGACGCTCGCTTCCGGTGGACGTTCGCTGGGACTGAAGGTAGTTATCGGCCGTGACGTTGGTGAAGTGAAACGGGTTTTGCCACCCTCGTTCGTTGACGAACTGCGAGTGGAGGAGTCCGCGAATCGCGTCGTACTCATCGAACCCGGGGTGTCTGAGAACGAAGACGTCGTAGTCGCCCTCGATGAGGACGTCCCGGTACAGTTCCGGCTCCGGCATCGGCTCGTGAGTCGTATCGATCCCCGCTTCCCGGAAGTTCTCCCGGAGCCGGCTCATGATCTTCGCGGCGATCGCGTCGTCGTCCGTTGGAACCGTCTTGATAGTGAGTTCGATCCGGTCGGGACCGGAGTTTTCGGCCCGCGACCAGAGTCGCTCCGAACAGCCGGCCAGCATACTGGCACCGAGACCGCTTGCACCCGCCAGCAACCGACGCCGTGTCATCGACGAAGCGACATCTTCCATACTGAGACCGGTACGCCACCACAGCGTATAGGACTTACTCTCGAGACGACAGCTCTCGCCCGACCCGCAGATTGATCGAAATCGCCGTTTCGATGGGGTCGCGGTGCGACAATCGGACCGGTTCGCGTATTACCGACCGCGTCTTTTCCATATTATTATAGTATGGAAATATATACTACGTAGTTCGGCGAATGTAATCGGTCGATGACGCTCTTTTCTTCGTTGGTATGTCGAGCATAACAATACACGGAGAGGGTGGTGGTGAAGGCGTGGTACCCGTTCCGACTCCGGCCGAACGGATCGGCGTCTGCGGTTCGGTCCCGTTCGCATCGGGGGACGGCCACGAGAGAGAACCATGAAGCTCGCACTCATCGGTTTCGGTCAGGCAGGTGGAAAGATCGTCGACGAGTTCCTGGCGTACGACGACGCGATCGACGGCGGCTTCGTCGAGGCGGCGGTCGCAGTCAACTCCGCGACGACGGATCTCAAAGGCCTCGAGAACGTCGCACGGAAGGATCGCGTTCTCGTCGGGCAGGCGCGCGTCAAAGGCCACGGCGTCGGTGCCGACAACGAACTCGGCGCACAGGTCACCGAGGCGGACATCGACGAGATACAGGGAGCGATCGACCGGATTCCGGTCCACGAAATCGACGCGTTCCTCGTCGTCGCCGGCATGGGCGGCGGTACCGGGTCCGGCGGCGCACCCGTCCTCGCGAAACACCTCAAGCGGATCTATACCCAACCCGTCTACGGGCTCGGGATCCTCCCGGCGACCGACGAGGGCGGGATCTATACGCTCAACGCGGCCCGCTCGTTCCAGACGTTCGTCCGGGAAGTCGACAACCTCCTCGTCTTCGACAACGACGTCTGGCGCAGCGCCGGCGAGTCCGTCGCCGACGGCTACGGGCGGATCAATCGCGAAATCGTCGAACGGTTCGGGCTGTTGTTCGCCGCCGGCGAGGTACAGGCGGGGGATCACGTCGCCGAAAGCGTCGTCGACTCCTCGGAGATCATCAACACCCTCTGTGACGGCGTCTCGACGATCGGATACGCGCGGGAAGGCGTCGAGACCAACGACGGGCTGTTGTCGACGCTCCGAGATACCGAGGAGTTCGACGAAGGCGCGGCGACGAACCGAATGACGAGTCTCGTTCGGAAGGCCGCACTCGGGCGACTGACGCTCCCGTGTGACGTCTCGAGCGCCAATCGCGGGCTCGTCGTCGCGACCGGACCACCCGAACACCTAAACCGGAAAGGGGTCGAACGGGGCCGCCAGTGGCTCGAGGACGAGACCGGCAGCATGGAGATCCGCGGCGGCGATCACCCCCGGCCGGGACGCGAGGAGGTCGGCGCGATCGTGCTTCTCTCGGGCGTGACGGACGTTCCGCGGGTCGATCAACTCCAGCAGGTCGCGATCGAGGCCCAGGAGACGACCGAGGCAGTACAGGCGAACGCCGAGGAGGAGTTTACGTCGCTTATGGATACCGGCGGAGAGATCGACGCGCTGTTTTGAGGCGGGCATCAGGCCTCACGTGGCGGCTTCGAGACCGCCGCTGTGGTCGGTAATCCACCCTTACCGTCCGAAAGCGCATCCCGGCAGTAATCAGTTCTTGTGATAGTAATCGTAAAGAGACAAGAACGAACTGTGATAGCTTCGTTGGACGGGCGATGATCGGCCAACGACGGACGAACCGCGAATCGCTGGGGACGACGATGCACAATGCGGTAACGTCGGTGCTGTTCGGACGAACGGACGCCACGACGATCGAGGAGTGTCGCCGCTGCGGGAACGCGGCCGCTCCGACGGAGACCGCATGTCCCGTCTGTGGCTGTGACGACATCGTTACGTACCGGATCGGCTGACGGCGGGACCGCTCACTCGAGCGGGAGCGCGTCCGTCTCGATCCCGTCCCGGCGGCCACGGAGGACGTCGAACCGGTCGTCCCGTCGCGACTCGAGCCAGTACAGCAACCGCGTTGCCCACTCGAGTTTCCGCGCTTTCGGCTCGCCGACGGACGGATCGTCGACGTCCCAGCCGACGAAGACGAGTCGATCGGCACCCAGATGATCGGCGAGAAACGCCGCCCGGTCGCCGTCGGTGAACCCGCCGAAGTTCCGGACGGGACCGCGTGGTGCTGCCTGCGTCGTCGGAAGGACGTACTCGTCGACACAGGTCGGGACGACGGACCGAACCGCAGGGATGTTGTCACCGTGAGCGTGGACCGCGACCGGAACGTCGCGTTCGGTCAGCCGGCGAACCGTCTCCGGGTTCTTGTCGAGATCAGTGACCATGCAGTCGACACCGATGCCGTGTTCCTCGAGCGTATCCGCCGCCGTCGAGGCCGCAAAGACGACGTCCGCCTCGCGGGCGCGTTCGAGTTCGGGTTCGGTCTCGAGCGACGGCCCCGCCCCTGCGATGGCGACGGTCGCCCCACGAGCGGCCGCGACCAACTCGAGGTCGAACGGGTCGGTCAGCGAAACGAGAACGTCACGGGCTTGCTCGTCGGCGGTTCGATCGTATCCGAACTCACGAAGGATAGCTTCGTAAACCGGTTCCCAGTCGTCGAATTCCATGGTTTCGATCGTGTTTCGCCGTCAGATTCGCGATCCGGCGGTATTGCCGGGGCTATCCGACGTTGGACCTCGAGCCGTAACTATCCGTGCATTCGAATCGGCACGCCGTGTCCGTCGCGTCGACGGCGTCGTCACTGGGTGACACAATACCACAATAATTCCGTGTTGTGGGCCGGGGGTCGCCTCCAAAGTACCCCTACCCGGGAGGCCGCCCGGCGTCCACTCCCTCATTTCGAAGCCTCCGGTATAAGCTTTCTCTTACTGTAGTAGCCCGGCAAGCTCTTCGCCAACACGGCGTAGATCGCCGTCTCGGTCGGTAATTCGCCGGGAAACATCGGCGAGTGAGATCGTCGTTCCGAGTAACAGATCGGAACCGGTGGCCCCGCCGTACAGTTCGGCGTCGGTGTCGGCAACGATCGCCGACAGTCGCTTGCGCCGGTCGCCGGAGAGGCCATCGAGTTCGATGATCAGGGGCTGGTACTCGTCGGCGACCTCGGGGTCGATGCCGCGCTCGGCGAGGTGGGTACGAAACTCCCGGCTCGAGCGAATATCCAGCCGCGTGGCCGTGACGTCGTCGCCGGTGACGCGTTCCCGTTCGGTAAACGCTGCGCCGATCAACGCCGCATCGCGCGTTTCGGCGACGTCGTGGGTTCGAATCACGTGTGCGCCGCGCTCGACGGCCATCGACGTCGCCGCTAGACTGACCGGTAACCGCGCGTCGGTCTCGCGGTCGGCGATCTCGCCGAGGAAGTTCTTCCGGTTGATCGAGACCAGCATCGGCCGCTCGAGCGCACGGAACTCCCGGAGCCGGCGGAACGTTTCGCGGTCGTCGGCGAGGGTCTGAGCCTCGCTCCACCCGCCGAAGGCGGGATCGACGATCGTCTTGTCCGTCAGGCCGTTCTGTTTCAGCGCCTCGTACACCTGGTCGACGTAGTCGGCGTCGGCCGCCCACTTGGGGGACTTCCGGGTCTCCCAGTCGGTTTCCTCCACCGCACCGGGTCGGTCGAGATCCGGCGGACTCGCCATCTTCGCGACGGCGGCGTCGTGTTCCTCACAGACGGTCGGCATCTCGGGGTCGGCGAACCCACAGATGTCGTTGACCATGTCGAACCCCTTCGAGAGCGCCTCGTCCGCGACCGCGGCGTATCGGGTTTCGATCGAGAACACCGCGTCGCCGGAAACGCTTTCGATGGTCTCGAGCGCGACGTGGAGCCGCTCGAGTTCCTCCTCGGCAGAGAGAACCTCGAACCGCTTGTTGGCCGACTCGAGGCCGATATCGACGATGTCGGCCCCTTCGTCGATGAGTTCCTCGTCGACGTACTGCGCTGCTTCGCCGGGGTCGTCGTAGACGCTCGGATCGTAGGGGGATTCCTCGCTAACGTTTAAGACGCCCATGATCCGGGGCGGATAATCGTCACCGATCCCCAGCCCGGCCGCATCGACGTTGTGCATACCTCGACTGGGGAGAGGAGACGGAAAGGCACCGCGATTGCGGCGAAGGAGGCCCCGTCCCGCGACGGCGAACGGGCGTCGCTCGAGCTGTAGGCAGTGAACTCGAGAGAGCGGATCGTCTGCGAGTGCGTTCGTCGACGGAGACGAGCGCCCGTTTAGGTTCGCTGGCCGACGTTCGACCGTCGATCGTCGGGATTCGGCTCCGCGTCTTCGAGGGGGGCAAGCCGCGAGTCCCGCAGCAGTACTTTCTTGACGATCGATGGGTTCTCGAGCAGGCGGTGTTTCGCGTGGGCACCGCGCCCGCGGCCGCGACCCTCGCGTTCGGACTGGATCACGTTGAGGAAGTTCTGTTCCTGCAGGATCTCCTGGACGCGACGCTCCGAGAGCACGTCGAAATCGAGTTGTCGAGCGACTTCCTTGTACTGGTTGTAGATGATCTTCGTCGGGAATTCCTTTTCCGTGCTGTTCTCGGTCAGCAACGTCAGCGAGTAGAGGATCGCCTTGGCCTGCTGTGGGGAGCCTTCGATCAACTCGTTGAACCGGTCGGCCTCGGTTTTTTCCTTCGCGTCGCGGACGTGGTCGGCGGTGACGCGAGTATCGTTTTGCTTCTTTGCGATCCGGCCCGCGTTTCGAAGGATGTCGATCGCTTTGCGCGCATCACCGTGTTCCTGGGCGGCGAGCGCGGCGGTCAGCGGAATCACGTCGTCGGAGAGCACGCCGTCGTGGAACGCGTCGCGGCGTTTCTCGAGGATCTCGACGAGTTGATTCGCGTCGTACGGCGAGAAGACGAGTTCGTCCCGCGAGAGGCTCGATTTGACCCGTTCCGAGAGATGGTCGGGGAAGTCGATCTTGTTCGAAATGCCGATGATACCGATGCTCGAATCCGAGATGCGCCGGTTCTCGCCGGCCCGAGAGAGTTTGCGCAACACCTCGTCGTCCTCGAGCATGTCGATCTCGTCGAGGATGACGATCGTCACGTCGGTACACTGATCGACGGCCTGCCAGAGCCGTTTGTAGTAATCCCCCGTCCCGAGACCACGGTCGGGAACGGTCGTCCCGCTCCGGTCGGGTTCGTTGACGATCTGGGCGATCGTCTTGATGATCGACGCCTCAGTGTTCTGTTCGCCACAGTCGATAAACGCGTACTTCACCGTGACGTCGTCGCGTCTGGCCTCCGAGATCACCCGTTTGGTGACCGACCGCGAGATGAGCGACTTCCCCGTCCCGGTCTTTCCGAAGATGAACAGGTGGTTGGGCTCGCTCCCGAAGATCGCCGGATTCAGGGCGTCCGCAACCCGCTGCATTTGCTCGTCGCGTCCGACGATCCGGTCCGGACCGGGAAGATGTGTGATCTCGAGCAGGCGCTCGTCGGCAAAGACCGGATCGTCGTACCGAAAGAGTGGATCACGATCGTCGTTGGCGGACATTGCAGTACCGGGTGTCTTCCGGCTGGATTGAAATAAAGGTATGGAGATCGATCGCGGATGTAAATAGACCGGTATATGGACTGAGGCGCACGTTTTCGGGCATCGATCCGTTACCGATCAGTAACGCCGGCATCGCGCTTCTAACCGGAGCGAAACGCTGCCTCGAGACCGCCGTTCGAACACGGACACCCCCGTCGCGGATGTAACGGCGTTGACGACCGTTCGACGGGGCAAATCGGGACCGACGGAATTCGAATCCGATCGGGGAACCGAGTTCCGATCTCGAGTGACCGAAGAATCCAGCCCGTTCGATCCGGAAAACTACCATCTGACTCTCGGCGACCGGCGGACATCGATGGCCGTTCGGGGCACACACCCCCGTCGCGGATGTAACGCCGAACGGGTGGGGTGTCTTCGATCTGATCGTGGAATATCCGAGAAAGCAGCCCCGAAATCGCACGATTTTACATCCGCGACAAAGGTGTGTTCCGAAACAGGGGTCCCCCACCGACGAGGGCTTACAAACGCGAGGGGGGTGTGTCCGTCTCACATCACACGCACGGCCGTTTCGATGCGTACCACGGCGGCTGTTTTCGAGTGGTTTCGACACACAGGCGGCTCCCCTGGATCACCGGACTACTCGAGCGATCGCACCGCTACAACAGGATCCACAACTCATCATCTACTAGCTATCTACTAGCTAGTTCCGAGGCCAAGAAGAAAGAAAGGAAGACAGAAACAGCACAGCAAGAACCGAACAGGGAATCCTCGAGAACCCGTTCTTTCCAGTCTCCGACCCTATCACTTCCCGCAACGGTCTCGAGCGCGCTCCTTTTGGACGTGCGCTCGATAGTTCGCGTATGCTCCGGACTGGAATCGACGTTCCTTACCGCTGGAAACGCTTGCAACCGTTCCCCCTCGGACGGACGGTCGGTTTGCTTACTCGTGCCTTCGAGACGACAGCGGTGAGACAGCAATGAGTACGGACGACTCCAACGCCGAGCGGCAGGCGCATCGCACGTCCCCTGCAGTCGCCGTCGTCGATGCCCAGTCTCCCGGCAACGTCGGGACCATCGCTCGAGCGATGAAGAACTTCGGATTCGAGGACCTCCTGCTCGTCGACCCGCCGGAACTGGATCCCGACGGCGAGGCCTACGGTTTCGCAGGGCACGCTCGAGAGGACGTGTTGCCGAACGCGACCGAAGTTACCTTCGACCACCTCGTCGAGAACTACCATACGATCGGCTGTACGGCGGTCACGAACGAAGACGACCGTAGCCACGTCCGGTTTCCGTTCTCGACGCCGGCGGATCTCGCGGCTCGATTGCCGACCGTCGAAGCGCCGACCGCACTCGTCTTCGGGCGCGAGCGTGTCGGACTAACCAACGAGGAGCTCGCCCGGATCGACGAGATCTGTTCGATTCCGGCAAGCGCCGAGTATCCCGTTCTCAACCTCGGACAGGCTGCCACCGTTACCCTCTATGAACTTCGGTCGGTAACTCTCGCGGACGACGAGACCCAGCTTCCCGACCTCGAGCGCGTTCGGGCTCCCGAACCGACGATCGATCGGCTCTACGAACAGTGGGCGGCCCTGCTTGAGGAGATCAACCACCCGCCCGAAAAACGCGAGAAGACGATGCGGATGCTTCGGCGGGTGTACGGACGGGCCGATCTGACCGAACGCGAGGCCAACACGCTCATCGGATTGCTCCGTCGGGCGACGGAGCGGCCGGCCGAACGGTAGGTCGATCCCACGTCACACGACGGGGTCGGTTGCGGCCGGCACCGGCACGGCCGGCAGGGCCATCACAGTGATGTAGCCGTAGCGACCAGCAACACGGGATGACCACCCTCGACCGACGAACGACCCTGTGTCTGCTGGGCACGGGAACGGCAGCGCTGGCCGGCTGTTCGGAGACGACGGACGATACTGACGGAGCGACCCAGTCGGACCCATCCGGGTCCGACGGCGATCCGGAGCCGACGATCGACGGCGATGGGAACATCCCGCCGTACGCGTCGATCTTCCCCCGAACCGACCGCTCCGAATCCCTCTACGGGACGATCGACGTCGGCACGATGCGGTCGTTACTCGAGGACGAACCTGCCGCGGAAGGCGAGGAACCGACGGACCCGCTCGTCAGGAACCCGGTCGTCATGGCGTTTCGTTGCCTGTACGGCCTCGGCGTGCTGGGGAATACGGACGGGTATCCCGCCTACAACGAACACAACGAGACTACCGACGGCGAGGAAACGTTCATCTTCGCCGACGGAGTCTATGCCCTCGTCGGCCGATACGATTTCGACGGGGTGACGGCCGCCCTCGAGTCGGCAGGGTACGTTCCGGAGACCGCCGAAGAGACGTACGCCGTCTACACCACCGACTCCGGCGGCGTCGTCGGCGTGACCGACGAGGTGTACGCCTTCGTCGATCCGACCGACGATTCCGTGTCGGAACCGGTCGCTACCGTCGAGCGGACCGTCGCGACGGCGACAGGTGGACAGGAGCCGAAACACGAGACCGACGAGGCGTTCGAGCGACTCCTTCGACTCGGTCGCTCCGACGGGATCACGGTCTGTCTCTCCGCCGCCGACGAGTTCTCGTCGACGAGCCTCGAGACGCTCGCGGAAACGGACGAGGACGCGATCCCGTTCGCGTTCGACGCCTTCGACGGCGCGACCGGCGTCCACCAGCACCTCTCGATCGAGAACGAGGACGCCACTGCCCGGGCTGTCGTGACCTTCGAGGAGTCTATCGACGCGGATCGACTCGAAGCGGAACTCGGATCCGAGGCCGATTCGACGACCGTCGTTCGCGACGACACCGCCGTCTCGGTCGAGGCCGAATACGCTGGCGACTTCGGGGACGGATGACGATCGCGTGCCGACGCCGACCGCGTCGCGGACGCCGCTCACTCGAGAACAGTAGGCAGCGCTGACCCGGATCGGTTCTCCGTTCGGTCAGCCGGCTCCGCTCGTCTATAGCTGTGGTTTCGTCGTCGAAACCCCCGGCTTCTCGTCTGCTTCCGTGTCGCCGAGTTCGGTCCGTTTCGGCCGTGAGACGAACTGTCCCGACTCGGTGACAGTGCCGACCCAGCCACAGTCCGGACAGGCGAACGTTCCCTGTCCGTCGATGAGGTCGTTTCCGCAGTCGGGACAGGAACAGCCGTTGGAGGGGGCAGACGTAGCCTGAACGGACGTCTCCGCTTTCGTTTCGCCCTCCAGCGGGGTCGGGAACTCGCCGGTCCGGAGTTTGGCGATCGCTTCGTCGGTCGTATACGTCGTCTCGCCGTCAGTGTGGGGGAACACGCCGACGAGTTCGTCGTCTCGATAGAGTTCGAGGCACAGAAGCGGCGTCACGAGTAACTCCGTTGTTTCGCCGGTCACCTGCGACGTTCTCGTGCGCTCTCTGAACGGCGGTCGGATGCTCACGCCGTGGCGGTCGGCCCAGTCGAGAAACCGATCGTATCGCTCTCGAACCTCCTGATGGGGGCTCGAGTCCGACCGGGAGACTTCCTTGGGCCAGCTCCGGATCAGGAGATCGTCGATCGTCCCCTCCGATTCACACACCTGCAACGTTTCGATCTGGCTGTCGATCGGTTCCAGGAGTAACGGTGCACGGACGTGGCAGACGACGGTTAGCTCGGGTGACGCGTCGCTCATTGGTTCTCGTCGGATTGTCCAACGTCTCCACTAATAAACGTTCCCGGGTGAGAATATGTGACAAGAGGCGGTATCGACGGGACCTCGTACGGTTTTCGAGATCACACGAAATGACGCCGCTCCGTCGCGGTTATTGCTCGATATCGGCCGATTCGGCGTCGGCGGATACGCCGCCATCGGTTCGGGGCTGAGCACGGTCGTGCGCCCCGTCGTGTGACGGTGCCGTCGTCGGCTCTCTCCACGACCGCAGGAGTCGACGGAGCGCGCGCCGCTTGACGAGGCTGAAACCTGCCAGGATCGTCACGAGGCCGACGATCGTCAGCGAGTCGACGACCGATCCGAGAACGAGCCAGCTGACGAGGATAGCCACCGCTGGCTCGGCGTAGCCGACGAGGTTGACCTGAATCGCGCCGCTTCGATCGAGCAGCTGGAAGTACAGCAGGAACGCGAAGACCCCGGAGACGAGGGTGAGATAGAGATACGAGAGGATCGCTGTCGACGTAGCCTCGATCGCTGCTATCGATTCCCCGCGCAGGAGTGCCCACCCGAGCAACACGCCGGCCCCGATCAGCATCGCCCACGCTTCCAGCGACTCGAGCGGGAGCTCCGATTCGATCGGTCTAACGAGCACGCCGCCGAGCGCGAACGCGACCGCAGCGCCGAAGACGAGCGCAGCACCGACCGTCATGGTATCCCCGAGGATGGCCGGATCCGGTCGAACGACGAGGACGACGCCGATCAGTCCCAGGGCGAACCCAACGAGACCGAGCCGACCCAGTCGCTCGTCCGGAAGCAACACGCTGGCGAAGGCCACGGTGAGGATCGGCGCGGTGCTGATGATCGTCGCGGCGACCGCACCGGAAACGTACAGTTCGCCGATATACAGCAGGCCGTGATAGAGCGCGATCACGAAGACGCCGGCGACGGTTACGGCGAGCCACTCCCCTCGACCCTGCGGCCACACCCGATCGGCGACGAGAGACGCGTATCCGAGGACGATCAGCCCCGCCAGAGCGTACCGTAGACCCGCGAACAGCAGCGGTGGAACGTGCTCGAGTCCGACTTCGATCGCCACGAACGAACTTCCCCAACAGAGTGCCAGCATCGAAAAGAGTACCGCGTCGCGGTACCCGGCTGGCAGGATCTTCGAGTGAGTCATATCCAGTTCGAAGCTATCTCTCGTATTTAGGTCCTTCTACAACGAACGCCGAATATCTGAATTGAAAACCACACATATGGATCAGACACAAACAGAACCCGAATACCGGTATAAAGTTGTAGAAACCTCCAATTACCTCAGTCGGGAGATATTTGTATCGCACCGCCGATCGTCCACGTATGGACGAGCGCGACGTTCGATTGTTGAAGGCCATCTCCGAACTCGGAACGGGGAGTCCCGAACGACTCCACGAAGAAACGGGCATCCCCGTCTCGACCATTCACTACCGCCTCTCGAACCTCCGGGAGGAGGGAGTGATTACGAACGATCGGTACGACATCGACCTCGAGAAACTCGGACTCGGCGTCACCGTGATCGTCGAGGTGCACGCCGATTATCAGGGTTCCTACGAGACGTTCGCGGATCGACTGCTCACGGTCGAAGGGGTCACCAACGTCTTCTTTACGATGGGGAAGACGGACTTCATCGTCGTGGCCCGACTGAGCGACAGCGACATGGTCGAGCGACTCATCGCGGACTTCGAGCAGCTAGAGGGCGTCGAACGGACCGACTCGACGTTCGTGATCTCCGCAATCGAGGAACGGGATGCGCTCCAGAGTTACGAGTTAGAGACGTTGCTCGAGGAACTGGTCGACGCGTAGCGCACCATCCGTCGATGTTCGAAACCATCCATCGGTATGAGTCGTTCTCGAAGGTGACTGGCTCGTCCTGGCACAGCAGTGGTCGCCGTATCACCGACGGGTGTAAGGCACGCCAGATGACCGTGAGTCACGTCGAATCCGGCTCGGTGTTGCGAAGACACCGTTTCAGGACGTATGTTCCTCCGCCGATTCCTGCGAACGTCCCCACGACGCCGAATCCAGGGAGACCATCGCCAGCGCCGTCGGTGGTGCCGTCGTCCTGCCATTGAAGAACCGGATAGTCGTCAGGAGCGGTCTGAACCGCCCACGTTTCCTCGAAATCGAGGCCTTCCATAGCATCTCTCGCAGTCTTGCCTTGCATTTCGGCCGCCGTGAGACCAGTGACGTCACCGTCGCCCGATCCAATTCCTTCGGACTGGCCTGATGATTCGGTGTCCCAGTACCCGGCTGTCACCAGATCATCTTCATGAGATCCAACGAAGCCGCCGATATTCTCCTCGCCAGTCACGTCGCCAGCCACCCATGACTCCGCCACCTCGCCATTGTGGTTCCACCCAACGAGGCCGCCAACGTTCCGGTTGCCAGTGATTTGGACATCACTTACAGACGACTCTCCCACCTCGCTGGGGTTGTACCCGACGAGGCCGCCGACATGCCGGTTGCCAGTGATTTGGACGTCATTCACAGACGATTCCGTTACCTTGCCATAGTTCCCCCCGACGAGGCCGCCGACCTCCTCGTTGCCGTCAGTTATTTCGGCGATACTCACGGATGACTCCGCCACTTCACCGGAGCTGCCGTTCGACCCAACGAGGCCGCCGACCCGCTTGTTCCCAGCAATCTCAGCGTCAGTAATAATTACATTCTTAACTGTTCCACCGTTTCCACCGAAGAACCCAACACAATTCGCTGCTGATCGTTTGATCTCCAGATCAGCGATCTCGTGGCCGTTTCCGTCGAACGTTCCGGTAAACTCGAGACCTGGGCAGATCCCACCATCACCGATCGGCTCCCATCCATCCTCGGGGTCGCCGACGTGCTCGTCGTACCCCGCCGTCTCCTCGTCGAGATCAGTCACCAGCACGTAGTCGCCATAGAGATCGTTCCGGATGGCGTTCAGGTCGTTCCAGTCTTCGATCTCGGTGGCATTTTCCTGTGTGTCCTCGTCGTCCGTGGTCGCGGCACGGACGGCCCCACCAGTGGTTCCAACGCCCAACGCGGTCCCAAACCCGGCTGCTCCGACCCCGTGGAGAACACTTCGACGGTCGACGTGCGATATACTCGAATCAGCAGCGTCGTCGCTCATGAATGTAATACTGCTAAGATAATTATGATAGGTGTTGCGATACGAACCGAGGGTATTTTCTCTCTGGGTGACCTGCAGTCGACCCGCTCGCACGGCTTGAGAGAGGGTTCCTTTCCCCGTGGCACAAACCATCTGCCCCCTCTGAATTGCGCCCTTCGAGGAGGCCCACGAAAAAAGCCGAACCACACTGCGTTCGGCGTCTGTTCTCACTACCATTCCACACTGAAGAATATCACGGCCCGGGGCCTTCGTATCGTCTGAGTAGCGGGACAGTCCGAAAGCGAAAAACGGACCGATCGTCAGCGGTTTCGACGCTACCCGGTCACACGGGGTTCAGGCTCGCTTCTGAATCTCCTCGCGGAGCAACTGGCTCACGAGGTCGCCGTCGGCTTTCCCGCGGAGCGCGCCCATGCACTCGCCCATGAGCCCCGAGAACGCCTGCATGCCTTCTTCTCGGACCTGCGTTTCGTTCCGTTCGACGACCTCCACGACGGCTTCGCGGACTTCTTCCTCGTCGGCCCCGCCGAGACCCGCTTCCTCGGCCGCCGCCTCGGCGGTCAGGTCGGGATCCTTCGCGAGCGCCGTCAGGAGGTCCGGCACGCCTTCGTTCGGCAGGTCGCCGTTCTCGACCATCTCGAGGGTCTCCGCGAGGTGGTCGTCCGTCAGGTTCTCG
Organism: Halopiger djelfimassiliensis; assembly: GCF_000455365.1. Classification (GTDB taxonomy): domain Archaea; phylum Halobacteriota; class Halobacteria; order Halobacteriales; family Natrialbaceae; genus Halopiger_B; species Halopiger_B djelfimassiliensis. The sequence continues at coordinate 33,323 of NZ_HG315686.1, forward strand.
ACGGTCACCTCGTCCCGCCGCAGTTCCGTCAGGGTCGATTCCAGCGTCGTCGCGGCCAGCGTCGGGTCGATCCCGTCGGCGACGACGTCCTCGAACAGCGGCATATACTCGCCGTAGGCGACCTGTTCGGCCAGTCCCGCGTCGAGTCCGTACTCGTCCTGGTAGCGGTCGACCTTCTCGGTCAGCAACTCGGGTTCGGGCACGTCGCTCGGATCCGGTTCCACCGGCGGGACGTCCGTCTCGGGGTACATCCGCGCCGCACCGGGAAGCGGCCGCAGGTAGCGGGTCGTTCCGTCGTCGTTCGCGCCGCGGGTCTCCTCGGGGACGCCCTCGAACGCGGTTTCGGCCCGCTCGGCGGCGGCTTCGATCGCGGCCTCGGCGACGTCCGTGTCGTCGGCGACGATGGCGACGGCGTCCTCCGAACCGGTGCCGACCGCCTCGTGCAGCGCCGCGACCTCGTCTTCGGTGACGCCGTAGGCGGGCAACTCGTCCGTATGGAAGATGCCGCCAGCGCCGTGGCGTTTCGCGTGGTCGGAAAGTTCCGTCCCGAGACGGCGGTCCGGCGCGATCTCGCGGCCGACGAGACCGTCGAAGCCGTAGAGGGGGACGGCCATCACGGTGCCTCCCGCGTTCAACGCACCGGCGATAACGCCGCTGTCGGTGTCCTCGAACACGCCGGTCACGTCCTGTACCTCGCCAACCGATCCGTCGCGGTCCCGTAGCTCCTCGGCGATCTCGACCAGTTCGACCTGCCGGGCGACCTCGTTGCGGACGATGTCGTCGATGTCGTCCAAGCTCTGGACGCCCTTGATCTCGACGCGAGCGCCCTCCTCGATCGAGACGTTGACGTCCTGTCGGATCGTCCCGAGACCGCGCTTGACTTTCCCCGTCGAGCGAAGCAGCATGCCGATGCGTTCGGCGGCCTCGAGTGCCTGGTCGGGCGTCGAGATGTCCGGACTCGTCCCGATCTCGACCAGCGGAATCCCGAGCCGATCGAGGCTATAGCGGACGCCGTCGTCGGTTTCCGCGACGCGCTGGGCGCTTTCCTCCTCGAGCATGAGGTCCTCGATGCCGACCGGCCCGTCGCTGGTCTCGATCTCGCCGTCGGTCGCGATCAACGTCGAGCGCTGGAACCCCGACGTGTTGGAGCCGTCAACGACGATCTTTCGCATGACGTGGGCCTGATCGACTGGCTCCATATCGAGCAGCTGGGCGATCTCGAGCGTCGTTTCGAGGGCCTCGGCGTCGAGTTGGTGGGGCGGCTCGTCGTCTTCCTCGACCAGACAGGTCGAATCGTACGCGAGGTACTCGAACTCGCGGTCGACCTTGCTCTCCTCGAGGGCGGCCTCGTCGATCTCGCCCAGTTCGCTTCGGGTCGGATGGAGGTACCGCGTGAACGTCCGCGTCGACTCCTCGGGTTCGCGAAGGGTGGTCGGACACTGACAGAACAGCTTCGTCGCCGTCTCGAGTTGCTGGTGGATCTCCAGCCCGGCGACGAGTCCGAGCTCGTCGTAGTCGTACTCGGTTTCGGTCATTGACGGCCACTCGGTGGCGGAGGGGTAAAAAACCGTCCAGTCCGGGTTCGGACGCAGGCGTCCGGCTAGTCGTCCATCGACAGGTCGAACCCACCCTCGAACACGACGTCGCCGCGCATCGTCTCCGGATGATACTCGCAGTAGTACTCGGCCGCGTCCTCGCTCGCCTCGAAGGTCATCGAAACGGCCTCTCCCGCCGTCTCCGACGAGTCGGACTCCTCGAGTTCCTCGCCGTCCGCCGACTCGACGATCAGTTCGTGTTCCGCGCCGTCGACGTTGATCCAGACGAGTTCGTACTCCCGGCCGGCCTCGAGGTTCAACGGCGGATTCTCCTCGCCTTCGATCTCCGCCGGCGCGATGCCGTACCAGTACTCGGTTCGACCGGCGAGGATGATCGACAGGCGGTCGCCGTCACCCGCTGTTCCGGAGCCATCGGTCTCACTCCCGTCGGACCCGTGGTGCTCGTTGTGATGCCCGTCATCGTGGTGGGTTCCGTCTCCGTCGTCACCTTGAGCGCCTGCAGTGCCTGCGATCCCGGCAGTCGCGGCTATCGCACCGACACGTTTCATCGCCGTTCGCCGAGTGTGTCCGGGTTCGTTCATACGACTCGCTCGAGGCACCGGTCGAAGAAAAACACGAACGTTCGTTTCTCGCCCCAGACTGACATTGAGAGCCGAACCGGCTGGCCCCAGTCGCTACCCCCGAATGGAATCGATTCGCGGTTTCCGTAGCGGACTATTACGCCCACTCGAGCGCTTCGAGCCGTCGCGAAGTGATGTTTTCAACCGCGTCGTTCCCCCGTCGAGCCGACCGTCGTCGGCTGTGACCGGCTCTCGACCGCGTTGCCGACCGTGTCGAGTACCGTCTCCGGTGTCACCTCGGGCACCGTCTCCGGCGTCGTTTCGAGCGCCGTTGACTCGTCGACCCGCTCGAGTATCGTTCCGCCGACTCCGTCGCGGTCGACACAGACGGCCACGTCGGCTTTGCGAACCAATCGTTCGGCTGTCGTCCGTGCCCCGGCGGAGAGCGGTTCGAACGGCTCGACTGCGAGCGCATCGACGCCGAGCGAGCCAGCGGTTTCGGCCGCCATCCCCCCGTCCGGAACCGGCCCGAGAGTGGGTTCGATTCCGGCTGCCTCGAGTCGAGCAACGACGCCAACGGCGGCGCTCCCCGTGCCGAAAACGTGAACCCTGTTCGGAAGCCGGTCCGTCTCGCGGCCGTCTCCGAGCGCGGTCACCGTCTCGGTCCCCGTGACCGGGTTCGCCAGCACGACCGCGTTCGCGCCGAAGGCATCGGCGAGCGCCTCCCCCGTCATCACCGTCGACGGCGGTCCCGACCGATCGATCGACCCGTCGGCGAGCAACGCCAGCCGATCGCAGTACCGGGCGGCAAGCTCGAGGTCGTGGATCGCCGCCACGACCGTCTTCCCCTCGTCGACCAGCCGGCGGACTAGCTCGAGCGTTCCGATCTGGTGGTTGACGTCGAGGTTCGCGGTCGGCTCGTCGAGCACTAGGACGGGCGTCTCCTGTGCGATGGCGCGAGCGAGCACGACCCGCTGTCGCTGGCCGCCGCTTACCTCGTCGATCGGCCGGTCGGCCAGATCGGCCGTCCGGGTTCGCTCGAGGGCCGACTCGACTGCGGCCCGGTCGGCCGCCGTCGGCGAGGAGAACCGCGACCGATGGGGGTGGCGACCCATCTCCACGACGTCGCGGACGGGGAAGGAAAACGACAGCGTCGTGTCCTGTGGCACGGTCGCCACGAGCCGACTCGAGGTCCGCGACGAGACCCCGTGGATCTCCACGCCGTCGACCTCGACGGTACCCGAATCCGGATCGAGCGCGCCGCTGATTGCCCGTAACAGCGTCGTTTTCCCGGCCCCGTTGGGACCGACGAGGCCGACGAACTCGCCGGCCTTGACGGTCAGTGAAACGCCCTCGAGCACCGAGAGGTCCCCGAACGACAGCGAGAGGTCGTCGACGGTGATCGTCGCCGGTTCGGGGGCCGACGGCTCGGCGTCGGGTGCTGACCTGCGGTCGTCGTCGGGCCGATCGGCCCCCGTCACAGCGAGTGCACCTCCCGGCGGACGAGCAGGAACAGGAAAAACGGGGCTCCGAACGCCGCCGTCACGATGCCGACCGGGACGACCGCCGGGCCGATCCGAGCGATCGTATCGGTCACGACCAGAAACGACGCCCCGGCGATCGCGCTGGTCGGCAACAGGATTCGGTGGTCGGGTCCGACGACCAGCCGCATGATATGCGGGACGACGAGGCCGACGAAGCCGATAACGCCCGCGACCGCGACCCCGGCGGCGGTGACGACGCTCGCAAGCGCGAGCAGAAGGAGTTTGGTCCGTTCGACTTCGACGCCGAGGTGGTGAGCGTCCTCCTCCCCGAGCAACAGGACGTTCAGATCACGTGTAAACGCACAGAGGACGAGCACGCCGCCGAGTGCGATCGGCAACGCGAACCGGACGTCGCTCCACTGGCTGTCGTTGAGATGGCCCATCAGCCAGAAGACGGCCTCCCTGAGCGAGTCGCCGCTGTGGACGAGCATATACGAGATCATCGCGCCGAGAAAGGCCTGGACGGCGACGCCGGCGAGCAACAGCGTTGCGACCGGCGTTCGGCCCCCCTCGGTCGCGATCGCGTAGACGAGAAACGCCGTCGCCAGCGCGCCGACGAACGCGGAGAGTTGCAGGCTTCCGAACGGGACCAGCGCGGGAAACGCGATCGCGGCGACCGCACCGGCGGCGGCACCCGAGGAGACGCCGATGATCGACGGATCGGCGAGCGGGTTCCGAAAGAACCCCTGCATGACCGTTCCCGCGGCGGCCAGCGCGAACCCGACCGTCGCCGCCAGCGCGATCCGCGGCAATCTGATGTCCGCGACGATGGCCTGTCTGGTCTCGGGGACGTCGAACGAAAAGACCGGTGCGTACTCGAGCGCGGGCACCGGAACGGCGACACCGAGCACTGGAACCGACGCACTCGAGACGGTCACGCCGGCGGGAACGACGATCGCGTTCAGCGTCGCCATCGCGACGGTCGCGAGGTCGATCCTGACCGGGCCGAGTGCGGCGCTTGTGAGAACGACGGCGAGCAGTACGACGAGCAACCCCGCCGACCACGCCGCCGTCCGGGCCGGCCGGTACATACACGCCAACCTAGCTTGCAGTAGGCAAATATTTGTTGACGTACGGTGGAGGTCAACCCGATGCGAAGACACGTTTCCGTCCTTCTGGCAGCGTTGCTCGTCGTTTCGTCGTTCGCTCCCGTCGCAACTGCCCAGTCGGACGACGAGCCCGGATCGACCGTCGAGTGTGCGTTCCCGCTCGAGGTGACCGACGCCACGGGCGAGACGATCACGCTCGAGGAGGCACCCGAGTCGGTCGTGGCGCTCCAGCCGAGCGACGCCCAGACGATGTTCGAGATCGGTGCCGAGGACCGTCTCGTCGGCATGCCCGACAACCCGGCGACGAGCGGTCTCGAGAGCGGCGATCGAACTGCCGTGACCGATGGCTACGAGGTGCTCTCCGAGCGGGTGGTCGACCTCGATCCGGATCTCGTGTTGGCCGCCAACGTAACGCGGGACGGGACCATCGACCAGCTTCGTAGTGCCGGACTCACCGTCTATCACTTCGCGGACGCCGAGTCGCTCGCGGACGTCCGCGAAAACGTAGCGACGACCGGTCGGCTCACCGACGAGTGCGACGGGGCCGCCGAAACGATCGACTGGATGGACGAGCAACTCGGGATCGTCGAACGGGCGCTCGAGGGCGAGGACCGACCGCTGGCGTACTACGCGATGGGTGACGACGGGCAGACGGCCGGTACCGAGACGTTCATCCACGAGGTCCTGACGACCGCCGGCGTCGAGAACGTCGCCGAGCGGGCGGGCATCTCCTCATGGGAGCAGCTCAACCCCGAAACGGTCGTCGACGAGAACCCAGACTGGATCATCTACCCGGACCACAGGGACGAACCGCCGATTCCGGCTTCGGTCGAGGCGACGACAGCCTATCGGGACGATAACGTCCTCGCGGTCGACGCGAACCGGATCAGCCAGCCCGCGCCGCAGGTCGTCTCCGCCGTCGTCGAAATCGTCGAGACGATCCACCCCGATGCCTACGAGCAGGCCAGTGCGGACCTCGAGACGACCGACGCCGGCGACGAGCGGGGCGACGCCGAAGGTGGCGAGAACGCGATCCCCGGATTCGGGGTCCCCGCCGCCGTCGTCGCCCTGCTGGCCGTCGGGTTCGTCGCACGGCGGCGATAACCCGAACTCGGCCGCCGGCAACGGTTCTACGCGACGTTCGACTCGACTCCAGTCCCTCGTTTCGGCTGATCGTCTCGCTTTGAAAAGCGTTTACTCGCCTGACCTCCCAGGAAAGCGCATGGTCGAGAACGTCATCTGGCCCGCCTATCTCGACGCGAGCCTCTCGCGGTCGGAGGGCCGACGCGTGTCCGAGGATCTGGCGGTCGAGGAACCGACGGTCGACGAGATCGCAAAGGCAGTCCAGCAGATCGGCTACGACGCCACGATCGAGCGGGACAAAGCCTACTCCCGGGAGCACTGGGCCGACCGCGGCCGGGTCGTCGTCCGCGGGGCCGACGACTCGACGAAAAACGACCTCGTCCAGGCCGTCGCGGCGTACGTCGTCGCGATGCGCGAGTGAGCCCGATGCGTCGGATCGGCGGGGTCGTCCGCACCGCACAGGGCCTTGCAGTCCTGCGGGCGGACGCCCCGGACGACGACCGCGGAACCGATCGGTACCGCGACGAGATCGGGACCGTCGTCCTCGACGATTCGCTCGAGGAGGTCGGCCGGGTCGTGGACGTGTTCGGCCCGGTCGCCGAACCCTATCTGGCGGTGACCCCGGACGACGACGTCCACCTGCCGTCGCTCGTCGGTGCGACACTGTACGCACGGTAGGTTCGATCGACGCCGACGCGAGGACGGTTCTCGAGCGGTAACAAAAGCACCATAGGAACGGGGTGCAAACGGCGCGCTATGAACGATCGGACGCGGGTTTTCCTCGCCGTCGGGCTAACAGTACTGCTGTTTCTCGGCGTGCAGCTCGGTGCGCTTGCACTGATCGAGCCGTTCCACGAATCGGAACGGCAGGCCGTCGAGAACCCGGACGACCCGACGAACAGCATCATCTACTTTGGGATCATCCTCGTCGCGACCGCGCTCATGCTCGCGGCGTTCAAATACGACCTCCAGTGGCTCATCCGCGCGCTCATCGTCGGCGTCAGCGTGATGCTCGCGTGGTTCGTCTTCTCGGAGTTCGTGCCATCCGTCCTCACGGTCGGTGGGGTAAACGCCGCCGCCGCCCTCGCCGCCGCCGGCGTCGGGGCCGCGCTGCTGTGGTATCCCGAGTGGTACGTCATCGACGGGACGGGAGTGTTGATGGGGGCAGGGGCCGCCGCCCTCTTCGGGATCAGCTTCGGGCTTCTCCCGGCGATCCTGTTGCTGGGCGTGCTCGCCGTCTACGACGCGATCAGCGTGTACGGCACCGAACACATGCTCGATCTCGCCGAGGGCGTGATGGATCTCAAGATTCCCGTCGTGCTCGTGGTCCCGACGACGCTTTCGTACTCGTATCTCGCCCCGAACAGCGGGGCGGACACGCTCGAGGACGAAACCGCGACCGATGGGGACGGACAGTCGGATCCGAACGCAAACGCCGATTCCGCCTCGAACGCGACCGAAACCGACGACGAACAGGACGGCTCCCTCGATCGGGACGCCCTGTTCATCGGCCTCGGTGACGCGGTCATTCCGACGATTCTGGTCGTGAGCGCGGCCTTTTTCCTCGAGGCCGGCACGCTTTCGGTTCCGATACTCACGGTGAACCTGCCGGCACTGGGTGCGTTGCTCGGGACGATCGCCGGACTGATCGTGCTCATGTATATGGTTCTCGAAGGGCGGGCACACGCGGGGCTGCCGCTGCTCAACGGCGGTGCGATCGGCGGCTATCTGCTCGGTGCGGTCGCGAGCGGTCTCTCCGTTGTGAGTGCACTGGGCCTCTAGAATTCCCCGGTGACGAGCGTCACGTCCACGTCCGATCCGTGTCTCAACCCCGCGATCATGGTGTCGATCCGTTCCGCTTCGGCTTCCCGCTGGAATCCCGGGTGATCGGGATAGATACCGACGACCACGACGTGATCGCCGTCGTGATCGGGCTGTGAAATGTCGACGAAGGCGTCGACCTCCAACGCCCCCTGAAACGACGCTTCGGCTTCGAACGTATCGACCGTGATCGCCCCTCCGAAGGCGTCGACCGTTCGCCGGTGTGTCACCTCGTCTGCGACCTCGAGTTCGTCGTACTGACTCTGGACGCGCTCGGCGATCTCGGCGTGGGTCATGTCGCCGACCGGATTGAAGTGTTCGTCGCCGAGGCTCGCCTTCGGCGTCGTGATAACGCCGAAGACGCCGGATTCGGTTTCGTCTTCGAACGGACCGAGGGCCACGTCGATGGTTCGATGGTAGCCGCTGATGTAGTTCGTCGCTTCGACGCGGGTGCCGAACACGTCTTTCGTCTCGACCGTCCGTTCGGTGCCCTGATAGTCGTACCCGGCCTCGTCCGTGGCCGGTTCGGCGACGGCCGCCGGCGACGCAGCGAACGACGTGAGATCGTCGAGGTACCCGCCGAGACAACCGGCCGAGGCGCTGAGGCCGCCGACGGCAACCGTCGAAACGAACAACCGTCGGTCCATACCGCCTGAACCACCGATCGGCGTATAAATACCCTGTCGCTCCTCACGCCGTGACTACATTCACACATTCCGTCATGAGTTTACCGGGCGTCCCCTCAGCTGCAAATCCAAGTATCGCGAGAGATAGTGGATCTTACCGACTTCTACTGATAGCACCACCCCATCGTTCACGAACCCATGACTGTATTATGATGGTTTCTGTAGAGGATTCGGATATAAGTATAGATTGGAATTGTGGAGGGAGTCTTTCCGATCAACCGAGCGAGGCTATCGTCGTCGGTTCGTGTGTTATCCGTCCGTCGGCAGTCGGTACGTCGGTCCGTCGTCGGTGTCCTGTACCTCGATGCCGAGCGTCTCGAGTTCGTCGCGCAACTCGTCGGCTCGTTCGTAGTTGCCGTCCGCACGCTCCCGTTCGCGGACGTCGAGGACGAGTTCGACGACGTCGCCGGCGAGATCCGCCGACCCGGTCGTCTCGCCGGTAAAGGACAGCCCGAGGACGTCGCCGAGTTCCTCGAGGGTCTCGACGGCGTCCCGGAGGCCCCGGTAGTCGTACTCGGCGTTCGCGTCGACGTGGGAGTTGACCTCGCTCGCGATCGACAGCAGCGCGGACTGGGCCTCTCGGGTGTTGAAGTCGTCGTTCATCGCCTCGACGAACGCCTCGCGGGCGTCTTCGACGGCCGCGCGGAACGTTTCGTCTTCGACTTTCGTCCGCGCGGCCGGCGAATCCAGCGCGTTGACGGCGGTTTCGTAGGCACGCTCGAGGCGCTCCCAGCGCTCCTCGGCCTCGGCGATCGTCTCGTCGGAGTAGAGCTGTTTGCTGTTGTAGGACCCGGCGGTCAGGAAGGTCCGCAGGACGTTCGTCCCCCACTGCTCGACCGCGTCCTCGACGGTGACGAAGTTGCCAAGACTCGAGGACATCTTTTCGTCGTCCATCTGGAACAGTTCGCAGTGGAGCCAGTACTTCGCGAACTCCTCGTCGGTCGCGGCCTCGGACTGGGCGATCTCGTTTTCGTGGTGGGGGAAGACCAGATCGCGTCCGCCGACGTGGATGTCGAGCGTCTCGTCCAGATGTGTCATGCTCATCGCCGAGCACTCGATGTGCCAGCCGGGCCGTCCCTCGCCCCACGGCGACTCCCATGTCTGGCCCGCCGGCGGGTCGCCGCCGTGATCGACGCCCTCGTGTCGGTGCTCTTCGACCGCGTCGGCGTCGACGCCGCCGGCTTTCCAGAGCGCGAAGTCGGCCGGATTGCGCTTTTCAGCGCGCTCGTCGGGCTCCCCCTGAGACTCGATCTCCTCGAGTTCCTGATTCGAGAGTTTGCCGTACTCGTCGAACGCGGTCACGTCGAAGTAGACCGAGCCGTTTGACTCGTAGGCGTACCCCTTTTCGACGAGCGTTTCGACGAGGTCGATGATCTCCGGAACGTGCTCGGAGACGCGAGGGTAGACCTCCGCCCGCAGGAGATTGAGCGCGCGCATATCGGCGAGGGTCCGCTCGATGTACGTCTCCGCGACCGCCGCCTCGTCGGCACCGAGGTCGTCCTCGCCGACGCGGGCGACGATCTTCTCGTTGACGTCGGTGAAGTTCTCGACGTGACGAACGTCGTAGCCGAGATACTCGAGCCAGCGGTGCATGACGTCGACGTGAACCCACGACCGGGCGTGGCCCAGGTGGGGCGGGTCCGAGACCGTCAGGCCACAGTAGTACAGCAACACGTTCTCGGGGTCCTGTGGCTCGAACGGCTCTTTCTCGCCCGTCAACGTATTCGTCACGTGCAGGGTCATTACGCACGTCTATCCGCGGGCCGAAGTTAAACGCTGTTATCGCCGCAGTTTCCCGCCTTGCGGCGGCCGTGAGCGGTAATCCTCGACGCCCCGTCGATTCGAGAACCGCGATCGGCCGCCGGCACTCACTCGGACGGAACGCCCGCGAGCGCGTCCTCGACCGCACGGAGGGCGTTTGCGCCCTCGAGTCGGTCCACGATGACGATCATCGTCCCGTCGGCGACGGCCGCTGCGGTCGGTGAGTGTCCCGCGGCGGAGAGTCGCTCGAGCGTCGTCGCGAGCGCGGCGGCGTCGACGGTCCCCGCCGCAACGATCGCTGTCAGGTCGCCGCCGCAGTCACCGAACCCGGCCCCGCCGACGGTAAGCAGCGGCTCGCAGTCGCCGCCGGCGTCGACCGGGCCGATCCCGCTTTCCATCCGGACGCTGGCGTCACGCGACTCGGCCGCGTAGTCCGGCAGGTCCTCGGCGTAGCGTCGCAGTGCCGTCGCGATCGCGTCGGTTTCGCCCTCGACATCGAGAAACCGAGCGGCGGCGGTGTAGTTGACGACGCCGGCACGCAACGCCATCCGGAGGAAGGGATGGGCCTCGACGGCGCGACGGGTCTCGGCTGCCAGTGACATATCCTCGAGGGCGGGCCGCGTCGACATAACAGTTGTCGAAATCCCACTGCGGGAAGAGCCTGCCCCGTGGGATGGTGCTATTTCGACTTGTCCGAGACAGTTCCGGCGTGACGGCGGCGACGGAGACACGGACCACGGTGTTTTTGCCTCGAGCACTCCACCGATCGGGTATGGATCTCGCAGCCATCGAGGAGCTCATCGAATCGGAGCTCGAGGACGCCGAAGCGACGGTCACGCACGCACGCGATGAACACGACGACGACCATCTGGCGGCGACGGTCGTCTCGCCCGCCTTCGAGGGCCAGTCGCTGGTCCAGCAACACCAGCAGGTCTACGACGCCCTCGATGAGCACATGACGACCGACATCCACGCCCTCGAACTCTCGACGTACACGCCCGACGAGTACGAGGACGAACGGTAATCCAACCGGCCCGGAACCACAGGTTTCTCCTTTCAGCCTGTGTGGATATCCGTATGGAATCGCTTCATCCCCGGATCAGGTTGCTCTGGGTCGCACAGGCCGCTATCGTGGCGATCGTTCTCGGCGTCGCGATCGCGGCCGTCGACCAGTGGCTCGACTTCGTTACCGTCCCGACGGCTGTCCAAGGCGGCGTGGTTGCCCTCGGACTCGTCCTCGGGGCCGTCTATGCCGTGCGGCTCTATCAGGTCTGGCGGTTCGAACTCCAGTCCGACGCGCTATACCTCGAGCGCGGCGTGATTACGTTCGTCGAGACCGCCGTCCCGTTCGTCCGCGTCCAGCACGTCGATACGCAGTTCGGGCCGATCGAACGCGCGCTCGGGCTCTCGAGTGTCGTCGTCTACACGGCTGGTTCCCGGAACGCGGACGTCCGAATTCCGGGGCTACCGCCCGCTCGGGCACGGGAGCTACAGGATACCCTCCGGGATCTCGCGATCGAAAGCGAGGCCGACGACGCCGTCTAACATGAAGCGGCTTCACCCATTCAGTGCGGTCATAATGGCCCTTCAGCACGGCGTTACCGGGCTCTCAGTTCCGTTTTTCTTCACCACGTTTCTGGCCGGGATCTTCGATTTCGTCTCCGTCTCGTGGACGTTCGTACTCGCGCCGCTCGGGTTCGTCGTCGGCGTTGCTTACGGCGTCGGCTACTACTATCGGTTCGAGTACGGGATCACGCCGGATACGTTCGACGTTCGATCGGGCGTCCTCTCGCGGCGATCCCGCGAGATTCCGTACCGCCGGATCCAGAACGTCGACATCGCACAGGGTGTCGTTCAGCGGCTCCTCGGCCTCGCCGTCGTCTCGATCGAGACCGCCGGTGGCGGCGAGACCGAAGCGACGCTCTCTTTCGTCAGCGAGAGCGAAGCGAAACGGCTTCAGGAACGGATCCGTCGGCGGACCGCCGAACTGAAAGACAGACGACGGACGGCCGACGCTTCCGGGGACTCCGAAACCGACGACCGCGCGTCGACGATAGCCGACTCCCCCGATTCGACCGCCGAACGCCCGCCGAAACCCGACGACGAGCCGACGCCGACCCCTCGACGACGGCAGCTGTTCGCCCTCGAGCCCACGGAGTTGTTCCTGTATGCGTTTACCTCGTTTCAGCCCGCCGCCGTCGCCGGAGTCCTGTTCGTCGGTTTCCTCGTGATGGACCCGGATTCGGGAGGCGGGATGATTCAGCGGTTCGAGATACTGGCGCTGCTCCCGCTGCTCTACGGGGCCGTTATCACGTACCTTCTCAGCGTCGCGTACACGTTCGTTACCTACTACGGGTTTCAGTTGGGGCGGGTCGGCGAGGACTTCGTCTACGAACGTGGACTGATCCAGCGCTACAGCGGTTCCATCCCCGCCGAAAAGGTACAGTCGGTGACCGTCACCGACAATCCGGCCCAGCGACTGTTCGGATACGCGGGGCTCTGGATCGAGACCGCCGGCTACGGTCCCGAGGGCGACGGCGGCAGCCAGTCGGCCGTCCCGCTGGCCGAGCGCGAGCGGGTTCGGACGTTTACTGAAAACCTCACGGGTGTCGAATCCCCGCAGTTCAACGGCCCGTCGCCGGTGGCCCGACGGCGCTATCTGGTCCGGTACTCGTTGATCGCTGCCGGGGTCGTCGCGGTCGCCGCCGCGGTCTCTCTCGTTATCGGCTTCGAGCGCTGGTATCTCGCGGCGGTCGTCTTCGCGGCGGTTCCGCCGGCGGCACACCTGCGGTATGCCCATCTCGGGTATTTCGTCGGGGAGGACCATCTCGTGATCCGTCGTGGATTCTGGCGGCGGCGCACGACGGTCGTCCCCTACTACCGCATTCAGACGGTCTCGACGCGGCGGTCGATCTTCCAGCGCCGGCTCGGGCTGGCATCGCTGGTCGTCGATACCGCGAGTTCGCGGACGTTCTCCCGGGCGACGCCGACGATCCATGACGTCGACCTCGAGGACGCTCGGGATGTCCACGGGACCGGGCGAAAACGCCTTCAATCGGCACTTCGGGACCGATCGCGGGCGAACGATACCGGCCTCTCCGTCGATTTTACCTGACCCGGGGTTTTCGGTGGATTTTACCTGACCGGCCGAGAGCCTCCGCGTATGGGAGCCGAAGACGACTACCGAATCGAGGAGGACAGCCTCGGGGAAATGGAGGTTCCGGCCGATGCGTACTGGGGCGCACAGACCCAGCGTGCGATCGGGAACTTCCCGATCTCGGGAATCACGTTCAGTCGCCGGTTCATCCGCGCGCTCGGCGTCGTCAAGAAAGCCGCCGCGCAGGCGAACCGCGATCTCGGACTGCTCGAAGACGATATCGCGGAGGCGATCATCGAAGCTGCCGACGAGGTCATCGCGGGCGAACACGACGACCAGTTCCCGGTCGATATCTTCCAGACCGGCTCCGGTACGTCCTCGAACATGAACGCAAACGAGGTCATCGCAAACCGCGCCGCCGAACTCATGGGAGCCGAAATCGGAGACCGTGTCGTCCACCCGAACGACCACGTCAACTACGGGCAGTCGTCAAACGACGTCATCCCGACCGCGATGCACGTTGCAGCCCTCGAAGCCGTCGAGAAAGACGTCACGCCTGCACTCGACACCCTCCGTGAGTCGCTCGAGGACAAGGAAGCGGCGTTCGACGACGTCGTCAAGACCGGCCGCACGCACCTGCAGGATGCGACGCCGGTTACGCTCGGACAGGAGTTCTCCGGCTACCGCACGCAGATCGAGAAAGGACTCTCCCGTGTCGACAAGGTCCGCGAACACCTCGCCGAACTCGCCCTCGGTGGGACCGCGACCGGGACGGGTCTGAACACCCATCCCGAGTTCCCCGGTCGCGCCGCCGAGTACATCACCAAAGAGACCGGCGTCCAGTTCCGCGAGGCCGACAACCACTTCGAGGCACAGGCCGCTCACGACGCCATGGCCGAGGCACACGGTGCGCTCAGAGTCGTCGCTGGCTCGCTCAACAAGATCGCGAACGATCTGCGACTGCTCGCGTCCGGCCCGCGAAACGGGCTCGGCGAGATCGAACAGCCCGAAAACCAGCCCGGCTCCTCGATCATGCCGGGCAAGATCAACCCCGTCGTCGCCGAGGCGGTCAACCAGGTCCACAAACAGGTCGTCGGCAACGACGCCGCCGTCTCCGCCGGCGCTGCCGAGGGACAGATCGATCTCAACCTCTACAAACCCGTGCTCGCGCACAACTTCCTCGAGTCCGCGGAACTGATCTCGAACGCGAGTCAGGTTTTCGCCGATCGGTTCGTCGATCCGCTCGAGGCCAACCGTGAGCACTGCGAACAGCAGGTCGAACAGTCGATGGCCCTTGCGACCTCGCTGAACGTCCACATCGGCTACGACAAGGCAAGCGAAGTCGCCAAGACCGCACTCAAAGAGGGGAAGACGGTTCGGGAGGTCGTCCTCGAGAAGGGCTACCTCGACGAGGAAGAGGCCGACGAGGTGCTCGATCCCGAAAAGATGACCGAACGCGGCATCCTCGGTCAGGACGACTGACGACTTACCGGTTGTCACCCGCCGATCGCAGTCGGTTCACGTCGGCGACGGCCATCCCGCTGGCCGCTCACCTATCACTTCTTGGAGGAACGAGTTTCCCGGCCCAAACGAGTATCGACACGGGCCTGTGTCGAGCCCAACTGACAGAAAACGAAGTACCCGTGAATGAGTAAACTGTAATTCCGGACGTTCTTTCTTCAGCAGCAATCGACCCCAAATCCGTCGAATGAGGCCGAATCACCGCCGATTACGGCGTAATAAAAGAACCCAAGCAGTTTTGTGGGAGGCTCGCGTCAGACGAAATATGCACACCTGTCGTAACTGCAACCAGTCTTTCCAGACCGAACTCGACCTCGAGTTACACCGCGATACGTGTACGAAAGGACAACTCTTCTGCCAGGTATGTGGTGACCGATTCCGAGAGGCCGACGCCACACAGGACGGCTGGCACTACGAGTGTCCCGACGAGGACTGCGACGGAGATGGACTGCAAGAGGACCTGTATCGCGTCGAAGACGTCCGCGCGGCGACACACTGACACGGCGTCTCAGTATCGATCCGAGAAGACGGCCGAGCGTTCGTCCGATTCGAACCCCGTCGGGTTGCTCGTTTCTCTGCTGTAGAACGCGTGAGATGCACGAATTACGGAGCGGATAGCTCAGTAGTGGGGTCCCCAATTGCGTATAGCGATATGCAATTTATGAGTCCGTGCTCGGACGCGGCCTGCAAGCCACAAATGACGGTATCCAAACAACAAGTTGGCCTCCCACCTCCTGGACTGGCGCTAGCTGGCGTGTACGGACATCGTCCCTTCGGGATCGTCTCGGTCGCTTCGAGCAACCCGTCCGACGTGTGTGGAAAGCGGCTCCGCCTTCGGACGCTCGGGCGAGACGGGGCCTGTGAACGGCCCGTTGTCCCGCTTGGTTCCGGTCGAAGTATCGAAGCGCCGGTCTCTCACCCGCCCTGTTGCCATCCGACGATCCGTTTTCGGCCGTACCCCGTAATCGGGCGTTCCGCGGTCGCAAAACTGTGTCGCTGTCGTTGGATCGTATGACGATCCTTCGATGCCGTTGAATCGTCGCTATCGGTTCGTAAATCGGACTCCTCCCGGTCGAACCAGTGGACGCTGGTCCGAGCGATGGACCGGTTCTCGACCGGATACGGCCGAACTGGGCCGGTGTCTTGTCCGGCCGAAACCGACTCCGGTACACGGGGATCCGTCGGTAACGAGCCTCGTTTCGGGCGAGTCGTTTCGGTTCCGGTGCCGTCTCGAGTGGTGAAACGCCGACCCGATCGAATCGTAGAACGACCAGCCGTCCGATCGGTAGCACCTTGATCGTGAACCGTCCCCACTTTCTTCGGTGGGGTGAATCTACTTCGAGGTCCGAACGTCCCTCAGTCGAACCAGTGTATTCCGGACAGCCACTCCCTTGGACTGGGACTTCCACCCGCTGGGGTGACAGTCAAATCACACTATTTCCGATCGCTGGCCGTTTCGAGGACCCGTCTCTTCGGGCCGCAACCCCAAGGGTTCGAGCACTGAAAACGCGCTTCAAATATTGCCGCTTTCTCGAGGATCGGCGTGGTGTGGACGGCCGCCGTCGGCGACGGTTGGTCGTGAGCGTGGGTTCATCGCTCGGCCCGAATTGGGATAGTAACACACACCAGCCAGTCGCCGAGTGGTTTATTTTCTAATCTAGCACCACACACTGCCGATAGGTGGTGATATACTCACATCTAATTGAATTCTTTGCCTTCAAACAAGGAGCTACTCTCCCAAATAAGGATGTTTATTTGTGAATGTGGGTTAGATTGAAGTGTACGGGCTGAGTGGTGGCGGGTATGACCGACGACGAGCGAGTCGCCGTGAAAACGTACGTTCCCCGATACCAGAAGGACGCCTGGAAGGACCACGCCGACGACCTCGAGATGAGCCAGAGCGAGTTCGTCCGGACGATGGTTCAGGCGGGCCGAAGCGATTTCGAACTGCCCTCGTCCTTGAACGACACGCCAGTCCAGCCGAGCGAGACGGATGCGGACGGTGATGGGACATCCGGCGGGGATGACGGCTTTGCCGACAGGATTCTCGAGGTCCTCGAACGCGACGGCGTCCACAACTGGGACGAACTCGTCGACGCGCTAATCGACGATGTCGAGGACGACCTCGACGCGGCACTACAGCAGTTGCAGGACGAGAACAAGGTCCGGTACAGCGGTCGAGACGGGGGCTACGTGGTGACCGACGATGAGTGAGGGCCGCCAGCAGGCGAACACGGTCGAGTACTTCCTGCAGGACATCGAGCACCACGGCCGCAACGAACGGACCGCAGCGGCCTATCAACGGGTGCTCACGGACTACGAATCCTTCCTCGCCGAGCGGTTCGATAAAGCGCCGCCGGAGGCGAGCTATCGGGACTGTATGGCCTGGATTCACGAGCTTCGGTCCACGCACTCCGAGAGCACCGTCGCGACGTATGCGTCGTATCTCAACCGGTTTTACAGCTATCTCGAGCGGGTGGGACACGCCGACGAGAATCCCATGACCGTCGTGCTCGAGGAGATGAACGAATCGATCGAATCGAACCCGACGCGACGCGACGTGACGCTTTCGGAGATGCGATCGTTCGTCGCTGCAATCCGCCATCCGCTCCACCGAGCGATCGTCGTCACGCTGTTGAAAACCGGAATCAGGGCCGGGGAGCTCTGTAACCTCGATTTGATCGACCTCCATCTCGATCACGAGGCCGGAACGTGGCAACCGCGGGCCCACATCGCCGGACGTCCGGATTCGCTGTTTATCTCCACGGAGCACACGTACGGCCAGGAGTCCGGGGGCGAACGCCGGACGGCCTCGAACAAACGAAAGCGCGAGACCGTCGTTCCGATCGACGAGGAGCTACGGACCGCGCTGGTTCGCTGGCTCGCGGTCCGGCCCGATATCCCCGGCTCAACGCCGTCAGGGGCGGCCACGGAGCCGTTGTTCGTCGGCACGGCCGATAGCTGGGGGCAGCGACTCACCCCCAACGTGGTCCATCACGTGGTCGAACAGTACGCGAGGGCTCGCGGCTGGTATCGTACCGGCGGCGGCGCGTCCGAGAACGTCACGCCCCACTACTTTCGGCACTTCTTCACCACGCACCTCAGGGATCGAACGGGAGATCGAGGGATCGTCCAGTATCTCCGGGGTGACGTCGCCAGCGACGTGATCGATACCTACACGCACAACTGGGGCGATCGCGTTCGGGAGACCTACCTCGAGAACATCTATTCCCTGACGTAGCTGAGCGGCAACGCCCTCGAGCGCTTCGTGGGGTTTCGGACACCGACGACTGATTGATCCCGTTGGGCCGCTTCCCGTCTTCGACCCGGGTTGCTAGTTGTATTTACTATCATCGTACTCACTATCAGTGGTCCCTTCCGAACGGATAAATCATATAATGATATATCCAACTGTGCGTCCGAAGGGGACGCCTTACGGTCGGATCCAGCAGTAGGACCTGCACTCGGCGAAAAAGCGTTACAAAAGCCGTCCGCTCTCACTGGTTATTCTCTCGACTCGAGCAGTGGTACGACCTCCCGTTGTGGGCAGGCACGGCGATCCCCGTTACTGTCGGTGTCGTGTGCCGCAATGCTCTCGCGTATTCCCACAATCCGACTCCGAGGAACGAAGATTCGGAACCTGCCGCCCGGAGAAATCGAACGCGGCCTGCCTACAGCGTCCCCGTAGCGTTACGTCCCTACCGCGAGCTCCGTCTCGAGGTCGCCGCCGTTCAATAGCGTTCGAACGTCGGCGATCGGATCGGTGACCTCCGGCGTGCTCTCGAGCAACACCGTCTCGCTCGGGAACAACTGTTCGCCGAGCAGGAGGCCGTGTTCGCGGGCTGTCGAGCCCGTTACCGTCAGATAGACGCCAAGCCCCGTGTCGGCGATGGCCGCCTCCTCCTCGCGCCCGTCCTCGGGGTATCGAAACTCGATCCCCTCGAGCGTGCGCGTTCCGAGGACGGCCTGAACGAGCCGCTCGTACCGCGGCTCGATACACAGCGGCCCGTCGTAGCTCTCGAGAAACTCCCGGTCGAGGGACTCGGCCGCCGACGTGACATCGGGGGTCGCCATCAGCGTGTGATAGACCGTATCTCCGAGTCCGGTCACGACGCTGACGTCGGTATCGGCGGGGTTGATCCGCGCGTTGACGTCGGCGATCCGGTTGAGCGGCTCCGGTCGGAGTTCGACGACCTCTTCGAGTACGAGGTCCGCGCTGTCGAACCCGAGCGCGAACTCGTGGGTTCGAAGCGCCCGGAAGGGTTCCTCCCGTCCGACCAGTTGCACCTCGGTATCGTCGGCGACGCCGTCGACATCATCGAGGGGAATCGTAACGCTGTCGAAGACGATTCGGCGCGGCTTTCCGCTTCGGGTGTCTCTGACGAGCGTATACTCCGGTGCGGTCGGATCGTCGATGGTGCTGTAGTCGGCGAGACGATGGTAGACGTTCTCTTCGTCGGGCTCGAGTGACCCTTTCGTGAGTGCTTTCTCGTGGCGAAGCGTCGACGTCACGTCGTCGGCCAGTTCCGGAACGTCGATCCGCCGTGCGAGTCGATCGAGTACCGACTCGAGCGGTCGGCCTTTGCGAGGAACGGCGATCGGAATCGTCTCGCCCATCGGACGGTCATCTGCCGGCGACGGATAAACGAGTTGCGTTTCCCGCAAGCGCCGGTTAGGAATCCGAGAACATCGATCCCAGCTGGTCGCGCCAGTCCTGGATGTCCGTCACCTCTTCGCGGACGCTCTCCAGATCGGATTCGACTGATTCGAGGTCGCTTTCGACCGATTCGACGTCGGCTTCGACGGCTTCCAGATCGGTTTCGAGGGATTCGACGGTTTCGTCGACGTCGGTGACAGTCCCTTCGAGACCGTCGACCGTCGTTTCGACGCTGTCGACGTCGCTTTCGACCGCCCGGATGTCGTCCTCGACGGCGTCGGTTCGACCACCGAGCGAGTCGACCTCGTCCGTGACGTGGTCGAGATCGTCCTCGAGATCGGTCGTCCACTCGGTGAGAGTGTCAACCTCGCTTTCGACGTCGTCGACGCGGGCCTGTGTCCCCTCGATTCGGTCGTCCATCGACTCGAGGTCGTCCTCGAACGCGGACAGTTCGGTTCGGAACTCCTCGATGAGTTGTTCGCCGGTGCCGTTGTCACCGAGGAACGCCTCGAGCGCGTCGGTGTAGGCGGCGACTTCCTCGACGCGGGACTGGAGATGATCGATCTTTGCGAGTTTCGGCCCGGCGGCGGTGGCCTCCTGATCGGTCAACTCGGCCCGAAGCAGTTCGAGGTCGTCGTCGTCGACGGTTCCGTCTCGGACCTCGGCAGCGAGTCGTTCGACGAGCGTCCCGTCCGGTTCGGCGACGGGTTCGGAGTCGGCCGTCACCGACGACTCGGGTGTGGACGATTCGGCCGGTTCGGCGACGGGTTCGGTCGGTTCCGGTTCCGGTTCCGGCTCCGGCTCGGTATCCGCGTCGGCTGTCGAGTCGGCGTCCCGGCGATCACTCGAGGGCGACGACGGCGGGGGAGTCGGGTCCCCGTCGTCCGGCTCCGGTTCCGGCTCGGTGTCCGACACCGGCTCGGTCCCGAGTTCGGATTCCGCGGGTTCGTCGGCGTCGTCTACAGCATCGGTTTCGGAGTCCGCGGTCGACTCCGGCGCGTCCTCGTCGTCGGCGTCGTCGAGTTCGAGCTCGAGATCCTCGTCGGGGCTGGGTTCGACCGATTCGTCGGACTCGTCGTCGGCGTCGTCGAGGCCGGCTGCGCCGCTCTCGAGGTCGAGGTCGAGGTCCTCCCCATCGGGGGTCGGGTCCGACGGGGTCGCTTCGGACGCCGCGTCCTCGTCGCCCTCGAGATCGAGTTCGATATCGGTCTCGTCCGCGGCCACTGCATCGAGATCGTCGGTGTCCGCGGCCGGGTTGGGTTCCGGAATCTCCTCCTCTTCGAACCCGAGATCGATGTCCGGCGCGTCGTCCTCGTCGTCCGCGTCGGATTCGGCGTCGGGCGTTTCGACCGGATCGGTGTCGACGTCTTCGAGATCGAGATCGAGCCCGGAGCCATCGTCCGCGTCGGCCGCGTCCTCGCCGGTTGCTTCCTCGTCGGCCGTCTCGTCGTCCTCGTCCTCGAGTCCCGGAACCGATCCGGAGTCGCCGGAGATCATGTCCTTGACGGCCTGGTTGCGGTCTTCGGAGACGATGCTACCGATGACGTCGTCGTCGACCTCCGCGCCGCCCGAGCCGACGTCGTCTTCGGAGTTGACTTCGACGATCGTCGGTTCGACCATAAACTCCGCAACGTCGCTCTCGTCGTCGATTCGAATACCGTAGACGGTTACGATCCGTTCGTCCGGATCGAGGCTGGTGGTAAACTCGACGTGATTGTCCTGGAACGCGGTCCAGTCGTCACTGCGATAATCAGGGTGGAACCCGACCTTGTCCATCGGGAACGATTCCGGAATCTCTTCGGAGAGGCGAAACGCCACCTGATCGTCGCGCTCCGATTCGATTTCGAAGCGGATCGCGGGCACGGGGAACTCGTCCGCCGCGAACGTCTTCCGGACGGTTAACCCGTCAGCACTGACCTCGATCACGTCGTCCGTGTCGGCGGTGCTACTCATGCGGCCAACGTTATCTTACCATTACTATAAATGGTACGACCGGTATCAGGGGGCCGTCACTTCGTGAGGTCGACCCGGTCCCCGATCTCGACGATCTCGAGTCGCCGCGGATGTTCGAAGCTCTTCGTGTGGTGGTGGAGTACCTTCGGATCGGACGTCAGCCCGCGCCACATGTCCCAGTGGCTCGGCAGGAGCCGCTCGAGTTCGAGGGCGGCGGCCGCCTCGACGATCTGGTTTTCGTCGTTGTACCAGCGGGTGCGTTTCGGCTCCCGGGTTTCCTTGTCCGGAATTCGACCGACGGTCCCGAACGCGAGAATCCCCAGATCGATGTCGTACTCGTCGCCGATCCGTTCGAACTCGTCGGTCGGCTTCGTGTCGCCGCCGTGGAAGACGGTGCCGGCCTCGTGCTCGAGGACGTAGCTCACCGGATGGGTCGCGTCGGGATCGTGGGCGTCCTCGATGTGCACCGTGAACTCGCCGATATCGAGTGTCTCGCCCGCTTCGACCGCGACGAGTTGGTCCTCGTCGACGGCCCACTCGTCGGCCCATGCCTCCTCCTCGCGCGCAACCGCGAGGCTGTCGTCGGGTGCGTAGAAGTTCGCGTCCGTGTTCGCGAGGATCGGGGCCTGACTCGGCCCGTGGACGTGATCGGTGTGCTCGTGGGTCGCGAGCACGGCGTCGGCCTCGCTGACGTCCGCGGGATCGAACGGGACGGGGATCATCCGGACGGTTCGTGGTGGATCGCCCAGCCCGAGGTACGGATCGATATAAAGCGTCGTTCCGTCGGCACCCTTCACGACGAAGCCGTTACAGCCGAGATACCAGACTGCCACGCCGTCGGGTGTGGCGTCTTCGACGTCGCGAACGAGCCAGTCTCCCCAGTCGCTCTGGATCATGTGCCAGCGTGGGAGGACCGACTGGGTAAGTGTTGTTGTCTCGGGCCCCGTTTCGGACGTCGCGGTGTTCGGCTCGCGATCCCAGCATCCGGCGAAACAGGACGACGAGCCCGTTTTCGGCTCCGGTCCCCGGAATTGCCGTTTCCTCGTATTGCCGGTCGTCCGACTTCGGGGCCTCGAGCAGCCCGAGCAACACCGCGTTGCGATCCGCGAATACGAGCCGTCCGATCGACGTCCCGGTGAGTGGGAGGGGCAGCCGGTTCAGTTTCGGCTCCCAGCAGTTGCCCGCCGGCGTTCGGTCTCGAACGACAGCACGGACCCGCGAATCGCACGAGCCAAGCGAGATGTCGACGCCGCGATCGAGTGCGTTCTCGATCCGGCGGAACTATCCCTCCTCGAGCAGCCCGGTCGTCGTAAACAACACGAACAGTTCGTCTTCCGCCCGTTCACGGAGCGATTGCCCGGCGGTGACGATCGGTTCTCGGCCCTCGAGCGTCCGAACCTCGTGGGTGCCCGCATCGGACGTCATCCCACCGTCGGCCGATCGCTTGGCGGTCGTCTCGCCCGAATCGGAACGTGACCGGTCGGTCTCCAGCCAGTCGATCCGCAGGGCCGGATGGCCCTCGTAAGCGACGCGGTTCGCGTCGGCGTCGTAGTCGACGAGTCCGGCGTCCGCCAAGCACGGCAGATGCACGTGGACGAGCGAACACTGGACCTGCATGACGGACTCGGCCGACACGTCCCGCTCGTTCGCCCCCGCTTCGCGGGCCGCGACGTCTCGAGCCAGCGTTTCGACCGAGAGGGAATGATACTGGTTCCCGAGAACGGAGAGGATCGTCCGTCGTCGGGCGTCGGCTACCGCCTCGAACACCGCATCGATTTCGTCGTCCGTGTACTCGGTTCGGTCCCCGAGAAGCGCCCGGGTGTCGGGATCGTCGAAGAGCCAGTGGTCCCGCGTGACGACCGCCCCGTCATCCGTTTCCTCGAGCAGCCCCGCGTCGGTCAGGGCTGGCAGCGCGTCGTGGTGACATTCGAGACGCGCACGTCGATGGTCGTCTTCGGTCACGGCGGCGAGCCGGTTATCGGTGGTTACTGCTGCAAGCCTGAACGCAAGCTCGTCTTTCTCGATGCCCGTCGGCGACTGCTCGTCGACGATACGGACGATATCGCGCCGCGTCGCGTCCGCGAGTGCCCGGAAGCAATTCCCTCGAGAGCCGGTCGATCGTCCGCTACCGTCTGGGTTACTCATCGACTACTGGTCGGGGCGTATCGGGCAAAAGCACTCCTCCAAACTGCTTTGGAATCAGTGTCTGTTTACCCCTATTCGATTGAATATCGTCTAATAGATACGAAGATATGCTGAATAGTAGTGTTCGTTTCCGGATATAGAGTGGCGTCTGTAAGGTAACCCAGATACTCAGTCTCGGCCGAGTGTCGATCACATCGAACGATTGCCGCTGTAACTCGCGTTCGGCTCTCGAGTCTCGATCGGTAGCCCAGTATTTCCGTCGCCTTCGCTTGCCGGGCGAACGCTGAGGGACGTTACCATCGGGTATTACGGTTGCATGTCCCACGAGTCCCTCGGTGCGACTCTTCAACGGCGTGGCATCCTGCAGGCCCTGGGCGGCACAGCGGGCGTGGCACTGCTTGGAACGACTTCGACGGTAGCGACGCCGGACGACCACGGCGACGAAACCACACGGCAGTCGAGATACCGGCTTCCGGAACTCCCCTACGCCGTCGACGCACTCGAGCCACACATCGACGAACGGATCATGGAACTCCACCACGACGAACACCACCAGTCGTACGTCGACAGCGCGAACGAGGCCCTCGAAGCGTTCGCGGCCATGCGTCGTGGCGGTGCGTTCGAGGACATCCGGGCGGCGAAACGCGATTTCTCGTTCAACCTGTCCGGACACGTCAATCACACGATTTTCTGGGAGAACATGAGTCCGGACGGGGGTGGGACTCCCGGCGGTGACCTCGGGGCGGCCATCCGGCGGGAGTTCGGCTCGTTCGAAACCTTCCGAGACGAGTTTACGGCGACTGCAACCGCGGTCGAGGGCGACGGCTGGGCGATGTTGTTCTACGAACCGCTCGCCGAGACGTTGGTGATCGGACAGGTCGAAGGCCAGAACGAACTCGCACACCAGCGCGCGGTTCCGATCCTGACGCTCGACGTCTGGGAACACGCCTACTACCTCCAGTACGAGAACGACCGCGAGGCCTACGTCGAGGAGTGGTGGCACGTCGTCGACTGGGACGACGTCGAGCGCCGCTATGAGGCGCTTGCGGAAGCGAGAACGGATATCGACCTCGAGAGCGGGACGGTGTGAGACGCGCCGGCCCCTCGCGGTCGCGACGAGAAGGCGATCCGTCGCCGACTACCAGGTGCCGTGGAACGTATCGAACGAGAGACTGTCGAGGGGTTCGTCGCCGACGGCGATGCGGTACTCGCCGGGGGTGAGCATCGGCTTGTGGAACTGCGGGCCGTCGTCGGTCGTGATCCGCGGACAGCCGGTGTTGACGAACGCGTCCATGTCGAAGTTGCGCAGTCGGTCCGGGGTCACCTCGTCCATCGTGATGAGGTAGGCGTCGTCGTTGTCCTCGAGGATCTCCTGGGCGGTCTCCCACCGGCCCTGTCCGATCTTGGTACAGAAGATGACGCCCCACTTCTCCGCGTCCATCGCGCGGTGGACCGCGGCGTAGCGCTGTTTCATGAACTGCTCGGTATCGGCGACGGTGACGACGTTGTTGACGGGGTCGGCGATGACGACGTGTTTGTCCGGATGCTCCATCGCCAGCCCGAGCGGGTGGAACTTGCCGCCGCCGACGTAGAGGACCTGCTCCGCGGGAACGTCCGCGCTCGCGTAGTTACAGCCGAGGACCTGCCCCTCGTGGGTGAGCCGCTCGTCGCCACGACGGCTGTAGACTTCGTAGCCCTCCGCTTCGAGAAACGCGGTCATTTCCTCGTAGCGGTTCATGTGCTGGGCGGTGGTGACGAGGCCGACCCCGTCGGTCTCCTCGGGCGGCTCGAGGGTGTCGAGCGCTTCCTCCATGATCGGGGTCACGTCGACGTTCGAGAACAGCGGCACGTAGATCACCTTGTCCGTGTCCTTCATCGGCGAGTGGCCGAAGTGGACGAACACGTCGGTACGTTTCATCAGATACGTATCGAGGTCACAGGCCCCGTAACACGGCTGTCCCGAGAGCATGAACGTCACGTCGTCGTCGGTCAACGCCCGCAGGTCGTCGGCGACGGCCGGGCCGCGCCGTTTGAGTCCCTCGGGGAACTGCAGGCCGACCTTCGTCGCGTCTCGCTCCTCGATCGCGTCCACGATCTGCTCGAGTTCGTAGTCCCACTCGCGATCGTGTTTGAGACGCATTCCGGTGTTCCGGAGGTCCCCCTCGGTGTACTCCGACTCCTGACTCATTGGCCGTCCTAACGGCCACGGACGTATAACGGCGACGCTTCGTCCAGCCGCGGGATCGCGGTCGTCCCGCGGGCCGATCCAGCGTGGTTCCCTCGAGTTGTTCTCACGCGACTCGTCGCTTATTCCTCGCTTCGATGAATCGAATCGATTCGGTGTGGGATCCGGGCGTATCGTCTCCGTACGTGCTCACGCGCGGATTTTCTACACCAGCACTGCTCGATCGACCGTCTGACGTGACCGGTCGCTTCGACCCAACAGTCATAGTACTGGAGTGTAAACGAGGTGTTAATGCCAGCGGAACAGCCCGTAGATGGCTATCTCTTCGACCTCTACCGCCGATACATCGGCGAGCCGGAGAACCGAACCGACGTGTACCTCGGATTCGGCCTGTTTCTCGGCGGTATCGGCCTAGCGGTCGTTGCACTGGTCCTCTTTCTCTGGAGTAGTACGTTCGACAGATCGAATCAGGCGTATTTCATGTGGGTGCGCCCGGCCTACGCGCTCGGAATGCTCTCGCTTCCGGCGATGATCCTCGGGGTCGTGGTGTTGCTCCCGTCGGATCGAAAAGTCCTCGGCGTCTCGACGGCGGGTGCCGTCGTCACCGTCGCCGCAACGGTCGGGTTCGTCCTCGTCTACCCCGAGAACTGGAACTTCATGAACGAGACCGACTACACCGTCGAAGTGACCGCCACCTACGCGGTCGGACTGGCGGGCGTCACCGCGTCGACGGGTGCGGCCTTGATCGCCCACTACCTCGATATGGCTCGGGAGGTCGAGCGGATCGAGGTCGGCTCGGACGACGACGAGTCGGAGTCGTACTCCGACGAGGAGATCCAGCAGGACATCGACGAAGCGATGGACGGCGTCGAACTCTCCTGGGGCGGCGTCGAAAAGACCGAACACCGGCAACTCCGCTTCTCCGAGGACGAGTTCGACGACGTCTCAGTCAGCACGAGCGCCGGCACGAAGACGGTCCGGTCGTCGGGCGTCGACGATCAGGTTGCCGGCCTCAAGGGACTGAAAGGCGGCGAAACGAAAACGACCACCTCGAGTTCCACGGTCGACGACCAGACTGCGAAACTGCGGGAACTCCGCGAGCAACAACGCGACCAGCAGGCACCCGAAAGCCCAGCCGACGACGAGGGGCTTCGCGGAACGGTGTCGGGACTGCTTGAGCGCTTCCGAGTGCTGGTAACGCGTAATTAATGATCGTTACGCGGCGGAAACACTATATTGTTACTATTATTTACACAATGGAATTTATGCACATAGATTTATAATCCGTCAGTGACCTTGCTCAACTATGGCGAAAGGCCTAGACGTTGGAACGATGAACATCCTGTCCGCACAGCAGGATGGAAACGATACGGTTTTCGTGCAACAGCGTAACTCCTTCGTAGAAATCGAGTACTCGGATATGGCCGAGCAGATGCTCTCGCGAAGCGAAGTTCTCCACATCCGCAAGGACGACAAGGTTTACGTCGTCGGCGACGACGCCCTCAACTTCGCGAACATCTTCAACAAGGAAACGCGGCGTCCGATGAAACACGGGATCCTCTCGAACGACGAGAAGAGCGCGATCCCGATGATGAAGCTCATCATCGAACAGGTCGTCGGCGAACCCGCGTATCCGGACGAGAAACTCTACTTCTCGACGCCCGCGGACCCGATCGACTCTGACCTCTCGACGCTGTACCACCAGAAGACGATCGAGTCCTTCCTCGACGACATGGGGTACGACGCCGAACCCATCAACGAGGGGATGTCCGTCATCTACAGCGAACTGGCGGACAACAACTTCACCGGACTCGGAATCAGCTTCGGTGCCGGCATGACGAACGTCTGTCTGGCCTACTACGCGGTGCCGGTCATGAAGTTCTCCGTCGCCCGCGGTGGCGACTGGGTCGACGAACAGGCCGCCCGCGCGACGGGCACGCCCGTCGACAAGGTCACCTCGATCAAGGAGGACGACTTCGAACTCGACTTCACGACCGACGTCGGCGGCGTCGAAGGGGCGCTGTCGATCTACTACGAGAACCTGCTCGACTACGTTATCGACAACATCGTTCAGGAAGTCGACGAGGAGGACGTCGAGGAAGGACTGGACGTCCCCGTCGTCGTCACGGGCGGCACTTCGAGCCCCGACGGCTTCGAAGCGCTGTTCCGTGACCACCTCGACGACGCGAACATTCCGTTCTCGATCAGCGACGTGACCCACGCGAACGAACCGCTCTACAGCGTGGCCCGCGGTGGGCTCGTCGCCGCTCGCTCCGACGAGGACGTCGACCACGATCACGACGACGAGGCGGAGGCCGAAGCGGCCGCCGCAAGCGAGTAACGGCTCGGAACTGCGATCCTTTTCGACTCGAGACTGAACGAATAGCGCGGCGACCCGTCGGAGTGGCGGCGAAACGTGCGTTCCGAGGACGCGGCTTACTGATCGTAGAAGCGGTTGAAGGCGTCCCGCCAGGATTCCGTCTCCTCGCGGATCCGTTCGTGTTCGACGGGGATATCAGCGTACTCACAGTGGGGGCACGTGACCGTCGAAACCTCTCCGAGCGAGAGTTCCTCGAGCGAGCCCTGACACCGTGGACACTCGTCCATACCGAGCGTTCACACGGACAGCCCTTAACTCTATTCGATCCCGCACCGAAACTAGCGGCTCGGTCGAGTCGCGTTCGGCGGCGAAACGGCCGCGGCATTCCCCGCGGTGTATTACTACTGCGTATCTAACAAGCTTTTTGTATGCGGCATATGTATTTGGTGGTGATGAGTACCACCCCGTCTTCCGACCGGACCCCGACGATCGAACACTGCCAGCCCGCCGACGAGACGCCCGTTATCCTCGATGCCGCAGCGCTCGAGTCGACGGCGCCGGAATACCTCCGCGATCTCAGACGCGAGTTCGCCGAGGAAGGGCTGGCTCCGACCGGACTTACCGTCGAGGCGTGTTTCGACGCGGACTGTTCGCTTGCAACCCAAGAGGAGGTCGACCGGATCCGGAGCTACGTCCGGGCCGGCTCTTTCCTTGGCGTCGGGTCGATTACGGTCACCGTCGACGACGTCGCCGATCCGGAGAAGGTTCGCCCCGCGCTTGCGGCCTGTGCCGAGCGGGCCGAGCGCGAGGGACTCGTCCTCGATCTCGAGGGACCCATCACGCTCGAGCGGTAAGGCCCGGTAATGGCAGCCCCCTCTCGACGGACGATCGCCCGACAACTCGAGTCGCTCGCGGACTTTTCCGATCCCTCTCCGGCGCTGGAGCAGTACCTGACGCCGCCGGAGATCGCCGCCCACGTCTGTCACCTCGCCGGATTACAGGGTGATCTCGACCGCCCGGTACTCGATCTCGGGACCGGGACGGGAATGCTCGCCGTCGGGGCGACCCTCGCCGGCGGCGATCGGGTCGCGGGCATCGACGTCGACCGGGACGCGCTGGCGGTGGCCCGCGCGAACGCCCGTCGCATCGACGGTGCGTCCGGGATCGACTGGATTCAGGGTGATGTCGCCCGTCATCCGTTTTCGTCGGCCGGTGTGACCGTCGTCTCGAACCCGCCGTTCGGCGCACAGCGAGGGAACCGCCACGCAGACAGGCGGTTTCTCGAGACGGCGCGGTCGATCGCCGCCGTTTCGTACACGATCCACAACGCGGGCAGTCAGTCGTTCGTCGAGTCGTTCGCGGCCGACGAAGGCGGGACGGTAACACACGCGTTCAGGGCACCGTTCCCGATCGAACGGCGATTCGAGTTCCACACCGAGGCGAGCGAGACGCTCGAGGCGGAGGTGTTCCGGATCGAGTGGTCCCGCTTCGAGCCGCCGGCCTGACTATCGCTCGAGGTGTTCGATGCGCGCGTAGCGGCCGGCCCGCCAGCCGGTGACGACCGCCACGATCGTTCCGACGCCGATCGCGAGGGCGAAGCCGGCGGCGTAGACCGCCGGCGACGTCCGGAGGAGGCCGTCGAAGCCGACGACCGACGCCGCGAATCGGTCCAGTCCCGTCGCGAGCGGTGGCGTGGCGGCGAGACCGACGAGGCCGCCGAGCAGCCCGATGAGCAGTCCCTGCGCGCCGACCGTGCCCGCAAGAACCCACCGAGAGAGCCCGAGTGCGCGCAACGCTGCGAGTTCCGTCCGCTGCTGGGCGGCGACGAGGACGAACAGGTTGACGGTGAGGACGATCCCACCGACGACGGCGAGGCCGATCAACGTCGCGCCGCTCGCGAGGACGATCGGCCGCTCCTCGAACATCGCCGTGACCTGCTCGTCGCTGGTCCGGACGTCGTACTCGGGGTAGGCCTCGTCGAGGTCGTCCCGAACCGCGTCGGGGTCGGCGTCGTCGGCCACGCTTGCCGTGATGAACGTCGCGCGGTCCGTCCCCGTCGTTCCGACGACCGCCTGCAGGTCGGCAAGCGGCATCGTCACCGCCTCCGATCCCAGATACTGCGAGTGATGCGCCGAGATTCCGACGACGGTAAACTCGGCTTCCGGTGCCGTTTCCCGGCTGCTCCCGAGGTAGACGGTATCGCCGACGGATACATCGAGGGCCGCAGCGAGCCGCGGGTCGAGTACGAGCTCGCCGGTCGTCGGTTCCGTCGGCCGTGCACCGTCGGCCGGCGACGCCGCCTGCTCGAATCCCCGTCCGTCCTCGAAGTCGTATCCGCCGTGCGTTTCGTGGACGCCGACAGCGGCCGTTCGCTCTAGGTCGTCGGATGCCGTCCCCACGTACACCTCGTGCATCGCGATCGGGCTGGCGAAGGGGACGTCCTCGCGGGACGTGATCTCCCGTGTCACTCCGTGGGCGTCGGCGATCGGGTTCGCCGTCCCGCTGGCGGACGGGTCGACCGGGTCCCTCGAGATCCAGATATCCCGGCCGGCGGTTTCGATCCCGTCCTCGCCTTGTTCGACGACGCCAACCCCGAGGCTCGCGAGCAGCGTTACCGAAAGCACTGCAAGCGCCACCGCAAGGATCGAGAGGACGGTGCGACCGGGAGAGCGACGGAGCTGTGCGAACGCGATGCCGACGACGGCGCTTGCCCGTCCTATCGCGCGTCGCACGCTCATCGCCCCACCTCCTCGAGCACGGACGTCCGGGCGGCGACCGCGAGGGGATAGGGGACGGCGACCAGCCCCGACACGAGGGCGACGGCGATCCCGTACGGAACGAACAGCGGGTGCACGACCGCGACGGCCCCGGGTGCGACGGTCGTGTTCGCGACGGCGTTGACGACCCGGACTCCGAGGACGCCGAGTCCGACGCCGAGAAGCGCACCGCACAGCGTCGTCACAAGCGTCGAGACCGCGACGAGCACGAGCCGGCTGTGGGTCGGAAAGCCGACCGACGCGAGCACCGCGAGCGTCCGGCGGTCGTCGTCGACGGTCATTCCCGTGGTCGTCGCGACAAACGACGCACAGATCGTCAGGCCGACCAGCAACGCCAGCAGACTCGTCGCCAACGCCAGTCCGTCCTCGAACAGCGCCGACGGGTCGGTCTCTCGGTCGGCTTCGACCGCGGCGGCTGGGTAGGCGTCGGTCGCGGCCGTCTGTGCCGCCTCGGGGTCGCCCCACACGAGTACCCGATCGGCGAGTTCCCCGTCGTCCGAGCCGGCGACCGACTGTATCTCGCTCAGGTGGACGAGCGCGACCGACACGTCGGTCTCGCGGTCGGTTCCGGCCGTTTCGACCGCGGTGACGGTCACCGTTGGCGGTTCGGTTTCCGTCGGTGTCGATCCCGGTTCGTCGGCTTCCCGCCGTTGGCTCGAGACGGTCAGCTCGTCGGCAGTCGTTGCGCCGAGCCGATCCGCCGCGGCCGCCGAGAGCACGATCTCGCCGTTTCGCGGCCCGTCGTAGCTGCCGTTCGCGTAGTGGGTATCGCCCGGCTCGAGTTCGGCGGTCGAAAGCCCGCCGACGGTCCGTGGCTCCTCGTCGGGGACGACCCCGACGACGAGGACGGTGTGTGGATCGCCGTCGCCGCCGTCGGTTCCGCTCCCCGTCGGCTCGAGTCGAACCGGTTCCACGAGCACCGGCGTCGCGTGGTCGATCCCCGCCTGCGACCGCATCGTCGCGGCCCGTTCGTTGGTCGCACCGAGACGCGGGCTTTCGACGCCGTCGACCGACGAGAGCGCCCCGGTCTCTTCGGGCACGATCCGAACGTCGGCATCGTCCTCGCTCGCGACCCCGCCGCCGGCAAGCGCCAGCGCAACCCCCGTTACGATCACCAGAAGCGCGATCGTCACCGCGACGGCACCGATCGTGGCGGCGATCCGTCCGCTGGTGGTCCCCGTCGCGCGTTTCCACAGTCTGACCGTCGAGAGGCCGACGAGCCCCGCCCAGCGGGAGCGTCTGGTTCCGTCGGCGTCAGCCCGCATCCGACACCACCCGTCCATCCCGAAGCGTTATCACCCGGTCGGCGACGGACAGCATGGCGTCGTCATGGGATGCGACCACCACCGCACGGTCGCGGCCGACGTCGGTCAGCAACTCGAGGACGCTCTCGCCGGTTGCAGTATCGAGCTCGCCCGTCGGTTCGTCGGCGACGATGACCTCGGGGTCGGTCGCCAGCGCCCGCGCGATCGCGACCCGCTGGCGTTCGCCGCCGCTGAGTTCGCCGGGGAGGTGAGTAACTCGGTCCTCCAGCCCCACCCGTTTCAGCAACGTCGTCGCCCGCTCGCGTCGGGTAGCCTTGGAAACGCCGGTCTGGACGAGCGGTAACGCGACGTTCGCCCGGGCCGACAGCGACGGCAGGAGGTGAAACCGCTGAAAGACGATCCCGACGTGTCGACGCCGAAGCCGCGTTCGTCCCCGATCCGAGCACGACGTCAGGTCCGTTCCGAGCAACTCGACGGTGCCGTCGGTCGGCACCAGGAGTCCGGCCACCGCGTGGAGGATCGTCGACTTGCCGCTCCCGCTTGGCCCCTCGAGTCCGACGATATCCCCCGGTCGGACGTCCACGGAGACGTCCCGGAGTGCGGTTACGGTCCGGTCGTGACTCGAGCGAAGCCGCCCGCCGGGCGATCCGTACTCGTGAGTGACGTCGACGAGTCGAACGGCGGGGGCCGAACTCGATCGCTCGGCGTCGCTCGTCGGCGACGACGTCCCAGCCCGAAAGACACGTTGGATCATCGGTCGGGATTCAACTCGAGCGAGTGAACGGATCGCCGACTCATTGTTTCTGACCGGTTTCCCGCCACAACGTGGCGGTTAACCGGTCGGCGATGGGGGCGCTGTCGAGGATTTCGGTCGTTTACGTAACTGAGGCCTTCACGGTGGCGCGTTCGCTCGTCTCCGTGTCAGGCGGCCGCTCCCGGCTCGCGAAACGTGAACGTACAACCGACCGTTCGCTTGCCGTGACGGTTACGGAGACGAAACCCGACCGCCGACCCTGTCGTACGCCGTGACTGTCGAGCCGAAAGCGGCGGCTGCGGTCAGTTGTAGCTCTCCTCGCTTGCGACCGCGAGTTCGGTCCCGTTCGAAACGGCGTAGATCGTTCCCACGTCGCGTTCGAACGTGATCCCGCCGGCCGTCGTCGATTCGTTCGCGTCGGGGATCGGCGTCGTCACGGTCCCCGTCTCGTTCGACTGGACTTCGAGGACGAACGTCCCGTCGCTCGAGGCAACCGTGACGGTCCTGTCGTCGATTCGAACGTCGGCCCGTGACTCGTTGGACTCGTAGGCGACCGACGGATCGTCTCCGTCCGTCCACAGCCGGACCTGATATACGGTGGCGTTTCCGACCGGTTCCCAGCCGGTCCGCTCGACGTGGACGGTCTCGCGCCAGCCGGGGCCGCCGACCGCAACCGTCTCGTGGCCGGTAAACGCCAGATGGGATTTCGTCACGACCTCCTGCCAGATATTTCGTCGTTCGCTGGCGACGATCACGCCGCTGGCCTCGAGTCCGGCGTCGTCGGCCACCGCGTCGATCCCGATCCCCGAGACGAGCTCGTTTTCGACGTTTTCGGCGTAGTCGACCGTGTAATCCTCGATCTCGACCGCAGCGCTCGAGGTCGCGCTCGCGTCCTCGAGCACGAGCAGGTTCACCGGGACCGCCATCCCCGCGACGATCGAGAGAACGGCGAGGACGGCCATGAACGCCGCTCCCCGTCGGCTCACGCTCGAGAGTCCGGAGAATCCGCGATCGTCGTCCGTCCCGGCGGTCGGTTCCCCGCCGCTTGCGAGGTCGCGGATTCGATCGAGCCGCGGGGCACCCGCCTCGCCGCTCCGGACGGCGAGTTCGAGCGGTCGGGCGAGTGGCGATTCCGACGAGCGGTCCCCGGACTCACGGCCGCGAGCGAACGCACGCTCGAGTCGCCGCGGGACGAGGGGGTTCTCGGAGGCCGTCAGCGCGAGCGTGATCACGAGCGCGAGGGTTGTGACGATCACGACGCCGGGTCCCTGAAAGAGGATGAACGTGTTCCCCTGGCCGAACCAGTAGATCTGCCACAGTCCCTTCGAGAAGGCAAACAGGAGGACCGCAAGCCAGAGGCGGAGCGCATCGGGACGGCGTCCCCGCCGATCGAGAAGCAGAATGCCGAGCACGAGACCGATGAAGAACCCGAGGGCGTGTCCCTGGATCGCGATCCCCGCCCACGAGGGTGGACTCGGCGGGCTCGGCTGGGCGACGACGGTGTGGATCGGGGTCCGGAGCGCGCGGTAGATCGTCAACAGCATGCCCTGTACCCCTAACATGGCGACGACCGTGGTGATCGGATAGTGAACGAGGGCGAAGGCGGCGAAGGCAAAGACGACACCCGAGAACCCGATGACGGGACCGAGCGAGAACAGGCTCGTGATCAGTCCGACCGCGATGACGACGCCGGGAAAGAGCACGAACGCCCGCACCCAAGGCGTCGTCCACCACGACGCGGGTTCCTCGCCGCGGTCGCCGGAGTAGTGTCCCCAGGCGTATTCGGCGATCGGCGCGGCGACGGCCGTGCCGGCCATATTGCCGACGAGGTGGCCGGGACTGGCGTGGGCGAACGAGGCGGTCGCTATCCCGAGCGGGGAGAAGTACGACCACGCCCGGTAGGGTATCGTGACGGGATCGGAGAAATCGGTGCTGCCGTCCTGAACGAACAGGTAGACACAGAAGACGAACGTCAGGACGACGAGCGTTCCCCACGGTACTCCCAGCACGAGCCGATCGGTCGCGACGTCGCGCCAGCGCCGTTCCGACCGGTGGAGCCGATTGACGACCCCGACTGACAGCGCGAGCGTCGCAGCGACCAGCAGCGTCAGGGCGGTCCCGATCGCGGACATGTCCCTGTGGTTCGACCGCGGGCGTATAGTGGTTACTCTCACATCCCGACGGGCCGGCCGTCGATCCGCTGGGCGTGTGCTCGCCACCCGGGGCCGGAACGGGATCGCCTCGAGCGACGGCGACGATGCCGGATTCGGCTTCGAAAGGTACAAGCAGGCGACGCACGCAGAACGTGACATGGAACTGCGGGTCACCGAGAGCAGCGAGGACGAACTCTCGATCGAGATCGCCGGCGAGGATCACACGTTCATGAACGTCCTCAAGGGTGCACTGCTCGAACACGAGGACGTGAGTGCAGCGACCTACGACGTCAACCCGGAACAGTCCGGCGGCCAGACGGAACCGATCCTCACGATCAAGACCGAAGGCGATGTCGACCCGCTCGACGCGCTCGAGGAAGCGGCCGTCGACGTCCGGGAGAAGGCGGTCGCGTTCCGCGACGCGTTCGAAGCTGCAGCGTAATCGCGCTCCTCGTTTTCGCGCCCGATTCGACGGGACGACGGCGGCCGACCGATCCCTCGTTTCGAATCAACACGTCGCGTAGTAGCCGACCACCGTGTCGTCGGGAGCGACGTGCAAGTCGAGTCCTTCGGCGGTGTACTCCGGAGCGGTGCCGCCGTCGCTGGGTTCGAGGATCGCAGCGACGGCGTCGGCGAGGTCGTCCTCGTCTTCGAACTCGTCGATCGGGACGCCGGTCGGGACGAGCCCGCCCCGGACGGGGCCGCCACAGGGGGTGTCGAAGTCGCCGGGAGCGACGGCGTCCGGGCTCGCGTCGTCGTACTCCTTTGCCACGTACGCGCGGTTCCGGTACTCGGCGTAGGCCGCCAGCCCCGGGTCGTAGCTTCTTGGCTCCTGTCGACTGTCCTCGAGTCGCTCGTGGACGATCTGCTCCGTGGCTTCGAGATCGATCCCCGCCCGTTCGCTCCCGTTCCCGGGTGCCTCCGGCGGTGTGGGTGCACCGATCCCCGGCAGCACCGACGGCGGAACGATCCCCGTTATAAACAGCGCGGCGACGAGCGCGATCACCGCCAGAAACGGCGCGTACGGTTTCGCGACCTCGAGCCAGCCCGGCCTGTCGAGCTCCCGATCGACGTCGTCGTAGCGCTGCTCGGTCTTCTCGAGGTCGGGATTGCCACAACGAGAGCAGGGCGGGTTGTTCCTGACGTGATCGCGGCCGCAGTTCGGACAGGTCCAGACGTAGGTCGTGCCGGTGTCGACGGTCTGGGTGGCAGTCGAGTCGCTTCCCTCGCGTTCGCCCTCGCGGACGATCGCCCGTTCGAAGGCGTTGTGCCCGCAGTTATCGCAGGGAGGATCGTTCTCCGCGTGTGGTTTTCCACACCACGTACACCGCCACTTCACTGGCTAAAGACGGTGACTGCTGGGAAATAAGCGTATTGATCGTCGGAACCCCGATCTCAGAGCCGAACGGGGACGCCCCGCTCGTCGAGATACGCCTTGGTTTCCTCGATCGAGTAGTCGCCGAAGTGGAAGATCGAGGCCGCCAGCCCGGCGTCGGCTCCGGCCTCGGTGAACACCTCGTGCATGTCTTCGGGACCGCCACAGCCCGAGGAGGCGATGACCGGCGTGTCGACGATCTCACAGACGGCGTTCGTCAGCGGCACGTCGTAGCCGTCTTTCGTGCCGTCCTTGTCGATGGAGTTGACGAACAGTTCGCCCGCGCCGCGGGCCTCGGCTTCGGCGGCCCACTCGAGGACGTCGATCCCGGTCCCCTCGCGACCGCCCTTCTTGGTACACTCGAACCAGCAGGACTCGCCGTCGATCTCGACGTAGTGTTCGCCGTCCTCGTCGAACCGCCGTTTGGCGTCGACGCTGATGACGATACACTGGCTGCCGAACGCGCGTGCGCCCTCGGTGATCAGTTCCGGGCGCTCGAGCGCGCCGGTCGTGATCGAGACCTTGTCCGCGCCGGCCCGCAGGGCCTCTTTGATGTCCTCGGTCGTTCGGATGCCGCCACCGACGGTGAGCGGAATGAACACTTCGTCGGCGACGCGCTCGACGACGTCGAGCATCGTCTCCCGCCCCTCCGCGGAGGCGGTGATATCGAGGAAGACGAACTCGTCGGCTCCCGCTTCGTTGTACGCCCGCGCCATCTCGACCGGATCGCCGGTGTACTCGAGGTCCTCGAAGTGAACGCCAGTGTAGACCGCCGGGTTCCCGTCCTCGTCTATGTCGACGTCGATACACGGGATGATTCGCTTGGTCAGTGCCATGTAATCGTTAGGCGAGTCTTCGTTCCGGGGGTAGTAAAGGCGTCTGGATCGAGCGGTTTTGCGGCACGTCGTTCCGTCCACCGCTTACGGCGACAGGTATCGTTTCCGGCCGGCCGGCGCCGCGGCGCAGTGAGGTGTTTTTAAGACCACGAGGGGCCACTGTTCAGGTATGGCAGACGACACCGACTCCGAGGGTGAGCACGAGCACGATACGGGTGCCGACGTCGGTCACGATCTCGAGGCCGAACGGACGACTGCGCCGATGAGCGAGTACACGGCTCGTGACGTCGGCATGGGGCTCGTCGTTCTGGTGATCGGCGTGGCGATCGCTTTCGGGATCCCGCTCGTCGCCGTCTAGCGAAAAGAGACTGAGCGTTAGAAGACGTACTCGTCGTCGTGGCCCATCATTCCGTCGTCTTCGAGGCCGGTCCCGCCGGTACCTGTTCCCTCCTCTTCGTCCATCGGCCCGCTGGTCTTGTAGGCTTTGATCCCGGTCGACAGGAGATCCTCGATCGCCTCCTCGCGGTTGACGAACTCGCCGCGCTCGACCATCTGGGCGATCTGCATCTCGAGGTGTTCCGGTATGGTGATCTCTACTTTCGGCATCTGATTCGGCTTTCGGCGAGGGGGTATTTAGGTTTGACGGGGACTCCGCACCGATCGAAAAGAAGGTCGCACTGGCCGTGCCCGTGGAAACGACGGGGCTACATCTGAGTGTCGCCTGCGGCTGGTGACGACATCACTCGGTAACGACGGTTTGGCACCGCCAGCAGTCCACCAGTCCGCCGATTGGACTGTAAACCTGCAACTCCCACCGCTGAGCGGAATCGAAGATTCCGCGATGCTCGGAAATCTCCGATCTCCGTCCGCTCGGGATTCCTCCGCGTGAACGCGGAGGGGGATGTCAACGGTTGCCCATCATCGAGTCGATCGCGTTCTTGATCGTCGTTCCCGGCTGGGTGATCGCGTCCAGTTGCTGGCGCATCTTTCGCTGGTTGAAGTAACTCGCGAACGCGAGGATCGTCGGCGGCCAGAGGCCGACGAACAGCCCACGCTCGCGTTCCCCGCGAAGGAAGAAGTAGTACCACGAGAGGGCGACGGACGCCGCGGACGCGAGGAACGCAGGGCCCATCGCCTGTTCGCCGACGTCTTCGGCTGCCTGTCCAGAAACCTCCCGTTCTGCCATCTGTTGTCTGCTCGCCATACGCTGTATCGGTAGACGAGACGCTACTAAGGGATGGCGAGGGTTTCGGGAGGTAGTCCCCGACTTGTGACGCTCGTCCGACTGTTACATGTCGTTTCAAGGCCGCCGCCTGCCGGCGAATCTCGTCTTTCGCGCCGACGGTCGTATCACTCGAGTCCGACGGCCGAAGCCACACGTCGAGCGCGAGCCCGGATTCGCACGGTGGGTGAGGCTTCGACGTGATCCGCTGTGGGCCGTGGCGTCACATCTACGTCCGTCCGGACGAACACTCGAGTATGGTAACCGACGTTACGGATCTCTACGAGGAGTTCGGCGACGAGCGGCTGCCGCCGGGTCAGCGCAAGACCTCGGCGTTTCCCGTCCTCTCGAAGAGCGGAACGCCCGACTGGGACCCAGAGACGTGGGAGTTTACCGTTACCGGAGCGGTCGAGAACGAACTCTCCCTCTCGTGGGAGGAGTTTCGCGACCTCCCCAGCGAGACCCAGCGACAGGACTTTCACTGCGTGACTGGCTGGAGCAAGTTCGACTGCGAGTTCACCGGCGTCCCGTTTCCCGAACTCGCCGAACGTGCCGGCGTCGAAACCGACGCCGTCCACGTCATGTTCTCCGCACTGGACGGGTACACGACCGATCTCTCGCTCGAGGACTGCCTGCGCGAGGAGGTCCTGTTCACGTGGGCGTACGACGGCGAACCCCTGCCGGCGGACCACGGTGGCCCGCTTCGAGTCGTGACGCCCCACAGGTACGCTTACAAGGGGGCAAAGTGGGTCGACGGGATCGAGTTTCTCACCGAACCCGAACGCGGCTACTGGGAACGCCGAGGCTACTCCCAGACGGCGAACCCGTGGCGAGAGGAACGGTACAGTTAGAATAGTTAGGCTGAAGGCACGTCGGTCCTGAACTGCGTCCGATGGACCGGACGCCGGGCGAGGGAGGACTGGCGGGAAGCGCCAGGGGAGCTTCGCGAACGTCGGACGGCCTCGTGAGTCGCAGTCGCGAACTCGAGGCCGTCTCGTTCGGTGCGATTACGGACGCCGACGACGCCGAGTCGACCGTCCAGTGGGCCGCGCCGGACGGCCTCGAGATCGCCGGCCGGGGCGTCGCCGCACGGATTACCGCCAGCGGTCCGAACAGATTCGACCGCATCCAACGGCAAGCAAGGCGGACGTTCGCCGCGCTCGATCACGACGGGCCGGCCGTGGCACGGCCGCGAGCGTTCGGCGGGTTTTCGTTTCACGACGGCCACGATCCGAAATCGGGGCCGCCCTGGACGGGATTCGACGCGGCCGCGTTCGTGATCCCGCGCGTGCTCGTCACCCGAAGCGGGACCGACACCTGGCTGACGGTCGTCGCAAACGAGGCCGATGCGGCCGACCGTCTGCTCGCGGACTGGGACGAGCGGTTGACCGAGCGTCCCGCGATGCGACCGACCGGCTCGAGACCGGGGGTCGACTCGACCCGGCGGACGACCTCCCCCGAGGAATGGACCGCGCAGGTCGAGGCTGCACTCGAGCGCATCGACGACGGCCGCCTCACGAAGGTCGTTCTCGCGCAGGCACTCTCGGTTGCGCTCGCGGAGCCGATCGACGTCGCCGCGACCCTCGAACGCCTGCGCCGGCAGTACCCGAACTGTTACCGGTTTCTGTTCGGCGACGGGACCGGGACGTTCTTCGGTGCCCCGCCCGAACGGTTGGTTTCGAAACGCGGGGACCGCGTCGAGACGGAGGCGCTCGCCGGCTCGATCTCCCGCGGAGAGACCCCCGAAGCGGACGACGAACTCGCGGACCGGATGCGAAACAGCGAGAAAGTCCAGCACGAACACGACCTCGTCGCCGAGGCGATCCGCGAGCAACTGGAGCCGCTCGCGAGCGATTTCGTCGTTCACGACCGAACGATCCGGCGACTGGCGACGATCCAGCACCTCCAGACACCGATCGAAGCGACGCTCGAGAGGGATCGCCACGTTCTCGACCTCGTCGAAGCGCTCCATCCCACGCCCGCGGTCGGCGGCGTCCCGCCGGAAGCGGCTCTCGAGACGATCCGCGAGACGGAGACGTTCGACCGCGGGTGGTACGCCGCACCGGTCGGCTGGTTCGACGCCGCCGGCGACGGCGAGTTCGCCGTCGGCATCCGGTCGGGGATCGCGACCGGCGAGACGGTGACGCTCTTTGCGGGCAACGGCATCGTCGCCGACAGCGATCCGACC
Source organism: Halopiger djelfimassiliensis (assembly GCF_000455365.1). Lineage (GTDB taxonomy): Archaea > Halobacteriota > Halobacteria > Halobacteriales > Natrialbaceae > Halopiger_B > Halopiger_B djelfimassiliensis. Next base: position 73,831 of record NZ_HG315686.1, read on the forward strand.
GAGGAGTGGGACGAGGTACAGCTGAAGTACCGTCCGATCCTCGACGAGCTCCGGAACCGATGACCGCGCCGAACAGGGCGACGCTGTGGGGTCGTATTCTCGTCGACGAACTCGCGAACGGCGGTCTCGATGCCGTCTGTATCGCGCCCGGGAGCCGGTCGACGCCGCTGACGGTCGCCTTCGCCGAACACCCCGATATCGAGACGTACTCCCACCTCGACGAGCGCTCCGCGGCGTACTTCGCGCTCGGCCGGGGGCGTCGCACCGGCGAGCCGACGGCGCTGGTCTGTACGTCCGGGACGGCGGCGGCGAACTTCCACCCCGCCGTGATCGAAGCGGCTCAGGCGCGGGTACCGTTGCTCGTGTTGACGGCGGATCGGCCGCCCGAACTCCGTGACAGCGGTGCGAACCAGACGATCGACCAGACCAAGCTCTACGGCGACGCCGTCCGGTGGGACGCCGAGCTTCCGGAGCCCGAAGCCGACGAGCGGAAGGTCCGGAGCCTCCGGACGACCGCCGCGCGGGCGCTTTCGGAGACCGTCGGCGTCGAGCCCGGTCCCGTCCACCTGAACTGTCCGTTCCGGAAACCGCTCGAGCCGCTGGACGTTCCCGGGGACGTCCCGGACGCGTTCGCGGATACCCTCGCCGGATCCGGCCGGGAGGGTGCGTTCGTCGCTACCGACCGGGGGCGTCGAACGCTCGATCGCGAGGCCGACTCGATTCGGACGCTCGCCGACGCGCTCGAGGCCGCCGAGCGGCCGCTGATCGTCGCCGGCCCCGCGGACCCGCGTGACCTGCAGGAACTCGAGCCAGAGACGGTGGTGACACTCGCCGAGCGACTCGGTGCGCCGATCCTCGCGGACCCGCTGTCGGGACTGCGATTCGGGGTCCACGTCCCCGGCGAAGACGCCGGCGACGGCCGGATCTACGGGGGGTACGACACCTACGTCGACGCGTTGCCCGACCCCGACGTCGTCCTTCGGTTCGGTGCCTCTCCGACCTCGAAACCGCTGCGACACGCGCTTCGCGACGCCGATGCGCGCCAGTTCGTGATCGATCCCGCGGGCGCGTGGCGCGAAGCGACGTTCACCGCGACCGATCTGCTCGCGGCGACGCCTGCGTCGGTTATCGGGGCCACGCTCGAGATCCTCGAATCCGGGACGAACGCCCACGCAACGGCGGCGGACGAGTGGATCGCCCGGTTCGACGCCGCCGAGCGCCGCCACTGGGCGGTCCACGAGGGAGCGATCGATGACCTCGAGTCCGATCCCGTGGAGGGAGCGGTCCTCGCGTCGGCGTTCGCGCAGGCTCCGGACCCGGGGACGGTGTTCGTCTCCAACAGCATGCCGATTCGCGATGCCGACCGGTTCGCTCGCCCTCGTTCGGCAGACCTGACGGTGCTGGCGAACCGCGGTGCCAGCGGTATCGACGGTATCGAAAGCACCGCCCTCGGTGCCGGCAGCGCGACCGATGACCCGCTCGTGCTCGTGACCGGCGATCTCGCGTTCTACCACGACTCCAACGGACTGCTCGCGGTCGATCGCTGCGGTGTCGACGCGACGATCGTCCTGCTGGACAACGACGGCGGCGGGATCTTTCACCAGCTCCCCATCGAAGAGTTCGAGCCGCCGTTTACCGACCAGTTCAAGACGCCACACGGGCTCGAGTTCGACGCCCTCGGCGACCTCTATGCCGTCGAGTTCGAACGCGTCGCCCCCACGGAGTTCGACGACGCCTATCGCCGTTCGCTCGAGGCGACCGGGACGCAGGTGCTGTGGGTTCCGTTCGACTCGGAAGCCAGCCACCGGCGACGGGACGCGCTCGAGAAGCGGGTTACGGACGACCTCGACGATTCGGACTCGTGACCAATGCGGGCGGGATTCACAGTCGTGGCCGCAACGCCCACCAGACCGCGAGGGCGTAGCCGAAGGGGATCCAGACGAATCCGAGTGCGAGCAACCCGCGCAGCGACAGCAGTTCCGTCGGGGCGATCAGGAACAGCCCGACCGGGACCAGTACGCTCCAGCACCCAAAGACCGCGGTTGCGATTCGGGGGATCGTCAACAGGTAGCCCGCCAGCACGAGCGTACAGCCGGCGACGATGGCGTTGACGACCGTCGGAAAGAGCGGGGTCAGACTCGAGAAGAGCAACAGCGGATAACAGAGCCAGATACAGCCAACGGTCACCGCGGTTCCCGTGTCGATCGGCCGCCCTTCCCACTCGATGTCGACCTCGTCGTCCCAGCCGTGGACATCATATTGGGAGTCGGAGCCGTCCGTCGGTTCCGCGTCCCGCTCGGAACGGGTTGCGTCCGTACTCGTCGCCGTCGTTCGGGACGGGCCGGAAGCACCGTTCCCGCCGGCCCCGAACGGCCACTCGGCGCTCGATCGTTGACGGTCGGTTTTTCGTCGCCGCTGGTCGCGGTGCCGTGCGTGGTGACTTCGAGTGTGTCCGCCGGCGGCCGTCCCGGTTCGGTGGCGTTCGGAGCGACCGGTCGTTCCTCGGTCGTTCCCTCGAGGCTCTCGAGCGTCCCGTGTGGCGGACGCGTTCGTCGCGTCCGAACGCGTTGCGGTACTCGTTTCGCTCCGGTTGCCCAGATCGTCGGCCCCTGATCGGTCACTCGGGCCGGACTGCTGGACGAATCGGACGTAGGCGTCGTGGCCGAGTCGATCGTACCGCGCCCGCTCGGTCGCGTCGGTAAGCACCGACTCGGCGGTGGAGACGCGATCGAATTGCTCGGCGGCGTCGGGGTCGTCATTATGATCCGGATGTGTCTCGAGGACGCGTTCGCGATACGCCGCGGTGATCTCGTCCTGACTGGCGTCCGGATCGACGTCGAGGACGTCGTAATACGTCTCCCCCATCGAACGTCCGGTCGTTCGACGCCCCCGACCAAAACCCCTAGGGCTAGCTGACAGTCACTCGCCGTCTTCGCGAGAGCGGCCGTTACATCCGCGAGGGGGGTGTGCCATCAACTGTATGTATCGCTATCTGCGATACAGAATCGCTCGTGGGACGGGGTTCGATCGACAACCGTTTTCCGGCTTCACGTCCGCCACAGTGTTTTCGACGCGCCGTCGCGGACGCGAACCTATTTCATCTATCGCCGACCAACCACGAGCCAATGGTTTCGGAACTGTTCGACGCGGAGCAGTGGGAGCCGATCGACGGATTCGATTTCCGGGATATCACCTACCACCGGGCGGTCGACTCCGGAACCGTCCGGATCGCGTTCGACCGGCCCGAGGTCCGCAACGCCTTCCGTCCGGGGACCGTCGACGAACTGTACGACGCCCTCGAGCACGCAAAGCGCCAGACCGACGTCGGCTGTGTGCTGCTGACCGGTAACGGTCCGTCGCCGAAGGACGGCGGGTGGGCGTTCTGTTCCGGCGGCGACCAGACGATCCGCGGCGAGGACGGCTACCAGTACGAGGGCGACGAAAAGCGGGCGTCGGAACAGGGACGGCTCCACATTCTCGAGGTCCAGCGGCTGATCCGACACATTCCGAAGGTCGTCGTCTGCGTCGTTCCCGGATGGGCCGTCGGGGGCGGCCACTCGCTGCACGTCGTCTGCGACCTCACGCTCGCGAGCGACGAGCACGCGAAGTTCCTCCAGACCGACCCCGACGTCGCCAGTTACGACGCCGGGTTCGGGTCGGCCTACCTCGCCAAGCAGATCGGCCAGAAGAAGGCCCGCGAGGTGTTTTTCCTCGGCAAGACCTACGACGCCGAAGAGGCCGCGGAGATGGGAATGGTCAACGAGGTCGTCCCCCACGAGGATCTCGAGGAGACGGCCCTCGAGTGGGGTCGCCGGATCAACGCCAAGAGCCCGACGGCGATGCGGATGCTCAAGTACGCGTTCAACATGACCGACGACGGCATGATCGGCCAGCAGGTCTTCGCCGGCGAGGCGACTCGACTGGGCTACATGACCGACGAGGCCAAGGAGGGACGTGACGCCTTCGTCGAGGGACGCGAGCCGGATTTCGACGAGTTCCCCTGGCACTACTGAACGGCGGCTTGGAGTCCCGATCAGTAACCCTCTTCGAGCCTGAAAGAAAACACTTTGAGGATAAGCCACGGTGGATTGAGACGACGACGGCCGGTCCCATCACTGGGGCCGGACGACCGCTCGAGAGCGCGGCGGTGGCGGCCGTCGTGGCTGCCCGTCTCGCCCGACGGTAACGGACGCGCGACACCCATACGACTATGCCGGACCGGATCAACACTCCCATCGATCGACGGACGTTCGTACGACGAGCAGGCGTGATCTCGGGGACAGTGGCCGTTGCGGGCTGTTCAACCGACGACGGGGATTCCGACGACCCCGGGGACGAAGACGACGGAACGGAAACGACCGACGACGGGGGCGAGGATTCTTTCGGGCCGCCGATTCGGACCGTCGAGGACCCGCCCGATGCGGTCTATCTCCCGACACACCGCGAATCGATGCGCACCCTCGAGCCCGTCGAGGCCGGCGAGTATCTGCTCGCCCCGATGCTTTCCTATCCGCACCCGTTCTGGATCGTCACCGGGGCCGGCGAGCGCGAGGGGACGGTCGAACGCGTCGAGGTCGATAGCGGCCACGGCGTCCACCTGATGGTTACCGTCTGGGACGCGGAGACGGGGATCGTCCTTCCCGTCGACGAGGGGGCCCGGATTACGATCGAACGCGACGGTGATCAAGTCGGTCCCCCGCACTCACCGTGGACGATGATCTCCCAGCAGATGGGGTTTCACTTCGGCGACAACGTCCCGCTCGACGGCGACGGTACCTACACGGCCACCGTCGAACTCCCGCCGCTCTCGGTACGGAAAACCGGCGCGCTCGAGGGGCGACTGACCGAACGAGCCACCGCGAGTTTCGAGTTCGTCTACGACGACGACTTCCGCGAGGCGGTCATCGACGGCGTCGAGTACTTCGATCAGGACCGCTGGGGCCGTCCCGGTGCGCTCGAGCCGATGGGACACGGTGAGGATGGCGATCACGGGAGCGGGTCGATCCCGTACTCCGCGCTGCCGGAACTCGAGGACTACCCCGGGACCCTGCTGGTCGATCCGGACGCCGACGCTCGGCCCGACGACACGACCGCGCTCCCCCGAAGCGGCGACGCGGCGATCCTTGCAGTGTTGTTCGACGCCGGAACGCGACTCGCCGACGGCGACGAACGGTATCTGCTCGTTTCGCCACGAACGCCGTACAACCGCGTGCCGCTTGCGGACATGTCGCTCCACGCATCCGTCGAACGCGACGGCGAGGTCGTCTCGGAACTCCCCCTCGAGCAGACGATCGACGGCGAGTACGATCACCACTACGGCGAGTCGATTCCGGACGTACGTCCCGGTGACTCCGTGACGATCACGATCGAGTCCCCGCCACAGGTCGCTCGCCATCAGGGGTACGACACGGCGTTTCTCGAGATGCCGCCGGTCGAACTGACCGTTCCGGCGGCGGCGAACGGGGGCGACTGACCGATCGACGCTGCTCGGCCGCAATGCCAACGTTGACACTCTCTCGAGTGGGACACTCGAGCAAATGAGTACAGCCGAGGTCGAACCGTCACGGACGAAGGCGTGGGTGATGGCTGCACGCCCCCAGACGCTGCCCGCTGCGGCGGCTCCCGTCATCGTCGGCACGGGGCTTGCGGTTCGTGAAGGAGTCTTCGCGCCGCTTCCCGCGGTGATGGCCTTCGTCGGTGCGGCGCTGATCCAGATCGGGACGAACTTCGCCAACGACTACTACGACGCGATCAAGGGGGCCGACACCGAGGACCGGGACGGGTTCACCCGCGTCACCCAGTCCGGGCTCATCTCCGCCGAGCGCGTCAAACTCGCGACGATGGTGACGTTCGCGCTGGCGATCCTGTCGGGCACCTATCTCGTCTACGTCGGCGGACTGCCGATCCTCGTCATCGGACTCGTGAGCGTCCTCTGTGGGTGGGCCTACACCGGCGGCCCGTATCCGCTCGGGTATCACGGGCTCGGCGATCCGTTCGTCTTCGTTTTCTTCGGGATCGTCGCCGTCACGGGGACCGTCTACGTTCAGGCCGCCGCCTTCGTGGACCCGCTGATAACGACGGTCCCTCCGGGGACGGTCACGCTCGAGGCGGTCGTCGCCAGCCTCCCCGTCGCCGGCATCTCGACGGCGATCATCGTCGTCAACAACGTCAGGGACAGGGAAACCGACGCCGAAGCCGGAAAGCGCACGCTCGCCGTCCGCCTCGGCTACCGATGGAGCCGTCTCGAGTACGTCGGCCTGCTGGCGCTCGCGTACCTCGTGCCGGTGTGGTTCTGGCTCGAGACGGGCGTCGGGCCGGCCGTGCTTCTCCCGCTCGTAACGGTACCCTACGCCGGACTGCTCGCCCGAACCGTCTGTACCAGAACCGACGGCGAGGCGCTCAACCCGGCGCTCGAGGGAACCGGAAAACTGCTCGCGATCCATGCCGTGCTCTTTGCCGCGGGGCTGGTGATCGGATGAGTTCGGAGCCGCCCCTCTCCCTCGAGTACCGGTCGTTCTCGCTCCCGCTTTCGACGCCGCTCGAGACGGCAAGCGGAGCCATCGAATCCCGCGACGGGTTCCTGATCCGGATCGCCGACGGCGACACCGCCGTCGGCTACGGCGAAGCGACGCCGCTTCCGGGCTGGACCGAATCCCACCCGGACTGCGAAGCCGCGCTCGAACGCGCCCGAGAGGCGATCCGGACGGGCGGGCCGAGCGCGGCGCTGGAGGCAGTCGACCGTCACGTCGCGGCGCGACACGCGATCTCGCTCGCGCTCGCTGATCTGCAAGCGACCCGGGATGCGACGCCGCTGTACCGGTATCTCGGGCACGGTCGCGGGCCGATGATCGGCCGGGTGCCGGTGAACGCGACGGTCGGCGACGGGTCCCCGGACGAAACCGCCGCCGAGGCGAGCGACGCCGTCGCCCGCGGGTTCTCCTGTTGTAAGTTGAAAGCCGGCCGTCGAAGCGTCGACGAGGACATCGAGCGCGTGCGTCGGACTCGCGAGGCGATCGGTTCCGACGTCGAACTCCGGGTGGACGCCAACGAGGCGTGGACGTTCGAGGAGGCCGCGACCGCGCTCGACGCATTCGCCGATCAGGGGGTCTCGATCGTCGAGCAGCCGCTTCCGGCAGGGGCGCTCGAGGGCCACTCGGATCTCCGGGCCCGAACGGACGACGTCGCGATCGCGCTGGACGAAGGGTTGCTCGAACACGGCGTCGATGCGATCTGTGAGGCCGACGCCGCCGACGTCGTTGTTTTGAAACCGATGGCGATCGGGGGTATCGACATCGCCCGCAAGATTTCGGCGTGGCTGGCCGAACTCGAACTCACGCCGCTTGTCACGACGACGATCGACGGCGTCGTCGCTCGAACGGGTGCGGTACACCTCGCGGCGGCGATCCCGGACGTTCCGGCCTGCGGGCTCGCCACGGCGTCGTTGCTCGCCGAGGATCTCGGCTCCGATCCGGTGTTGCTCGAGAACGGCTCGGCGGTCGTGCCACAGGCGAAGGGGCTCGGCGTCGACGGGGTGTGGGAGGAATGACCGGCCTCGGAACGCCGATGGAATGGCCGACGCGCGATCTCCTCTCACACCGGACCAGGGCCACGCCGCGGAAGCCGGCGCTGATCGACGTCGAAACGGGGATCGAGTGGACGTTCGCGGACTTCGACCGGCGGGTCGACCGGGTCGCGGATGCACTCGAGTCCGTTCGGGGCGAGCGACTCGGCGTCGTGATGGACACCCGTCCGGCCTTCGCGACGGTCTTTTTCGCCGCGATGCGGACGGGAACGACGGTGATCCCGCTGAACGTCCGCGAGACGGCGGGGGAACTCGCCTCGAAAGTCGAACGGACCGCTCCGGTCGCCATCGTCTGTGAGCGCCCGACCGAGTCGGTCGCACTCGAGATCACGGACGCCCTCGATCGATCGGCGAGTCGACCCCCGATCCTGTCCGTCGACGAACCGACCGCCGACCCGGTCCGATCGCTCCCGGCCGGCGTGGACGATCGGACGGGTTCGAACGACCGAGACACGGCACCGTCGGTCGAGCCGGCGTCCCTCGAGCGCGACGAGACGCAACTGATCATGTTCACGTCGGGAACGTCCGGCGAGCCGAAGGCCGTTCGGCTGACCGTCGGGAACCTCGTCGCCAGCGCGACTGCCTCCGCGTTCCGACTCGGCGTCGATCCCGACGACCGGTGGCTTTGCTGTCTCCCGATGTACCACATGGGCGGGTTAGCACCCGTCGTCCGGTCGATACTGTACGGGACGACCGTCGTGATACAGCGAGGGTTCGACGCCCGCGAGACCGCCCGCGTGATCGACGAGGACGACATCACCGGCGTCTCGCTCGTGCCGACGATGTGCAAGCGCCTGCTCGATGCGGGTTGGAACCCCCCGGAATCGCTCCGGTTCGTTCTGCTCGGGGGTGCGCCCGCCTCGAGCGAGTTGCTCGAGCGGTCTCGAGCCGCCGGCGTTCCCGTCTATCCGACCTACGGGATGACCGAGACGGCCTCGCAGATCGCGACGGCGACCCCCGAGGAGACGCGCACTCACGAGGGAACGGTCGGAACGCCGCTCGTGGTGACCGACGTGACCGTCGTCGGCGAGGACGGCGTTCCCGTCGATCCCGGCGAGCCCGGCGAACTCGTCGTCTCCGGGCCGACGGTAACGCCGGGCTATCTCGACCCCGAGCGGACCGAGGCCGCGTTCGGCGACCACGGGTTACACACCGGTGACGTCGGGTACCGCGACGCGGACGGCCGGCTGTGGATCCGCAACCGGCGCAGCGACCGCCTCGTCACCGGCGGCGAGACGGTCGACCCGGGCGAGGTACTCGAAGTGTTGCGGTCGCATCCACGCGTCGAGGACGCCTCAGTCGTCGGACTCGAGGACGATGAGTGGGGCGAACGCGTCTCGGCGCTCGTCGTTCCCGCCGCCGATACTGACGGGACCGCGAGCGCCGAGGAGCACCGCTCGATCGACCTGTCGTCGGTGCTCGAGCACTGCGACGAACACCTTGCAGGATTCAAACGCCCGCGAACGATCGGCGTCGCCGACGCGTTGCCCCGAACGGCCTCCGGAACGGTCGACCGAGCGGCCGTTCGCGACCGCCTTCTCGAGGACGGCATCGACGAACGCGACCGTTCATGACCGGCCGGACTTCCGGCGCGTTCCGCCGCCGGACTCGGAGTTAAGACGCTGGCGTCCCTATCGTGACGCGTGTGTACGCTGACGATCGCCTGGCGAGTGTTCGAGGACGCACCGGTCGCCGTCGCCGCCAACCGGGACGAAGCGCTCGAGCGCGACTCCCTGCCGCCGGACATCTATCGGGACGACCCGCTCGTCGTCGCCCCACAGGACGCCGAAGCCGGCGGCACGTGGATCGGCTACAACGAGTTCGGCGTCTTCGCCGGGATCACGAACCGGTGGATCGACGCCGACCTCGCCGGCGAGCGGTCGCGAGGGCTGCTCGTCGCCGACGTCCTCGAGGCCGGATCGGCGGCCGAGGCGGCGTCGATCGTCGAGGAGGCGACCGCCGCCGACGAGTACGCTGGCTTTAACCTCGTCATCGCCGACGCGACGGACGCGGTCTGCTTCCGGTGGGACGGCGACCTCGAGCGCACCGCGTTCGAGCCCGGGGTTCACGTCGTGGTCAACGCCGCCGTCGACGACGACGCGGACGTTCCGGACGGGCGAGCCGACGCCGCTCGAGCACAGGCACGAAACGCCCGTTCCGTTCGCCGTGCCCTCTCGACGGGGCCTGACGAATCCGTCACCGACTGGCTCGAGCGGGCCGGAGCCGTCCTCGGCGATCACGACTACGGCGTCTGTCTCCACCGGGACGGGTTCGGCACGCGGTCGTCATCGTTGCTGGCTATCGGGTCCACGACCCGCTACTGGTTCGCGCCGGGGCCGCCGTGTCGGACCGCGTACGAACCGGTCGAACTCGGCGACGGGACCGAAGCCTCCCGCGACGCCGGCATCGACCTCGAAGGGCACATTTAAGCGGCTCGGAACAACTCATACGTACATGGACGCACTCCTGCCAGTAGCGACGAGCACGGAGAGGTGGTCACCGTGAGCGTTTCCGCGACCGAAGCCGAACTCTCCGACGACGAGCGGGCTGGCCTCGAACTCGTCCGCGAGACCGGCGGTATTCACCAGAGCGACTTCTGGAAGGAACTCGACGTCTCCTCGCGAAAGGGGAGCCGGATCGTCGAGTCGCTCGTCGAGAAGGGCCTCGTCGACCGCGAGGAGACGGTTTACGACGGGCACAACACCTACTACATCATGCCGACCGCTCGCGATCTCGATTTCACGCTGTTGATGGCCGGCGACATGCTCTCGCCGTTTATCGGTGAGGAGGAAGTCGACCCGAACAGCGACGCCTTCTCGCAGTGGATTATGAACCTCGCCTACGAGGAGTAAGCGGCCGATCCCCGCCGGTTCGTCATTCGTACTGGCCGAACCGTTCGATCAACACGAACGGGTCGCGTTCCCGATTATAGTAGGGGACATCCCCGTCGATCGCTTCGATGATCCGTCGATGGACTTCTCGTGCGGCCCGTCCCTCGTCCGGCTCGAGGTGATGCCGGCCGCGCATGTCGGTCCAGAACCTTCCGTCGAGCCAGAGGAGCGTCTCGCGGTTGGACTGGTAGATGACCGTCCCCTGTTCCGTGAGTCCGTCGAGCGCCAGCTGCCGGCCCGAGAGTTGCACTCTGGCGAGGACGGCGATAAGCTGCCGACGGGAAACCGGCGCGTGCAGTGCGACGTCGTCGATGGTATCGCCGAAATAGTCCTCGACGAGATCGCACGCTCGCGAGAACTCGTCGAACTCGACTTCGGCTTCCCGATCCTGTTGGATCTTCATGACTGTCGACGGTTGCCTCGGTGTCGGAGTATTGGCAAAATCACTATAAAAACCTACCCCTCCGACGCGCGACTCGTGTCGCGGCCTCAGGCGAGGGCGCTTGCAGCGCGGATCAGGCGCTCCTCGCCGAACGCCGGTCCGACGAGTTGCAGTCCGACCGGGAGGCCGTCGGTCTCGCCGGCAGGGACCGAAATCGCGGGGAGGTCCGCGAGGTTGACCGGGACCGTGTTCGCGTCGGCCAGATACATCTGAAGCGGATCGTCGAGGCTCTCGCCGAGTTCGAACGGCGGGACCGGCATCGTCGGCGAGGCCAGTACGTCCGCCTCCGAAAGCGCCTCGTCGAAGTCCTGTTTGACCCACGCTCGCGCGTCCTGTGCCTTCTTGTAGTACTTGTCGTGATACCCCGCCGAGAGGGCGTAGGTCCCGAGCAGGATTCGCCGCTTGACCTCGTCGCCAAAGCCCTCCTTGCGGGTTTGGGCGAACGTCTCGTTCCAGTTGCCCTCGGCGTCGCTCGAGTGGCCGTACCGGACGCCGTCGAACCGGGCGAGGTTCGAGGACGCCTCCGACATCGCGATCACGTAGTAGGCTTCGACGGCGTGTTCGACGGACGGCAGGCTGACCTCGTGGTACTCGGCACCGCGGTCCTCGAGTTCCGCGATGGCGTCCCAGAACGTCTCGACGACGCCGTCGTCGGCCCCGTCGAGCAGTTCGGTCGGGACGCCGATCGAGAGTCCGTCGACGTCGCCGGTGGCGGCGTCGGCGTAGTTCGCCTCGTCGCCGGCGTCGTGTGTCGTCGCGTCCCGCTCGTCGTCGCCGGCGATCACGTCGAGCAACGCGGCGGCGTCCTCGACCGTCTCGGCGAACGGCCCGATCTGCTCCAGACTGTTCCCGTAGGCGACGAGTCCGTACCGGGAGACCAGCCCGTAGGTCGGTTTGATACCGACGACGCCACAGAAGGCGGCCGGACAGCGGATCGAGCCGCCGGTATCGGAGCCAAGCGCCAGATCGGCGTCCCCGGCGGCGACGGCGGCGGCCGACCCGCCCGAAGACCCTCCGGGAACGTGGCCGGGTGCGGCGGGGTTGTCCGTCGATCCGAAATACGAGGTTTCGGTCGTCGTCCCCATCCCGAACTCGTCCATGTTCGCCTTCCCGACGATCGTCGCCCCGGCGTCTTTCAGCCGCTCGACGACCGTCGCGTCGTAGGGCGGGACGTACTCCTCGAGCATCTTCGAGCCGCAGGTCGTCCGGACGCCCGCGGTCGAGATGTTGTCCTTGACGGCGACAGTCCTGCCGGCGAGCGGTCCGTCGGCCGCTCCCTCGATCGTCTCCTCGGTAATGAAAACGTTCTCAGCCATGATCAGGAAACGTTCGGCCCTTTGAAGTATCCGTCCTCGGCTTCGGGCGCGTTCCGGAGCGCTTCCGCGCTCTCGAGCGAATCGCGCTCCTCGTCCGGGCGCATCACGTTCGCGAGGTCCGCCTCGCGGTCGACCGACGGAACCTCGTCTAGCGTCTCGAAATACTCGAGGATGTCCGCGAACTGCCGCGTGAACTGGTCGACCTCGTCGTCGTCGAGGTCGACGCGAGCCAGCTCCGCGACGTGGCGGACCTCCTCGGGACTGACGGCGTCGTCGCTCATACCTGTTCGAACCGGCTTCCGGAGAGTAAGGGTTTCGATACCGACGGCTCGACGTCCCCACCGGGACGACGGTAGCCGTCGGTCCGGCAGTCGGCCGTTCACCCGCGCGTACGATCGCAGTTTTTAAGTTGCGGAGATCCCTCACTAGGGAGCACGACAGAGCGTTTTCAGCGACGTTTCGTTCGGGTCCAAGACAATGACTGACTCCAGTATTCGAACTCGCAGCGACGAGCGGCCCCGCGCCGAGCAATCGGAGTCGACCGAGCAGGCGGACGAGCGCGAGGAGTGTCCGGAGTGTGGCGGGCGGTTAGTATCGGACACCGAGCACGCCGAGACCGTCTGTGAGGACTGTGGCCTGGTCGTCGAGGC
>NZ_HG315686.1:87870-180694 GCF_000455365.1 Halopiger djelfimassiliensis
CTGCCCTCTACGCGGCCGCCCGTCAGGCCGGCACTCCCCGCAGCCTCGACGAGATTTCCGCCGTCAGCCGGGTCGAGAAGGACGAAATCGCGCGCACATATCGGTACGTGATCCGCGAACTCGGCCTCGAGGTCAAACCCGCCGACCCCGAGAGCTACGTCCCGCGGTTCGCAAGCGACCTCGACCTCTCCGACGAGACCGAGCGGCGGGCCCGCCAGTTGCTCAAGACCGCGAAGGAAAGCGGCATCCACAGCGGCAAGTCGCCGGTCGGCCTCGCCGCGGCGGCCGTCTACGCCGGCGCACTGTTGACAAACGAGAAGGTTACCCAGAACGACGTCAGCGAGGTCGCAAGCATCTCCGAAGTCACCATCCGGAACCGGTATCACGAACTGCTCGAGGCGGAGGGCGGGGCCCCCGCCTGATCGTCGGCCGAATCGGCCGGCGGCTCTCGGTTCCGTCTCTCGGGAAATCCCACGTTGACTCGAATTACGATGCTACTAACTGATAGCGATCGGTGATAATCACAGCATACTGAATACCGATCCGTGTCTCGGCGACGGTATGGAGTGCGATAACTGCCAGTCGGACGGGATCGCGTACACACTGACGACGTACGTCGACGGTGAATCCGGGGATCGGGTCAATCTGCACTTCTGTTCGGCGGACTGTCTGCGCGTTTGGACGTAACGGCTCCTCTCGCGGCGATGACTGCTCGATTGGGGGTCACCACTCATCGACCACGGTACGGGTATCATCGACCACAGTGGCCGGGTTTGGCGGCTCGCCGCCGTAAGCACGCTCGACGAGCCCGTTCCGGTTTGCCAACAGGACGAGATTGGAGTGAACGAAGTGGCGGTCGTGGTCTCCATCCGCTCGAGCGGTGTCGGTCCCGCTGTGTTCGTCGGTCGCCTCGTCGCCGGCGGCCGACCCGGGCGCTTCGCCGTCGGCCCGTTCGAACGCCACGCCGAACGTCTCCTCGACGAACGCCCGTGCCTCGCCGGGCGTCTCCGGCCGCAGGAAGTACCAGTTGCCGATGTCGAAGTCCACGCGCATGTCCTCGCCGTAGGACTCGAGGACGGCGGCGGTATCGTACTCGGGATCGAAGGTGACGGCGAGAAACCCGACCTCGTCCTCGTAGCCGCGTTCGGTTGCGTCGTCCTGCACGCGCCGGAGGACGGCGGTCAGCCCCGGACAAACGGTCGTGCAACTCGTGAAGACGAACGTGAGCAGTACGTGTCGCTCGCCGACGAATTCCGTGGTCGAAACCGAGCGGTCGTGCAGCGGCGCTGGTGCCGTCGCTTCGGGGAGTTCTTCCCCGTAGATGGGGTGTGGGACGGCGGCGGCATCGACGCGGCCGTGGTTCTCCGGCGGCGAGAGTACGGGTCCGTCACCCGCTTCCTCGTCGGCATCCGATCGCGAACAGCCAGCCAGGGCCGTGGTCGCCGTCGTACCCGCAACGTACAGGAACGCCCGCCTGTCGAGGGACGATGTAAAGACCATGCTCTCGAGCGAACCTCGGCGTCGACGGCGCTAAAACGTCGCTGGCATTCCAGAGCGGCGGGAATCGGCCGGACACGTTCAGGTTCCGCCTCGCCGGTCGAACTCGCGTCCGGTGGCGGGCGTCGGGACTTACGGTCCCGTCTCGAGGACGGGACGGGCCTCCTCGTTGAACGACGCGATCGCTTTCGCCGCTTGGGACGGGAGTTCGGACTGCGGTTCGGCCATCGCGGGTTCGTCGTCGGGACCCGGCCAGCCGACGACGACGCGACCGATGTTCCCGGCGACCTCGTGGGAGGTACAGACTTGCTGGGTATCGACGTAGTCGTAGACGCCCTCGCGGTCGAACGTGTGCTCGTACGACGACCCTGCCCCCGTCAGCCGGTCGCTCCCCCAGGGTTCGGTGCCGTTCGGGGTCCGGTGTGGTCCGTGACCGTCCTCGTGGTACGCGGTCACGTCGTGGCGGCCGGTCTCGACGAGCCACTCGACGGTGCCACCGGTGACGACGTGGACGATCTGCGGATCGAACTCCGGGTACGGTCGCGAGTTCGCCGCGACGGTGACCCGTTCGGCGGGCGTTCCGAGTTCCCCTGCGTTTTCGGGTTCGCCGTCGCCGCTCGAGCGGTCGGTCACGCCGCCGAGACAGCCCCCGAGGGAAACACCGAGTACACAGGTAGTCGACCGAAGAGCGGCACGGCGGGACGTTGGTATCATGATCGTACCTCGGTACCGTCTACGGTGAACGATCGGTCACTACTATCGACGATTCCATCGAAGACGGAATCAGCAGGAACGTGTTCGGGCTGCCGTTTTCGTTTCCGACGGGTTACCCATACGTTGAAATCGAACTGCATACAATCCTAGCGATTATGGAGTCGAACCGTCCCCCGGCGGAAACCGACGCATCGCTGCTTTCGACGGTCGACGCGGCGTCGACCGTCCGTACAGTTAATGGTATCCGGCTTCATGCCGTCGTCGCCGGCGACGAGGACGCGCCGCTCGTCGTTCTCCTTCACGGGTTTCCCGAGTTCTGGTACGCGTGGCGATACCAGATCGAACCGCTCGTCGAAGCCGGCTATCGCGTCCTCGTCCCCGACCAGCGCGGTTACAATCTCAGCGACAAGCCCGGGTCCGTCCGAGCCTATCGGCAGCGGTACTGCTCACGGGACATCGTCGACCTGATCGCGACCGAAGGCCGATCGTCCGCCCACGTCGTCGGCCACGACTGGGGCGGCGCCGTCGCCTGGGATCTCGCGCTTCGGTATCCGGACGCCGTCGATCGGCTCGCGATCAGCAACGCCCCACACCCGACGGCGTACGTCGAACAGCTCCGTTCGGATCCCGACCAACTGCGTCGGAGCGGGTACGCGTACTTCTTTCAGCTTCCGCGGCTCCCGGAGTGGTGTCTCCGGTTCGACGGGTTCCGGCTCCTCGAGTGGATGCTACGCGAGTCGTCCGCACCGGGGACGTTCACCGACGAAGAACTGCAACGGTATCGGGCGGCGTGGCGTCGGGACGGTTCGCTTTCGGCGATGCTCGACTGGTATCGGGCCAGCGCCCGGTACCCCCCATCGACGGCTCGTAACCGAGTCGATCCCCCGACGCTTCTCGTCTGGGGCAAAGCCGACGCCGCGCTGGTTCCCGAACTGGCGACCAGAAGCCGTGCTTTCTGCGAGCAGGGCCGCCTCGAAATGCTGTCCGAGACGACCCACTGGGTCCCCCACGAGCGACCGGAACGGACGACGGAACTGCTGCTCGAGCACCTGGCTGGCTGACACCGGGCCTCCGGATTCCGACCTGCCGATCAGTTTTCGGGTTTCCAGATGACGGTCACGACCTCGTCGTCGAGCTCGACGGTCTCGTGTTCGTATCCCCGGTCCTCGAGTTTCGGAAAGAGGAACTGCGGCACGCGGTCGTTGCGCTGGACCAGCACCGTCCCGTCGGGGAGTTCGACGAGGTGCTCGAGGGTCTCTTTCAGCGGTTCCGGCGGCCCGAGCGAGCGAACGTCGATCGTTACCTGTGGGCGGTCGGTCGGGGCATCGGTTCGGTCGACGACGGACGCTGGCGACTGCATAGCCGTTCGTTCGTGGCGCTTCAGCCTGTGTTTCGTCCCGCACGTGTTCGGCCTCGATGGCGGGTTCGACGGCGACCGCGAAACGGAGCGGTGAGTACGTCCGAGAGGCCGCGTCGTTGCTACGTGTCTCGCTTCGGGAAGTGGGCGACGAACTCCTCGGAACCGACCTTCTCGACCTCGTATCCGTCCGCGTCGAAACTCTCGACCTCCGCCTGAAACTCGTAGAACAGCGGCTTCGGTTCGTGATCGTTGACGATCGTCAGCGTCTCGCCGGGCTCGAGGTCCGCGAACGCCTCGTGGATCTTCGGGTGGCGGTTCACCGGTGGGATGTCCCTGACGTCGAGTCGCGTCATGCAGGTGGAGGTCGGGGAGGTGTCGCCATCGTCGTTTGCCCGAACACGTTCGTCCGGTCGAGCCCGGCGGGGATCACTCCCGCCGGATCAGGACGTGCCAGACGTCTCCCTCCCGCTGTTGACTTTCGTACGCGTATCCCCGTGCCTCGAGAACCTCGTAGAGCGGCTTCGGTTCGAACGGCGCGATTAGTCGGAGCCGTTCGCCGTCCTCGAGCGAACCGAGGGCGGAGATGATGTCGTCGAACGGCGGGCCGTCGATCTCTCGGACGTCGAGCGTTCGGTCGGCGGTATCGGTTGCCATCACCGTCCCGTTCGGACCGGCGACGGTTGGCTATTCAGCCGAACGAGTTCGGATACCGCCGCATTCCCACGCTGTAGGAATTGCGCCGAATATATTCGTAGCCATGGGTTTGTAGTCTCGTCTAGAACGAGTCCCCATGGCCCAGGCGACACTCACGATCACGATGCCCGAGCAGGTCTGGATCCAACAGATCTCGACGGACTACCCCGAAGCGACGTTCCGAGTGCTGGCTGCCGTCCCGGGAGCCGAGACCGGATTCGCGCTCGTCCGGATCGCCGGTACGGCGGTTCCCGAGGTGGTCGACGACATGAACGACCATCCCCAGATCACCGAGCTCACGCTCGCCCAGTGGAGCGAGAACGAGGCGACGGTCCACTTCGAGACGACGGCCCCGCTCTTGCTCTTTTCCTCCCAGGAATCGGGGATGCCGATCGAACTCCCCGTCGAGATCCGGGACGGCGAGGCGACGATCGACGTCACCGGCTCGCGCGAGCGCCTCGCCGAACTCGCCGAACAGCTCGAGCACTTCGGACTCCAGTACCGCATCGAAAACGTCCGCGAACGGCTCCACGAGAGCCAGCTCCTCTCGGAACGGCAACTCGAGATCGTCGTCGCCGCCGTCGAGGAGGGCTACTACGATACTCCCCGTCGCTGTTCGCTGACCGAACTGGCCGAATCCCTCGATATCGCCAAGTCGACCTGCAGCGAGACGCTCCATCGGGCCGAGGAGGCGATCGTCAAACGGTTCGTCGAGGACCTTCCCGGCCTCGACGGCGAGGAACCGCTCGAGGAACAACTCGCCGCCAACTGATCGGGAGTGTGAGCCGATTCAATCGGTATTTGGGCCGTCCGCCCGCTTGGCGAGGACGAGCAACGCCGTCGCGTCCGTGAGCGCCTTCGGGGCGATATCCTGTGCACCGTCGAACCGAACGACGTCGCCGGCGTCGAGTTCGTGGCTCTCGTCGCCGAGTGTCACCGCAAGCCGTCCCTCGAGTACGTGCAGGACGATCTCGCGATCGGGATGCTGGTGTGCCGCGACGCCGTCGCCTTCCGCGAGGGTCAACCGGATCGTCTTGGGCTCGCCCTCGAACAGTCGTGCGTGGGGAGTGCCGTCGAGGTCCTCGAGCGTTCGTTTCTCCGTTGGCGTGATCGGTGGGTCGTCGGCTGTCGTCATATCCGGAATTCCATTCCGGCGCGGCAAGTATATTCGGCCGAACAGGTCGATCGCTCGAGGATCCATCTATTGTGATATGATACCACCGACCTCGATGTGGTGACACTTATGCTCGGAAGAGTCACCGCTTCAATACGGTCCATCGCCGGCCGCTCCCCCTCGTTTATTACCGTGCTGGCGGTCGGAACGCAAATGAAACCGGTTGCGCGCTCGAACACTGTAACGAGGTTTGGTACCACAGAGCTACGGTGTCGGGCGGTATCCGCGGCCTCCCGTAATATATCTACGAACATGTTCGAGTCCATTCTCACGGCGTGGAAATCGGGTCGATACTTCATCCGGATCTAGTTGTGACTGCGGGGTAGAGGAACCACAAATGAACGTATTCAAGTGGGTGCTGTCGAGTATCCACTCCATGATAGGATGTCAAGAGGTGTTCGATCATGAGCGCTGACGACGAATCGTTCCACCCGCTCGGCGAGGAGTGGGAGGGCGAACTCGAGTCGATGCTCGACGATACCGAGTACGACAGCGATCTCGGGATGCGCATGGCCGAGGACGCCATGCGCGTCACCAAGGGCGAGCTGTCGGAAGCCGAATTCCACGAGAAGTATCACGACGACGTGATGGAGGAGTTCGGCGAGGACAACCGCCCGACCGAGGAGGCCTACGAGGAGGCCAAGAAGAACGCGGGCGGTTTCGCCGAGATGCTCAAGAGCTTCGACGGCGACGGCGACGAGAGTCGCCGCGAGATGATGAAGAAGATGGGGGCCGGCGCGGCCTTCGTCGGACTCGGGGCCTGGGGCACCGTCGGCGACGGTCCCCAGCAGAGCCTCGCCGCCGAGGAGGAGCACGGGCGTCACACGGAGACCACGGAGGAAAGCGACGTCCAGTGGGGCATGACGATCGACCTCGAGCGCTGTGACGGCTGTCTCTCCTGTATGCAGGCCTGTTCCGAGGAGAACCAGCTGGACCAGGGGGTCAACTGGATGTACGTCATGGCCTTCGAGGACGATCTCACGTCTTCCCCTGCGCCACAGCCAGACGTGGTCGGCGGACAGAGCGAATACAACATGCTCGTTCGCCCGTGCCAGCACTGTACGGACGCTCCCTGTGAGAAGGTCTGTCCGACGACGGCCCGCCACACCCGCGACAAGGACGGGCTGGTGCTGACCGACTACGACGTCTGCATCGGCTGCCGGTACTGTCAGGTTGCCTGTCCCTACGGGGTCAACTACTTCCAGTGGGACGAACCCGACGTTCCCTACGAGGACCTCGCGAAAAACCAGGAAGCCGACGACCCCGACGAGATCACCCACGCCGAGTACGAATACGGCGAGCGCTGGGTCGACAGCCGGGCTCCCCGCGGCGTGATGAGCAAGTGTACGATGTGTCCGTCCCATCAGGACGGCAAGCGCGGCGACGACATGCGCGGTACGACCGCGTGTGAGGAGGCCTGTCCGCCGGACGCGATCCAGTTCGGGAACGTCAAGGACCCCAAAAGCGACGCCAGCCAGCACCGCGAAAACCCGATCAAGAGTCGGGCCATCATCGACATCGCCCCCCTCATGCCCTCGCCCGACGAGATCGACGAGAGCCTCAGCGAAGACGCCGACCTCGAGTCGGCCCTCGAGGCGGTCGATTCCCTCGACGAGGAACTCGTCAGCGTCATGAAGGCGATCGAGATCTACAGCCGCGACGGCGAAACCGATCCGGGCGAGGAAGAGAATAACACGATCCTCCGCCAGCAGCAGGACATCCTCGAGGTCCTCGAGGCGTTCGAACAGTACGTCAACCTCGAAGACGAGGCGACCCTCGAGGAACTGCGACTCGGCTCGGGTGACCACGACGACGCCCAGTCGCGGCTCATGGAGTACGCCGGCAACCCGAGTTCGAAGTTCCGCTTGCTCGACGAGATCGGCACCAACCCGAACATCACGTACCTCGGTCAGGAACCCGGGCCGGAAGCCGAGCAGGTCGAAGGGCCAAAGATGTACGAGGAGGCAAAATATGATCAGGGTGACCAAGAGGTCAACCTCGTCGACAAGCGCCAGGAGATCCTCGACGAGGGCACGGTCGGCGGCCTCGACGGGGTGTCGCTATGAGCACGAAGACACCCTCCGAGGAGGACATCCTCCGGCCGATCAACACGCTGACCAAGAAGTACATCATCATGTACGCCGCGGCCGCCCTCGGCCTCGTCGCGTTCCTCGTGGCCTGGGCCTATCAGCTCGAGAAGGGGCTGATCGTCACCGGGCTCGGTGACTGGGGTACCGGTGGCGGCTCGACGTGGGGCCTGTACATCGGCGCGTTCATCTGGTGGGTCGGCGTCGCCCACGGCGGGATTATTCTCTCGGCCGCCGTCCGTCTGCTCGGAATGGACCGGTACATGCCCGTCGCACGGATCGCCGAGATGACGACGATCGGCGGGCTCTCGGCCGCTGGCTTCTACATTCTGGTCCACATGGGTCGTCCGGACCGGATGGTCACCAGCGTCATCGGCCACTACCACATCACGGTCAACAACTCGCCGCTGGTGTGGGACGTGACCGTCATTACGGCCTACTTCGTGCTGTCGGCGACCTACCTCGGCCTGACGCTTCGCTACGACATCTCCCGGCTGCGCGATCAGCTCCCGTCGTTCGCACCGAAGATCGGCGGGGTTCAGCTTCCGGACCTGTACGGGATCGTCTACAACGTGATGACGATCGGCTACACCGAGAAGGAAGACGAGGTCATCGAGCGGATGGTCTGGTGGCTCGCGGCTGCGGTCATCATCATGGCCCCGCTCTTGCTCCACGGCGGCGTTATTCCGTGGCTGTTCTCGCTGCTTCCGGCGATGCCCGCCTGGACCGGCGGAATTCAGGGCCCGATGTTCCTGAGCATCGCGCTGATGTCGGCGATCAGCGGCGTGATGATCATCTCCTACTCGTTCCGTCGCGCCTACGACTGGGACCACATCATCACCGACGACATCTTCCGCGGGCTGCTCCTGTGGCTCGGGTTCTTCATCCTGCTGTTCCTCTGGTTCCAGCTGCAGTTCGTCCTCAACGGCGTCTTCCTCGGCCCGCTTGACAAGGCACACGCGGCCGAGGAGAAGATCGCAAGCCCGCTCTACCAGATCGCGATCGGGATGATCTTCGCGACGCTCGTGTACATCTTCCTGCAGGCGATCCGCCCGGCGCTGTTCAGCAAGAAGCGAGCGCTCCTCGCCAGCGCTGCGGTGCTCGTCGGGACGCTGACCGAGAAGGTCCTGTTCGTCGTCGAAGGGTTCATGGACCCGCACTTCAACATCTACGCCGCGACGCCCGGGACGTACTTCCCGGGCGCGATCGAGTGGCTGTCGCTCGTCGGGACGGGCGGTCTGGTTGCCCTGCTGTTCCTCAACCTCTCGAAGCTCGTTCCGGTGGTCGAACTCCACGCGATCGAGCACCTGCGCGGTGACCACGACCACGATCACGAACACACTGACGCGACCGAACCCGAGGTGGAAGCATGAACGCAGCACTCGCAACCCTTGCGTCGAACCTGCTGTACCACGGCTACGACGGTACCGAAGGCTTTACCGGCTTCGCCAACGAGGGAACCTGGATCATCTTCGCCGTCATCCTGGTCCCGGTCTACATCATGCTCATCGCTTGGTTCACCGGGGAACCCCGCGACACGAAAAGCGGACTGCTCGGCGTCTCGTATCTCGTCGGGCTGACGACATCGATGTGGGTCGGCATGTTCTTCCTGACGCTGCTGATCGGCATCGTCTTCTACGGCGGGATGCCCGAACCGGTCGGCGCACCCGGCCCGTAACTGGACCGACGCCGTAGCGATCCCGGATTCGTTTTTTGCGCTCGTAACCCTCGACATGCCGTCTCGACGTTGAGACGGCTGGTACTCTCGGTGACCCTGACGACGACCATGATGACGCAGGGGAAACTGCAACCAGCCGTGGCGTGGACGGCCGACCATGTCGGTTCCTGACACGCTCGCGTCGGTCCTCTACCACGGCTACGAGGGGACCGAGGGGTTGACCGGGTTTCCCAACGACGGCACGTGGCTTATCTTCGGTATCGTCCTGTTGCCGGTCTACGTCATGGTCGTCGCGTGGTTCGTCGGTTCCCCTCGTAGCCCGAAAACGGGACTGCTCGGCGTCTCGTATCTCGTCGGGCTGACGACGACGATGTGGGTTTCGATGCTGGTCCTGACGGTAGTGATCGGCTTCGTCTTCTACGGCGAGATACCCGAACCGATCGGTACTCCCGGACCGTAGCTGCGAGCCGCTCGACTGCGTGTGACGCCCCGTTTGCCCGGTTCGAGTCCCGAACCATCACACGTATCCCGTTCGACCCCCTCCGTTCGACTAGCGTATCTCGACGCACCATGAGTATCACAGAACACGAACTCAAGATCAAACTCGAGGGTATCGAAGACCCCGATATCGGCGAGGACATCGTCTCGCTCGGGTTGGTCAACGACGTCACCATCGAGGACGAGACCGCACGTATTTCGCTTGCATTTAACACTCCCTACGCACCGTCGGAACTGGAGATCGGGAACCGGGTCCGAGAGGTCGTCTCGGAGGCCGGTCTCGAGGCCGATCTGCGCGCACACGTCGGTCAGGAACACGGCATCGAGAACGAAATCCTCCCGCGCGTTCGCAACGTCATCGCCGTCGCCTCCGGGAAGGGTGGCGTCGGGAAGACGACCGTCGCGGCGAACCTCGCGGCCGGACTCGAGAAACGCGGTGCGATGGTCGGCCTGCTGGACGCCGACATTCACGGGCCAAACGTCCCGAAGATCCTGCCGGTGGAAAACGAGCCTGGGGTAACGCCGAGCGAGGACATCGTGCCGCCCCGCTCCGACGGCGTCCGCGTGATCAGTATGGGCTTTATGATGGAGGAAGACGACGACCCGGCGATCCTTCGGGGGCCGATGGTCAACAAGTTCATGATCAAGTTCCTCGAGGGCGTCGAGTGGGGTCGACTCGACTATCTCATCGTCGACCTGCCGCCGGGGACCGGTGACGCGACGTTGAACCTGCTCCAGTCGATGCCGGTCACGGGATCGGTCGTCGTCACCACGCCACAGGAGATGGCGCTGGAGGACACCCGGAAGGGGATCCAGATGTTCAACAAACACGACACGCCGGTGCTCGGCGTCGTCGAGAACATGAGTTCGTTCGTCTGTCCGAGCTGTGGCGACCAGCACGGGCTGTTCGGCACCGAAGGGGCCGACTCCATCGTCGACAAGTACGATGTCCCGTTGCTCGGTCGGGTCCCGATCCACCCGGACTTCGGCGCGGACGGGAGCGAAGGCGCGCTCGTCAAAAACGACGAGAGCGAGGTACAGGAGCCCGTCGAGGAACTCGTCGGCGAAATCGCCGATCGCGTCGGCGAGATCAACCGGCGGACGGTTTCGGAACACGTGTCCGACGAACCGGACGACAGGCTCCCGACCGAGACCGAAGACTGATTTGTTGATCCGGGGTTCGCGTTCGTTTTGCTGGCGCTGTCGCGCCAACGGGAACACCGATGTATCGCCGCCGCGAACGGCAGACTATGACGCTCGACAGCTACGCCGACGCGCTCGAGTCCCTCGAGCCGGTCCCGGATGAAGTCGAAACCGCGGAACTGGTCGGTACCGACGACGTCCTCGTCAAGGCGTTTGCGCTCGGCCCGGGTGCGGAACTCGAGGCCCACGAACACGCCGACAGCACGAACGTGTTTCACGTCCTCGAGGGCACGGTGACCGTCCTGCGAGGCGGCGACCGCGAACGGATCGCCGCGCCCGGCGTCGTCCACCACGAGCCGGGGGTCGATCACGGCGCGAAAAACGAAACCGACGAGAGGGTGGTCTTCACGGCGAGTCTCTGTCCGCGTCCGTCCTGACGTCGACCGTTCGCCGCCGGTTGTGGCGTCCGCCGATCACGGCGACGCCGTCTCGTCCTCGAGCAACGACCGAACGTACTTCGTGACGTGATCGTCCATCCGTCGTTTGTAGCCGGCTTGCCGGGCGAGGCGGTCGAGTTCGCGTGCGACGAGGCTTCCGTACTGGACCGCCTTCTTGTCCCTGTCGGCGACTTCGTCGGGAAGGTAGTTCGCCGCGACTCGCCGGAAGCCACGCTTTCGCGTTTCGTCGTCGGCAAGCAACTCCTCCGGGAGCCGAAGCGCTGCTTCGATCACCGCGTCATGAAGCAGCGGGATCACCGGCTCGAGCCCCGCGGCTTCGATCGTCAAGACGTCGCGGGGAAGCTGTTCGGGGAGGCTGCAAATTCCTTCGCGGACGGCACCGCGGGTCGTCTCGGCGTCGACGCGGTGGTCGAGCCGAACGACCTTCTCGTAGCCGCCGAACAGTTCGTCAGCGCCCTGTCCGACCGCCAGCGCGTCGAATCCGTCGTCGCTGACGCGCTCGCCGACGAGATACAGGGGCAACGCGATCTGGACGTCCATCGCATTGGTCCGGCCGATCGCCCGTGCGACCTCGGGGACCGCTCGTTCGAGATCGGCAGGCTCGAGTTCGACGACCGTCAGCTCGCGGTCCATCGCCGCCGCGGCGGTCCGGGCGGCCTCGACGTCGTGGCTGTCCGGAAACCCGACGACGTACAGCGGCGCGTCGAGGAGTTCGGCGACGAGCGCCGAATCGACGCCGCCGGAAAACGCCACCGCGATGTCACGGTCGCCGGCGGCCGACTCCTCGATGGCGGTCCGGAGTCCGGTTTCGAGGCGCTCGAGGGCGCGGTCTCGGTCGGGGTCAGGGTCCGGGAGGTGCCAGCGCGGACCCGGCTCGCCGTTCGGTTCGGCGACGGCCCCAGCCGGGAACGGGACGGGGTCCTCGAGCGCGGACGGCTCGAACGCCCAGTCCTCCCTGTGGCCGGCGTCGGCCTCGACGAACAGCGGCACGCGACCGAGGACGTCCCGGACGAGGCGTCCGTCGACCGTGCCCGCAAACCCCGTCGTTCCGGGCAGTGGGTCGCCGCTCTCGAGCGCTCGGCGAACGGTTTCGGGAGTGGCTCCACGGAGGGTCATCGAAACAGCCCCATGACGCCGTTTCGAACGCGTCTCGAGACGCCGCCGGCGGCCTGCCGGAAGCTGATGTGCCACGGCGTGCGCTTTCCTTCGACGGACGTCCGGCCCTGACGGATGGCTTCGAGGATCGCCTCGACGGATCGTTCGTCGGTGTCGACCCGGGTTACGGC
Organism: Halopiger djelfimassiliensis; assembly: GCF_000455365.1. GTDB lineage: Archaea > Halobacteriota > Halobacteria > Halobacteriales > Natrialbaceae > Halopiger_B > Halopiger_B djelfimassiliensis. The sequence goes on from NZ_HG315686.1 coordinate 100,459, forward strand.
CTGTCCGACCATCTCGCTGATGTGGGCGTCGCTGCCCGCGGTCATCGGCAGCTCGCGGGCGGCGGCGAACCGTTCGGCCTGCCGGTTGGCGCGGCCGGTCAGCAGCCGGGAGTTGTAGACCTCGATCGCGTCACCCGCGGCGAGTTCTTTCTTCGAAATTCGGGCCATAACGCCGTGGCGAGACTCCTGAAAGGGATGAGGGATCACCGCGATCCCGCCCTGCTCGTGGATCGCATCGATCGTCGATCCGTATGAGAGTCCCGGGGGGATGGCCTCCTCGACGCCCAGTCCGAGGATGTGGCCGGCCTTGCTCGAGATCTCGATACCCGGAATCCCGACCAGCCCGTACTCGGGGGCTCGCTCGGCGGCCTCGAGGCTCGCGTCGATCTCGTCGTGATCGGTCACCGCGATCGCGTCGAGTCCGACCGCTTTCGCCTGTTCGAGGATGAGTTCGACGGGGTCGCGGCCGTCGTAAGACAGCGACGAGTGGACGTGGAGTTCGACCGACAGCACGACCGTATGTTTATGTTGCCTGATGAAAAACGGCTCGGTCCTCGCGTTCGAACCGGCTCGAACGGACTGCCACGCAATACCGCCAGCCGGCACGAAGGTAGTGGTGTGTATCCACGAACGTGGATATAGAAACCCATTTACTCCCCGAGTTTCACCACTTAGGTGAATGAGTCTTGCCGATTCGGACCGGGAACTCGTCGTTTCCGAGCTGGGGCGGGAACCGACGCCGGCGGAGGCGGCGCTGTTCGAGAACCTCTGGAGCGAACACTGCGCGTACCGCTCCTCGAGACCGCTGCTGTCGGCGTTCGAGAGCGAGGGCGAGCAGGTCGTCGTCGGCCCGGGCGACGACGCGGCGGTCGTCGCGCTGCCGGATAATACGGACGACGGGGAAGGCGAAAACACCTACATCACGATGGGCATCGAGAGCCACAACCACCCCTCCTACGTGGATCCGTTCGACGGTGCCGCGACCGGCGTCGGCGGCATCGTTCGGGATACGCTCTCGATGGGTGCGTACCCGATCGCGCTCGCGGATTCGTTGTACTTCGGCGAGTTCGACCGCGAGCACTCGAAGTATCTCTTCGAGGGCGTCGTCGAGGGGATCAGCCACTACGGGAACTGTATCGGGGTTCCCACGGTCGCCGGCAGCGTCGACTTCCATCCCGACTACGAGGGGAATCCGCTGGTCAACGTCGCCTGTGTCGGCCTGACGAACGAGAAGCGGCTGGTAACCGCCGAAGCCCAGCAACCGGGCAACAAACTCGTTCTGGTCGGGAACGCCACCGGCCGCGACGGGCTCGGCGGCGCGTCCTTTGCCAGCGAGGACCTTGCGGAGGACGCCGAGACCGAGGACCGGCCCGCGGTTCAGGTCGGCGACCCGTACGCGGAGAAGTTGCTCATCGAGGCCAACGAGCAACTCGTCGACGAGGGGCTGATCGAGTCCGCGCGCGACCTCGGTGCCGCCGGTCTCGGCGGGGCCTCGAGCGAACTGGTCGCCAAGGGCGGACTCGGTGCCGAGATCGAACTCGAGCGGGTCCACCAGCGCGAGCCGAACATGTCCGCTCTGGAGATCCTGCTCGCCGAATCCCAGGAGCGGATGTGTTACGAGGTCGCCCCCGAGAACGTCGACCGCGTTCGCGAGGTCGCCGAGCGGTTCGATCTCGGCTGCTCGGTCATCGGCGAGGTCACGGACGGCAACTACGCCGCTACCTTCGAGGGCGAGCGGGTCGTCGACGTCGACGCCGAGTTCCTCGGCGACGGCGCGCCGATGAACGACCTCCCGTCCACGGAGCCGGACCAGCCCGAGACCGAACTGCCCGCGGTCGATCTCGAGACGGCGTTCGACGCGGTCGTCTCGAGTCCGAACACGGCCTCGAAGCAGTGGGTCTATCGCCAGTACGATCACGAGGTCGGCGTCCGAACGAGCGTCGGCCCGGGCGACGACGCGGCGCTGATCGCGATCAGGGAGGCCGGAACGGGGCTGGCGCTCTCGTCGGGCGCGGCTCCGAACTGGACCGCCGCCGCTCCGTACGAGGGTGCGCGCGCGGTCGCCCTCGAGAACGCGACGAACATCGCGGCCAAGGGCGCAACGCCGCTTGCCGCCGTCGACTGTCTCAACGGCGGTAATCCCGAGAAACCGGCCGTCTACGGCGGATTCGAGGGGATCGTCGACGGGCTGGCGGAGATGTGCGATCGGCTCTCGACGCCGGTCGTCGGCGGCAACGTCTCGCTGTACAACGACTCCGTCGCCGGTCCGATCCCGCCGACGCCGACCATCGCGATGGTCGGCACGAAAGCGGGCTACGACGCGCCACCGCTGTCGGTCGCTCCCGACGGCACGGTGTTGCTCGTCGGGGACGTCGGCCTCGAGAGCGGCGAGTGCCGCCTGGGCGGCTCCGAGTATCTCGCCCGATTCGGCGGCAGCGACCGGTTCCCGGCGCTACCGCCGGAGCCGTCCGCGTTCGTCGAGGCGCTCGCTGGCGTTGCCGACGACGACACGACGCGTGCCGTCCACGACGTCAGCCACGGCGGCCTCGCGGTCGCTCTCGCGGAGATGGTCACCGAAACGGCCGGGCTCGAGGTTTCGATTCCGAGCGCGGACGTCGACCCCGCCGGCGCGCTGTTCCACGAACAGCCGGGGCGGGCGCTGGTCCAGACCACGTCTCCCGAGCGTGTTCGTGAGGCGTTCGACGGGCTCGCACCGGTCGTCGAACTCGGTTCGGGGACCCCTGACGGCACGCTCACGATCGCTGTCGGCGACCGAACGATCGAGGTCGACGCGTCCGGCATCCGTGACCGGCGCGCGACCCTCGAGCGCGAACTCGAGTAATGAGTTCCGCTCACCCGGTCGACGGCACGCGGTCGCGCCTCTGGACAGTGTGGACTCGGGTTCGGACCGAACCCGTTCGCGTCGATCGGTTCGCAGCTCCGGTATCTTGATATACCCCCAGTACTACCCCTACGACGAACCGTCAATTTCGGAGGATTACCGTTCGATGGCACCCGACACCCCGTCCGTCCTGATCGTCGAAGACGAGCCCGATCTGGCCGACCTGTATGCGGCCTGGCTTCAGGAGGACTGTACCGTCGAGACCGTCTACGACGGCAGCGAGGCGCTCGATTCGATCGACGAGAGTATCGACATCGTGCTTCTCGACCGTCGAATGCCGGGGCTGTCGGGTGATACCGTTCTCGATACGATCCGCGAGCGGGAACTCAACTGTCGCATCGCGATGGTGACCGCGGTCGAACCGGACTTCGACATCATCGGGATGGGGTTCGACGATTACCTCGTCAAACCGGTTTCGAAGGACGAACTCGTCCGGGTCGTCGACCAGCTACGGCTTCGCTCGACCTACGACGAGCAACTCCAGGAGTTCTTCGCGCTCGCGTCGAAGAAGGCGCTGTTGGACGCCCAGAAGACCGAGGCCGAACGAAAGACCAGCCGGGAGTACGCCGAACTCGAGGATCGCCTCGCCGTGTTGCGCGTGTCGGTCAACGAAACGATGGCGGAACTCCTCGAACAGGACGAGTACCGACAGCTCTGTCAGGATCTCACCCGGGAGTCGATCCTCGACGAGTGAGGTGACTGCGGGGTCGATCGCGGTCCGACGGATTACGATCGTCGCTCGAGGGTCGTCACGTCCCGGATCTCGATTCGAGTGCCACGGTCCGTTTCGTCGATCGAGAGTGTCCAGTCGTGGGCTTGCGCGATCGCCCGGACGAGCGCGAGTCCGAGGCCGTCGATGGCACCGTCGTCGTCGCCCGTCGGATCGAGGAGCCGTCCCTGTGCGTGTGCGCTCGGCGGAACCTCCTCGGCATCGTCGAGCAAAAAGATCGCGCGGGGTCGGTCGGACTCGTCGATCCCGATCACGCCGACCCGAACCGTAACGTCGCCGTTCGAGCGGGCGGCAACGTCGTCGAACGCCGTCTCAAGCAAGTGGATTAGTCGGTCGTAATCGGCTCTGAGCGTCGCCTCGTCCTCGAGCACGACGTCGGTTTCATCGAGCCGTGAGCCCTCGACGGCCTCGTCGATCGCTCGCTCGAGGTGGATGCGGCTTCGAGGACCGACGGCAGCGGCGTTGCGTGCGAACTCGCGCACGTCGTCGACGAGGCGCTCGGCCCGGTCGAGCGTGGCTTCGACCGAATCTTCCGCGAGGGGGAACTCCCAGGCATCGTCGGCCCCGTCGTCCTCGAGCGCGTCGGCGACGGCCTCGAGCTGGCGTTTCAGATCCGTCGAGAGCACTTCCGCGATCCCTTCCAGACGCTCGGTCTGGCGCTCGAGTTCGGTCGTCCGTTCACGGAGGATTCGTTCCCGATCGGCCCGATCGAGGGCGGCCCGGGTGTTCTCGACGAGCGTCGAGACGAGTTCGACGTCGGTTTCGTCGAACCGGTTCGGCTCCAGCGCCCCGGTCATGAGGACCCCGTGCGTGCCGATCGGTGCGATGATCTCCGAGCGAAGCGGCGTCTCCGGGTTGTAGAGGCCATCGACCGCCTCGAGGTCGTCGAACCGCTCGACGTCGCCGGACTCGAAGACGTCCCAGACCAGCCCTTCGCTGGGGTTGAACCGCGGGAGGCCGCCGAACTCGTCGTGAGCGCCGGCGGTTCCGGCGACGGGGTCGAGATACCCCTGCTCCTCCTCGAGCAGCCAGATGCCGCTGATCGGGAGATCGAGCAGGTCGCTGCCCGCGTGGACGGCGATCGCACAGATCTCCTCGGGATCGTTCGACTCGAGGAGCCACCGGGTGATCTCGTGGAGCGAGGCGGCGACGCGTTCGTACTCGTACTGATCGGTCACGTCGCGGACGACGCCCGCGACGGTCGCTCTGTTGTCCTCGATCGGGACGAACCGGAACTCCCCCATCCGGTCGTCCCCGTCGGCGTCGGTGAACGGAACCTCGAGTTGTCGTTGCTCGGCCGTGCCGATGTCGACGTCGGTGATCGCTCGCCCGATCTCGACGGCGTCCGCGTCGTCGATCGCGGCCAGTTCGGGAATGATTTCGACGTGCTCGCCGGTCAACTCGTCGCGGTCAGCACCGAGCAGTGTCTCCATGGCTTCGTTGACGGAGACGATCTCGCGGTTGCGATCCAGCGTCACCACGCCGTCGTGGACCGCCTCGACGACGGCGGCGTGCTGTGCGAGCGTTCGCTCCTGTTGCTTGCGCTCGGTGACGTCGCGCATGTACACCGACAGCCCGGTCTCGGAGGGGTAGGCTCGGGCCTCGAACCAGGTCTCGAGGTGGGTGTGATAGATGTCGAACGAGACGGGGACCTGCTCTTCCATCGCCTGGTGGAAGCCGTCGGGGAACTGGGTTTCGACGGTCTGGGGGAACTCGTCCCACATCACCCGGCCGATCAACTCCTCGCGGGAGCGTTTGAGCAACGTTTCGGCTCGATCGTTGAGGTAGGTAAACCGAAAGTCCGTATCGAGCGCGAAGAACGCGTCGGTGACCCGATCGACGACCGGAACCGGTTGCAACGTCAGGGCTCGTCACCCCCGTTCAGCCACGGCCGCGAACACGCGTTCCTGTGGCTCCACCCGTCCCTGCATCCCCCGTCATCGAGACGATCGGCTCTCACTGTCGTTGTAATCATCGACAGACAGTCAGGAAATACTTGGCGAAGCCGCTATTTCAGTGTCGTGGCCGACGAACGACGTTCGAGGTGGCGATCGAACCGCTCACAGCGGAACGGTCGTTCCGACGCCCGCCTCCCGAGCCCGGTCGAAGACGAACGTCGCGGTCGCGGCGTCGAGTACCGCCGTGCCGACGCTCTCGAGGACGACGAGTTCGTCGTCCGTGTCCCGCCCCCGTTCTCCCGCCAGAACGTCCCCGAAAGGACGTATTTCGCCGTCGTACGCCCGGAGATCACCGGTTTCGGCGGCTTCCGCTGGCACGTCGCCGAAGAGCTGGTCCGCGCGAGTCACCGTCTCGTCGTCCAGTTCGCGCATTTCGGGGGTGTACGCACCGATCGCGATCACGAGTGTCCCCGCCGAGAGCGCATCGCCGGAAACGACCGGCTCGGTGCTTGTCGTCGCGGTGACGACGACGGTCGCCGGCGATACGGCCGCCCGCGGACTCGAGACCGCGTTCGCGGGAACGCCCAGCTCCGACTCGAGAGCCGTGGCACAGTCGTGTCGCGAGTCGCTGGGGGAGTACACTCGCATCGACTCGAGGCGATCGGTCCCGACCGCGGCGGCGATGGCACGCGTTTGCCAGCGGGCCTGTGTCCCGGCTCCGATGACCGCGAGGTCGATCGGCCCGGCCGGGGCGAGTTCGCGGGCGGCGAGGCCGCCGATACAGCCGGTCCGGGCGTTGGTGATCCGGTTGCCGGCGAGATAGCCGACGGGCTGGCCGGTTTCGGCGTCGACGAGCGACAGTTGCGCGGTAACGGTCGGTAGCCCCCGTTCCGGGTTGTCCGTACAGACGGTCACGAGTTTCGTCGCGGCGTAGGGCGATCCGTGTACGTAGGCCGGCATACACAGCCCGGTTCCGGTCGGTTCCTCGGGGGCGGTCGGATCGACCCCGATCCCGATCGGGTAATGGGGTCGTTCCGGCCGCTCGACGTCGCCCGCCCGCTGGCTCTCGAACGCGTCGGCGACGACCGGGAGCAGTTCCTCGAGGTCGAGCACCGACGCGATATCGTCGTCGGAGAGTACGCGGATCGATGGCATACGCGTACATCGACGGTGATCCACTTCAGTCGTCCTCCCGGGGCCGTGACGAGCGGCCGGGCTGAGCGTAACGCTCGCCAGCGAGCCACGCTCCGGCGGCCGAACCGAGGGAAGCGGGTTTGTCGCTGGGCGTCATACGAAAGGCATGGACATCGTCATCGTCGGCGGTGGGATCATCGGGACCGCGATCGCCGCACGGCTCGGCGGGACCGACCACGACGTGACGCTCGTCGAGCGCTCCCGGATCGGCGAGGAAACCACGGCGGCCTCCGCGGGGATCCTGATGGAGACCGCGGTCGACCCGACGCCGTTCGACCTCCGGTTTCGCGAGCGCGCCCGCGAGAGCTACGCCGAACTGTTCGATCGGAGCTCGATCGAGACGACACGGGTCGGAACGCTGTACGTCGCCGAAACGCCGGCCTTCGCGGACCGACTCGAGGACTCCACCGAGCCCCTTCGGGCCAACGGCGTCGAGGCGTCGTTCCTGCCCGCGGCCGAGTTCGAGCGGTTCGGCGTCGACCCCGAGGGGTTCGTCGGCGGGCTCTACACGCCGGGCGACGAACTCTGTGAGCCGACTGCGGTGGCGCAGTGGTTCGCCGAGTGTGCTCGTGCCAACGGCGCGACCGTTCGAACCGGCGTGACCGTGACCGATATCCGCACGGACGGTCGGGACGGGATCGCCGTCTCGGGCGTCGAAACCGATGCAGGGCGACTCGAGGCGGACTGCGTGATCAACGCGGCCGGGCCGTGGGCGACGGAACTGAACGAGATGGTCGGCGTCTCGCTCCCGCTGTGTCACACGCTGGGACCGATGGCGGCCCTCGAGGCCGACGACCCCATCGAGGGCCCCGTGACCATCCTCGAGTCACACCGATACGTGCGACCGACCGACGGACCCGGCGTCTGGGTCGGCGAGTATCTGACGGAGTACGTCGATGGACAGCGGTACGATCCGAGTGCCGAGACCGTTTCGGACGAGTTTCTCGAGACGGCTTCCGACGTCGCGGAGATCGTTCCCGCGCTCGAGGGGGCGACGGTCGAAGACGACTGGCTCGGGCTCCGAACCGTCACGCCGGATGGTCGGCCGCTCGTCGGCGAGACGACCGTCGACGGGTTCGTCGTCGCCTGCGGCCTGACCGGGCGGGGGATCACCCTCGCGCCGGCCGTCGCGGACGCCGTCGCCGAAACGCTCGCGGGCACGGTCGACGACGAGACCCGCTCTCGGCTCTCACCGGAGCGTTTCTGACGCGTCCTCGCGGAGCGAACGCTTATCTCGGACCGTGTGAATAAGTAACGTATGAACGCAGTCGTCGTTGGCGGTGGTATCGTCGGTCTCTCGAGCGCGTACGAACTGGCCGTCCGCGGCGTCGACGTGGTCGTCTGCGAGAAGGGGTCGATCGGGAGCGGCAGCACGGAGCGGTCGGCAGGTGGTATCCGCACGCAGTTCTCGACGCCGGTCAACGTGGACCTGTCGCTCGAGAGCATCCGCGTCTGGGAGTCGTTCGACGAGCGCTTCGGGACGCCGATCGACTACCGGACCAACGGGTACCTGTTTCTCGCTCGCACGGCCGAAACCGCCGCGACGTTCGAGTCGACGGTCGAGATGCAAAACGAACGCGGGGTGCCGAGCGAGATCCTCGACCCAGAGCAGGCTGCGAACCGCTGTGGCGGCATCGATCCAGCGGAGTTCGTCGCCGCCACGTACTCTCCGATGGACGGCTTCGCCGACCCCCACCTCGCGTTGCAGGCGTACGCGCGGGCGGCGGCCGAGGAAGGTGTGGACGTCCGGACGAAGACGCCGGTCGTCGACGTCCGTCGGAACGGGGACCGCGTCACGGGCGTCGAAACGCCGGGCGGCCGACTCGAGGCGGAGGTCGTCATCAACGCTGCCGGCCCGTGGGCACGCGAGATCGCCGCGATGGCGGGTATCGACCTGCCGATCGCACCTAAACGGCGACAGATCGCCGTCGTCGAGCCCGAAACACCGGTTCCGTCGACCGACCCGCTGACGGTCGATCTCGACAGCGGCTCGTACTTCCGTCCCGAACGTGACGGCGACGCGCTCGTCGGCGGCCACTTCGCCGACGCGGACCCCGATCGCGACCCCGACGCCTTCGCTACGTCGATGGACTTCGAGTGGGCCGTCGACGCCCTCGAGGCCGTGGCCGACTGGACGTCCTATTTCGGGCCGGAGTCGGCGATCAAGCGCGGCTGGGCGGGGCTGTACGCCGTGACGCCCGACGACAACGCGATCCTCGAGGAAACGGTGCCGGGACTGGTCACCGCGGCCGGCTTCTCCGGCCACGGGTTCCAGCACGCGCCCGCGACGGGGCGGATCGTCGCCGAACTCGTGACCGAGGGCGAGGCGACGCTGGTCGATGTCGCGGCGCTCTCGAGCGATCGGTTCGGGACCGGCGACGAACGAACGGAAACGAACGTCGTGTGAGCGAGCCCGGATCGACTCAGAAGAACTCCCCGAGGTAGACCGACGTTGCCGGAAAGAGCGCCTCGAGCGTCGCCACCGCGTCCGTATCGAGCGCTTCGAGCCGCCCGGTCCGCTCGAGCGCGCTTGCCGACTGCGAGCCCACGACGAGTCGGGACAGCGCGGCAATGTCGATGCGAACGTCGACGTCTGCAGTAACGGACGCCGCAGCCGGATCGTCGTGCAGGCGCTCGCACGTGCCGTTCCCGTCCGCGACCTCGAGCGCGAACGTGCCGTCGTTCCAGTCGGCGACGGGATCCTCGACGGCGATCGTGACGCTCGCATCGCTGCCGGGATACGAGAGCGCGGACAGCGTGTCCGCGACGTCGACGAGTCGGACCATCGGTCCGGTCTCGAGCGTCGTCTCGATCTCGTCGGGGTCCCGGGCGCTCTCGAGCAACGGACCGTCCGGCGGCGCTCGAAACCGCACCCGCTGTACCTGCGAATCGTGAGTGTGACAGAACGACAGCAGCGCCAAGAAGGCCTCGTGATCGACGAACGCGAGTTCGCTGACGGCCATCGTCCGCGGGAGTTCCTCGCCGGCCATCGTCCGACTGGCGTCGTCGTCGATCGTGTAGACGAGATACCCCCGAACGCGGCCGTCGCGTTCGTAGGCCGCGACGAACGGATCGACGCCGTGACCGCCGAAGACCCGATGCCGCCACCACTCCTCGTCGCGCTCGAGCGCGAGGGCGTGCCGATCGGCGTGGGCCGTATACACCGGCTTGAGTGCGGCGTAGTCGTCCGGTTCGAGTCGGCGAAACGAGCCCGATTCCCGGTCGAACGCGTCCGTGGCAAACGCCAACACCGACGGATCGCACTCGTGGGTCGCGATCCGGTTGCTCGTTTCCCAGCCGTACTGTCGGTAGAACCGGTACTTGAACGGCCAGAGCACGGAGAACCGACAGCCGCGGTCGCGATACTCCTCGAGCGAGTGTGCGAGCAACTGCCCGACGTATCCGCTCCGACGGTACTCCGGCGGTGTCGCGACCGACGCAAGCCCCGCCGTGGGATGGCGGTCGCCGCGGACGCCGGCCTCGAGCCAGTAGTGCCGACAGACACACCGGGGATCGTCGTCGGCATCGTCTTCGGCCGCGTACAGGCCTCGTCTGGCCCCGCGAAGCGCCCGCGGCGTGTCGTGTTCTCCCGGGTCGTACGCCGGTCGGCCCTCGTCCGGCCGAAACGCGTAGCTGCGGTACTCGTGGAAGACCTCGCGCTGGTCCGGAATGGGACGGTAGTCGACCATACGAACCAACGTGACGGCGATCGGGAAGAACGTTCCTGTGGCGGGTGGCCGTCAGGCGTGGTCCTCGACGAACGCCTCGAGACGGTTCATCGCCTCCCGAAGCTCCTCGAGACCGGTCGCGTAGGAGATCCGGAGGTGGCCGTCGCCGCCCTCGCCGAAGACGTCGCCGGGGACGACGGCCACCCCCTGCTCGCGGAGGACGTCCTCGGCGAACTCCGCTGCGGTCCAGCCCGCGGGAACCTCGGGGAAGCAGTAGAACGCGCCTTTCGCCTCGAAAACGTCCATCCCGATCTCGCGGAACCGCGAGAGGACGAACCGCCGGCGACGGTCGTACTGGTCGATCATCTCCCGGACGTCGTCGTCACAGGAATCCAGGGCCTCGAGCGCGGCGTACTGGGCCGTCGTCGGGGCCGAGAGCATCGTGTACTGGTGGATCTTGTTCATCGCGCCGATGGCGTCGGCGGGTCCGAGCGCGTATCCCAGCCGGAGGCCGGTCATCGCGTGGGCTTTCGAGAAGCCGTTGAAGACGATGGTGCGCTCGCGCATCCCCGGCAGCGTCGCGATCGAGGTGTGCTCGCCGTCGTAGGTCAGCTCGGCGTAGATCTCGTCGGAAAGGACCGTCAGGTCGTGCTCGCGGGCGAATTCGGCGACGGGCTCGAGGTCGGACTCGCGCATGATCGCGCCCGTCGGGTTGTTGGGATAACAGAGCACGAGCAGGTCCGCGTCGGCAGCCCCGGCCGCCTCCAGGGCCTCGACGGTGAGGCGGAACTCGTCTGCCTCCGTCGTCGGCACCGGCAACACGTCGCCGCCGGCGAAGATCACGCCGGGTTCGTAGGAGATGTACGACGGCTGGGCGATCGCGACCGTGTCGCCGGGGTCGACGAACGCCCGGAACGCGAGGTCGACCGCCTCGCTCGCGCCGGCGGTGACGATGATCTCCTCGTCGGGATCGTAGCCCAGATCGAACCGGTCGGCGACGTAGTCCGCGATCGCCACACGAAGGTCGCGTTTTCCCCGGTTTGCCGTATAGGAAGTCCTTCCTTGCTCGAGCGACGTAATGGCGGCGTCGCGTGCCGCCCACGGCGTCGAGAAGTCCGGTTCGCCCACGCCAAGCGAGATGACCTCGTCGCGCTCTTCGGCGATCTCGAAGAACCGCCGGATGCCCGACGGCGGAACCGTCTGCACGCGATCTGACAGTTCGAACGTCATGGTCAGGGTGAGAACGAGAGGCGGTCGTCGTCCTCGCCGTCGCCGAGTTCGATCCCGTTTTCCTTGTAGGAAGTCATCACGTAATGGGTGACCGTCTGGGTGATCTCGGGGACGGGCGCGACCTTCTCGCTGATAAACTGTGACACTTCACGGATGGAGTCGCCCTCGACCTCCATGTCGAAGTCGTAATCGCCGCTGACGAGTCGAAGGGCCGTGACCTCCGGAAACCGTGCGAGGCGCTCGGCGATGTCTCCGTATCCGGTCTCGCGATCGAGGCGGACGTTGAGTTCGACCTCGGCGCGGACGCGTTCGTCCTCGAGTTTGTCCCAGTCGACGACCGCCTGATAGCCGCGGACGACACCTGCTGCCTCGAGTTCTTCGATTACTGCCTCGACCTCCGACTCCTCGAGGTCGGTCATTCGCGCGATATCCGCGGTCGAATAGCGCGCGTTCTCACGAAGCAACTCGAGCACCTCGCGTTCGCTCATACCAACGCGAAACGCGAGCGTGTGTAAAAACGTTGTTCTTCATCTTTCGTTTTGGTTAGCGTGTGCCCGACCTCGACGCTGGCTCCGCTCCGACGACGACTACCGGTAGTTCTTGAACAGCAGCGCCCGCACGTCGTCTTTCGTCTGGACGTCCTCGGTCGAACCGTCGGGAAGGGTAACGGTGTATCGATAATCCGAGGAGGCCGACTCCTCCCACTTGTCGTCGTGGGTCTCGAGCAGGCTCATCATCTCGTCTAACATATCGTCGTCGTCGGCCTCGCCGCTCGTATCGTCCGCCGCATCGGGGTCGTCGTCGGTCTCCGCCGACTCCGCGTCCGTCTCGGTCGCGCCGTCACTCGCATCGTCGCCGTCCCCGTCGGCCGCGTCGGGTTCCGGATCGCTGGACTCGTCGTCCGACTCGACCGCGCCGGCCGTCTCGCCGGTTTCGGCGGTCTCGTCGTAGCTGATCGCCTCGAGTTCGTTCGGATCGGCGGTCCCCTCGATGGCGGCGTCGACGGACGCGGCGACGTCGTCGGTGGCGGAGGACGCGACGTCGTGATCGATCTCGAGTTCCTCGTCGAGGTTGTCGATCAGGAACTGGACGGCGTCCTGTTCGCGGACGAAACCGTACTTTCCGACGACGTCCGCGGCGATCTCTTCCCGGAGGTGCTGGATGAACGCGTACTGTTCGTCGGTAACCTCGAGCGTCTTCATACTCCATCGATGATGCGGCGGGTACAAATATGTAAGTCGTCACCCGCTCGCCGAGTCGCGTCCGGAGCCGTCGTCCCGTCAGTCGTCACTGATCGACCAGACGAGCGTATTTCCGACCTTCCGCGAGGTGATGATTCCCTTCGTTTCGAGCGCTTGAAGGCGTTTGTACGCGGTATCGTGGGCGCACCCGACCGCCTTCGCGATCTCTCCGGTTCCGACCGGCTCACCTTCGTTTTCGATCGCTTCCACGAAGTCGTCGTCCGAATACGTTCCGGTGTACCGACCCGTCCCCTCGTCGCGCTCTGGCATCGATCGGTCGTTGACCCCCATACTGAATAGTCCTAACGGATACCCACGTCCTCCGTTCTGAGAATTCCGAAAGGGATTTACCAATCGGAGTTCTCATTATGGATTGGAATCCCGGCTCCATGGGGCGTGACCGTCGGAGGAAATGCCCGAGTGCTGGTACACTCGAGCCGGGTTCCCGTGCCGGAAACCCATGTCATCTAACGCGATACCGGGTCATGAAAGTCCCGAAACGACGGTCGTATCGACAACCAAACGTGAGTTCGTGGAGGGGTTCTGATGCCCGGAGATGATAGTCTTGATCGTGATGTGGCTGCGGAACTCGCTCGCGATCAACTCGCACAGGAACTCCGTTTTCCTCCCAGGTCTGACCGGAGTGACGTTGCTGCCCTTGTGGAAAACACGTCCCATATCGCCGCTGCACTCGAAGAGGGAGAAGTCCCCGAGCAAGGCGACATCGAGACTGCTCGTTACTATCTTACAGCGGTTGAGAAGTGCCTTGATGAGATAACATCTCTGTTCGGCTGGAATCCGTGGGACACGGGCGCAACGTGGGGAGAGCTTACTGCCGAGCAGCAAACCGAGGTCTACGAGCAAAATCACCAACGGCTCGGTGAAGACGACGAGAGCAACACGGAAATCGTTGGCAATAGCGATGAAGAGGTTCTGTCCGATAGGGACCTCGCGGTACTCCGCATGGGCCTCGAAGCGGGCCTCTTGCAGGTCGAACATGGCGAGCGAAACCGTGAAGCCGCCGCTCGGATGCTCGAACGCTATGCTGAAGCTGTCCGCGACGGGGACGTGTATTCCCGCATCCGTAATTGAAGTCGGCACCTGGACGTTTACAAAGAGTGTGTCGTCTGATTATCGATGACGACGTTCGAAGACCGAATCGTTCGTGCAGGGCTAGCGGCGCTCGAATAGTTTCCAACAACTGTTAAGAACGAACGACCGGAACCGTTCGGCATGGTCCTACGAGAGTCCGATTCCGAACTCGAGGCCGGCGACCCCGCGCCCGACTTCGAACTCGACGGCGTCGACGGCGAGCCCTATACGCTCGAGTCGTTTTCCGACGCCGAGGCCCTGTTGCTCGTGTTCACCTGCAACCACTGCCCGTACGCGGAGGCGAAGTTCGATCTGCTGAACGAACTGGCCGCCGAGTACGACGAACTCGCGGTCGTCGGGATCAACCCCAACGACGCCGAGGAGTACCCCGAGGACTCGTTCGAGAAGATGCGCGAGTACGTCGACGACGGGACGATCCGGTACGACGCGTACCTCCGCGACGAAACCCAGACCGTCGCCGAGGCCTACGGCGCGGTCTGTACGCCGGACCCGTTCCTCTTCCGTCGTGAAAACGATACGTTCCGGCTCGCTTACCACGGCCGGCTCGACGACGCCCTGAATCCCGAGGACGACCCGACCCGGTTCCACGTCCGGGAAGCCATCGAGTCCGTGCTCGCGGACGAATCGGTCGACCTCGAGTGGCAGCCCTCCCGGGGTTGTTCAATCAAGTGGCGCGAAGACTGAACCGATCGCAGCTCAGCGAACGGCGTGACGGTACTGGATCGGCCACTCCCGGGTGCCGTCGAGGGCGTCGCTCGATCGGAGGCCGAAGTAGGGATCCCGGAGGAACTCCCGGCCGACGAGGACGAGATCCGCGCGGTCGTTGCGCACGATGGCGTCGGCCTGTTCGGGTTCGGTGATCCCGCCGACCGCGCCGACGGCGACGTCCGTCCGTTCCCGCAGCTCTTCGGCGAGCGGGACCTGGAAGTTCGGCCCCGCGGACAGTTCCTGTGCCGGGTGGAGTCCGCCCGAACTGACGTCGATCAGGTCTCCGCCCAGATCCGAGAGGTCGGCGGCGAGGCGGGCCGACTCCTCGATCGTCCACGACTCGCGATCGTCCAGCCAGTCCGTTCCGGAGAGACGAACGAAGACGGGTTGGTCGTCGGGCCAGACGTCGCGGACGGCCGCGGTGACCTCCCGTACGAGTCGCGAGCGGTTCTCGAAGCTCCCGCCGTAGTCGTCTTCGCGCCGGTTCGTGACGGGCGAGAGGAACTCGTGGAGCAGATAGCCGTGGGCCGCGTGCACTTCCGCGATCTCGAAACCGGCCGCGAGCGCCCGTTCGGCGGCCGCGCGGTAGGCGTCGATCACGCCCTGAATATCGTCCGGGGTCGCCTTTCGCATCGTCGGCCGATCGCCGTCGAACGGCGGGTATGCCTCCGGCGAGGGCGAGAGCACTTCCCATCCGTTCTCCTCGTCGGCATCGATCGGGACGTTGCCCTCCCACGGGCGAGTCTTGCTCGCTTTGTGACCCGCGTGGGCGAGCTGGATCCCCGGTACCGTGCCTTGCTCCCGAACGAACTCGGCGATCGGCTCGAGCGCGGCCGCGTGGTCGTCGCTCCAGATCCCGAGGTCGTAGGGCGTGATTCGCCCGCGGGGGCTGACGGCCGTTGCCTCCGTCATGACGATTCCGGCACCCCCGACGGCGCGACTTCCGAGGTGGACGCGGTGCCATTCGGTTGCGAGTCCATCACGATCGCAGGAGTACTGACACATCGGCGAGACGGCGACTCGGTTCGGAATCTCACAATCACGAAGCGACAGCGACGTAAACAGCTCAGCCATCGCCGGCTCTTGGTCGCAGGCCGGCTAAATCCCCGTGAACGGGGAGGGACTTGCCGGCAGGTGCCGTCGATCCGAAACCGTGAGAGGAGCAACCCTTTGACGGTCGAGACGCGATCACCACCATGGCCAGTTCACGACGACCCGTTCTTCTCGACGCGTTCGACGCGGATCGACCGGTCCTCGGCATGATTCACCTGCCGGCATTACCGGGCGCACCGGCCTCGGACGGCGACCGTGACGCGATCCGGACTCGGATGCTCGAGGACGCCCACCGCCTCGAGGACGGCGGGATCGACGGTCTCATCGTCGAGAACTTCGGCGATGCCCCGTTCTATCCCGAGACCGTCCCGAACCACGTCGTCGCCGACATGACGGCGCTGGCGACGGCGCTTGGAAACGCCGTCGACGTCCCCGTCGGCGTCAACGTCCTCAGGAACGACGCCGACGCGGCGCTGTCGATCGCTGCCGCCGCCGGCGCGGCGTTCGTTCGGGTCAACGTCCACGTCGGGACCGCCGCGACGGATCAGGGGGTGCTCGAGGGCCGGGCCCACGAGACGCTGCGCCGCCGCGACCGGATCGACGCCGACGTCGCGATCCTCGCGGACGTGCACGTCAAACACGCGACGCCGGTCGGTGACCGGGACATCGAACGGACCGCCATCGAGACGGTCGACCGCGGCAAGGCAGACGGCGTCGTCGTCTCCGGAGCCGGGACCGGGGTCACTACGCCGCTCTCGAATATCGAGCGCGTCGCCGATGCCCTCTCCGGCGAGTACGAGCACGTCCCGGTGTTCGTCGGCAGCGGCGTCACGAGCGACACCGTCGGCGACTGTCTCGAGGCGGGCGCGGACGGCGTCATCGTCGGGACGGCGCTCAAGGAGGGCGGTGAGACGACCGCCCCCGTCTCGCAGGATCGCGTCGAATCGATCGTCGCGGCGGCTCGAGAGAGCCGGCCGAACGCCGAATAAGCGACTGTTCAGAGGCCGAGCAGTAACGGGCCGATCAACACGCCCATCAGATGCACGCGCCGACACCGGAGTCGAAGCGGTACCAGTCCGATCGCGGTCGCAACGCCGAAGACTACGACCCCGACGGCCCCGCCGAACAGGTACGACAGGCCGACCAATACCACGAGTACCGCGGTCGAGACCTTCCAGTACGGAAGCCGACCCACCAACTCGAGGTACGCGTCGCCGACGATGATGACGAGAACGAACCCGAACAGCCCGGCGAGGACGACCCCCACGAGCAGGACCGGCAACTCGAGGGGTGCGTTCACGCGGTCGAAGGCGACGAGGACGCCGGTGCGTGGCTGTCCGATCGCGACGAGCGCGAACAGGGCGAACACGGTATTGGCCGTATCGACGCCGCTCGTCGCGACGATGTACCCCCGATCCCCGGACCGACCGGGAACGAACGCAAGGACGGCGACGGCGGCGATCGCGGCCGTAATCCCCGGCATGTAGCCGACGGCCGCGCCCGCGAGCGCGCCGGCGAGTGCCGTCGTCCCCACGAGCGGACCGGACACCGCGATCGCGTCTTCGTGCTGTGGTGGGAGTCCGCTCCCGCGGATCGCGTCGAGCAACATCGGTGCCCCGAACAGGCCGGCGAAAAGCGGTGCCAGCGTTCCGCCGGCTTCGAGGGGTGCATCCGTGGAGAGATCGAGTGCGACTGCTCCCAGTCCGGCGGCGAGGACGAACGAACACAGCCCCCCGATCCGAGCGTTCCACGTGCGTTCGGCGGCAAGCAGCGCGACGACCACCATCGCCAGCACGAGCGACAGGTGTCTCCGAACGATCGGATACGCGGCCGTCACACCCCGCGTGATCGGAACGGCGAGCGGCACCGCCCCGAGGACCGCAAGCAGGCTTCCGAGTGCCGACAGCCGGATCGCTTCAGGCCCTCGTCCCTCGAGGACCATTCGGTGACCCGGTAGCGCGGTCGCGGCCGTTTCGGCATCGGGGACGCCGAGGGCCATCGCCGGGACGGCGTTGAGAAACGTATGGACGACGCCTGCCGAAAGCATCGCACAGCCAACCAAAAGCGGCGGGCCGGGGACCGACGGGGCGATCCCCGCGAGCAAGAGCGCGAAGTTGTTCGCGTGAAGTCCCGGGACGAGACCGCTGCAGCTACCGAGGAAGGCCCCCGCGAGAACCCACACGAGTACCTGTAGCGTCAGCGATGGATCGGTGACCAGTCCGGCTGGAACGGCGGCCATCGGACGGTCTGGCCGCGGCCTGATAGATAAGTTCTCGGTCGGGTACGTGATCGACGGTGTGTGTCCGGCAGTCGATCGGCTCAGGCCGGTGAGTACAATACACGCAGCCAGCGTCGTCACTCACCGTCCGTGTCGAGCGTTCGCAAAAAATCGGGATTGACGACTCGTCGTCGAAGCGACTGGTCCGGCTTAGCCGAAGAGCTCGCCGAGGCCTTCGCCGCTGGCCTCTTCGTCTTCGTCGTCGTCTTCGTCCTCGTCCGTCGTGTCCGGGACGTCGCTGGTCTCCTCGGCTTCCTCCTCTTCGCCGCCGGCTTCGGCGGCCGCGGCACCGCCTGCGGCGGCTCCGCCGGCAGGGACCGCAGCAGCCTCGGAGACTGCCTCGTCGATGTCGACGTCCTCGAGTGCGGCGACGAGCGCCTTCACGCGGGACTCTTCGACGTCGACGCCGGCAGCGTCGAGCACGTCGGTGAGGTTGTCTTCGTTGATCTCTTCGCCCGTTTCGTTCAGGATGAGTGCAGCGTATACGTATTCCATGTTTGGATCCTCCGTTGATTAGTTAGCCGAACATTTCGCCGAGCCCAGCGGCACCGTCACCGTCTTCGTCGTCTTCGTCGGTGTCGTCGTCTTCGGCCTCGGCGTCAGCCTGGTCGTCTGCCGATTCGTCTTCACCCTCGTCCTCGTCGGGGGCCGCCGGTTCGGCGGGCGCCTCGACGTCCTGCAGTTCCTCAGGCAGGGCTTCCTCGTCGTCGATCTGGGCCGCGAGCGCACGCAACTGTGCGTCGGCCTTGCTGACGAGGTCGGGCATCAGGTCTTCGTCCTCGATCGCGGCCTGCAGGCCGAGGCTCTTGGCCTCGCCCGTGGCCTTGGCGATAAGCGTCGGTGCCGTCGTCGCGGTCGGGAAACTCGCGTTGACCGAGAGGTTCCGAGCGCGGGCGGCAGCCGTCGAGACGTCGCTCCGGTAGGCGTCGACGTCGATGTCGAGGTCCTCGGGGTCGAAGAGTACGCCGTCGGCGACGACGGCACGAAGGTCGAGTCCGACCTCCTTGGGTTCGATCCCGAGTTCGTTGAGGACGTTCGCCAGGTCCGCAGAGACTTCCCCGCCGGCCTCGAGGACCGTCGAGTCCTCCATGACCTGAATCGAACCGTCCTCGATGCGCGCGTTGGCGCCGATGCTCTGAAGTTCGCCCACGAACGGTCCCGGATCGACACCGGTGTCGCCTTCGGGAATGACGATGTCGTTCGGGGCGACCTCGCCCTCGTTGATCGGGGCGGGCGTCTTCGACGCCTCGAGCTCTTTGTACAGCGTGAACGGATTGTCGTTCGTGCCAATAATTCCGACCTGCCCTTCGATGTGGTCGACGAGATCGCCGAGTCCAGCAGCCTCCAGTGCACGGACCTGCAAGGTGTTGCGGCTGACGCGCAACTCCGCGGTGCCGTGTAGGTCACGGCGCATATCCTGGAGCTGTTTGCTCGGGATGCCGGCGATGCCGACGATACCGACGCTCTCGTAGCTCTCGATGAGCTCCTCGAGTTCGTCGACTTCCTCTTTCTTCCACTGGGGAAGGTTCTCGGTTTTGCGTTCAGCCTGTGCGCTCATGTTAGGCCACCTCCACGGACGGCCCCATCGTCGTCTTCACGTAGACGGCGTCGATGTTCTGGGGCCCCTTCTCGAGGTCGGCGTGCAGGCGACGCAGGATGACGTCGATGTTGTCGGCGATATCTTCGGCATCCATATCCTCGGCACCGACGAGCGTGTGGAACGTCCGGCGGTCACCCGAGCGAAGCTGCACGGTGTTTTTGAGCCGGTTGACGGTCTCGACGACGTCGTCGTCGGGCGAGAGCGGATCCGGCATCTTCCCCCGGGGACCGAGAATGGTACCCAGGTGCCGGGCGATGTCTTGCATCATCGCCTCTTCGGCGATGAAGAAGTCCGTCTCGTCTGCCATGTCTTTGGCCTCGTCGTCGTCCAGATCGGCCACGTCGTCCTCCGAGAGGACCTCGTCCGCGACCTCCTCGGCACGGACTGCGGTTTCCCCTTCGGCGATGACGACGATTCGCGTCTCCTGCCCGGTTCCGGACGGGAGGACGACGGACTCGTCAACGCGGTTCGACGGTTCGTTCAGGTCAAGGTCGCGCAGGTTGATCGCGAGGTCCACCGTTTCGGTAAAGTTCCGATCGGGCGATTCCTCGAGTGCGCGAGCCACTGCGGTTTCAATATCCGAATCTGCCATCGTTCACCTCCGTAGTACGCAGGAATGCTCCTACGGGTCAGTGAAACAGGCGATGCCTGTCTCTGTTGAAGGAAATGCTATGCGGAACTTAAACCCGTCGAACTGGGATAGGACCGGGTTCGCACAACATTTATTTCACCCGATAATGGCCCGAATACACTATTATCTATATTTTAACACGATGTGGCCGGGGCCGTTGTTCCGTCAATAAGCCGACGTAACGGCGCTGTATCACTGGTTCATCAGCTGACCGAAAGTAATATGATACATGATAGTGAAACAAATGGATATGTGGCCAGAGGGTTTATATACATCGAGTGATCCGGCAGGGCGGGAGTCCCTCGAGTATCTCGTGTACGGCGGCGGCCTCGATGCCTACCAGTCGTTCGATCCCATCATCAGGGTGGGGCTACAGTTTGCTGGAACGCTGGTCGTCGCACTGGTCGTCCTCGGGATGATTCAGGGGTACGGTCCACGTATCGTGGCCAAATCACGTCGAAGCCCGGTCATCTCGTTCTGTATCGGGCTCCCGGCAGTACTCGTCCTCGGCGGCCTCGCGAGTACCGGTTATCTGATCGTCGGCACCAGTCTCGGAACGTTCTTCGGCGTTCCGTTAGTCATCCTCGGCTCGACGGTGTTACCGACGGCGACCGCTCTCGGGTTCGTTGCGATCGGGCAAACGATCGGGGCGCGACTCGGACAGAACCAACTCGCGGTTGGCATCCTCGTCGGGAGTCTCGTCGGCGGTTTGGCCGCGTTCTCGTTACCGGCTACCGTCGCCGTCACCGCCCTCGCAGCGTCGCTCGGCGTCGGTGCCGGCGCTCGAGTACTGTTCAACGCCGGGAGTTCGTCCAGCCCGGACGAACGCACCGTTCCACCTGCGAACAAGATTTAGCTCCCGGCCGGCATATTGACGCGGCAACGTCTTTAGTGCCGATTAGAACGTCATCACGTAGCCGTCCCAGTCGATCCGTGTTCTCGGGTCCACAGCCGTCTCTTCCCAGAACTGCGACCGCAGGGATCGGCGTCCAACCTCGTGCGGACGAATCCCTCGTGGCTGGTCACACGCGTTCAAAAAACGATCGTGACCGGCGGCGGCCGAACTCCGATTCGCGTCGACGCGGTTACGCTTCGGCCCCGTCGACCAGTACGTCGTCGTACTCGCCGCCGTCGACCTTTTCCTTGAACTCGCGAGCGTCCTCGCCTTCGATGGTCACACCCATCGAGGCGCAGGTGCCGACGACTTCCTTCGCGGCGTTTCGCAGGTCGTAGGCGAGCAGGTCGGGATGTTTCTGCTCGGCGATCTGTTTGACCTGTTCGACCGAAAGGTCCGCGACGAAGTCCTCCTGCGGTTCGCCGCTGCCGGTCTCGAAGCCGGCCTCGTCTTTGATCAGTTCCGCCGTCGGTGGGACACCGACGTCGATTTCGAAGGAGCCGTCCTCCTCGTACTCGACGGTAACGGGGACTTCGGTGCCGTCGAACGCTTCCGTCTGGTCGTTGATCTCCTGTACGACCGCCTGTACGTCGACGGGCGTCGGTCCGAGCTCGGGACCGAGCGGCGGGCCAGGATTGGCCTGCCCACCCGGAACGAGCACTTCGATGGTTCCAGCCATACCCGTGAAAACCCGTGCGCGAGTTTTAAGGGTTGCTTTTTCGTGCAGTCTTCGCCTGTGACGATCTGACGCACCCTCGGGAACGGCCGCTACGAGGGGTTTCGACCGGTCTCACTCGGCCTCGACGCTGTCGGTGCGCCAGTCCGCAAACGACTCGAGAACGTGTTGCTCGTCGAATCGCTCGATGCAGGGGACGTCGTACGGATGGATCGTCTCGACTCGAGCGACGAGGGCGTCGTAAGCCTCGTCCGTCGTCTTTGCGAGCAGGATTTCCTCGTCGTCGTGGTGGATCTCACCGTCCCAGCGATAGGTCGATGTCGCGGCAAGTCGGTTGACACAGGCTGCAAGCTGCTCTTCGACGAGCGTTTCGGCGATCCTGTCGGCGTCGGCCGGCGGTGCCGTAATGTAGACTGTGGGCATGGTCGCGGCTACGCTCGAGACGGCAAAAAGACTCCGTACTCGCCGTGGGGTCGGAGAAGCGGTCGCGTTACTGTTCGCCGATCGGGTTGAACGTGCCGTTGATGTCCCACTCGTGGATGCAATGTGGGTTCCCGGCCTGCTTTTCGCCGTTCTCCCGGGCGATTTGCCAGGCTTCGAGCTCGTCGTCCCACTGTTCGGCTCGGCCACACGTTTCACATACTCTTGCGGTTGGTTTCCGTACCTGTGCGCTCATTGGTGGCTGTGTGTACTGAACGCATATAACAGTATTCGTGTGGGGCGATCGCTATCCGTGGCCGAGATCGCATGACCCGCTGCGGATGATCACGGACTCTCGTTCGGTGGCCCGCTCTCGAAAACGGAAACCGGGAATCGGCGTCTGTGGGGCTCAGGCTCCAGTGACCGACGCCGTCGCGTCGACGGTCGCCGTTTCGTCAGTTTCGTTGACTGGGTCGTCGGTTTCGACCGGCCCGTCGTCAACTGGTTCCTCCGCCATCGGCCCATCGGCGCTGATGACGAAGACGGACACCCGCTCGAGCGTCACGCTGAGGTCATCGTCCTCGACGGGCTCCTCGTCGACCGGCTCTTCCTCGGCCGGTTCTCCGTCAATCGGCTCCTCTTCGACCGGCGGTTCGGTAACGTTTTCGTCGACTTCGTCTTCCTCGACAGGCTCCTCGTCACTCACGACGTGAATCGTCGCCTGATCGATACCGATCTGTATCCGATCGCCGTCAAGTGGCTCCCCCTCGAGTTCATCGTCATCGAACTCGTCGTCCTCGAATTCGTCCCCGCCACGTAACACGACGATGGTCGCCTGATCGATAGCAACATCATCCTCGAGTTCGTCGTCCTCGAGTCCGTCGTCGAGTTCGTCATCCTCGAGTTCGTCATCCTCGAGTTCGTCGTCCGGTTCGACCGACTCGTCGTCAACTGGTGCGTCCGCTTCGAGTCCGTCGGAGTCGACGAAATTCGCCTGATCGATGGTAATCTCGAGTGGGACTTCCTGAACGACTGCGTCCTCAGTCGTGTCGGATTCATCGTCCTCGAGCTCGTCGTCTTCGGCGACTGAATCAGCGCTATCCTCGAGCATCACGAAAACGGTTGCCTCCTGAAGCGTGAGTTCCCGATCCGAATCGGCTCCGGCGGGTTCTGCTCCCGATTCGTCTTCGGTGACGACGAAAATCGTTGTCTCGCCGATTCGATCCTCGTCGTCGGTGTCTTCTTCGAACCCGTTCTCTTCCTCGAAGACGTCGTCTCCCTCTCCAAACTCGTCTTCTTCTTCGATGATGTCGTCCTCTTCCTCGAAGACGTCGTCTCCCTCTCCAAACTCGTCTTCTTCTTCGATGCTGTCGCCCTCTTCCTCGAAGACATCGTCTCCCTCTCCAAACTCGTCTTCTTCTTCGATGATGCCGTCCTCTTCCTCGAAGACGTCATCTTCCGTTCCGAAACCGTCCTCTTCGAACACGTCTTCCTCTTCGATGACGTCGTCGTCCGTCCCATCCTCATCGAGTTCCTCGTCCGCATCATCGTGATGGCCGGTAACGACGAGCGTTGCCCGGTCGATAGTGATGTGTAGTTCACCATCCGTGGGATCATCGCCCTCCTCTTGGGTGGTGCTCGTTGCGGCCGGGGTCGCCGAAACCGCCATTGCTCCACCGGAACCCAACATCAGTACGACGACGGCGACGATCAGTATGTTGCGTACGCTCATGCCTCGACCGGAACAACACCTGTCTTGATTCTTAAACCACTACTGCCATTACAGTGATCAATTTTCTATTCCGCCGTGAAACACCCTCGAGTCCCGTAGAAACAGCTAGTTACGGATAATTCGGAATGCTATCAATGATGCGAAACGGAGCGAGAGAGCACGTGTTCTCGCTCTCGTATCATCGACTCTATGAGACGGTTCGAACGGCGGAGGAGAATCACGGCTTTCAACGCGATGCCAGCGGCGTCCCTGCCGAGAAGTATCGATGGACGTCGGTTCCAACTCCCCGTTACTCGGCCAGTCGTTCGGGATCGGTCTCCAACCGTTCGTTGGAAACGATCGAACGAGCGGACTGGCAGGGTTTCGTGACCGTCCGGATCAGTAGACGGCGTCTTTGATCTCCTCGCGGAGGTCGTCGAACTGCTCGAGATATTCGCGTCGTTCCGTCCGGAGGTCCTCGAGTGCCTCGTCGTAGTCATCGACGTGGTCGGGAACGTAGTACTCGTCGACATCGAGGCCGGGCACGGAGTCGGGGATCGTCAACCCGGTCCGGTCGTCGTCGGTCCACTCGATCGTTCCACGGGCGGCCTCCGTGAGGATCGTGACGGACTCGGTAACGCCGATATCCGTGGATTTGTCGCCGAGATATCCCGTGTTGAGTACGTAACAGTCCACGTCGAGGAGACTAATGAGTTCGTGGAAGGTGTTCCCTTCTTGGCCTTCGGAACCGATGATAAACGGGTTCGTACCGACGACCCGGATCGATTCCCCGGCCCGGGACGGATCGCCTGCGCTCGTCTGGATCGACTCGCCGAGCATGAACGCGACAGCGGCCTGCTCGTCCTCGAGTTTCGCGACCGGGGGCATCAGGGGGTTTCGGGTGATGAAAAAGACCTGATCGATCCGGTCGAGGTCGATCTCGTCGGCGGCGCTCTCGAGTTGCTCGCGCTGGACGATCGCCCGCGAGTTCGAGGTGTAGCGGTCCTCGTCGAAATGGACCGTCCCGTCCTCGTCGACGGCGACGTTCTCGAGAATCGCCGATTCGTGGGTTGCCGCCTCGTAGAGTTCGGGCTGTTCGTCCCCATCGAGACCGATCGTCTTGATGAACAGTCCCTTGCCCTCGCTTCCGGCGACGGAGCCGTCCGGGAGGAGGCCACAGACGTCGTCCTGTAACATCGTGGCGTCTTCGGGCTCCTCGAGCCAGCAGCCGTGGGAGGTCAGCGTCGATTTGCCGGTCGCGGACAGGCCCATGAACACCTGTCCGACGGTGCGCAGGGAGCCGTCGTCGTCGCGGACGCGGACGCGTTTGCTGCCGGCGTGCAGCCCGAGACCGCCCTGCTGTTTGATGCGGTACATGAACAGTCGCAGGAACGATTTTTTCGCCTCGCCGGTGTAGTCGCTGCCGAGCACCGCAGTAAAGCCGTCCTCGGGGAGCACGCGGATGGCGGTTTCGTCGTAGTCGGGGAGCTGGACGGTATAGAGGTCGGGATCGCGGCCGTCGGCCGGTTCGAACAGGTTCGCCCACGCCATAGCGATTCGGGCGTGTTCGACGGGGACATAGAGGCGACAGCAGAACGTTGCGTCCGGATGTCGCCCCATCAGCCGATCGACACAGATCATCTCGCGGTCGCCGGTCAGACCGATGGCGTCGTCGACGAGGGCGTGATCGCGATCGGTGAACTCGTCGTCGACGGTGTTTTTCGTCCGATCGGCGCTCCGCGAACGGTAGTCGCTGACGTACGACGGGGAGCCGAACTCGGTCGTCGTCTCCTCGTGGGCAGCAAGGTCACGCAGTTCCCGGAGCGGGGGATTGTTCCGAACGTTCGACGCGGTCGTTGGATCGGGGAGCCGTCGGACCAACGGGCGGGACTCCGTCCCGGTTTCGGACATACGAGTTAACCACCACCACCCTGATGTATAAACGTGGAGGATTTTGACCGGAGTGTGTCACGACCTGTCCAACGAATGGCTGACGTATGGCAGCTCGTGGCTGTCTGAAGCGCTGCGTGTCCGTCTCCGAATTCTCTGAAAAATGGTATTAGAATAGACAATTATGGATTAGTACTCGAGTCAGAATTAATTCTAATGTCGATTCATGCACGATCGGTTTATCCGGATCGAACGGTGGCTGTGGCCGGGGAGTGAGTCCGGTGGCCGTTCAGCCGTCTCGCTCGTCGAGGTTCACCGAGATGTTTTTCGTCTGTAGATACGAATCGAGCGCCTCGAGTCCCTTCTCGCGCCCGATGCCGCTTTTTTTCGTTCCGCCGAACGGCGTCTCGGTCGACCCGCCGAACCACTCGTTGACGTAGACGCTTCCGGCGTCGACCTCGCGGGCCATCGCGAGCGCCTGTTTGACGTCTTGGGAGAAGACGCCGCCGGTCAACCCGTAGTCGACGTCGTTGGCGATCGTAATCGCTTCCTCACGGTCGGAAAACGGGATCACCGTGAGTACCGGACCGAAGATTTCCTCCTGCGCGATTCGCATCTCCGGTTCGACGTCCGAGAAGACCGTCGGCGGAACGAACTGTCCCTCCCGCTCGGGGGGTTCCCCGCCGGTCTCGAGGGTCGCCCCTTCGGTGACGCCGATGTCGATGTAGTCGACGACCTTCTCGAAGTGTTCGGCGTGGTTGAGCGGACCCATATCCGGGTCATCCGTTCCGGGACCGAGCGTGTACGACTCGGCCCGCTCGACGATCCGCTCGAGGAACTCGTCGTAGATCGACTCGTGGACGAGGGCCCGATCGGCCGCCGAACAGATCTGGCCGGCGTTCGTGAAGATCCCGATCGCGGTCCAGAACACCGCTTCGTCGAGATCGGCGTCGGGCATCACGATCGCGGAGTTCTTCCCGCCGAGTTCGAGCGTCACGGGGGTGATCGTCTCCGCCGCCGACTCCATTACGGCCTGTCCGGTCGGGACGCTCCCGGTAAAGGTGAGCTGGTCGACGCCGTCGTGTGCGGTGAGCGCAGCACCGGGTTCCGAACCGCCGGGAACGACGTTTACGACGCCATCGGGAACGCCGGCCTCTCGACAGAGTTCCGCCAGATGCAACGCGGAAAGTGGCGTCGTCGGTGCGGGTTTGACGACGACCGTGTTGCCGGCGACCAGCGCGGGTGCGACGCCGCGAGCGGTGAGATTAAACGGGAAGTTCCACGGGACGACCTGCCCGCTTACGCCGTATGGCTCCCGAACGGTGACGTCGAGTTTGTCCTGTCCGAGCGGAATGCTTTTCCCCTCGAGTTTGTCCGCTGCGCCCGCGTAGTACTCGAAGAACCGCGCCGCGCCCTCGACGTCGGTTCGGGCCTGTGTGACGGGCTTTCCCTGATCGCGACTCTCGAGGTGTGCCAGGTCGTCAGCGTTGTCCCGAATTTTCTCAGCGACCCGATGAACGATCCGACCGCGTTCGGCCGGCGTCTTCTCCTGCCACATCGCACTCGCCTCGCGGGCCGCCTCGACTGCACGGTCTACGTCCGCGGGCGTTGCCGTCGCGACACGGGCGATGGAGTCGCCGGTCGCGGGATCGGTCGTCGTGAAATACTCGTCGGTCGATGCCTCGACGTGTTCGCCACCGATGAATAGCTGGTAGCGATCCTTCTCCGTAATTGACATAGGTTCCTCGCAGCGGCACCGCGTCGATGGGTTCGATACACCGCTGTGGGTCGTGTAACGAGCTCGGATCAAATAACTATATTTATAATATGATGTATATATTAATCACATCTAGTTTCCCTCAACGGTTTCGAGAACCATTCTGATGCTGATTCCAGTTACTTCGGCGGCAGGTGTGGAACTCCCTCGAGCGGTCGGCGTGCTCCCGACCGAACCGTTCTCGGCTGATGCGGGACGGACGCCGCTATTGCGGTTGTTTCCCGTGCTGCCGTCGCTGATTTTCACATCTGGTACTCGAAGCCAAAGTTCCAAGAGGGGGGTCTGCTATGTCGCGTCCATGATAGTCGGTCTCGATATCGGCACGGATGCGATCCGGTCGGCCGTCGACGGTGCCGACGGGCCGGCGATCGAGTCGGTCCCGGCGATCGTCCTTCCGGTGACGGAGTCGACCCTCGAGTCGGCGTCGCTCTCGCCGGCTGACGGTCGACTCGTCGAAGCGGGTGAGACGACGTACGTGGTCGGTTCGGATGCAGCGGCCGTCGCCGAGACGGTCGACGCCGAGCCACAGCCGCTGTTTTCGACCGAACGGCTCGCGTCCGAAGGGGACATCGAACTCGCCCTCGAGACGATCGTCGACTCGGTTCTCACGGCGTCCTCGTCCGACCGGCTCTGTTATACGCTGTCCGGTACGCCCGTCGATGCCGAGGAGCCGGCAACGTCCCATCGCGAGACCATCGAATCGGTGATCGCCGATCCCGACTCCACGACGCCGATCAGCAAGGGGTTCGCGGTCGTCTACGATCAACTCGAGGGGGACAACTTCACCGGCCTCGGCATCTGCATCGGGGCACAGGTGACAAGCGCCACGCTCGCGTACTACGGTGTCCCGGCGATGTCCGTTTCGATCGGAACCGGGAGCGACTGGATCGTCGAACGGGCAGCCGGCGAGACCGGCCACGACCCCGCGAAGGTCAGGGACGTTCTCGAGGCGTTCGATCTCGACCCCGATGCGGCGACGGGGGGAATCGAACGTGCGCTCGCACAGGCCCACGACGATTTCGTCGGTGACCTCGCCGACGCGATACGGGAGGCGGCCGACGAAGGCGACGTCCAGCAGGGGCTTTCGGTACCGATCGCCGTCGGCGGGACGGGCGCGGTCGAGGGTATCGAATATCTGCTCGGCGGCCGATTCGATGCAGCAAACCTCCCGTTTTCGATTCGCGGCGTTCGGCGGGCCGACGATCCGGCGACGAGCGCCGCCAGAGGGGCCCTCGCGGCGGCCCGGGACGACGTCGATGTCGACGAAGACGGACTCTGGTCCGACCCCGAGTCCAACGCGACGAGTCCCGCAAGCGGAGATGGGAAAACGGGACCGTCACCTCCCGACACCGAAGCCGAGACCGTCGATGTGCGCGTTCCAGGTGCTGCTGCGGATGATCGCCAGTCCCGTTCGTTCGATACCGGCTGCTCCGCGGACGACGCCGCCCGGGCCGACGACGCGATCGAGCAACTGTTCGATCGACTCGCGAACCGCGACGACGAGATCCGATCGATCGACGCGGCCGTCGACGACCTCTCCGAATCGCTGGGGGATCTCGAAGATCGAACGCCGTCGACCGACGACGTCACAGCCCTCGAGGAGCGTCTCGATGACCTCGGGGACCGCGCCGAAACCCTCGAGGAACGAACGGCCGGGTTCGGCGAGCGTCTGTCCGCCCTCGAATCGCGTCCCGACGAAACGACGCTTTCGGCGGTGACCGACGACGTCGAGTCGCTCGAGGCCGCCATCGAGAGCGTCCGGTCGGACCTCGAGGCCGTCGAGGGACAACTCACCGAGGCGGCGACGCGAGACGAGGAAATCGACGCGCTTCGGGCCGATATCGAGGAGATCCGGGCGGACGCACAGTCGCCGACGGCCATCGCAGCGCCGATAGCTGCTGGCGGCGGTGCGGCGGGAACCGTCGCCGGAGGCGTCGCGGCGACGAGCGGGAATGGGACGATCGGGGCCGCGGCGATCGGTCTCGGGATCGTACTGCTCGCGGTCGCGGTGGCGCTCGCTCGCTGAACCGCGGGATTCGGACGACCGATGAGCAAATCCGGTGGCACCGCTTCCCGGCGTGGTCGCGCGTTCGGCCGACAGTCGGTTAGTCTCGGATCAACTCGACGTTGCGCATCTCGCCCCCACACTGTCGACAGGTGCTCACGAGCGTGCCGGCGGCCATTTCTCGGCGGCCACACTGGAGACATTCGTACTCGCGTGGGTCCGCGAGTGGCATAACGATACGTTCGTTGCCGGTGTATGTTAACGCTTTCCACGGTTGCGTGTTCGAGGAACGGGGCGTCAGTCCGACTCGAAAAGCCAGAGCACTACCGCAAGCACGGTCGCGGCGACGACCGAGGCCGTCAGTAGCCAGAACGCCGGGCGGAAGCCGACCGTTTCCGACAGCGCTCCGACGACCGCGGGAGCGACAGCCCCTGCGGCCATCAACAGCGTTCGGACGACGCCTAACCCGCCGCCGGCGAGGTCGTCGGGGATCGCCGCCATCAGATACGCGCCTCGAACGGGGCGAAACCCGTGTGATCCGATCCCGACGGCGACGAGTAGCGCTCCGAGCGCGATCGGCCCCGCCGTTCCGGTCAGCGAGACGAACGCAACCAGTGCACTCGAGGCCAGTCCGAGCGTTGCAGTGACGATCGGGAGCTGGCCGACCCGATCGCTGAGGTCGCCGGTCACGAGTTGCACGAGGCTCGCGAGGAACAGTCCGCTGTAGAGGAATCCGGCCGTTGCTTCCGTCAACCCCGCTTCTTCGGTCAGGTACAGCGGTGCGAACGCGACGAACCCGTTGTAGGTGAACGAAAACAGCACCGTCAACAGCGCGAAGGCCGAAAACTGCCAATCGCGAAAGAGCGCCACGTACCGGTCGACCCCGTCGGTGCCGATGCTGACGGCGGTCGCGTTCGGTTCGTCCGACACGCGGGTCCGGGCCTGCCTTCGAAACGCGGCGGCGAGCGCGAGACCGACGACTCCAGCAGCCAGATACACCAGTCGCCAGCCCGCTCCCAGCCCGAAGGTGATGCCCGTGACTGCGACGACGGCAGCGGGCGCGACGACCCCGCCGAAGGCCCCGAACGTGTCCAAAACGCCGAGCGCCCTGCCGGTCCGTGCGGGATAGGCGCGTGACAACAGCCGTACTGCGACGGTCTTGTGCGCGCCGGTTCCGGCACCCATGACGAGCATCGCCCCCACGAGGACGACGAACGGCGAATCGACGACCAGGGCAAGCGACGCGACCGTCGCGACGAGTGCACCCGCCGTGATGACGGTCACTGATCCGAGGCGATCGGCGAGAACGCCCGACGGAAACTGCATGGCCGCATAGACGAGCATAAACCCGGTGAACGCGGTTCCGAGGGCGGCGTTCGAGACGCCGTAACTCGCGCGGAACGAGCCGAAAAGCGGCGGGAACGTGTACCGAAGGAACTTCGCGAGAAACCAGATCCCCGCCGTCAACAGGAGCACGTCGAAGCGGGCGACCCGCCGGACCGCCTTGGAAACCACCATTCGGTTCCCAGAGGCGTCCGCGGTGACGAGAATCCTCCGATCGAGATGCGGCGCACCCACCCTCGCGTTCCCCCGAAGCGCCCGATAGCCGTGATCATTCGAGACGACGTTCGCCGAACGAAGACTTAAGGTGATAATATGGCATATCTATTATATTGCTCCTTAACCGGTGAACCTTATATACTCGTTCGTGGTCGAATCGAGTACCGATGACAGTACACACCGAGTGGGTCGATCCGATCACCTGTCCGTTCTGTGGCGACGAACTCGCATCGCCGGGTGCCGGGTTCGTCGATCACATCGACGAGAGTACCGACTGCGAAACCGGTTTCGAGCAGTGGCGGGAGAACGTGTCCGGAGATCTCGCCGGCGAATGGTCGGGCTAACGCAGCGACGGATCGGTTACTCGAAGTCCGGCAGATCCTCGGGCGGTTCGTACTCCGCTTCCCAGTCGATGTACTCCTCTTTGAGGACGACCGAGACGATCTGCCCGAGTTCGGTGAGTTCGGCGTTGATCGAGGAGACGGTCCCCCAGGTATCGAGGTCGGGATGGTACTCCCGAACCTGCCAGTCTTCGGGAATCCCCGGCGCGTGGTAGCCGACCCGGTCGGCGAAATCGTCCCAGAAGAAGTCGAACTCCGCAAAGAGATCGAGATCGCGGATGATCTCGTACTCCCGCTCGTCGAGGTCGGTCCCGTCGAGCCACTCGTCGACGGCTTGCTCCCATGCACCCTCCGCGAGGAACGTCTCGAGTTCCTCGCGTCGGTAGTCGATCTCGTCGGCTCCGTCGGCGCTGATCGTGGCGTCGTCGTACTCGTTCGGATCGACGAACTCCAGTTCCGGCGGATCGGGTGGTTCGACCTCGAGTCCCATGCGCGGACGTAGGCCCGGTCGCGGGATAAGGATTCTCACCTCCGTGTACCGCTTGCCGACTCCGTGCCGGCGCACGGCATTCCCGTACAGTTATTTCTGTCGGACGGGTTACGTTACGTATGGCCAGCGAGAGCGACGGCAGTGACTACAGCCTCACGGAGATTTTCGCAATAAAGTTCGTTCTGGCCGACATCCTGATCATCGCCGTCCTGTTACTGGGCGGTCCGTTGTACGCGCTTGCGATCACCGCGTTGTTCGTGCTCAGTACGTTTCTGATCTGGTATCTCACACAACGAACCGGGACGGAACCGGATCGGACCCACGAGGCCGACTCCTCGTCTCCGTCCCGCGCCGGTTCCGAGCGCGATCCCGTCACGAAACTCCAGAACCGGTACGCCGCCGGTGAACTCTCCGAATCGGAGTTCGAGGAGAAACTCGAGCGGTTGATCGACGCCAACGAGCGCGCCGAAGCCGCGGGCGTGGATACGGCGGAGTTGTCGCTGGAGCGCACGAGCTGAGACGGCCGGCGAGGCGGCGTCCGTCAGCGGGGGCTGCGATCCAAACACTCAATCGCCGGTCGATCCTACGATCGACGATGACCGACTACGAGGCGGCGATCCTCGACGTCGACGGGACGATCGTCCGCGGCGAAACGCTGCTGCCGGACGTAACGGACGGACTACACGCGCTCGAGGACGCTGGCTGCTCGCGGCTGCTGTTTTCGAACAATCCCACGCGTGGCAGCGACCACTACCGCGGGAAACTCACCCCGCACGGAATCGACGTCGATCCCGGACACGTCCTCACCTCGGCGACGCTCTCGGCGGAGTTTCTCGCGACGACCCATCCCGACGCAACGGTTTATCTGGTCGGTGGGGAGCGACTCGAGACCATTCTCGAGGACGCGACCGTCGAGCTGACGAGCGACCCCGACGTGGCCGATGTCGTCCTCGGGTCGTTCGACGACTCGTTCTCCTACGAGACGCTCCGGGATGCACTGCGAGCGCTCGAGGACGACGTTCCGTTCTACGGGACCGATCCCGACGCGACGATCCCGGTCGACGACGGACTGATTCCCGGATCGGGCGCGATCCTCGCCGCGATGGAGGCCGTCGCCGGCCGCGAACCCGACGCGATCCTCGGCAAACCGTCGGCGATCGCCGCCGAGGCCGCGACGAACCGACTCGGCGTCGATCCGGCCGAGACGCTCGTCGTCGGCGATCGACTCGACACCGACATCGCGCTCGGAAACCGGGCCGGAATGACGACGGCGGTCGTCCTTACCGGCGTGACGGACCGGACCGACATCCCGGATGCGGCCATCGAACCCGACTACGTGCTCGAGTCGCTCGCCGAACTCGAGACGCTTCTCTGATCGCCGGACCGATCGTATGGCGTCGTCTCCGACCGACCCGAACGGAATATATTTATCCGGTTCAGTCACGATACTCAAGGTATGAGGGAACGACTCATTCCAGTCCTTCGACGCGCCCGCTATGCGGCGATCGGTGCGGCCGTCGGGGCCGCGATCGGCGGATTGTTCGACCGAAACGCGGCGAGTACCGGCGGAGCCATCGGCGGGTTCGTGGGTGCTCTCATCGCCGATACCCGCGGAACGGCCAGTAACTACCTCGAGGACGTCAAAGAGCGGACCGGCTAGCTGGTCGGTTCTCGGACGACCGCTCGCACCGCCGGCCACAGTGCTCCGAAGCGACGCGTCGTCCTTGCTCGATATTCGACGCGTCGATATGTCAATCAGTAACGTATCTCAAGAACGACTATGTTCTCCTCGTCCAGTTATCGTGTATGGCCGACTTCGTCACGCCGCCGCCGCTCGAGCCGGGCGACGAGATCGCCGTCGTCGCACCGTCGTCGAACCCGACCGACGAGTTCCCGCACGTCTACGAACTCGGTCTCGAGCGCCTTCGCGAGGAGTTCGATCTCACGCCGGTCGAGTACCCCACGGTATCGAAATCGGACGAGTACCTCGCCGCCAATCCGGAAGCGCGCGCTGCGGACGTAATGGACGCCTTCGAGGATCCCGACGTCCGCGGCGTCATCGCGGTCATCGGCGGCAACGATCAGGTGCGGATCCTCGAGCACCTCGATCCCGCGGTCCTCCGGGAGAACCCGACGCGGTTCTACGGCTACAGCGACAACACCCACCTCGCGCTGTACCTGTGGAACCTCGGACTCGTTTCCTACTACGGGCCGACGGTGCTGGCCGAACTCGGGATGGACGGCCGGCTGTTCGACCACACGATCGAGTACACCGAGCGGGCGTTCTTCGACGAGTCGTTCGGCGAAATCCGGCCGGCCGAGGCATTCACCGACGAACCCGGCGACTGGACCGATCCCGCGTCGCTTTCGGAGCCGCGGACGACCGAACCCAACCCGGGCTGGCGGTGGGCCGGCGGCGACGACCTCGTCGCGGGCCGGCTCTGGGGCGGCTGTCTCGAAGTCCTCGACCAGCAGTTCCTCGCGGGCCGGTTTCTCCCCGACGAGCGGGACCTCGAGGGAACGATTCTTGCCATAGAGACTTCCGAAGAGCTTCCCGATCCCGCCTGGGTGGCGGGCGTGCTCCGGGCGCTCGGCGAACGGGGGTTACTCGAGCGGTTTGCCGGCGTTCTGGTCGGCCGACCGCCGGCGCGATCCCATCTCGAAGATCGACCCCCGGAACGGCGCGAGACCTACCGGAACCAACAGCGCGAGGCGATCGCCGGCGTCTTCGAGACGTACAATCCGGACGCGCCGATCGTCTTCGATATCGACGTCGGACACACGTGGCCGACGACGCCGATCCCGATCGGCGAACGCGTCGAAATCGATCCACAGAACGAGACGGTCCGGTTCGAGTAAGCGGCGACGCGTATCAGCACCCGCCGTTTTCGCCCTCGAGCGCTCGTTCACGGAGCCGTTTTTCTTCCTCGGTGCTGACGGTCAGTTCGGGAACGTCGGTCGGCGTGTTGTCGTCGTCGATGGCCACGTAGACGAAGTAGGATTCGGTCGTCTTCTCCCGCTCTCGCGTCCGCAGGTCTTCCCGTTCGGTGACCAACCGAACGCGGACGCTCGAGGTTCCTGCGGCGTAGACGTAGGCCGTGATGTAGGCGGTATCGCCGACCGGAATCGGCCGTTCGAAGTTCATCTGGTTGACCCGTGCGGTGACACACGTCTCCCCCGAAAACCGCATCGCGGACATCGCACCCACCTCGTCCATCCACTTCATGACGTTGCCGCCGTGGGCAACGTCGAGCATGTTCGCGTGATTCGGCTGCACCATCTCCCGATTCTCGACCAGCGTCTCCATGAGATCCGTCATCGGTTGCTGTTCACACGAGACGGCAATCAGTCTTCAGTTTTGGTTCGACTGCCGGCCCCTGCCTGGCCGTCCCACACCATAGAGTCCGATACTGGTAAAAGTCGTGGCCGAGTTGAGCCGGTAATGAGCGATGCAGGCGACGCCGACGTGCCGGAGCCGCCCTCCCCGCCCGAAACCGATCACGGCTCCGTTCACGTCCTCGGGACGGCCCACGTCTCGCAGGCGAGCGTCGACGACGTTCACGAGACGATCGATCGCGAGGAACCCGACGTCGTCGCCGTCGAACTCGACGAAGGCCGTTACCGGCAGATGCAGGGCGGAACCCCCGACGACATCGAGGCGAAGGATCTCCTTTCGGGAAACACCGTTTTCCAGTTTCTGGCCTACTGGATGCTTTCGTACGTCCAGTCGCGGCTGGGCGAGAAGTTCGACATCGAACCCGGCGCTGACATGCGAGCCGCCATCGAAGCCGCCGAGCGCAACGGCAGCGGCGTCTCCCTCGTCGACCGTGACATTCAGGTGACGATCCAGCGGTTCTGGCAACGACTGTCGTTCACCGAGAAGCTGAAGATGGTCGGCGGTCTCGCGCTCGGCGTGACCGATCCTCGAACGATCGGCCTCGCACTCGGTGCGGTCGTCGGGATCTTCGTCGGGTTCGTTTTCGCCGCGTTTCTCGCACCGTTGCTCGGACTCGGCGACCTCCTGTTGCTCGGCGTCACCGCGCCGACGACGCTGCAGTACGTGGGTGCCCTCGGTATCGGCACCGTCGGCGGCGTCCTCGTTGGCCTCCTCGTTCTCCCCTCGTTCGAGTCGACCGACCGCTATACCGGCGGCGTCCTCAGCGGCGTTTCGATACGGATACTCGCCGGGATCGTCGTCGGGATCGCCAGCTGCGTCGCGCTCGTCGCCACCGACACGTTCGTCGGACCGTTCTCCGCCACGACCTTTCAGAACGCCGGGACGTACGCGATCCGCGGAACGATCGGCGTTCTCGCCGGCCTTGGTGTCGGCGTCGGTATCGGGGCCGTCATCGGACTCGTCCTCGAGGCGCTCGGCGGCGATGTCGAGGAGATCGACGAGGTCGATATCGAGGAGATGACCGACGGCGACGTCGTCGCCGCGATGATGGAGGAGTTTCGCCAGTTTAGTCCCCGCGGTGCGAACGCCCTGATCGACGAACGCGACGCCTACATCGCCCACAACCTCCATACGCTTCGTGAACAGGGATACGACGTCGTCGCCGTCGTCGGGGCCGGCCACAAGGCCGGAATCGAACGATACCTGCGCAACCCCGAGGAGTTGCCGTCGATGGAGTCGCTAACCGGGACCGCCTCGGGACGTCGATTCTCGCCGCTGAAGATCGTCGGCTATCTGGCGATGGTCGGGTTCGTCGGCTTTTTCTTCCTGTTGCTTATGGCCGGCGTTCAGAATACGTTCCTGCTTCGGCTCTTTGTAGCGTGGTTCCTGTTCAACGGCATCTTCGCGTTCACGCTGGCCCGTCTCGCCGGCGCTCGCTGGACCAGCGCCGGCGTCGGCGGGGCGGTCGCGTGGCTGACCAGTATCAACCCGCTGTTGGCCCCCGGCTGGTTCGCCGGTTACGTCGAACTCAAACACCGCCCGGTCAACGTCAGGGACATCCAGACGCTCAACGACATCATCGGCGATACCGAGCGGCCGATCGGCGACGCCATCGAAGAGATGTTCGAGGTGCCGCTGTTCCGGCTCATCATGATCGTCGCGCTGACCAATATCGGCAGCATGATCGCGACGTTCCTGTTCTTTCTCGTCGTCGTCCCCTGGATGGG
Source organism: Halopiger djelfimassiliensis (assembly GCF_000455365.1). Taxonomy (GTDB): domain Archaea; phylum Halobacteriota; class Halobacteria; order Halobacteriales; family Natrialbaceae; genus Halopiger_B; species Halopiger_B djelfimassiliensis. Next base: position 137,594 of record NZ_HG315686.1, read on the forward strand.
CCACGAGGTCGGCGGCGTCGACGCACTGATGGGGGAACTGCTCGCCGGCGCCGAGAACAGCCTCGAGTTGATTCGAGAGGTGATCACGTGAGCGTCCGCACCCGTCGCCGTTCCGATCCGGAGTTGACCTTCAGCGACAGGGAACTGTTCGACCTCGGCATCGCGTGGACCGCGCTGTCGGTTGCGTTCGCGTTGTTGCTGGCTCCCGTGCACCGCGGGATGGCATCCATCGGGACCTTCGGTCTAATGGTCGCCCTGAGTTTCATCACGGTCGGCGTCGCGTTCCTGTTGCACGAACTCGCGCACAAGGTCGTCGCGATCGAACACGGCCAACTCGCCGAGTTCCGCGCGGACTACCAGATGTTGTTTCTCGCCGTGATGGGCGCGCTCGTGGGCTTTCTGTTCGCCGCGCCGGGAGCCGTCTACCACCGTGGTCGGATCACCGTCCGCGAAAACGCGATGATCGCGCTGGCCGGCCCGGTTACCAACCATCTGCTCGCGCTCATGTTCTTCCCACTGATGATATTCCCGGGTCTCATCGGGACGATCGGACAGATGGGTGTCTGGATCAACCTGTTCCTGGCCGCGTTCAACATGATCCCGTTCGGACCGCTAGACGGCAAGTCGGTCTACAACTGGCACAAGGGCGTCTTCGCGATCGTTTTCGTTCCCAGCGTTCTGCTCGCGGGCTACGTGCTCCTGTTCGTCGGCCTGTTCTGAAAGCAGCGTTTTCGATACCACACACTCGATTCTCGACGTCGAACCTACCGTTTGGCGCAGCCCGGCTATTCCCTCATATTTAAGACTGTCGCTACTTTGCTACATAGAGCTATCTAATGGGCAAAGGTTTTACTACTGTAAATCGACGATCAGGACGAACTGGGGATCACCGACGGAAACCTCTCGGGACACATCCAGCGTATGGAGGCTGCAGATGCCGTCAGCGTCGAGAAGCAGTTCGTCGACCGGCGGCCCCAGACGACCTACGAATTGACCGAGCACGGTCGTGACACGTTCGAATCCCACGTCGACACGCTCGAGGCACTGCTCGAGCAACTCGAGCGGGACGGGTCGGAGACGGACGGAGACGCGAGTTCGGAGTGATCGGCTCCGGGAACGGAACCCGGCTCGCGCCGGACCGGTGATCTTTTGCTGGCCCCACGCGGTCGTTCCCACATGACCGATCCAGCGGACGACGGGACCGACGAGCGGCTCACCTACGCCGACACCGGCGTCGACATCGAAGCCAGCGAGGACGCGACCGCAGCACTGCTCGAGGCGTTCGGCAGCGACCGACGGACCGAGTACGCCGGGCTGATCGACATCGGCGACCGGTATCTCGCGCTGGCGACCGACGGCGTCGGCACCAAACTACTGGTCGCGGAGGCGGTCTCCGACTTCTCGACGGTCGGCATCGACTGCATCGCGATGAACGTCAACGACCTCGTCGCCGCGGGCGTCGAACCGGTCGCGTTCGTCGACTATCTCGCCATCGACGACCCCGACGAGGCGTTGACAAACGAGATCGGCGAAGGGCTCGCGGTGGGTCTCGAGGAGGCCGATCTGACGATGCTCGGCGGCGAGACGGCGGTCATGCCCGAGGTCGTCAACGGCTTCGACCTCGCGGGTACCTGTGTCGGACTCGCCGGACCGGACGAAGTTCTCGAGGGAGAGGCACAAGTCGACGACGTCCTCGTGGGCGTTCCCTCGAACGGGATCCACTCGAACGGGCTCACGCTCGCTCGGGAAGCCGTCACGCGCGAACACGAGTACACCGACCCGTTTCCGTACGACGACGAGCGGACGATCGGCGAGGAACTCCTGCGCCCGACCCGGATCTACACGGAACTGCTCGAGCCGATGGGCGAACACGGCGTTCGGGCGGCCGCCCATATCACGGGCGGTGGCTGGACGAACCTGCTTCGGATGGGCGACCGAAAGTACGTCATCGACGACCCGCTCCCGGCACAGCCGATCTTCGAGTTCGTCCAGGCGGAAGGGAACGTCACCGACGAGGAGATGCACCGGACGTTCAACATGGGGACCGGATTCGTCGTCGCGCTGTCGGCGGAGCGAGCCGACGACTTCATCGCAGAGACTGAGGGGAAGCGTATCGGCCGCGTCGAGGAGGGTCACGGCGTCGAGATTCGTGGTCTCAGCCTTCAGTAGCTCGCGGAACCGCCACTTTCGTCGAATTATCCGAAATATTAATCTTTTATATCAGGGATTAGTATCACTGGCCTACGGAACGTAATTGCTCCACTATGGCGATTAAACGGAGTCCGAAATAGTTAAATAAAATTGATGTTCAGGAAAGGGTATGGAACGGAGAAGTTTCATTGCGATTGCATCGACGGCAGCAACGGCTTCGCTTGCGGGGTGTATCTTCGGGGATGACAAGTTTTCTACCGAACTTTCGGACGGCGAGAGCGAGTCCTTCGAAGCTAGCGAGGGCGACGAGTACGAAGTGACGGTCGATGTCACTGACGGCGACGAGGTATCGGTTCGGATCATGTACGACATGGAAAAGACGAGCCAGGAGTTCGAGAACGAAGAGGACGCTATGAGCGCTGTCGGCGAGTTGACTAGCGGTCCACTCCTCGATGAATCCGTCGAAGGCGAGTCGACGTTCGACCTCGAAATCGAGACGGACGGCTACTACGAAGTCGCCGTCTCCGGCGGTACTGCCGAGATTACGGTCGCCTGAGGCGTCGTCTGCCGAACCGTTAACGACCGCATCGACCGACTCGAGCACTCGTCTATCGGTCCGTCCCGTTCTCGGTTTCTGGCGTCCGGTCTCCTCGGCGACGATCGTTCCGTCGGCGAGGTCGAACCCGGTAGTGCCACAGCCGAGCGCTAGAAGACAGGGGATCGACGGCGAAACCCGACGGAATTCGTCCCCTCTTGCGTTCGCAACCGGTCGGTACGGATCGGGCTTTCGATCGGATCGTTCCCGCTCGAGGCGGATGATCGAATAGAAATAATTAAATTATAATTCATCAGTACTATAATTTATGGATAGACGACAGTTCGTCACCATGGTGACGATAACTGCACTGGGTGGGACCGCCGGTTGTCTCGGTGATGAGGACGACGAGGGTGAAGTCGTTCTGTCGACGGAACTCTCGACGAGTGAGAGTGAAACCTTCGAGGCCGAAGAGGGCAACGAGTACGAACTGACCGCGAACCCCACGGGAAGTCGGGCGAAGTTCCAGATCCGGAAGGACAGTTCCTTTGCCCCGAGCCCGATGCTCCGAGAAACGATCAAAAGCGAATCGACGTTCGACCTCGATATCGAGACGGACGGGACCTACGAACTCACCGGTCTCGGCGGCGGGGCCGAGATTACCATCATCGAACGGTCGTAAGCGTCGGCCGCTCTCGAGCGCTCTGTTACCGATCCGCCTCGTTCTCCCCGGCCATCTCCGATCGGTCCGCCCGTCCGATCGCCGCCCGGATCGTATCGTACTCCTCGTCGCTGTAGGCAATCAGACGGACGTCCTCGAGCGTCTCCGGGTCGTGGCGTTCGATCTCCTCACCGATGATTGCGGCCCCGTCGGCGAGGTCGAACCCGGCGACACCACAGCCGAGTGCGGGAAGGACGAGCGAGCGACAGCGGAGGTCGTCGGCTTTCTCGAGGGCGTTTCGAGTCGCGTCCCGGATGCTCGCTTCGGTCGCCTCGCCGTCGCCGTAGTGGGGCATCGCCGCGGCGTGGATGACGTAGTCGGCGTCGAGGTCGTAGGCGTCGGTGATAGCGACCGCGCCGAGGTCGATGGGGCCCTTCTCGGTCGCCTCGTCGTTGATCTCCTCGCCCGCACCGCGTCGGAGTGCGCCGGCAACCCCTGACCCCATCTCGAGGCTCGTCCCGGCGGCGTTGACGAGTGCGTCGGCGGACTGTTCAGCGATATCTCCCTGAACGACGTCGAACTCCATACGCGCCGGTACGGACTCGATCGGGTTGAAAGTAAACCACGCACCTCCCTGTCGATGGGCGACTCCACGAACGACAGTCGCTCCGCCCGACGAGCGAGTTCCCAGTTCCCAGAAACTTAGGCGGACCAAAACCCTTTTAGATTTAGGCACACCTAACTCCGGGTGATGGACGTACCCGCCCGCAGGCAGGATTCCGATTCCGACGACGGCGAACTCGAGGAGCAGGCGGCGCTCGTAACCAGTCACGAGACCCGCCCCGGCAAGGTCGTCTTTACGGAACGAGACAACACGGACGGCTGGATCGCGACGGACCTGACCGTCGACCTCGAGCGCTGAACTCGTCGGAACCGGACGTGGACCGTCGTATCGACGAGCGAGTAGCCCGTTTCCGGACCGTCGAAGGGAGGGCGGTTCGGGTTCTCACGTCGCTTCGGTGGCCGACCGGACACTGCCGCCGATCCAGTCGGCCCTATCACCTCTTTCCGGACTCGTTATCACTCGGTGCACCGACTGACGGTCCACGAAATAGCGAAACAGCGGGCCTTACTTCGTCGCTTCTTCGAGCACCAGCGTATCGTCCTCGAGGTAGTGCTCGAAGTGGTGGCCGTCCTCTTCGGTGGTGACGAGGATATCACGCAGGATTTCCGCGGTGGCGTAATCGCCGAAGTTCTCGGCGAGTTCGATGCTGTCGCGCAGGGACTCGATGATGTCGCCGTACATCTCGAGGTCGTTTTGCATCATGGTGCGGATATCGTGGACGTCCTCGCCCTCGAACTCGACCGTTGCCCGCTCCTCGAGGTTCGCGGGACCCGAGACGGGGACGCCGCCGAGCGCCTGAGCGCGCTCGGCGATGACGTCCGCACCCTCCTCGACGTGTTCGTAGGCCTCCTCGAAGAACTCGTGCAGCGGGAGGAACTCGGCACCTTCGACGACCCAGTGGTGCTTTTTCAGCTGGTGGTAGAGGACGTACGAGTTCGCCAGTTCCGTGTTCAATGCGTCGACGATCTGCTCGGCCTTCTCCTGCTCGAGGCGAAGCTCGTTCTCCTCGACGGTGTCTGCCGACTGCCGGACGGTCTCTTGGGTGCTCATCCTATCCAAGGATACACGCGCATCGTACTTAAAGCTTCCCCATCGGGGAAGATTTCTTTGTATATAGTAAAGACTAGTTCGGAGTTGTCGGTGTGTGATTTCTGCTTGTACAACAATGAAGGTGTCGCCGAACGGCACCGTCAAAAGTTGTGTTGTTTTTTCAACCGTGAGTAAACATTTTCAGTGTGGGGGTCCAATGGGGACGTATGGCAACGAGAGTGGCACAGCGGAGAGAGCGGATTTACGTCGACGGCGAGTGGCTCGAGACCGAGAACGCGATTCCGGTCTCGGATCTCGCCGACGGTGGGACGTTCGCCCAGGTCGGCGCGGCGGGACCGGCGGAGGCACGGACGGCACTCGAGGCGGCCCACGGGATCAAACCCGAACTGCGTCGGACGACGGTCGTCGAGCGCGCGGCGTGGTGTGAAACGATCGCCGAGGGGCTGCGCGAACGCGAGGAGGAACTCGCGGAAGTCATCGTCCGCGAGGCCGGCAAGCCGATTTCGTCGGCACGCGGCGAGGTCGGCCAGGCGGCAGAGCGGTTCGACCGCGCTGCCGAGGAGGCCCGGAACATCGTCAGCAAGGGGGAGTTCCGCGAGGGGTCGACCGAGGGCCACGAGGGCTGGCAGGCAATCGTCAAACACGAACCGATCGGGGCGGTGCTCTGTATCACGCCGTACAACTACCCGTTGGCGACGACCGCGTTACAGGTTGCCCCTGCACTCGCCGCGGGCAACAGCGTTCTGCTCAAGCCAGCGAGCAAGACGCCCATCTCGGCGGCGATCCTCGCGGACGTCATCGCCGACGTCGACGGGATCCCCGACGGCGCGTTCAACTTCGTCCCCGGCGAAGCCAGCGAGATCGGCGACGTGCTTTCGGGCGACGACCGCGTCAACGCCATCGCGATGACCGGGTCCTCGGGCGCGGGTAAACACGTCGCCCGCGAGAGCGGGATGGTCAACCTGCACATGGAACTCGGCGGTAACGCCCCGGCGATCGTCTTCGACGACGCCGACCTCGAAGACGTCGCGGGCAACTGCGCCAAGGGATCGTTCAAGTACGCCGGCCAGCGGTGCTCGGCGATCTCGCGCGTGCTCGCCCACGAGTCGGTCCACGACGACCTCGTCGACATGATCGACGCGCAGATGGACGCCTGGCAGGCCGGCGACCTCTTCGATGAGGGCACCGCCTTCGGACCGCTCATCAGCGAGGATCAGGCCGACTGGGTCGAGGAACTCGTCGAAGACGCCGTCGAGAAGGGCGCGGATCTCGTCCGCGGCGGCGAACGCCGCGCACCCGAGGGCGTCCCGGACGAACTCGCCGACCAGTTCTTCGAACCGACGCTGCTGGCGAACGTCCCGCGCGATGCCCGCATCGTCGACGAAGAGCAGTTCGGTCCGATCGCCGCCGTCACGACCTTCGAGGACGAGGACGAAGCCGTCGAAATCGCGAACGGCTCCGACCTCGCGCTCGACGCCGCCGTCTTCACGACCGATTACAAACGCGCCATGCGGGTCGCGGAGGTCGTCGACGCCGGGGCCGTCCGCATCAACGGCGCGCCAAGCCACGGTCTCGGCGACATCCCGTTCGGCGGCAACAAGGACTCGGGTATTGGCCGTGAGGGACTCGACGCCTCGATACACGAGATGATGCGGAAGAAAAGCATCGTCCTGTAACGTTCGGGCGTCCATCCGGCTCACGCGCGCCGACGACCGCTCGAGTCGTCGGTCCCGCTCTCAGAACGAGACGTCCTCCGACAGGATTTGCGTTCGCGTGTCGCCCGCTACCGCGATCACCAAAACGGTATCCGAAACGCCGTCCTCGTACTCGAGCGTCCGGGTCTCGCCGACCTCCGACAGCGTCGTCTCCCGTCCGCTTTCGGTCTTGATTTCGACGAAATCCGTGTTGCCCGCCGACGTGTACATCACCGTCACTTCTCGAGTTGTTGGATCGACGTCGATATCGACTCCTGCTTGAGCTTCCTGACCGACGCTCCGTTGCCGTTCGGCGAAGAGGTCGATGGTCTCTAGTTCGGCGATCGGCGCGGTCCCGGTCGCCACCGCAGCGGACCCGTCGATTTCGACCGTGAACTCGTCGACCGGGTCCGCGTAGGGATACCCGTCCAGAACCCCTTCGAAGTCGTCCGCCGCGGGTGGTTCGTCGCTCGACGCAACGCAGATCGTCAGCGTGGCCGCTTCCGTCCCAAGCGACCACGACTGTCCGACCGCGACCTCCTTGTCCCCCAGCGTCTCGGCCGTGATTCCCGACGAGAGGTGGTCGTCGCCGACCTGCTCGAGCACCGTCTCGAACCGGTCGTCGACGTGTCGGTCACCGTCGGTGCCCGCATCGAGGACGTCGTCGATATTCCCGACGTCCGGATCGACGACGACGAGCGTCGATTCCGAAACGGCGACGTCGACCGCGGGCTCGGCCGGTTCGTAGCGTTCGAACTCGTCGATCTCCTCCTCGAGAGGCCACGCCTCGAGGACTGTGGGATCGAACGCCCCGCCGATCACGTGGGTGCTAACGTCGTATTCGGGACCGAACTCGAGGACGTACTCGACGGTCGGGTCCTCGAAGCGGTCCAGAACCGTGCCTGTCGGCTCTCGGGGTTCGAGCCTGAGGGCATCGATCGTCTCCCGTCCGAGATCGTCCTCGCGGGCACGGACGGTTGTGGCGTCGACGTAATTGAAGACGGTCGGCTCGTCCGAGGAGGCGGGGACCCACCGTTCGACCGGTTCGCGATCGGCTGAACCGGCTGGTTCATCGTTCGGTTCCTCCGAGTCCGACGGTTCGTCGCTTGTGTCGGAGTCGTTCAGACACCCCGATCCGCTGGCGGTCAGGCCGGCGGTCGTTGCGAGGACCACCCGTCTCGAAACGTTCATCATTCAGTCCGTTCTTGCAGTCGGTAATATATACTACTTTACATTTTCTCGAAAAATCAGTTCCGGCGGTGACCGCGGGTTCCGAACCGACTACCACTGTCGGGACCGCAACGCGAGGCATGGCGCGTGACCCGGACCTCACCGTCCTCGTCGCCGGCGAAACGCTGATCGATTTCCTCCCCGAGCGTCCCGGATCGCTCGCATCCGTCGAGCGGTTCGAGCGCCGACCCGGTGGTGCACCGGCGAACGTCGCCGTCGGTCTCGCCCGACTCGCGGCACCGCCGCTGTTCTGGACCCGCGTCGGCGACGATCCCTTTGGACACTATCTCGAGCGGCAACTCGTCGACTACGGACTCCCGGACCGGTTCATCGAGCGCGATCCGGTCGCGAAGACGACACTCGCGTTCGTCACCCACGACGACGCTGGCGAGCGGACGTTTACCTTCTATCGGGACGGCACCGCGGACACGCGCCTCGAGCCCGGCCGGATCGACGACGCGACGCTCGAAGTGCTCGAGTGGGTCCACCTCGGCGGGGTCACGCTCGCGACCGGGTCCGCCCGGGCGGCGACGATGGACCTGCTCGAGCGGGCCAGCGATGCAGGGTGTACGGTTTCGTTCGATCCGAACCACAGGCCGGAGCTGTGGCACGACGACGGGACGTTTGTCGAGGTCGTTCGCGGTGTGTTCCCGCATATCGACGTTTGCAAGGCGACCGTCGGGGAACTCGAGCGGCTCGGGTTCGATGGCGAGACGCCATCGGCACTCGCTCGAGCCGCGATCGAGCACGGCCCGCAGGTGTGTTTCGTCACGCGCGGGAGCGAGGGTGCCCTCGCCGTCGCCGAACCGTCGTCGCCGTGGACGGGACCCGACGACTCGTCGTCGGATCCGATCGTCGCCGAGTTCGGCGGGTACGACGTCGACGCCGTTGATACGACTGGGGCGGGCGACGCCTTCGTCGCGGGCGCGATCACGGCGTTGCGCGGGGCGACGTCGCTCGAGAAGACGCTCGCGTTCGCGTGTGCGGTCGCGGCTATCGCGACGACGGAACCGGGGGCGATGGCCGCGCTTCCCGACCGCGAGTCCGTGCGAGCGTTCCGCCGAGAGCGATCGGAATCACGGTAAAGAGAGGGTCCCGTAACGGGTTCGTGCGGGACGACTATCCCGTACGACGGCGAAGCTGCAAGCCGACGGACTATCCTCCTCCGGTCCGCGTCGTTTCCCATGTCCACCGACGTTCGAGACGGCCTCTCGTTCGGCAAGACAGTCGTGAGGGGAATACAGGAGAAGAACGTGCCGTTTATGGCCGCGAGCATCGCCTATCAGGCGTTTATCTCGTTGTTGCCGTTGCTCGTCCTCGTGTTCTTTCTCGTCACGATCGTCGGGGACGAGGCGTTCGCGGCCGCAGTCTCGGAGACGACGGAGGGATTTCTCCCGGAGAGCGGACAGTTGCTGGTCGAAAACGCGATCGAGGACTCACCGGCTACCGCCGGCTCGACGCTCGTCGGTCTCGTCGTCTTACTGTGGGGATCACTGAAAATATTCCGGGGGCTCGACACGGCCTTTTCGGAGATCTACGGCACGGCCGGCGAGAGTTCGTTCGTCGACCAACTGCGTGATGCCGTGCTCGTCTTCGGCGCGATCGGCGGCGCGCTCCTCGCGGCGACCATCGCGGGAGTCCTCTTTGCCTTCCTGTCGGCGATCCCGTTCATCGGCGTCGTTCAATCCCTTCTGCTCGTCGTCGTGCTCACGCTCGCGTTCTACCCGATGTACTACTACTTCCCCGACGTCGACGTGTCCCGCCGGGAGGTCGTCCCCGGCGTCGTCGTCGCGGCGGTCGGCTGGACGGCACTCCAGTCGCTGTTCCGAGTCTACGTCTCGTTTGCGTCCGGTTCGGAGTCGGCGGGCCCGGTCGGTGCCATCATCCTCCTTTTGACGTGGCTGTACTTCGGCGGGTTGATCCTGCTCGCCGGAGCGGTCGTCAACGCGATCGGAACGGGTTATCTCGAGCCCGGAGCCGACGGCGCGGAGTCGACCGAGCGCGTCGAGGATGCGACCGCGGAGACCGAGCGCGAACCGTTCGTCGACGCGACGAAACGCGAGCGAGACCGGCTCGCGGCCCGCGCCGAAACCCTCGAACGGGAGCGCGATCAGCTCCGAAACGATCTCGCGGCCCAGCGAACGCGGCGCTACCGGCTCGAGGACCGGGTCGACGACCTCGAGACGAGGGCCCGAGCGCTCGAGGCCGAGAACGAACGGCTCCGCCGGGAACTCGAGACGAGCCGCAGGTGGGGAGCACGGCTGCGGGAGCTCCGCTCACGGTTCCGATCGGTGAGCGTCGGTACCGTCGAACGGCAGCCCTGACGAACCGACAGCAGGTCGACGGCCGGTCGCGTCGGGACGGACCGTCCGGACCGTCGACGGGACGCTACGTTGTCGCCTCGAGAGCGGCGGCCTCGAGTTGCTAACTCCGACCCGCTATTCCGCCGCTTTTTGTTAATACACTTCCCCATCGAAGGCAGTAGTTAATAACAAAGATGGATTAGATAATAACTCTTTTAGCCGGCGGTGCGTATTCTCGAATATGAACCTCTCACGACGGACGTTCCTGCAAGGGAGCGCCGGATCGGTTGCGGTCGGTTCGCTGGCGGGCTGTCTGGACGGCGTCGCTCGCACCGGCGAGGGCGTCGACTCGGGGTACGCCGCGTTCTTTGCACTGTGGGACTGGACCCAACACGTCACCGGCGACGAAGCATCGTTCGAGAATCCGGTCGGGGCCGGCGAGATGGGCCACGGGTGGGAACCCGACGGGACGCTCGTCACCGATATCGCGTCGACCGACGCCTTCGTCTATCTCGACTTGCCGGAGTTCTCCTGGGCACAAGACGTCGCGACGACGCTCGAGGCCGACTACGAGACCGTCGCGGTCATCGACGGTCTCGAAGGACTCGATGACGAGTTGCTGGATTGGGACCACGATCACGGTCATAACGACCACGACGATCACGGTCATAACGACCACGACGACCACGGCGATCACGACCGCGGCAACGTCGACCCTCACGTCTGGGTCGACCCGGTTCTCGCCCGGGAGATCGTGACCACCATCGCCGACGAACTCGGCGCGGCCGCGCCAGACAGTGCCGAGACGTTCGAGGACAACGCCGCGGCCTACAACGACCGACTCGAGACGCTCGACGAGCGGTTTCGGACTCTCGTCGACGAGGCCGAGCGCGACGTCGCCGTCCTCGCCGGGCACAACTCCTACAAGTATCTCCAGCACCGCTACGGGTTCGAGATTCACACGCCAACCGGCGTCTCGCCACAGGACGAACCGGACTTCGACGCGCTCTCGTCGACGATCGAACTCGTCGACGATCGAGGGATCGAGACGATCCTGTACGATCGGTTCGAGGTCGCCGGCGAGGACGACCTTCCCCGACAGGCCAGGACGATCCTCGAGGGGAGCTCCGCAACCGACGCGATGCCGGTCACCCCTGCCGAGGGGACCCTCAAGACGTGGCAGCAAAACGACTGGGGATATCTCGAACAAATGGAAGAGATAAACATCCCCGCGTTCAGAGAGGCACTTGGAGCACAGTGACGCCGGTTATCTCCGTCGAGAACGTGACGTTTGCCTACGGCGACCAGCCGGCCGTCCGTGATGTCTCGTTGACCGTCGAGCAAGGCGACTTCCTCGGGCTGATCGGCCCGAACGGATCCGGAAAGACGACGCTTTTACACCTCATGCTCGGGCTGTACGCGCCCGATAGCGGCTCGATCGAACTCTTCGGCGAGCCGATCGAGGCGTTCGAGAACGGCGAGCGGATCGGCTACGTTTCCCAGCAGGCGACCAGCCAGGCCGGGACGATGCCCGTTACCGTCCGCGAGGTCGTCACGATGGGGCGGTTCCCCCACGTCGGCCACGGACGGCTGACCGACGAGGATCGGCGTCTCGTCGACGAGGCCCTCGAGACGGTCGACATCGCCGATCTGGCGGATCGGCGGATCTCTCAGCTCTCCGGCGGCCAGCGCCAGCGGGTCTACATCGCCCGGGCGCTTGCGTCCGAGGCCGAGTTACTCGCGCTCGACGAACCGACCGTCGGCGTCGACGCCGAGTCACGGGACGCGTTCTATCGGCTGCTGGAGTCGTTGAACGAGTCCGGCATTACGATCGTCCTGATCGAACACGACATCGGCGTCGTCACCGATCGCGCGAACCGAATCGCCTGTCTCAACACGGAACTGTACCACCACGGAGACACCGAATCGTTCGTCGAAAGCGACGCGCTCACCGAAGCGTACGGCACGACCGGACAGGTCGTCCACCACCACCACTGACCGATGCACGGGAACACGAGACGCCGGCTGGAACTCGCGGGAATCGTCCTGACGGGACTGCTTGCGACCGCAATGCTCGCGCTGTTGCTCGTCGATTGGCTCCGGGAGTATCCGCTGGTCGCGCCGCTTTACGAGCAGCTCCGGCTGGCCGGTCGGCTGCTCGACGACGGCCTCGGGACGAACGTCTTCTCGCACCCGTTCATGTGGCGATCGATGGCGACCGGCGTCCTCATCGGGGTCGTCGCCCCACTGGTCGGAACCTATCTCGTTCACCGCGAGATGGCACTCATCGGCGAAACCCTCGCCCATACGGCCTTCGCCGGCGTCGCGATCGGGCTGTTGTTCAACGCGACGACCGGCTGGGACGGCCCGCTGCTGTTCGTCGCCCTCGTCGTCGCCATCGTGGGGGCACTCGGCGTCCAGTGGCTGACCGAGCGGACCGACACGTACGGCGACGTCCCGATCGCGATCATGCTCACGGGGAGTTTCGCCGTCGGGACGCTCATCATCAGCTACGGTCGCGGACTGACGGGAATCAGCATCGAGGGGTATCTCTTCGGGAACCTCTCGGTCGTTTCGCCCACGGGGGCGCGCACGATGGCCGTCCTCAGCGTCGTCGTCGTCGCGGTCGTCGTCGCAACCTACAAACAACTCCTCTTTATCACGTTCGACGAGCAAGCCGCCCGCGTTGCCCGGCTGAACGTCTCGCTGTACAACACGTTGTTGATCGTGATGACGGCCGTCGTCGTCGTCGGTGCGATGCAGATCCTCGGCGTCATCCTCGTCGCCGCGATGCTGGTCGTCCCGGTCGCGGCCGCTACCCAACTCGCAAACAGCTTCCGCGAGACGCTTTTCCTCTCGATCCTGATCGGGGAGCTATCGATCGTCGGGGGGTTCGCGTTCGCGATTTCCCAGAGCCTTCCCCCCGGCGGATCGATCGTCGTCGTCGCTATCTCGGCGTATCTGCTGGCGATTTTCGCCTCCAACCGCTCGGTAGCGGCGATCTCGACGCACTGACACTGTCCCTCGACGACGGCACCCAACCGTCCCTCCTTCGCGGGAATTACCGACCCCTTTAACATCGCCCTCGCGGTACCCCCAACCGATGGGACGGTTATCCGAGCTTTTCGCACCCGAGGTCGTCGGTGTCGTCGGGGCGACCGACCGCGAAGGCGCAGTTGGCCGGGCGATACTCGAGAACCTGCAAGCCGATTTCGCAGGCGAGGTCGTGCCGATCAACCCGAACCGTGAGGAAGTGCTCGGGCTCGAGTGTTATCCCGACGTACCGAGCGCGCCGCCGATCGATCTGGCAGTGGTCGTCGTTCCGCCGCCGGTCGTTCTCGAGACGATCCGGGAACTCGGCGAGGCCGGGACGAACCACGTCGTCGTCATCACCGCCGGCTTCTCCGAGACCGGCAGCGAGGGCGCAACGCGCGAACGGGAGCTGCGCGAGATCGCCGAGGAGTACGATCTCAACGTCGTCGGGCCGAACAGCCTCGGCGTCATGTCGACGCCCAACGGGATGAACGCCACGTTCGGCCCCGAGAACGCCATCGAGGGGTCGATCTCGTTTATGAGTCAGTCCGGGGCGTTCATCACTGCCGTCCTCGACTGGGCCAACGAGCAGGGGATCGGCTTTCAGGACGTCGTCTCGCTCGGCAACAAGTCCGTCCTCGACGAAACCGACTTCGTCCGCGAGTGGGGCAACGATCCCGATACGGACGTCGTCATCGGCTACCTCGAGGGGATCGACGACGGCAGCGAGTTCGTCCGAACGGCGCGGGAGGTGACCGATGACACCCCGATCGTCCTCGTCAAATCCGGCCGAACGGACGCCGGTGCACAGGCGGCGTCCTCCCACACCGGTGCGATCGCCGGCAGCGAGCGAGCCTACGAGGCCGGCCTCGAGCAGGCCGGCGTGCTCCGTGCCGAGTCGGTGCAGGAACTGTTCGACTACGCGCGGGCCCTTTCGGGACTCCCCGAACCCGATTCCGACGGCGTCGCCGTCGTCACGAACGCGGGCGGTCCCGGCGTGCTCACGACCGACGCCGTCGGTGATTCGACACTGGAGATGGCCGACTTCACCGACGAGACGATCGACGCGCTGGCCGAGGCGATGCCCGAGGAGGCCAACGTCTACAACCCGATCGACACGATCGGAGACGCGGACGTCGAGCGGTTCGGGACGGCCCTCGAGCTCGCGCTCGCCGATCCCAACGTCGGCAGCGCCGTCGTGGTCAGCGCGCCGACGGCGGTGCTTCCCTACGACGAACTCGCGGAGGTCGTCATCGAGAAACGCGAGGAGTTCGGGAAACCCGTCGTCACCTGTCTGATGGGCGGCCAGCGCGCCCGAGACGCCGAGACGGAGCTTCGCGAATCCGGCGTTCCGAACTACTTCGATCCCGCGCGAGCGGTGTCGGGACTCGACGCGCTGGCCCGTTACCGTGACGTACGCGAGCGGACGGTCGACGAACCGGAACGGTTCGACGTCGACCGCGAACGCGCCCGCGAGATCTTGGGGCGGGCCGAAAGCCGGGACGACAACCGCCTCGGCGTCGAGTCGATGGCGTTGCTCGAGGCCTACGGCATTCCGACGCCAACTGGGGAGATCGTCGACGATCCGGATCGTGCCCGCGACGTCGCCGCCTCGATCGACGGCGACGTCGTGATGAAGATCGTCAGTCCCGACATCTCACACAAGTCCGACATCGGCGGCGTGAAAGTCGGCGTCGGCGACGACGAGGTGTACGACGCCTACGAGGACGTCGTCGCCCGGGCGCGAAACTACCAACCCGACGCGACGATCCTCGGCGTCCAGGTCCAGGAGATGCTCGACCTCGACGACGCCACCGAAACGATCGTCGGGATGAACCGCGATCCGCAGTTCGGCCCGCTCCTGTTGTTCGGCCTCGGGGGAATCTTCGTCGAGATCCTCGAGGATACGTCGGTTCGCGTCGCGCCGATCGGCGAGGGTGAGGCCCGCGAGATGGTCGACGAGATCAAGGCCGCGCCGCTGTTGCGCGGCGCTCGCGGCCGCGAGCCCGCCGACGTTGACGCGGTCGTCGAGACGATTCAGCGGCTCTCACAGCTGGTGACGGACTTCCCGTCGATCCTCGAGCTCGACGTCAACCCGCTCGTCGTCGGGCCGGAGGGCGTACAGGCGATCGACTTCAGACTCACGGTTGATACGGAGGAACTATGACTGACACCGAACCCGAAGCCACTGACACTGCCACCGACGCTGGTTCGTCCAGCGAGACCACCGACAGTACCGCGTCGACGACCGCCGACGCCGATACGCTCCTCGTCAGTTCGCTCGAGGAGAGCACCGGAAAAACCGCGATCTCGCTCGCGCTCGCCCGGCTCGCACGGGCTGACGGCGACAGCGTCGGCTATATGAAACCGAAGGGGACGCGTCTCCAGAGCAACGTCGGGAAGACCCTCGACGAGGACCCGATGCTCGCCCGCGAACTGCTCGATCTGGAGGCCGAACTCCACGACCTCGAGCCGGTCGTCTACTCCCCGACGTTCATCGAACAGGCCATCCGGGGCCGAGAGGATCCCGCGGAGCTCCGCGACCGCGTGCGGGAGGCGTTCGAGACGCTCGCGGCCGATCACGACCGGCTGTTTCTCGAAGGCGGCGGCGAGTACGACGTCGGGGGCATCGTCGATCTCACCGACGCCGACATCGCGGACCTCCTCGACGCCCGCGTCGTGGTGGTCGCCCCTTACGAGGTTCCGTCCGATGTCGACGACGTGCTCGCGGCGGCCACGGCGTTCGGGGACCGCCTCGACGGCGTGATCTTCAACGACGTCGCCGACGCCGCCTACGATCAACTCGAGACGGACATCGTGCCCTTCCTCGAGGGGCGCGGGATTCCGGTCTACGGCGTGCTCCCGAGCGAGCGGACGCTCTCGGGCGTGACGGTGGCGGAACTGGCGGACGAACTCGGCGCATCGGTACTCGTCGACGAGGGGACCGACGCGTACGTCGAGCGCTTTTCGGTCGGCGCGATGGGTGCCGACAGCGCGTTGCGGTACTTCCGGCGGACGAAAGACGCCGCGGTCATCACCGGCGGTGACCGCGCCGAGATCCACACTGCCGCACTCGAGGCACCCGGCGTTCGCTGTCTCATCCTGACCGGCGGTCACCGGCCGTCGGGAACGATCGTGGGCCAAGCCGCCGAACGTGGCGTCCCGATCCTTTCGGTCCAGACGGACACGCTCACGACCGTCGAGCGCGCCGAAGACGTCGTTCGGAGCGGCCGAACCCGCGATGTCGAGACCGTCGACCGGATGGAGTCGCTCCTGTCCGATCACGCGGCCGTCGACGAGATCCTCGACCCGGAACCGTAGCTACGAACTCCTTTTCGGTCCGATCGCTCAAGGCGGGACATCAGGACAGCGAGCCGCAGCGCTTTGCAAGCGTGTCCGTTCAGCCAAAAGCATCCGGAAGGGCGGTCGGGCATACACACCCTCCAGTGGACGCGCCGGTCTGTCAGAGGCACTCCGGCAACCGTCCCGTCTCCCTCGTCCCACATACCCTCATCTCTCGGTCAATCTCCCACCCTGTAACCAAGTCACTTATATCTTATCCTCATTCATATACCCCGGTCCGGTAGTGGCGGCCCGGCCGAGCGGAACCTGTCACGCGGCTGTCTCCCTTCCCGGCAGCCGCTTTGCTTCTCGAGGTTCGTGGGCAGTACTATTATTTATTCGTCGCGTCGAGTACAGGGACGATGGTCGCCGAGGCGGGGGTGCTCGAAGTATTACTGCAGCGGGGGGCGTTGCTCCGGCGTCTCGCTCGGGAGCCGTGTCAGCCGAGCGAACTCGTCGCCGATCTCGACTCCTCGCGATCGACCGTCGATCGGGGGTTATCGGAGTTGCAGGACTCGAACCTGGTCGAGCGCGTCGAGAGCCGGTACCGGACGACGCTGGTGGGCGAACTCGCACTCGCGGAGTTCGATCGGCTTTCCGGTCGCCTCCGGAGCGCGGTCGATGCGAGCGATCTCCTCGCGTTGCTCCCGAACGACGCGCCGCTCGACTGGCGGATGCTCGACGGCGCTGCGGCCGTTCGGGTCGACCGCCGAACCGCCGTGACGGAGTTCGAACGCCCCCCGGATCGACCCGTGGATCGTGGACCGAACGGCGATCCGTTTCGGCTCTTCCAGTCCGCGCTCGAGGCCGACCGGCGTCATCGAGCGATCGTCCCGACCGTGCCCCCTCGGCTCGCGAGGGCGTATCGTGAGGCGATCCGCGGGGGTCTCGAGGTCGAAGCCGTCGTGTCGGACGAAGCCGCGGCGACGCTCTGTTCGGACTTCCGGGAAGCGACCGCCGACGCGCTCGACGCCCACCGTCTGTCGCTGTGGGAGGCACCGACGACGCTTCCATACGGGTTGATCGTCGTCGACGACCCGAACGCGGACTCCGCCCGCCTCGCGATGCTCGTTATCTGTCGCGAGGACGAACTCCGCGGACTGCTCGTCAACGACAGCGGCGACGCCCTCGCGTGGGCGCGGCGTCAACTCGAACGCTACCTTGCGAACGCACAGCCCCTGTCGTTTTCGGACGGTGACTGAGAGTCTCCGCTGGTGTCGCCGACCGATCGGTCTTTCGGAACCTCCCGTTCCAGTGATCCTACACGTCGGGTGACTGTCGCGTCTGACCAACAATTAAGAGTCAGCCCTGCATGTAGCCAGTTATGGACGACACTCCCCAAGAGATTACCTCCCTCGTCGGGCGCGAGGTCTATTCGAACAGCGGCGTCTTCGTCGGCGAGGTCGAAGACCTGCAGTTGAACGTCGACGGCCAGGCCGTCACCGGCCTCGCACTCGGGAACCTGAACACCGAACTGTTCGCCGAAGAAGCCCAGACCGGACAGGGCGTCATCGTTCCTTACCGGTGGGTTCGAGCGGTCGGCGACGTCATTCTCATCAACGATGTCGTCGAGCGCGTCCGCGATCCCGACGAAGAGGAAGCGGAGTTGCTCGCCTGAGCGTCAGGAGCCGTTCGAGCCTTCCGAGCCGTCGACGCCCATCGCGTCGAACAGCGTTCGCTTGACCGCTTCTTCGGTCAATTCAAGCAGCGTTTCCCGGGTGTCCTCCGAGATTTCGATGCCGGTGAAAATCCCCAGTGGAATCTCCGCGCTGGCCTGTGTCGAGTGGCCGGCGGTTTCGCCCATCTCGCCGTAGGCGTCGTCTAGCACCTTGCCGATGTTGATCCTGATGTCCTTCGAGCGGCCCGCCAGAAAGATCGTCTCGTCGGCGATTCCGAAGACCGCGGTAGTGGTGACGCCCTCGAGATTGAGCAGATGGCTTGCGGCCTGGGTCAGCGCCTCACGATCGCGGACGAAGCCGGCGTTCGAGACGAGGTGGCTCCCCTGAACGTCGCGGTTGGCGATCGCCTCCGCGAGCACGTCGAGCGTTTCGGGGGACATCGACGGTGACTCGACCTGTTCGAGGGTGTCGTGGTTTGCGAACGGGTAGAGGTAGGCGGCGGCGGTCAGATCGGCTGGGGTGGTGTCGCGTTTGAAATCCAGCGTCTCCGCGCGGATGCCATAGAGCAGGGCCGTGGCGACCTCCTCGGAGACGTTCATATCGAACTCCTGAATGTACTTCGTCATGATCGTCGACGTCGAGGACATGTTCGGCCGGATGTCGACGAACTCTGGTTCGAACTCCTGATCGGGTTCGTGGTGGTCGATGACGGCATCGACCGACAGGTCCATTTCGCTCGAGGTCGCGTGATCGACGAGCGCAACGGTGTCGTAGGCCGAGTAGTCCTCGATTTCGTCCCACTGGACGAGATCGATCCCGAGCAGGTTGACGAACGCGCGGTTTTCCTGGTGGCCGACGTCACCCAGATAGATGATGTCCGACTCGATGCCGAGGTGGTCGGCGATCGCCTGCAGCGCCGCCGCGCTCGCGATCGAGTCCGGGTCCGGACTGTCCTGTGTGATGATCGCCAGTCGGTTCTGTGTCTCCTCGACCAACTCCGCGAGTTTGCCCGCGTTGTACTCGAGCTCGCCCGACTCGAGCGCCCGCAGCGCGGATTCGGCGATGACCGAGGACGGGTTGATGACGATATCCGCACCCAACTCCGCGAGTTCGTCCCCGGAGACCGGATCGCTGGCGCGCGCGACGACGAACTGGCCGTCGTTGTTGGTCCGGATGTGCTCGAGCGCCCGTTTGTTCGACTCGACGTCGGAGGCGAGGATGAGGACGACGTCGCGTTCGGCGATCAGGTCGGCGGCTTCGGGTTCCCGAATATCGGCCGTTCGGGCGTCCAGATCCTGATCGCGGAGCGATTCGACGCGGCTCTCGTCCCGGTCGATGATGAGGACGTCCTTGCCCTGCTCGACGAGTTCCTCCGCGACGGCGTAGCCGACGCTGCCACAGCCCAAGATAGCGTAGTCAGAGATCGACGAGATCGTAACCCCCGTACTCATATGGCCGAGTGGTCGGACCGGCCGCACTTAACCCTCCCGAAGATTGTTACGTCGCGAACGTTTCCGGAACTGGAACGACTCCGCCGCTGTCGCGTGGATGCATGGCCATCGATCCCACGCCGGGTGACAAGGGAAACGTATTTTAATGCGCACCCGAAAGTCGGAGGTGTAGGGCCGGTAGCTCAGTCCGGCAGAGCGTCTGACTCTTAATCAGACGGTCGCGTGTTCAAATCGCGCCCGGCCCGCTTTCTGACGGTGACCGAATCACCAAGGTAACGGAGCCGTCGTCGTTCGTGATGAAGGGAAACCGTCCTCGAGTAATCGTCGGTCACAGTCCCGATCCGGTTCCCACCGCGTTTCTTTTGTCGGCTGGGGGCGTTGCCCCCGTCGATGGAGGTCGCTATTCTCACCGTCGGTGACGAGGTACTCGCGGGCGATACCGCGAACACGAACGCGACGTGGCTCGCGGGCCGAATCACCGACCGCGGCTCGAGCGTCGGCCGGATTCTCACCGTGCCCGACGACCGGGCGCTCATCGCGGAGACCGTTCACGAGTGGGCCGACGCCTTCGACGCCGTCGTCGTGACCGGCGGCCTCGGCGGGACCCACGACGACGTCACGGCGGACGCGATCGCCGACGCGTTCGAGCGCGATCTGGTCGTCGACGAGGCCGTCCGCGAGGACGTCATCGAGACCGTCGCGGCCTACCGCGACGAGAACCCCGAACTCGTCGCGGCCCACGACCTCGAGATCGACGTCGACGCCTGGGCCGCCCTGCCGGAGGGGAGCCGCGCGCTCGTCAACCCCGAGGGGCTGTGTCCGGGCTGTGTGCTCGAGAACGTGTACGCGTTCCCGGGCGTGCCCGCGGAGATGAAAGCACTGTTCGAGCAGGTCGTCGCGGAGTTCGACGGCGACGCCGTCTCGCGGACGCTGTACACGCCCCAGCCGGAGGGGTCGATGGTCGAGACGCTGGCGATGGCCCGCGACCGGTTCGCGGTGACGCTCGGCAGCTATCCCGACACCGAGGCCCGGAACCGATTGAAAGTGACCGGCACCGATCCCGACGCGGTCGACGAGGCGGTCGAGTGGCTGCGCGATCGACTCGAGGTCAGCGACAGGCAGTGAGTCGACCGGGAGCAGGCGGAAAGCGCCACGTCGCGTTTGTGCACCGACAGCTCCGCGGGACGATCAGTCCTCCCGGCTCGCTGTTCCCACCCCGTGGGAACTCCCGACGAGTGAAATACCGGACCGGAACGAACGACCGGGTATGACGGACGAGACACCACGCACGGACGAGGAGATCAGGCGAGCGGTCGTCGACCGCGTTCGGGAGGTCGAGATTCTGGGCGGCGATCCGGTCAGCGAGCAACTGATCGAGGACATCGACGTCGAGGACGGGATCGTCACCTTCGCCGTCGACTTCGAACCGGTCGACCGGGTGCTCGCCGACCGACTCACCGATCAGCTGCGCGGAGCGGGACTGGCGACCAACGGCGTCGTCCACGTCCGGGTCACGGCCGCCAGCGCGGACGCCCCCGAGACTGGGGTGCCGGTCTCCGACGTCGAGTCGATCGTCGCCGTCGGAAGCGCGAAAGGCGGCGTCGGCAAGACGACCGTCACCGTCGCGCTCGCACGGGCACTGGCCGAGGCGGGCCGTTCCGTCGGCGTCTTCGACGCCAACGTCTTCGCGCCGGACGCGCCGGACTTGCTCGAGGCCGAGGGGCCGGTACAGTCGTCGCCGACAGGACGGCCGATGCCGATCGAGGTCGACGGCATCCAGGTCGTGAGCATCGAACTGATCGCCGAGGACGGGCCGGTCGCCTGGCGCGGCGCGATGGTCCACGATGTCGTGAAGGACTTGCTGGGGGACGCCGTCTGGGACGATCTGGACGTCTTGCTCATCGACCTGCCGCCGGGGATCGGCGACGCCGTCTACACCATCGTCCAGCAAGCGCCGCTGGACGGCGGCCTGCTGGTCAGTACGCCGACCGATGAGGGCGCGCGAGCCACCCAGCGGACCGCGGCGTTGTTCTCGGCAAACGACGTGCCGGCGATCGGCGTCGTCCCGAATATGACTGGCGCGGTCGACGGCGAAACGGCCCCGTTCGACGACGACGGGGCGGCCCTCGAAGACATCGTCGAGGACGCGTACGCGTCGCTCGATCCGGTTCCGTTCGATCCGTCGCTTCGGGAGCCGACGACGTGTTCGTTCGCCGACCCCGAAACCGGCGGCGAACGGGCGATCGACACGCTCCGTGGGACCGTCGAGTCGTTCCTCGAGGACGAAGGCGGGCCGACGGTGCCCGAGGACGCGGTCGACCTGCGCGGGCTGCCACCGGAAACCTGCCAACGTCAGGTGGTCACCGAATTCGGCGTCGCCGGCGACGAGCCGGTCTCGGTCGTAATGCGCGGCCAACCCGACGAACTCGTCTCGGTCGTCGACGAAAGCCTCGCACGGGACGGCCGCTCGCTCGAGCGGACGGCCGTCGACGATCTGGGCTATGACGGGTGGCTGGTCGAACTCGAGCCGTCGGTACCGTCGTCCTCGAAGCCGGCGACCTGACGGACTGAAACCGTTGGTCGTCGATGGACCGGTTGCGGTGTGGTGTCTCCGTTTCTCCTCCCCGATATAAAGGCCCACTATTCGGAGGATTTCCGGCGTAGCATCCCCAACTCGTGGGAACTGACGTGTTCGGTTAAAGACTAGCGTTCCCACGTCAGGATGTGATGGCAAACGGACGACCCACCTTCCAACGGCGCGATCTGAACCACGTATCGACTGGTTCGCTCGCCGGCCATCCGTGGATTGGTCACACGGGGTGGTACGATGAGTGACGGCGAACACGACGGGCTGGAGCTGACCCGTCGCGAGCTCGGGGCGGCCGCGGCGGGGATCGCGGGCGCGTCCGGACTCGGGTTCCTCGGCTACCGTCGACTGACCGCCGACGAAACCGCTGCCGAAGACGGCCCGATGAACCCACTCGAGGAGTATCCCAACGAGGAGTGGGACGAGAAGTACCGCAACATCTGGGAGCCCGACGACTCCTACATGCTCACGTGTACGCCCAACGACACGCACAACTGCTATCTCGAGGCGTACATGAAAAACGGGCAGATCACGCGGCTCGGCCCCTCGATGAACTACGGCGAGGCGACGGACCTCGATGGCAACCAGGCGTCCCAGCGCTGGGACCCGCGCGTCTGTAACAAGGGCCTGGCGATGGTCGAGCGGTTCTACAACGAGCGCCGTGTCAAGGCCCCGATGATCCGCGACGGGTTCAAGCAGTGGGTCGACGACGGCTTCCCGCGCGATCCGGACGGCTCGATGCCCAAGGAGTACGCCAACCGCGGCGAAGACGACTTCGTCGAGGTCTCCCACGAGGAGGCCCACGAGTACGCCGCCCGGACGTTCCTCGAACTCGCCGACCACTACAGCGGCGAGAGCGGAACCCGGTCGCTGCTCGAGCAGGGCTACGACGAGCGCGTCGTCGAGGAGACTCAGGGTGCCGGCGTCCGGACGATGAAGTTCCGCGGCGGGATGCCGCTTTTGGGCGTCATCAAGCTGTTCGGGCAGTACCGCAACGCCAACTCGATGGCGCTTCTGGACAACCACGTCCGGGACGTCTCCGAGGACGAGGCCCTGGGCGCGATGGGACTCGACAACTACTCGTTCCACACCGACCTGCCGCCGGGCCACACGATGGTCACCGGCCAGCAGACGGTCGACTTCGACCTCGCGAGCATCGAGTACGCCGACCACATCGTGCTCGACGGCATCAACTACCTGACCTCGAAGATGGCCGACTGTCACTGGCTGACCGAGGCCAAACTGAAGGGGTCGAAGGTCACCGGGATCTTCACCGACTACAACGCGACCGCTTCCAAGTGTGACGAACTCATCACGGTCCGTCCGGCCTCGGACACGGCGCTGTTCCTCGGCGCGGCGCGGGTGCTCATCGAGGAAGAACTGTACGACGAGGACTACGTCCGCAAGCACACGGACCTGCCGCTTTTGGTCCGGATGGACGACAACGAACTCCTCCGTGCCAGCGACGTCTTCGAGGGCTACGAACCCGAGGACCTCGAGAAGACCGACGCCGTCGCCGACGACGACGACCGCCCCGGCGTCGACGTGGCGAACATCGACGAGCAGGTCATCACCGAGGAACTCCGCCGGGAGTGGGGCGACTTCGTGGTCCACAACGGGGAAACCGGCGAGTTCGAGCCGGTCACCCGCGACGACATCGGCGACGACTTCGAGGTCCCCGCGACCATCGAGGGCGAGTTCGAGATCGAGCTCGCCGACGGCGAGACCGTCGAAGTGCGGACGGTGTTCGACCTGATCAAGGAGTACCTGGTCGAGACCTGGGACCTCGAGTCGACCGCCGAAGTGACGGGGACGGACCCGCAGGCGATCGAGAACCTCGCACAGGATTTCGCCGACAACCAGCAGAACACGATGCTGCTGACCGGGATGGGACCGAACCACTACGCGAACGCCGACCAGCACGGCCGCGCGGCGTTTCTGCTGGCGTCGCTGACGCGTAACGTCGGCTACCGGTCCGGTAACATCGGCTCCTACTCGGGGAACTACCGGATGGCGTACTTCAACGGCGTCGGGCAGTACGCCTTCGAGGACCCGTTCGATCCCGAACTCGATCCCGACGAGCCGGCCCGAACCGACAAGCGCTGGGACGCCCACTCGGCGCACTTCTACACGAACCTCGACAAGCCGCTGAAGGTCGACGGCGAGTACTTCCAGGGCGACTCCCACATGCACACGCCCACGAAGTCGATCTGGGTGTCCGGCTCGAACTCCATTCTCGGCAACGCGAAGGGGTCCTACAAGATCATCGAGAAGGCCCTGCGGACCGGGAAGATCGAGGCCTTCTTCACCAACGAGTGGTGGTGGTCGATGACCTGCGAGTACTCCGATATCGTCTTCCCGGCGGACTCGTGGGCCGAACACCACGTCCACGACATCACCGCCTCCGTGACGAATCCCTTCATCACGACGATGCCGGAGACGGAGATCGACCGGATCTACAACACGTTAAACGACACCCAACACTACAAGGGCGTCGCCGAGAAGCTCGCCGAACTCACCGGCGACGACCGTTTCGAGGACTACTGGGCCTTCATCGACGAAGAGGAGTACCGGGCCAAGCCGTACATCCAGCGCATCTTCGACCACTCCAACGCGGTCAAGGGATACGACGTCGAGGACCTGCTCGAGGACGCTCGGAAGGGGACGCCGGCGATCATCATGACCCAGACCTATCCCAAACACGTCGGCAACGAGCAGACCCAGGACTCCCAGCCCTGGTACACGAAGACCGGTCGACTCGAGTTCTTCCGTGAGGAGGAGGAGTTCGCCGAGGCCGGCGAACACATCCCCCTCCACCGGGAGCCGATGGACGCGACCCCCTACGAGCCGAACGTCATCGTCGACGACAGCGACAGTCCCGTGGTCGCACCCGAGACGCCCGAAGACCGCAACTGGGACAGCGCGGCGAAAGCACGGGACACGAACGACCGGCAGGTCCGGAACGTGGTCAAGTCGCCGAGCGAACTGGTCGATACGAGCCATCCGTTGACGGACCTCGACGAGGGGTACGACTACGTCTACATGACCCCGAAGTACCGCCACGGAACCCACACCTTCGGGGCCGATCTGGAGGAGATGGCGATCTGGTGGAGCAACTACGGCGACCAGGGTCGAAAGACGGAGCGCGACTCCTTCGACAAGCGCAAACCGTACATCGGCGAGGGGTACATCGAGATGAACCCCGAGGACGCCCGCGAGGAGGACCTGCAGGACGGGGATTACGTCTGGGTCGACGCCGACCCTTCCGACCGGCCCTTCCCGGGCTACGATCCTGACGACGAGGACACCGAGTACACCCGCGCGCTGATGCGGATCCGCTACCAGCCCAGCCTCCCGCGTGGGGTGACCCGGAGCTGGATGAACGTGACCCAGACCTCCCACAAGTCCTACGAGGCCCAGCAGGAGCGCGAGGACGGAAAGGCCCAGTCCGAGGACACGAACTACGTGTCGATGTACCGCAGCGGCGGCCACCAGTCGATGACGTCGACGTGGCTGCGCCGGACCTGGCTGACCGACTCCATGGCCCGCAAGGACATGCTCGGGCAGAACGTCGATGTCGGGTTCGAGCCCGACGTCCACGCCGCAAACGGCGCGCCAAAGGAGTCGTTCGTCAAGATCGAGAAGGCCGAAGACGGCGGTCTCGAGGGCGAGGGCAACTGGCGACCAGTCGACGAGGGCGTCCGGCCGACCCAGGAGGACGACCGGATGAAACAGTATCTAGAGGGCGGTTTCACGAGCGAATCAGACTGAGGTGACTACCAATGGCAGAAGTTTACAACTGGCAGATCGGCCGCGAGATGGAGTACCCCTACCCGGAAGCACGTCCGCAGAAACAGTGGGGGGCAGTGTTCGACCTGAACAAGTGTATCGCGTGCCAGACGTGCTCGCTGTCGTGTAAGACGACCTGGACCAACAACGAGGGTCAGGAGCACATGTTCTGGAACAACGTCGAGACCAAGCCCTACGGCTCCTATCCGCTTCAGTGGGACGTCGAGATCCTCGATCGGCTCGGCGTTCAGGAGTGGGGGTCCGACGGTGTCTACGAGGGTGATACGATCTTCGAGGCCCGGGACTTCGACTGGGAGTCGATGGCGATCGACGACGATCCCGATACCATGCACAGCGAGGGGATCGAAGGGTTCCGTCCCGACGACGAGGACTGGGCCCAGCCGAACCTCGGCGAGGACGAACCCGCCGGTCAGGAGTTCGAATCCGATACCCACATCGAGGAGGACCACCACCCGACGTGGTTCTTCTACCTCCCGCGGGTGTGCAACCACTGTACGTTCGCGGCGTGTGCCGGCGGCTGTCCCGTGCAGGCCATCTACAAGCGTCAGGAGGACGGTATCGTCCTGCTCGACGAGGACAGCTGTCAGTCCTACACGGAGTGTGTTCGGGCCTGTCCGTACGGGAAGTCGATCTACAACCCAGTCGAGATGAACTCCCAGAAGTGCGTCGGCTGCTACCCGAAAGTCGAGCAAGGGCTCGTCCCGCAGTGTTTCGAGAACTGTCTGGGGAAGATCCGGATGCACGGCTGGGTCAATCGGCCCGATGAGGCCGACACGTCCGCACCGGTCGACTACATGGTCCACGACGCGGAAGTCGCGCTCCCGCTGTACCCGCAGCTGGGACTCGAGCCCAACGTCTACTACATTCCGCCGATCAACGTTCCGACGGACTACCTCGAACAGATGTTCGGCCCGCGCGTCGAGCAGGCTCAGGAAACCTACCGCAAGGCCCGCCGTGGCGACGAGGAGTACCGCAAGCTCCGTGGCGTGTTACACCTGATGGGGTCGACGGAGTGGCGTATCGAGGAGTTCGAGGTCACCGACGAGGAAGCGATCGGCTACGACGGAGACGGCCGAACGATCGCCCGCGTTCCGATGGAGGAGCCACAGTACGAACGCGACACGCTCGACCACCAGCACGACGCCTACCGGCTCGACATCACGTAGATCATGACCGACCCACAACAACACGTCCACCGTGCGCGACTGTACAAGCTCGCGTCGATCGCGTTCGACCGCCCCACCGACGACCTCAGGGCGGCGCTGTGTTCGGACGAGTTCGACGACCAACTCGTCGAATCAGCGGCGGCGCTCGACGACGAGGCGCTGTCCGAACACGCCGAAACGATCGCGGCCGAGAGCCCGGACGACCCGGACGCGGTCGACGACTGCTACTCGACCTACGCCGCGCTGTTCGGGTTCGAACAGGGCGGGGAGATCCAGCAGTACGAGGTCGAGTACAGCCCCGGGACGCTCGTGACGAACACCGACACGCTGGCGGACATCGCGGGCTTCTACGGCGCGTTCGACCTCGAACTCGAGGCGGGGAACCGCGAACGGGTCGACCACCTCTGTGTCGAACTCGAGTTCGTCTCGCATCTGGCCCTGCAGACGGCCTACCTCGAGAAAAGCGGCGACGAGACGGGCGTCGATATCGTCACGAATGCCCAGGCGGACTTCCTCGAAGACCACTTGGGACGGTGGACGCCGCTGTTCCGCGAGACGGTCCACGAGGAGGCGGACGCGCCGTTTTACCGCGCGCTCGCGGATCTGGTCGTGGCTCTCGTCGAGGACGATGCGGATCGGCTCGGTGCCGATCCCGACGTGTTCGACGAAACGCTGCCCTCGCCGACCGAGGCCCTCACCGGAGCCGGCGACGGCGACTTCCGATGTGGGACCTGTGGGACGACCCAGTCGTCGACCGACCAGCACGGATCGAGCCGGCCATCGGAGCCCGCGGAGTTCCCGATGGGGGACCGCGACGGGCCGTACTGATCGGCGGGTGACCGGCATCGACGCCCGTTCGAACGAGTCTTGTGTCCGCTCCGCCAACCGGCGTTTCACCGCATGACCCAGGAGTCGCCGTTCCGCGTCGTCTGTCTCGCCGGGCCGAGCGATTCGGGAAAGACCACGCTCGCCGAGGAACTCGTCCCCCGATTGGCCGATCACGGCCGGGTCGCGACCGTCAAGTCGATCCACCACGACGTCGAGATCGACACCCCGGGTGCCGACACCCACCGCCACCGGACCGCGGGTGCAGAGACCGTCGTCGGCATCACGCCGGAGCTAACGTTCGATATCAGCACGCACGGAAAGCGTGACCCGCCGACGTACCCCGACGGTACCGCACTCCTCGAGTCCGACGATCCCGAACTACGGGCGCTGGCGAGCACGCTCGCCCGCCTCGAACAGCGGGGATACGAGTTCGTCGTCGTCGAGGGGTTCTCGAAGGCCCCGCTGCCGACGATTCTGGTCGGTGACCGCGATCCGGACGCCGTCGGCGGGACCGTCGTCGGCCGCGGCGTGGACGATCTCGCGAAGCTCGTCGAGACGGTCCGCGGGCTCGAACCGCTCGTTGCGTTCGAGGACGACTGATGGTTCGAACGCGTCCGTAGCCGATCAGCCGTCGACGGCCGACGTAGAGGCACCGTCGCGTTCGCAACGGGATGGGCTACTCACGAGAACTCGATACGCTGTTCCTCGATGTAGATCTGGTGCATATCGGCATCGTCCTCCGTCGAACGGATGGGTAGCTCTTTCGTCGCTGACGGGCCGTCGTCAACGGCTATCGTTATCACGTACTGGCCGTCCGTTTCGAAGACGTCCTCGATTGGGGTATTCGGCTGTCCATGCTCCTCGACAACGGGGACATCGAACGTCTCGGAGACGAGGGCGGTCTCGGACTCGTCAACAACGGTAACGGATGCCGATATCGGCGTTTGCGTATCGTTCACAAGGATAATGTCGGCCGAGCCTTCGGGTCCGCCTTCGACGGCGGTAGAACAGCCGGCAAAGACGCTCGTGGTCCCGATAAGAACGGTCCGAAGCACGGTTCGTCGGGAGGGCATTGTGTCAAATCAGTTGTATCCGGTGAAAAGCCTTCACGTTCGGTCCGAGCGGTACCCGTTCCAATCCCGGCGTGTTTCTGCCCCGGACAATCCGTTCTCGAGGTCCGAGACCGAAACCCGTGTTCCCGACTCAGGGTAACCGCATGTGTTCCCACGATTCTGGAACTGAAACCAATTATATTTGAAACCGGGACGGAAGGGAAGGTATGAACGACCGCGACGGCCGGAAACTGGCTAATCGCCGGAGCCGTCGCTCCGTGCTCGCGGCCGGGGCCGGGCTCGCGGGACTCGTCGGAACGGCGGGCTGTCTCGGCGATACCGAGCGCGTCCGGGTCCTTTCGGCCGGCAGTCTCGCGGTCGTGCTCGAGGAACGGATCGGACCGGCGTTCGAGGCCGAGACGTCGTTTGCGTATCAGGGCGAGTACCACGGCACCAACGCGGTGATGCGGCTGGTCGAGTCCGGAACGAAACGGCCCGACGTTATCGTCAGCGCCGACGCCGGCCTCTTGCGTGACCGGCTCTATCCCGACCACGCCGACTGGGACGTCGAGTTCGCGGCCAACGAGGTCGGTATCGCGTACGATCCCGGGACCGAACTCGGAGCGCGACTCGAGGCGGGCGACCCCTGGTACGCGGTGTTCGACGACGCCGGCCCGGACGAAATCGCGATCAGTGATCCCGATCTCGATCCGCTCGGATACCGTGCCGTCCTCCTGTTCGAACTGGCCGAACGCGAACACGACCTCGAGGGGTTTCGCGACGCGATGCTCGAGCGGGCGTCTCGAGAACCCGACGAACCACAGCTTCTCGCCGGAGTCGAGTCGGGAAACCGGGCCTGTGCCGTCGCCTACCGGAACATGGCGGTCGATCGCGATCTACCGTTTCTCGAACTCTCCGACGCGTACAACTTCGGCAACCCGGAGTACGCGCCGCAATACGCCGAGGTGAGCTACACGACCGACGAGGGCGATACCGTCGTCGGTTCCCCGACCGTCTACAACGCGACGGTTCGTCCCGACGCCGACGCGGCGGCGGGCGGCCGGGAGTTCGTCTCGTTCCTGCTCGAGCAGGTGCCAGCGTTCGAAGCACACGGGCTGCGAGTCGACGACTCGCTCCCGCGGGTCCACGGCGACGCTCCGAAGGTGGTCGCGCCGTGACCACGGACGGCGACCGCAGGATCGAGTCGATCGGATCGGGGATCGACCGATCGATCGACGCCGTCGGCGTGCCGGTCTTGCTCGGGACGGTATTGCTCGCGTACTTCGTCGTTCCGTTCGCTGTTTTTCTCCTCCAGGTGCGGTCAGTGGACGTGATCGGTGGCCTCGCTGATCCGGCGACCCGGGCCGCGATCGAGACGTCGCTGCTGACGGCCCCGATCGCGACGGCCATCGCGACCGTCTTCGGCGTGCCGCTCGCGTACGTCCTTTCACGGGCCTCGTTTCGCGGGAAACGCCTCGTCGAAGCGGCCGTCCTGGTTCCGCTCGTGGTCCCGCCGATCGTCGGCGGCACGATGTTGCTGACGCTTTTCGGGCGGTACACGCCCGTCGGTTCCGTAGCCGCAGCCTTCGGCGTCCCACTCACAGATAGTCGCGTCGGCGTGATCCTCGCCCAGACGTTCGTCGCTGCACCCTTCCTCGTCGTCACCGCCCGTTCGGGGTTCGACGGCGTCGATCCGCGACTCGAGGAAGCCGCCCGGACGATGGGGTACGGGCGACTCGAGACCGTCCGTCTGGTCTCGTTGCCCCTCGCGCGCAACGCCATCGCGGCCGGGGTCGTCCTCACCTTCGTCCGGGCGATCGGCGAGTTCGGCGCGACGATGATGATCGCGTACAACCCGCGGACGATGCCCACGAGGATGTGGGTCGCGTTCATCTCCCACGGTCCTGAAGCGATCGTCCCGATTGCGGTGGCCTTGCTCGCGATTACGCTCGTCGTCATCGCCGTCGTTCAGGTTCTGGTCGGCGACTCGGTACGGTACTGAACCCCGCCGAAGCGATCAACGACGGTGAAAGTCGGGTTTAGCGCCGCTAATTTCTTTGGAAGTGGGGTTATGGCTATCCTCGTCGTACCGGAGTACGAGACACATGACATCGATCGCAGACATCGAGATCCCGGCCGACGGAACCGGATTGGGCGAACTCTTCGAGGCCGTCCCCTCGCTTTCCTGTGAGATGGAGCGGGTGATCGCCTCGAGCGGCCACGGGCTGTGGCTCTCCGGCCCCTCACAGTCCGCGGTCGAGGCTGCATTGACCGAGGCGACGGCGATCGCGGACTACTCGCTGATCAACAGCGACGACGGTCGTTGGCTGTACGACATCGAACTCGATCCCGAAACGGTCGACGTCTTCGACGTCGTTCTCGAGGAAGGCGGAACCGTCCTGAGCGCGTCGGCAGCGAACGGGACGTGGCTGTTGAGCGTCCGCGTCGTCGATCGCGAGAGCGTGAGTTCGCTCTACGACCGCCTCGTCGAAAACGACGTGACACCGACGATCGTCCGGCTGTTCGACCTCGCGGAGGAGACCCACTCCCAGTGTGGCCTGACCGCCCGCCAGTACGAGACGCTGGTCGCGGCGATTGACCACGGCTACTTCGAGATCCCGCGGGAAGTCTCGATGCAGGAGCTCTCCGAGGAACTCGACATCTCCCATCAGGCCCTTTCCGAACGGCTTCGCCGTGCCTATCGTGCGCTCGTTACG
Organism: Halopiger djelfimassiliensis; assembly: GCF_000455365.1. Classification (GTDB taxonomy): domain Archaea; phylum Halobacteriota; class Halobacteria; order Halobacteriales; family Natrialbaceae; genus Halopiger_B; species Halopiger_B djelfimassiliensis. The sequence continues at coordinate 169,448 of NZ_HG315686.1, forward strand.
TCCGAACTCAACGTCGCCGAAGACGAGACCACGGCACCGCCGATGCCGTCGGACTGATCGGCCGTCCCATCAGCCACACGCCCGGTCCGGCTCGACTCGATGTTTTCACCGTCCGGCTCGAGCGACGGTCAGTCGTTCTTCGACGAACTCACATCGACTGGTTCGGACGAATCTCCACCTCCCCGTCGTCGGTGATATAGACGACTGCGTTCGATGACTCGTCGGTCACGTTCCACTCCGAACTGGCCTCTCGATCGTGTTCCGGTAGCGTAACGGTGATCGTATAGCGTCCTTCGTCGGCGATGAGATCGCTGATCCGTTCGACGTTCTCGCCCCCGACCGCAGCGAGTTCGATTTCGGTCTCGAGGAGCGATTCCCCGCCGGTAGTCATCCGAACCCCGACGGTGTGTGCCCGGTCGTGGTAGTTCTTCAGGACGACATCGCGGGGGTGCTCGGAGACGGAAGGCCGGGCCGAATCCGGTTGCGGAGACCCGGCGGAATCGTTTTCGCGCCTCCGTGTTGTTTCTCCCTCGGTTTCGGCGGCTGGCTCGGATTCGTCAGGTTTCCGCGAATCTCTCCCGCCGAGACAACCAGCACTCGTTATCGTGAGAACCGTTCCGGTAACGACCGTTCGCCGTTTCATAGGGCGATGTTCCCTCCGCTGGCTGATAACTGTGAGACAGAGTACAATAGCTGCTTCAGCTACCGGTATATTCATACTCCCGTCGAGTTCCCACTGCCGTACTCGCCGTCGTCGGCTCAGCTATCGGTGCGTTGCCGCCGCCTCTCGAGCGCACGGGTCGACCTGATCGAGGAGTACCGGTCGGTTCCTTTCGGGTCCACGTTCGATTGACATCCTCCTCCGCCTGAAGGCGGAGGAATCCCGAGCGTTGGGAATAACGGAACGGGTACAATAACTGTTAATAGCGGTGGCTCTGTCCCTCCGGCCATGAACGTCGACAGCGACGACGGCGTCCTCGAGATCACGTTCGACCGCCCGGGAGTCCTCAACGCGATCACGCGGGGGATCGCCGGCGAGTTGGCCGACACGATCGCCGACGCCTCACCCGACGAGTACCACGCGATCGTCATCACGGGCGAGGGCGATGCTTTCAGCGCCGGCGGCGACATCGAGGGGATGGCGTCCGATCCCGTCGCCCCGCAGGACGCCTACGAGGAAGTGTCCGAAACATTCGGCCGCGTCGTCGAAGCGATGCTCGAGTGTCCCATCCCGATCGTCGCGAAGGTAAACGGCGATGCGATCGGGGCCGGACTCGCGATCGTCGCGCTTTCGGACATCGCGTACGCCGCCGAGGATGCGACCTTCTCCTGTGCGTTCGTCAAGGTCGGGCTGATCCCCGACACCGGCGGGACGTTCATGCTTCCGCGGCTCGTCGGTCTGCGGACGGCGAAGAAACTCGCGTTCACCGGCGAGTTCTTCGACGCCGAGCGAGCGGCCGACCTCGATCTGGTCAACGAGGCGGTTCCCGCCCCGGAACTCGACGACCGGGTCACGGAGTGTGTCGAACGGCTCGGTCGCCGTCCAACGGATACTATTGGGATGATGAAACAGGCCATGCACGAGAACATGGCCCGCCACTGGTCCGAGGCGCTCGATTACGAGAACATGCTTCAGGTTCAGGCGCGCGGATCCGACTCCCACGAGGAAGGCGTCGCCGCGTTTCTCGAGGACCGCGAGCCGGAGTTCGATCAGTAGTCCGCTCGCGGCCGCCGGTCGCCGGCTTCGGTCGGGTACTCGAACCCCAAGCCACCGCAAGCAACACCATTGTGGGTCGCTTCGGTGTGTGTCGGATTGCTATGTCACCGGAGTTTACCGACGACGACATCGGCAAGACCGTCGTCAACGCGAACGGCGACGACGTCGGCATCATCGCGGACGTCGAACACGGCACCGCACACGTCGAACCCGACCCCGGAATCACGGACACGATCAAGGCGAAACTCGGCTGGGGCGGCGCCGACGAAGACGCGTACCCGCTTCAGGAAAGCGCCGTCGCGCGAGTAACCGACGACGAAGTGCGCCTCGAGAGCGATCTGTCCGATGCCGGGACCGGAACCGGCGATATGACAGGCGGAACGACGGGAACGGGCGATACGACCGGCGAAACCGGGACGGATACCGGGATGGGTGACGACGACGACACCCGGTAACGGCGACTCGCGTTCCTCGGGTGGGACGACTGCACGGCTCGAGATTCGAGTTCGTAGAAAACGACGAAAGGAGAGGGAGCTATTCTTGGCCCGTTTCGTTGGCGTTCTGGATGTCCTCGTCCGTTTCCGTCCGCGGCCGTTCGGGCGTATCGATTCGCTGTGACGGCTGCTCCTGTGAGCGGCTCTGGTGATGTCGCTGGGTGGGCTGCTCGTGTCGGCCTTCGTGGCCCGTCGGTTCCGGACGACCCTGCTCGCGGTGTTCCATCGGCCCCGATTCACGACCGGTCCGTTCCTGTCGGCCGCGGCGTTCCTGTCGGCCGCGGCGTTCCTGTCGGGGCGGGCCGCCGAACTGGCCCTGTGGCTGGGATTGTGACTGCATCCGCGCCCCGCCACCGCCGCTGGCCTGCTGTGACAGTGGCTGTTGTCCGCCGGCTTGCTGTGGTGGTTGTTGTCCACCAGCCTGTTGTGGCGGTTGCTGTTGTCCGACGGGTTGCTGCGGTTGTCGTGATCGCTGTCGGTTCGTTCCGGCTCCCGAAGTCGGACCGCCGTAGGCTTCCTGCTGTGTGACCCATTCGCCGGTCTGTTGTGGTTGTTGAGTCGGTCCTCGAGGGGGCTGTGACTGACCTCCAAGCTGCTGGCCGCTCGTTCGGCCGTACCCCTGTTGCTGTGTCTCCATCGGGCCGCGCATCTGCTGGCCGCCCCCGGACGGCTGCTGACCGCCCATTCGTCCGGTTCGTTCGGGTTGCTGGCCGAACTGCGGCGTCGCAGCCTGCATTCCCTCCTCGAGCGCCTGTTCCATCTCCGGCATGACCGCCTGCATCCCTTGCAGGTAGCTCTCGAGCATCGACTGTGTGAACTCCTGGCCCGGCATGCTCTGCATCATCGATTTCGTCATCTCCATGCCCTGTTGCTGGGCCATATCCTGCCACTGCAGCGCACTCAGGGTCATCTGTGCCATGTTGCGCTGGAGTTGCATCAACTGCTCGAGGGCTTGCTGGCCCTGGGTTATCGTCGTCTGTTGCATCTCGCTTGTCGGGTCCGTTTGCTGGTCTGTCATCGTGATCACTCGAGGGAACGACGGTTCGACGGACGACGTGATCGTGTGCTCGCTCGAACGCAGTCGCTTGACGCGTCCGTTAACCGATGCTCCTCGGTCGTCAGTGTCGGCACTCGAGAGTCCAATAAAGGTCGCCGTCGCTTTCAGCCGGTAGCACCAGCCCAACAGTCTGAAACGATCCGACGGCCGCGAGATACAGCGTGCTTTCGTCCGGAAATCGTCACCGAACGGGCGACCGAGAGCGGTCGTTTCGAGCGCTCCCCAGCGACGTAAGCGCCGATTACGCCGCTAGGTGTAATCAGAGCCTGTACTCGGCTCGCCGTGTGAGACTCCTTCCCGGTTGTCGGCTTGTCGCCGTCGCAGCGCCGCCCGTGCGTTGCTCGCGTCGTACCCGAAGAAGACGCCGTTTCCGTACGTCTCGGCGACATCGACCGCATGGATCAGGTTATCGATATCGACGTTTACCGCGTATAACTCGATATTAAACGGCGTCTCGAGCGCAGTCTCGAAGCCGCGAGCGATCGTTTCGAGCCAGTAGGTCGTAGCATACGCCGTATCGTACAGTGGGACGACGAACTCGTCGACCAGCTCCTCGAGTGCCTCGAGATCGAGTCCGGCCCGCTCGTAGAGGTGGCCGGGATAGGGATCGGGATAGAGCGTCAGGTAGACGCGTCCGGGGATCCGGTCGACGGCGGCTTCGACGAACTCGGTGATGACGGTTGCACGCCACTCGAATCGGTCGTCGTATTCGCTCTGTTCGAACCGCCGTTCGCAGACGCCACAGCGGCAGTACTCGGCCCGCGGAAAGCCGACATCGTCGAGTCGGAGGTCGCCGTTTTCCGCGACACAGTCGTCGATGATCTCGAACAGTCCTTCGCGGTAGTCGTCCCGGCAGGGACAGATGTACGCCCAGTCGAAGTACGACCGATCCCGCGTCGCGGGACGGCCGAGATCATCGACGGGAACCAGCGATGGATCGGCGTCGGCGGCGGCGTTGTCGCCGAAACACGAGACCATGTTCACCCCGTCTTCGATCGGATCGGCGGACCGGCCGGTAACGTCTTTGACCTCGTAGAACCCCCGATCGAACTCCGGCCACCGGACTTCGTCAGCGTTGCGGGTAACGACGCCGTACATAGCTCAGGGTACGGCGCCGTTCCCGTAAGCAGTTCGGTTGCGGCGTCTATTCGACTGGGTCGTACTCGATCTCTTCGACGTCCGAAGAGCCGCTCACGACGACTTTCCAGAGGACGGCAATGGCGAACAGGGCGACCAGAATTTTGACTGTACGTGACATGTACACGCGGATAATCGCTCGGCGACCACTTAGATATTCTGGATGAGCTTCGGGAAACGAAACCGTTAGGCGGTATCGATCAGCGACGCGATCTCCTCGCGGACGATCGTTCCGCAGTAGGAACACCGGACGGCCTCCTCGAGGACTTCGAACCCAGAGGTCACCGGTTCGTCGCCGGTCGTGATACAGTTCCGGTTGGGACACGAGAGCACGCCCTCGACGATGTCGGGCCGCTCGACGCGGTGCTTTTCGACCACCTCGTAGTCACGGACGATGTTGATCGTCGCGTCGGGTGCGATCAACGAGAGGACGTCGACCTCGTCCTGACTCAACTCCCGACCTTCGACCTTGACGATGTCCTTGCGTGCCAGCCGATCGGAGGGGACGTTCATTCCGATCGATACTTCTTCGCCCTCGCTGCCGTCGATTCCGAGAATCGCGAGGACGTTCAACGCCTGCCCCCCGCGGACGTGGTCGATGACGGTTCCGCTCCGGATCTTGCTGACACGGAGTTCGTGGGGTTCGTCCCCGTGGTCGTTACTCATCGGTCTCACCTCCGGCGGCGCTCAGGAGTAAGTCAAGCAGCGCCATCCGGACCGGGACGCCGTTGTGGGCCTGTTCGAAGTAGGCCGCGTAGTCGGTGTCGTCGATTTCGGGGGCGATCTCGTCGACCCGCGGGAGCGGATGCATGATCGTCAGATCGTCGCTTGCGGCCTCGAGCGTCTCGCTGTCGATCTGGTACTGGCCCGCAACCTTCTGATACTCGTCCTCGTCCGGGAACCGCTCGCGCTGGATCCGGGTCACGTAAAGAACGTCGAGCGACGGCAGGACCTCCTCGAGCGAGTCGTGTTCGCGGATTCGCGCGCCGTCACCTTCCTGATGGAGGTCGTAGACGACCTCGCGGGGAAGTTGCAGGCTTTCGGGGCTGATGAAGTGCTGTCGCGCATCGAAGTTCGTCAGGGCGTAGGCCAGCGAGTGGACGGTCCGACCGTACTTCAGATCGCCCATGATGCCGATCGTCAGGTCATCGAGGCCGGCGTTTTCCCGGATGGTATAGAGATCCAGTAGCGTCTGGGTCGGATGCTGTCCCGCCCCGTCGCCGGCGTTCAACAGCGGGACGTCGACGAACTCGCTTGCCATCGTCGCCGCGCCTTCCTTCGGATGTCGAAGCACGAGCGCGTCCGCGTATCCTTCGATAACTCGGACGGTGTCGGCGAGCGTCTCGCCTTTCTTGACGCTCGAGGACTCGACCGAACCCATATCGACGACGTCGCCGCCGAGTCGTTTCATTGCGGTCTCGAAACTCATCTTCGTTCGCGTGCTCGGCTCGAAAAACAGGAGTCCAAGCAGCGACTCCGCGTGGCGGTCGGCGACGGCCGACGGATCGTCGTCGATCTCGGCCGCGCGGTCGAGGACGGTTTCGATGTCCGCCCGCGAGAGTTGTTTGCTCGTGATGAGGTGATCGTGGCGCATTCGTTCGTGTTGGCACTTGCGTCCCCCTTGAATCCCTCCATTCGGAGACGCCCCGTCACACAGTAGCGAGCGAATCGAAGGCAAAGAATTATGCGGGCACTACAGCAATTGGTCACAACTGAATGGAGAATCGGCTGGAAACCGGGATCGACGTGTTGGATCGGAAACTCGATGGGGGGTTGCCGCCGGGTTGCGTAGTCGCCTACACCGCCGACCCCGCCAGTCAGTCGGAGTTGCTGCTCTACGAACTCACGGCTGCCCGCGGCACGTTGTATCTCTCGACCGAACGCTCCGACGACGTCGTTCGGCACGCGATCGAACACTCGCCGTCGGCCGTCGGCAGTCCGACCGTGAGACACGTCACCAGCGACGATCCGCTCGAGGAAGCGGCCCGTCTTATCCGTGCCCTCCCCGACGGTGCAAACCTCATTATCGACACGATGGACGTTCTCGAGCGAACCGACCGGGACGAGTACGTTTCGTTTCTCAACGATCTCAAATCCCAGCTCCTCGAAACGGACGGTATCGCGGTGTTACACTGTCTGAAAGGCGATTCCGTATCGGAGAACCGAGCACGGACGTACCACGCGGCCGACGCCGTCTTCGACCTTCGAACCGAAGTCGCCGGCACCGAACTCGAGAACCACCTCACGATCCCCAAGTTCCGGGGTGGCAGTCAGCCGACCGACGCGATCAAACTCGAACTGATCGAGGAAGTGGCGATCGACACGAGCCGGGACATCGCGTAGGCAGCATCGATACCCGCGTCAGACCTCCTGTTCAGGCGTCGTAAACGGGGTAATCGCGACGGTCCGTTCAGTGACCGTCGCCGTTCGCAGGATGAACGCGAAGAGGACCGTGAGCGGAAAGACGCCGATCGCGACGGCCGTCGGAAAGACGACCGTCCGTATCGGCTCCTCGAAGGGTGCCGCCGACAAACTCGTCAGCGCGAACAGCGTCGCAACGGAAACCCCGATAGCGGGAAGCCCTGTGTAAAACAGGTACCTCGAGAGCCGCGAGAGCTCGACCTGTAGGTATAGCGATTTGAAGTACTGTCTGGCGATATCGATCTCCCGCAACCGGTCGCGAACGTCGTCCATCGCCTCGTCGGTCGCCATCGAGAGGTCGTCGCCGTGCGCTCGTCTGAATTCCTCGAGTCGCTGGATCTCGTGTGCGAAATTCGTCTCCAGCGTCGTCGAAAGGGTCTCGAAGATCCCGGACTCCGAGCCTTCGACGAGGTCGTCGATCCGATCGAACGTCGCGGTGAGATCCGTGACGATTTCGTCGATTTCCTCGCGGGCGTCGGCCGGCAGTCCATCGGCGGTCACGCCGCCGAGTCGCTGGGCGTCCCGGCGCGCGCTTTCGACGACGAGCCGGAGAAACCCCGACGGCTCGGCCGGTGCGGCTCGGTTCGTGGCCGCTTCGATCTCCTCCCGGTAGTCGACCGTCTCCTCGATCTCCGACTCGAGACCGCCCGGTGACTCGAGCTCCTGGGAGAGCAACAGCTGGTTGATCGAGACGACGACGGTTATCAGCGTAAAGTTCCCCGATATCAATCCGCTGAAGGCGTAGAACAACGGCTGGGTATCGACAAGCGGTGCGACACCCGTGATCGAAAGCGCCAGATACGCCAGCCCGGACGCGACTGCGAGGCCGGCGGCGATCACGAACCGATTGCCGTCGAGCAGTAGCCACTGGGAGAGGCTGTCGATCGCGGTCACTCCCGTCGGCTCCGAATCGGCCGGCGAATCGGCCATCGCGGTCCAGTACGATCTTGCGGGCGAAAAACCCGTGCCGCGCACGTTCGGGGGTGGACGAATGGCCGGCGATCGCGACGCGCGTTACTCCTCTGTGCCTTCGAGTTCGTCGACGATCTCGTCGGCGTCGACGTCGGCGTCCTCGAGTGCGTCCTCGATGTCGCCGCCGCCCATGCCGCCCATCATGCCGGGCATGCCCATACCGCCCATGCCTTCGATGACTTCCTGAACGATGACGCGGTCGACGCCGACCTTGTCGATGATGTCCTGCCCGATCTGCTGTTTGCCCATCATCCACTGCTGGTTCATCGTCATCTGGGGCGTGGCCTCGAGATACAGCGTCTCCTTCTCGACGACTTCGGTCTCGAACTCGGGTTCGGCGTCCTCGTCGTCCTCGTCGGGTTCGACGGGAACTTCCTCCTCGACCTCGTCGGTTTCGATCCAGAGGTCGGGCTCGAGACCGAGGTACATGTCGAACAGGCCGGCGGCCTGCTGTTCGCGGTCGTCGACCTCATCGACGATCTCGTACTCGTACTCGACGTCCTCGCCGGCCAGCGGATGGTTGAAGTCGACGCGGGCGCGGCCGCCGATGATCGTACTGATGTAGCCCTGGCGACCGTCGACCTGGACGTTCGCGCCGGGGTAGCGGTCGTCCTCGTCGATCTTCTCGGCGCTGACGGTCTCGACGTTGTCGGGGTCGTACTCGCCGAAGGCGTCCTCTGCGGGGATCGTCACGGTGCCGGAGTCGCCGGGCTCGGAGCCGACGATGGCTTCCTCGACGCCTTCGAAGATGTGCCCCTCACCGACGATGATCGTCCGCGGCTTGAACTCCTGACCCTGCTCGTCGACGCCCTCTTCCTCGGCGACGTCGGGGTCGGTCGTGTCGACTAGCTGGTCGCCGTCGGCGGTGTAGGCGGTGTACTCGATCTCGACGAAGTCGCCTTCCTGTAGTCCGTCGCCCTCTGCTTCCGCTTCGACGTCATCGGCCTGCTCCTCGAGGTCGGCCTCCTGTTCCTCGGTCATACGTTGTACGTCCGCCCGTCTACATTTAAGTACGACGTTTTCGCGCGAGTCCGGGAACGACCGATTCTTCCGAGCGCCGCCCGTCCACTCGAGCATGTACGAAGTCGAAGTGAAGGTGCCTGCGGATCTCGAGGCCGTTCGCTCCCGCCTCGAGACGCTCGACGCGACGCCGTGCGGGACCGTCGTCCAGATCGATACCTACTACGACGCCCCCCACCGGTCGTTTCCCGAGACCGACGAAGCGTTACGCATTCGGACGGAGCGACCGGACGACGGTCCCGAGGAAACCCGCATCACGTACAAGGGACCGCTCGTCGACGACGAATCGAAGACCCGCGAGGAGGTCGAAACCGCCGTCGCCGACGGCGAGAAACTGGACGCGGTGCTGACGAACCTCGGCTTCGAGGCCGCCGCGACGGTCCGCAAGGAACGCGAGCGGTTCGCGCTCGAGACCGACGACGTGTACACGATCACGCTCGATACCGTCGACGACGTCGGCGAGTACGTCGAGGTCGAGACCGAGGTCGACCGCGACGGCGACCTCGAAGCCGCCCGCGATGGCGCGTACGAAATCCTCACTGATCTCGGACTCGACCCCGCCGACCAGATTCGGACCTCCTATCTCGGCCTGTTACTTGAGGCCGACGGATGACAACACTATAGTATTTTCACACGAACTGATCGTTGATGCGATCGATGGGACGCTCAACGACGACGGTTTTTGCGCTCTGTCTCGTCGTGATCGGACTCGGACTCTGTTTCGCCGGCACAGCCGCCGCGTCGGAGGCCGCCGATCTCGAGGAGTTAGACGGAGAGGGAACGGAAGCGAATCCGTACGTGATTACGGACGTCGAGGAATTGCAGGCGATGGAACAGGATCTCGAGGCACATTACGTGCTCGGAAACGACATCGATGCCAGTGAAACTGAAGACTGGAACGCCGGGGCAGGATTTACTCCGATTGGAGATTACGACGGAGGTGACCGGCACGAAACGCCATTCAGCGGCACCTTCGATGGGCAGGGACACACCATCACTGGACTCACGATTAACCGTCCCCAGATTTACGGTGTCGGTCTTTTCGGAGGTGTGACTGGTACTGTCGAGAACGTATACGTAAGAAATATTGACATTCTTGGCGGTGAAATCGTCGTTGGCGGTGTTGTTGGGATGAATCGTGGAGACATTCGATCAGTCACTGTCTCCGGTGAAGTCAAAGGTCAAGATCGACGAGTCGGCGGTCTTGTGGGTAATAATCATGGAACAATCGAACGGTCAATGGCCGACGCAGATGTGAACGGTGGTAACGTTGTCGGTGGCCTGGTCGGGCTTAATCCAGGACAAGTTACAACATCCTATGCAATGGGTGATGTCAACGGAGACGTGTCGGCCGGCGGTTTGATTGGATATAATTATGGTGGGATACGTCACAGCTATGGATTCGTTGACGTTACCAGTGACGGAGAACGCGCTGGCGGCTTGGCAGGTTGGTCTGCAGGGGCTGCAACTGACTCGTACGTCGTCAGTTCCGTTGACGGAAGTGCCGACCCGATGGGTGCTGTGACTGGTGCTAAGAAAGACTCTACACACACCGTAACTAACGTCTATTACGACAATTCGAAAACGTCGCTGGAGGCGACGGGAGACAGCTCAGGATACGGAACCGGCCTAAGTACGGAATCGATGACGGGTGCCGACGCGGTGTCGAACATGGATCTCGAGTATGGCGAGTACTGGGTCCCGACCGACGAGTACCCGGTGCTCCAGTGGCAGGTTCAGGACGTCGACCTGCAGGTCAGCCAGCCCTCGATCGGTGAAGGTGAAACGACGTCGGTAACGGTCGAACTCACGCTCGAGGACGGCTCGACGGTGACGGCGACCGAGGTCGCCGAGTACGACTCCGAGGAAGCCGTCGCCGCCGCCTCCGGGGGTACTCTCGAGGCGAAATCGATCGGCGAAACCGACCTGACGGCAACCGTCGCCGGCAACAGCGACTCCGTGACGGTCGAAGTCCTCGAGCCGCCGAAAATCGAGTTCAGCGGCGCGGAGTTCGAGTCGATGGCGGCCGTCAAGGGTGCGACCGTCGAGGCGACGGTGACCTACGAGAACACCGGCGGTCCGGGCTCGGAAACCGCCACGGTCACCGTCGACGGCGAGGAAGTCGCCTCGACGACTGTTGCGGTCGACGCCGACGGGGAAACCACCGAGACGATTAGCTGGACCGCCGCCGAATCCGGCACCGTCGCAGTCGGCGACGAGGAACTCGGCGACCTCACCGTCGTCGAACCCGGCACCGTCTCCCTCGAGTCGCTCTCACTGCCCGAGGAGGCCGCCGCGGAAAGCGAGTACGGGATCGACCTCGAGTTCAGCAACGAGGCTGACCAGCCGATCACGGAGACGGTCGAACTCCGGATCGACGGCGACCACGTCGCAGACGAGACCGTCACCGTCGACGCCGGCGGCTCGAC
>NZ_HG315686.1:181125-259054 GCF_000455365.1 Halopiger djelfimassiliensis
AACCGTCTCCGTCTCCGAGACGAGCGACGGCGACGACGGCCTTCCCGGCTTCGGGCCTGCGGTCGCACTCGTCGCACTCGCGCTCGTCGCCACGGCAGTTGCGACGCGGCGGCGCTGAACCGCGCGCGGATCGCTCGATCCCGGTCCCGGATAACCCGGGAATATATTCTGGGTGGATTTGTTTCCGCAAGTTATAGAACCTCGCTCCGTCTAACGCCGGCAATGAGCGAGCGGAACATCCGGGTCGAGCCGATCGACCGTCAGGCAGTCGAAGATCAGGAAGTCGAAATCGTCGAGCGAAAGGGGATCGGCCACCCAGACTCCATCTGTGACGGGGTCGCAGAGAGCGTCGCCAGCGCGCTCGCGAGCGAGTACCTCGAGCGCGTCGGCGAAGTCCTGCACTTCAACACCGACGAGACGCAACTCGTCGCGGGCGAGGCCGCGCCCGCGTTCGGCGGCGGCGAGGTCGTCGATCCGATCTACCTGCTGATCGTCGGCCGGGCGACCAAACACTACGAGGGGCAGACGATCCCCACCGAAACGATCGCGCTGCGGGCCGCGCGCGACTATCTCGAGGAGACGATCCCGCAACTCGAGTACGGCGAGGATATCGTCGTCGACGTCAAACTCGGCGAGGGAAGCGGCGACCTGCAGGACGTCTTCGGGGAGGACGAAGTCAGCGTTCCAATGGCCAACGACACGAGTTTCGGCGTCGGCCACGCCCCGCTGACCGAGACCGAGCGGATCGTCCACGAGGCCGAACGGCGGCTCAACGGCGAGTACGCCGACGAGCATCCGGAACTGGGACCGGACGTGAAACTCATGGGGAAACGCGAGGGTGACACGATCGACGTCACCGTCGCGGCGGCGATGGTCGACGAGTACGTCGCCGATCTGGACGAGTACGTCGACGCCGTCGAGTCCGTCCGCGAGTTCGTCGAGAGCGTCGCGAGCGAACACACGGACCGCGAGGTGGCCGTCCACGTCAACACTGCCGACGACTACGAGGAGGGTTCGATCTACCTGACCGTCACCGGTACCTCCGCGGAACAGGGCGACGACGGCTCGGTCGGCCGCGGAAACCGTGCCAACGGGCTCATCACGCCGAACCGCTCGATGTCGATGGAGGCCACGAGCGGCAAGAACCCGGTCAACCACATCGGCAAGATCTACAACCTGCTGTCGACCGAAATCGCCGAGGCGGTCGTCAGCGAAGTCGACGGGATCCGCGACCTGCGCGTCCGACTGCTCTCCCAGATCGGTCGGCCGATCGACCAGCCACACGTCGCCGACGTCCACGTCGTCACCGCCGACGGCGTCTCGGTGGCGGACGTCGAGGGCGACGTCGAAGCGATCGTCGACCGCGAACTCGCGGACGTCACGGAGGTTACCCGCCGCGTGATCGACGGCGAACTCTCGACGTTCTAACTGGCGCTCTCTTTCCGTTTCAGTTCACTCTCCGATCCCCTCGAATTACGCTTCGATATTGCGGCGGGGAACGGCACCGTTCGATATATCGTTAGCCCCCGTATTCAGACGGCGTAGCCTCGGTTTCCCATCGCGCGCAGCCCTTCTCGAGTCGGTCACAGTAGCCGGTTCCGACAGGCCCTTTAGTCGCCTTGCTGTGGAAGTCGGATAGCGAGTTACGAATCGAAATCAGCTCGAGGAGCGATCGCCAGTGTCGGGTCCGTCCATGCGTTCGAATCGGATCGTGCTCGCCGTCGTCGCCAGTACCTTCTTCGTCGGGTTCGGTGGCGGCGTCGTCTTTCCGATCCTGCCGAATCTCGGCGACGTGCTCGGTATTTCGGCGTTCATGGTTGGAATCATTCTGAGCGCGAACCGGTTTACCAGACTGGTGAGCAACGCTCCGGCCGGGGCGCTCGTCGATCGGGTCGGCACCCGGACACCGTTTATCGCGGGGCTGGCGATCGAAGGCGTGGCGACGTTCGGCTACGTCGTCGCGATCGTCTCGAGTCGGCCGTCGGTGTGGTTTCTCCCGGACGCTCCGGCGGCGTGGTTTCTGCTCGCGAGAGTGTGCTGGGGCATCGGAAGCGCGCTGGTTTTTGCGACCGCCTACACGATCACCGCCGATGTCAGCGAGGCCGACTCGCGGGGGACGAGCATGGGGATCGTCCGCGCTGGCATCACGTTCGGGTTTCCGGCCGGCCTCGTCCTCGGTGGCGTCGTCAGCGACGTCTACGGCGAGACGACTGCGTTCGTCCTCGCAGCCGGATTCGCCGGCCTCGCGAGCGTCGTCGCGTTCCTGATCGTCCCCGAAACCCACGTCGAGGGGGACCGCGAGACAGTCGCTCCGTGGGATGTCGAGACGACCCTCCCGGCGCTGACGATCGGCGCGGTCAACTTCGGCCTGTATTTCGCGTACATCGGGGTGTTGTTCTCGACGCTCGTTCTCCTGCTTGGCGACCGCGGCGTCTCGATTTTCGGACTCGACGCACAGGGGTCCTCGGGGATGCTGATGGCCGTGACCGTCCTCTCGGGGTCGGTGTTTACGCTCGGCGGCGGGGTCCTGAGCGATTCGGTCGGCGCTCGCGTTCCCGTCATGCTCGCCTTTCTCGTGACGACCTGCCTCGGATTCGTCGTGTTGGCCTTCGGGCGGCGGTTCGAGGTGCTGGTCTGTGCCTGTCTGTTGATCGGTGCCGGACAGGGCGGGGTCGGCGGTCCGTTGACGGCGTTGCTCGCGGATCTCACACCCGAGGATCGAATGGGACGGGCGATGGGGACGAACAACGTCCTCGGCGACGTCGGCGGCGGCCTCGGCCCGCTGGTGTCGCTCCCGCTCGTCGATGTCGTCGGATTCGAATTCATCTACGCCGTCAGCGCCGTCGTTCCGATGCTCGCCGGGATCGTCCTCGTCGCCGGCGTGTACGCCCATACCGGACGCCTGAACCCGACCGTCGAAGAATCGGTCGCCTAGCTCGAGTCCGTCGCGGCCGCCCGAGCGTCCACGGAGGCTCACGCCTGCGCGTCGCCTCGTAATGCCCTTATAACTACGATCGTCTACTGTCGTCCATGCACCCGCCGGGAGCCGACACCGTCCTCGTCCGTCACGGGGACGTCAACACGAAGAGCAACACCGTCAAGCGGTACATGGAGGGGATTCTCGTCGAGAACATCGAGGCGCTCCTGGCCGACCGTTCGATCCCCGGCGAGGTCGAACGTCGCTGGAACCGCCCGCTGATCCACACGACCGAGGCGGCCGTCGAAGACGCGACCGCGGCCGCGACCGACGCCTTCGGCGTCGTCTCCGCGAGCCCTTCGCTGACCGTCAGTACCGAAAAGGCAGCCATCCTCGAGGCGCTCGCGGAAACCGCCCGCGAGTGCTACGACGGCGGAACGTTCGCCGTCGACGCACGCCGGGCCGACAAGAGCCTTCCGTACGGCAGCGAGGAGCTGGCCCGCGAGGGCGGCACGGCCATCTGGGAGGCCGTCGAGGACGAGTTCGAACCCGCGGTCGACCTCGACGACCCCGATCTCACGTTCGGCGTCGAGGTACGCGAGGACAGCGCGTTCGTCTATCTCGAGAACGCACCCGGGCCGGGCGGGCTTCCGCTCGGCGCACAGGAGCCGGTGATCGCGTTGATAAGCGGCGGAATCGACTCGCCGGTCGCCGCCTACGAGATCATGAAACGCGGGAGTCCGATCGTCCCCGTGTACGTCGATCTCGGGGCGTACGGCGGCATCGACCACGAGGCACGTGCCATGGAGACGGTCCGGACGCTCGCACAGTACGCGCCGAACTTCGATACGCGAGTCTATCGGATTCCGGGCGGCGAGATCGTCGACCTGCTGGTCGGGGAGATGGAACAGGGACGGATGCTCTCGTTGCGGCGCTTTTTCTACCGGGCCGCCGAAACCCTCGCCGAACGGGTCGACGCCCACGGGATCGTCACCGGCGAAGCAGTCGGCCAGAAATCCAGCCAGACCGTCCAGAACCTCGGCGTTACCAGCCGCGTCACCGACCTTCCGATCCACCGGCCCCTGCTCAGCCGGGACAAACACGACATCGTCGCGCAGGCCCGCGAGATCGGGACCTTCTCCCAGTCGACGATCGACGCCGGCTGTAACCGCGTGGCACCCGATCGCGTCGAAACCAACGCCCGCCTCGAGCCGTTGCTCGAGCACGAACCCGACGATCTGCTCGAGCGTGCGGAGGAGACGGCGAAGAAAGCGGAACTGATCGAGCCGTAGCTGCCGCCGGACGCGCTAGGAGCTCCGCTGCCGTTTGTGGATTATCGACCGGAGTCCGCGGCAGCCGGCGATCGCGAGGAAAAAGTATCCGAGGAGAAGCCGACAGAGCTGAACGGCCCATATTGCGAGTGACTCCGATGTGAACAGCGGTGTCGTATTGCGCGTCGTCAGTTCGTAGTGTGTCCCCTGATACGCCACGATGTATCGCCCGGAGCCGAGTTCCCCCCGTTCCGTCGTGAACGTAAACTCGGGGGCACGCATCGACTCGTTGGTAACGACGTACGTTCCGTCGTCCGCGGCGAGGGCTCGTTCGATGCCCGCCCGTGCTTCCGGTGAAAGGGTAGCGAACGCGTACACGTCAGTTTCGGTATAGTTGGACCGGTTCTCTTCGACTGGCTGGACGCTGTAGGTATACTGGGACCCGGGCTCATCTAGCGGCACGACCGACAGCACCCACGGCCCGGCAACGAGCAGCCCGATTCCGAGCAGCGCGTACAGGGCCACGCGCCAGTCCATACTGCACCGGATGACCGATCACTGAATAAGTGTTATTACTTCCCCAACAGATATGGGAGTTCGACCCGGGTACCGTGGTCGGCCGGCAGGACCCGAAACCGACATTACGGAACCACCCGCACCATCGAACAGTGACCCGCGTCTGTCTCATCGGGGCGGCTGATTGCACTCTCCAGTACGAACTCCTCTCCCGCGAGACGGCCCGCGAGGCCCTCGCCACGTACGACCTCGAGCGTCCGTTCGAGAACTCGATCGCCCTCCGGACGGTCAGCGTCGGGGCCGCCGTATCGCTGTTGAACGACCTGAACTGGTATCTCTCCCGGTTCGTCGACGAGGCGCTCGTTCAGGAACCGAGCGTCAGTGAGGACGAGTGGCTCTCCCGCCCCCTCGCCAGACAGCTCAGGAACGGCGATCTCGAGCCCGAATCGACGGCCGAGTTCTGCAAGATCTACGGGCTCGAACGGCCCGATCCCGGTCCTGATTTCGACGCCGATGTCGACGACTCGGCCGGGCGATCCGGATCGTCGGACGAGGACGCGGACGAACCCGACGGCTCGAGCGATGGCGGACCTCGACGACTCGTCGAACCGCTGTACGTGCGCCGAACGGACGGCGAGTTGCCCGAGTACGACCTGCGGGACGTCGAGGATACGCTCGTCGTTCGACTGACCGAATCGGAGTACGCGCCGTGACGTGGCGTTTCGCTCCGACTCGGTACCGTCCCCGGGCTACTCGTCCGCGTCGGACTCCGTCCCCGAATCCGACGCTGAATCCTCCGAATCGGTCGCGGACCCGGACGTAAAGCTCTCGCTCCGTTCGGTGCCGTCCTGATCGACGATCGTCGCGTTGAGATCCGTCACGGGTTCGTCGTCGAAGGTTGCGCGAACGAGTACGCCGACGGTCACGACCTGTTGTGCGCAGTACTCGCCCTCGCCGGCTTCGTCGCTGACCGCCGCTTCGAGTGAGAGCACCTCGTCCTCGAGGTCGGACGTCTCGAGCACCATCTCGTAACAGAGGTTCGGTGCCTCGGCCTCGAGCGCGACCAGAACCGATTCGTCGAAGGACGTCTCGTCGACGAAGGTCTCCGCCTCTTCGGAGAGGTCGCGGTCGGCGAGCCAGTCGTCGACGTCGGACGACGTCGTGAGCCGAGCAACGTCGACCTCGGAACGCGTATCGCGCTGGTACTGATGTGTTTCGATCGTGAACTCCTCGCCGTCGCCCGTTTCGCCGTCGTTGCCCGTTTCGCTGTCGTCCGAATCGGTTTCGTCGTTGTCGCCGTCGGGACTCTCGTCGGGGTCGGAGCCGGACGCCTGATCGTCCGTGAACTGGTCGATACAACCGGCGGTAGCCCCAAGCAGGGCAGCAGTACTACCGAGCACCGTTCGTCTCGAGGGTGAGGTCATTTCTATTGTACCGTAGACGGCCCCGAATAAAGACCATTGCCCTAGGTGAAAGAACGCTTTTCGCTAGGGGAGTCAGGAATCCGAACGGAAACGCCGGAGCGACCCACGGCGGAGTCGGCTCCGGTCAGTCGAACAGGCCAGTCGAGAGGTACCGCTCGCCGCTATCCCAGAAGACCGTGACGACCAGCGGACAGTCCTCGTTCGTCCGGCCGCCGTCCGGCTCGGGTGAGACCGGCTGATGGCGATCGAAACTGTCCGGAACCTCCGGGCACTCGAGGGTCGGATCGGCGATATCGTTCGCGACGCGCTGGGCGACGAGACTCGTCGCACCGCTTGACTGCCCGACGAGGATCCCCTCCTCGCGGGCGAGTCGACGGCATTCGTCCTCCGCGTGTTCGAGTTTCACCGTCTCGACGCGATCGATCAGGTCCCGGTCGAGGTTGTCGCTGACGAAGCCGGGACCCATCCCTTGGAAGCCGTCGTCGCCGGACTCGCCGGTCGAGAGGACGGCGTTCCGGGCCGGTTCGACGGCGATGATCTCCATCTCGGGAAACTCCTCGCGGAGCCGACGCCCGGTTCCCGAGAGCGTGCCGCCGGTTCCGACGCCGGCCACGAAGGCGTCGATCTCGCGATCCCCGATCTGCTCGAGGATCTCCTCGCCGGTCGTCCGGTAGTGTGCGGCGGGGTTTGCCGGGTTCTCGAACTGTCCGAGCTGGACGGCCCCCGCCTCCTCGAGTTCGGCGGCGCGAGCGCGAGCGGTTTCCATATCGCCGTCGACGAGTTCGAGTTCGGCTCCGTACGCCGCCATCACCTGTCGCCGCTCCGTGGATTTGTCGGACGGCATGACGATCGTCAGGTCGTAATCGCGGGCGGCACAGACCATCGCAAGTCCGATTCCCGTATTGCCGCTCGTCGGTTCGACGAGCCAGTCGCCGGGTTCGATCCGTCCCTCCCGTTCGGCCGCCCGGATCATCTCGCGAGCCGGGCGATCCTTGGCCGAGCCGCCGGGATTGAACGTTTCGATTTTGGCGGCGACGGTCGCCCCCTCGGGCGAGTCGACCTGGACCAGCGGCGAGCCGATCGCGTCCAGGATACTTCCCTTCATTGGCCGGTCCTAGGGGACCAAAACGTAAATCGGTGCTGGACGGCGGCAGGACGTGCCGGTGTGTCTATTTTCGGACCGCCGACCGATCGCGCGGTTACGTGGGTCGTGCCGGCGTCACGGTCTCGGCCGCGTCGATCCGTTCCCGGGCGTACGCGTCGGCCGCTTCGAGGACCGTCGTGTCCCGGTCGTCGGCACGCTCGATCATCTCGAGCAGTCGGTCGCCGATCGCGGCCGCTTCCTCGGAGGCTTCCTCGCGTGTTCCACCGAGATACTCCTTTGCGACCGTGATCAGGCCGCCGCCGTTGATGACGTAGTCCGGCGCGTACAGGACCCCCTGTTCCCGGAGGACGTCCGCGTGGCGTCGTTCCGCGAGGACGTTGTTCGCGCCGCCGGCGACGATGTCACAGTCGAGCCGTGGGATCGTATCGTCGTTGATCACGCCGCCGATCGCACACGGGGCGAAGACGTCACAGGATTGATCGTAGACCGCGTCCGGCGCGACGGTGTCGACACCGTGCTCCCGTGCGAACGCCTCGACGGCCGACTCGTCGACGTCGGAAACGGTCACCGACGCCCCGTGCTCGAGCAGTTTCTCGGCGAGCGACTGACCGACCTTGCCGAGTCCCTGAATCACGACCTCGCGGTCCGTGACGGACGCCGTTCCGTAGACCGATTCGACGCAGGCCCGAATCCCGTGAAACACGCCGTGTGCCGTGATCGGCGAGGGGTTCCCCAGTCCGTCGCTGGTCCCGACAACGTGGTCGGTTTCCCGGGCGACGACGTCCATGTCCTCGACGCCGGAGTTGACGTCGACGGAGGTGATGTATCGGCCCGCCAGACAGTCGACGGCCCGTCCGTAGGCCTCGAACAACGCGTCCCCCTTGAGGTCGTCCGGGTTACCCAGGATGACCGCTTTGCCGCCGCCTAACGGGAGGTCGGCCGCGGCAGCCTTGTACGTCATCGCCTTCGAGAGGCGCAACACGTCCTCGAGCGCGGCGTCTTCCGTTTCGTAATCGAGAATACGCGTTCCGCCGAGGCTCGGGCCGAGCGTCGTGTCGTGGATCGCCACGATCGCCTGCAGCCCCGTCTCTGGGTCGGAAAAGTACGATACCTGTTCGTGTCCCCCATCGCTGATCGGACCGAATACCATGATATATAACGCTTTTGCTTAGCGTAAAAATTCTACCGACTTGACGCACGCGGGCGGACGTTTTGCCGCTGCGTCACGACCGGCCGACATGGACGACGGCATCGTCTTCTTTCGGACGGAGCGCCACGACGACGTGATCGAGTTCTACCGCGACCTCGGGGCCGACGTCTGGCTCGAGCAACCCGATTGTACCGTTCTCGAGGCCGGCGGGTTCCGGTTCGGGTTCTGCGACCGCGACGGTGCGGAAACCGACGGGATCGTCACGTTCGTCTTCGACGACCGTGCGGGTGTCGACGAGGCGTACGAACGACTGCGCGACCGAGCGGACGACGAACCGCGGTTCAACGAGCGGTACGACATCTATCAGTTCTTCGCCTCGGACCCCGAGGATCGGACGGTCGAATTCCAGACGTTCGAGTACGGGCTCGAGCGCTCGGCGTCACAAGCAGGGAGTGTCGGAAGCGCGACGATTAAACCGTCCGCCGGCCAATCGGCGGGTATGAGTCTCGAGACCATGCGGCCGAACCCGACGTGGGACGCCGCGTCCTACGAGTCGGCCGTCGACACGCTCGAAGCGCACAACGACGAACTGGTGTACAAGGTCTGGGGCGGCGACTGGTGCAAGGACTGTCGCGCCCTGCTGCCGGACTTCGGCGCGGCGCTCGAGGCCGCCGACGTCCCCGCGGATCGCATCGAGGAGTTCGCCCTCGACCGGGACAAACAGGGGCCGGGCGTCGAGGAGTACGACATCGAGTACATCCCGACGATCGTCGTCGAAACCGACGAAGGCGAGGAGGTGACGCGGTTCGTCGAGGACGCGGACCGTCCGCCCGCGATCTGGTTGGCCGATCGGCTCGAGGCGGCGCTATCCTAAGCGGTCGAGACGGCCGATCCCGCGGACTGCGTTCGGTTCGTACCGGCGTCTGCTGGGAGACGGAACGCCGAACGAGCTAGAACGGAGTCCTCTCGGCGTTCGATCCGCCGCTCGAATCGCCGACGTCGACCTCCCCGCGCAGCCACTCCAGCGCGTCGGAGACGTCGTGGGTCGGCGGCGAACAGGTTCGGTTCCGGCAGACGTACAGCGTTGGGTCGCCGTTGCGGGCCTCGCGGCCGGCCCAGATCGGCGGCGCGTCCTCGAGTCCGAGTTCGCCGAGCCACGCCGCGAGTCCGTCCGCGGTCGGTGGTCGAGGGGCGAACAGTCGGTCGGGGAAGTACTGCGAGGCGAACGCCTCGCGCCACTCCTCGGGGACGTTCTCGGCGGCCACCGTGACCTCGAGCGCGCCGGACTCGAGGCGATCCGCGGCGAGACACAGCGACGCGTGTTCGAGGGCGTTGGCCTCGATGCGGTTGGCGTGGGTCTCGAGGACCGTTTCGGCGATGGTCGCGAACCCGTGACCGCCGGCTTCATCGGCAGTGAAGCCGTCGAGCGCGAGCAGCGTCTCGACCGCGACGCCCGTTGCCGAGGGCGTCGACTGGTCGTCGAGTTCCTGTGGCCGGGTCACGAGCGACTCGCCGCTTTCGGGAGTGAAATACAGCGTCCCCCGATCGGCGTCCGAGAACTCGGTCTCGATCGTCCGCGCGAGATCGAGCGCGAACGCGAGGTGGTCGATCTCGCCGGTGGCCTCGTAACACCCCAGCGCACCGCGGGCGAGGAAGGCGTAGTCCTCGAGATAGCCGTCGACGGCGACGTCGCCGTCTTTGTATCGCCGGGAGAGTCGCCGCTCGTCTTCGTTCCAGAGCCGATCGCGGACGAACGTGAGGGCGTCGACGGCCTGTCGTGCGTACGCGTCGTCGCCCAGCACGAGCGCGGCCTCTGCGCAGGTCGCGATCATCAGGCCGTTCCAGCCTGCGAGCACCTTCTCGTCGCGGTTGGGCCGCGGCCGCTCCTCGCGGGCCTCGAAAAGAGTCTCCCGGGCGGCCTCGAGCCGCTCCCGGATCTCGTCTTCCTCGAGGTCGTACTCGTCGGCGAGGTCGGGGATCGACGCGACGCGATTTGGCTGGTTCCGTCCCTCGAAGTTGCCCGACTCGGTGACGTCGTAGCGCTCGCAAAACAGCGCGGCGGTGGTTTCGTCCGCGAGTACCTCGTGAATCTCCTCGGGCGTCCAGACGTAGAAGGCCCCCTCCTCGCGCTCGCCGGTCTCGGGGGCCTCGCTCTGGGCGTCGAGGGTGCTAAAGAACCCTCCCTCCTCGTGAGTCAGTTCCCGGTCGACGAACGAAAGCGTCTCCGCGACGACCTCGGCGTAGCGCTCGTCGCCGGTCAACTGGTAGCCGGCCAAGAACGCGCGGGGAATCTCGGCGTTGTCGTACAGCATCTTCTCGAAGTGGGGCACCGTCCAGTCCCGGTCGACGCAGTACCGGTGGAACCCGCCGCCGACGTGGTCGTACAGCCCGCCCGCGGCCATCGCGTCGAGGGACTCCGCGAGTACCTCGCGGTACTCCTCTCGCCCAGTTCGGTCGTACGAACGCGCGAGGACGCGCAACCGCGAGGGCTGGGGGAACTTCGGGCCGCCGGAACCGAAACCGCCGTACTGGCGGTCGGCGCTCCGGAGCGCCGCGTCGGCCGCCGTCTCGAGGACCTCGCTCGAGGGCGGCTCCGCCCCGGCGACGGCGTCGGGCGTCTCCTCGAGTCGGTCCGTCGCGGCCGCGGTCCACTTCTCGGCGCGGTCTTCCATCTCCGAGCGGTCCTCTTCGCTCTCCCACGAGTCGCTGATCCGCTCGAGGAGGTCGAGAAAGCCCGGCTGGCCGCGCTGGCCCTCCTTCGGGAAGTAGGTCCCGATAAAGAAGGGTTTGCCCTCGGGCGTCAGCCACGCCGAGAGGGGCCAGCCGCCGCGGCCGGAGACGAGCTGGGCGACGGTCATGTAGATGCTGTCGATGTCCGGGCGCTCCTCGCGGTCGACCTTGATCGGGACGAAGTTCTCGTTGAGGACGTCGGCGACCGCTTCGTCGGCGAAGCTCTCCTCCTCCATGACGTGACACCAGTGACACGCCGAGTAGCCGATCGAGAGGAAGATCGGCACGTCGTGCTCTCGGGCGGCCTCGAGCGCCCGTTCGTCCCACGGCTGCCAGTTGACGGGGTTGTCCGCGTGCTGGCGCAGATAGGGACTTTCCTCCTCCTCGAGCCGGTTTCGCTCGGTCGGTTGAGTCATAGCATCGGATACGTGTGGCCGCTGTAAAAGCCCGGCGTACGGCCCGCTTTCTTTCGAGGGAGCGTGCCAGAATAGTTCGGGCCCGGTCCCGGCGACGGGCGTATCAGGCCCGGAGTTTCGACTTGACGCGCTCGAGACCGGTTCCCGATTCCGCAAACTGTGCCCAGAGGAACAGCGCGGGTGGCAACGCGACGATCGAAGCGACGAACGAGTAGAACACGCTGAGGGCCATCAACAGCCCGAAGTCGCCGAGGATCGGGGTGATCGCGAACGCGAGGGCACCCGTTCCAAGCGACGTCGTCAGCATACTCCCGGCGAGTGCGCCACCGGTCCCCGACAGCGTCGTCGTAAGCGCAGGGAGCGTGTCTTCGGTCCGGTCGAACTCGTCGATGAACCGTGCCGTCGTGTGCACGGAGTAAGCGATCCCCAGCCCGATCGAAATCGAGAGGATGGTCGCCGTCAGTGCGTTGAGTGACATCCCGAGGGCGCGCATCGTCCCGATGAGAAACGCGACGGCGATCGCGATCGGGAACACGTTGACGACGCCGAGTAGGGGCTTCCCTTCTAGGATCGCGTACACGATCACCAGGAAGACCGCCGTGAGCCCGATCGCGAGGATAAGGCCCTGAATCGCCGATTCGAAGATGATGGTACTGACGGCATCGAAGATGATCACTTCGCCGGTTGCGGTCGAGCGATACCGGAACTCGTCGGCAAACTCCCCGGCGTCAGCCGCGACTTTGCTCTGGGTGGCGTCGGAATCGACCGAATACTCGATCTTTGCACCCCGTCGGTCTTCGGTCAGGTACTGTTCGGCCTGTGACCCCGCGGGCGAGGCGAACAGCTCGTCGTAGATCCGGTCGAGGTTCCGGTCGGGGATACCGTTATCGTTCCGGTCGTTACGAGCGACGAGCGCGGCGAATTCGGGATCCTCGCTCGCGTACGACTGGATAACCGTATTGATGCTTCGCGCGTTTGCCCCGCCGTTTTCCCCAACGGCGAGACTCTCCGTCGGATTGTCGTTGGGTTCGGCGAGCGCTTCGAGCGCGTGATCGTCCTCGAGCGGCCCTTCGACGTAGATCATGACCGACTCGTCTTGGCTCGTCTCGAATCGATCCTCGAGCAGGTTGATCGTCCCGGTGATCGTGTACTCTCCCGGAGCGAACGGTTCCGGAACGTAGTCGACGTATCCCGGGTTCTCCTCCGGCGGCAGGAAGTCGTTGGTTTCGAACGTGGTGTCGACGCCCGCACCGTAGCCTGCCATTCCGACGCCGGCAACGAGAAGAACGACGACGAACACGGTCGGTGCGTGCTGGCTTGCGGTCGCGGGCAACGAGAGGACGCGCCCCAGCGATGACTCCTCCGAGGCGATCGGCGTGCTATTGAACTCGGGGACGTCGTACCGCTCCCGGAGTCGGTCGACCTGCAGTTTCGCCGCCGGCAGGAACAGCCCGAAGATGAGGAACGTAAACACGATGCCGACGCTGGATGCGATCCCCATGTTTCGAATCGGCGGGAGGTCGGAAACGATGTTCGCGCCGAAACCGAAGACGGTCGTCACGGTCACGATAACGAACGCGATCATCAGCTGGTTGTTCGCCGTTCGCATCGCGGCCACCGGTTTGATACCCTCGACGGTTTCTTCGCGGTATCGGTTGACGATGTGGATCCCGAAGTCGACCCCGACAGCGAGCAACAACACGGGAACGGCGATCATCAACTGTCCGAACGGTATGCCCGAGTAGCCGAGGAATCCGAACGTCCAGATGACCGTCATCACCAGCGCGATCAGTCCCAGTACGAGATCGATCGGGTCCTGGTAGGCCACCACGAGGAACGCCAACAGTAACAGAACGACGATGGGCATGACGATGGCTATCGAATCGCCGATGACGTTGTCTAACTCCTCGTCGGTGAGGCCCTGGCCGAACGCCCGCAGATCCGTCGGCTCGTCGTCGGCGATCGACTGGATGGCCAGCTGAGTTTCGGTCAGATCGTCGTCGGTAAACTCCTGTGGGACGTCGTGTTCGATCACGATGATCGAAGCCGATGCCGACGCTTCGTTCGGATTGAAGTCATCCGAGACGATCCGCGAAAATCCGGGTTCGTCGGCGGCTGCCCGTATCGCCCGACGAAGCTCCGAATCCGTAGCCCCTTCTATGGCTCGTCGCTGCTCGCCGATCGTCTCGGCATCCGGATCGATCGCCTGTGCGACGATCGTTGCCGGCCCCTTGGCCGATTCCATCCGGAGATCGTCCCGCTGTTCGACACGCTCGAGAACGGAGAGGACGTGGAGCAACTCCTGTCGGCTCAACACGTCGTTCCCGGTGTGAACGAGCTGTGTCGTCTGCTCGTCGGTCGTAAACGGTCCCTCGAACTCCGCGTTGATCGTATCGAGCGCCTCCTGTTCGGGCAGATCGTCGGTGAACGCATCGGTCATGTCCTCCTCGGACTCGACGGCCGGTATGCCGCCAGCCCAGACGGCAGTGAGGACGAGGAAGACGACGATGACCGTCTTCGGTCGGGAGACGATCGCCTCGTTGAGTCGAACTGTCGCCCGCTCGATTCGCTCTCCTGCGTCAGTCATTTATCTCCTCTGGAATACGTATGCGCCGGCTCCGAGGCCGGTCAACACGAGGACGCTGATCATCCCGATCGGGAGCCCTCCCTCGTCCGCTTCGACGTCGATCGCGACGCGGGTCGTATCGGAGAGCTGGCTGGTTCCCCGCTCGTCGTCGTACCGGAAGTCGAACGATACCGGGTACGTCTTCGCGGCTGCTGAATCGTCAGCGCTCAACTCGAACGTCATCGTCGTCGTCTCTCCGGGCTCGAGCGCCTCGACGAATCCCTCGTCGTCGTTGCTATCGAGCGGATCGTCGGCGAACAACCGCGCTTCGACATCGGTTACCGTCTGATCGAGGTTGTTCGTGACGGCCACGTCGATGTGGGTCCCGTCACCGGCGGTGATTTCTCGGTCGCGCACTTCCACGGTGAACTGGTCACGCTGTGGACGGATGTCCGCGACGGCCTCGATGTTCGTGTACTGGCGCTTCTCGAAATCGTCGTTTCGGTACTGGACGGCGAGATCCAGCGTTCGGTCTACCGCTTCGGCTTCCTCACTGATCTCGAGGGGAAGGCGGAACGATTCGGAGTCGCCGGCGGCCAGCGTTCCGACGGCAACGCTTCGTTCGATCGGAATGACGTTCGGTGACTTGTCCGCGTACCGGACAACGACGTTTTGCGCGTCGTTCGGTCCCTCGTTGGTGATGACGCCGTGGAGGTCGCCCTCTTCCCCGACGTAGAGCTCGGAATCGATGTCGGTGAGGGTAAACTGCTGTTCCGTCTTCGGGGTGACGCCGGCCGAGGGACTCGTATCGACGCGCTGTAACCCGGTCTCGGTCTTGAACTGCACCGTGCCATCGAGCGTATACTGGCGGACGGACGTATCCGGTGCGACGCGAACGTCGTAGGTCACAGTTGCCGTGTCCCCGGGCTCCAGTTCGTCGATCCACGCCGAATCCTGCGCACTTTCGCCGAACACGAAGCTCGCGCTCGCGGATTCCAGTGCGACGGAGATGTCGGTCGCTGTTTCGCTTCCAGTGTTCTCGATCACCGCTTCTACCGTCCCGGTGTCGCCGATCTGTGCGTCGGTTGTCGCCTCGACGATCGAAAACCGGGCCTTGTCGTCGACGGTCACGTCGACCGACGTCGACCACGTCCGCGTGTGGTCGTAGGTGACACCGCTTCCGAACTGCTGCGACGTGTACGCGTAGGTGACCTCGACGTCGATACTGTACGTTCCCGACTCGATGTCGTCCGGAACGCTTACGGCGATCGGTGCCTCCCTCGGCTTGTTCTCCGTGACTGTTCCGATCGCCGTCTCACCGCTTTCGACAGTAAGCGGCGTCCTGTCTGCCTCGGCTTCGATGCGGACGTCGCGGGCAGCCGTGACGACGTCACGGCCTTCCGCGGTTCCGACATCGAGCGACCCGTCGTTCGAGACTTGCAGCGTTACCTCGTTCGTCTTTCCGGGTTGTACTTTCGGCTCCGGAACGTGCAGCTCGAGGTCGGGTTTCCCCCGAAGATAGGGGCGCTCCCGCGACTGTAGCTGTGGTGTCTGTTGGGTTCGGACCGTTTTGTGAACGGTTTCGACGTCCGAATCGGTAGTGTCGTCGACCTCGAGTCCACCGTCGTCGTCCTGTTGGCTCGTGGCATCGGGGGACTGAGCCGCTGGCGTGACGGCGACGGTTCCGGCCGTCAGTAACAACACGGCAGCCACGACAGTGAACGCCGTTCGTCCCTTCATCGGGCCACCTCCGTCCACCGATCGGTTCGGATGCTATCCGGGATATCCGGCAGTACGACCCCTCTCCGAGGGTCGCTGGCAGTCGGTTGCGTAACGGCTGTGATTCGTCCCATACTGGATAGTAGAATAGAGAAATCAAAAATGCTTTGATTCATGAATTCCTATATTCGGGTAGCCGATCACGACCAGTAGCCAATGACCAGCCGCTTTCGAACCGGCAGTTGCCGGCGTAGTGCCGTGCTCGAACGTCTTCCAGCCGACAGTGAATCGTGGGGACCGTCCCCGCTTTCACCGGCACGTTTCCTCGAGCCAACCGATAGATCGATGCTTCTCGGGTGTCGTGGCGCGGCTCGACGCGAGGAGACGGTCCCGGTTTCGCGCCCGTTCGAAACTGTAATCGGGCGTCCGGTATTCAATCGGGACGATGACCAGCGGACCACGAACGGGATGGGCCGCCCGTGTTATCGCCGGGCTCCCTTCAGTGTCACCGTGACGGCGGAAGCGAAATACAAACACCATCGACCCACGACGATACCACCAACGAAATGAAAGGATTCAGTAACGACGACCGCGAGCGTATCAGAGAAGAGTTGATCGAAGAGGGCCAAGAACTGTTCGCACGGTTTGGCCTGGAACGAACACGGATCAAAGACATCACCGAAGCAGTCGAGATCGGAACCAGCACGTTTTACCAATTCTTTGACTCGAAAGAGGAGTTGTACGCTGCAGTGTTGCTTCGAGAACGTGATCGATTGGATGAAAAAATAATCGAAGCGATCGAACCCACCGACTCCCCTCGCGAACAGGCGCGAGTAACTCTCGAAACCACGTTCGAGGAGATCGAGTCGAATCCGCTTATCTATCGACTCATCGTGGAAGGCGAACTTCACTCCGTGCAACAACATCTATCGGCGGAAGAACAGCAAGCACTCGTGAAAAACATCGAAACCACAAAGGGCAGCTATGTCGAGGAGTGGACTGCCCATCCGGAGTTCAGGTACGACGATCCGGAAATCGTCCATGCACTGCTAAAAACGCTCGTGTTCGTCAGTCGGAGCAAAAACGTCCTCTGGACGAACGACGCACGACCACAGTACGAGGAGATCCGTGATTCTCTCATCGACATCGTCGTCGACGGACTCTTCGTCTCCGAGTGACTCCCGATCGATCTCCCCGAATCGAGGAGAGTCCGGAACCAGTGAAGGCAGCGATTATACGCGGAGCAGGCGCAATACAACGGCTTTCTGGCCGTGGAGGATGTCACTCCGTGAGCAGTCGTCGCAACACGAGATGTAAGAC
The DNA here is from genome assembly GCF_000455365.1 of Halopiger djelfimassiliensis. Classification (GTDB taxonomy): domain Archaea; phylum Halobacteriota; class Halobacteria; order Halobacteriales; family Natrialbaceae; genus Halopiger_B; species Halopiger_B djelfimassiliensis. The sequence continues at coordinate 198,260 of NZ_HG315686.1, forward strand.
GCCGCCGTGTTCGACGTACTCGACGGCTGCGGGGGTATCGACCTGCGCAGTCACTGGGAACTCGACGGTCTCGCCGCCTTCCGTCTCGGCGGTAACGGTCAGTTCGGCGTTCGGTTCGAGGCCGTCCTCGAGCCCTTCGATGGTGAAGTACTCGGAGCCGTCGAGTCCCAGTTCCTCCCAGCCGTCGCCGTCGGCGAACTGCAGCGGGAGCACGCCCATCCCGATCAGGTTGTCGCGGTAGATCCGCTCGTAGCTCTCGGCGATGGTCGCGCGGATCCCGAGCAGGTCGGTCCCCTTGGCGGCCCAATCGCGGCTCGAGCCGGTGCCGAACTCCTCGCCGGCCATCACGACCAGCGGGGTGTCGTCCTCGCGGTAGCGCTCGCTGGCCTCGAAGACGGTCGTTTCCTCGTCGGTCGGATGATGGATGGTGTACCCACCTTCCTTGCCGTCCAGCATCCGGTTCTCGATGCGGACGTTGGCGAAGGTGCCCCGCATCATGACCTCGTGGTTGCCCCGTCTCGAGCCGTAGGTGTTGAACTCGTGGGGTTCGACGCCGCGTTCTTTGAGCCACTGACCCGCGGGCAGGTCCGCGCCGAACTGGCCGGCGGGGCTGATGTGGTCGGTCGTCACCGTATCGCCCAGTGTCATGAGACAGCGGGCGTCCTCGACGTTCTCGACGCCGGGTTTCTCGAGCGGGAAGTCCGTGAAAAAGGGCGGCTCGCGGATGTACGTCGACTCGTCGTCCCACTCGTAGACCTCACCCGTCGGCGCGTCCAGCGCCGCCCAGCGCTCGTCGCCCTCGTAGACGCTCGCGTACTTCTCCTCGAACAGGTCCGGCGAAACGCTGTCGTGGATCGCCGCGTGGATCTCGTCGGCGTCGGGCCAGAGGTCCTCGAGGAAGACCGCTTCGCCCTCGTCGTTCGTGCCGATCGGTTCGGTCTCGAGGTCGACGTCCATCCGCCCGGCGAGGCCGTAGGCGACGACCAGCGGCGGGCTGGAGAGGTAGTTGGCCGCGATCTTGGGGTGGATGCGGGCCTCGAAGTTGCGGTTGCCCGAGAGGACGCTGGTCGTCCAGAGGTCGTACTCGTCGATGGCGTCCTCGATCGGTCCCGGAAGCGGCCCGGAGTTGCCGATACAGGTCGTACAGCCGTAGCCGACGACGTGGTAACCGAGTTCTTCGAGATACGGCAGCAGGTCGGCCTCCTTCAGGTACTCCGTGACGACGCGGCTGCCGGGTGCGAGCGAGGTCTTGACGTATTCGGGCACTTCGAGCCCTTCCTCGACCGCGTTTTTCGCGAGCAATCCGGCCGCGAGCATCACCGACGGGTTCGAGGTGTTCGTACAGGAGGTGATCGCGCTGACGAGGACGTCGCCGTGACCGATCTCGATCTCCGTGCCGTCCTCGAGTTCGACGGGGACCGTCCCGTCGAGATCGAGCCCCCGATCGGCGACGACTGCGCCGTCGCCGGCATCGACCTCTCCCGTCGCGGACCCGTCGGCGTCGACGACGCCCTGTTCTTCGAGCAGCGTCGGGAAGTGGTCGTCCAGATCGCCCATCGGGATCCGGGAGTGGGGCTTCTTGTGGCCCGCGAGGCTGGGCTCGACGTCGCCGAGATCGAACTCCACGACCTCCGTATACTCCGGTTCCTGCTCGCCGAACAGCCCCTGCGCCTCGAGGTACTCGCGAACGAGGTCGACGTGGTCGGGATCGCGGCCCGTCAGCTCGAGGTAGTCGAGCGTCTTCTCGTCGACGGGGAACATGCTGATGGTCGACCCCTGTTCGGGGGCCATGTTCGAGATGGTCGCCCGGTCGGCCACCGAAAGCTGGGAGACGCCGGGACCGAAGAACTCGACGAACTTGTCGACGACGCCGACCTCGCGCAGCCGCTCGGTGATGTGGAGCACGAGATCCGTCGCGGTCGCCCCGTCCGGGAGTTCGCCCGTCAGGCGGACGCCGACGACCTCGGGGAGGCTCATGGTGATCGGTTGGCCGAGCAGGGCGGCCTCCGCTTCGATGCCGCCGACGCCCCAGCCGACGACGCCGATGCCGCCGATCATCGGGGTGTGGCTGTCGGTGCCGACGAGCGTGTCGGGGAGCAGCCACTGGTGGCCGTCGTCGCCGTCCGCTCGAGCGTGGACGACGCGTCCGAGGTGTTCCAGATTGACTTGGTGGACGATCCCCGTTCCCGGCGGCACGACGTTGAACTCGTCGAACGCCTGCTGGGCCCACTTGATCGCGCGGTATCGCTCCTCGTTTCGTTCGTACTCGATCTCGACGTTCTTCTCGTAGGCGTCCTCGCTGCCGAAGTGGTCGACCTGCACGCTGTGGTCGATCACGAGGTCACAGGGCACTTCGGGCTCGACGACGGTCGGATCGACGCCCTTGCGGTCGGCCGCCGAGCGCAAGGCCGCGAGGTCGACGACCGCGGGGACGCCGGTCAGGTCCTGCAACACGACGCGCGAGGGCTGGAACGGCATCTCGGCGTCCGGAACGTCGGGCTGCCACGACGCCGCCGCTCGAACGTGATCCGCCGTGATGGCGTCCCCCTCCTGTGTCGCGTTTCGGAGCACCGATTCGAGCAGAATCCGGACGCTCACTGGGAGGCTCTCGAGCTCACAGAGTCCCTGCTCCTCGAGTACCGTGAGATCGGCTATCCTGTACGTCTCGCCGTCGTGTTCGAACTCCTGGATCGCCTCCGAGAACTCCGTCGATGACATGGGGTGGCCTAGGCACCCGCCACATTTGAAACTGCCGAGAACGGCCCGTAGAGGTGCTGTAAACCCGTCATATGTCGGGTAGCGGTGCAGGTTATATAGGCGGTGTCGGTCGCCTGCCGTTCGACCCATACCGCACCGACCCCGTTTCGACCGCCCCGACCACGGCGGCGATCCTCAGTAACCGAGGCGATCGAGCGTCGCCTCGAGTTCCTCGACGTACCGTCCACCGAACAGGTAGACGTGGACGAGAAGCGGATAGAGCCGGTAGACGTACCGCCGCCGATCGAAGAACTCCGGATCGATTTCCCGATGGCTCCGATAGCGCTCGAAGAACGGGTCCCCGAAGGTGTCCGTCCAGTCGACGTACGCCAACTCGATTTCGGGATGGGCGTAGTACGTCGCCGGATCGAGAAACGCCGTCACCCTCCCCGCACGCGAGAGCACGTTCGTGGTCCAGACATCCCCGTGGATCAGCGCCGGGGCGTCGGGTTCGTCCAGCAGCGTCCCGAGGTCGGCCCGGAGTTCGGCGACGCGTTCCGCCAGCGTCTCCGGAAGCGACCCGGCCTCGACCGCCAGCTCCGTGACGTACTCGAGGCGGTGGTCGCGGTAGAACGCGATCCAGGAGTCGGTCCAGGGGTTCGGCTGACGAATCGGGCCGGTCAGCGTGTCGCGGTCGAATCCGAACGCGTCCGCAGTGGTTCCGTGCAGCGATGCGAGCCGATCCGCCGCGTCCCGAGCGACGGCGGGATCGTGGTCGGTCGTCCCGTCGGCGGCCTCGAGAATCAGGAGGTCGGACTCGGCGTGATACACGTCCGGGACGGGCAACTCGCTTCTCGCGGCGAGCGTCCGAAGCATGAACGCCTCGACCTCGAGGGGTGTCTCGCCGACCTTCGCGACGACCGTCCGGCCGTCGGCACACTCGATGCGGTATACCGATCCGATCTGCCCGCCCTCGAGTTCGGTGACCGCCGTCGGTTCGACGCCGAGTGCGCGTTCGACCTCGGTTGCGATCGTCCCAGTCATCGATCGCTACTCCGGGCGGACGTACTCGACGAACGCGAACCCGTCGCGGTCGTCGCGTTCGCGTTCCGCCCATTCCTCGCGATCCCACTCGAAGTACGTGTCCCCGTCGGGATCGTCGTGCACTTCGGTGACGAGCAGCCGATCGAGCGCGGGCAGGAACGCCTCGTAGACGGTCGCGCCGCCGGCGACGAAGATCCGGTCGGCGTCGTCGTGGCGTTCGCGCGCAGCCGTCGTTGCCGCCTCGAGCGCCTCCTCGAGACCCGCCGCCGTGACGGCGTTCTCGGGCGTCTCGAGATCCCGGCTCGTCAGCACGATCGTCGTCCGTCCGGGGAGCGGTTCCCCGAGCGATTCGAGAATCCCCTCGTAGGTGACCCGGCCCATGATAATCGGGTGGTCCATCGTCGCCTCCTTGAAGTGCTGGAGGTCCTCGGGGATGTGCCAGGGCATCTCGCCGTGTCTGCCGATGACCCCGTTCTCGGCGACGGCGACGATCCCGACGAGTTTCCGGTCGGGCTCCGAACGCGTCTCGGCAGTCATTCGGCCACCGCGAACTCGATCCCCTCGTGGGACTCGTAGCCCCGCAGTTCGACGTCCTCGTAACTGAGGTCGTCGATCGACGCGTCCGCGATCTCGAGCGTCGGTCGCTCGAGAGGCTCTCGCGCCAGTTGCTCGAGCAGGCCGGGCACGTGATCGAGCCGTTCGTCGCCCTCGGCTTCGGCGGGGGCCTCGGACTCGAGCCACTCGCGAACCGCGCGGTACTCCTCGCGATCGTCGACCGCGGCCACGCGGGACTGCAGTTCGGCGAGGTTGTCGGCGTACCACGCCCCGCGGTCGCCGCGGCCACAGTAGACGTGGGCGTCGACGACGGTGTGTGCGAACGTGCCGGGTTCGAAGCCGGTCTGGCGGGCAACGACTTTCGTCAGGAGCGCGTACGCGGCGATGTTGAAGGGGATACCGAGCGCGATGTCGCCCGAACGCTGGGTGAGATGGCAGTTCAGCCGATCGCCCTGCACGTTGAAGACGAACGAGTAGTGACAGGGCGGCAGCGTCGAGACGGCCGCGTTGGCCGGGTGCCACGCGTTGACGACGAGCCGGCGCGAGTTGGGACGCTCCGAGAGCGTGTCGATCACGTACTGGAGCTGGTCGAACGTCCGCCGGCCGTCGTCCTCGACGGTGACCCACCGGTGGGCGTCGTCGGGCCAGGACTCGCCCTCGAGTTGCGCCTCGTCCTCCGGAATCGGGTAGCGCCGCCAGAAGCGACCGTAGGCGGTGTCGAGGCGGCCCTCATCGTCGGCCCACGCGTCCCAGATCTTGGTCTCCTCGCGGAGGCTCCGGATGTGCTCCTCGCCCGAGAGATACCAGCAGACCTCGTGGAGCATCGAGTTCCACCGGTAGCCGTCCATCTTCTTGGTCGTGAGCAGCGGATATCCCTCCCGAAGGTCGACCTCGTAGTGCTCGCTGAACGACGAAATCGTGTCGACGCCGGTCCGGTTGGGCTTGTACGTCCCCTCCGACAGCGCCGCGTCGACTAGCTCGAGGTACTGTTGCATTGTCGCCCCGTTTCGCGTACTCTCCCTTTAGCGTTGAGTTCTGCGGCCAGCGGCGAGCGACGTATTCTCGACAACCGATTCGTCTCAGTACGATTCGACGTCGAGTCCGTCGATACGTCGGAAGTGTTCGACGTTCCTCGTGAGCACCGGTTCCTCGTGAACGAGCGCCGTCGCAGCGATGATCGTCTCGCCCGTCCCGATCGCTCGTCCCGCCGAAGCGAGTCGCCCGTCGATCCGTCCGGCTTTTTTCATTACTTCCACCGTGCCGTCCAAACCCTCTTTGTCCCCCCGCGTCTCACGACGAGCAATGACCGCTCGAGACGGTCCGTCCCTCCTTGCCCTCCCGCCGTCCGCGATCCGCGACCGGCCAGTCGCGACGCTCGAGGACGTCGACGAAACGCTCGAGCCGGATGCGGTCTGGGTGCTCGGTCCCTCGCGCGAGCCCCGGGCCTTCGCGAGGGCGCGCAACGCGTTCGACGCGCCGGCGTTTCACCCGCCGGTCGAGACCGGCTCCAGCGACGGTCCGCTCCGGCGACGAGCGATCGGCGACTACGAGGTTGCGATCTCGAGCGCGCGGACAATCCGGGCAGCACCGGGTGTGGTCTCGAGCGCGCTCGGCGGTTCCGCCGCCGACGTCGTCGCGTTCGTCTGCGACGACGTCGCGACGACCACGCGGCCGACGGCCCTCGAGACGACTCTCGAGGGAGCCGACGCACTCGCCGCGGCGCTGCCGACCGGTCGCGTCACGACCGTCCTGACAGGCGGCGAGCCGGCCGGCTACGACGAACTGTGGCACCTCGAGACCGATACCGGCGCGGTTCGACGCGTCGATCACGAGCCGGCGATCTCCTGCGAGCCGGCCGGCGACGACTGCGTCTCGGTCCGCGTGCAGGGAACCGGTCCCGTCGAGGGCTACGGGAGCGAGCAGTCGATCGCACTCCTCGTGATCGACGACGACGGGATCGGCGCGGAGACGTACGACGTGACCGACTTCGGTCTCGAAGCGGTTTCGGGTATCGGCCCGAAGACGACACGGCGACTCGCCGAACGCGGCGTGACGACCCGCGAGGAACTGCTCGAGACGCCGGTCGGGACGCTCGCCGACCTGCCGAACGTGGGCCGCGCTCGCGCCCGCGAGATGCACCGGCACGCGAGGGTGCTCGAGACCGGCGACCCGCGGCGACTCACCGACGAGTCGCTGCCCGGCGGGGACTGGTCGACGCCCCCGCTGTGTCTCGACGTCGAGACCGACGGACTCTCGCCGACGATCATCTGGCAGATCGGCGTCTACGATCCCGCGACCGACGAGTACCGCGCGTTCGTCGAGCGCGACGATCCCGACGACCCGGCGTCGGTGCTCGAAGCGTTCTGTGACTGGTTGCTCGGCATCCACCCGGACAGGGCCTTGCTGACGTGGAACGGCTGGCGGTTCGACTACCGGCATCTGGGAGCGTTCATCGCCAAGCACGTCCCCTACTACGTCGGCGAGTGGGAGTCGATCCCCAAGTTCGACCTCTACCTGTGGGCCGTCCGGGACGGGAACGCCGTTCTGCCCGGACGGACGAACGAACTCGACTCGGTCGCCGAGGCGCTCGGCTACGAGGACGCAGCAACGGGGCTGGACGGGGCGCGGACCGCGGCGGCCTACCAGCGGTTCATGCGGACGGGCGAGCAACTCGAGTGGGGCCGCCACGAGGCCTATTGCGAGGACGACTGCCGGGCGCTGTGGCACGTTTACGAGCGGTTGCGGGACGCACCGCGGGCCGAGGGCGGGGACGAACCGACGGGCGACTCGAGTCACACAGCCGCGACCGCGTCGGGTTCGAACGGCCGGGACGCGAGCGATGCGAGCACGACCGACGGCGAACAGACCGGACTGGGTGATTTCCGATGAGCGAGGAAAACGCGGACGACAGCGCAGCGATTCCGATTACCGGCGACGAACTGACCGAGACGGTTCCCGGTTACCGCGCGGCCGACGACGTCTCCGTCCTCGAGTTGCCGGGCCGCGACGCCTCGACGGTTCCCAACGAGGAGGTTCTCCGGCCGAAACTCGCGAAACCGCTCGAGAACGACCTGTACTCCCATCAAGCCGACGCCCTCGAGGCGCTCGCTCGAGACGAAAACGTCTGCGTCGCGACGAGCACGTCGTCGGGGAAGACGCGGATCTACGCGCTCCAGATCGCACGGAACTACCTCGAGGCACAGGCTCGCGGCGAGGACGCCACCGCGTACGTCCTCTACCCGACGAAAGCACTCTCGCGCGATCAGGAACGGGAGCTGAACGATCTGTTCGACAGACTGGGCCTCGAGATCACGGTCCGGGTCTACGACGGCGATACCGAACGCGGAACGAACCGCAGACGGATCCGCGAGGAGGCCGACGTCATCATCTCGAACTTCGCGGGCGTGAACACCTACCTGCACGACCACGACCGCTGGGCGCGCTTTCTCTCGGCCTGTGAACTGGTCGTGATCGACGAGTCCCACACCTACACTGGCGTTCACGGAATGCACGTCGCCTGGATCGTCCGGCGGCTGAAACGGGTCCTCGAGTACTACGACGCCGCTCCGGGGTTCGTCCTGACGAGCGCGACGATCGGCAACCCCGGCGAACACTCGCAGGCGCTGATCGAGGAACCCGTGACCGTCGTCGACGATGACGGGTCGCCGGCGGGACCGCGGGATCTGGTGCTGTGGAACCCGCCGCCGCGGGCTCGAGAGGAGACGGCGAACGAACGCGATGACGGGAGCGAGACGGCCAGCGAGAGTGAGCGCGACGGAGGGGACGCGAACGTCGCGGGCGACGACGCCGCGAACGAAACCGGCGACTCCATCGCCGAACGCGTCCCCGCCACCGTCGAGGCTCCACGGGTACTTTCGCACCTGACCTACCACGACGCCCAGACCCTGCTGTTTACGCCCTCGCGAAAGCTCGCCGAACTCTCTGTCAAGCGGGCGTCGAAACACCGCCACGACAACCGGCGCTACTACACGAATCCGGATCGCGGCAGCGCGATCGAGCCCTACCACGCGGGTCACTCCCGCAAGCAGCGTCACGGCACCGAACACCGGCTCAAGACGGGAGGTTTGGACGGGGTCGCCTCGACTAACGCCCTCGAGTTGGGGATCAACGTCGGCGAGATGGACGCGACGGTCCAACTGGGCTATCCCGGTCAACGCCAGTCGTTCTGGCAACAGCTCGGCCGCGCGGGTCGAGGCACGAAACGCGCGCTCTCGGTTCTCGTCGCCGAACACCGGACGCTGGACCAGTACGTCGTGAACAACCCCGGCTACCTCCTCGAGAACGACGTCGAGGACGCGGTCGTCGACGTGGACAACGACGCGGTCTTCGCCCAGCACCTGCGCTGTGCGGCCGACGAACTGGCGATCGACGGGACCGACGTGGGGACGCTCGCCGACCGCGAGCGCCTCGAGCGGGCCGTCGAGATGTGGCGTCGCGCGGGGCAGTTGCGAGGCTCGCTCGAGACGGGAGTCTCCTACGCGGGTCCACCGCGGCCCCAGCGGACGATTTCGCTGTACGCGACGACTGGCGAGGAGTACGAGATCGAACTCGCCCCCGGCGTCGACGAACGGTACGACCCCGAAATGGAACCGGTCGCGAAAGAGCGCGTCCTGCGGGACTTCCACGAGGGCGCGGTCCGGTTGCATCAGGGCCAGCAGTACAAGGTCGTCGGCGTCGATCACGGTTCACCGCGACCTTCGGTCACGCTTCGGCCGACCGACGTCGACTACTACACGCGGACCCGGACGGACGTGACGGTGCTGGACGCCGTTTCCGAGGAGTCCCGCGGGATCGGCGACTTTACCTTGCACTTCGGTCGCGGCCGCGTGCTGGTCTACCACGGCACCTACGACAAGGTCGCCGTCCACGGCGGCAAGAAGAAGGAGCAGGCCATCCCGACCGACAACCCGCCGCTGTCGATGGAGACGCAACTCTGCTGGCTCGAGGTGCCCCAGGACGTCGAGGACGCGCTCGTCGAGAAGTATCGGAACTTCACCGTGCCCGAGATGGACGGCGAACTGGCCCAGACGGCCCACCTCGGGTACGCCGGCGGCCTCCACGCCGCCGAGCACGCCACCATCGGCGTCGCGCCGCTCGAGTTGATGGTCGACAAGCGCGATCTGGGCGGGATCGCGACGCTTTCGATCGACTCGCATCTCGATCAGTCGTCGGACACAGCCACACGGCGCGGTCCCGCAGCGAGCGACGAAACCGCGCCGCAGAACATCGCCGCCGCCGAGGCCGCCGTCAGGGAGATCGCGAACGGTCTCGAGCACGAGCCCGCGAGCGGCTGGTTCATCTACGACGGCATCGACGGCGGGCTGGGATTCGCGCGGGCGATCTACGAGAACTTCGAGGCCGTCGCGCGACGGGCGCGGGAGTTGATCGCGGACTGCGACTGCGGGAACGTCGACGGCTGTCCCGCCTGCGTGATGGACGACCAGTGTGGCAACGACAACCAGCCGCTCCACCGGGACGCGGCCGTGGACGTGCTGAATCAACTGCTCGGGGACGCCGGGGACGGGGCGCTCGAGGCGTCCCACCCCGACGAGGAGTACGGCGGGGATCGACGGCCGCCGCTGTTTTACGCCTGATCGAGTCACCTTCCGGTTTCCCGACGGGATCGCCGGCCGATCTCGGCCTAGCGTCGTGACGGTCCGTAACTACGGTTCGACGTACTCGAGGTCGAGCTGGTCGAAGAGGAACGACCAGACGTCGAGTTGCTCCTCGACGATCATCCACGTGGGTTTACCCGTGCCGTGGCCGGTGTCGCGGTTCGTCTTGCAGTAGAACGGACCGCCCTCGGCGACCGACTGCATGCGAGCGGCCATCTTCCAGGCGTGGACCGGATGGACGCGGGTATCGCCCTCGGCGGTTTTGAAGAGGACGGGCGGATACTCGCGGTCTTCTACGTTGTGATACGGCGAGTATTCCTTGAGCCACTCGTAGGCCTCCGGATCGTCGGGGTCGCCGTACTCGGTCGTCCAGGATTCCCCGAGCAGGAAGGTGTGGAACTGGAGCATATCGAGCAGCGGGACGTGACAACAGACCGCCCCAAGCAGGTCCGGACGCTGGGTCAGTACCGCACCGACGGTCAACCCGCCGTTCGATCCACCCTGAATCGCCAGCCGGTCGCTCGAGGTGTACCCCTCGTCGATCAGGTACTCCGCGGCGGCGATCATGTCGTCGAACGTACGCTGTTTGTTCCCGTGGCGGGCCGCCTCGTGCCATTCCTTGCCGAACTCGCCGCCGCCACGGAGGTTCGCCTGAGCGTAGACGCCGCCGGAACGGAGGAACTCGCCGCCAAACTTCTGGAAGATCGGCGTCAGACTGTTCTCGAAACCGCCGTAGCCGTGCAGCAGCGTCGGGTTGTCGCCGTCGAGATCGATATCGGCCCGACGGACGACGAACATAGGAACCTCGGTCCCGTCGGCCGACTCGTACCGGACCTGTTCGACGCTTATGTCGAACTCCAGCTCGACGGCCGGTCGATCCAGGGGCTCGGTCTCGTCCGTTTCGAGGTCATAGCGGACCACCGCGGGCGGATGGTCGAACGACTGATAGCTGAAAAACGCCTCGGCAGCGTCGCGGTTGCCGCGCAGTCCGGTGACGGTGCCCATGCCCGGCAGGTCGACCGACTGGCAGTGGTCGCCATCGAGATCGAAGACCTCGAGTTCGGAGACGGCTTCGCGCTCGTACTGGACCAGCAGTCGGTCGTCGGCGATCGTTGCCCCCGTGACGATCCCGTCGCGTTCGGGGACCACCTCGGGCAGTTCGTCGGGGTCGATCTCGCCGACGTCACCGGACAGGTCGAGCTCGAGGAACCGGTAGTAGGGGGCGTCCCTGTTCGTCCGAATGAACGCCGTATCGCCGTGAATCAGTGGACTGTACAGGTGTTCGGCGTCGGTGATGACCGGCGTCAGATCCGTCTCGCCGACCGCGGCGTACAGGAGGTCGCTTCGCTCCCAGCCGACCACGAGCGAGACGAGCAGGTGGGTTCCGTCCCGGTCCGTCGAGAGCACCGGCCACATCGACGGCTCCTCGATCTCGTAGACCAGTTCGTCCGCCGACGGACCGTCGCCGTGTTCGTGGTAGTGGATCGTTTTCTCGAGTTGCGCCGTGCCGTCCTCGCCGGTTCGGCCGTAGTAGAACCCGTCCGGCGTCCACGCGAACATGCCCGGCGTGATCCGGCCGAGATCGGTCAGCTCTTCGAGTTCCTCACCGGAGGGGACCTCCATGACCGTCACGTCGTACAGTTCGGTCCCGCCGTCGTCGACGCCGTAGGCGAGGCGGTCGCCGTCCGGCGAGACGGTCCACCATCCCATCGACGCCGTCGCGTCCTCGCTGAACTCGTTGGGATCGACAAGCGCGTCGCGGTCGTCCTCGAGCGTCTCCCGGAAGTAGAGGACGGGCTGGTCGTCGTCGGCGGTTTCGACCTCCTGAAAGTAACCCGTCGGTGCGGCCGTGATCGTGCCGTAATCCGTCGTCCGTGCGAGCGACTCGAACCGGGGGCGCAACTGTTCGCGGACGCCGACCGACTCGAGGTAGTCGTCCGCGTACGCGTTCTGGCGGTCGACCCACTCGTCGACCGCTTCGCCGCCGTTTTCGAGCCAGCGGTACGAATCGTCGATCAGGTCGCCGTGTCGTTCGTAGCTCGTGTTCTCGCGTTTCGTCGCCGGAGGGCCGTTCGTCCCCATATGGCATTCGTTCGAATATGATGGCCTTGAAACGATCGGTCGCGGAACCGATCGAATATCCACGACCGTGGGTATGAACCGGGGACGAAAAGAGCAACGCTTACAGGTTCGTGCGTTCCGCTAGCGACCATGACGGAGAACGTGCTCCTGATCGGCGGCGGCGGCCGCGAACACGCCATCGCCCGTGCGCTCGAGGACGGCGAAGCGCGACACGCCTCGAGCAGTGGGACGGGGTCCGACGACAGCGGCGTCGACCTCTACGCCTGCGCGGGCAACCGCAACCCTGGAATCGCCCGAATCGCGACCGAATTCGAGACGCTCGAGACGACGAACCCGGAAGCGGTCGTCGACTACGCCGAGTCGGTCGACGCGACGATCGCCGTCATCGGTCCCGAGGCACCGCTCGAGGCCGGTCTCGCGGACGAACTCGAGGATGCGGGGATCTACGCCTTCGGCCCGAAAGCATCCGACGCCCGTATCGAGACGGACAAGGCGTTCCAGCGGCGGTTCATGCGGGAGAACGACATCCCCGGCTGCCCGGAGTTCGAGACCTTCGACGACATGGACGCGGCCTGTGAGTTCATCGACGAGTACGACGGTGATCTGGCGATCAAGCCCGCCGGCCTCACCGGCGGCAAGGGCGTGAAGGTCATCGGGGATCAGGTCACCGTCGAGGAGGGCAAAGCATACGTTCGGGAGTCCGAGTACGACCGGCTCGTCCTCGAGGAACGACTCGTCGGCGAGGAGTTTACGATCCAGGCGTTCGTCGCCAACGGCGAGTTTCGGACCGCACCCGCGGTCCAAGACCACAAACGCGCCTACGAGGGCGACGAAGGACCGAACACCGGCGGTATGGGCAGTTACTCCGACGCAACGGCCCATCTGCCGTTTATGACCGAGGATGACTACGCGGAGGCCGTTTCGATCATCGAGGCGACCGTCGACGCCCTCGAGGACTATCGCGGGGTCCTCTACGGACAGTTCATGCTCACCGCCGAAGGACCCAAGGTCGTCGAGTTCAACGCCCGCTTTGGCGATCCCGAGGCGATGAACACGCTGCCGGTCCTCGAGACGGACTTCCTCGACGTCCTGACGGCCGCTCGGGACGGCGACCCGATACCGGAACTCGACTTCGCCGAACAGGCGACCGTCTGCAAGTACGCCGTCCCGGAGGGCTACCCGACCGATCCAGAGGCCGGGGCGAAGGTCCAGGTCGACGAGGAAAGCGCCGGTGACGCCCGGCTCTATTACGCCAGCGTCGACGAACGCGACGACGGGATCTATACGACGACCTCGCGTTCGTTCGCGGTCGTCGGGATCGCCGATTCCATCGCCGAAGCCGAGAGCATCGCCGAGGACGCCCTCGAAGTCGCGGGCGAGGAGGGGCTGCACGTGCGCCACGACATCGGTACATCCGATCTCGTCCAACAGCGGATCGATCACGTTCGCGACCTTCGCAGCGACTGAGCGGTCGCCGCCGGCTTGAGACTGCAGCAACGCGGCGGTACCGACGTCTCGAAACCGACTTCAGATGACGATCAGCACGGACGCCGCCGCACCGCCGAGCAGCAACACCGCACTATAGGCGGCGACCTGATTGCGGAACTCGTGATCCGTCGCTGTCGCCGCCAGCATCGCCTTGACCACGATACTCGAGACGGTCGCGAGCAGAATGGCGATCGTCGCCTCGGCCGGCCCGAGCTGGCCGCCGCGATAGAGGACGACCGCGGAGGTCGTCGCACCGGCGCTCGAGACGAAGCCGCTGGCGACGGCGGTCGCGTAAAAGCCGAGCGTTCCGAACCACGTCTCGGCGAGGGACCCGAACACGAGGACGACCAGAAAGACCGCGCCGAACGCGAGCGCGTTCTTCAGCGAGAACGGGCTCTCGAGTTCCATCGGTCCCGATTCGCGCCAGTCTGCGGTGAAGCCGGCGACGACGAACGCGATCAGGATGACCGCGCCGAGCGGAACGATGGCCTCGACGAGGATCGCCGTTCCGCCGCCGATCGTGAAGCCGAGCGCGATCGCGAGGTTGCGCGCTGCCATCGCCGCGTTCGCGAGCAAGATCGCCGCGACCGCGTAGGAAGCCGCCTCCGGGCGCTGGCGGACGTGATCGAGCATCGTCCCGACGACGGCCGTCGACGATGCGAGTCCCCCGAAAAACCCCGTGACGGCGATCCCACGCCCGCCGTACGTCGATACGATCGCGTAGTTGACGATCCCGATCCCCGCGACGGCGACGACCATCAGCCAGATCACCTGTGGCTCGAGCGGAATGGTGATGCCGGCGATCTCTGGTTCGTATTTCGACGGCAACAGCGGGTAGATGACGAACGCGAGGATGGCAAACTCCGTCGTCGAGCGCATCTCTTCGCGGGAAAGTCCCCACGCGAACTCGTGGAGCTCTCGTTTCAACACGAGAAGCAGCGACGACAGCACGGCGACGGTCACGCCTTCGATGATGAAACCGGCCGCCACGAGCGCGCCGACGCCGTAGGTGACGAGCATCGACACCGATGTCGTCAGGGAAAGACCGGCGTCCTCGTCGCTGAGTAACCCCTGAACGGCGAGGAGAACCCCCTGAACGATCACGAGCAGTCCGCCGAGTAACAACAGGCTCTCGCCCACGTCGGATTCGATGACGAGAATCGTAAATACGGCAGCGAGCAGACTGATCAGCGAAAAGGTCCGAATGCCGGCCGACTTCTGGGACCACTCCCGTTCGAGCCCCAGAAACATCCCGAGCGCACCCGCAAGAGCGATCCGCACGACTGTGTCATCGAGCGGCGCGTCGGCGAACTGCAGCGGAACCTCGTTCACTCTGTGTGCTTCTCCGTGGCGACACATAAACAACGTGCTGGCCGTACTGTACGGGCAACGATACGGCAAGCCGTTCCCAGAACGGTAAAGCGGGGTTCGGACCCGATTCCATCTCGTTGCCGGCTCGGGCGGCTCACGAGAGGTCGATCCCGAAGTAGGGACTATAGATCGACGTACTGCGATTCCCAGTCCCGGCGGGCCTCGAGTTCCCGACGGCCGCGCCGGGTAAGGGTATAGAAGTTCGTCCGTCGGTCGCGGCGCCCTTTCTCGATGAGTCCTTTGTCGACGAGGGTATCGAGGTTCGGATAGAGGCGGCCGTGATGGATCTCCTTTTCGTAGTACGCTTCCAGTTCCTCCTTGATCGCCAGTCCGTGGGGCTCCTCCTCACCAGCGATAACATACAGCAGGTCACGCTGGAATCCTGTCAGGTCGTACATTGGGAAAGTACCACTCGTACTTACTGTCGAATTTTAATAAGGCTATCGGGTCGTTTCGATCTAAACTGGGTTATTACCGGCGAACGGGAGTTGTTTAGACCTGTTTCGAATGATAACTCCGATGACTGATTCGAGAGTGGAATACACATAATGGCCGACTCATGTTTACAGTCAGTTAAATTACTGTAGGGACGATTATACCAGTGGCGAGCGTCGCCGCTGACGATCTGGCATCGAACTCGAAGCTATCGCTCAGAAGTGTTGAAACAGGAAAGCAAATCGCGTGACGAGAAAAACGTCACGCGATCGCTTGCCGCCCTGAATTGGTCCCCGCTGACGCTTCGGCCCTCCAAGCGAAGCGTCACCTGAAAGATTCCGCTGGGTGCACTTAAAGGTAACGACACAGGCCGGATTCGTGATACGTTCGCTGCAGGGAGTCGGTCCTCGTCGAAGCCGGTCAGATGTGCTCCTCTTCGAGTACCCAGCCGATCGCCCGCTTGTAGTAGGTGAACATCTCTTCGACGCCGTCGTGGCGCATTTCGTCGCTCTCGAGTTGCTCTTTGAGGAACTCGTACTGCTCGCGGATTTCTTCTTCCTCGCGCATAGGCGTGACTACCGAGACGAGGGACAAAAAAGATCGTCGAGTTGCTAACGGGACGTTGGGACGGATACTCGAGGCTTCCGCCGGTCGGCTCATGCCGTTTCGATCGTAAGTCGATCTTTTCGGGCCAGTAATACCGTTCTCGAGCCACAGTCCGCCGTCCCGGACGCTCAGCGATCGCGAGACCTCATCCGACCCGATACGAGCGTGTGGGCGAAACGCGGCTGTCGCGCCCGGTACCGGCGACCGTTCCCCCAAAGGGAGTCGAGGGGCAAGCTGTCGAGCGATTAGTTGTCGGTCTCGTTGTCGGTCTCGTTGTCAGTCTCGTTGTCAGTCTCGTTGTCGGTCTCGTTGCCTTCCCCATCGCCCATTCCGTTTCCGCCGAGCGTCAGGGTGACTTCCTCGTCGGAGCCGGCGATCTCGACGTTATCTTCGGCCTCTTGGCCTTCGTGTTCGGCGGTCACGGTGTACTCGCCGTCCTCGAGATCCTCGAACTCGACCTCGCCGTTTTCGTCGGTTTCGTCCTCCTGTGTCGTCCCGCCGTCTTCGGCCATCCCCTCGTCTTCGGTCTCGTTGTCTTCGGTCTCGTTGTCTTCCGTCTCGTTGTCTTCCGTCTCGTTGCCCATCCCCTCGTCTTCCATGCCGGTCCCGTCCGCTTCCTCGAGCGTGACCGTCGCTCCCTCGACGGGTTCACCCGCATCGTCTTCGACGGTGACGGTCAGTGTGTACGTCTCGCCGTCGGCACCGGCCTCTTCGTCGGTCTCGTTGTCTTCGGTTTCGTTGTCTTCGGTTTCGTTGTCTTCGGTTGTGGGTTCTTCTTCTTCCTCCTCACCGTCGCCGGGACCACCGTCGGCACAGCCGGCCAGAACGAGTGCACTCGCTGTTCCCGCCGCAGCAACGAACGTTCGTCGGTTGAGTCGTGGGTGGGACATATCTCCAGAAAGGACGTTTCGGCTGGTTGCAGTGTGGCCTGCAACTGCCGTACGTTAATGACCCATTGAACGTCGCTCAGCGCCTCGAGACGGTCATCTCCGATGAACTATCGGAGTCCGGCTCCGAACGCGACCGTCGATTCCGGTAGCCGGCCCAGCGAACAGTCGGTATTCCGGCCCGGTTCGGGGCGTCTCCGTGCAAACTTTTTGTCTCCCGCGCGTACGACCGCGCATGAAGATCCGGGGCGAGCGCGAATGCACGGCGTGTGGGACCCGTTGGTCGTACTACGAAACCGGGAGCGTCGGCTGTCCGGCCTGCGGGAGTCTCCGCAGCGTCGGCATCGACGACCGAACGGAACACACCGATCTACAGGTCGCGTTCGATCTGACATCGGTGCGGAACGACATCGACGATGTCTCGACTGCCGACCTCGCCGACCGGGCACGGGACCGCTGCCGGGAGTACGTCCGCCGACGGGGGTTCGTCAACGCCGGCGAACTCCGCGACCTCGACGATACCTATCTCGCCGCCAGCGAACTCCTCCACGTCGCCGACATCGTTTCCCGCGACATCGCCCTCGAGGAGCGCGAAGAGCTGTACTTCCTCTCGCTGCTCGGCGACGCCGACACGGGTGAGCGCCCGCCGGTCGACGACGTTCCCGAAACGCTGCGGGCCGCCCGCGGACTCGCGTACGCAAACGCCGTGCGCGAGTACCGCCGCGACGTCCGGACCTGGACCGACGACCGCGACCTGACCGCGAACGAACGAAGCGCGATCGAGACGCTCGGCGAGCACGTCACACGGATCCGGATGCTCGATGGCGATGTCGACCCGCGGATCGCCGAGCGACTCGTCGAGACAACCCGGGATCTGGCGAACGGCTTGCGCGGCGACGAGCGTGCCTTCTCGAAGGCTCGGGAGCGACTGGGGCGAGACTGGGACGCGTAGTTTCGGAGTCGACCGGACCAGTGGGTTGTTTCCCCATAACATGATTTCCCGAAAGATACTTTTTCCCGCCACTTCCGTGTTAAATGATATCATATAGTGAACGCTCGTTCCAAACATTATCATCTTTATAGTATCGGGGGGCTATCGTCGGAGCAGACACGGCGGACTCCCTCGGGCGGACTCGACGTCGAACGGACCGACGAGACCGATGCCGACGATGCCCGGGACTGTGCGGACCGGTCGACGGAAGCGAACTCCGAAGGGCGTCCGCTGTACTCGACTATGTCACACGGACCATCGGAAGAACAGACGGAGCCGATCGACAGCGGCACAGCACGTGAACAGGTACCGGACGACGGACCGAGTCCGTACGTTCCCGCGGGGAAAAGCGTCGCGGAGCTCACGATCAAAGCGGTCGTGATCGGACTCGCGCTCAACGTCGTGATGCTGACCGCGAACATGTACCTCGGGATGCGCTCCGGGATGACGATCAGCGCGTCCATCCCGGCCGCGGTCATCAGTATGGGCGTCTTCTACGGCCTTCGGCAGGTCGGCGTCGGCGGAACGATCCTCGAGAACAACATCGTCCAGACGATGACCTCCGCCGGCGAAGCGCTTGCGGCCGGCGTGATCTTTACGATCGCCGGCATCACGTACCTCGATCAGCCGATCGATATCGCCGGAACCGCATCGGTCGGGATTCTGGGCGGACTGCTCGGAGTCCTGTTTATGATTCCGATGCGGCGTTACCTCATCGTCGACAAACACGAGGAGCTTCCCTATCCGGAGGGGACCGCGTGTGCCGACGTTCTCGAGGCCGGAAACCGCGGCGAGGAAGGGGTGAAACTCATTTCGGTCGGATTCCTCGTGAGCTTCCTCTATATGTGGTTGGCAAACGGGATGGCCGCCTTCAAGACGACCATCCAGACGGCGTTTTCGGCCGGCGAGACGGAAGGGTTCGCCATCGGCGGTGACTTCACCCCCGCGCTCGTCGGCGTCGGCTACATCATCGGCCCCCGGATCGCCGGCTACGTGTTCGGCGGCGGGCTGATCGCCTGGATGATGCTGATCCCGCTGCTGGTCACGGGGGGCTTCGTCCCGGAATCGGCCGCCGACGCGTCCCTTATGACACAGGCCGATGATGTCTGGGACAATTACATCCGGTATGTCGGTGCCGGTTCGATGATCGTCGGCGGGTTCTACGCGATCGTTTCGATGCGCGGAACGATACTCGACGCGCTCCGGACCGCCGCCGCGGAACTCGGCGGGTCCGACGCGTCCGGATCCGGAACGGAGAAACGTACCCAGCGTGACCTCCCGATGAAGGTCGTCGTGATCGGCGCGGTCCTGATCGCGCTCGCGCTGGTCGCCGTTCCGCAGGTGCAGGTCGGCCTTCTCGGCGGCTTCATCGCCGTCATCGCCGCGTTCCTCTTCGTCGCCGTATCCGCGTACCTCGTCGGGGTCGTCGGCAGTTCCTCGAACCCCGTCTCGGGGATGGCCGTGGCGACGGTCCTGATCGCCGCGCTGTTGATGAAATCGACCGGGGTCACCGACCCCGTCGTCGTGCTTGTGACAGCCTCGGTCGTCGCGATCGCCGCTGCAGTGGCCGGCGACACCTCCCAGGACCTCAAGACCGGCTATCTCCTCGGTGCGACCCCTCGAAACCAACAGATCGCACAGGTGATCGGTATCTCCCTTTCGGCCCTGTTCGCCGGCTGGGTGCTGTACTTCTTCCACGAGGCGTACGGCATCGGCGGCGAAACCATCCCGGCACCCCAGGCAGGGATGATGGCGCTCCTCTCCGAGGGCGTGCTCACGGGGACCGCCCAGTGGGGGATGATCCTCATCGGCGCGGTCTTCGCGTTCGTCCTGATCCTCATGAACGTTCCCGTCCTGCCGTTCGCCGTCGGGATCTACCTGCCGATCACGCTCGCGACGCCGATCTTCCTCGGCGGCCTGCTTCGTGGTGCGATCGACAAGTACGTCGCCCGGAAGGACGACGAGGACGGCACCCTCGAGGAACACACGACATACCGCGGCCGGATCATCGCGGCGGGGCTGATCACCGGCGAGGCGATCATGGGTATCGTCATCGGCGCGCTGTATATCACCGGGACCGGTGCCTCTGACGGCGCGCCGTTCCCGATCGGACTCGACGGCGGCACGCAGACGGTACTCGGCATCGTCGCTGTCGTCGCGTTGGTTGGCATCTTCACGGTGAGCGTCCTCCGGAACATGCCCGACACGAACGCCACATGACCGCTCACGCGCCGTCGTCGATCCCGAGACGGACCGCCGACGACTGGGAGGAGACGACCGTCGACGGCGAGTCCCGCGTCACCGTCCACTGGACGAAAACGCCCCGAAACCGGATCGACCGGTTCCTGTTCGATCTCTTCGGGACGAGCCGGGAGCGCGAACTCACGCTCGACCCCGTCGGGACCACGGTCTGGCGTCACTGCGACGGCGACCATACCGTCTCGGAGATCGCGTCGGCCGTCGCCGACGCCCACGACGCCGAGCGCGTCGAACCCGTCGACGAGACGCTGGCGCACTTCCTCATGCAACTCGAGGAACGGAACCTGATCCGGTTCGACGACGGGTGAGAAACCCCGACGGCGTCAGGGTAACTCGACGTCGATCCCTTCCTGCAGGCTCGCGGCCTTGACCGTATTATACAATAGCATCGCGCGCGTCATCGGCCCGACGCCGCCGGGGACGGGCGTGATCGCGCTTGCTTTCTCCTTTGCGCTCTCGAACTCGACGTCGCCGACGAGTTCGTACCCCTTCTCGGTGTCCGCATCGACCCGATTGACGCCGACGTCGATCACGACCGTTCCCGCCTCGAGCATCGAGCCATCGACGAGTTCGGGGACGCCGGCGGCGGCAACCACGACGTCGGCCCCGCGGGTCTTCGCGGCGAGGTCGTCCGTTCGCGAGTGACAGACCGTCACCGTCGCGTTCCCGTCGTCGGCCTTCTGGAGCAGGAGGTTCGCGAGGGGCTTGCCGACGATGTCCGAGCGGCCGACGATGGTCACGTCCGCGCCTTCGGTGTCGACGCCGGCCGACTCGAGCAGTTTCTGGACGCCGTGGGGGGTACAGGGGCGAAAGCGGGCGTCGCCGGCGACGAGTCGACCGACGTTCTCGGGGTGAAAGCCGTCGACGTCTTTGATCGGGTCGACCCGGCGGATGACCTCGCGGTAGTCGACGTGGTCCGGGACCGGGGCCTGGACGATGTAGCCGTGCACGTCGGGGTCGTCGTTGAGGTCGGCGATGGCGTCGTACAGTTCTTCCGGCGGCGCGTCGCCGTCGACGTCGACGTGGTGGCTCTCGATGCCGACCTCCTCGCAATCGCGCTGTTTCATGTTCACGTACGTCTGGCTCGCGGGGTCGTCGCCCATGAGAACGGTCGCCAGTCCCGGCCGCGAACCGGCGTCGGCAAGCGTCTCGATCGCGTCGGTCAGTTCGTCCCGGATCTCGCTCGCGACGGCGTTGCCGTCGATGATCTCGGTCATTACTCGAGTAAGCGGCCGCGAGGCTAATCAACCCTCGGATTCGTGCGCAAAATCCTCCTGAAGTGGGGCATAAATAACCACATACGTGCACATTCGGGATCCGCGTTTCGTCGCCGTGTCCGCCCACACGGAGCCGTCGCCGGCACTCACGTCCCGTCCCGATCGACCGTTCCCGGTTCTGAGACGTTCCACTCGGCGGTATCGCGTTCGTCGCTTACCGCCACGTCGTAGTCGTACTCGGATCTGACGGTTCGATACTCGTCCGCGTCCGCCTCGTCGATCAACTGCGCGGCCTGTCGCTCGTGGACCTCGCGAGCCGCCTCGAGCGCGTCGGCGTTGACGTCGATACCCGCGGCCTCGAGCTCCGGCGCGAGTTGCTCCGGCCAGGCGTCCGCCGGGAGGAGCACGACCGCGCGGTCGTCGACGGACAACGGCGGTCGGCCGGCGGCGTGTGCGTCTTCGCCGACGAGCTCGTGGCGCTCGATCGCCTCGAGGATACCGATCACGTCGGAGGCGGGGACGTCGTTCCCGACGTCGGCCATCACGTCGTCGAAGACGACGGGATCGATCGGCGCGTCCATCGTCTCCGGACGCGGCGTCGGATCGCCGCGGGCCTCCCGTTCGATCGTCCCTTCGGCGACGGGATCGCTTTCGTCCGCGACGCCCGGGAGCGGTTCGGGGCGGTACGGCTGGCCGTCGTCGTACCGGACCGGGACGAGGCCGATCGTCTCCGCGGTCGTGATGGCGTCGAACAGCAACGGTCGATCGTCGTCGTACGTCTCGAGATCGAGCCCGAGTCCCTCGGGAGGGGCAGCGCGAACCAGTAGGTCGGGGACGGGTGCAACGATCGCCCCCTCCTCGTCCCGGAGCTGTCGCGGATACGGTGCGTCGGCGGTGGCCGTCTCTGCGATCCCGCTGATCACGAGCATCGTCTGATCTTCGTACCGGTCGAGGCCCCAGTCGATGTGGTCGCCGCTCGATGCCCCCATGTGCTCCGCCACCGGCGTCACGTCGATTGCGAGTTCCGAGGCTGCCGTCTCGTCGGTTTCCCGGAGCTCGAGCAACCGTTCGTCGTCTAGTAGCGTTCCGGTCGGGCGTTTCGACATCGACGACGGTACGGCAAGCCGGAAGATAAGCCGCGTGCCGGCGAGTGACAGGCGACGGCCTCCAGCGAGCGTCACGGGGTGTGGCGATCGAACCGGCGGTTCGGTACTCGACCGTCAGCGGTCGTCGCCCTCGTCGTCGTCCGATTCCTCTTCGACGTCGATCGGTTCGACGCCGGGGCCCGGCTCGTCGTCCCTGCGATCCTGTTTCGCGTCGGGTTCCGGTCGCGATTCGTCGGCCATAGTTCGTGGTGGTCGCGTGACCGGCTTGGCCGTTCTACATGGCTGTTCCGGCGTCGGAACGTAGCCGCGAGAATCGCGACTCGAGACCGCAATCGGCCGAAAACACGTCCGAAAAACCGTTTCGTTTCTACTCGTACAGCGAGTTCTCGTCACACAGCCGCCGGACTTCGTCCCGGACCTCGGCGATGACCGATTCGTCTTCGGGGGCGTCGACGACGCGGGCGATCAGATCGCCGACCGTCCGGCAGTCGTCCTCGTCGAAGCCGCGGGTGGTCAGTGCCGGCGTGCCGGCGCGGATCCCGCTCGGATCGAACGGGGAGCGGGTCTCCCCGGGCACCGTGTTCGCGTTGAGGACGATGCCGGCTTCCTCGAGCGCGTCTTCGGCGTCGCCGCCCGACGTATCGGGGTGGCTCTCGCGGAGGTCGGCGAGCACGAGGTGGTTGTCGGTCCCGCCCGACACCAGCGAGAAGCCGTGATCGGAAAGCGATTCGCCGAGCGCTTCGGCGTTTGCGACGGTCTGTGCGGCGTACTCCTCGAACTCCGGCTCGAGAGCTTCCTTGAAGCCGACGGCCTTGCCGGCGACGTTGTGCATGAGCGGGCCGCCCTGTCCGCCGGGGAAGACCGCCGAATCGATGTCGTCGGCGAACTCCTCGCTCGTCATCACGATCCCGCCCCGGCCCGAGCGGATGGTCTTGTGGGTCGAGCCGGTGACGAAGTCGGCGACGCCGACCGGCGAGGGGTGAACGCCGGCCGCCACGAGCCCGGTAATGTGTGCGATGTCCGCGAGATGAAGCGCGTCGACGTCGTCGGCGACGGTCTGGATGCGCTCCCACTCGATCTCGCGCGGGTACGCGGAGTACCCCGAGACGATGATGTCCGGCTCGAACTCAGCGGCGTGTTCGGCGAGGCCGTCGTAGTCGATGTACCCCGTTTCCGGATCGACCTCGTACTGCTCGACCTCGTAAAGCTGGCCCGTGAAGTTCGCCGGGTGGCCGTGGCTGAGGTGGCCGCCGTGATTGAGGTCCAGCGAGAGGATCTTGTCGCCGGGCTCTAACATCGCGAAGTAGACGGCCTGGTTGGCCTGGGTGCCCGCGTGGGGCTGGACGTTGACGTGCTCGGCACCGAACAGTTCTTTCGCGCGGTCGATCGCGAGTTCTTCGACCTCGTCGGCGTACTCACAGCCGCCGTAGTAGCGCGATCCGGGGTAGCCCTCGGCGTACTTGTTCGTCAGGGCGCTCCCCTGTGCGTCGATAACCGCGCGGCTGGCGTGGTTCTCGCTCGCGATCATCTGCAGCGTCGACCGCTGGCGATCGACCTCGCTCTCGAGCGCATCGGCGACTTTCGGATCGACCTCCCGAACGTGGTCGTGGTCCATGTCCGATGTGGTGTCCGACTGCTGTATAAGTGTACCCCTCCTCGGCAAGTCGAGCCTCGATCGGCCGTCGTGACGATCGGCGAAACGGCTCCGCTCGGCTCCCGTCGCCGACTCGAGTACCCGAGTCGTCCGCACATTCCGCGGGATCGAACCGGCGGACGCGGCCGATCGTGAGACGCGGCTGACTTGGAACGTTAGCGTTTGACACGGTTGAGTTACCACCCGATACAACTAACTTTTCTGAGTGACATTCAGTAGACCGAATGATTGAGTGGGCGGTGAGAGAGAATACCCTCCGCGTGACGGACGCAGATAACGCCGAGTTGGCAGTCCGTGGGGACGATCTCGTCGTCGACGGAACCGACGCCGACATCTCGCGTCCGGTCGACGAAACGCTCGTCGTGACTGCGGACGAACTCCGATTCCCGCACGCGGTCGTTTACGCCTTCCCGCTCGAGTCGACGGAGCCGTACGAACTCGATCCAAGCGGTGAGCCACTCTCGCTCCCGCCCGACGAGTACGTCGTCGACGTCGACACCGAAATCAAGACGTACCTCCGGTTTTCCGGGCGTGCAACGATCGAGAAAACCGACGATTTCGAATCGATCGTCGTCTCGTTCCCCGAACGAACGCGCGTCGTCGTCGGCTTCCGGAGTCACCACGAGCTTCCCGCGGGAACGATTACGGTGCCCGACTCACCCGACGCCGTTGCCACCGCACTGACACACCTCTCCTCGTCGCACAAGACGACGAGTCCGGACCGAACCTACCCGACGCTTCGCGGCCATCCTCCGTTGCTCGAGCCCGGGGACGCTCTCGAAATCCCCGACAGCATCCGAAACGACAGTCCGGACTCCGGCATCGAACTACAGGTCCCATCCGACTACGAGACGCTGTACGTCGTCGCCCCGCTGGCCTACTATCTGCAAGCGACTGTCCGGACCGTCCCGGCGGGACAGTTCGGTCCCAGCCGACCGCGTCTGCGGCTTACCGGTATGGCGATCGAGGAACGACTCGCCGCGATGCCCGATCTCGAACGCGACGTCGAACGGCTCCTCCGGAAAGCGTTCTTCCTGGACTGTCTCGTTCGTAACGCCGGCCCGTACGGCACCGACCTCGCGGAACTGAGCCTGCTCGAGGCGCTCGGTCTCGACAGCGACGCCCTCTACGAGGCGTCCCCGCAGGAACGACTCGCCGCGTATCTCGAGGTCCCCTACGCGGCTATCGAACACCGACTCCCCGACTGGCATCTCTCGACGTACGTCGCCCCGGAGTACGATCGCCTCGAAACGCTGCCGTTCCTGCTCGATCGGATGAGTCTGATCTACCGGCCCCGAACGTCGGAACTCGAGGGCCGAGAACTGGTCGAGCGCTCGCTCGAGGACTTCTATCGCGGCGGGCGCGACCGCGCTACCGGGTCTCACCTGTCGGCTCGCGGCGACGGCGACTGTCCCTCCGAGAACCTCGACAGGGCAAGCGCCGGACAGGTCGCGTCGGTCGATATCGTCAAACCGGAGCTCCGACACGGTCGCGTCCACGGCTGGCTTGCCGACGGCGTTCCGATCGACGTCTTCAACTCCGCGACCGAGGCGTACTACAACCGCCTCGAGTACCTCGAGCGGACCAGTGATTCGACGTCGATCTGTGTCGTGTTGAACGACCCGGAGATGGCGGGCGAACACGACGACGTCGCTGAAATCTACCGCCGACGATCGGAGGAGCTACCGATCGAGGTAACCGTCGAGGAGTCACTCGGCACGGCCGAACTCGCGCGGGTCTTCGAGGACGAACACGACTTCGTCCACTACATCGGACACTGTGAAACCGACGGCTTCCGGTGTCCGGACGGTTATCTGTCGGCCTCGAGTCTCGATCGGTGCAACGTACAGACGTTTTTCCTGAACGCCTGTGGTTCGTTTTACGAGGGAACGACGCTCGTCGAGAAAGGCAGCGTCGCTGGCGCAGTAACGTTCACCAAGGTATTGAACGATCACGCCATCAAGGTCGGATCGACGTTTGCAAAGCTTCTCGTCCACGGGTTCAGCATCGAACGCGCGATGAGGCTCGCGCGCAGTCGAATCATGATGGGGAAAGATTACACGGTCGTCGGCGACGGGACCCACTCGCTGACACAGGGTGAGCATCGACAGCCAACGACGATCACGATCGAGCACCTCGACAACGGGGCCGAACACCGGAGACAGTCAGCCACCGAGAAATACCTCGTGACCTTCGATTGCTATTCGACTCGCGTCACTGGCTCCTATTATTTCCCGCACACGGAGACCAACGAGTACGCTTACCTCTGTGGATCCGAATCCAGCTTTACGCTCTCTAAACCGGAAGTCGCGACGCTACTCAAAGAAACTGAGGCATCGGTGATCTACAACGGAGACATCTACTGGTCGGGAGAACTCTGGCCGCAGTTCGACCGCTGAGGTTACGGCCCGCCGTACGTACTGATTCGTTTCGCGCGCATCACCCGTCCGCCCACCGGTTCACGCCGATCCGTCCGCAGTCCGTACTGTTCGAGGAGGGCATGCACGGTCCACCACAGTCGATCGCGTGTCGAATCCATACGATACTGTAATAACATGTCACTGGTATATATTTATTGTCATTATTTCTACCATTGTCGTGGAGAGACGAAGGGGAAGCTGAATTACCACCCGGCCGAGGGGCCGTGACCATCGAATCGAGAAGCCGTTCGGTCGAAGCCGCACATATGTCGACGGGATGATCCGAACTGGAACAAAAATTACCGGTTCGTCAGTCAGACGAGAAGTTCTGCTGTGCAAACGGCCACCAAAATTAAGTAATTCGGTTTCGTTTACTTCTGTATAGGCATGACCTCGAATTTACTTAATCACCAAATTGACGATATCCTCGGGTCGGTGCTCGAGGATGCAAGCGGAGACGTCTACATGGTCAACCCCTCGTGGGATGCCATCGAAGAGTTCGTTTCGGTCGCCACCGAGTTCGACGGATCGCTTCCGACGGTCCACATGCTTGCCGACGAACGGACGCTGAAAGACGTCATGGACGACTTCATCGTCGCCTCCAACGCGGCCGACCTCATCGCCGAGGACGCGCTCGCGCTGCGAACGCTCGAGGAGGCACCCGAAAACTCGCTGTTGATCACGAGCGACCGCGTCGTCGCCGTCGTCCACGCCGGGGACCGCGTCGGCGGGCTCGTCACCGACGACGAGAGCTTCGTCGAGGACACCTACGACACGTACGCGGCCCGCTGGGAGGACGCCACGCAGTACAACCTCCGGACGCCGCCGATCACGGCCGTTCGCGAGACCCTCTCCGAGGAGATCAGCCCCGACGCCGAGGACGACTTCACGTCGATTCTCAACTCGCTCGAGACCGCCCGCGGCGACGGCGACGGCCTCGACGAGGTGACCATCTCGCTGCTGGTCGCGGCGAAAAACGAAGCGCTGCTGTACGACATCAGCAAGTGGGGCGAGGACGTCGGCATCGCCTCCAAGGCGACTTTCTCGCGTACCAAGACCAAGCTCGAGGACATGGGGCTTATCGACACCGAGAAGGTTCCGATCGACGTCGGACGGCCGCGGCTGCGCCTGAAGATCGGCGACGATCGCCTGCGTGAAGCCGACAACGGCCAGCTCGCGACGGTCGCACAGTCGATTCTCAACTGAACCGAAATTTTACTCTGCGGTCTTTCGCGCCGGCGGCAGCGTAGCTGCCCCACGGCGCGTTGTCCCTCGGTAAAATTTCGATCAAAAGCCTCCTCCTTCCGTTCCGTGACCCAAAGCGTCACTCCACATCAGTCGTCGGCCCGCTCACGGCGTTGCCGTTCGCGGTCGTTATTGGGTAATCGCCTGCCCTTCCCCGGATCGCGTGCCCTCACGTTCGTTCGGACACGCTCTCGGCCATCTGTATTAATACGACTGGCGAGTGATGGTTGAGAACCATGAACACATCGCCGCTGACCTCCGAAGACGAAGCGCTCCTCGAGCGAGTCATCGAGACGAACGGTCGACGAGCGCTTTTTCGACGGTGCACACATCGTCGCTGCGGGAATCCGGACGGACGACGGCAGCGTCTACGAGGGTGTGAGTCTCCCGGCGAGTATCGGCCGCGCTTCGTTCTGTGCGGAACCGGTCGCGGTCGGGTCCGCCATCGCTGACGGCACCCGTCATGACGCCATCCGGACGTGCGTCGCCGTCGCGTACCCGATGGCGGATCACGAAGCGACCGAGATTCGGGTAGTCCCGCCGTGTGGTTCCTGCCGGGAGTTGCTGGCGGATTACAACGAAGACATGCGCGTCATCGTCCCCGTCGACGGGGAGAACCGAGTCGTTGCCGCTATCGATCTCCGTCCGGCTCGGACGTGGTGAGTTCGCGACGACGGCGTGTTCGCTACAGGACGCAAACCCCAAGTCACCGCCGCGAGAGTCCTCGAGTATGTACGAGGCCGTCCACGCCCACCCCGACGGACAGAGCACGGTCGCCAGAGTCGCAAAGACGGCGGCCGAGTACGGGTTCGAGGGCGTGGTCGTGCGCAATCGATCGGGCGCTCGAGCCGACTACGACCCCGACCGGATCGCCGAGGCGTACGGTATCGACGTCGTCGACGGCATCGAAGTACAGGCCGACGATCCACAGCAAGCAAGCGGTGCCGTCGGCAACTACCGGACCTCCCACACCATCGTTGCGATCGACGGCGGGACGAACGTGCTGAACCGGTTCGCCGTCGAGAACGACAAAGTCGACGTGCTCGCCCATCCCATGAGCGACTCCGGTGACGTAAACCACGTCCTCGCGAAAGCCGCCGTCGAGAACGGCGTCCGCCTCGAATTCGATCTCTCCGGCGTGCTCCGGGAAAGCGGCGGCCGGCGGGTACGAACCATCCAGTCGCTTCGTAAACTCCGGGAGATCGTCGACTACTACGACGCACCCTACGTCGTGAGCGCGGCCCCCCGCTCACACCTCGAACTGCGAGCACCCCGCGAGCTGAAAGCGCTCGGGGAACAGGTGGGGTTCTCGAGCGACTTTATCGAGGCAGGGCTGGCAGAATGGGGCCGGCTCGCGGAGCGCAATCGCCACGTCAAGTCCGAGTCGTTCATTGAGCCGGGGGTCGAACGGGGCAGGTATGAAAAAGAGCCTTGAGGACCACGCCGCCCGGTTCGACGAAATCGCCAGCGAGTACGACGAGTCGAGCTCCGACGAGTACCGTGCCTGCGCCAACCTCGTGATCGAACACGCCGCGCCGAACCCGGACGACGTCGTGCTCGATCTCGGGACCGGGACCGGTGCGATCGCGCTCGCGCTCGCCCCCGACGCCGAACGCGTCGTCGGCCGCGACATCAGCGAGGGGATGATGGAGGAAGCCCAGCGGAAAGCCGACGCGGAGGGACTCGAGAACCTCGAGTTCGGATACGGGACCTTCCGTGATCCCAGCTACGACGGCGACGTCGACGTCGTCACCTCCAACTTCGCGATGCATCACCTTTCGGACGCGGAGAAACGCGAGGCGATCGCGGTGATCGCCGACCTCGAGCCACGGGCGTTCGTCCTCGGCGACGTGATGTTCTTCGGCGAACCCGATCCCGAGGAACCCTTTTACTCGCCCGAGGTCGACGATCCGGCGACCGTCGGCGTGCTGGCCGACGCCTTTACCGACGCCGGCTTCTCGCTGACGGCCGTCGAGCGCGTGCACGATCAGGTCGGCGTGCTGGTCGCCGAGCGCGGACCGGCCGGCTCGGCCAGCCTGACGGCGGCCGACCGCGACGAATGAAACACCTCCCGAAACACCTCCGGCCGCGGTGGCGGTATCTCGCGGTCGGAATCGAAGCGTGGCCGGACGCCGAGATCGACAGGCGCACGTTCCAGCGCGAGGTGTGGTACGCGGGCCAGAACCTCCTCGGCGATCCGGGGAGTGCGGACGCCGATCTCTCGGTCGTCAGGTTCGAGTTCGCCGCCGGGACCGGCGATGCACTGGTGAAAGTCCGCCGCGGACACACCGAGTCGGCTCGCGCAGCCCTCGCCTGCATCGACGAGATAGACGGCTCTCCCGTCGGAATCGCCGTCCGCGGTATCAGTGGTACGATCCGTGCCGCTGAAGAAAAGTATTTAGGACGCGGCGGGCAAGATTCCGAGGAGAGAAACGTCGTGTTCGGGAACGAGGAGCGAGTCGCCGTCGTGCGCGATGGATCTGCAGACGTGCGACTCGATGAGGCGTTCACGGGGACGACAGACCTCGATTACGATTTAGCGTGATACTATGCAGGGACAAGCCCAACAGCAGGCGTACGACCGCGGCATCACGATCTTCTCGCCGGACGGCCGACTTTACCAGGTCGAGTACGCCCGCGAGGCGGTCAAACGCGGCACGGCAAGTATCGGTGTTCGAACGAGCGATGGCGTCGTGCTGGCCGTCGACAAACGAGTTCCCTCCCCGCTGCTCGAGGACTCGAGCGTCGAGAAGATCCACAAGGCAGACGACCACATCGGGATCGCAAGCGCGGGCCACGTCGCCGACGCCCGCCAGTTGATCGACTTCGCGCGCCGCCAGTCGCAGGTCAACCAGCTGCGCTACGGCGAGCCGATCGGCGTCGAGACGCTGACCAAGGAAGTCACCGACCACATCCAGCAGTACACGCAGGTCGGCGGCGCGCGCCCGTTCGGGGTCGCGCTGATCGTCGGCGGTATCGACAACGGCGAACCGCGGCTGTTCGAAACCGACCCGTCGGGGACGCCCTACGAGTGGAAGGCGCTGGCCGTCGGTGCCGACCGCGGCGAACTCCAGAACTACCTCGAGGAGAACTACGACGAGGACGCCGACCTCGATGGCGGCATCTCGCTTGCCCTCGACGCACTCGCATCGGTCAACGATGGCTCCTTGCTCGCAAACGAGGTCGGTCTCGCGACGGTCGACGTCGAAACCGAATCCTTCGAGCAGTTCGAACAGGATCGTATCGCCGGCTACCTCGAGGAGAACGGTCTCCTCGACGAAGGCGACGAGCCCGACGACGAGTAAGCGGATCGAAACCGACTTTTTCGACCGTTCGTGGATCGGTAGCCGTCAGCAACCGGTTTTCGTCACCGATCGATCCTGGTCGACGGCTCGCCGGGACCGATTGAGTCCCCACCGTTCGAACCATCGAGTTATCACCGATCGTCGATCTCGGTTGGGTTCGATGGGTGCCGGATCGGGCGACCGCGTTCCGGATCGGGAAACACTCTTTTAATTGGCGAGGAAAGATCCAGTCATGATTTCGCTCGACGAGGCGGTCACGGCGCGACTCGAGTCCCACGGGGCGCGCTTCGAGGTACTCGTAGATCCGGACGCGGCGCTTGCGATCAAACGCGACGAGTTCGAGGGCGATCTCGAGGACGTCATCGCGGCCGAAGACGTCTTCGAGGACGCCTCCCGCGGGGACCGACCCGCCGAGAACGACCTCGAGACGGTATTCGACACGACCGAACCGCTCGAGATCATCCCCGAAGTCATCAAACGGGGGGAGATACAGATCACGGCCGAACAGCGCCGGGAGATGCAAGAACAAAAGCGCAAGCAGTTGATCGACACCATCGCACGGAACGCGGTCAACCCCCAGATGGACAACGCGCCGCATCCCCCCGAACGGATCGAGAACGCGCTCGAGGAAGCGGGATTCACGGTCGATCCGATGGAACCGGTCGAGGGGCAGGTCGACGACGCCCTCGACGCGTTGCGCCCGGTGATCCCGATCCGGTTCGAAGAGGTCACCGTCGCGGTACAGGTGCCGGCCGAGTACGCCGGCAGCGCACAGGCCCAGATCCGCCAGTTCGGCGAGCTAGAACGCGAGGAGTGGCAACCCGACGGATCGTGGATCGGCGTCCTCACGTTCCCGGCGGGGATGCAAAACGACTTCTACGACGTGGTCAACGAGTACACGAGCGGCGAGGCCGAAACGGAGATCGTCAAGGACAAGGACGATATCAAGACCCGGTAAGCCGATTCGTCGGCCGCATTCTCGTGGTTCGGCTGACTTCCGTGCCCGGGTGGCTCGACTCCAGTCGTCACGATCCGGGAGACCGCCTCGAGTGCCAACCGGACGGCATCCGCCGTCGGTTCTTTGCAAGCGCTCGGAACAGACCGTCGTCGAACCGCTAAACCTTGGTGCAGTTGTGCCGACGGGAGCCGCTCCAAACCGGCGACTGATGCGGGATACCGGACCGGCCGACGGCGGCGTGCACTGGATTCAAGACGGTTCGACGCGTACGGTCGGCTATGATCGTCGTCCGTTCAACGGAGGTGTTCGACCGGCATCGACCGCAATAGCGTGTTCGGGCGCACGTCACTCCGTTCGTTCCCACCCGTTTCGCCGCACGTATGCCCGGGGCATCGCCAAATCGGCTGCCGGAGCGGCGACGGACGGGGCCACGCGTTCGAGACACGATCCGTCCCGGACGACCCTCGTGAGACCGGCACAGACGAGCAACTGCGCCCGACGGCCACACACGCCCAGCCACTCGCATGAGAGCAATCATCGCCAAGCGCGTCGATTCCGGAACGCCGGAGACGAGTGAAATCCGCGATCTCGCCGCGGCGGCGGGATACACCGTCATCGGCGAGGTCACCCAGTCCAGACGAGCCGATCCGGCCCTCCAGATCGGCGAGGGAAAAGCCCAGGAACTCGCCGATCTGGTCGCCGAAACCGATGCGACGACGGTTATCTTCGACAACCGACTCGGCCCGTACCAGACGTACAACCTCGGGCAACTCCTGCCCGACGGCGTCGAGGTCATCGATCGGTTCACGCTGATCCTCGAAATCTTCGGCCAGCGCGCCCAGACACGAAAAGCACAGCTCCAGGTCGAACTGGCCGAACTCCGGTACGAACTGCCCCGAGCCGAAGCGAAAACGAGCCTCGCCAAACGCGACGAACATCCCGGTTTCATGGGGCTGGGCGAGTACGACGAGAGCCGCGAGCAGGACATCAAAGCCCAGATCAGCCGGATCAAGGACGAACTCGAGCGGATCGAGCGGACCGAAGAGCATCGCCGGGAGCGCCGGCGCGACTCCGGCTTCGATCTGGTCGCACTCGCCGGGTACACGAACGCCGGCAAGTCCACGCTTCTCAGACAGCTTTCGTCGGATCTCGAGGTCGACGAAAACGAGGACTTGCATCCGGACCTCGACTCGACGGCCGAGTCCAAGGACAAACTGTTTACGACGCTTGGGACGACGACCCGCCGGGCCGCTATCGAACCGCGGGACGTGCTGGTCACCGACACCGTCGGGTTCATCAGCGATCTCCCCCACTGGCTCGTCGAATCGTTCAAATCGACGCTTGATTCGGTCTACCGGGCCGATCTCGTCTTGCTCGTCGTCGACGTCAGCGAACCAGTCGACGAGATCCACGAGAAACTCGTTACCTGTCACGACACCCTCTACGAGCGCAACGAGGCTCCGATCGTGACGGTACTGAACAAGATCGATCAGGTCAGCGACGAGGAACTGGCCGAAAAGCGCGACGCGCTCTCGGCGCTCGCGCCGAACCCGGTTACCGTCAGCGCGAAGGACGGAACGAACGTCGACGCCTTGCTCGAGCGGATCGATGCCGAACTCCCTGACTGGGAACGGGAGCGTCTCGTCTTGCCGATGACCGACGAGACGATGAGCCTCGTCTCGTGGATTCACGACAACGCAAACGTCGAGGACGTAACCTACGGTGACGAAGACGTGCTGGTCTCCTTCGAGGCCCGTCCCGCAGTGATTTCACAGGCGCGCTCGCGTGCGAGCGAACTCCGGACTGCGACGGCGGAATCCACGTGACCGCCACGGCTTCGCGCGTGTGACCGCCGTCCCGCGTATCCCTCACTTATAAATTACTGCTTCAAGTTCGGTACGGTATGGAACGTGTTGCAATCATCGGCGCGTCCATGACCCAGTTCGGACAACGCGAGGGCTGGATCATGGATCTCCTCGCCGAGGCCGGGATCGAGTGTCTCGAGGATGCAGGCGTCGATTCCGACGCCGTCGAGCACCTGTACGTCTCGAACATGGCCAGCGGCGAGTTCGAAGGACAGACCGGGGTGATGAACGCGCTTGCGCACGATCTGGGCGTGATGCCGGCGTACGCCCAGCGGATCGATCAGACGAGTTCCAGCGGCGGTGCAGGGATCTACGCCGCCTGGCAATCGGTCGCAAGCGGGGCCAGCGAGATGACGCTGCTGGTCGGCGGCGAGAAGATGACTCACTGTACCACCGGCGAGGCAACCGACATTATCGCCTCGATCGCCCATCCGGCCGAGTACAAACAGGGCGTCACGCTGCCGTCGTTTGCCGGACTCACGGCACGACACTACCTCGAGCGGTTCGACGCGCCCCGGGAGAGCCTCGCGAAGGTCGCGGTCAAGAACCACGAGAACGGGGTCGACAACCCGAACGCCCAGTTCCAAAAGGAGATCGACGTCGAGACGGCCCTCGAGTCGCCGATCGTCGCGGATCCGCTTCGGCTGTACGACTTCTGTCCGATCACGGACGGCTCGGCCGCGCTCATGTTCTGTCCAGAGTCGGTCGCCGCGGAGTATACCGACGAGTACGTCGTGGTTTCGGGTATCGACGGCGCGACCGACACCCACGTCGTCCACGAACGCGAGGATCCGACCGTGATGGGCGGCGTCGTCGAAAGCGGGCGCGGTGCCTACGAGATGAGCGGCCGCGAACCCGAGGACATCGACGTCGCCGAACTCCACGACATGTTCACCATCCTCGAGTTCCTCCAGATGGAGGGACTCGGGTTTGCCGAACACGGTTCGGCCTGGCAACTCGTCGAGGAGGGATACACGACACGAGACGGCGAGTTACCGATCAACACCTCCGGCGGACTCAAGTCCAAGGGTCACCCGCTCGGCGCAAGCGGCGTCGCTCAGGGCGTCGAGATCTACGAACAGCTCATCGGCGAAGCAGGGCCGCGACAGGTCGACGCGGACGTGGGACTGTGCTGCAACGTCGGCGGCTTCGGCAACTGCGTGATTACCACCATCATGGAGGCTGCACAATGACCATGGAGGCCACCCGTTACGAGGACGGTTCGATCAGCTACCCCGGTCACCCGCGCGGCCCCGGCGGCGCGGAGCCGGTGGAAACGATCGACCTCAGCGAGCACACCGCGGAGGTCATCACCTGGACGACCAGTACCGCGACACCGCCGGGCGTTCGCGAACCGAACCACCTCGCGATCGTCGAGTTTACCGTCGACGGCGAGTCGGTTCGGGCCCTCGGTCAGGTGACGACCGACGACATCGAGACCGGGGACGAAGTCCGGCCGGTCTACGTCGAGGAACTTCGCGAGCCCGGCGCTGGAATTCGGGAACCCGAAAGCCAAGACTGGGACGGTTACCGGTTCGAGCCGGTCTGAGTTCCGTTGTCGCCGTCGGAATCCTCCCCCTCGTCGGATTCGTCGCTTCGGTCGGTTTCGTTATCCGTCTCCGAGCCGCTGTCCGCTTCGGGCCGGTCGGAACGGTTCGAATCCGCTTTTGTCGGGTCATCGTCGTCCGGCGCGTACTGATCTCTCAGCGTCTCGAGTTCGGCGTCGACGTCGACGCCGGGATCGGGCCCGTCGGCACCGTCGGTTCGACCGTCGTCGGTTCCGTCAGTTTGGGGCCGATGATCGTCGATGTCGATTTCGACCGCGGTCGACGAGTCCGTCCGCTCTGACTCGGCGCTCGAAGTCGCGTTTCGAAGTCGCTCGTCGACCTCGTCACGGAGTTCGCGCGCTTCCGTCAGAAGGTCGCGTGCGTCCTCGTCGGCCGAGAGCGTCCCCGACGAAACCGCCCGCTGGAGTTCGGCTAAAACGCTATCGAGTTGGGAGAGGGTCGTCCGCCGGAGGTCACCGGCACGGTCGCTCGTGGTAGCCGTCATCTCCGACGCGCGATCCCTGACCTCCCGTTCGGTTCGAACGATCTCGAGGCCCCGCTGGAAGGCCTCGAGTGTCCGAACGCTCGACTCGAGAACGGCGAGGGTCGCCGGAATCGCGACGTCGTCGGTAAACGCGAGTAACTCCCGCGGTGTCGGTGGACGAAGCGGCGGTCGACGGCGCGGCGAAGTCGTATCGAGTTCCTCTCGGAGTTCGTCGATCGTTCGTGTGAGTTCACGAACGGCGTCGACGAGTTCGTCGTCGTCGCGGTCGGCCATATGCCCCGTACGGGTCCGGGTATCAAAAGATCAGGTGGTCGATCAGGGGGCTAATTCCCACCGGAAATCGGCCGCTTTTTAGCGTTTGTGCAGCCCCAATATTTATTGTATACCGGTTTGTTTGTTACGCAAGATGGTACGCGAGCATGGGAGTGTGGGGGCAGAAAGCGCTGCGTTTGCGCAGACGCTCGGAACGCTCAAGCGGCAGGGGAGTAATATTTTGCTCGTTGGGACGAGCACCAGCGGCGCTCACGAGGCCGTCTGTCACCGACTTCGGGGTGAAGTCGAATCGGGGGCCGAACCCGGGACCGACACCCGGTATCGGCTGTTCGTAACCGATACGGTCGATGGATGCTCGATACGCGAGAACGAGACCGAAACGTCTCGGACGATCGAATACGCCGATATGGATCTGGCACCGGAATCGAACGCACCGAGGGCCGACAACCGAACGCCGCTTAGCACGCTCGGCATCGAGATCATCGAAACCATCGATGCGTTCGACGAGGACGCGGACGGACTCGAAGCCGCCGAACTTCGCGTCTGTATCGATTCGCTCGTCCGACTCCTCCACGAATACGACACGGAACGGGTGTTTCGACTCCTCCATATGACGACCTCGCGGGTCGAACACGCCCGTGGGATGGGACACTATCACCTGCCACTCGAGCGCGATCACGACGCCGTCAACCTCCTCGAACCGATGTTCGACGCGATCGTCGAACTACGCGCACGTGGCGAGGAGTACGAACAGCAGTGGTACCTCTGTGATCGGGATACGACGACCGAGTGGATCCCGATCTGACCGCTCTCCGGGAGTCGTCGGTGCCGACCGATCCAAGCGTTTTTATCCACGCCGTTCCCCCGAACGGGTGTGCGAATCGAGAACAGTTTCATTCCCGTCCGCGGGGTCGGTGAGGTCACCGAACGTCGTCTCTGGGAGAACGGAATTACCCACTGGGACGAGTTCGACGGGAGCGTCGTCGGCGACACCCTCGCCGATCGGATCGACGCGTTCATCGACGAGGGACGGACCCATCTGGAACGCGGTGACGTCTCCGTCTTCGTGGAGGCGCTGCCTGCCGCCAGCCGGTGGCGGCTCTACGAGAACGTCCGGTCCGAGACCTGCTTTCTCGACATCGAAACCACCGGTCTCGACGCGACCTGTAACGATGTCACGACCGTCAGTCTTCACCGGAACGGCGAGACGAAAACCTTCGTCAAAGGCCGGGATCTCACGAGCGAGCGCCTCGAATCGGAACTCGAATCGTCGTCGCTTCTCGTGACGTTCAACGGCCAGCGGTTCGACGTCCCGTTTCTCGAGACCTGTTACGACGTGGACGTCTCGGTTCCCCACGTCGATCTCATGTACCCCTGCAAGCAACTCGGACTCGACGGCGGGTTGAAAGCGATCGAACGCGAACTCGATATCGATCGCGAGATGCCGGATATCAGCGGTCGCGACGCCGTGCGGCTCTGGCACGAGTACGAGGGCGGCGACGATCGCGCGCTCGAGACGCTCGTCGAGTACAACCGTGCGGATACGGAGAACATGAAGCCGCTGATGGAGATCGTCACGGATCGGCTTCACGAGCGCGTTTTCGAGACAGTACGCCGATCGGAGTAACCCGTTTCGACTGCGGGGGATCGGTTTCGGTGTTCGGTCCGACCGCCTTCCGAGACGGAACGGCACGCATACGGTGATCGGCTCCGTCGTTCAGGTATGGGCGGCAGCTACGATTACGAGGTCGACATCGACGTTCGGCTTCGGGACATCGATTTTATGGGACACGTCAACAATGCAACGTATGCCACGTACCTCGAGCAAGCCCGCGAGGCGTACTTCAGGAACGTTCTCGGCGTTTCACTCGCCGACGTGGATACCGTCCTCGCGAGCCTCGAGATCGATTACCTCAGGCCGATCGAGGCCGACTCGGCGGTCATCGTCGGACTGACGGTTCGTGAACTCGGAGACTCGAGTCTCCCGATCGCCTACGAAATCCTGGCCGACGGAGAACGAGCGGCGACGGCTCGCACAGTACAGGTCGTCGTCGACCGTGAAACGGGATCGTCCCGATCGATCCCCGACGAGTGGCGGGCCCGGATCGGCGAAACCGAAAGCTAAGGCCGGCACGTTCGGTGTCCGGCAGCTTATGTCTCGCGTTGACGCTCCTCGGATACTTCGACGTCACCGTCCTCCGTAACGACGACGTGATAGCCACAGAAGGGAAACTCGACGCGTCCCGCCGTTCGGGGAGTATCGTCTTCCCGGGGAGCAAACAGCGAATCCAGAGCTTCGGGATTGATGACTTCGTAGAGCGCTTCGTACTCGGGAGGTTCGATATCCGTCGGATCGACGCCCTCTCGTTCGGCGACTGCTTCGACGACTTCGAAACTGACCGACTCCATATCGTTTGCTTCCGAACGATCGACTGAGAGTAGCATTGGCCGGACTCTTTCTCTGGCCATATATAAAACCTCTGGCCTCAATCCTTGCTTGTAGGATTATTATATCCACTGATGTGTGTTTGTGTCCATTGGTGTATTACTTTCGAATCTATAGTAGAATAATATTATTACTGTAACTATTCTCAAAACACTTCAAGCGGAAATATTCGCCTGACAAGGGACGATTGTACCTCTGTGGCCGTTCCCGTTCCGGGATCATCCCGGAGCGGGAGCCGTATCGATTCACTTCGAGACGGGACGTTCATTCCGTGAACTGTCCTCGAGCAGGAGACTGTCCGGGTCGATTGGAAACGGGGGTTACCGATGGATGTGAGTTGTCTCCAATCGTACCTGGATAGGGAGTTATCCCGGACGATTGGTGGTTTCTGCCCATCCGTTATGAACGTTCACCTTGACTCAGCACTCGAACCGTCTCGGGGCCCCCGTTGCTGATTTCGGGTACGTCGAACGGACGGCGGACCGCCCGTTCGGCAACTGATCGGTTTCCGTCGATCGCAACGGCCCCTTAGAGAACGGGGTAGGAAGTCAAGTTCATCGAGAGGCTGTCGTACATGCACCGTCCGGAGTAGTAGTCGAACACTCCCCACTCGAGTGACCACTTGACTTGCGTAATCGGAGTCGGATCGTTGACTTTGACCAGGCTGGCGTTACTCGCTCGCATCCGGTCGGGCGTGTTAACGAGGTTTCGGCCGGGCATCTCGATGCGTGCCCGCGCGGTTTCCTCTTCGAACGGGCTGTCGTCGGTTACCGTTACGTCTCCGTCGTGGTCGTACGTGTACGAATACTCGATGCCGGACCGTGAGAGGGTGACCGTCGAACTTCCCTGTTGGTTGTCCTCGTTGTTCGGGTTCGGCGTCCAGTCGTCGAGTTCCGTCGAATCCTCGTTGTGGTCGTGAGTCAGCGTCTGGTCTCCCGTCCCGATGTGTGTAGTACAGGCACCCTGGACGTCCTCGACGCGCTGATCGGCCCGACTCCGGACTACCTTTACGTCACTGTTCCCCTCATACTCGTCGACGTAGGTTCTGAGTTGCGCGTATCCTTCCGCATTGGAGACCCCCTCCAGATCACCATCCTCTCGGTAATCCGATACGTTCTCGAAGTCGCTCGAGTGGACCGACGCGCGCTGCCGTCTGTCCGAGAGGTGTTCGTCGGCGGTC
This sequence comes from Halopiger djelfimassiliensis, assembly GCF_000455365.1. Taxonomy (GTDB): domain Archaea; phylum Halobacteriota; class Halobacteria; order Halobacteriales; family Natrialbaceae; genus Halopiger_B; species Halopiger_B djelfimassiliensis. The sequence goes on from NZ_HG315686.1 coordinate 238,032, forward strand.
TCGTGGAGTCGCTCGACACTGGAGGAGGAAGTATCGGACTCGGTAGTCCCGTCATCGACACCGGTGAGCGCTCGTCCGGTGTACACCGAGAGGGTCCCGTCACTCGCGATCAGGTTGAACGCGACGACGTCGTCTTTGTTCCGGAGTTGAGCGTCGACGTACTCACCCATCGTTAGCGTTCGGACCTTCGAGTCGCTCAGTTCGGACCGTAGCGCGTCTTTCTCCTGTCGGAGAGCGTCTTTCACCTCGTCCGGGGAAATCGGATCCTGCGGGCTGCTCCGGAGGCTCACCGCCGGATTCGACCGCCGAGAACTCGCGGTTGCACTTCCGAGCAGCGTCGTTCCGGCAACCAGCGCACCTGCTCCGGTTTTCAGTACGTCTCGCCGGCCAAATGGGATATTATTCCCCATGATCGTCGATATACTGACCTAATATATATGAATTTTGTAAGAATAAGTATACAATTAATATTCGGGTGTGTGTACCGATCGTCGACCCGTGTAATATCGTCGAGGCAAGACGCAATCATCACGTTTGTGACCGACGAGTTCTCGGTGACAGTCCAAGCGGCCGGCGAACCCACCGCGCTTCGTTCGATCAGCGACTCGAATATCCGTATTCTTGTCGATATATGTGTTAATGTCGCTTCTAAAGTCGGCGGACTCACAAGCAGCCCGTTCCCCGACGATGGCGCGGGTATCATTGCTGTTGCACGGATTCGACCAACGGCACAGGGTTCACCCTGCTTTCGCCCCAGGTTACTCGTTGCTGGCTCTCTGTTGATTACTCCGCAGTGGTCTGTGGCAGCGTTCACCAGCAAGCACTCGAGAAAACGAGCTAATAACCGGTGAAAGGCATCATTGTGGGAGATAAAGGACCCGATCGGGGTCTGCTGTGCCGGATGAACGCCGTGTGTCGGTGTTAGAGTTCGTCAGTTACCACATTCCCGTCGTTGTCGACTTGAACGCCGTATTGCCCGTGTTCTTGTAGCCGGACTCGAGCACGTTGTCGACCCACTGGTTGACCGTCCGGGTCGCCGCCTTGTCGAGTTCCTCGGTCGCGATCGTCTCGAAGTCGATCCCCCCGTAGGTCTCGACCTCGATATCGAAGGAGTCTGCCATTGCTCGAGTGAGGGTGGTCTATCGACTTCCGTTTGTCTCGCGGTCACTGGCAACAACAGGTCAAAACGAGTCGTTTGTCAGCTGACGGTGCGGCTACGAGTTCTCAATAGTAGGATTCCTTCCACATATAGTATACCACCAGAAATTGTCGCAATCATCTTCTTCGCGAGTTCTCGCGGCCGATCCTCGATAGCTAAAAGATCAAAACGCCGGCAACCACTGCGCTGATTGCGGCGCTCTCGATTATAATTCAAAGCGTTTGTATAATTGGCAAAATTGATTTCTATCCACATGTATGTATGGCCATCTCAGCTGATCAATATGATTTGGAACCGAAGCAATGTCGTTCTCGGATTTGGAGCACTCACTACGGCATTAGGCCTACTTGTTATTATTTTGAGTTTCAGTCTCAATCTCGGCCAATCGTACATCGGCGCGGCTTTTGTTGCAGCCGGTTTGATCTCTGTCGGAGTCGACCGGACCGGACGCGCCCACACAAACCAAATGGATATTTATCGGTTTGCGCAGGCGACCATTGCGATTAGCGTCCTGCTCACGGTCATAGGAGATACTATATCTGGCTATGAGAGGCCAGTCTGGTACTTCCTGTCTCTGACGATGGCGTATCTGAGTGTCTCTGCTGCTGGGTTAGTTGCGCCACTGACACCCCGTCGAAGAGCGATTTTGGTGGTCGAAACGATTGGGCTCACTATCCTTTATCGCGCCCATCGATTCTTCCAATTAGACACGATACCCGGAAATGACCTAAATTTCCATCTTTATTTGACTGATTTGAACGGAGAGGATCAGTTTACAGCGCTGGCTGGCAAATACTCAGCTGCGAGTGGATTCCATTGGACAATCAGGACGGTAATTGAGGTTACGGGACTCTCGCCCAGAGTTGCAGTGTTCGTTACGATTGTTGTGCCGTTCGCGATCACGACCATCGTCGGTCTCTACGCGATCACGGCACGCTTAGTCGATCCTCGAGCAGGAATCCTTGCCGGAGTGCTCGCTGGGGTCGGGGACATGTTTGTCGTCCGGAGCGTAACTAGTATCACACCGTCTGTAATCGCTATAATCTGTGCTTTGGGAATTATCTATATATTGACGACAAGAGACAATTCGTGGATCTCGAGAATAGGGATAATCGTCTTATTGGTTGTCAGCCTCTTAGCGCATCACTTAGCGAGCGTTATCACAGTCTGTTTGCTCATCTCCATCTTTGCAGTCGATAAGGGAGTCGAACTTTGGGGACAGCGAAAGACAAGAGTCCCGATCGATGCACTGCAAGCGACCTTGGCCGGAGGCGTGATGCTCCTCAATTGGATGCTCACCCCGTCTGGCGAGTATTCGCTGTTAGGAGGAGCGATGGTCCGCATCCTCCGGACCCTCTCGAGCGTCGGAAATACCTCAACCGGATATGCGGAGTCTCTCGATTACTCGATTCTCTCGAACTGGCTCTATCAGCCTGGGTATGTGGTAGTCCTCGCGCTCGGAGTTGCCGGTGCGATCCTGTGGCTCGACCCGTCTCGGATGGACCCGCGCAGGCTGGTAATCGTCAGCGGCACAGCTGTAATGGGAATTTTAGTTTACCCGCTCACTCTCGCAGGACTTGATAAGTTCTTGCTCCCCCATCGAATCCTCATCTTTTTGGTGATTTTCCTCTCTGTGCTCGCCGCTCTTGTCCTCAAGGAAATCTCTCTCCGACCGAGCGGCCAGGCTGTTGCTTTAGGGATGCTTGCACTGCTGATATTTGCATCGCTCACAACTCCGTATACGATCCGCAATGACCCCATCTATAACGAGGAGCGCGTCCATCGGACGGAACTCACCCAGTCTGAGGTAGATGCAATCCTCGAGGCCCATCGCGTTAGTGACGGACCGGTCTATGTCGATCCCCAAGTCGTTACCCGATCTGCGAGTTATCGGGTCTATCAAGCTGGGTTTGACTGGGGACGGCTCAAAACGTATCCACCCGCGAATAGCGAAATCCCAGAGGGGGCGATTATCGTCGAGCGAACCCAGATATCGAGTGTCGGCGATGTTGGGACGTTTGGCTCGAGTAGTCGCCCGAAACTAACGCCCTCCGCATGTGATTCGATCGTGAGGGTGTCGACGACAAAGGATACGATCCTCTGGCAGACCCAGGATACCTGCCGTTCCGAGTGAACAGGCGATCTACAGCAACGGTAACGAGACGGTCAACAACCCGCGAACTGCTGATTGATAATAAACACGAGTGCAGGATTGTCGCACGATATTCCCGCCGATCTTTGTGTCATCCTCCCGGTTGTCAAATGCAGTATCCACATTTTTAACGACGTTATTTTGGATGGTTTGGTAGTTACAATTTGAAATCACCCGGACAGCAAAGGCAGAATTATTCCCGTCTGATGTCTCTCCGTCAATATTATCCCGATGATCCGACAGTTCTCGACGTTTGCGAGGTCAACTCCGCGGCTGCCTTCAAACTCGTTCTCGGAGACCAACGTGCCGCCGTTCGTTTCGATCGTGATCGCCGTTGCGGTCACTTCAACCTGATAGTTGACGATCGACCCATCCACTCCATCGTGGTGCACAAACCCTGTGCATTCACCATCTCGCAATTGCGGATGTGGCAATCGGCGATATCTGACCGCACAAATGCCAAACGATCAGAGGGTCGGTAGATGCGGATGTTATCCAAAACCGTCCCATCGGCACTGTCTAGTTAAGCACCTCTGCTGGCGTCTATCCGTTGAGTGATTGGTGCGGTTGCTGTGTATTATAATAGTGTACGAATTGTTCAAGCCATTCGCGGACGCTCGCCCGACTGCCCACCCACGAATTATGGAAGCGGTCAACTCGCACTTTGAAGGTGTGAAACCACTTTTCAATCTGGTTTCGATCAGCGTAGTCGAGCTGCCCGCTCAACCCTACGCCCGAGAGAGGGCACTCAGATAGCCGTAGCCATCGACGAGAAACACCGTTTCGGAGAGATCGTGTTTCTCGGTCAATCGATGCAGGAACGCAGCGGCTGGATCGGTACCTCGTCGTCCAAACACTGCGACATCGAGAACGAGCCTAGAGTCTACGTCTATTACAGCGTACACCCAAGACCAGTCGCCGTTAATCTTGAAAGCGGTTTCATCGATGGCGACCCGCCGACGGCTGTGCCGTCCTCAGAACGCTTCGTGTTCTGCTGTCGAGGCGAATCTTCGATTCGCCGACCATTGGGGCGCTGTTCAGATAAGATCTGAAAAGCGAGGCGGTCAGAATTCTAGGTATCCATGCCAGAATCCAGCCGCTTCACCGGCTCTAGTACCGGGATTCAATTAGATTTTGTGGAGCGTGAGGCGACACCGCGCGAGCTAATGCGACTGAGTATCCAGCTCCATCTGTCTGGATTATCACTTTCGGATACTGTTTCTGTCTTAGAGAGATTCGGTGTCGAACGAGCACGATCGACGATCCATAATTGGGTGCAGAAAGCCGATCTACAGCCGACAGCTGATAAACAGCCGGATCACGTTGCGCTCGACGAAACCGTGATCCAACTCGATGCTCAGCGCTACTGGCTGTACGCGGCTATCGATCCCGAAACGAACGAATTCCTCCACGTCAAGCTCTATTCAACGCGTACAACCGCACTTACTGAGATGTTTCTCCGCGAACTGAGAGAGAGAGAAACACGACATCGAAGATGCCGTGTTTCTCGTCGATTCAGCAACATGGCTCAAAGCGGCACTCCACAATCTCAGCCTCCGATTTCGCTACGAAAAACACGGAAATCGGAACGCTGTCGAACGTCTCTTTCAAGAGATAAAACGACGCACCTCCCAGTTTGGAAACTGCTTCAGAAACGCCGATCCGGCAACTGCAGAAACATGGTTGCAGAGCTACGCATACTGCTGGAATCAGCTAATCTGAACAATGCCTCGGTCGGAACGGAGCGGATTCCGAACCGTCCTTCGGAGGCGGCCTGTCCGCCCACGAAACGAGGTAATATCCGAAAGGGCAGTCGGTGAACGCACATTCTAGAAGAGTGTGTCCGTGCTGACTGCTCAAAGCGAGCACCACGATACCCCCGACTCTGCTGACGCCTGCTGGCGTCCCACTGGCAAAAACAACAGTGGGACGCCATACACGGTCGAAGAGAGGGGAAACGGCGGTTTGGCACCGCCAGCAGTCCCTCACACCGATACTGTGGGACTACCCGTGCCCGAAAGGTGTGGTAGTCCGGTGGTTGGACTGCAAACCTGAAACTCCCACCGCTGAGCGGAATCGAAGATTCCACGATGCTCGGAAATCCCCGATTTCCGTCCGCTCGGGATTCCGCCGCGTTCACGCGGAGGAGGATGTCAAATCGTGTTGTTGGTGCCGTTAGGATGGTCGGTCCTCGAGGACATTCGCAACTGGCGGGAACGGGCCGGTAGCGATGAGAAGTAAGTCAAGTCACACCAGTATGGGCCTTGAACCCGAGAAGTCAAGCCAGGGGTGGGATTTGAACCCACGAAGTCTCGATTACAAGTCGAGTGCATGAACCGCCCATGCTCCCCTGGCGCAGTCCGTTAGTTATCCGTCCTCCTTTGAGTGTGTATCGTTTTCCGTCCGGTCCTCGAGCGACCGTTCCATCGTCACGCGGACGGAATCGTAGCCCTGCCGGCGGTAAAACCGTCTGGCCGCGTCGTTGTCGGCCATCACCTCGAGCCGGACGACGTCGACGCCGCTGGCTTCGAGGGACGTCTCGACGGCCTCGAGCAGTGCCGTTCCAACGCCCCGATCGCGGGCGGCGGGTTCGACGTAGAGGTTCGAGAGCGTGCCACGGGTGGTGTCGAGTTCGAGGGCTCCGCGTTCGACCGAGAACGAGGCGAACCCGACGAGCGTCCCGTCGACGCGGGCGACGAGGAGGGTGTCGTTGACCTGGTGGGCGGCGAGGATCTGTCGGATCGACTCGCGGTTTTCGTCGGCGCGGACGGCCGAACCGTGTTCGCGCTGGCCCCGGGCGAGTCGGACCCAGAGGTCGGTAACCGCATCGAGCTCGTCGCTCGTCGCCGGCTCAATCGTTAGCTCGGGGGCCATTCTCGAGTGCGGTCACTGCGGGAAGCCGTTCGGCGGTGAGCATCCGCAGCGCCGCGCCACCGCCGGTACTGACGTGAGAAAACCCGTCGACGCCAAGTCGTCGCAGGGCCGAGGCGGTGTCGCCGCCGCCGACGATACTCGTTGGAGCGGTCGTAGCGGTGTCGTACAGCTGTCGCGTTCCCTTCTGGAAGGCGTCTTCCTCGAAGACGCCGGCCGGACCGTTGAGAACGACCGTTTCGGCGTCGTTGAGGATCCGCCGGTAGTAGGAAAGCGTCGACTCGCCGATATCCATCGCGGCCTCGCCGTCGCGTGGCGGCAAGGCGTTGACGCCGACCTCGTGGCGGGAGCCATCCCTGGACACGGCGACGTCGCGGGGGAGTGCGATCTGATCGCCGTAGGCGTCGAGCAGGTCGGCAGCCCGGTCGATCTCGTCCCAGTAGCCCTGATCGTAGATGAAATCGGAACTGGCGTCGCCGAGGTCCACCCCGTCGGCGATGAGAAAGACGTTACCGACGACGCCCGCGGTGAGGACGTGATCCGCGAGTCCCTTCTCGAGGACGCTCCAGGCCACGTCGATCGAGTCGGGGACTTTCGCACCGCCGAGAACGTAGACGCGGGGCTCGGCCGTTTCCTCGATCGAGCCGAGGACGTCGAGTTCCGTTTCCATCACGCGACCGGCGTAGCCGGGTAACACGGTGGGAAAGCCAACGAGCGACGGCTGTGAACGGTGGGCCGCGGCGAAGGCGTCGTTGACGTACGCGTCGAGCACGGGGGCCAGCCCTTCGACGAGGTGGGTTCGGGCGGCTCGGTCGGGATCGAACTCCATGTACTCCTCGCTGTAAAAGCGGGTGTTCTCGAGGACGAGGCAGTCACCGTTTCCGAGTGCTCTGACGGCGTCGCGGGCGGTCTCACTGAAGGTTGCGTCGACGAAGTCGACCGGTCGGCCGAGCAACTCCGCGAGTCGCTCCGCGTGGGAGGCGAGCGAGACGAAGTCGTCACTGCCGGGCCGACCCTGGTGGGCGAGGACGGCGACGCGGCCGCCACGCTCGAGCAGTTCCGAGAGGGTATCGACGTGGGCGCGTAGTCGGGCGTCATCCGCGAGTGCTCCGTCGTCGTCGACCGGACTGTTGACGTCGACGCGGACACCGACGGTGGTCCCTTCGACGTCGAGCTCGTCGAGGGTAGCAATCATTGTCGACCAGTGCACCGCGACACCCGAAAGGTCTTTCTATCGGAAGGAATCCCCTCGTGAACAGTTAGCATAGAAATGGTGCCGTACCGTGCGTGGTGACCACGCACACCGGAGCTGTCATACCGTTCGACAGTCCGAACAGACCAGTTGTCCGTTGGCGTCCCACAGTTCGTCCGCGAGCGACCCGCAGGCTTCACAGACACCCTGCGTGGTGAACTCGTCGCCGCCGTTGGGGAGCACCTGTGACTGCGTGGTGGTCTCCTCGCCGAGACGGGGGTTTGCGCGCTCGTCGGCGTGTCGCTCCCGTTCGGACGGCTCCTCGTTCGATCGAACCGGCGTCATCGCCGCCTGGAACGAGCCTGCGGCGGCGATCACGTCCCGCTGGGTGACCAGTCCGAGCACGTCGTCTTCGGTTTCGACGACGACGTTTCGGATGTTCTGGCGCGCCATCGTACTGGCGGCGTCGGTAAGCGAATGATCCGGCTCGAGCGAGATAACGGGGGTCGTCATCGCCTCCTCGACGGCCGTTTCGGCCGGATCGCGTTCGTCGGCAACGAGTTCGAGCACGTCCCACTCCGTCATGATGCCGACCGGTTCCGTTCCCCGGACGACGAGCACGCAACTCGTCCGCTCCTCGCGCATGAGCTGTACGGCACCCAGGACGGTATCGGACTCGCTGACACCGACGTATTCGGTCGTCAGGACATCCCTGACTGACAGTTCCGATTCCATATGTAACCAATGCCCGTGCCCGGGCTAAAAGTTACCTCCGGCACACTTAAGAAACCACACGGCGAAGTTCCGTAACTTCAGTTTTCGAGCCGTCTACCGCTCGAGTTCGACCCGGGTGCCGTCGGCTCGACAGGTCTCGAGGGCGTGTTTCGCGGCGAAGCCGGCTTCGTGGGCGCTTTCGCCGCGACCGACGCCGACCTGTAACTCGACGTCGACGGTCTCCTCGACGTGATAGATCGCCTCTTCGTAGGCGTCGGCGTCGAGGTCCGGACAGACGACGATGACGTTGTCACCGCCGACGAAAAACGAGAGGCTGTCGTGGGCGTAGCGCATGTGTCGCATCAGTTCCGCATAACCCTGTTCGATCTCGATGAACGTATCGAAGGCGTTGAGTTCGTCGGTGTAGTTACCGGTCGCGTTGATGACGTCGAAGTGAGCGATCTGGACGTCCTCGTCGGTCCGGTACTCGTCATCGATGGTCCGTCCCTCGAGACACTCCCGTCGGTTCTTGTCCTGTGCGCTGCCGGCCGCCTGAAGGCGTTCTGTCGCGTCGGAAAGCGCCTGAACGGGCGTTTTTCCCGCGGCAACGCCGAGACTGAGCGTCACTGGATACCGGTTGCCGATCGACTCCTGAAGGAGTTCGTGGTCGGTCATCGAGAGCCCGTTCGTGACGGCGATCATATTGTCGAACCGTGAAAAGAAAACGTAGCCGTCGCGGTTGCCGACGAACTGGGAGATATCGGCATAGAGGCGGGACTGCAGCGTCTGAAGATCGGCCTCGCGTCGGGGCTCGGGGGTCACCGTCCACGGCCCGTAGTTGTCGATCTGAACGAGCGTCACCTGCGTATTAGTCACGGTGCCCGAAGCTTTCGAACGCCATCGTATAAGTGATACGTAATCCAGATTCGTGATGCTCGAGAACCCGTAGGGCGGCGGCGATGATCGCGGCCGACGCTCCGTCGCCGGCGTACAACTTGACTATCGAACAACGAGACCGCAGCGGGTTCTCAGGCGTGGATCTTTTCGGGGTCTTTGCCCTGGGGATGGTACTTCCAGAAGTTGCCTTCTCGCATCGCGGCCCCGACTGCCTTGTGCATGTCCGTGATCGTCTCGAACTCCTCCTCGTCGACGTATTGGAAGATCTCACGCATCGCGACGACCGTCTCGTGGTTGATCCGGATCGGATAGTCGCCGTACTCCTCGACGAACTCGTCGCGGTCGAGCGGGAAGTCCTCCTCCTCGTCGACCTTGTCGGCGATGATCCGCATGTCGTACTTGCGCATCCCCTCGCTGCCCTCTTCTCCGTCCGGGTCGACTGGCCAGTCGCTGCTCATACTCGGACGTGTGTAGGGGTTCCGCAAAAGGGTTACTACTGCGTCGAACTCTTATTACCGATCTCCGGAAACGAACCGCCAAGACCCTCCCGTGTCGTACAAGAGTGTACTCATCCCTCTATCGACGTGCGAGCCACAGGAAGGGTTAACAGTACGACATGAGTAGCTGACAATATGAGGCGGAGAGCGTTCCTTACCGTTTGTACAGCGGTTACAGCGGGGACCGCCGGCTGTACTGCACCGTCATCGTCCGGGGTCACACGTCGACGAGTCGGGATCGATGGAACGGAAGTTCTGGCGAAAGACTACGACCTTCTCAAAGTCGGGTACTGGGATCGTCCGCAATGGTTTCAGAGCCCATATTCACGTCGGGAAGAGCCGATAGCTGCTGATGCTGTCGCGGAATGGGCGGACATCTCGATGGCTGAGATTGGGGAGGAAACTGGGCACCATCCGTTACGGACGCTCCGAAACCTCGGGAGCCTTGCTGATAGTTATCGATTATCTGAGGAGGACGCACTGTTATCCAAAGCCACGTCGATTACTGATGAGCTACTCGAGAATTACACGACGGAGTCGAACGACGCATACTTTTTCAATTACGGGTTCGACCACAGCCTCAAAACCGAGTACACGCGAACTGCGCCGTGGTTTTCCTGTATGGCACAGGGGACCGGCCTCGCCGCGTTTCTGAGATGGTACGAACTCACGGGGGATTCGAAGTGGCTGGATCACGCGAGGAAGACGTATCGCTCGATGGTCGGGCTTCGCCGAAACAATCCGGATGAATGGGTCACCTACGAGAAAGACGACTATCTATGGCTGTCCGAGTATCCCGAACCGGGGACCACAATGCGGGTCTTGAACGGGTTCGTCATTGGACTGTGGGGACCGTACGAGTATTGGGTCGTCACTGAGGACAGCAGGGCCAAAGAGTTCGTCCAAGCCGCGATGACGACGTTGGAAGCCCACGCGATGGATTGGCGAAACGAAGGCGATACCAGTTATTACGATTTATCTTCCGGTGATCTGGCTCCAGAACACTACCACACCCTCCACGTATTCCAGTTCTATCAACTTTCAAAACTCTCCCGAGAGCCGTATTTTGCGACGGTATTACAGGCGTTTCTCGAGGACCGGCCCGACTTGGACTGGATCTATTGTGAGGACCTCAGTACGTGCAAATGAGCTGCCGGATCGAGTGACGTTCGGGTAGGGTTCGACTGAGACCGTTGCTCGGAGTTGGAAAGGCACACCGAGGTACTGTGACGGTATTACCGGTCGATCACGTTTAGCCGTCCGGACGAGGTAGTTCGACGTTCGCACTCGTTCCGCAGGCGGATCTCCACATCGAAACGACGGTCAGCCCGTCACTCAGTCGTCGGCCGTCGTTTCGGCGTCGGCTTCGTCCCCGAGGATTTCCTCGCGGTGCTCGTCGAGCAACGGCGCGCGACCGCGGGGCTTGGGCGGTGTCTCGGTCATCTTGATCGGGGTGCCTGCGATTTCGACCTCCGTGTCGGCACCCGGTTGTTCGACCGGAACGAGCATGTCCCGTGCGCGGACGTGTGGATCGTCGAAGATGTCTTCGGTGTTCTGGACCGGTGCGACCGGAACGCGGCCCTCGAGCGTCGCCACGAGTTCGTCGTTGGTGAGTTCACCGATCCACGATGCGATCTCCGCCCGTAGTTGCTCGCGGTGCTCGAGGCGGTCCGCGGCGGTCGGATACGACTCGGCGAGGTCCTCGCGGTCCATCGCCGCACAGAGTTCGGTCCAGTGGTTGGTGCCGAAGGCGGCGATGACGGCGTAGCCGTCGGCGGTCTCGAAGGCGTTGTAGGGAAACAGCGTCGGGTGGGAGTTGCCCTGCCGGGTCGGCGGTTCGCCGGTGTAGGACTGCTGGTAGATCGCGCGTTCGGTCATGCTGAGCATCGAGTCGTACATGCCGGTGTCGACGTACTGGCCCTCGCCGGTCCGCTCGCGGTGATAGAGGGCGGCGAGCGTACCGATACAGTTCAGCGTCGCGGTAAAGAGGTCGCCGATCCCGGGGCCGACTTTCATCGGCGGGCCGTCGGCCGGCCCGGTGATCTCCATGACGCCGCCAAGCGCCTGTGCGATGAGATCGAACGAGGGCTGTCCTTGCCGGTCGGTCTCGCCCGTACGCGGGTCACCAAAGCCACGAATCGAAGAGTAGATGAGCTGTGGATTGTGTTCCCGGAGGGTCTCGTAGCCGAGGTCGTACTTCTCCATCGTGCCTGCGCGGTAGTTCTCGATCACGATGTCGGCCTCCTCGACGAGCGACAGGAAGTCCGCGCGATCCTCCTCGTCGGTGAAATCGAGTTCGATGCTCCGTTTCCCGCGATTGACGCTCTGGAAGTAGCCGCCGTAGGCTTCCTCTTCGGCGTCGTCGACGTACGGTGGGTTCGAGCGAATGAGATCGCCGCCGGGCCGTTCGATCTTGACGACGTCCGCGCCCATGTCGGCGAGCAACATCGTACAGTACGGCCCGGCGAGCACCTGAGTGAGATCCAGCACGCGAAGGTTCGAAAGTGCTCCCATGTACCCCTTCTTTGCGAGACGACTACCAAAATCCTTACCATCGATAATGTAGGTAGTTCCCATGGCATATAGACGCAGTTAGGCTGTTTAAGGTGTATTATCATGGAAGATCATTAAGTTTATGCCCCAGTTCATCATGGTTCTGCACACGATGTCCCAAACGGTCGTCCTCGGCGTGATCGGCTCCGACGCTCACGTCGTTGGCATCACGATCCTTGAGCAGGCCTTCAGTGCAGCTGGCTTCGACGTCATCAACCTCGGCGTCCAGACTTCCCAGACGGAGTTCGCCGAGGCTGCGGTAGCACACGACGCCGACGCTGTACTGGTTTCCTCGCTCTACGGACACGCCGAGCAGGACTGTCAGGGCTTCCACGACGTCCTCGCGGAACACGGCGTCGATGCAGTCACGTACATCGGCGGCAACCTCGCCGTCGGTCAGGACGACTTCGAGCGAACCCGCCAGACGTTTCGCGAACTCGGGTTCGACCGCGTCTTCGACTCCGAGACCGATCCCGAGGACGCGATCGCTGCCCTCCGACAGGACCTCCAGCTTACACCGACCGAGTCGGAACGTGCTACCATCAGTTCCTAGATGATACGAGACGAACGCATTCCCCCCGACGAGCTACGGCGTATCGACGAGGAGATCCGGTCCAACTGGTCGACGGGTGCCGATGTCGACTTTCAGGAAGCCATCGAGTACCACGAGTCGCTTCCGGAGCACAAGCGGTTCGCCGACGTCCTCGAGTCGGCCGACAAGCCCCTGTTGCAACCGCGGGCCGGCGTTCCACGCCTCGACGACCAGATCGAACTCCTCGAGTACCTCCACGAGGCGGGACAGGCCGACCTCCTGCCGACGACCATCGACTCGTATACGCGCGACAACGAATACGAGAAGGCACAGGAAGGGCTCGAAAAGGCCCGCGAGACGGACGAAGACACGCTCAACGGCTTCCCGGCGGTCAACCACGGCGTCGACGGCTGTCGCGAACTGATCGAGGCCATCGACGCCCCGATCGAGGTCCGCCACGGGACGCCGGACGCCCGGTTGCTCGCGGCGATCACGTTCGCCGGCGGCTTCCAGAGCTTCGAAGGCGGCCCGATCTCCTACAACATCCCCTATACGAAGCGACACGGGCTCGAGGAGACTATCGAACGCTGGCAGTTCGTCGATCGGCTGGCCGGCGCGTACACCGAGCGCGGGATCCGGATCAACCGCGAGCCGTTCGGTCCCCTCACCGGAACGCTGGTGCCGCCTTCAATCGCCATCGCGATCATGCTGGTCGAGGGTAAACTCGCCGCCACGCAGGGCGTGCGCTCGATCACGCTCGGCTACGGGCAGGTCGGCAACGTCGTCCAAGACGTGGCCGCGCTGAACGCGTTGAAGAAACTCGGCAACGAGTACCTGCCTGACGACGTCGTCGTCACGACGGTCTTTCACGAGTGGATGGGCGGCTTCCCGCCGGACGAGGCCCGCGCCAACGGCGTCATCGGCCTCGGCGGGATGACCGCGGCCATCGCGCGGCCGGACAAGGTCATCACCAAATCGCCACAGGAGTTCCAGGGCGTGCCGACGAAGGAAGCGAACGCCTCGGGACTCCGGACGACGCGGCAGGTCATCGACATGGCCATCGAACAGCAGATCGACATCGACGGCATCGCGGAGGAACAGGACCTCATCGAGCGCGAGACGCGATGTCTGATGGAGACGATCTTCGAGCACGGCGACGGCGACGTCGTTCAGGGAACGCTCGAGGCCTTCGAATCGGGCGCGCTCGACGTGCCCTTCGCTCCGAGCGACAGCGCGAAAGGGGACGTGCTCCCGGCCCGCGACGACGACGGCCGCGTTCGGATCTTCGAGTGGGGCGACCTCGCGATGGACGACGACATCAAGGAAATCCACAAGGCGCGGCTCTCTCGACGGGCCGACACCGAAGGCCGCGACCAGTCGTTTCGGATGGTCGCGGACGACGTCGACGCGATCAGCGACGGCAAGCTCATCGGCCGACCGAAGTCACAGGGTGACGTCTGATATGGAGATCACAGGCATTCACGCGACGCCCGGCTACTCCGGGTTCTTCTTCGACGACCAGCGCGCGATCAAGCGAGGCGCACAGCAGGACGGGTTCACCTACGACGGCGACCCCGTCACGGACGGCTTCGACGAGATTCGACAGGCCGGCGAGACGCTCATCGTCGACGTCGAACTCGCCGACGGGACCGTCGCTCGGGGCGACTGCGCAGCGGTCCAGTACTCCGGTGCCGGCGGACGCGACCCGCTGTTCCGGGCCGCGGAGTACGCGCCCGTAGTCGAGGGTCCCGTCGGCGACGAACTGGTCGGTCGGGACGCGACCGACTTCCTCGAGAACGCGGAACTGCTCGAGGACCTGCGGGTCGACGGCGAGCGACTGCACACGGCGATCCGCTACGGCGTCTCGCAGGCGCTTCTGGCTGCGGCCGCCGAAGCGACGACCGCCACGCGTACCGGTGTCCTCGCCGACGCGCTCGATACCGAACCGGCGACGGAGCCGGTTCCCGTCTTCGGCCAGTCCGGCGACGACCGCTACACCAACGCCGAGAAGATGTTCGTCAAGGGCGTTCCCGTCCTCCCCCACGCACTTATCAATAGCGTCGAGAAGATCGGCGCGAACGGCGAACCCCTGCTCGAGTACGTCGAGTGGCTCGTCGAGCGCTCTCGGGAGTTGGGGCCGGAGGGCTACGAACCCCGCTTTCATATCGACGTCTACGGCATGATCGGCGAAATCTTCGGCCCGCCGTACGACCGTCCGGAAGTGGTCGACTACTTCGGAGCGCTCGCGGACGCGGCTGCGCCCTCCCCGATCCAGATCGAGGGGCCGATGGACGCCGGTGGTCGCACCGACCAGATCGAGGCGATGGTCGAGTTGCGGAACGGGCTCGCGGAGGCGGGCGTCGACGTCGACATCGTCGCCGACGAGTGGTGTAACACCTTCGCGGACGTACAGGCGTTCGTCGACGCCGAGGCCGCCGATCTCGTCCAGATCAAAACGCCGGATCTCGGCGGGATCCACCGCAGCGGGCAGGCGGTCAGCTACTGTGAGGGGACCGAGACCCGCGCATACCTGGGCGGCACGTGCAACGAAACGGCCACGTCCGCGCGGGCCTGCGCACACGTTGCGCTCGCGACCGACGCCGCGCAGGTGCTCGCCAAGCCGGGAATGGGCTTTGACGAGGGGTACATGATCGTCGAAAACGAGATGCGGCGGACGCTCGCGCGCCGCGAGCGCGACCGGCGACGCGCCGACGAGGTGACCGCGGATGACTGACTGGACCGACCCAGACACGTTCTCGCGGGCGCTCGAGCGGGCCGACACCCGGGAGAAGGGCAACTACTTCGAGCGCTTCGAGGAGGGGGATCTCATCGAGCACGACCCGGGACTCGCGCTCACGCGGTGGGGCAACGAGTCGTGGATGAGCCAGACGCTCAACCACGATCCCGCCTACTGGCGGTCCGATGCCGCCCAGCAGCGGGGGTTCGACGAGCCGCCGATCCACCCGGACTACCTCACCGCCGCGACGCTCGGGAGCACCGTCGAGGACCTGAGCGAGAAAGGCGGCTACTTCCTCGGCCGGACCGACGTGCGGTTCCCCGGAACGCCGGTCTCTCCGGGGACCGAACTCCGCGTCGAGAGCGAAGTCGTCGACACGGCCACCTCGAGTTCCCGCCCCCAGTACGGCATCGTCACCTGGCGCACTCGCGGGAAAAACGCCGAGACCGGGGACCTCCTCTGTACGTACGAGCGGACGAACATGATCCCCCGACGCGAGCCGGTCGAAACCGACGGCGGCTCGAGTACGTCGACCGAAGCGCCCGGGGAAGACGGTGGCGGGCTTCCGGACGAGTTCGTCACCCCGGACGGCGGGTACTTCGAGGACTTCGTCGACGCCCTCGAGACGGTCGACGGTCGCGACGCGGCCGTCGCGTATCGCCACGAACGCGGACGCACGCAAGACGACGTGACCGTCGCCTCGCTGCCGCTTGCCACGCTCAACACCGCCAAACAACATCACAACGTCGACGTGATGGCCGACTCCCCATCCGGAGATATCGTCACCTACGGCGACGTCACCCGCTCGACGGCGCTCGGTCACGCCCGCTCGGACGAGCGGACCTGGCGCGAGGTCGGCTTCGACGACGAAACGTTCCACACTTTCGTCGCGGCCGGCGACACCGTGTACGCGTTCACCCGCGTGCTCTCGGCCGAGGACGACGCCTCGAACGAGACGGCGGGAACCGTCCGGTTCGAACACATCGCGTTCAACCAGAACGACGAACCCGTCTATTCGGGAACCAGAACCGCGGAGATTCGAAAACGATCCCCCTGACACGATACCGATGACCGACACCGACGACATCCGACTCTGTCGCACGTTCCAGACTGCACCGGCCGCCGTTCCGAAATCGGACTCGGCGAAATACCTCGTCTCCGCGCTTGAAGCGGAGGGATTCCGGGCTCCCGACTGGCTCGTCCCCGACATGGAAGACGGGACGGCCCCGGACATGAAAGCCGAGGGACTCGAGAACACGATCGAGACGGTCCCCGAGTACGAGTTCCCGGGCGAGATCTGGCCCCGCGTCGAGTGGAGCTACGAGGACGCAACGTTCCGCGAGAAGGGGACCGAGCAGATCGACCGACTCGTCGCGGAACTGGGCGACGAGATCGACGGCGTCGTCGTCCCCAAGGTCGGCCGTCTGGCGGACGTCGAACGCGCCGCCGCGGTCGTCGCCGAGGCCGAGGCCGAACACGGCTACGACGACGGCTCGATCGGCCTCTCGATCATCGTCGAGACCGGCCGCGCACGGTCGGACCTCCGTGAGATCGCCCGGTTCGGCGAGGACTCCCGGCTCACCGCGCTCGTCTTCGGCCCCGTCGACTACACCGCCGAACTCGGCGGCCGCGACCTCGGCGACGGCCGGCCGCGCTGGGACGGCCTGCTCGAGGCCCTCTCGAACGAGGCCAGCGCCGCCGGGTTGCTCTCGATCGGCGGTCCCTTCGACGACCTGTTCAAGGAACGCGCCGGCCTGACCTACTACAACGCCGACGAATACGCCGATCAGGTAGCGCACGAGACTCGCCTCGGTCTCGACGGCTCCTGGTCGCTGTACCCCAAACAGACGATCCAAGCCAACACGATTCACATGCCAACGCCGG
This sequence comes from Halopiger djelfimassiliensis, assembly GCF_000455365.1. Lineage (GTDB taxonomy): Archaea > Halobacteriota > Halobacteria > Halobacteriales > Natrialbaceae > Halopiger_B > Halopiger_B djelfimassiliensis. The sequence goes on from NZ_HG315686.1 coordinate 255,220, forward strand.
CGGAACTCGAGCGCGACGTCGACAAAATCGAACGGTTCAACGAGGCCAAACGCGAGGGTACCGGCGCGGTCACCCTTGACGGCCAGATGGTCGACGAGGCGACGTTCAAGAACTTCGAGAACACGGTCCAGCAGGCCCGGACGATCCACCGTACCCGACCGGGCCAGACCGAGGAGTACTACGACGCCGATCTACTCGAGCGCGCGCTCGAACTCGAACTGTCGTATAACTAGCGACTGCCGGGCCACGTGTGCGGTCGCCCTTTTCCGACGTGGGCTAGACGGTGAGCAACAGGAGCGAGTATCCCCCTGCGCCGACGACGAACGCCCAGAAACGGCTCTGTCGTTCGGACGGAAGTTCCTCTTTGATCACGTTGAGCACCACACCCCCGGCGAGGAACGCAAACAGGAGCGCGAGCGTAAACTCGCTGACGGGGGTCGCGTATCCGACGGCAACCCCGACGAAAACGGCGGCGGCGAGAACCCATCGGCCGTACCCGCGGTACGTTCGTCCGTGGTGCTCGGACAGACCGACATCGTTCACGAGGAAGTGCAACGCCATCGCGACGAAGAAGAACGTCAGACTCGCCGCCCCCGGCTCCTCCGGGTGAACGAGGAGGTATCCGACGAGGGCGTTGTACGCCGCGAACGACCCGACGTGAATCCAGAAAACGCCGGTCGACGCCGCTCGGGCGGTCGGGGGTCCAGATCCGTCGACAGCGCGGCCCACGATCGATCCCGCGCGGGCGAACGTCGAGCCGAACCCGACCGTTGCGAACCGTTCGAGGCCGTAGAAGCCGACGAACCCGACGAGTGTGACGACGTAGACGTGGTAGTCGAGGGCCGCGAGGATCGTTTCGCTCTCGCCGATCGTCTCCGCTGCGGCCCCGACTCGAGGTAAGACGTGGACGAAGACGTACGCGACCGAGACGCCCCCGGCGATCGACAGCCACCGGCTTCGCGGGCTGGCCTCGAGGAACTGGAGTCGATCGGCGACGACGTGAACGAGTGCGAGTCCGAGCGCGAACGCCGGGACCAGCACGTCGCCGAGTGGTGGGATGGCGATCGCGTGTATCGACGGCCCACCTGCGACGCCCTGTGGCCACATGGGTAGCGATTCGCGCTCCGGCATCTTGAGGGCGCTGCCCGCGAATCAAGCGTTGACGCCGAGTCCTCTTCTCGGGGCCGAGGGGATCGTCTCCGGGTCGTGTGCACACCGAACAGCTATTTCGATGCCGCCGTGCGAGTACTGACCGACGACAAAACGGGTGGATGGGATTCGAACCACGGTCGGAGCGACGTTCCTTCCCGATTCAGATCCCTTCGTCCACGCTTCGCTCCTTACCTCGGTTCGTCGCAGAAACGGTGGGGATGGGATTTGAACCCATGAGGCTTGACAGCCACCTGCTCTCAAGGCAGGCGCGTTAGGCCGCTCTGCCACCCCACCTCGCCTATGATTTTCCGCCGCGTTCAAAAAGGATTATCGGTTCTCCACTCGCTCGAGCGTCTCGTCAGCCCCGACGGCAAGCCCCACCTCGTCGACGGCAGCCGCCGTCGCGGCCGCGATCGGCCGACCCGCATGTCGATGCGCCTCGAGCGCGGCGATCGTCGAACAGAGCCCGTCGGCCGTCGCCACGGAGGGCATCGACGGTGCGAAGCCGATATCCAATCCGGCCTCGGCCGCCCGGTCGGCGAGCGTCGACAGCGCCGGCGTCGCGTACGCGTCGGTGAAATCGATCGTATCGGTAAACCCCGCGACGTACGCTCGTCCGGCCGACGACGGACCGAGAACGACGTCGTGTCGCCGAAGCGCCATCGCTACCCCGTCGATCTCCGAGCGGCCGACCAGCGGGACCGTCGGTTCGACCACGCCGACGTTCCCCGCGTCTTCGCGCTCGAGGAGGTGCGTGACGGTGTTGCCGATCCGCGCTGAACGAGTCGAGCCGACCTGTCGTTCGAACCGGACGCTGTCGTCCTCGTGCTCGGCGTCGTCCCCGAGGGCCTCGGCCGCCAGCGCTCGAACCTCCGCTTCGGGCTCCCCGTCGGCAAACGGCTCGGGCAGCGTGCCGTCGTCGCGGTAGTTGACGAGCAGGTCGGCCCCGCTTTCGTCGACGGCACGGAGGACGTCGGCGACGGCGGCTTCGTAGACGGTGACCGCTTCGAACTCGGAGAGCGACGTTGTCTCGACGAGCGACGGGAGCACGAGTCCTTCGCGGGGTGGATCGACGGGAACGACGGCGATCATACGCTACCGTCCGGTACCGTGACCCTTGAACGCGGCGTTTCCACACACCGGTCCCGTTCCGGCTGTTTCCAACCGGATGCGTGTCGGACGTTCGAGCCGTGGCGTCCGCCGCGGATTCCTGTGGAATTATGCCGCTGGACTCCTTTCACCGGCGTATGAACGATCGAACGCTGACGGGGGCCGGACTGATCGGAACCCTCGTCGTCGTTGGACTGGTCGCGTTCGGCGCGTACGGGTTCGTCACCGGCTATCTGCTCGAGTCGCCCGGCGACCTGTTCGGCCCGTCGGTCGGCGTTCTCGCCGTTGCGGTCGTCGTCGTGGGGGCGTTGACCGTCCTCGGGTCGCGCTCGAAGCGGTGGCTGCGGAGCACGTACTGGTAGGTTAGCGTTCCCGTCGTCCCTTCGTCTGGCGGTAATCCGACGCCATCAGCGACGCGAAGTGCTCGAGCCACGCCTGTGTCTGGGCGTCGGATTGTGCCCGCGGATCGATCATGGGGACGAGCGCGAACCCGCGGCCGCGAACGGTCGTCGCGTGTGCGGCGGGGAGTTCGAGTTCGTCGACCGGCGTCGTCGTGTACTCCACGCCGAGCGCTTCGAGCGCCCGTTCGCCGACCGGAATCAGGACTTCGGGGTTTATCATCCGTATTTCGGCGTTGAGATACGGCTCGCAGGTGGCGACCTCCTCGTCGGTCGGCGGCCGTTCCGGGTCGCGACAGCGGGTGAGGTTCGTCAGGTAGGCGTTCTCGAGTTCGGGCCGGTCGGGCGGCGACCTCGCGTCACAGAGCGCGAGTCGCTCGAGCATCCGGCGGAGACTGGTTCCGCCGTTGGAGTCTGTGTCCGGAGCCGCGAACGGAACGCCGGTCTCGTCCGCCTCGGGGCTCGGCCGCTCGCCGACGAACAGGAAGTCCGCGCCGACGTCGCCGTAGCCGTGGACGACCTGCGTCCGCGGTTCACAGAGGGCTGGACAGTTCCGACACTCCTCGTCCATGTTGAACGGGTTCGACCGCGTTCGCTGATTCGCGTCCACACTCGGATCTCGGGCGGCGAGACCAAAAACGGCGCGCCTGAGCCGCGGTCCGGACGCCGGATCGGCCGTCGAGGATCGACTACAGGCGGCTCCCAGCCGTTGAGAGCGCGATCTGTTCGGCGTCGGGGAGCGCCGCGTCCTCGATTGCCTGCGGTTTTCGGCCCGCTCGCGGATCGCGCCGGTTCGACTTCAGCAGCGGCGTCGTCTCCAAGACGCCCTGTCACGGAAACAGACTCCGAATCCGCTCACCCGAATCGTAAGCGTCGACGGGCGACGGTCACCGGGGCGCTGCCGGCGACGCTGGGGCACTCGAGAACGAGGGTTCCACGGGCGAGAGCGTCGAACGGACGACGGTCGCTGCGCTCGAACACCATCGGAGCCACCGAAGTCAACGTCCCCCTGATCGCGCACGACAGTGTCGCGATCAGTATGTCACTCGTTTCGGTGGCTCCGATAACTGCTCCGGACGGGCTTTCGACACGCTGGGTGACTCCGACTCGAGAAAAGGGGTAATCGTCCGGCGATTCGAATCGACGACTGGTCACCGATCCGCGTCGATCACCGC
>NZ_HG315686.1:259287-318526 GCF_000455365.1 Halopiger djelfimassiliensis
TGTAACTCGGTTTCAGGCCCCGACGCAGCGAAAGGCAATCCAGCGAGCGACCCAGCGACGGCTACGACTGTGTCGGCGAGACGTCGGCAGGTCTTTATTTCGCCAGCGCCAATGGTGGATTGCTCCCGCTTCGCGGGGGTGACAGCGAGCCGGAGTGTATGGGTGGTGCTGTGCACTCCGGCTCTGCGCACTTTCGTGCGCGTCTCTGTGGTGCGCAATCTATCCTAAAGAACGTTAGGATATTGACCGGTTGGTACAGGAAGTGTTGCTCCGAGACGAGCCCCCCACGGAGCTAAATCGGGCGGTTCGATCAGAAACCAGCCAGCATTCGTCAGAGTGACGTGTAACCGTGAAGGGCTTCGATAGCGTCTGCGACGAGCGAGTTCGCTAGCTTCCCTTGCTGATCGTCGAGGTTTCGCCGTTTGATCGTCGTCACGTACCAGGGAGAAACGTACGCTTGCTTCTTCGATCCCCCTGAATCCACGCCTCGTCAGGAACAGCGATTCCGTTCGGATGGTTCTGGATCGTCATCCCGACGACGATACACTCTTCAGTCGAAACCGGGTGCGACGTGTCGCTTATTACGCAGCATCGGATTTGTGCGGCGCTGGCCCCCACCACACCTCCCCTTGGTTGCCGATCATCTACTGGTTCTCGCTCGCCGTATCGACGCCGGAGCCCCACTCATCAGGGTCTTCCGAACCGAGTCGATCCGTCGCCGCACGAGCGGTTGCCATCGCGCTGAGTGTCTTCTCGATGTCCTCGACGTCGGCAATTGCCCAGTACTCTCCGCGGTGTCGGACGAGTCCGCGGTCTTCCAACCGAGACAGAACGACGCCGACGCTACCGCGTGCAACGTCGGTCGCTTCGTGGATTTCCTTCGGCGTGAACGCACGATCAGGGGATGATGCGAGGAAGGAGAGGATTTCCTCCGCGTTCGTTTGTCCGCTCGCCCGAAGCTCCTGGACCGGATCTTCCTCGAAACGCTCGATGTCGATGGGCATACTCGACGCTATGTAACCCGATGTAATAGATGTAACTGCGAAGATCCGGCGATACTGACCCCAGTTTCAGGGGCTCTTCGAACAAAAACCGCGTTCCCACCGACTGTTATTCTTGGGCCTGCGCCGCTTCGATCCACTCCTCGGCGCGGTCCTCCGAAATCTCCGCGGCCGAGGCGACTGTGTGTGCCTGCGCGTCGGCGAGATCGCCGACGGTCTCGATGCCCTGATCGGCCAGTCGGTCGGCGTAGGTCTGGCCGACGCCCTCGAGCGCCTGCAGGTTCTCCTGTGAGACGTCCATCCCCTGTTCGGCGGCCGTCTCGATCGCGTCGGTCGTTTCGACGGCGACCTCCTCGGTCGCTTCGGCGGCTTCGCCGACCAGATCCTGTGCGCTTTGCTGGGTGGTCTCCGCGACCGCTTCGGTCTGTTGCTGGGTCGTCTGGACGGCGGCTTCGGTCTGCTGTTGGACCGTCTCGGCGGCGTCCTCGGCGCGGCGGACCCCTTCGATGGTCTGCTGTTCGGTCTCCTGCTGGGCCTCGAGCATCGACTCGGTCGACTCCGCGAGGAGTTCCCGCTGCTGGTCGGTTAGCTCGCCGACCGCTTCGAGAAACTCCGCTTCGAACTCGTCCCACGCTTCGTCCTGTGTCCGTTCGAACTCCTCGAACTGTTCGTCGACGGTCGACTGGACGTCGAACCCGTCGCCGTTCATCGCCGACTCGAGTGCGTCGAACTGTGCGTGCAGCAGTTGCTGGACGAGGTCGGCGGACTGCTCGAACTGCTCGTTCAGCAGTTGCTGCGTGTGGGCCGTTCCGTCCTCGAACTGCTCGTCGACGGTCGACCGGACGTCGAACCGGTCCTCGTCGAGCGCCGACGAGATCGCCTCGAGCTGTGCGTTGAGGAACTGCCGGGCGAGTTCGGTGCCCTGACGCTGTGCGCTTCGTTGGGCTGCCAGTCCGTTGCGAAGGACCGTCTCCGTCGCGTTCTCCTGAAACTCGATACTCCGCTCGAACATTCGCTGGCCCTGTCTGATCGACTGGCGTTGCATCTCAAACGTGGCTTCGATCGGTGTCGTTGCGTTAGTCATGGATGGAATGGTCGCAGTGACGAAACGCCGTGAACGCTTCGCCGCTGGTTCTATCCCGACGAACAGGATACAACGGGATAAGTGTCCCCCCTAAATGGTTTGAGATGGTATTGAATACCTTCTAGTGGTAAACAGTGTTCGGTCAGCTGGACGACCGCCGAAACGGGGCGGTTTGGGGTCGTCCGCACTCGATTTGGGTCGACAGCCGGTTGCATCCGCTCGAGATGGCCGTCGCTGGCGCTTTGTTGACGACAAAACGGTTGCGGCCGCTCAGCGGCCGAGCCCGCCGCGCTCGTTGACTTCGAGAATGAACTTGACGTTGCGGACGATCTCCTCGGGGGTCGTCTCCTCGTCCGCGTCGTAGAGGTCGCTGGTCCGGTAGAGGATGTTCGCGAGCTGTTTGCTCTCGCTGGTTTCCCCGCGGACGTCGTCGGCGACCTCGCGGAGGGCGGCGACCCGCTCGGGATCGGGTTCGAAGCTGTCCCCCTCGTCGCCCGCGTCGTCGGTAGTCGTCCGTCGGTCCGCCGTCGCGTTCGTCGATTCGTGGGGTGCCGATTGGTCGTTGTTCGTCATGGTCGGATCACCGGTCGGAAGAGATCGCTTCGTTACGTCGACCCTGCGAGACGCTGCGCCGGTGGACGATGCCGGTGTTGTTCGCGACGTTCTCGGTGATCGTCCGGAACGCCTCGCCGGTCGCGCTGTCGTCCTCGAGGACGGTCGGTTCGCCGCCGTCGCCGCCTTCTCGGACGGCCGGATCAAGCGGGATCGAGCCGAGGAACGGCAGTTCGTGGGTGTCGGCGAACTCCTCCCCGCCGCCGGAGCCGAAGATGTCGTGTTCGCCGCCGCAGTCGGGGCAGGCGAACGTCGACATGTTCTCGGCGATGCCAAGGACGACGGTGTCGTGTTTGGCGAACATCTCGAGGCCCTTCCGGGCGTCGTCCAGTGCGACGTCCTGTGGCGTCGTGACGATGACGGCACCCGTGACGGGCATCGTCTGGAGCATCGTCAGCTGCGTGTCGCCGGTGCCCGGCGGGAGGTCGACCACGAGGTAATCGAGGTGGCCCCACTCGACGTCCTCGGTCAGTTGCGTGATGACCTTGTGGACCATCGGGCCGCGCCAGATAACCGGATCGTCCTCGCCGGTAAGGAAGGCCATGCTCATCAGCTTCACACCGTACTTCTCGGGGGGGACCAGCGTTTCGTCCTCGGTGGCCATCGGCGGCTCGTCGGCGTCGACCATCCGGGGGACGTTCGGCCCGTACACGTCGGCGTCGAACAGCCCGACGCGAGCGCCGAGCTGGGAGAGCCCGGCCGCGAGGTTGACCGCGACGGTCGACTTGCCGACGCCGCCTTTCCCGGAGGCGACGGCGATGACGTTTTTGACGTTCGGCAGGACCTGTTCGTCGGTCGTGAGGTCGTCGCGATCGGGAACGCTCGCCGAGAGGTCCGGCTCGAGTCCAGCGTCCTCGAGCAGTTCGCGGACCGTCGCCGCGATGTCCGATTCGGTTGGTGAGTACGGCGCTCCGAGCGCGAGATCGATGTCGACTCGATCGCCATCGACGGTGATCTCGTTGACGAGCCCGAGCGACACGATATCGTCGCCGAGTTCCGGGTCCTCGACCGTCCGGAGGCGGTCGCGAACGGCGTCTTCGTCCATGTCAGTAGGTACTTCCGGGCGTCGAAAAGGGTTGTGTTCGATCCAACAGCCGGGCCGAAGCGCTGCGCCTTCGTTCGACCGGGGATCACGTTCGGCGAACGCCCTGTCGCGTCACCGGATCGTCAATCCGGTACAGCTCCAGCGACGCCCCGTCACGGTCCTGTGACCGCACCGCGAGCGAGCGCAGTTCCCGATCCGATCGCACCGCGTCCGGACGGTCCCGATCGGACGGCCGGAGTCGTCGACCACCCGAGCGACCGATTACGCGTTGAAATCGAACCGCGGTCCGCCGTAGGTCGGGGGGTCCGGCTCGAGTTCGACCCCCTGTTCGTAGCGGACGAAGTTGAGGTAGAAGGGGCGGCCACAGCCTTCGATCTCGGTTCCGTCGCGGTCGGTGACGGGACCGTCCTCGCCACAGACGAATTCGATCCCGTCCGCGGCCTCGAGATCGTCGTCGGTCGGCTGGGCGTACTCCCAGCCCGGCTGGGGCCGCGTCGTAACCGACCGATCCGCGAGGTCGGGTGTCCGAGCGACGCTGACGACGGCTCCGCAGTGCGGACAGGTGTACCGGACGGTGACGCTCATCGACGGCCCTAGGGACGGCGGCGACGTAAGCGTACGGGAACCGGGGACTCGAGGGGACCGACCGCCGCCGGCACCGCCTCGAAAGCGTCAGTTCACGACGTCGCCGCCCTTGACGACGGTCTCGACGAGGTTGACGTCGTAGTTGTAGGGGAGATGCCGGTACGAGGGGGCGTCGATCACGACGAGGTCGGCCGGCGCGCCCTCCGAGAGCGTGCCGAGTCCGTCGTCGCGTTCGAGCGCCGCTGCGCCACAGCGGGTCGTTCCGAGGATCGCCTCGCCGGGGGTCATCCCGACGCCGACACACGCGAGCGTCGCCGCAAAGCCCATGCTCTGTGCGTGACAGTTGGGGTTGAAGTCGGTGGCGACCGCCGGAACCACGCCGCGTTCGCGGTAAGGCTCGAGGTCCGGATACTCGCCGCCGAGTCCGAACGCGGTTCCGGGCAGCAACACGGGCGTCACGCCGGCGTCGACGAGCGCGTCGATATCCTCGTCGGTCGACTGGAGGAGGTGATCGGCGCTTGCGGCCGACAGCTCCGCTGCCAGTTGCGAGCCGCCCAGCCGGGCGAACTCGTCGGCGTGGATCTTCGGCGTGAGTCCGTGTTCGGTCCCCGCTTCGAGGATCCGCCGCGATTGGGCGACCGAGAAGACGTCCTCCTCGCAGAAGACGTCACAGAACGTCGCGATCCCCTGCTCGGCGACGGCCGGAAGCTGTTCGTCGACGACCCGCTCCGTGTACGCCTCCGTCGTCGTCCCCTCGGGGACCGCGTGTGCCCCCATGAACGTCGGGACGACGTCGATCGGATGCGTCTCGGCGACGCGGTCGATCACCGAGAGCATCTCGAGTTCGGTCTCCGTGTCCAGCCCGTAGCCGGACTTTACCTCGACCGTCGTCGTCCCGTGTGCGAGCATCGTATCGAGGTGGGATCGGAGCCGCTCGGCGAGGGCGTCGGTGCTCGCCTCCCGAACGCTGTCGACGGTCCGGAGGATCCCGCCGCCGTCGGCGAGGATCTCCTGATAGGATTTCCCGCGGAGTTTGGCTTCGAACTCGTCGGATCGATCCCCGGCGAACAGCGCGTGGGTGTGACAGTCGACGAACCCGGGGAGGACACACCGTCCGTTCGCGTCGATGGCGGTGCCGGCGTTCTCGACCGGATAGGTTCGGGTAACGTCGTCGCTCGGTCCGGCCGCGACGACCGTCCCGTCTTCGACGACGACCGCGGCGTCGGATGCGGTCTCGAGCACGGGTTCGTCCGGCGGGCCGGACGACCGATCCGCGGCGTCGGTTCCGGTCGGCTCGTTCGACGTCCCGATACTCGTCGAAGTCGACGGTCCGATGACGACTTCCCTCGCGTCGTGGATGATGGTGTAGCTCATGCTGTTACGTAGCCTGTCAGTGCGTGAGCGATCGTTCGTGCTGCGGCGTCGACGGTTCGGCCCTGTTCGTCAAGCGGCGGCGAGCACTCGACGACTTCGAACCCCGCGAGCCGTTCGTCTCCGGCCATCGCTCTGACGAACGCGAACAGTTCGCGGGTCGTCAGTCCGCCGGGCGTCGGCGCGCTGACGCCCGGGGCCGCCGTCGCGTCGAGGACGTCACAGTCGACGCTGACGTAGAGCAGGTCGACGTCGGCCATCGCCTCACGGACCCGTTCGACGACGGCGTCGGTCCCGCCGTCGAACGCCTCCGCGGGGACGATCGTCCCGTCCTGCCGGTCGACGTACTCGACGTACGGCCCGGACGTCTCGAAGTGGCGCGCCCCGACACAGACGTACGTCTCGAGGCCGTCGTTCAACAGCTGTCGGTACGGCGTGCCGCTGGTCGGGCCGTCGTCCTCGCGGACTTCTCTGCAGTCGAGATGGGCATCGAGGTTCACGACGCCGACGCGGCCCCGCTCGAGCAGCGGGGCGACGTTCGGATACGTGAGGGAGTTGTCCCCGCCGAGGAAGACGGGCAGCGGCTCCCGATCGTGGACGTCGGCGACGGCTCGATGGACGTGGTCCTGAACCGAGGCGACGCCGGCGTCCGGCAGCTCGAGGTCGCCGCGGTCGCCGATCCGAAACGCCGGATCGGCGTCCGATCCGTCGGTCACGCAGCGGGCCGTTTTGACCCCGGCGAGCGAGTGCCGGATCGCGACCGGCGCGTGCCGTGCGCCGCGGCGGCCGATCACGGCTCCGTCGTACGGCTCCCCGACCAGAACGGCATCGACGTCGTCGCTCGAGCCCTCGAGCGGCGTCACGACGTCGCCGAACTGGCGGTCGTTGGGGTCACCGGACGGACCGTGCCAGCCGTCCCAGTCCGGTCGTTCGAACGGTGCAGCGTCGTCGGGCGAGTGCCGGGCCGTCATTCGTCTTCCATCGGAATCGTGACGTCCGATTCGCGGGCCTCGTCGATCGCGTCCTCGTAGCCGGCGTCGGCGTGTCGGACCACGCCCATCCCGGGATCGGTCGTGAACACCGCCTTGGCCTTTCGTGCCGCAAGCTCGGACCCGTCGAGGACGACGTGGTTGTTCGCGTGCAACGCGTTGCCGATCCCGACGCCGCCGCCGTCGTGGACGCTGACGATGTCGGCACCGGCGGCGCAGTTGAGGAGGGCGTTGAGGAGCGGCCAGTCCGCGACGGCGTCGGTGCCGTCCTTCATGGCTTCGGTCTCGCGGAACGGACTCGCGACGCTGCCGGCGTCGAGGTGGTCGCGGGTGACCACGATCGGCGCGGCGATCTCGCCTTCGGCGACCAGTTCGTTGATCCGAAGCGCAAAGCGGGCGCGCTCGGTCAGTTCCTCGTCGCCTTCGCCCTCGGTGTTGTAGCCGAGCCAGCAGACGCGGCTCGGCAGTCCCTGGAACTGGACCTGCTCCTGTGCGAGTTCGATCCAGCGCCGGAGGTGGTCCTTCTCGGGGAACAGCTCCAGCACGGCTTCGTCGGTGCGATAGATGTCCTCCGGATCGCCGGACAGGGCCACCCAGCGGAACGGTCCCTTGCCGCGACAGAACTGTGGCCGGATGTACTCCGGCACGAACCCGGGGAACTCGAAGGCGTCGTCCCTGTCGCGGTGTTCGGCCACCTGCCCCCGGATGTTGTTGCCGTACTCGAAGGCGATTGCGCCGCGCTCTTGCAGTTCGAGGATCGCGTCGACGTGGCGCTCCATCGTCTCGAGACTCTCCGAGCGGTACGCGTCGGGGTCCGAATCACGGAGCGCGTCGGCCTCCTCGACGGTGTAGCCGGACGGGTAGTACCCTTCGAGGGCGTCGTGGGCGCTCGTCTGATCGGTGACGACGTCGGGGACGAAATCGCGCTCGAGCAGCCGTTCGAGCATGTCCGCGGCGTTTACCTGCACGCCGACGCTGTAGGGCTCGCCGGCGTCGGCGGCCTCGAGCGCCCGTTCGATCGCGTCGTCGACGCCGTCGGCTTTCTCCATGCAGTAGCCGGTTTCGATGCGGCGGTCGATTCGCTCCTCGTCGACCTCGGCGGCGATACAGACGCCCCGGTTCATCGTGACGGCAAGCGGCTGTGCACCGCCCATTCCGCCCAGCCCCGCCGTGGCGACGATCTTGCCGGCGAGGTCGCCGTCGTAGTGGCGACGGGCGAGTTCCGCGAGCGTCTCGAAAGTCCCCTGAATGATCCCCTGCGTACCGATGTAGGCCCACGATCCGGCGGTCATCTGGCCGTACATGATCTTCCCGTCGGCCTCGAGTTCGTGGAAGTGCTCCCAGTTGTCCCACTTCCCGACGAGGTTGGAGTTCGCGATGAGCACCCGCGGCGCGCGCTCGTGAGTCCGAAACCGGCCGACCGGCTTGCCGGACTGGACCAGGAGGGTTTCGTCGTCCGCGAGCGTTCGTAACTCCTCGAGGATCGCGTCGTAGGCGTCCCACGATCGGGCGGCGCGCCCGGTGCCGCCGTACACGACGAGCGATTCCGGATCCTCCGCGACCTCCGGGTCGAGATTGTTGTTGAGCATCCTGAGGGCGGCCTCCTGTCGCCACCCCTGACACTCGAGGTCCGTTCCGGTCGGGGCACCCTGATACTCGCGCCACTGGCTGCTCGGCGTCGATCGGTCGCTCGACTGACTTCGTTCCGTTCCCATGTGAAAACGAAGCACGGGGAAACCCAATATCGGGAATGTTCCATTCGGTGCATGTTTTATAAGGAGTCGTCCCAAAGGGCGATCGTGTACGAGGCCACGTTCAGTATCGCCGACACGAGCGCCTACGCCGAGCCGACGGCGGAGTCCGACTGCCGGATCGAACTCTGGTGTAACGACCACTCCGATCTACTGTACGTTCGCGGCGAGGCGGTCGAGCGGGTTCTGGCGCAGGTCGAATCGGATATCGGGATCGCCGAGCAGCTCCGCGGCGACTCCGAGGCGGTCGTCATCACGAACGCCTGTCTGAAGTCCCGCGAGACGACCACCATCGAGAAGTACCTCGAGCGACACAACTGCCTTCTCCTGCCGCCGTTGCGGTACGAAGCGGGAGCGAAACACTGTCGCATCCTCGCGCTGGACTCGGGGAGCCTGACCGAAGTCTACACGGAGTTGCTCGCCGACGACTTCGCGATCGACGTCCGCTCGAAACGCGAGATCGAAACGCCGGTTCACTCCGCGCCGCTGGTGACGCTTGACGAGGTGTTCCCGGAACTGACCGCCCGCCAGCGAACGGTCCTCCGGACCGCCGTCGAGAACGGCTACTACGAACTCCCCAGAGCGACGACGACCGAAGCGATCGCCGACGAACTCGGCGTGAGTCGCCGCACGGCCGAAGACCACCTTCGGCGCGCGGAACAGAAGTTGATTCCGCCGCTTGTCTCCTATCTCTACTGATCGGATACTTCAGAGGAGCCCGGCAGCCGCCACGACGTGCGTTATCGCCGCGATCACGGGGACGAGAACGATCGTTCGCAGCACGAACAGCGCCACGAGATCGCGGAACCTGATCGGCACGTCGTGGAACATATCCAGCATCATCGGCCCGACCGCCGAGAAGAAGATCAGCTGGGAGATCGAGAGTACGGCCACGAAAAACCGCGCCATCGCGTCGGCTTCGGCGACCAGCAGTGCCGGAATGAACATCTCGGTGATGCCGATGATCGTCGCCGGCGCGACGACCTCGGCGTCCGGGATACCGAGCGCCGACACGATCGGCACCAGCGGACGGGAGATGATCTCGAACGTCGGCGTATACTCCGCGATGACCACGGCTGCCAGCCCGATCGACAGGATCGTTCCGAGGATGAGCACCGCAAGCTTGAGCCCGTCGACGAACCCGCGGACCGCCGAGCCGACGATCGTATTCCCCGATTCGGCCTTTGCCACCGCTTCCGACAGCCCGAACCGGACGTAATCGCCGGGGGTACCACGGAACGGCGTTTCCGGGTTCGGTTCCGTGATGTACTCGTCGGGGACGGTACTGAGCGGCGGGATCCGAACGAGGATGACCCCCGAAACTGCGATACAGATCAGATACGACAGGAAAATGATCGGGAACAGCTCGAGCAGATCGACGGTGGCGGCGACGACGCCGACGAACCCGATCGACACCGTCGCGAAACACGTACAGATCACGTAGACGTCCCGTTTCGAGTACTCCCCGCGGTCGAAGACGTTGCGCGTGACGTACAGCCCGACGCTGTACGAGCCGACCCACGACGCGACGCTGTCGAGTGCGGCCCGGCCCGGGATCTTGAACAGCGGACGCATGATCGGGCGGGCCATGGTACCCACGAACTCGAGACCGCCGAGTTCGACGAAGAGGTTGACGAAGATCGCACCGACGGGGATGATGACCGCGACGCTGAGGATGAGCGTTCCCCAGACGAGTCCGCCGGTTCCGGGTGCGAGAAGCCAGTCGGGGCCGATCTCGAGGAACACCAGCGGTGCGAGGACGGCACCGACGACCCGGAAGAACCAGAACGGGGCCGACGTCTCCCAGTACGGCAGCGCTAGCCTAGCTGCGATGTCGTCGTTCAGCGCGATCACGCCGCGGTCGCGAAGCTCCGCAAGCGTCGTCAAGAGTCCGCCCGCGACGATGAGAGCGAGCGCGTAGACACCTGCCATCGTCGGGAACGAATCCGTGAGCCAGCTGACCACGATGTCGAACGGCACCGTCACCTGTCCGTCCCAGGGGACCGGCACGAGGAAGAAGCTGAAGCCGACGAGAAACGCGAGCAGGAACTTCGCGACCGGTTTCGCTCGGATCGCCGTCAGCTCGACCTCGTCGATCGTCTTCGGCTCCGGCTCGGTTTCGATCCGTTTGGTTGACTGCTCGTCGCTCGACCAGACAGTTTCGTCGAACATGAGTGAAGATGTGTGGTACCAATGAACAAGGCACGGCTAGCCCCATACGGTGCCATATTTATACTGTTCGATAGGGAAGGACGGGGAATCGTCTGTCCCTCTTCGTTCGTGCTCGAGAACCGGGTGGCGTCGAGATGGCCGGGCTTTCGAGGAGTCGGCCGCCCCGTCCTCGAGCGCAGCCGAGTCGCTACTCGAACGGTTGCGTGTTGGGGGCTCGCCCTCTCGGTCGTTTCACGTCCGGAACTGGTTGGTTCCAATACTGATAACCGATTCTAATAAGAACGGGTTAGAACCATCTTTAATCAGCGAGGGAACCCCGGCCTTTAGGCCGGGTGGGGAATCGCGTCACTTGACTACGCTGTCCACCGCTCAATCGGCACTGCCGGAATCCAACTCCTTCTGGGCGTGGAGTAGCATCCCCCGCCACGTCAGCCCGTGGCGCTTCTTTGTCTCTTTCAGGCTCTCGTACTGCGATTCGTCCTCGAACTCTATCTTGACGTACTTCATGTATGGTGTTACACTAAAGTTACGTTTATGTGTGTCGGTCGCCTACCGGGTAGTGTGTCCGAGACGGTAACGAAAACGCTACAGGCCACGCTCGCAACGCCCACCGCGGGCAAAGAGCAACGCCTCCAGTGGCTCTTGGACACCTACCGCGACGCACTCCACGACGCCTTCGACGACGAGGCCGACACGATGGCCGCCGTCAACGACATCGTGACGCCCTACGACCTGCCCTACCAGGCCAAGGACGCGCTCAAGTCCTACGTCCCCAAACTCCGCGACACGTACGACGCCGAGGAGTTGGACGACGAGCATCCGGTTCGGCTGGTCAATCGGGCGGCCAAGTTCGACTACTCCGACGAGCGCGACTACGGCTTCGTGTGGCAGGTCCCGCAACCCGGACGCGGGACGAACTTCTGGATTCCGCTACGGATTAACCCCGAACAGGAATCGCTCTGGTTCGGCCTGCTTGACGAGGACGTGACGGCCGGCGAACTGCGCCTCCAGAGACACCGCACGTCGTGGGAGTTGCACGTCACCGTCGAATACCCGGTCGAAGAACCGACCGAATCGGACGACGAGACGTACATCGGCTTCGACGTAGGCGAGAGCGCGTTGATAACGGGCTGTGCCCTCAAACGCGACGTACCACGGAAGCCGATGCTCATCAGTGGCAGTCGAGCGCGACACCTCCGCAAAGAGATGCACACCACGCTCCAACGGCTCCAAGAGCGTGACGCCGCCGAGTGGCGTGTGGACGAACGATTCGACCACTACCAGAACGCCCTGACGGATATTGTCGAGAAGGCGTCTCGGCAAGCCGTTGAGTACGCTCGTTCCTTCGAGACTCCGGTTATCGTTCTCGAAGACCTGTCGTACATCCGCGAGCATCTCGACTACGGCAAGTGGATGAACAGGCGGCTTCACAACTGGGCGTTCGCCCGTGTTCACGCTCGAATCGAAGACAAGGCCACCGAGGCAGGGATTCGCGTCGAGTACGTCAACGCGGCGTACACCTCGCAGACGTGCCACGCTTGCGGCCGTCTCGGTCGGCGGACCGAACAAGCGGAGTTCGTGTGTCCACACGACGACTGCCACGTAACAGAGTTCCAAGCAGACATCAACGCGGCGGTGAATATCGCTCGTCGCGCTAACCCGTGGGGAGAGAGCGTCCGTTGGGAACCCGGCCGCGATGACTCGCCACGGGATGGGAGCGCCCGTGACAGCGCCACAGTCCACCGTGAGACGAGCGAGAAATCCTCGCAGATGACGCTCGCGGCCTACACGGACTGAAACCTGCCAGCCCGGATTCCCCTCGTAGGGGAAGCCCCGCCGTTCGTGGCGGGGAGGATGTCACGAGACGGAGAACGTTCATCAGGACTGGCGCGAGTATCGGCGTCCCTGCTCTCGGCGCTCTCACCACGGCGTCGACGGCATCAGCGCGGGCGGAAGCGAGTGCGACGGCCGCCACCGATCGGTTCGTGGTCGACACGGCGTCGGTCGATGGCGGCGACATCGAGGTCCTCCACCGTCTCGAACCGGTCGATCTGGCGGTGGTCCGCGGACGCGAACGCGATGTCGAGGCGCTGCACGCGTCGTTCGCTCGCGACGTCGAATGCCGACTCGAGATGCCGACCGAACAGCGATCGCTCGCGACCGATCCGGGAACGAACGGCTCCGACACGGCCGAGTCGTTGTACGAATACCAGTGGGACAAGCAAGACCAGGGAATCCGTGACGTCCACGAGTCGTATACGCGCGGCGAGGGCACCCGGGTTGCCGTCATCGATGGCGGGGTCGCGGCGACCCACCCGGCGCTCGAACACGCGGTCGACGAGGACCTGTCGAAGAACTTCACCGAGGACGAGTACGGCGTGCCCGGCCCGTACGCCGGCGGACACGGGACACACGTCGCGGGAATCGTAGCCGCCTCCGACGACGGGAACGGTCGCGTCGTCGGGACGGCACCCGACGCCGAGATCGTCGACTGCCGCGTGTTCTCGCCGATCCACGACCCGGACCAGTTCGTGTTCCTCGGGGACGTCCTCGCTGCGATCGTTCACTGTGTCGAACACGACGTGGACGTCGCGAACCTGAGTCTCGGCGCGTACCTCCGCCGCCGCGAGGAGGGCGTCGGACGGTTTTGGGGGCGGTCGATCCAGCGGACGACCACGTACGCAACCCGTGAGGGCGTGGTCCTGACCCACGCCTGTGGGAACTGGGGCGGAGATCTCACGAAGAACAAGGACTACGTCGACACCAGCATGAGCGCGGGCGGACTCACGGTAAGCGCCACGGGACCGGTCGGCTACATGTGGGGCAACGACGGACTCGAGGAGCCGGTTTACCGCCCGGCCTCCTATACGAACTACGGCGTTTCCGCCGTCGATCTCGCCGCGCCGGGTGGGGATTCCGTAGCCGATGATCACCAGTCCGACATGGTTCTCAACTGCCTCGCTGAACCCGAATTCGACGACGACGGAACGTATCTGGGTGCGAGCTACGAGTACGGGTATCTGGCCGGCACATCGATGGCATCGCCACAGGCTGCCGGCGCGGCCGCACTGATCCGAAGCGTCGCCCCCGGATCGAACGCGAATCAGGTGAAAAACACCCTCCAGCGAACCGCGACGGTTCCGACGGAATACGGAAAACAGTACTACGGCTCCGGCTACCTCGATACGCTGGCTGCAGTCGAGTCGGTCCGCTAGGGATTGGATTCCGGACGGGAGGGTGGCACGATTCGAGCACTACCCGGAACACCTTTTGCCCTCTCGGGAATCCATGCAGGTATGATCGACGAGACGGTCGAGGAGATCCAGGAGATGCAGACACACAGCTCCTCGGTAGTCGCCGTAAACGCGACGCGTGCGCTCGAGGAACTGCTCGATCGGGAGTTCGCCACCGTCGAGGAGTACGTCCGTGACCTCGAGCGAAACGGATCGGTGTTGCGCCGGGCAAATCCCTCGCACGCGTCGCTGCAAAACGCGGTTCGGGAGGTCGTCGAGGACGTTGCCGACGCCGATCCCGACAGCGTCGCGGAGGCGAAACGCCTGACACAGGACCGGATCGACGCAGTCGTCTCCCGGGTCGAGTCCGGCAAGCGGCTAGCGGCCGAAAACGCCGTCGACTATCTCGAGGACGGCGCGACGCTGCTGACACACGACTACTCGTCGACGGTGCTCGAGGCCCTCGAGCAGGCGACAGACGAGGGCAAGTCCTTCGAGGTGTACGTCACGGAGGCCCGACCGCGGTACATCGGTCGCAAGATGGCCCGAAGTCTCGCGGCGATGGACGGCGTCGAGCCGACGTTGATCACCGACAGCGCGAACGGCGTCTATCTGGCGGAGTGTGACCGCGTCGTCGTCGGGATGGACTGTATCGTCGAGGATACCCTCTACAACCGTGTTGGCACGTTTCCGATCGCGGCGACGGCAGCGCACCTCGAGGTCCCCGTCACCGTCCTCGGGTCGGCGTCGAAAGTCGTCGGTGAAGGGTTCGTCTTCGAAAACGAGTTTCGCACCGGGAGCGAAGTGATGCCCGAGCCCGCCGAAGGGTTCGCCGTCGAAAACCCCGCCTACGACGCGACGCCGGTGTCGCTGCTCGAGAGCGTCATCACGGACGAAGGCCGACAGGAGTTCTGATTCTGCCGCCCGATCGCTGGAACGGCTATCCTCGGTTCCGTCGTCCGGGTGTTCGTGACCGAACCCGGTCGCGGTCACTCCCGCTCGCCGAACGTCCGCGGTGCGCCCTCGGTCGGGCTGGCCCAGTCGACAGCGTTGCGAAGTACCCGCCGAACCGCATCGTCCTCGTAGATCGGATACGTCTCGTGCCCCGGCCGGAAGTAGAAGATCCGTCCGTTTCCGCGCCGGTAACAACAGCCGCTTCGGAACACCTCGCCGCCCTCGAACCAGCTGACGAACACCAGCCGGTCGGGTTCGGGCACGTCGAACGGTTCGCCGTACATCTCGGTTTCCGGTAGTTCGATCGATTCCTTGAGTCCGTCGGCGATGGGGTGGCCGGGATCGACGATCCAGAGCCGCTCGGTGTTGCCGTCTTCCCTGTACTGTAGACTACAGCTGGTTCCCATGAGCCGCTTGAAAACCTTCGCGTAGTGGCCGGAGTGGAGGACGAGCAACCCCATTCCCTCGAGCACACGCTCGTGGACGCGGTCGACGACTGCGTCGGATACCTCGTCGTGTGCCCGGTGGCCCCACCACAACAGGACGTCCGTCTCCTCAAGGACTTCCGCAGTGAGCCCGTGCTCGGGTTCGTCGAGCGTTGCAGTGCGCACTTCGTAGCTGTGGCTGTCGAACGCGTCGGCAATCGTCGTCTGGATGCCGTCGGGGTACACGGCCGCGACGTCGTCGTCCTCGCGCTCGTGGCGGAACTCGTTCCAGATCGTCACTGCAGGTTCGCTCATCGGGAACGCATCCACGCTCGATACGTTTAGCTCGGCTGGTCACCACCCGTGACAGACATAGGTGAATATTAAATTCATCCAACTAATACTTGCAGTTGCAAGGTAAATCCATCATGAGTGGTGAAAGACAAAACGTTTGTATAGATTAATCGGTCACAACCCTTATTTTGGTCGCCGACTGCCTGTCTCTATGGACTGGGATCGTACGCAAACGACACTGAAATGGTTCGTTTCTCACTGCTCGTCCGCCACCATCAGTAAGAAATCAGGTGTTTCACGATGATCGGTGCCGGCATCGGCGTCGGCATCGTCGGGCTCGGCGGGATGGGACACCTCCACGCTCGGAGCATCGAGGACCTCGGTGCCGAGGTCGTCGCCGGGGCGGACCTCGTGCCCGAGAAACGACGGCAGTTCGCCGACGAGTTCGGCGCTCAACCCTTCGAAACCCACGACGAACTCGTCGTCGACGACAACGTCGACGCGGTGATCGTGACGACGCCCAACCGGTTTCACGAACCGATCACCGTCGCTGCTCTCGAGGCGGGGTGTGACGTGCTCGTCGAGAAACCCCTCGCACACACGCTCGAGAGCGCACAGCGGATCGCCGACGCCGCAGCCAGCGCCGACGGGATCTGTATGGTGGGCTTTCACAACCGCCACGCGGCGTCGATGGCGATGTTCGACGAATACAACGCTCGCGGGCGGTTCGGCGACATCACCCACGTCGAGGCCAACTACGTTCGACGGCGCGGCGTCCCCGGTCCGGGCTCGTGGTTTACCGATCCCGAACTCGCCGGCGGCGGTGCGTTGCTCGATATCGGCGTCCACGCACTCGATCTCGCCCTCTATACCCTCGATTTCCCCGAGATCACCGAGGTCTCCGGCGTCACCAGAACGACGTTCGGGACCGAACCGGAGGTTGCCGATCCCGAGGGGTTCGGCGACAACTGGGACGCCGAAAGCGAGACCTACGAGGTCGACGATTCCGTCAGCGCCTTCATCCGGTGTGCGGACGGCCGGACGATCTCGCTCGAGGCCGCCTGGGCGACGAACCGGGAAGAGAGCATGGACTTCAGGATTCGCGGGACGCAGGCCGGAGCCCAGTTCGACATCGGGGACACCGACATGACGATTCTCGAGGCGGGCACGGCGGGCTGTGATCACTACGCCGATGCCGCGCTCAGTGGCGACTCGTCGGTGACCGGATACAGGGAACAGGACGAGCAGTTCCTCGAAGCCGTCGCCGCGGGCCGATCCCCGGAGACCAACACGATCGAGGAGGCACTGACGGTCCAGCGCGTGATCGACGCGATCTACCGCTCGAGCGAGACGGGGCGGGCCGAGCAACTCGCCAGCCCCGAAACCGACGGGACCCGGGCGGACGAACGCGAACAGGAACTGCGCTCACCGCTCGAGTAGCGCGGTTCGACTCGAGTTCTTCTGGCGGTGCTGTTCGAACGACGGAGAAAAACGAGACACGGCCGCTGCCGGCGATTAGATGACTTCGTCGAAGTCGTGGTGGCCGTGGATGTCGACGCCCTCGTCGGTGATCTCACAGAGGAAGACGCCGTTGCCGGAGCCGGTGTCGCGCTCGGCTGCGGACTTGATACCGCGGGCGGCGACCGTCGTCGCCTCGTCGTTGGACATGTCCTCCTCGTAGGCCTGTTCCAGGTGGCCGTACGCGAGTTGCATTCCGGAGCCGGTGACGGTGTAATCGTCCTCCATGACGCCGCCGGCGGGGTCGATACTGTAAACGTGGCTCCCCTCCTCGTCGACGCCACCCAGAATCGGGTGGATGGCGAAGAACGGGCCGCCGCGGGCGAAGTTACCCGCAAGCGTCGCCAGCGCATCGATGCTCATCCCTTCCCCGCGCCGGGATTCGTAGAGGTTGACCTCGGCACGGAGGCTCGAGATGAACGACTGGGCGCCGCCGACGCTGCCGACCATCGTCAGGGCGGCGGTGGGGTGGATCTGTTCGACCTTCTGGACGTTCTTGTTCGAGACGAACCGGCCCCCGAGGCTCGCGCGCATGTCCGTCGCGATGACGACGCCGTCGGCGGTGGAGATGCCGATCGTCGTCGTTCCGGTCTTGTTGACGTTGTCGAGATCGGCGCGCGTGAGATCGTTTCGGGGCATCGAACCCACTTCGGGCTCGTAGGGGTTCGGATTATCGGCCAGCTGGTCGACCGTACGGGAGAAATCCGAGTCGTGTTGCGGTGCTCGCATTGACCGAAGGGTACGACCGGCACGATATAAAACACCGGCGGTCACTGTCTTCGTTTCCGCTTCCGACGGTGGTCGTCCGTGCGCCGCTCGAGCGGCCTCAGCTACCGTGTCCGCGGCCGACTCCGGCGGCTCGACGGCTATCGGGATCGAGAAATCGAGTTACTTCATGGCTGGGCGGCTTCGTAGGCACCCTCGACGTTCTCGAGGAGCCGGTGGACGGGCAGGGTGAACCCGGCTTGCCGGGCGGCGATTGCGAGTGGCATTGCGGCGATACCGACCACAATGCACAGCTGGTACAGTGCGAACAGGGTCGCGCGGTACACGCGGGTTATCATCAGCGTACAGCCGTGGGTCAGACGCAGGGCGTATATAAGCTTTCTTGAAGCTCGATATTTATAATGTTTATTAATTATGTATTGGGACGACGCCGTCGTGCGATTCAAATCCAGTTTCGACCCGGACAACTGCAGGTGCACTCGCGGCGAAATCCGGCTATGCAGGCGGCAATCGACACGCCCGATTCCCGTAACTTATGCTAATTATTCGACTCGCGTGCGCGCTCCGCCGGACTGCTCGCCGACGTGTTCGATACCCAACCGGTATCGCCACCTCGAGGCGGGGACGAACCGCAAAGCAGGAAACCCCCCAGACCGACCACGACGTATGGGCAATTATCTCGTCGCGATGGAAGCTGCATGGCTCGTTCGTGACGTCGAGGAGATCGACGACGCGATCGGCGTCGCCGTCAGCGAAGCCGGGAAACGACTCAACAGCGAAGACATGGACTACGTCGAGGTCGAGGTCGGCGCGACGGGCTGTCCCGCCTGTGGCGAACCCTTCGACTCCGCATTTATCGCGGCCGACACCGCGCTCGTCGGACTCGCGCTCGAGATGGAAGTCTTCAACGCCGACGGCGAGGAACACGCCTCGCGGATCGCAAAGAGCGAAGTCGGCGGCGCGCTTCGGGACGTCCCCCTGACGGTCGTCGAAGTCGTCGAAGTCCCCGACGACGAGTAACGGCGGCCGGTTCGGGGATCGAACGCGACCCAAAGCTCTTTCTATAACCCGTGGTTATTGACACGTATGGAACTCCCAACGCCTGCCGACCTCCGTCAGCGCCGCACCGAACTCGGGCTGACCCAGAGCGAACTCGCCGATAAGGCCGACGTCTCCCAGCCGTTGATCGCCCGTATCGAAGGCGGTGACGTCGACCCACGCCTCTCGACGCTCCGGCGGATCGTCAACGCCCTGGAGAAAGCCGAAAGCGACGTCATCCGCGCCGCTGACCTGATGAACGAGGCGGTCGTGAGCGTCTCTCCCGACGATCCGGTTAGCGAAGCCGCCCGGAAGATGGAGGCGGAAGCCTACTCGCAACTGGCCGTCATTCAGGACGGGATCCCCGTGGGCTCGATCAGCCAGAGCGACCTCGTTCATCTCGACTCGGAAGCGCGGGACGAACCCGTCGAGGAACACATGAGCGAGAGCTTTCCGACCGTCTCGAAAGACGCCACGCTAGACGAGATCAGTAACCTGCTCGAGCACTACAAGGCCGTGATGATCACCGAAGCCGGTGAAACCGTCGGGATCATCACCGAAGCCGACATCGCCTCGCGATTCTCCTGAGCGTCGACCCCGTCCCAATACTGTCACGTTTCGGTTATCGGTCGAGAAGAGTGGTGCTTTTATCGATCACGGTATGGATTCGGCAGATAGAACTCGGCCGACGAAACGTCCTGTCTCCCGCGGAAGTACTTTTGCGGCGAGTGCCGGCGGTTGAGGGACGACGGCCGACCAACGCCGCTCGAGTTTCCAGCACTGAACCGCAGCGGTTCGTTCACTACTGGTGCTCGCAACGATAGTGTTGGTCGGCACCGTCGCGGTCGCGAGTATGGCTGTTCGGCGCGGACTCGAGCGACGCGACGCCGTTCGCCGCAATCTCCACTTTTTTCCACTCGTCGCGTCAAGTAGGCCCAGATGACCCAGTCCCTTGCAGAGATCGACCTCGACTTCGTCCCGCTCGGTCGTACCGGTATCCAGACGAGCGAACTCCAGTTCGGAACGTGGCGCTTCGGCCGGACGACGGAGGAGGGAACCCTCGAGATCAGCGAGGACAGGGCTCACGACCTGCTCGATACCTACGCCGAGGCCGGTGGCCGGTACATCGACACCGCGGACGTCTACGGTGGCGGTGACAGCGAACGATGGATCGGCGACTGGCTTGCCGACCGCGACCGAGAACGCTACACGATCGCCTCGAAACTGTACTGGCAGATCCGCGACGGCGACCCGAACAGTCGCGGCACCAACCGCAAGAACGTTCGCCACCGCGTCGACGCCGTTCTCGATCGACTCGATACCGAGTACATCGACGTCCTCTATATCCACCGGTGGGACGACGAGACGCCGACTCGAGAGCTGATGAAAACCCTGAACGGGATCGTCGAATCGGGGAACGTCCACTACCTCGGTGCCTCCACGCTGCGTCCGAACGCGTGGAAAGTCGCCCGCGCGAACGCGATCGCCGAGGCCAACGGCTGGGAGCCGTTTACCGTCCTGCAGCCGCGGTACAACCTCGTCGACCGCGAGATCGAGGGCGATTACCTCGAATTCGCTCGCCAGCGCAACCTCGCGGTCTGTCCGTGGAGCCCGCTCGGGCAGGGCTTTTTGACCGGCAAGTACGCCCGCGACGAGGACCTCCCGGACGAGTCGAAGGCCGCCGAATCGAGCCGGTTCAGGGACTCCTACCTGACCGACGAGAACTTCGACGTCCACGACGAACTCGAGGCGGTCGCCGAGGAGGTCGACGCCTCGCCCGCACAGGTCGCGCTCGCGTGGCACCTGCATCGGGACGGCATCTCCGCACCGATCGTGGGCGCACGGACCGTCGAGCAGCTTACGGAGAACCTCGCGGCCGCGACGATCGACCTCTCGCCGGCACAGGTCGACCGGTTGACGGCGGCGAAGCCGGGACCGTACGACACCCTGTAGACGCTCGCGGCGCTCGGCTGACACACAGCGACGCCGTTGCTCGAGCCAGAAGCAGACGCGACCGTGATTTCCTTCTGTTTTCGACTCGCGTCGTTACGCGTGTTGTTCGATCAGGCCCTCGAGCGTCGCCCGGTCCTGTGCGCCGACCACCCGCTCGACCGGCTGGCCGTCGGCGGAGAGGACGAGCGTCGGGACGCCGCGAGCGCCCAACTGCTGGGCGAGGCGCTGGTGGTGATCGACGTCGACTTCGGCGACCGCGGCGTCAGTGTCCGCAGCGAGGGCGTCGATCGTCCCCTCGAGAATCTGACAGGTATCACACCAGCCGGTATAGCAGTCCACGAGGACCACGTCGTGGTCGCCGATCATCTCGTCTAGGTGGCCCCAACTAATAAAACATATTTGACATAGAGGTCATCTCAATCATCGGCGCTTACGCCTACGAACAGATAATATACGGCGAGGAAGTAACCAAAATAAAAAATAATCGTCATAACAGTAGATAGTAGCGCAATCTCTTTATTCAGATACAGCGTTGAACTGAATCGGACGATTCGGTAACGACAGATGCGGTACTGAACGCACTGTTAGTGATGGACGAGCGGCGGTCATCGAACCGTCTCGTGGTTGGGCCAGTGAAATGGTTGATGACCGCCACTCTCTGAGAGGGGCTGGAGCCAGATGTGGGTCAGGGTTGTATGCACTACCACTTCCTACCGACAGTAGAATTCGACTACTCCAAACGGATGCTGAACGCTCCAGTCAAATATTCCGACACAAAGAAAGAATCGGGAAGCCGGTTGCAACCGGGACGATTCACCTGAGTGGGCGGAACTCTTCAGCTCCACATTCACAGGATTGGACTCCGATCGGGCGGATTCGTCCATCTGCGAGCACTCTCGCTGCGTATGCTGAATCACAGCATCTACAGACAGCCACAATCCGATTGTGGTCGCCCATGGCGATCACCCCACTATCTAAAGAGGGAGCGACATCTTCAACCCCCTCTGCTAAGTCCTACGGAGGTCGTCTGCGGAAGACATTCGTCTCCACACGCTATACGGGTACTGAACAATTCGATCTTAGCCAGCCAGATGAACACTCTGTCTGTGAACGTATCAAGTAATGGGTTCACTTCATCGTCACTAGTATCGAATACGCTTTTGCCTCCGAAGAGCTGAAAAATTGGTACTAGTATTTAAGTGCGAGTAGGAGTGTGCTCGGGGGTATCGGCCCTGTTGTTAGCGTAGGCATTATAGGCCGAGAGGGCAGCCGTAATCAGTCCGCCGGCGGCGGTGGTTGTCGCAAGTACGCCGCTTCCCATGTCGATGACCGCCGGCGAGACGAGCGCCCAGAGCCCGAGTAGCGTGGTCAGCGAGGCGATGCCGACGCTCGCCAGCCGGTCCCGCGACAGACGGACGAAATTGTAGCCGGCGAGCAGGAAGATTGCCGTGCCGGTGAGGGTATCGTTCCAGATCGCCGCCTCTGTGGCCTCGAACATGAACGGATAGGCGACGAGTCCCAGTCCGGCTAGGGCGACAATCGCGCTCACCCACTGCATCGTGTCCGTGTTGAGGGTGTTGTGGCGACGGTCGGTCTCAGTGGTCCGATTCGCTTCTGAATCGGTCGGTGTGTCACTCATAGTGGCCTCTACAACTCGTGAATCGGCTGGCAAACAAAGGGGCAGTGGCTGCGCTCGCCGGGACCACCCGCTAGTCGATTGTGCCTGCTGATCAATTCTTCACCTGTCTCTGAACGATACCTAGACGTGTGTATATACTGAGAAACCACCCAGATTTTGTTGACATCCAGGGTTTGTTCCCGTACCCTCTGGCCGTGATGATTCCCTCATTGTACTCTTCTGCCCACTCTATGAGGACGTGAAAGGTGGCAAACGACTGCTGAGATTCGTCGAGAACTGTAGCCTCAAGCAGTTCTGTATCGTACCCCGTGTCAATGAGCGACGCGTAGCCGCCGGCGATTACTCCGATCGCGTAGAGTGACCCAGTTTCGGTACGAGCCGGTTGCACAAACTCCAGTTCGAGTACTTTCCCCTCGCCGTGTGGTTCGTTTTCGATCACCTCAACATCCTCGCGCTCGATCTCTAACTTCTCCTCGATGATGGGCGTCGAAAATCTCGTCGTACCGGATCGTCGGCCGTTTCGCACTGCCGTTGTCCTCGAGTTCGACGAGTCCGTAATCAGCAAACTCGTTCCCAGTGGTTTATATTATTAGACACGGAGCGGGCGCGATACCATGACCTTCAGGCCGTGGGGGATGTCAATACGGGTGGCGCTACGAACGACGGTCTGAAAACGGCTCGGGAACCGGAAGCGGCGAGCCACACCCTCATTCACGGGTTCAGAGAACTCGGAACACCCGCACCGTGTCGCGCTTACCGGGTTCGCAGAGGAGTTGGGCGACGTTCAGGTCCGAGAACTCGTTTTTCCAGTCGCAGTGGTAAAGTGGGAAGTCGTCGTTGATTAGACTCACTTCGTGCCCCTCGCGGCCACACTGGGGGCTGTTGCCCTCGTTCTCGGCGGTTATCAGTAGCTCGGAAGAGACCCGCGCCAACTCCTTGAACACCCACTTGTTGTCGGGGTGGACGTGCTGGAGCGTCTCGACCGAGTAGATCACGTCGAACGCGTCGTCCGGGAACTCGGGCAGGAGGTCTTCGATAGCGCCGGTGTGGAAGGCTCCAGTCCGGGCCAGCCGGGGGTAGTGGTCGGCCATTACGTCAAACGACTCGTCGTTGATGTCGATGCCGGACAAGTTTTCGTACCCACAGTCCAAGAGGTGCGCGAGGTGGCGACCGGAGCTACACCCCACTTCCAGAATTTCGGCGTCGCTGGCCATGTAGTGGTCGAGCACTGCCGCGAGAGTTTCTGTGATCTCGTTCTGTCCGATTCCGGCGTAGTAGCCCGGCGAGAACTCACCGGAGCGGTTGGCCCAGTACTCGTGGTTCTCCTCGGGGACCACGGCTTCGTCGGTATCGTCTCCCGGTTTCATACGTGAACCCACGCGGTCGGCGAGTAAAGGGTTCGCGATACCGTCAGACGAGATTCCGATAACTCCCGTGGTCAGAAAATGTGCCTCAACGACCGTGTTCATGATCGACTTCGTCTCCGCCCCGCTCGCTCGGACTGCTCTCGTACCGTGAAGAGCTGAGGCAACCGAAACCGGCAGCGTGACTGAGAAGGGGGGTTTACCGCTCGAGTCGGCCGACGCACGTGAACTGCTTGCTGAGATCAGTGCAACCCGCAGCTGGGACGCAAACAGCTACGTCCAGCGGGTTCGCTCGCTTCTCGAGGATACCTGACAGCGACCGCGCCCCGACTCATCCGGTTGTCGAACCGGAGACCCTTCTCACGCGAGGCAACCGATTTCGCAGCGCGGATCTCACCCAACAAATCATGCGGTCGGTAGCTGTGTTGGGTACTACACGGAAGCGGGTCCCATCACACCTACTCCGGGCGTCGAGGGAGTCGTCTGGAACACTGCGAAGGTAACGACGTTCTCAGCAACTCAATATTTCAATCTCATAAGAGTTCGGTCGAACCCATGCAGGGACTCCGGACCGTTGGCCATATTGACATCCTCCCGCGCCTAAAGTCGCGGGAATCCGCAAAGCGGAGTCCAAGGTTGTGCGTTTCCTCGGGAGCGAAGTACGCTTTCGCGTCCTCCCTTCGACGGTGCCCGCCCAATTATTACCGAAGGCGTGGTGTACAGCGCGTACAGCCCTGTCAACGGGGCCTTCCCCCGGACGCGCCGGGCACTTCAACACGGAACACCGCGTTCCGTTCCACGGCAGGGTGTTCAGCCTGCTGGGTACCGCCATTCGCGTCCGACCCGTGGCGGGCTGGTTCGGTCGGATTTGTTACCACGCGAGAAGTCAGAGCGAAGCTCTGGTGTGGTCGAAGACCGCATTTCTCGACGTGGGAACTCCGGTACTGGCGTCTACGGGATACAGCCCAATCATGCTTACGCACGTATCCACGGTCTGAAGGCCGTGGCATTGTGCTGTTCCTCCTGTAACAGGATACAACTACTGTCCGACAACATTAGTAACGTTCATTTCTTTTTCTCTGAAGGAAGCTGGTGGCTATGAAGCTCAACCGACGACGGTTCCTCGAGACCGGACTTGTGGTAAGCGGAGTCGGACTCACGAAGACGGTGGGTGCGCAGGATGAGGACCACTACCGACCTGGCGGTCCATGGGCACCGAACGAGCAGGCTATCAATTACAACGGCTATCTCACCAACGACGAGCTCGGCAAGCGACTCCAACAAATCGACAAGCGTAGCGACCGTATCGCTCTCGAGCAAATCGGCGCGTCCGCGGGACGTGGTGATCCAATCTGGGAAGTGACTGTCGGCGATGGGAACGAGAACGTTCACATTATCAACCAGATTCACGGCGACGAGCCGACTGGTGCAGCGGCGATGGTGAAAATCCTACAGACACTCGCGAACGGCTCTGCACCAGCGATCGAAACGATTCTGGATAACCTAACGATCACGATCATCCCGCGGGTGAATCCCGACGGCGCGAACTTCGTCGGCGATGACGGAGTCGGAACGGATGGCGAACTCCGGCAGCGACGCCAGAACACGACGGAGTGGACCGAGGGGGATTCGCGGTATATCAATGCCAACTCCTACGGGCACGGTTTGGAGGTCCCCGGATACGATCTGAACCGGAGCTTCAGTATCGACCCAGACTACACGCCGTTCGACGAACCGGAAGAGTGGTGGTCGGTCCGCGATGAGGAAGCAAACCTCGCTGCGCTGAATATGCCCGTCGATGAGGTGCCGCTCGAGCCCGAGGACGGGATGCCCTACGATGAGCTCTGGAACGTCGGTCTGAACATCAATCCGGAGACGCAGGCGGTAACGAAGTCCTTCCTCGAAGCCGACCCCGACTGGGCGATCACGCACCATCACCAGAACGCGACCATCGATCCAGAGTCGGCTGCCCAGGGCGGCCCCGAATGGCAGTCGATCATGAGCGTGATGGCTCCGTTCGGACCGACGTACGCTGGGCTCGATGGCGTTGACTATCGATCGTACGTTGGGGAGGGGAATCCGTTCCTGTCCGTCGACACACAGACGCGCTCCCTGCAGCTTAGCGGGTTGGTTGCCGATCAGATGGAGCAATTCGGTCGGGGCCGATTCAATACGATCACGCGGTACGGCTACGGTCCCCTCTGGGGATCGTACCTCGACTCGCTCTGCCCGCAGACCGACGCTGCGGGGGCGCTCTATGAAGTCTCACATCAGAGTGACAGCCGCGGACACAAGGCCCGCGGGACGATGGTGAAGGTAACCGTCGAAGGGATCATGGCCACGTTCGAACGGATCGCAGACGGATCGATCCACGACGTCGACGAGATGACGTACTTCGATCTCCCGCTCAGCGAAGGGATCGAAAACCCACACGACAACCGCTAACGACCGTTCCACAAGGTTCGGCTGAAACTCCGGTTTCTTAGACCAGCACAGCCTGCACACGAATCGATTTCCGTCGACCGCCAATAGCCCTCTCCCCTCCCGGAGTCGACGGAACAGGAGAGCGAACGGATACTCGAGCCAGAATTACGGGCACCATGAGAGCATCGACAGGACTGCGTTTGGGAGTCGGGTGGGCCATCGTCGGTGGCTCGTTGTACGGAGCGTACGCGCTTCTCCCACCCCTCAAGGGGTGGGTTTCCGCGCTGTGCGACTGTGATCGCACGATCGTATTGAAAATAGCTGAAACGTGCTCGACGACTCGAGAACGCCGAATCCCCCTACTGAAAGACTTCACAGAGGGATCGAGGATCAGTAAGCGGCTCGATTCGGCCGGCGATCTCGCCGCCGGGATTCGCCTCAGTATGAACGTTGACGAACGCTTCGCCGGCTTCGATCTTGGCGAACAGGTCTTCGACGGTCTCCGATTCGGCCTCCGAAGCTCGCCCGGTGGCGATGGTGTCGTCGGTAATCGTACCGACGTCCAGCAGGCCCGAGAACTCGCCCTCGAGGAGCTGCTGGTCCTGTGTCGCGAAGTCATGGAGCCAGACGGCGATCGGGCCGAGCGGTTCGTCCTCGTGAATGTGGGCCTGGAATACGTTTTCGATCTCGACAACGGTAACGACGAACTTCAACGCCTCCGCTCGTCGCTGAAAGACCGCAAACCCGCGCGCGTCGGTCGGTACGCTCTCCTGTGGGACGAGGTCAGCCGCGTACAGTGCAGCCGAGTCACGGTCCTGAAACTCGTCGGGTCCATCGTCCTGCATACCAGCCGACGCAATACCGGTTCCTGCGGTTCCAGCGACGCCGATACCCAGCGCTTTGAGGGCGGTTCGACGGGTCGGGTGCTCGTCTGTCATCCGGATCACCTCGACAAGGGATGTCGCGTTGCTACCATAACTCGGTGGGACCGTCCACTGAAATATCAGCCAATATTTGAAATTACGTCTAGGTATTGAACGGTACTCAACGCCAAATAACGAAATCGCGCTGCTATCTCCTGCTCTGCCAAGAGTTGCGAGAACCCTGAACCAACTCGGACACGTGGGCGGTCCGCACGGCGATCGACTGAGACGCTTTTTCGCTCGCGGCGCGACGAGCAGCTACGGAGTCGGGTGGAACGCATCCCGACCGAAACCATTGAGGCCAGTGGTACAACGTAGCGTCCGATGGCGGCTGGACGGATGGTCGTGCCAAATCCGGCGGGGGGACCATCGATACGGTATCAGCACGACACACGCTCGTTCGGTTGAAGTGCGTGTGTATGCTCCGTGCATTTCGGCCCGCCCTTCATTACGGTCGGGGTCTCAGGTCGGGCCATGGAGGAATACGACTTCGTGGTCGTCGGGTCAGGGTCAGGACTGGACGTCGCGAACGCGGCCGCACAGCGCGGCCAGTCAGTCGCCGTCGTCGAGAAGGGACGCCTCGGCGGAACCTGTCTCAACCGCGGCTGTATTCCTTCGAAGCAGTTGCTGTACCGCGCTGAGGTCCTCGAGACGGTCGAGCGCGCCGAGGAGTTCGGCATCGACGCGTCGGTAACCGACGTTGCCTTCGCCGAAATCGTCCGAGAGGTCACCGAGGACGTGACCGAGAGCTCCGAATCGATCCGTCGCGGCCTCGAGTCCGCCTCGAACCGCGACCTCTACCAAGCGGAGGGGACGTTCGTCGACGACCGGACCGTCGAACTCTCGGGTGGCGATCACGACGGTGAGCGTCTCACCGGGGAGACGGTCCTCGTCGCCGCCGGGACCCGACCCGGCGTGCCGCCGATCGACGGCATCGGGGATGTCGACTACCTGACGAGCAGGGAGGCGCTCCGGCTCGAGGAGCGGCCGGGTCACCTCGTTATCGTCGGCGGCGGCTACATCGCGGCGGAACTGGGACACTTCTTCGGGGCGTTCGGCAGCGACGTCTCGATTATTGGACGGCGGCCACACCTGTTGCCCGACGCCGACGAGGAGGCCGCTGTGGAGTTTACCGAGCGAGTAGCCGACCGATACGACGTGTCCACGGGCTACGAGGCGACGGCGGTCTCCGAGTCGGACGGCGAGGTGACCGTCGACGCGCGACCGTATCAGGCGGCCGAATCCGATCCGATCTCCGTTACCGGGGACGAACTACTCGTCGCGACGGGACGGGTTCCGAACACCGACACGCTGAACGTGAGTGCAGCGGGGATCGAGACCGACGAACTGGGGTTCATCGAGACCGACGAATACCTGCGAACCAGCGCCGACGATGTCTGGGCGCTGGGGGATATCGTCGGCGAGTACCTGCTCAAGCACAATGCCAACCACGAGGCTCAGGCCGTCGTGCGCAATCTCTTCGGCGACGAACTGCAACCGGTCGACTACAGCGCGATGCCCGTCGCCGTCTTCTCCTCGCCCGAGGTGGCCGGCGTCGGCGCGACCGAATCGGAACTGCAAGCGGCGGATCGCGATTACGCCAAGCGAACGTACCGATACGAGGAGACCGCCCGCGGTTCGGCGATGAAAGCCGACGGATTCGTCAAGCCCCTGATCTCCCTCGAGGGGGATATCCTGGGCTGTCACATCGTCGGCCCGGAGGCGTCGAACCTGATCGAAGAGGTCGTCGTCGCGATGACGGCCGGTTCCGGCACGGTGCGGGATATCCGCGAGTCGGTTCACATCCATCCGGCCCTCTCGGAAGTCGTCCAGCGAGCCTTCGCCGGGAGTTTTACCCGCGGCGGGCACGACCACTGACAGTCGCGGGGAAACGATCGCCGCCAACCTCGCACCACCTTTCTCGATGACGGCGTCGGTGGTGCACGGCACGCACACGTTGGCCGTTCGGTTTTATACGAGCGTCCAGTGAATCCATGTGCAATGGTAAACACAGCCATCGTTATTCTCGCGGGCACCGAATCACAGTCGGATACCGCTCGAATGGTCAACGGACTCGAAGCCGCCAAGGAGTTCGTCGAGAACGACGAGGACGACCTCGAACTGATCTTCGACGGCGCCGGCACGCAGTGGGTCGAGGAACTCGAGGACGAGGCCCACGACTACCACGACCTCTACACGTCGGTGCAGGACGAAGCGGCCGTCTGTGACTACTGTGCCGGCTCGTTCGGCGTCGACGACACCGTCGAGGATCAGGGACTCGTCCGCATCGACGAGAACGAGGGCCACCCCAGCATCCGGTCGCTGGTCAACGACGACTACGAGATCATCACGTTCTGAGACCCCGACGAGAGTTCCGTGTCCGGAACTGGGAGTCGAACCGCCGAACTGAGACACTGCCGTCGTGTGCTTCCGTCGCGTCGATCGCATTGGGTCCCAGGTCGCCCGATCGACCGGTGACCCCGATCCCGTTCAGTCAGTCCGCGTCGTGGCCTATTCAGGCGAGACTCGGGACGCGTTCGGAGTTCGTCGCCCTCGTCGGTCAGGCAGTATTCGACTCGAGGGGTCCAGTATACCGGCTCACCGAGCCGGTCGCGGCCTTGCTCTCGGCATCGATGGCCCCCGCTCGAGGCCGCATTCGATCGACAGCGGTCCTGTCGACCCGCTCGGGGGTTGCACGACGGTCTCGAACGGAAGTGGAACGCGTCTGTCCCCGGGCCGAAACCAGTATACTGACTGCTAGCGGCGATTTCTGACGCGATAAAGCCGGATTAGGAAGCGGTAATGCGAAAGAGAGTCGAGGCTGTGCGCGAGTCGAGCGGAAGCCGCTACTAAAACGTTACGGGAATGAGGGTTTGTCGTGCCACAACGATCGCCCGGTTATTCTCCCGAATCGGCCCATCAGTACGTGTGGTAACAAATGACGCATAACAGTGGATCGACTTCCCGATTCGGACGGCGGTCACTGCTGGCGGCCGGCGGCGCGACGACAGTCGGAGCGCTCGTGGGTCGCGTCGGCGCGAAACCGAACGGATTCCTTCAGGACGATCAGGAAGCCAACGGTGACACACCCGACTCGGGACGCGACGTCACGGTGCGACAGGAGCCCGAAAACGCCTTCTACTGGGTGCTCCCCGGGGAACGGCGGTTAAGCCCGCAAGTGTTCGGTACGGCGGAGAACCCGCGGTTCGGAAACGACCTGCTCGAGTCCCGCATCGAACAGGCGAAAGAGCTTCCCGGGCCGCTCAGCGACGCGATTCCCCAGTTGCTCGAGGATCTCCCGCTGCTCGTGGCCGCGCCGGAGGAAGCACGCGAACCGATCGAGGACGATGAGGACGCCGGAGTCGCCGAACAGAAATTCGTCGAACCGAACCTCTACAGCGACGAGGCCGAGGTCACGAGTGGCTCGTTCGAGATCACCTATCGGGACCGCCAGCCGTACGACACGCCCGGCGAACCGGGAGACACGGCCGACGAGGTCGACCTCGAGACGCAGTTCACCGATCCGGCGGGCAACGAGTACGAACTCGACTTCGATCACGTCGTCAAGCCGCCGATCCCCGGCTACGAGACCGGCGGTGGCGTCCGCGTCGGTGCCTGGCACCACGGACAGACCGGGACCGGCTCGCCGTTGATGGCCCAGCTATACGATTACGCCGCCTGCTGGGGCGTCGGTGACGTGATCGTCAACGGCGAGCAGGCCACCGAGGACGGCTTCCGGGTCATCCACTTCATGACGACGCAGACCGTCCGCGACGAGCGCTATCGGCTCGCGATCGACGAGGAACTCCCGCTCGCGCCCGACGAGACGATCGCAGGGCAGATCCACCACACCCACGGCGTGGTGTTGCCGATCCGGCCGACCGACGAGGGTCCCGTCTACGATCCGGTTCCGA
Organism: Halopiger djelfimassiliensis; assembly: GCF_000455365.1. Lineage (GTDB taxonomy): Archaea > Halobacteriota > Halobacteria > Halobacteriales > Natrialbaceae > Halopiger_B > Halopiger_B djelfimassiliensis. The sequence goes on from NZ_HG315686.1 coordinate 290,303, forward strand.
CCGCGATGGAGCTGCCGAACGGCGAGACCCAGCCGTTCATCCACGCGATGTGGGAACAAGACGAGATCGTCGACGGACCGTTCGACGAGTGGGAGTTCCCCGGGCAAGAAGAGGCGGAAGCCGAAGCCGAGGACGGCGACGGATCGGCGAACGTGGATGCTGACTTCCGTCTGTTGGGCGAAGCACCGGGCTGGCAGGGCGCGGCTCCCGACGCGATCGCGGACGAGGAGAATCCGACGCTGGAACTCGAGGCGGATACCGAGTACACTCTGTTCTGGGAGAACGCCGACGGCCTCCAGCATAATTTCGCGATCGCGGACGAAAGCGGAGCGGACCTTCAGGCGTCCGACCTCGTCGGCGAGGAGGGGGCCACGCAGACGGTCACGTTCACCGCCACCGAAGAGATGACCGAGTATTACTGCCAGGTTCATCCAGACTCGATGCGCGGCTCGATCGAAGTCGAGACCTGATTCTCCGAGATCGGTCAAAGAGTACTCGACGCGATCCAGATCGAGAGCGGACAGTTCTCGCTGGACGGGAGGGAAGTCACGCGAATCCGAGCATCCGGGACGAACTCTCAAACAGGTATCAACGGTCACGGGGTACGAAAGTGGTTTCAGGCGAGGTACCTAGCTGAGACGCATCATCCGGCGGTAGATCGCGGTCACCGCTTCGGGTTCGCCCTTCTCGACTGAATAGCATTCCACAGAAGATTCGCACCCGCGAGCAAGCAGCCGACGCCGAGAAGAGCCACTTCCTTCCGGTGTGTCGTCACCCACAGCTGATAGCTCCGCTGTGTCGCCCGCTCGTCGAACGGCCCGTGGGCCCCGTGATCGCCGCTCACTGGTTCCCAGAGGTTGGACTCACTGTCCGGATCAGCGGGTTCGTCCGTCAGTTGGCCGGCATAGCCTTCCTTCGCTAGGGCGCGGTCGAGATACCACGGGACGAGCTTTTCGCCGAGAATCGTTTTGAGCGTCGGTTTGCCCACGTAGAGTTCACGCCGGTTGTGGTGTGTGGCCCAGATGATGGCATCGGCGGCCACTTCCGGCTGGTAGATCGGCGGAACGGGTTGGGGTTTCTTCGGCAGCCGATTTTCGACCCACGTAAACTGTGTCGTATTCATTCCCGGAAGATGCACCATGGTTACGTCGATATTGCTGTCGTCGTGGATCAGTTCCGTGCGCAGCGACTCCGTGAATCCCTTGATAGCGTGCTTCGACGCGCAGTAGGCGGATTGCAGCGGGATTCCCCGGTAGGCGAGTGCCGATCCGACCTGAACGATCGTCCCCTCGTCCCGCGGACGCATTCGCTCGAGCGCAGCCATCGTTCCGTGGACATAGCCGAGGTACGTCACCTCGGTCACGCGACGGTACTCGTCGGCGTCCATCTCTTTCACCTCCGAGAATACCGTCGTCATCGCACAGTTGACCCAGACGTCGATCGGGCCGAACTCCGCTGTGACGATCTCAGCGGCGTTCTCGACCTGCGACATCTCCGCGACATCGGTCGGAACCGTCACGGCCTCGCCGCCGGACCTCTCGATCTCTCGCTTGGCTTCTTCAAGTCCGTCTTCGCCTCGTGCAAGCAGTCCGACCTTCGCCCCTCGTTCGCCGAACGCTCGTGCAGTCGCCCGTCCGATACCCGCCGATGCCCCCGTGATGATCACGGTTTCCGGTTCGGTAGATTCGCTCATCGATAGCAACTCTGCGTTATCTGGACGCCTGTTCGGGGACGACGTCGTCCTCGGAGACGTGATCGCTGACCGGCGGATCCCTGCTGAGTACGTTCGAGACGATATCACGGTTGTTTGAAAGCGTGTGATACGTTTTCTCGCGTAGCCATCCGTACGTCTTGAACCGTCGCAGGAATTCGATCAGGCGTCTGGGAAGCACGCCGGCGATGACGAGCGATTCTTCGGTCGCGGCACCGCACGAGTACACCGCATTCTCGGTGATCAACTGCGCGCACTCCTCGAAGTCGTCCGGAAGGTGCGCCCGTTCGAAGTCACCGAGTCGTGAGTGACCCTCTTGGACTTCTGAAAGCCTGATCGGCTGGATGTTCCCCCGGCGAACGGCGAACGTCGCGGACCACGTACAGAAGTGACAGTCGTCGTCGTAGACGAGTTTTGGAACGTCGTCCATCCTCCGATAATTTGCGATAGTGAGGCCTGTGAACGTTCGGGCTACGATAGTTTTCAAGAATGAGTACCGCTAGTATTTGGTCGTTGCGTGCTCCGCTTTTTTCCTGCTAGTCCCCGAATAGTGCAGTATGTGTCTCTCCTCTCCTTGGGGATGCTCCCCGTTGGCCGCCTCCGTTCGCGGGGCGGGTGATATCGGTGACTGAATCCGACACGTATCCGCCGATCGAAGCCTACGGCATCGTCGGCAACCTCGAGACGTGCGCGCTCGTCGCGCCGGACGGCTCGGTCGACTGGTTCCCGTTCCCCCATCTCGAGTCCCCGAGCATCCTCGCGGCGATCCTCGACGCCAAACGCGGCGGACAGTTCCGGATCACCCCGACCGACCCGTTCGAAACCGAGCGGCGGTACGTCGACGACACGAACGTCCTCGAGACGACCTTCGACACCGACGGTGGAACGGTAACGATGATTGACTTCCTTCCGCCGGCCGGTCGAACTACCCACCCGAAGAAAGTCCTCTACCGCAAGCTGTCCTGTACGGACGGCTCCGTCGACCTCGAAGTCGAACTCGACCCGCGGTTCGATTACGGGCGTGCGGAGACGGCGATCGAATACACGGAGCGGGGGATTCTCGCCGAAGGAAAGGACGAACGGACGCTGCTCGAGAGTCCGATCATCCTCGAAATCGACGACGAGCGCCTCACCGGCGAACTACCGCTCGAGGCGGGAGAAACCGAGTGGTTCCTGCTCCGGTGTACGGGTGCGGAGGACGCGAACACGGAACCGGATGCCGCGTTAGAAGAGACGCTTGCGTACTGGTCCGACTGGGCACACAGCTGTGGTCCGGAAGACGACTGTGCCTTCGAGGGTCCCTGGCACGAGCACGTCGTCCGCTCAGAACTCGTTCTCAAGCTCCTCACCCACGCCGAATCTGGAGCGATCGCGGCCGCACCGACCACCTCGTTGCCCGAGACCATCGGCGGCGTCCGGAACTGGGATTATCGGTTCAACTGGCTTCGAGACGCCGGGTTCACTGTGCAGGCGCTGATGAACCTCGGGACCACCGAGGAGGCGAGCGATTACTTCGATTGGTTCATGGATCTCTGCCAGGCCGCTGAGCCGGAAGCGATCAAGCCGCTATATAGCCTTCACGGCGAGCCCGACCTCGAGGAACGAGAACTCGATCATTTCGAGGGGTATCGTGGCTCACGACCGGTCCGAATCGGAAACGAAGCGGCGGAGCAGCGACAGCACGATATTTACGGGGAACTCCTGTTGGCCGTCGACGAGATACACCACCGCGGGCGGGAACTGGATGACGAGGAGTGGAAGCGAGTCCGTGATATCGTCGACTACGTTCGTGAGATCTGGGACGAACCGGACGCGGGCATCTGGGAGGTCCGCGGCGAGAACGAACACTTCGTCTATTCGAAAGTGATGTGTTGGGTCGCCCTCGATCGCGGCATCGCGATCGCGACCGACGGAGCCCACGACGCGCCGCTCGAGGCGTGGCGGGAAACCCGCGAGATGATCCGATCGGACGTCCTCGAGAACGGCTACAACGATGCTGTCGGCGCATTTGTACAGTCCTACGGAACCGACACGTTGGACGCGACGGGGCTATTGCTCCCGATCGTCGGCTTTCTTCCCTTCGACGATGAGCGCGTTCAGGGGACGATCGGGGCGATCGAGGAAACGTTAGTCGAGGACGACGTTTTCGTGTCCCGATACGACGGTGACGACGGCCTTCCGGGCGAAGAGGGTGCGTTCGTCCTCTGTTCGTGCTGGCTCGTCGATGCGCTCGCACTCTCCGGGCGCGTCGAAGATGCGCGGTCCCGATTCGAATCGCTCCTGCAGCGCCTGAATCCGCTGGGACTTGTCGCGGAAGAAATAGACCCGGAGACCGGTGCACACCTCGGAAACTACCCGCAGGCGTTCAGTCACATCGGGATCCTCAACACCGCCCTCTATCTCGGCTATCTGCAAGGCAACGAGACGCCCGGACCGGCACCGATGGGAATCCGGCTCGGCGAGCCGATCACGCTCTCCGAGAATTGACACTCCCACGGGGCTTCGAGCCGTGGAATCCCGGACGCTGGGGAACCGTGCCGGCAGAGCCGACTGGCGAGAACCGGAGCAGGATCACGACGACCGCCAGCAGAACGCCGTAACCGATTCCGAGACCGACCGCCGGGCCGGCGCGACATCAGGAGCTGCCGTCCCGATCGACGATGACCTGACCGGGGTTCGTCTCGGTGTCCTCGCCGTCGACCAGCAGCGCGATCTTCTCTTCGCTGAGATCGTCGATCACGTCGACGGCGTCGATCATCCACGTGTAGAGTCCGAGCTTGAACTGTCGACGGACCGCGTCCACCGACCGGTGCGAGTAGACGTTGACGCGCCCGCCGTCGGAGAGGACCCGCGACCGTTTCTCGACGAGTCCGAGATCGACGAGGTGAGTGAGGTGTCTGGTGACGACGCTCCGATCGCGGTCGACCATCTCCGTGAGTTCCTTGATCGTGATCTCCGGTTCGGCCATCAGACACCGACAGACCTCGAGTTCGGTCTCGGAGATATCGAAGACGGTTTGCATGAGTTTCGCTTCATCCGGGGACCCGACCGGAACGTCGTCGTCATCGACTTCCGCCATCGCGTCGCCACAGCACGTCATCACTGCGGTTCCCAGCCGGTAGTCGCCACACGACTCGCAGCGGTAGACCGCGAGTTCCACGTCGGTGGATGCCATCGATGCCGGTACACGGTCCCCGAAGTAAAGCCTTTCAGCCCCGACGAAGACCGAGCGTTAGCGTCCGAGATCGGGGGACGGTTCGGACGGCCGGTTCGTCGATGACCGATCCGTCGTCCCCGCCGGTGTTTCGGCGCTCAGGAGTGCCCCGACACTGTAACCGGTTCGTACGGTTCCTCGAGATACGCGATATCTGACGCCGACAGGGAGATATCGAGCGCCTCGACGGCCTGCTCGAGGTGGTCGACGCTGGTCGTCCCGATGATCGGCGCGTCGACCCAGTCCTTGTGGAGCAGCCACGAGAGGGCGATCTGGGCCATCGTCACGCCCTTCTCTGCGGCCAGTTCCGCGACGCGCTCGTTGATCTCCCGCCCGCCGCCTTCCCGATAGGGATGTTCGTACAGGTACTCCTCGGTCTCGCCGCGGGCCGTCGCGTCGATTTCCTCGTGTGGGCGCGTTAGATAGCCGCGGGCCAGCGGCGACCACGGCAACACGCCGATGTCTTCCTTTTCGCAGAAGGGGAGCATCTCGCGTTCCTCCTCCCGGTAGACGAGGTTGTAGTGGTTTTGCATCGTGGCGAACCGCTCGAGCCCCAGTCGGTCGCTCGTGTACAGCGACTCGGCGAACTGGTAGGTCCACATCGACGAGGCCCCGATGTACCGGACGTGTCCCCGGCGAACGGCGTCGTCTAACGCGCGTAGGGTCGTCTCGATCGGCGTGTCGTCGTCCCAGCGGTGGATCTGGTAGAGATCGACGGTGTCCATGCCCAGCCGCTCGCGGCTGGCCGCGAGTTCCTGTTCGATCGCTTTCCGGGAGAGTCCGCCCGAGTTGGGGTCGTCCTCGCGCATCCGGAAGTATCCCTTCGTCGCGACGACCGACTCCTCGCGGTGTCCTTCCAGGGCCTCGCCGAGGATGCGCTCGGATTCGCCCTTCGAGTACATGTTCGCCGTATCGAAGAAGTTGATTCCGAGGTCGATCGCCCGCTCGATGATCTCCGTGCTTTCCTCCTCCTCCAAGACCCACTCGCGCCAGTCGCTCGAGCCGAAGCTCATACAGCCGAGACAGAGCCGGCTGACCTCGAGTCCCGTCCCGCCGAGGGTCGTATACTCCATGGCGACGGCTACGAGGGCCGGCGGAAAAACTGTACGTGGAGCGGCAATCGAAACGGCCCCGCCCGATATTTTTTAGTAATCGGAGTCGGTATTCACTACTGACGTATGACGGACGAACGCAACGACCGAGACGCAAAGCGCAACGACGAGAGTGGCATCGTCTCGCGCATCAAGAGCGTGTTCAGCCGCGACTGAACGCGTCCACCGACGTCACGGCCGTTTTTATCCGTCATCGCCGTTTTTTCGCGTTGCCGACCCACGGCGGGAGCCGTCGGTCCCGTCTCGAGGCGGCGACCGGTTCACCGGCGACTCAGACCGCGCCACGGACGAGCGACCCGAACACCGGGAGGCCGATCGCGCTGGCGACGGGAACGAAGACGACCGGCCGCATCTCGAGGACGAACCACGCAGAGCGGCCGAGCGAGAGCGCGAAGACGATCAAGACGAGCACTCCAAACCCCAGTGCGGTCAGGATTCCGCGCCGCAGGCCCGGCGAGACGAGGCCGACGAGTGCGCCGGCGACGACGAGTCCGACCCAGTGAAGCCACGCGAGCACCAGTCCGAGGCAGACGGCGACCGCGAGCGCGGCGGCGTGCGTTCGGGGCTCCGTTCTGACGCGCTCGAGGACGGACGCCGGCGCTGTCCCGATCACGTCGGCCGAGCCGGTCCGATCGGGCGGGCTCGAGGTCACGACGACCCCTCCTCGAACGTGACGTCCGGGTCGCCGTCGGCGATCGGTCGAACCATCGGCTTTTGCTCGCCCTCGAGCCACTGCTCGAACTGGTCGTCGTAGTGCTCGGAGAAGTAATCGCCCGAGTTGCCGCCGGGAAGGATCGCCGTCGCGTCCCCGCCCGGTTCGACGACCATGCGCCAACTCGAGCCGATGGCGTCGTCGACGCGGTAGTTTTTCACCGTCGCCCGCGAGCCGTCCGCCGGTTGCGTCGCGTAGTCGAGAAACGGTGCCCGGTCGCCGAAGGGGTGTTCGATCGCGCCCGTCGTGTTCCAGTCGCCGTAGGTTTCCCAGCCCTGCTCGTCGATCTCGTCGAGGGCGTCCTCGAGCGCCGCGACCATCGTCTCCGCGCGCGACCGCTCGCCGAACAGGTCGCTGTCCGCCGGGAGCGTCGCGACGTTCCAGTCGTTCGGATAGTACGACTCGTCCAGTCCCGCGTCCCCGAATTCGGGCTCGACGATCCGTCGGCGGAACGAGTCCATCCAGCGGGCAAACAGCAACGCTCCGCGTGACTCCCGGTCCATCCGGTACTCCCACGACTCGAGCGTCGCCGCTGTGTCCGCGAGTGCCACCGAGCCGTCGGCGGACGCTTCGATCGCATCGAGGAGGTCGGGAACCAACTGTTCGGCACGACCGTCGTAGGTGTCGGTCTGGAGGTCACGATGGAAGTCGGCCCCCGCGGGCGCGTCCGACTCGACTCGAGCGTCCAGCCGATCGTAGATGCGCGCCCCGCGGTAGGGCATCGAGTAGCCGACGCCGACGTAGTGGTCGGGATCGTCGACGACGCGCTGGTTCGCCGTCGCGAGGACGTCGGGATCGATCGCGTGCGGTTTCTCCTCGAAGGGGACGAACCCGTCCCACGAGGACCGATCGAACGGCGTAAACCCCTCCCACTCGCCCTCGCCCGCGGAGCCGTCGAAAATTCGGTTGCCCGAGACCGGCTGGCCGTCGATCGTCCGGATCGGCAGCTTCCCCGTCACGTAGTACAGCGTCCGCCCGTCGTCGTCCGCGTAGACGAGGTTCTGCGTCGGCAGGTCGAACTTCCGGGTCGCCTCGAGGAACGCCTCGAGCCCGTCGCTTCGTTCGAACCCGTAGATCGCTTCGGTCGTCCGGGTGGCGGTGTGGCCGGTCCAGGCGACGCCGACCGTCCGCCCTTCGCGTTCGAGTACCGGCCCGTGGACGGTTTTCCTGACGGTGACCGTTCGGTTCTCGCCGTCCGCAACGGCGATCTCGCGGTCCTCGGTCTCGAACTCGCGCCACTCGCCGCGGTACCGGTATCGCTCGCCCGCGTCGTCGATCTCGTACCGATAACAGTCGAGGACGTCCGCGCCGACGTTCGTGAACGACCACGTCCCGGTCTCGTTCGCGCCGGTGATGATAAACGGGACGCCGGGAAAGGTCGCCCCGCGAACGGACGTCTCTGGCGTCTCGACGCCCTGTTCGTACCACAGCGGCGGCGTCAGCAGCGTGAGGTGTGGATCGTAGGCGACGATCGGCGTCCCGCTGTCGGTGTGCTCGCCCGAAACCACCCAGCTGTTCGAACCGGTTCCGGTCGGCGACTCGAACCGCGACAGCCAGTTCGTCAGCTCCGGATCGACCGGGGCGGCCGCGGCGACTTCGTCGCGATCCTCGCCCTCGTCCGTACCTGCGACCGCTTTGCCGGTGTCGTCTCCGCGAACCGAATCCCGGAGGATCGGCACGTCGTGGTCCATCCGCTCCGGATACAGCGCCTCGAGGGTATCCTCGCCGAGCCGGTCCGCGATCAGCGCCCGGCGAAGCTCGCCGAAGTCGCCGGTCAGGTCCCACGCGATCTGTTTTTCCATCAGCATCGAGTCGACCGGCGTCCACGGCTCGGGTTCGTACCCCAGCAGTTCGAACTCGAGGGGAAGCTGCTCGCGCTCGATCGCCGCGGTGACGCCGTCCGCGTAGGCCTCGACCAGCGGTCCCGCGGGAGTGTCGGAAACGAGGTCCCAGGTCGCCTCGGCGGCCCCCGCGAAGTCCATGGCGACGTGAAACTCGTCGTCCTCGACGGTCGCTTCGCCGGCGAGTTCGGAGACCCGGCCGCGCATCACCCGCCGCTGGAGGTCGAGCTGGAAGAGCCGGTCGAACGCCTGGACGTAGCCGACGGCGAAGTACGCGGCCGCCTCGTCGTCGGCTCCGACGGTCGGCACGCCGTACTCGTCGTAGCGAACGCTCGCCTCGCCGTACGGGCTCGGAACCGTCCCCGAGAGCGACCGATCGGCCGCGTCCCAGGCCGAACCCGAAAGCGGCGCGAACCGCTCGAGGAGATCCCCGGCGGACGACAGCGTGAGTCCCCCGACGCCCGCGGCCAGGACGCCGGCCAGCGCGCCGCGTCGTGTGGTGTCGCGTGTCACTATGCACGGTTGTCTCTCTCGAGACACATAATCGCCCTGAATCTAGCGGCCGGACGGCGGCTCACAGCGCGTCGGGATCGAGTCGCGAAACGGCCGCTTTGACCGCTGCGAACGCGCCGACGCCGACGAGACAGTACGCGACAAGCGACAGCCAGGAGATCACGGTCGGGTTGCCGACCGCGAACTTCGCGACGGTGTTTGCCGGGTGCTCGGGGAGCACGCTCGCGACGACCAGCGCGCCGACGATCCCGATCGAGTAGAGCAACTGCGCCTGCCGTCGGTCCGGGGCGTACAGCGAGACGGCCACTCCGATCCCGACGACGAGCAGCGAGAGGGCGGCCACCAGGACGATCAGTGCCGTCGGCGACGCGATCGCGGTTCCGTTGGCCACGAGCAAGCCGAGCCAGGCGATCGCCTGTAACGGTGCTAACGCCGCCGTCGCGAGGAGTTTGGACTCGACGATCTCCCCGAGAGACAGCGGGGCGACCCGGAGCAACTCGAGGGTGCCCCGCTGGCGCTCCTCGATCAGCGAATCGACGACGATCGAGCCGCTGATGAACACCGGAAGAAACAGCAACAGCGGCACCAGAACGGTGTATGTGAAACCAACGTAGGGGCTGGCCTCGACCTCCGGCGGCACGAAAAGCGGCGTCTCCTCGAGCCGATCGGCGTTCCCCTTTCGTTCGACGTACTCGACGTGCTCCAGCGTGTCCCGTAGCTGGACGACGAGCAGGGTCGTCTCGAGTCCCGCATCCGGTGCAGTGACCCTGACGATGAGTCTGTCCTCGTCGTCTCTGGTCGCATCGAGGACGGCGGCGACCCGGTTGTCCTCGAACGCGCTATAGGCCGAGCCGCGGTCGTCGTAGTGGCGGGCGCTGAGGCCGTCCCGCTGGTTCGCGACCGCCCGGAGCCGATCCGCGTCGTCGCCGGTGACCGCAACCTCGGTCTCGTAGCCGTCGACCGCGCCGGGATCGTACAGTGAGACAAGTCCAACGACGAGAAACGACGAGAAAGCGGCGATAAACAGTTGGATCGAGATCACGAGGATGATCGTCTTCTCGGAGCGCAGCGACCGGAGCTCTCGCCGGGCGATCGCCCAGCGTGCGCCCAGCGTCGAATCGGACGATCCCCCGTCGGCTCGCGTGCGCGGACCGCCATCACGCGACAAGGGCGATCACCCCGAGGTTGTAGCCGGCGTGAACCAGCGTCGCCACGACGAACGCGAGCGCGTACGTCGTTCGTCCGCGGCTCGCACCGACTGCCGAGATGCTCGCCGTGCCGACGTGCAAGCAAAGCGGCGCGAGAACAACCGCGAGCACGACGAGCGGATCGCCCGAGAGCCGCGGGCCGAACGCCGCGGCACCGAGGGTCAGGTCGGGAAGCCCCACGAACTGAACGACGTGGGTGAGCTTCTCCCCGACGAAAAAGCCGATGCCCGAGAGGATGCCGAGGACGGCGGCGGCCCGCAGCGACGAATCAAACCGCGAGCGGGCGATACCGGCGTAGACGTGGATGCTCTTGGCGAACTCCTCGATGGCCGCCGCGATGACGACGATAATCGGCAACGCGATCGCCTCGGGGACGGCAAACAGGAGCGCGACCGCGAGCAACTGTCCGGCGAAGACGAACGGGATGAAAAGCATCGACAGCAAGGGAACGCTCCGGGTCCCGTGCAGTCGACTCGCGACGGCGTCGATCACCTTCGTCGGGAGCGGCTTCTGGGCGAACATGTCCTCCTCGCGGTAGAGTCCGACGCCGAACAGGAAGAGGACGGCCGCGCTGAGATAGAACGGTCCGGTCGAGAAGAGGTACTCCCCGAACCGGACCGACTCGCCTTGCAGATCCATCACCACGAGCGTAAGCGGCGAGATCAGGGCGACCGGATTCACCTCCGTGAAGATCGCCGGGATGAACGTGTAGGTCGTCAGGAAGACGCTGATCGTGACCGTGACGAAGGTGAGTTCCTTGAACGACCGGGCGAGCATCGCACCGGCGAACGTCGCCGCGAGAAACAGCAGCGCGATCGGAACCGCCGCCGCGACCGAGAGCGGCCCGCCGTCGATTGCGACCGCGGTCCCGACGACGACGCCGACGAGACCGAACAGGTACGGGAGCGTCTTTCCGGCAACGATCTCGTGACGCGAAGCGGGCGAGACAAGCAGCAACTCGCCGCGGCGCTTGATCCGTTCGTTCATGATCGTACTCCCGTAGGCCTGGATAACGACGTTCATCGGAACGACGAACAGGAACGCGAGCACGAGCGACCGGAACGGAAACGGCGGCGAGAGCGAACTCGGCGATCCGGGACCAGACCCGTCGTCGAGCGACCCACCGCCGACGTTGGGGACCTGCAACTCGCCGTCCTCGCCGCCGCCATCCGCCCCACCACCGGCCGGCTCGCCGTTTCCATCGGCGGCGTCGGTCGCCGATTCGCCGTCGCCGTCTTTCCCACCGGTACTCCCGTCGGCAGCACCGTCGTCGTCGGTCGTTCCCGCTCCCTCGGGGTCGTTGGCCGGGGTTCGTTCCTGATACTCGAGGGTGACGAGAACCGGATACGCGGCCGCCTCGTCCGCTTCGTGTGCCATCAGCTGCTCGTTGTACGATTCGACCGCGTCGCGGAACGCGTCGTAGGCCGGCTTGCCGTTCTCGCCGACGTATCCGATCTCGCCGTCCGCGGTGATCACCACGTCGACGTTCGCGTCGGCTCCGCGTTCGTCGAACTCGACATCCTCGAGCGAAAGCGGCCTGAACCGGTCGCTCGCTTCGGCGACGTCGTGGTACGGGCTGTCCTCGTCGACGCCGATGACGTAGATCCCGTCGTCGAGGCCGGGACCGTCGTCGATGACCGTGTATCCGACGGTGCCGACCGCAAGGAGCATGACCGCGAGGACGATGGCCGTCGTCCTGTCGACGGTGCCGGCGCTTCTGGAGATCTCCCAGCGCGCGATCCGTGTCGTTCGCAGACACCCCTTACGGAGTCGCGCGCCGAGCGAGGCATCGCCGGCGTCGTCGCGGTCGTCATCACGAACCCGTCGAGCGGAAGGCTCATCGCTCACGTTTCGGCCTCCGGCTCGCTCGCGATCTCGAGGAAGATATCCTCGAGACTCGGCGTCTTCGTCTGGATGTCGGTCACGCGGCCGTCGGCCGCCTCGACGGCTTCCCGTATCGTCTCGACGTCGGCCAGGTCTTCGACGGCGTGTCGGACGCGGTCGCCCTCGTGGGTGACCTCGACGGGTCGTCCCGCATCGACGACTGCGTCGCTGGCGTCGACCGTCGCCTCGACGTGATACTCGGTGCCGCCGTGTGCATCGCGGATCTCCTCGAGGGTCCCGCGGGCGATGATGCGCCCGTCGTTCATCACGGCGACCCGGTCACAGATGCTCTCGACGTGAAAGAGGTTGTGTGCGCTGAAGACGATCGTCTTCCCCTCGTCGCTCAGTTCCTGGGTGAACTCGATGATGTAGTTCGTCGTCAACGGGTCGAGTCCCGACGCCGGCTCGTCGAAGATGAGCACATCGGGATCGTTCACCAGTGCTCGCGCGATCGCGACCTTGCGTTTCATTCCCTTCGACATGTTGCCGATCCGCCGGTCGCGGTGTTCGAGGTCCAACCGGTCGAGCGAGCGAGTGATCCGCTCGCGTGCAACGTCGTCGGGAACGTCGTAGAGGTCGGCGAAGAACTCGAGGTAGTCAGTGGCGGTCATGTCCTCGTACAGCGGAGATTCCTCGGGGAGAAACCCGAGTCGTCGTTGCATCGCCGGCTCGCCGGGAGTGTGGCCGGCGACGACCGCGGTCCCGTCGGTCGGCTCGACGAGTCCGGCGAGCATCTTCAGCGTCGTCGTCTTTCCCGCGCCGTTCGGGCCGACGACGCCGAACACTTCGCCGCGATCGATCGAGAACGTACTGCCCTCGACGGCGGTAAACCCTCCGTACTCCTTCCGGAGGTTCGCCACTTCGAGTATCGCCATTCGTTAGCTCGAGCCTGCACGCCACCCCAGTAAAGTCTAGCGGCCGGCGACCGTCGTCGACTCTGACGGGTCCCAAGTCGGTATATTCGTGTCAGCGGCTAACGTCGTGTTAGCTAGTTCGCTTCCGAACTGCTATAACGGTGTAGTTCGTAGGGAGGATAGAGACCAATGGCGACGACACCGACACAACAGGAGGACTCCGACGCCTGTCCCGTCATCAAGTCCATCGAGCAGATCGGCTCACAGTGGCGACTGGCAGTGCTTCACGAACTCCTCTCCGGCGAACAGCGGTTCAACGAACTCAAGCGCTCGACCGGGGCAAACGCCCGAACCCTCTCGCGTGTACTGGACGATCTCGGCGAGATGGGGTTCGTCGAGCGCCGGATCGAGGAGGACTCCCCGATCGCTACCTACTACAGCCTCTCGGAGAAAGGGGAATCGCTCGAGCCGGTGTTCGACGAAATCGAGTGCTGGGCCGGATCGTGGCTCGAGGACGACGCCTAGCCCGGCCCGTCGATCCGACCTCGAAACGCGGCTCTCGAGGCACCTCTCGCTCTCGCTGCGTCCGACGACGGGGTTATTTTTCTCGCGCACACCACTAGAAAGCCTCTCTGGGTGATAGTTCTCGCCGGAAGTCATCGTCTCCAGAACTGTCGCAGGGGGCATGCGCTGAAATGCCCCGGGTGATGGCCCACCCGAGACGCGGCTTCCAACCCGGAAAGGTCTGAAGCCATGATAGCGTATCCGCTCCCGAGACATAAACGTCTCGCACGACATTCAGTTCGCTCGATACGGAGAGCGACGCGTCCGAGATGGGTTTTTGGACCGCGTTCGTCGCGGAGCCACGTCTGCGGCGAATCGGTTCGCTCGAGAGCGGCGCGGGGGTCGATGGGGGATTCCCGCGAGGTCGCATCTCGCCGCGCTCGCTCGAGCGGCTGCGTCGTGGCGGCGACCGATCCGGACCGATGCGCTGGACCGCGAGTCACGACCGGAGCGGGCCGACCGCCCGCCGGGATCGATTCCGGTCGTGACGGTATCGGGGTTTCCAGCCCGTCCCCGCCGTCGCCCGCTCGAGTCTCGATTTTTGCCACGTGACGGGAACGGCTGTTCACATCGTTTCGAACCCGCGTTCGTCAGCGTTCCGTATCGAGTTCGACCAACTCGAGCGACCGGTCGAGGTGACAGACCTCGTGTGGTGGTTCGCCGACGATTTCGTCGATGCGGTACTCCTCGTCGAACTCGACCCCGTCGGGTTCGCAGAACTCGTGGCTCGGACACTCGACGTACGGACAGGGACCGGGAAGGCTCGTCTTGCTGCCGGCGAAGGCTCCCTTCGACGTGATGTTCGCGCGCACGGGAGCGGGTTCGACCTCGACGGCGCGAACGCCGCCGTCGTGCATCGCACACTCGAGGGTCTGTGCGTTCTCGCGGACCGACGTGACGCGGTACTTGGTGCCGGGCGAGAGGTTGAGACACTGGCTGCGATAGGGACAGCCGGCACAGCCGTCGGCTTCCCCCTCATAGACGAACTCGGTTCCCGGCTCGGCCAGACGGGTTCCGACGAGCGTAACGGTCGACATGGCCACGAGTAGTTGCCACGCGCGGTTAAGCCTCACGTACGGCCGGCCCACCCGTTCAGTTGTCGGCTTCGGTCTCGCTTTTGCGGCCCGTCAACTCGTCCAGTCGCTCGAAATACGTCTGTCGGGGGACCTGATACAGCGCCCGATAATCGATCTCGCCGGCGTCGAACCGGGCGGCGAGATCGCGGGCGTACTCGAGGGCCTGCTCACGCGTCGAAAATCGGTGCCCCCCCTCGAGGGTGATCTCGGGTTCGAGATAGAGGGTGACGAACCAGTCGTCGGCCGCGGTCGTGTCGGTCGGGTTGTGCCCCGGTCGTCGGGTCCGACGCCCGTGAGTCAGGTACAGCGTCGGGAGGCAGGGCGCGGGAAACTCGGCGGCGTTGAAGACGTCCGGCCGATACGCGAGAACGAGGCGGCCGTCCTCGCCCTCGGACCAGACGTCCCAGGCGTCGGGAAGGTCCGCGAAGCCGGTCATGTCGGCGGCTACGAGTGGCGTTCCTAAAGCCCCGTCGTTGCGGATCGACGTTCGATCGATGGCGGTGAGGGTGTCTCGACTGCCGATATCGTCTCTCTCGGAAGACTGTTCAGTGCCCGGTAACGAGCGCGCGCGACGGACCCACGGCAATGCAGGCCGGGGATTTATGGAATTGAACTTCAAAAACGTGCCATGATACCACGTGACAATATACGATACTGGCAGATCTTACCCGGAATTAATTGCTGGTAAATATTTTTTGGGGCTAAGGTTAAGTGGCTGGATTACTCACTCATTAAATACTATCGGTATCCGTTCGCCGAACCGATCCACTCTGCGCCCGTCCCCGGCGCACCGTCACGCGAGATCGTCGATACGATTCTCGCACGTCGAGGAGTGGTGATCGCTCACACATGGCACGAAATATCGCCGCCCGTGGGGGCTCGCACGTTCCGCGAGAGCCCGCCTCTCGAGGACCGCCGAGCACGATGCGTGTGCGCCGTGACGACGCAGTTCGCCGAACGGTTCGGCCACGAGACGACAGCGCTGGTCGACCGACGTCCACACCACCCCCACGCGATCACGGAGGACGACCGACGGGGAGACCACAACTGGCAATGATACTATGACCGGTGACATCGAGACGCTCGAGGAACTCAGTACGGATTACAAGGAATCGATGCCCGCGGATCTGCGGGAAACCAAACCCTTCGACTGGTACCTAGAGGAGGTGTACGAGGAGCCGAAGATCGCCCGCAACGCCCACCAGCGGGTCGCGGATATGTTCGATTACTACGGCACTACCTACGACGAGACCGAAGGCATGGTCGAGTACCGCCTCGCGAGCGAGGATCCGCTGAACGACGGCGAAAACACCTTCTACGGGAAGGTGATCCACCAGTCGATCCACGAGTTCGTGAACAAGGTGAAATCGGGTGCCAGACGGCTCGGACCCGAACGGCGTATCAAACTCCTGCTCGGGCCGGTCGGCTCCGGGAAGTCCCACTTCGACAAACAGGTTCGCAGGTACTTCGAGGACTACACCCTCCGCGAAGACGGACGGATGTACACGTTCCGGTGGACCAACCTCTGTGACGTCATTCAGGATCAGGACCCCGCGGACGATACCGTTCGATCACCGATGAACCAGGACCCGCTGGTCTTGCTCCCGCTGGAGCAGCGCCAGCGCGTGATCGATGATTTGAACGAGAACCTCGATGCGCCGTACACCATCCAGAACGAACAGGCGCTGGACCCCGAAAGCGAGTTCTACATGGACAGGCTGTTGGCCTACTACGAGGACGATCTCCAGCAAGTCCTCGAGAACCACATCGAGATCGTCCGGTTCGTCGCCGACGAGAACAAGCGCCAGGGGCTGGAGACCTTCGAGCCCAAGGACAAGAAAAACCAGGACGAAACCGAACTCACCGGCGACGTCAACTACTCGAAAATCGCTATCTACGGCGAGTCCGACCCCCGCGCGTTCGACTACTCGGGAGCGTTCTGTAACGCCAACCGTGGGATCTTCTCCGGGGAAGAGCTCCTGAAACTCCAGCGTGAATTCCTCTATGACTTCCTGCACGCGACCCAAGAGCAGACGATCAAACCCAAGAACAACCCCCGTATCGACATCGACCAGGTGATCGTCGGACGGACGAACATGCCCGAGTACAAGGACAAGAAGGGCGACGAGAAGATGGAGGCGTTCAACGACCGCACCAAGCGGATCGACTTCCCGTACGTGTTGAGCTACGAGGACGAAGCCCAGATCTACGAGAAGATGCTCAACAACGCCGACGTGCCGGATATCAACGTCGAGCCACACACCCTGGAGATGGCGGGGCTTTTCGGCGTGTTGACCCGCATCGAAGAGCCCGACACCGAGACGGTCGACCTCCTCTCGAAGGCCAAGGCGTACAACGGCGAGATCGACGAAGGCGACGACATCGACGTCAAAAAGCTCCGCGAGGAGGCCGAAGGGAAAGCCGAGATCGGCGAGGGAATGGTCGGCGTCTCGCCGCGGTTCATCGGCGACGAGATCGCTGAGGCGATCATGGACTCGAAACACCGCCAGCGCGGCTTCCTCTCGCCGCTTACGGTGTTCAACTTCTTCGAGGAGAACCTCGAACACCACGGCTCGATCCCCGAGGAGAACTTCGAGGAGTACTACCGCTATCTCGAGACGGTCCGCGAGGAGTACCGCGAACGCGCTATCGAGGACGTCCGGCACGCGCTGGCCTACGACATCGACGAGATCCAGCGTCAGGGCGAGAAGTACATGGACCACGTCATGGCCTACATCGACGACGACACCATCGAGGACGACCTCACGGGACGGGAACAGGAACCCGACGAGACGTTCCTGCGCTCGGTCGAGGAGAAACTCGCCATTCCCGAGGACCGCAAGGAGGACTTCCGTCAGGAGGTGTCGAACTGGGTCTCCCGTCGTGCCCGGGAAGGCGAGGCGTTCAACCCGCAGGACAACGAGCGCCTGCGCCGCGCTCTGGAGCGCAAACTCTGGGAGGACAAGAAACACAACATCAACTTCTCCGCACTGGTCAGCGCAAACGAGTTCGACGACGACGAACGCTCGGCGTGGATCGACGCGCTGATCGAGCAGGGCTACTCCGAATCGGGAGCCAAGGAGGTCCTCGAGTTCGCCGGCGCGGAGGTCGCCAAAGCCGAGATGGAAGACTAACATGAACGGCAACGACTACGTCACCGAGGCCGATCGCGCCCTCGAGGAGACGTACGAGGAACCGATGAGCCTCGCGGCGTACGTCGATCGGATCTTCGAGAACCCGACGATCGCCTCCCACGCATCGAAGTACCTGCTCGAGGCGATCGAAGCCGCCGGGACCCGGACCGTGGTCGAGGAAGGCGAGGAGAAAGAGCGGTACCGCTTTTTCGATGACCCGTACAACGACGGCGAACACGCGATCCTCGGCAACACCGAGGTCCTGAACGGGTTCGTCGACGATCTGCGGTCGATCGCCGCGGGCCGGGCGAAAGACGAGAAGATCATCTGGTTCGAGGGGCCGACGGCGACCGGCAAATCCGAGCTCAAGCGGTGTCTGGTCAACGGTCTCCGGGAGTACTCGAAGACGCCCGAGGGTCGCCGATATACGGTCGAGTGGAACGTCACGACCGCCGAGGCCGGCGACCGCGGGTTGAGCTACGGCGGCGATCCGACGGCGACGGACGAACAGAACTGGTACGAAAGTCCCGTCCAGTCCCACCCGCTCTCGGTGTTTCCCGACCCGGTCCGCGAGCGGCTCCTGGCGGATCTCAACGACGAACTCGAGGATCACGTTCCCGTCCGGGTCGAGGCGGAACTCGACCCGTTCTCGCGGGAAGCGTACGAGTTCCTCGAAGAGCGCTACCGCCGCGAGGGCGAGGCGGACCTGTTCTCGGCGATCACCGACGAGACCCACCTCCGGGTGAAAAACTACGTCGTAGACGTCGGTCAGGGCGTCGGCGTCCTCCACTCGGAGGACGAGGGCCGACCCAAGGAACGACTCGTCGGGTCGTGGATGCACGGGATGCTTCAGGAACTGGATTCACGCGGGCGAAAGAACCCGCAAGCGTTTAGCTACGACGGCGTCCTCTCGCAGGGCAACGGCGTCCTCACCGTCGTCGAGGACGCGGCCCAACACGCCGACCTCTTGCAGAAGCTGTTGAACGTCCCCGACGAACAGTCGGTGAAACTCGACAAGGGAATCGGGATGGACGTCGACACCCAGATGCTGATTATCTCCAACCCCGATCTGGAAGCCCAACTCAATCAACACGCCGACCGGAACGGTATGGACCCGCTGAAGGCGCTCAAACGCCGGCTCGACAAACACCGCTTTGGCTACCTGACGAACCTCTCGCTCGAGGCCGAACTGATCCGCCGCGAGTTGACCAACGAGACGGCGGTCTGGGAGGCCGAAAGCTACGACGAACTCGAGGATCGGATCCGGGAGCCGGTGACGGTGACGGTCAAAGGCCAGGACGGGCGGACGCGAACCCAGGAGTTCGCGCCGCATGCGATCGAGGCGGCCGCGCTGTATGCGGTCGTCACGAGGCTCGACGAAACCGATCTGCCGAACGGGCTGGATCTGGTCGACAAGGCGTTGATCTTCGATCAGGGGTTCCTTCAGGAGGGGGACACCCGGCGGGAGAAAGACGAGTTCGATTTCAACGGCGACGGCGACGACGGCGGCCACGGGATTCCGGTCACCTACACCCGGGATACGCTGGCCGAACTGCTCCAGACGGACCGCGAGCGCCACCACCACGACCTCCCCGTCGAGGACGTCGTCATGCCGCGGGACGTGCTGAACACGATGGCCGAGGGACTCGCGGCGGCACCCGTCTTCTCGACGGGCGAGCGATCGGAGTTCGAGAACCGGGTCGTGTCGGTGAAAAACTACATCTTCGATCGACAGGAGTCCGACGTCATCGAGGCGATCATGCACGACAAACGCGTCGACGAGGAGACCGTCGCCGAGTACGTCGAACACGTCTACGCCTGGGAGACCGACGAGCCGCTGTACAACGACCGCGGCGAGCGCGTCGAACCCGATCCGCTGAAGATGAAACTGTTCGAGATCGAACACCTGGGCCGGTTCACCGAAGAGGATTACGAGGGCAACCTCCCCAGAGAGCGGGTCCGGAACTTCCGGCGCGAGAAGGTCATCACGTCGCTGAACCGCCACGCCTGGGAGCACCGCGACGAGGACTTCGCCGTCGAAGACGTCGATCTCACCGCGATTCCGGTTATCAAGACCGTCCTCGAGAGCCACGACTGGGACGACGTCCAGCGGACCTTCGAGGACTTCGATCCGCGCCAGTGGGACGATCCACCGAGCGGCACCGAGACGGCCGCTGTCAAGGAGAGTACGATCGAAACGATGGTCGACCTCTTCGATTACTCGGAGGCGTCGGCCGAGCTAACCAGCAGACACGTCATGGGACAGGTGTCTTACAGATGGGACTGAGAGACGACCTCGAACGATTCCGTGAGGTCGGCGAGCAACGCCGTGAGGACCTCGCCGACTTCATCCAGTACGGCGACCTCGGCCGGAGCAAGCCGGGCGAGATCAACATTCCGGTCAAGATCATCTCGCTGCCGGAGTTCGAGTACGACCAGCGGGATCAGGGCGGAGTGGGACAGGGCGACGGCGGCACGCCCGACGTCGGCCAGCCGGTCGGCCAACCCCAGCCACAGCCGGGCGACGACGGCGACGGCGACGAACCCGGCGAGGAAGGGGGCGAACACGACTACTACGAGATGGATCCCGAGGAGTTCGCCGCGGAACTCGACGAGGAACTCGGTCTTGACCTCGACCCGAAGGGCAAGAAGGTCATCGAGGAGAAAGAGGGTCCGTTCACCGACATGACTCGAACGGGGCCGGACAGCACCCTCGATTTCGAGCGGATGTTCAAGGAAGGCCTCAAGCGAAAGCTCGCGATGGATTTCGACGAGGACTTCCTGCGCGAGTTGTGCAAGGTCGAGGGCATCGAGCCGCGGGAGGTCTTCGAGTGGGCCCGCGGCGAGAACCTCCCCGTCTCGATGGCCTGGATCGAGGAGGCATACGCCGACATTCCGGAAGCGGAACGCGGGACGTGGGCCTCCATCGAGGCGGTCGAGGAAAACGTCGAACGCGAGTCGGTCCAGCAGAAGATCCGCCGCGAGGGGATCAAACACGTCCCCTTCCGCCGCGAGGACGAGCGATACCGCTATCCCGAAATCATCGAGGAAAAGGAGAAAAACGTCGTCGTCGTCAACATCCGCGACGTCTCCGGCTCGATGCGCGAGAAGAAACGCGAACTCGTCGAGCGGACGTTCACGCCGCTTGACTGGTATCTCCAGGGCAAGTACGACAACGCCGAGTTCGTCTACATCGCCCACGACGCCGACGCCTGGGAGGTCGAGCGCGACGAGTTCTTCGGCATCCGCTCGGGCGGCGGCACTAAAATCTCGAGCGCGTACGAACTCGCCGCCGAGTTGCTCGAGGAGTACCCCTGGAGCGACTGGAACCGCTACGTCTTCGCGGCCGGCGACTCCGAGAACTCCTCGAACGACACCGAAGAGCGGGTCGTCCCGATGATGGAGGAGATTCCGGCGAACCTTCATGCGTACGTCGAAACCCAGCCGAGCGGCAACGCCATCAACGCCACCCACGCCGAGGAACTCGAGCGTCACTTCGGTACCGATGCCGACGACGTCGCGGTGGCCTACGTCAACGACAAGGAAGACGTGACCGACGCGATCTACGAGATTCTCTCGACGGAGAGTGATGCAGATGAGTAAACGCAACTCCAACGCGGACCGCTTCCGCAAACAGGCGATCGCGGGCGATCTCGAGGAACCGGTCGAAGAGGCCCGCAATTTGGCCGAAACGCTCGGTCTCGAGCCCTACCCGGTGAAGTACTGGATCATCGACTACGACGAGATGAACGAACTCATCGCCTACGGCGGGTTCCAGTCGCGGTACCCCCACTGGCGGTGGGGCATGCAGTACGACAAACAACGCAAACAGGGCCAGTACGGCGGCGGGAAGGCCTTCGAGATCGTCAACAACGACAATCCGGCCCACGCGTTTCTGCAGGAGTCGAATACGATCGCCGATCAGAAGGCGGTCATCACCCACGTCGAGGCCCACTCGGACTTCTTCGCGAACAACGAGTGGTTCGGCCTGTTTACCGACGGCCGGGCCGACGAGGAACAGGTCAACGCCGCCGCGATGCTAGAGCGTCACGCGCGGGCGATCGACGACTACATGTCCGATCCCGAGATCGACCGCGCCGAGGTCGAGAAGTGGATCGATCACTGCCTCTCGCTCGAGGACAACATCGACCAGCATCAGGTGTTCAAACGCCGTCTCGACGTCGACGGCCCCGTCGACGAGATCGACGAGGATCTGGCCGCGAAACTGGACGAACTCGAACTCTCCGACGAGATCAAGGGCGAAGTCTTCGACGACGAGTGGGTCGAGAAACTCGAGGGCGAGGACGGAGCCGTGACCTTCCCCGAGGAGCCCCAGAAGGACGTGCTGGCGTTCGTCCGCGAACACGGCAAGCAGTACGACGACGAGGCGGAACGCGCCGTCGAGATGACGGAGTGGCAACGCGACGTGCTCGATATGATGCGGGCGGAGGCGTACTACTTCGCCGCCCAGAAGATGACGAAGGTGATGAACGAGGGGTGGGCCGCTTACTGGGAGTCGACGATGATGACCGACGAGGCCTTCGCCGGCGACGACGAGTTCCTCAACTACGCCGACCACATGGCGAAAGTGCTCGCCTCCGGCGGGCTCAACCCCTACAGCCTCGGAATGGAACTGTGGGAGTACGTCGAGAACCGGACGAACCGCCGCGAGGTGCTGGAGCGGCTGCTCCGCGTGGAAGGGATCACCTGGCGCAACCTCACCGACGTCGTCGACTTCGACGAGGTGCTTGCGGCGCTTGAACCCCCGGATGCGGTCGCCACGATTACGCCGGGGGCGCTCGACTCGCTCGAGGAGGTCCCTGACGAGTGGATCGATCGTGCGGCCCTCGAGCGTGCCCGCGACGGCGAGATCGACGTCGAACGATACCCCTGGAAGGTGTTGAGCTACGAGGGGCTGGCCAGACGACACTACTCGCTGGTCAAACGCCAGCATCGTGGCTTTCTCTCCCGGGTGAGCCAGAACGATCTGGAACAGATCGGGCGCTATCTCTTCGACGACGCCCGCTACGGGAGCGTCGACGAAGCGCTCGCGGACGTCGATTTCGCCGCGGGCTGGGACCGGATGTTCGACGTTCGGGAGAGCCACAACGACGTGACCTTCCTCGATGAGTTCCTCACCGAGGAGTTCATCACCGAGAACAACTACTTCACCTACGAACACTCCCAGGCGACCGGTCAGTTCCACGTCGCCAGCGACGCCGCGGAAGACGTCAAAAAGAAGCTCCTCCTGCAGTTTACCAACTTCGGGAAACCGACGATCGCGGTCTACGACGGCAACTACAACAACGCCAACGAACTCCTGTTGGGCCACCAGTACAACGGCGTCATGCTCGATCTCGGGCAGGCCCGGGAGACGCTAAAGCGGATCTTCGAACTGTGGGGGCGGCCGGTGAACCTGCTGACGATCGTCAAGGAGATCGACGAACACGACATCGAAGTGGCGAAGCGTCGCAACCGGGAGCCGGAACCCGAAGAGCGCGGGAAGTTGCTCCGGTACGACGGCGACGAGGTGACCGTCGAGGACGTCCCCTGGGAGGAGGTCGAACATCTCGCGGCCGACGACGTCGATTACGACACGAAGCCCGACGATTGGCTCGCCTGAACGTTCGTTCTCCGGTGACGGTCACTCTCGCAAGGCTTTTACCCGTTATCGAAGATAACGTGGATACATGAATAGGGATGGGGACGGGGCCGAAGCGCTCGAGCAACCCCGCGAATCCGCCGCGCTCGAGTTACCATCGGTTCTCGCCCGACTGGACGACCGCGATCCGACCGCTCAACGGGAGGCCGTACGGACGATCCGTAACGCCATCGACGACGATCCGTCGGTCTGTATGCCGACCGTTCCGAAACTCCGGTCGCTACTCGAGCGGCCGGCGATCGACGTCCACGACGAGGTCGCCTACTGCCTCGCGGAACTGGCCGCGCAGTCGCCCGCGGACGTCGCACCCTCGACCGACGAGATCGTCTCGTTCGTCGCCGAGCACGAGACCCACGCGGCGACGCCGGAACTGTTTCGCTGTCTCGCCGCGATCGCCACGGAGCGTCCCGGCGTTCTTCGCGAACACGTCGAGACGATCGCCGACGTCCTCGACGAACGCGACGGCTACGATCGGTGGGGGATCGAGGCGCTGACGATCCTCTCGAGGGTCACACCCGGTGCGATCGAACCGGCTGCGCCGGTGCTTGCGGACGCGCTGGCGGCGAACCCGGAAGCGAACGGCGTCACCGTCCTCGCCGCACTCGGTCGACTCGCACGGTCCGACGCCTCGCTTCCGTCGCTTGCCTTCGTCGATCGTACCGTCTCGCTCGTCGATCACGATGATGACTCGCTGCGGAACGCGGCGATCGCCTGTCTCGGCGACGTCGCTTCTCAGGCCCCATCTGCGGTCGTCCCCGCGTGTCCGAGGCTCGCGACGGCACTCGAGAACGAGGAACCGAACACGCGGGCCACCGCCGCGGTGACGCTCGCACGGATCGCCGACGGAGCCGACTCGAGCGCGGCCGCGGTCGATCCCGCACGCGAACAGTTGCTCGAGCTTCTCGAGGACGACCACGCCCACGTCCGGGCCAACGCCTGTCTCGCGCTCGGTCACGGAACCGTCGGGTCGGCGCGGGAGCGGCTGGCGACCCTGGCGAACGAGGACCCGGACCCCAACGTTCGCACCCGGGCCGCGTGGGCGGTCGATCGGCTCTCGTAGCCGGACTTCGACCCGGATACTGGACGGCCGATCGCAAAACAGTCCAGTCAGGCGCACGTACAGCCCCGTATGACGTTTTCCGTCGAGACCGAATCGCGGCTCGAGACCGTCGACGTGACGGAGCGGGTTGCCGACGCCGTCCCGGACGACCTCGCGTCCGGAACCTGCACCGCGTTCGTCGAACACACGACCGCCGGACTCGTCGTTCAGGAAAACGAACCGCGGTTGCGAGGGGATCTCGAGTCGTTTCTCCGGGAACAGGTGCCGGACGAAGGTCACGCCCACGATCGGATCGACGACAACGCGGACGCACACCTCCGGGCGACGCTCGTCGGACCGTCGGCCGCGGTTCCGATCCGGGACGGCGAGCCGGCGCTTGGGACGTGGCAGTCGATCCTGCTGGTCGAGTGTGACGGCCCGCGAACGCGGACCGTGTCGGTGACCTCCGTCCCCGGTGACGGCCCGGACTGACCGCGAGGGCCACGCGTCAGACCCGAATCGGTCGGTCCCCGGAGACGCAGTCGACCCCGCGCAGCTCGAGTAGTTTGGCCGTGGATCGCCGTTCGATCGACCACGCGTGGACCTCGAGATCGACGGCAGCGGCCCGCGGGACCAGCGGCGTCGTCAGACAGCGCCAGTAGTTGGCCCCGATGACGTCGCAGTCGAGTTCGACCGCCGTCGTAACCGGCGTCTCGAGGCGGCGGCTGACCAGCAACCCCGTCGGCTGGTCCGGATCGCGGTCGCGGATCGCCCGGAGCTCGGGTGCGAGAAAGGACGTCGTGACGACCCTGTTGTCGACGTCGTCGAGCGCTGCGAGGACATCCGCGGCGACGCCGAGTTCTTTCAGTTCGAGGTTGCACTCCACGTCGGCCGGGACTGCGGCCAGCATCTCCTCGAGCGTGGGAATCCGTTCGCCGGAGTCCAGCACGGAGTGACGCTCGAGTTCCGCGAGCGTGCTGTCGCCGACGGTGCCCGTTCCGTCGGTGACGCGGTCGATCGTTTCGTCGTGGATGACGACGAGTTCGCCCGAGCCACACCGGCGGACGTCGAACTCGACGGCGTCGGCTCGATCGGCCGCGGATCGGACGGCGGCGATCGTGTTCTCGGGTGCCGTCGCGGCGAACCCACGGTGAGCGATCAGTCGCATTCAGCCGGAGTACCGCGGCGAGCGGCTTTAGCTTCTCGCCGGCCTGCGGTTTTCGATCGACCGCCGACATCGCTTCGCAAACGGCGACCTCATACTCCCAAACCCTTTAGCAAGTATTCTTAAACGGATTCCGTGACTAGAACGGGATGAGTACACTGCCCGATGGACGACCACCGACTACCGCTGTCCCGAACGAGGTGAGCGACCGTGAATAACCGCCCCGACGAACCGGTCGAGATCCTGCTCATCGAGGACAACCCGGGCGACATTCGACTCACTCGAGAGGCGTTTTCCGATCTCTCGACGGACGTGACGCTGTCGGTCTCGACCGACGGTGACGACGCCTTGGAGCTGCTCGCACGGCGCTACGCCGACGATACGGCCTCGGTTCCCGACCTCGTCCTCCTCGATCTCAACTTGCCCCGAATGAGCGGCTTCGAGTTCCTCGAGGCCGTCCAGGCGGACCCGACGCTGTCACGACTTCCGGTACTGGTGCTGACGAGTTCGAACGCCTACGAGGACGTCCTCGAGAGCTACGAACTCGCCGCGAACGCGTACCTGACGAAGCCGACCGATCCCGCGGAGTTCGCCTCGATAGCCGAAACGGTCGTGGAGTTTTGGTTCCGACAGGCTGCGCTCCCGCCGATCCCCTCGTAGCCCGTCGCATCACCGATCCCACGAACGACGCGCCGGTTTCACCCCCACCATTGATCAGGCCGGACAGTACACGTTCAGGCATGTCCCCGTCGACAGACGTCACGGTCGATCTCGACGGAACCGTTGCCGTGATCACGGGCGCAAGCGGCGCGCTCGGCAGTGCCGTCGTCGATCGCTTCCTGAACGCCGGTGCGACCGTCTGCGCCGTCGACGTCGTCGAACCCGACGACGAAGACAGCCTCCTCGAGTCAGACCCTGCCGGCGACTCGGCGGAGGGCCCTGCGTTCGAGTTCTACGAGGCCGATCTAACCGACGAGGCCGACGTCTCGGAACTCGTCTCGAGTATCGACGACGATCACGGCCGGATCGACCACTTGCTGAACATCGCCGGGACGTGGCGCGGCGGCGACCGCATCGAGGAAACCGATCTCGAGGAGTACGAACTCCTGCTTGACGTCAACCTGAAAACGGCGTTTCTCGCGTCGAAGCACGCCCTGTCACAGCTCCGTGAGACGAACGGCTCGATCGTCAGCGTCAGCGCACGCTCGTCGCTCGAGGGCGGCGAGGGCGACGGCCCGTATCGGATCTCGAAAGCGGGGGTTCGGCTGCTTACCGAGACACTCGCCGAGGAATATCGCGGTACCGTCCGGGCGAACTGCGTGATGCCGAGCGTGATCGACACGCCGGCGAACCGGGAACTCATGCCGGACGCGGACCACGACTCGTGGGTCGACCCGAGCGACATCGCGGACGTGATGGCGTTTCTCTGTAGCGACGGGGCGTCGGTGACAAGCGGCGCTGCGGTGCCGGTCTACGGCGAGGCGTAGTCAGGCGATGCGCCCTTCGGAACCGCCGGGCTACGGCTACAGCCGCTCGGTTTTCGATCTGATCTCGTCGCCCTCGCGCCACTGGTAGTACCTGTATTCCGTGCCGTCGATCACCGTCTCCGAAACGGTCGCCCGCTCCGGAACGTCCGCGGGGTACTCGTCCGGGGTCCGTTCGTCGCCGGCCGATTCGCCTGCCCGATCCGGCGCGGCACGTCTCTCCTTCCACGCGACGAGTTCGCCGAGGTAGCGTGTCACCGTACGGAGCGTTTCGGCGTCGCGGTCCTCGAGTACTTCGAGCGCTGCGAGGAGTTCCGGATCGGCGGCCGTCGGCCGGGTCGGTCGATCGGCGTCGGTCATCAGTTACGACATCGAGCCGACACGGCTAAAACCTCCGTCGATTCCCTACGGATCGAAACTGGTCAACTGTCCGGCGGACAGGTGCCGGAACAGTACATGTGTTTTGGTGACGAACTCCATACTAGGGATCGGAATCCAATATAATCCCTATGGCTGCGTAGATTTATATGCAAGAACGGAATCGATGCTACTGACAATGCAATCACAGGAGCGGTTTTCCGGCGGCCGACTCGAACCGGTACCCGAACAGCTCGACTCACCGCAGGCCAAACTCGTCTACATCTATCTCGAGGCCGCCGATGGGGCCACCGTCGACGAGTTGAGTCGGGTCCTGACGATGAAAAAGATCGACATTCTGAGCGTGTTGAACACACTGACGAGCGCCGAACTCGTCGAGAACGCCGGAGAGTCGTACGTCGTCGCCGAATAATCGGTCCGTTCTACGCATCGGTCGGGAACTCCCGCTCGAGCCACTGCGTTCCTTCGTGAGAACGCGACCGACGATAGCACCGGCAAAACGATCGATACGCCGCCTCTCGGAACGCCCCGAGACTGTTAGAAGGTTTCGAGGTAGCGGTCGAGTTCCCACTGGGAGACGTCGACGAGGTACTCCTCGAACTCCCGGCGTTTGGCTTCGACGAACTTCGGCGCGACGTGGTCACCCAAGGCGTCGTAGACGATTTCGTCGTTC
>NZ_HG315686.1:318783-334581 GCF_000455365.1 Halopiger djelfimassiliensis
CGGCTCCGGCGCGGCGTTTACCGTATACCCCATCTCCCGCGCCCGCTCGAGGGCGTTTTTCAGCACCCGCCGCGGGTCGCCCTCGAACGGCTCGCCCGTCGACGTGTCGTACACGTCACAGATCATCCGGGCGGCCGCGCTGTCCTCTTTCTCCCGCCACGGGAGGATCGCGAAGGTGTCCGGGTCAGGGACGAGCCGCATGTCCGACTCCTGAATCCGTACGAACCCCTCGATCGACGACCCGTCGAAGTAAATCCCCTCCGAAAAGGCCTTCTCGGCCTGCCGGGCCGGAACCGAGACGTTCTTTACCGTTCCCAGGATGTCCGTGAACTGGAGCCGGAGGAAGTCGACGCCCTCCGATTCGATTTCGTCCAGTACGTCCTCTTCTTTGGAAGTCAGGTTTTCACTTGTCATCCTCTACTCGGGTTAGTCAATGGGGTATACTACTAAAGCTCTACTGTTCTGGGCGAATATACCGAGAATCGGGTAGAAGTGACCAAGTATTCAAAATACAGTCGCATCAACGGACAGGATCGAAACGGCGTGGAGAATTCGACGGCGGAATTTGAGAAGCGGCTTCGAACGGGGAAAATAAGGATATATATTGTCTGTATTTTACTTTCCATCCGGTGTTTGATAGGGAGCACGGTTTGACGGTCGGTCGCCTCGTCCCGCGGAGTCAGTCGCAACTGGACGAGTCGATCCACCGCCGCGGGGTTACCGGTCGTCGGTGTTCGCTGCCGGGAGAGTAACGGCGAACGTCGTTCCGATTCCGGGTTCGGACTCGACCGTTATATCGCCACCGTGGCGCTCGGCGATCCGTTGACAGAGCGCGAGGCCGATCCCGGTACCCTCGTGTTCCTCGTGGCTGTGCAGGCGCTGGAATACCTCGAAGATCCGGTCTTGGGCCTCGGGATCGATACCGATTCCGTCGTCGCGAACGAGGATCGTCCACTGTTCGTTCTCCCGTTCGGCGGTGACATCGATCGTCGGCGGCGCGTCGCCGCTGTATTCGATCGCGTTATCCAGCAGGTTCTGGAACAGTTGATGCAACTGGCTCGCGTCGCCCCGAACGCGCGGCAGCACGTCGACCTCGACTATGGCGTCGCTTTCCTCGATCCGGAGTCGGAGGTCCGTCCGCACGTCCTCGAGGACGGCGTCGAGATCGACCGGTTCGAACGGATCGCCTCGCGTTTCGACTCGGGAGTAGTCGAGCAGTCCCTGGATCATCGCGCTCATCCGATCGGCGCTGTTGACGGCGAACTCGAGGAACTCCCGGCCGTCCTCGTCCAGCGCCTCGTCGTAGCGCTTTTCGATGAGTCTGAGATAGCTCGAGACCATCCGCAACGGCTCTTGGAGGTCGTGGGAGGCGGCGTAGGCGAACTCCTCGAGGCGCGCGTTCGACTGCTGGAGCCGTGCCACGGTCTCCTCGAGGTCCCGTTCGTACTGTCGCCGCTGGAGTTCGTACTGGACCCACTGGCCCATCAGGCGATGGAACGTGCGATCGACCTCGGAGAACCCCTCCGGCCGCGGTTCGTCGGCGACGAAAAACAGCGTTCGATCGAGATCGTTCTCGAGGGGAATCCGCGTTCCGAGGTATGATTTGACGCCGAACTCGTCGTACGCTCGCGTGTTTTCGAATCCCTCGGCGACTGGATCGGCAATACAGGCCGTCCCATCGCCGCCGTCGAACACCCGACAGTACGTTTCCGAGAGGTCGAGTTGGGTACCGGGGGCGAGATGCTCGTGGGGACCGCTGGTCGCCTCGACCTCGAACAGGTCGCTGTCGGGATCGATGCGAGCCATCCCTCCGAGCTCGAGATCGAACCGGTCACACCCCAGCTCGAACAGCGCCTGCAGTTTGTCGTCGAACGGCTGTTCGGGATCGGCCGCGATCTCGTACAGCCGTTGCTGGGCGCGCTCGCGTTCCTTGCGTTCGCTGATGTCCCGGACGATAGCGAGCAGACACCGGCGGCCGTCGATCTCGATCGGGGACGCCGAGATCTCCGCCGGGATCGGATCGCCGGTTTTGGGGAGACAGGCGAGTTCGTCCGTCCAGCCGCCGCCGTCCGCAAAGACAGTATCGACGAACGACTGGAACCGATCCATCTCGTGGGGATGGCAGTGAGACGGACCGAGCGCCAGCAGTTCCTCCCGTGTGTAGCCCAGCATCTCACAGCCGGCCGGATTGACCTCCAGAATTTCGTCGGCGCGGGGATCGTTGATGAAGATCGCGTCCTGACTGTGGTCGAAAATCTTCTCGAAGTGCTCTTTCGTCCGCTGGAGTTCGCGTCTGGCTTCGGTTCGCTCTCGCAACGTCTGCATCATTCGCTCGACCTCACGAGCGGAGCAGTCGGGGCCGAAAAACTCCGCTGGCGGCGTGTAGTAGGCGTTCTGGGAAACGACTCCGTCGTGGATGAGATGCGGATGCGTCCGGATCACGTCGTGAATCACCGCCGCCGGGAACCGGTCGCAGTTGTACTGACACAGCACGACGTACTCCTCGTCCTCGTACAGCGAGTTGAGTATCGATTCGTACTCGACGAGGAGGTCGAGGCTCGTGTCGCTGTCGAGCGCCCACGTCATCTCGGCCGCCGCCCTGATCCCCGCGTAACCTTCGTCCGTCGCCCGTTCGAGGGACCGCTCCCAGAACTCGAGCATCGCCTCCCGATCGAACTCGCCGGGATCGAGGTACGTCTCCGCCTTCGTGTGGATCGAAAGCGCACCCGACTGGGTCGCGGCGTCGACGTCGATCCCACCCGCTTGCATCGCTTCCCGCACCGCTTCCCGTGAGTTGTCGTCGGCGACGTACAGACACCGTTCGCCCCGCTCGAGCCCCTGTCGGACGAACGGGACGACCGAGGCGAACTGTGCGTCGTGATCCTCGTAGAGGAGGGCGAGGTGATCGTTAGCGTGGTCGTGCCCATCGGGGTGTTCGACCGGGCCGCGAAACTGCGGACTCTCCCGTAACGCCTCGAGTCCGCTCCTGACGGCTCCCGGTTCGTCCGGGGACGTCTCCTCGATCGGGTGGGTCATAGACGGATGCTACTCCAGTGAGTTCCTTAAGTGTAGACGCTACTGGTCCCTCCCGATTCGGTCCCTGCAACCTCGAACTTCCTCCGAACCGGAGCAGCCCGCCGACCGCGGGGCGAAAGATACATGCTACTGGCCACGAGCTATGTGGACAGATAGCAATGGACATTGTGAAAACGATCGTGACGCTGCTGGCGGCCGCATCGGTCGTCGGCTACGAGTGTCGAGGCTGTGGCGGGTTCGTCAGGGACGAACCCACCTGTCACGAATGCGGCAGTCAGGAGCTCCGGCCGCTCGGACCAGCGCTCGGTATCTGACCGCGTTCACGATCGGCTCCACCCGGTTGGATGGCTCTCACGGAGCCCACGACGGGTGGTCTTTATTCACACGCGCGTCGTAGGGTTCGTATGCTCGCTCGCGTCCTCGTTCCGATGGACGGCTCCGAGCTGTCCGAACGCGCCCTCGAGTACGCCCTCGAGAACCATCCCGACGCGGAGATCACCGTCCTCACGGTCGTCGGCGAACCGTCGATGATGATGGGGGAGGCGGTCGGCCTCGTTTTCGAGGACGACCTCGAGTCGGCCGCCAGAGACCGGGCCAAGGCGGTACACGAACGCGCCCGCGAACTGGCTGCCGAGCACGATACCGAAATCGATACGACCGTCGGTCTCGGCCGTCCGGCCCAGACGATCGTCGATCGTGCCCCGGATTACGATGCGATCGTAATGGGGAGTCACGGCGGCGATCTGGTCGACCGGCTGTTCGTGGGAAACATCGCTGAAACCGTATTCCGGCGCGCTCCCGTTCCGGTCACGATCGTTCGGTGAGTCTCGCCCCGACCGGTTCGATAGTTCGAGCGCGAGGACGTGTCTCGAACGGCGCTACCTCGAGTCCCAAATTATTGTGGGAGTACCGTTTTCAATAACTCTGTCAATAATTCACATGCGGTCGGCCGGATCCGGCGTCGATCTGGACCCGCAACACACGACTGACCGCCTTCGGCGGTCACTCGTGGACATCATCTCCGCGTGTTCGTTCCCGGTCAACCGCCTCGGGGTCAAGTGGTTCGAGACGTGGAACGTCTCGTCATCACGGAAATCTTCGATTTCAGTACGATCCCGAGGCTTGTCAGTGGACTCCCGTTCTAACCGAGTAACTCGGCAGGCGTGTAGTCGACGTTCACTCCCTCGAACACCTGTCATATGTGCACATGGGTCAGCCAGCTTTATACGCAGGTTCGTTGGCATCCCTCATACGATGATGTCCACGAATGACCACCGAATAGCCCTGCCGGACGATCTCACGGCACCGCGGACGAAACTCGTTTATCTCACGCTCTCCGTAGTCGGGGAGGCGACGGTAGCCGAACTCCAGCGGCTCCTCGGCCTGTCCAAACTCACCCTGTTGCCGATTCTCACGTCGCTTCGCGCAACCGATCACGTTCAGCGCACGGAGAGAGGGTATGCCAACAAATAACTCCCGTTCGATGGACGTTCCGGCCGCCGATATCGACGCGGAGCGAGATCTTCGTGTCGACTGTTACGTTCGCGCGACCGTTCCCGCGCCGATCACCGAAACGATAAACCGCGTCATCGTCCGTCTGCAGCAACTCTGTGAGGCCGGGTCTATCGCCGACTATCGGATCACCCACTGGCCGCCGGAGTGTC
Source organism: Halopiger djelfimassiliensis (assembly GCF_000455365.1). Lineage (GTDB taxonomy): Archaea > Halobacteriota > Halobacteria > Halobacteriales > Natrialbaceae > Halopiger_B > Halopiger_B djelfimassiliensis. The sequence goes on from NZ_HG315686.1 coordinate 323,484, forward strand.
ACGTCGTCGATGAGACCGCCGACGACGGGACGCTCACACGCGACGAACTCGTGACCGAATTCGAACAGTGGGCAACCAAACACGGCCACTCGCTCGAGCCGGCGTTTCGCCGCCATGAGGTCCCGTCTTCGCCGTTCGAGCCCGGGACCGGCGAGTCACACGAGCGAGTACGGGTGCCGATCGTGGCACTGGCCCTCTCGGAGACCGCTACGGACGCGGAAACGGAACCGCTCCGCGGCGTCGTCCCGTATACCGATCGGTCGCGCTCGGATACCGACCGCACGTACACCGTCGACGATTGGTTGTCAACCGCGGAGCCGGCGGAGAACGGTCGGTTTACACAGGCCTCCCGGTACGAGCAACCGACCCAGCTCGAGGGACAACAGTAACGCGCTCTTTTCGGCCTCGAGAACGGACGCTATCGTCAGATTGCAGAAAGAAACTCCGTTCGGTGGCTCCCGTTCGTTCACTCATAACCCCGAATGGCGCTCGAGGCGGATACGTACCTCGCGCGAGGGGATTACGCCCGAAACGCGACGGCTTCCCGGTTCGAACGTCTCACTCGTACAGGCCGGCACGGACCATCGCACCCCGAAGAAGGACCAGCACGGGGATGATCTCGAGCCGGCCGATCCACATGTTGAGGAGGAACACGAGTTTCGCGGCGGTCGGCATCTCCGGGCCGGTGATCCCGGCCGAGAGCCCGACCGTACTCTGTGCGCTCATGACCTCGAAAATCGCGTACTCGGTCCGGATGTCGGTCGGAAGCGTCGCGAGGAGGACGGCCAGTCCCAGCGCGAGAAACAACAGCCAGAGCAGGGCCACGATCGCTGCCTCCTCGAGTTCCTTGCTCGCTTGCCGTTCGTCGAGCGATCGCTCCCCGATCCGAAGCCGGCGCACCGCGGACCTTGGGGAGAACACCCCGGCGATGCGCCATCGTGCGCCCCTTACGAGCGTGATCACCCGAATGAGCTTGAGTCCGCCAACCGTCGACCCGGCCGCGGCACCCGTAAGCATTCCCACACAGACCAGCAACGTTGCGTCGGCGGTCCAGATCTGTTCCGTTCCGTTCCCGATCGCCGTCGTTCCGAATCCGGCGTTCGAGGTCCCGGAGACGAACTGGAAGAGGCCGTACCGGAACGCTTCCTCGAGCGTGTCGTAGGTCCCCCGAAGGTACAGTATCCCCATCAGGGCGACCGAGCCGACGCTAAACCAGATGAACACCCACCGGGTCTGGATATCCGTATAGACGTTCTTGATCTCGCCTTTGAACAGCAGGTAGTGGACGGGGAACGCGATACTGCCCGCGACCATGACCGGTACGACCGCATACTCGATGAGTGGCTCGTTGTAGTGGCCGATCGAGTCGGCGTAGATCGAGAACCCACCGGTCGAGATGCCCGTCATGGCGTGGTTGATAGCGCCCCACGGCTGCATTCCGGCCGCGAGGAACAACGCGACGGCGGCGAGGGTCAACACGAGGTAGATCTTCCAGATCTCGCGTACCGTCGAGACGATACTGGGATGAATCTTCGTCGACCGGGCCTCGCTCTCGTAGAGCGTCAGCGACCCGCTTCCGGGGCGGGCGAGGATGGCGACGGTGAGGACGATTACCCCGACCCCGCCGACCCACTCCGTGAACGAGCGCCACCACTGCATCGTCTCGGTGAGGTCTTGCTCGCGGGTGGCCATCGTCAGCCCCGTCGACGTGAAGCCGCTGAGGCTCTCGAAGACGCAGTTGAGCGGATTACGGAACGTGGCAACCGTCGAAGTGGGGGAGGGCGCGCTCACGACCGCCGGGAACGGATCGACCGTAAGCGTCCATGCGATGAGCAACAACGGCAACCCGCCGAGGATTCCGACGGTTCCCCACGCGGTCGCGGCGGTGAGCATCCCGTGGAGTTTGTCCGGCTCGGGGGCATCGGCGAACCGTCGAGAGAGGAGTTCACCGACGGCGAGCATCACGAGTCCCGAGGCGATAAGCGCCGGAATCGCGTAGAACTCCCGGTGGAGTATCGCGACCGGAATCGAAACGAACGCCATCAGGGAGACGATCCGGACGATCCGTCCGACGTCCCGCCCGACCGTTCGAAACTGGACGCTCATCGCTGCGTGCCGGTAAACGCCTCGACGGCGGCCTCGAGCGTGGCGTCGTCGGTAAACACCGTCACCGTATCACCGGCGTGGATCGTCGTCCCCCCTTTGGGGGCGCGGATCTCGCCGTCGCGCTCGAGGGCGACGACGAGACAGCCGTCGGGCAGTGCGCCCGATTCCGTGGCGTTCGAGAGGCGCTGGCCGCTCATCGGCGCGGTCTCGGTGACTGTGAGCTCGACCAGTTCCGTCTCGTCGTCGAGGTCGACGAAATCGCTGACGCCGGGGTAGCGAACCGAGTGATAGAGGTAATCGGCGATCAGCCGCTGTGGGTTTTCGATCAGCGTGACGCCGATCTTCTCGAACACGGGGATGTTGTCGGGATCGTGGACGACGCTGACGAGGTTGGGGACGTCGTGTTCCTGTGCGAGCAACATCACCATGATGTTGACCGCGTCGATGTCGGTCGTCGAGATGACCGCGTCCGCGCGATCGATCTCGGCGTCACGGAGCGTCCCGTGGTTCGTCGCGTCGGCGTTGAGCGTCAGACAGTCGTACTCCGCCGCGATCTCGTTGGCTCGCTCCTCGTCGCTTTCGATGACGACGACGTCGTTGCCGTCATGTACCGCGAGCTCGATCAGGTTCGAACCGATGCTTCCACCGCCGACGATGATGAGGTACATTGCTTAGATCACCACGTACTCGTGAAGAACACAGCGACCGACCGTTGGTTTTACTATCGACTGATAGGACTCGAGTTTATAAATGGGTCGGTTCAGTCAGTGCCGTCGACTGGATCCCATATCGGGCCACACGGAATACTGGTTGCATACTAATGGCTAACGTATTAGATAGATGTCACCAATGGTGTTGGTACGGCCGACGAACGGGACACTGACCCACACGCGGCGCTGAGACGACCGTTCGCAACTTCGTACGGGACTCCGTCTCGATGCTGTTAGTTGGCTCGGAGTCGTCGGTATCCCGGCCGTCGTCAGCCGGACCGGAAATACGCGCTTTCGACCGATACCATGAACGCAACTCGCGTCCTGATCACGGGCGGTGCGGGGTTTATCGGCTCCAATCTCGCGACCGCCCTCGGTACCGACACCGATGTTATCGTCATCGACGACTGTTATCTTGGAACACCCGAAAACCTGCCATCCGACGTCGAGTTCGTCGAGGCGAGCGTTCTCGAGGACGACCTCCCCACCGATGTCGACATCGTCTTTCACCTCGCGGCGCTGTCCTCGTACGCGATGCACGAGTCCGATCCACAGGAGGGTGCCCGGGTCAACGTAGAGGGGTTCGTCAACGTCGTCGAGCAAGCACGCCGGGACGGCTGTGAGACGGTCGTCTACGCGTCCACGTCTTCGATATACGGGAGTCGAACGGAGCCGTCACCGGAGGACGCGGCCGTGACTGCAAACACCGGATACGAGGCGTCGAAACTCGCCCGCGAGCGGTACGCCGAGTACTTCTCGAACCACTACGGGCTCACGACGGCCGGAATGCGACTGTTTTCGGTCTATCAGGGCTACGACGGGGCCGAAGCACACAAGGGCGAGTACGCGAACGTGATCGCACAGTTCGCCGACGACATCGCGAACGGTCGCTCGCCAGTTCTGTATGGGGATGGGACACAGACCCGGGACTTCACCCACGTCGACGATGTCGTTCGCGCGCTCGTGCTGGCGGCCGAACACGAACTCGACGGAATCTACAACGTCGGAACCGGGACACAGCACTCGTTCAACCGCGTGGTCGAACTGCTGAACGAGGAACTCGAGACGGCGGTCGAACCGACCTACGTCGAGAACCCGGTTCCGGAATCCGTCTACGTTCACGATACGTGCGCGGACCCGTCGAAGTTCGCCGCCGAAACGGGCTGGGAGCCACACCTCTCGCTTCGAGAGGGGATTCGGCGCGTCTGTTCGCCGTACCAGTGACCGGGCCGCCGTCGGGACGTACGAGATGCGGCTGTAACTCCCGTGGACTGCGGGAGTCGACCATGTGGCTGCACGAGGTGTCTGATACACGAATGGGTCGGCTCTCTGACTCTCCTCTCGATGCAGCCGGAGCGAGACGCTCGACGGTATGTACCCGCTTTCGAGTCCGGGTTCAGTGGATAGGCGCTCGGTTTTACGTGAGTCGATTGTGTGGTATCGTATGGAATGAGCGACATGACACACGCCGATCCCACGGTGTCCCCCGAAGCGGTAGCGGCCCGTCGAGACGACGAGTCACTGTTCGTCCTCGACGTTCGGCCGGCCGACGAGTACGAGGAGTGGCACATCGACGGGAGTTACAATCTCCCGGTCTACGACGATCTCCTCGAGGGGGACTACACCGGTCTCGAGGCCTCGCTCGAGGAGCTCCCGGCGGACAAGGAAATCGCCGTCGTCTGCGTCGCCGGCGTGACTTCGGCGGAGGCGGCGGCGTTCCTGCGTGACCGGGGCTACGACGCGAAATCGATGATTGACGGGATGAACGGCTGGGCGCGCGTCCACGTCGCTTACGCGATCGACGCCGTCGACGATGTCGTCCAGATCGTCCGCCCCGGGACGGGCTGTGTCTCCTATCTCGTTCACGACGGCACGGAGGGGATCGTCGTCGACCCGAGTCTCTTTCTCGAGGAGTACGTCGAGATCGCGGCCGACCGCGGCGTCGAGATCGTCGCCGCCGTCGATACGCACGCCCACGCCGATCACGTAAGCGGCGGGCGAAAACTGGCGGCTGCGGACGACGTTCCGTACTACCTCCACCCGGACGATGCCGGCGAACTCGACGAGTACGTGCCGATACGGGACGGTGAGGCTATCGAGGTCGGGCAGCGCCGACTCGAGGTACTCCATACGCCCGGTCACACGCCCGGAAGCGTCTCGCTCCGCGTCGGGGACGCCCTCCTGTCGGGTGATACGGTGTTTCTCCGCAGCGTCGGGCGGCCGGATCTCGAGGGCACCGACGAGGCCGACGTCCGCGAGGGTGCCCGCGAGCTGTTCGGGAGCCTCGAGCGCCTCGCCGCCCTGCCGGACGAGACCGTCGTCCTTCCGGGCCATTTCAGCGACGAGACCGTTCGACCGCTCGCGACCACGCTCGGGACGCTCGAGTCGTCGAACGACCGGTTCGGGATGGACGACCGCGAGGCGTTTATCGACGCGATCGTCGACGGGTTGGCCGACGAACCGGCGAACTACAGCCGGATCAAAGCGATCAACTGGGGCGAACAATCGCTCCCCGACGACGCGGTGGCCCTCGAATCCGGCCCCAACAACTGCGCGGCGAACTGACGAGTGGTTCGAACGTTCGATCCCCGGTCGAGGCCAGCTACGCCGTCGTCCGCGTTTCCTGAACAGTCGAGGACGCTGACCGGCATGGGCCGGTTTTTTCGCCGGGGGCGTGATTCGTGAACGCGATGGAGTACCACGAGTTCGTCGGCGAAGTCCAGCATCGACTCGAGCTTCCGGGCATGGGCGAGGCCGTTCGAGCGATTCGTGCCGTCTTGACGACGCTCGGCGAGCGCATTCAGGGCGGGGAGGCGTCGGATCTCGCGGGGCCGCTTCCGATGGAGATCGACCGGTACCTGCTCGAAGCGGAGTCGGGACAGCAGTTCGGATTCGACGAGTTCGTCTCCCGGGTCGCAAACCGAGCGGGACTCGAGGACGACGATGACGGTCGTCCCGAGGCGGTCTACTACGTCCAAGCGATCGTCGCGCTCCTCGCCGAGATCGTTCCCGAAAGCGAGTTCGAGGAGGTTCGAGCGAACCTGCCCGACGACGAGGACTTCGACCAGTTCTTCGAACTCGTCGGCGTCGAAGAGGCGTTCGAAGCGGACAACTGATCACGCCAACTCGAGGGCGGTGGACAGATCCGACTCGATCGCGTCGACCTTGCTGCGATCGTAGAGCGCCGCCGCGGGGTGAAACGACGGGACGACGGTCCGCCCATCGCGCTCTAGCCGTTGCCCGTGGAGGTCGGTGATCGTCTCGTCAGTGTCGAGGAGTGTTTTCGTCGCGAAACTCCCTAGCGGGACCAGTACCGCCGGATCGACGCGCTCGATTTCGGCGTCCAGTACCGGCCGCCACGCCTCGATTTCGGCGACGTAGGGGTCCCGATTCTCGGGCGGCCGCACCTTGACGAGATTGGTGAGATAGTGGTCCCGCCGATCGAAGCCGATCGACTCGAGCACCCGGTCGAGCTGTGCCCCGGCCTGTCCGACGAACGGTTCGCCCTCGGCGACTTCCCGTTTTCCCGGGGCCTCGCCGACGAGCAGGACGTCGGCCGAGAGCGGGCCGACGCCGGGGACGAACCGCTCAGGGTCCATGTGTTCTTCCGGTACCGCCTCGAGTGCGTCCGCGAACACCGACTCGAACTCCCAGTCGGTCGCTGGCTGGTCGGTCATCGCGTCGAGCTACGGTCGCCGCGGAAAACACCGCTTTCCTTGCGTGCGCGCTCGACCGCTCGAGCGCGACGCGATTCGTTCGAGCCGGTGTCCCGCCTTGCGGACCCGAACGGATCACAGCCGCGGCTGGTTCCGAAACCCGAAACCGAAGCTATCCATCCGAGACCGGGAGTACGACGGAACACAGCACAAAGCGCGTGATCGACGGCGATGGGAACGACATCGGCATCGTTGACGACGTCGACGACGGCACGGCGTCCGTCGATCCGGACCCGGACGTTCCGGGGAAACGCGAGCCGAAACCCGGCTTCGAGCGGAGTACTGGACGAAACGCGGCGAGTCGGACCCTCCGAGTTCGGTTTGCCGAATCGACTCCGTCGGTTCCTTCGGTCCAGCCGGTTCGGCCCCTAACTGGCGTATCGCGACCTGTGGAACACACCGTCCGGACCGCCGATCCGCAAGGAATCGGGGTCGGTGAAGAGACGCTCCAACAGTGGTTACTGTGACGAAATGTTCATCCGTCGGGACTGCCGATATCGAAACATGTCCCCGATAGATGCGGTTTTACTGTGGTGCGTTCTGGCAGTACTCGTCGGCATCGCTGCGGTCGTCGCGGGCGTGTTCGGGAACCTGTACGGTCGCCTCGCCCGCGGGTGGTCCGACGAGAGTGCGGCGCGGGGAACGACTGTCATCGTGTTCGGCACGGCCATCATCGCCGCAATCGGCGTCTGGGGTGTCGTCGACGGGACGGTCCCCATTCCGTCGATTTTCACGCCTGCCCGCCACGTTCTGTCCGCGCTCATCGCCGCCGGTGCCGGTGGACTAAGCGCCGCCCTCGTCGGGACGGCAGCCGTTACCGGCGTCGTTAACACTTATCCCGACCTCCCCGGCGTGGACGATCCGGCGGCGACGCGTCGACACTACTTCCGGTATCTAACGGTACTGCTTTCCGTCGTGCTCTTTCTGATTTCCCTCGCAGAACCGGCCTTCCGTTCGGGCTGGCTCGGAATCGGCGGTTTCTTCGTGGTCGTCGTTTTCCTCCTCTGGACTGCGGCACCCGTTCTCGGTACCGCGATGTCGAACACGCGACGGCCGACCGACGCCGAAGCCGAACGCCTCGAACCACTGCTCGACGCGGCGGGCATCGCGGTCCGGGGGATCCGGGTTGTCGACGCCGACCGCCGACACGTCTCGATCAACGTCATCGGTGCGCCGGGTGGGCGATACCTGTTCGTTTCACGGGCCGCCCTCGACCGGTTCGAGGACGAGACGCTGCTCGCATTGTTCGTCGCTCGTCGTGCACAGGTCACACACTACGCGACCCTAGTTACCGGGGCTGCACTCATCGGTCCCCTTCTGTTGCTCCTCGTAGCGGTCGAAACCGGGCTGTCGGTTCTGATCATGCTCGTGCCGGCCGCAGGTCTTGCCTTCGGCGGGTTCGCCGCCGCCCGACGGTTTCGGTATTACGTCGACGACCATGCGGCCGCCGAGATCGGTTCGGACGAACTTGCGGACGCGTTCGAACGAGCGGCCGAGGAAGCGGGGCTCGAACTCGAGGACGATCCCGGTCGGAACTGGTTCTCGACGTCCCCGCCGCTTGCCAGCCGAATCGAACGGCTCCGATTGAAAGCGACCTGACGCTTGCTCCGTCCACGAGGTCGATCAGTGGGTGATTTCTGTTCGCGATTCGGGGGGCGGTATCCCGCCCGAAACCGTCGAGCAGGTGTTCGAAGTCTTCGAACGACTCCACAGTCGTATCGAGCACGATGAAACGGGGATCGGGCTCGCGATCTGTCAACGAGTTATCGAGTACCACGACGGAGCGGTTAGGGCCGACTCCGAACCCGGCGGGGGAGCGACGTTTTCGGCGACGCTGCCGATGGCAAGCGACCGGCGGGATTAAGTACCGAACGAGTGAATCGCTCGTTACTCCTCGTCGAGATCGACGTACTGATTCTCCCAGTCCCGCCGCGCTTCGATCTCTCGAGTCCCACGCCGCGTTACCGAGTAGACGTTCGTCCGTCGATCTTTGGTTCCTTTCTCGACAAGTCCTTTGTCGACGAGCGTGTCGAGATTCGGATACAGACGGCCGTGGTGGATCTCCTTCTCGTAGTACTGCTCGAGTTCTTCCTTGATCGCCAATCCGTGTGGCTCCTCTTGACCAGCGATCACGTACAACAGGTCTCGCTGGAAGCCTGTAAGATCATACATACATCTCCATTTGGTTGACTATTATATAAAATACCATCCATATAGATATCAGCCGAAACCATGAAAGAAGCGGAGTGTCTTTCTCGACTGAAACAGACTCGAAAGCGATAACCACCGTTATTGACCGTTGTATCCCGAATCATCGTCCCTTGAACGATAAACGAGACGATCGTTTGCACCAGCGGCGATACCGTACCCAGGGAACCGAGCCGGCGCGACTTCTCAACGTCCCGAAAAACGGTCGACCTTTGATATCGAACGTGGAATCGATCCGTTTCGTTCGAACACTCCCGGCGCGCTTGCGTGTAAATAGTGGGCCGGCGACGAGGACGAAATCGAACCATCCTTTCGGTCGATATGAATCCCTTTATGACAAAATAGTGGTTAATGACCGCGAATACTATGAATGCTGATAACCATCGAACTGTCTCCTGTTCTCTCGTCCGATTATCCCCACATTGTGAAGTTATATATCCATATATAGGTATTTTCTTCCCATTCAAGTTATATAGTGGCGCAGTATATCAGATATCATTTGGTATTCGTGTAATTCTCGGCTACTGACGTAACTAGCACTAGGGGCTGTCCACTACACACCATATATTATAAATACTAATATAATTGGTATATGTGCGGATTAATAGCTGAAGGCGTGCCCCTCTATCGAACTAACACAATATATTATGAATATATGACAATTTGGTTAGTGTATTATTCTGTATACTAGTAGCTATTATTATGATTTGATTCCAACGGCCTCCGTCCCACTGTGGGCGTCCGGATGTCATCATCCGCCTTCAGGCGATCCGATTCGCCTCGCTTATCCTCTTCGTGGAAAAAAGACCGACTCGACCTCGAGTCCGAGTCTCAGTTCGCGACCCGGTTTCGGAGGTTCAGTTCGTCCAGCAGATCGTCGTTTCGATCCATGTCCGTCTCGAGTTCGACGTGTGCGGTTTCGACCATCGTCTCGAGGACCGCCTGTCGTTCCTCGGCCGTTTCGTACCGCTGATCCAGCGCGTCACCGACGCTTACCTCGAGCGACCAGTGCTGGTTCGGATAGGCGGTACGCATGTTATACGGCGAGTCGTGGAACGCCAGCCGGATGATAAACACCGAAAGCTCCTGTTCCTCGTCGTAGACGACTTCGATGAAATCCCGCTGGGGGTGGCCGTGTCCCGGCCCGGGCCGTTGTTCGTTGTTGTAGTGACCGGCACTCATCGTCTCGCCGTAGGCCGAGGGGCCGACCCACCAGATCACCGCGCCGTCGAGGTGGTACGGCACGTCGCTGGTGTTTTTGAACAGCAGGACCTGATGCCACCACCACGAGTCGCCGTGTATCTCCGCGGAGACCTCCATTGGTGCGTTGCTGGTAAAGCTCTCACCGCCGAGGGGGTCGCCGGTCACCGGGTGGACATCGTCGTCGATCGCGTCGAACACCGGATTGTCCGAGTAGAGGATCTCCTCCGGGAGGTCCTCGTGGAACGTCCAGCCCTCGCGATCCTCGTGTTCGGGCTGGTCGTGGATTCGGTCGCGTTCGGCGACTTCGTCTTCCTCCTCCGAGATCGCGTCCGTCGGCCACGGATCCTGTACGAGTTGCTCGGGGTCGTTGCTCGCCGCGACCGGACCGGCGGTCTCGTCCCAGGACTGCTCGCGGCCGCTGCCCTGGAAGGTCGGCGGTTCCGTCTCGGGACCGAGCAACATCAGCCGTGGCAGTAGCTGGCAGGTCGCATGAGTGGGGAATCCTTCGTTCTCCAGCCGCTGGACGTGGTCCAGCGCTTCGGTGCCGAGACTCCCGAGCTGGAGCGAGCCGTCCTCGACGTTGTTCCGTATCGCATCGAGGTCGACGTCGTACCGATCGGCTTTCTCCTCGTCGCTCAGGTTCTCGTCGAGCGCCGGTCCAGCGTCGCCGGTCGAGACCGGATGGCCGCCGTCGACTTCGCCCGGAAGGTAGTTGAGAAAGAGGTCGGGAATGTACCGCTCCTCGTACTCGGGATAGAGTTCGGCGAGGGTCGTCTCGGCGGTGATCTCGTCGAGATCGTCGTCGCCGACGGTGACGACCTCGCTTTCGGTGTCGGTTTCGCCGTCGGCGTCAGTGACGGTCAGTTCGACCTCGTAGTCGCCCTCATCGTCGAAGACGTGGGTAACGACCCCACCGGTGGCTTCCGTTCCGTCGCCGAGAACCCACTCGTAGGTCTCGATCTCCCCGTCGGAACCGGTGGCGTCGAACTCGACTTCCGTACCGGGTTCGGGGGAGCGGTCGCTGATGGCGAACGACGCGACCGGCCCTTCCGGAGGGGCGGGGTCGGCCTCGACCTGCTCCCAGGGCCCCCACTCGCTGGCTCCGGGTTCGTCGCCTTGGGTCCACCACTGGGCTTCCCAGACGGAGCCGTCGTA
>NZ_HG315686.1:335565-360619 GCF_000455365.1 Halopiger djelfimassiliensis
GGCGACCCGATCGCCGCTCGTGTACACGGCGTCGGGATCCCACTCGGGGTACTCCCGTGCGCTGGCTGCGGCCCCGACCGCGAGCCCGGCAAGCAGCGCGGAGATCCTAGACGTCGTTTGCAGTACGTTACGTCGTGTGTGGTTCATGGTTGGTGGTCTCCGTTGCTCGCTCGGTCCCGTGTCGGTGCCGGAGTCGAGCGCCGACGACGCATCGATTACACAGCAGCAACTGCGAGTCCGATCACCGATCGGCCCGTCACCGACGACGGTCCGAGCGCGCCAAAAGTTACTATCCCTGAGGACAAAATTATTGCGGAATATATAGAATATGTATTATTTACCCTCGAGATCGGACGGTCTCGAGGGCCGCCCGGTCCGTCTCCGAACGCGGTCAGCAGTCCGTGACGTGTGACCAGCGCCAGCTATCGCGGCTCGGCGGGACCGTCATCACCTGCGTCGTCGCTTCCCAGACGGCACCGTCGTAGGCGACCCGGTCGCCGGCTTCGTAGACCGTCGAGTTGTCGTACGTCGGGTACTCGCCGCAGTCGCCCGGTTCGCCGTTGCCGCCCTCGTCGACGGTAACGGTAACCGAGTCGCTGTCGCTTTCGCCGTCCCCGGTTACGGTCAGCGTCGCGGTGTACTCACCGTCGCCGTCGTAGCTGTGAGTCACCGTCTGCCCGGTCGCGGAGGCACCGTCACCGAACGCCCACTCGTAGGTGTCGATCGGTCCGGCGGAATCGCTCCCGTCGAACGTGACGGCCTCCCCCGGTTCGACGGTCGTCGGGGACGCATCCGCGACGGCCGTGACCTCCTCCGGCGGTTCGCCGCCGCTGCCGACGAGGTTTGCGGCATCGACGCGACCGGCACCCTGTTCGTTGGCGGGGAGGCCGACGTCGACCGCCGACTCCTCGAGGGCCGAGCGCAGTTCGCTTGGCCCCCACTCGGGGTTGGCGGCGAGGCCGAGCGCGGCGACGCCCGCGACGGCAGGCGACGCCATCGACGTGCCGGACATGTTGTCGTAGCCGCCGTTCGGGACCGTCGAAAGGACGCCGACGCCCGGCGCAGCCACGTCGATCTCCGGTCCGGTATTGCTGAAGCGAGCGAGGTTCTCCGAGGAGTCCAGTGCCGACACCGCGACGCAGTTCGAAAGCGCCGCCGGGTAGGAGACGCAATCGGTACACGGGCCGTCGTTGCCCGCCGCCGCGATCGGCAGCGCACCGTTGTTGTGTGCGTAGTTGATGGCGCTTTCGACTACACCGCTCCGCCGTGGGGCACCGAGACTCAGATTGATGATGTCAGCGCCGTTGTCCGCAGCCCACTGGATTCCGTCGGCGATGTCGCTCCAGGAACCGCCGCCACCCCCGCCGAGAACACGCACCGCATAGAGGTGCGAGTTCGACATTCCGGCGACCCCGTCGCCGTTGTCCGTCGTCGCCGACGCGATGCCGGAGACGTGTGTTCCGTGTTCGGCGTTCCGTGCGGCCGGATCGTCGGTGCCGCCGGCGGGATCGGTTCCCGGATTCGAGCCGAACCGATCCTGAAGATCGGGATGCTCGTAGTCGGTCCCCGTGTCGACGACGGCGATCGTTACGTCCTCCGATCCGAGCGTCGTCTCCCACGCTTCCGGCGCGTTCACCTGCTGTGGGGCGTACTGCTGGGTGAAGTTGGGATCGTCCGGCTGGTTCTGTCCCGTTTCGACGTCGTCGAACGCGTAGTAGGTCCCGTTCTCTTCGACGAAATCCACACCGTCGGTCCGCTCGAGGCTTCGAGCGACGTTCGAATCGGACTGTGCGCTTGCCTCGTCGGGAACCTCGACGGCGAAGTAGCCCAGCGTATCGTTCCGGTGGACGACGCTCGCGTCGGAGGGGAGCTGTCGCTCGACGGTGCGCTGTACGGAGGCCGTACTCGTCGTCGGAGCCGTACTGACCAGCAACTCGTTCTGTTTCGGACCCGGATCACGTCCGGGCTGTGCGGCCGTCAGACCGCCCAGTGCCGCGATACTACCGACTGCTCCGAGACTACGGAGTACGTCCCGTCTCTCGGGTTGCGTTGGGTTGTTGTTTTTTCCCATACTGCACCCGCAATATATTTACTGGGCGCACTTGTATTTTATTAATAGAATATATACTAGTAATTATTTACATGCTGGACTGAAAGCGTCGCCAGAGCAGCGGCTCCCGCCGCGTGCTCGAGCGGCGGGGAGACGAGGCGGCGACGATCCCTTTCGGTCGGTTAACCGTCCTCGAAGTCGTAGTAGATCTCGGAGAACGTCCCGTCGGAGTCGTTGTAGAGGGCCCAGTAGGAGAGCAGCCCCATTCCTCGGTCCGTCGCGAAGTCGACGAGATCCCGGGCGACGTCGGGCGTGAGCGACTCCTCGCTGACGTCCGGGGTGTTTCCGAGCATCGCCCAACACTCGGCGGTCGACCTGTCGGGATAGACGTCCTCGAGGAACTCGACGGTGCCCTCACACGCCGAGACGATCTTGTCGTAGGTCGTCGGGCCCATCACCATCGTCATGATGTTGACGTACTCGAGGTCGACGCCCTTCTCGGCGGCATCGCGGACCCACGTTCTCGCCTGTGCGTGGCTCGAGTTCGCGATCCCGTTCTCGTCGGCCGGGACGGTATAGCCCACTGTAACTTCCGGGCGCTCGTCCTGCAACATCGCGAGGGCTTCGTTGCGTCGTTCGTAGATGGGCTGGTCGCGTCGGTGGGCGTTCTCGTCGTCGATATCGATGTGCGTGACGCCGAACGTATCGAGAACCGCCGCGTACGCGTCTTTCAGCTCCGTCGCGGAGTCGGCATCGCGAGCGATGGTTCGGCCCTCCCAGCCGCCGATCGAGAGCCACACCTCGATGCCCTCGTCCTGCAACGTCCGAATCTCGGGTTCGTACCTCGAGAGCGGATGCTGGTCACACGAGCCCTGATTACAGCCCGTCAGCCATCCGGGGTTGACGTCGCCGTCGGCGGTCGCATCGCCGAGAAACGACACGACGACGCGATCGGTATCCGCCTCGAGCGTCCCGCCGACGATGTCCCCCCAGGTGCCCTGGTAGGGTGCAAACGCGCCGTCGACTGTGATCCCGTCCCGTCCACCGACGTGGACGGTCGTCGACGTCGAATCCGAATCGCCGTCGGCGGTCTCGACGGTCAGCGTCACCTCGTACTCGCCGTCCTCGTCGTAGGCGTGGGTAACGACGGCACCGTCGGCGGTCGTTCCATCGCCCAGCTCCCAGGCGTAGGAGACGACGTCGCCCTCCGAGGCGGTCCCGTCGAACTGCACGTCCGTGCCCGGATCGGGGGTAGAATCGCTGACGTCGATCGATGCGGTCGGGCCGGGATCGTACGCTTCGATCTCCTCCCATGGACCCCATTCGCCGCCCTCGCCGGGTTCGTCGCCGCGGGTCCACCACTGGGCTTCCCAGACGGAGCCGTCATGGACGACGCGGTCGCCGCTCGTGTACACGGTGTCGGGGTCCCACTCGGGATGCTCCCGTGTGGCTGCAGCGGTGCCCGCTCCGACGCCGGCGACGGCGGCGGAGAGCTTCGATGCGGTACGGAGTACGGATCGTCGTGATCGGGTCATTGTCGTGGGTCAGATCGTCTCGAGGATCGTATCCAGCAGCGTCTCGTTCCAGTCCTGGGAGAGTTCCCAGAACATCACGCCCCCCATGCCGCGTTCCTTGGCGAACTCGACTTTCGCCTCGATGGCCTGCTCGTCGTCGTAACTGATGAAGATCCCCTCGTCCTCGTTGACGAGGGACGGAACATCACCCATGTCGTGACGGCTGACCTTCCAGTCGGGCTCGTCACGCATGTTCTCCTCGATGTCACCGAAGTCGAACGAGCCGGTCGGGTCCGCGCCGTCCTCGAGGAGGTGGTGCCACGTTCCCTCGGGAAGCCCCGAGTAGCGCGAGCCGAGTTCGGGCGACTGCCACTCGCCGACGGTAAAGCCGCGGCCGTAGAACGGCATCCCGAGCACGAGTTCGTCGTACTCGGCGGGATCGGCGGGTGGATACTGCCACTGGTTGGGCCAGTACCCCTCCTCGCCGTGATCCCCGGCCCACAGCGTGTCGACGGAGTACTCCGCCCAGTACTGTTCGCCGTCGGGGTAGACGTCGCGGTCGTTCGTCGGATGCGTGTCGGGACCGTACAGCGGCGCGTTCAGACCGATCGTGTCCATCCACTCGCCGGTGAAGTCGTAGGCCATGACGTACACCGAGTCACAGATCTCGCCGACCTGATCGTGACGAAGCCCGCCGGCGTTCCAGTCGGAACCGCCGTTGGCGACCGACAGGTAGTAGTGCTGGCCGTCCTCCTTGCCCGCCTGATCGAGGTGGTCGCGGAGTTCCTCGAGCAACAGGACGTGGTTCTCGTAGTCGTCGTCGTTGCCACACTGACACTCGCCCTGTTCCGGCCCGGGGTGTTCCCAGTCGATGTCGATCCCGTCGAAGTTGTACTGCCGCATCAACTCGACGCAGCTCTCGGCGAAGGTCGTCCGCAGGTCGGGATCGGCCGCGACGATGTGGAAATTGTCCGAGAGCGTCCAGCCGCCGATCGAGAGGTGGAACCGACAGTCGACCTCGTCCGCCAGGTCGGCGAACTGCTCGAGGTTTTCCTCGTGTGTCTGGCGCGGAACGTCGAACTCGGTCTCGTCGTTCTCCGGCGGGAAGACGTTCCCGTTCTCGTCCAGCGCGATGAACGCGTAGAGAACGTCGGTCACCTTGTCGAACGGGATGTCGTCCGGATAGTAGTCCTGCTCGGCGTTTGCCTTCCAGCCGGGGTAGTAGCCGACGACCTTGAACTCGTCGTCCGGCCCCTCGATCTCGTCTTGGACGGTAATCTCGAGGCGGTCGGTGTCGGTTTCGCCGTCGGCGTCGGCGACGGTGAGTTCGACGGTGTAGTCGCCGGTCTCGTCGTAGGTGTGCGTGACGACCTCGCCGGTGGCTTCGGTCCCGTCGCCTAAGTCCCAGGCGTAGGCGTCGATCTCGCCCGTCGACTCGGTGCCGTCGAACTCGACGTCCTCGCCGAGCTCGACGCGTGACGCGCTCGCGGTGATCCGTGCCGACAGCCCCGGTGGCTCGGGATCGGAGCCTTCGACCTCCTCCCAGGGACCCCATTCGCCGCCTTCGCCCGGGACGTCTCCTTTCGTCCACCACTGGGCTTCCCAGACGGAGCCGTCGTAGACGACCCGATCACCGCTCGTGTAGGCGGTGTCGGGGTCCCAGTCGGGATACTCCTGTTCCTGTGCGGCTGCTGCCGCCGAACCCGCGCCGAGGCCGGCCAGCAGGACGGATATTTTCGATGCGGTACTCAGTACGGTGCGTCGTGATCGTTTCATCGGTTGAGTCGTCTCTCGTCGGTCGATCGTTCGAGGCTGTTCCTAACCGTTGAGCGTCGTCCAGAGCGTGTTGATGAGATCGCCCTCGTAGGTATCGCCGCCGACCGCCCACAACATCGTTCCGCCGTAGGGCGATTCCCTGAGCCAGTCCATCTTCGCCTCCATCGACTGCTCGGTCTCGTGGGAGATCATCAGCCGCTCCTCGGCGTTCCAGCTCCAGGCGGCGACCGCGTCCTCGTCGAAGTACGTCTCCCAATCGGGTCCGTCGAGGTCGACCGGGTTGCTGCCCTGACGGCCGTCCGATTCGAGGTCGAACCACTCCCAGACGCCCGCGTAGCTGGTTCCCATGGACGGGTCCCAGCTCGGGTACGAGCCCTCGCCGCTTGCGTCCCTGCCTTCGCCCTCGTACTCCTGAAAGAGGCCGTCGTCCTCGCCGGTCCCGAAGTCACCCTCGGGCGGCTGCACGTCCGTCCAGCTTCGCCCGTAGAACGGTACCGCCATGTTGAGCTGATCGGGATCCCAGCCCTGTTCCGCCCAGTACTCGAGGGCGTATTCGGCGTTCCAGACCTCGGAGTCATCGAACGGATCGTCGGGGTTTTCCATCAGCGGGGCGTGATGGCCCGTGGTGTCGCTCCAGATCCCCCGGTAGTCGAAGGTCATCACGAGGACGAAATCGAGAATCTCCGAGAGCTTCTCGTGCTCGAGTCCGTCGTTGCCCTCCGTCGTTCCCTCGACGATTTCGGGACTGGCGCTGACGGCGGCCGAGAGTTCGTAGGGTTCGGCCCGGTCGGGATCGTTCTCCGCGGCCTCGTCGAGTTGCTCGCGGACCTCCTGACACAGGAGCGTAAAGCGTTCCTGATCGCCCTCGCGGACGACGTTGTCCACGTCACAGACGGGGTCGTCCGCGGTACAGCCGCCACCGCCGGGGAACTCCCAGTCGATGTCGATCCCGTCGAGGTTCGCTTTCTGGACGAGGTCGACACAATCGCTGGCGAAGCGCTCCCGGTTCTCCTGGGTGAGTGCGGCGTCGGAGAAGTACTCCGAGTCGCCCCAGCCACCGATCGAGAGGATGAACTTGGTGTCGTCCCGTTCGGCGGCGTACTCCGCGAACGTCTTGCCACGGTCCGGCCCTTGCCAGTCCTCTTCGGCGTAGAACACCTGTTGGCCGTGGCTGTCACCGACGAGGTTGATTGAGCCGTCCTCTTCGGGTCGAGCGAACGCGTACTGAACGTGAGTAACCTTGTCGAACGGGATGTCGCCCGGAACGAAGTCCCGGTCGTACTGTGCCCACTGTCGGTAGTACGCGACGACGCGGTTCTCCTCGGCGGACGGGTCGCCGGCGGTGATCGTCATCGAATACGTGTCGGTCTCGCCGTCGGCGTTTTCGACCGTCAGCGTGACGTCATACTGGCCCTCGTCGAACGAGTGGGTGACGGTTTCCCCGGACGCGGTCGTGCCGTCGCCGAACGTCCATTCGTAGGCCTCGATTTCGCCCTCCGAGTCGCCGGCGTCGAACTCGACTGCTTCTCCGGGGTCGGGAAACTGCGTACTGACCGAGAACTGGGCGGTCGGTCCGTCGTCACCGCCGCCGTCTTCTTCGACTTCTTCCCAGGGACCCCACTCGCTGGCTCCGGGTTCGTCGCCTTGGGTCCACCACTGGGCTTCCCAGACGGAGCCGTCGTAGACGACCCGATCGCCGCTCGTGTACACGGTGTCGGGGTCCCATTCGGGATACTCTTGTGCCGCTACTGCGGTGCTCGCACCGATGCTCGCAAGTAGTGCGGACAGTTTCGTTGCGTTCCTGAGTACGGTTCGTCGCGTGCGTTTCATTGGTTGTCGAATTTCGGTATGGTCGTCGGACGCTACACCCGGTCGCAACCCGTTGCGACCCGCCTAGCATTCTTTACTCGCTATATAAAATAATATCTTAACTATAGAGATACTTTTTATTGAATCACACTTCATATTTCTATTTATAATTGGGAATATACCTTACTACAGGCTCTCAGTGCCGAAATTCTTCCGCAAGCGAGGACGGGACAGTACTGCTACTGAGTACGGTCGTCGAATCGAACCGGGTCGCACCGTCGATTCCGGTAATCGTTACTATGTTGTGTAATTACACACCACACCAATATTACGTCCCACACCGCAAAAAATCTATCGGATGGGATGGCGGAACGGCTTGGTCCACGAGCGTGGCGAAAACAAACGGGTCGTCCGATCACGGACGGTCCCGTCACAGTTCCGCCGGCGGTTACACCGTCTCGACCTGGCTGTCGGCGTCGGCGAGCGTCCCGGCGTCGATCGGTTCGTCGCTGTGTTTGACGGACCGGCCGGAGTCGGCGTCGAAGAGATGCATCTTCGAGGCGGGCACGTGCATGTGGAGTCGTTCGCCGGGCGCGGCCCCGACGTGGCCGTCGACGGTCCCCGTGATCGTCTCGTCGCCGACCTCCAGATAGACGTTCGTCACGTCCCCCATCGGTTCGGTGACGGTGACTTCCGTCTCGATCAGCCGCTCCGGTTCCGAATGCGTTCCGGGGGCGTCCGTGAGTGACACGTGCTCCGGTCTGATTCCGAGGACGAGGTCGGTGCTGTCGAGGTCGCCGGCGAGCGACTCCGAAAGCGGCATCGTAAAGGCCGGATTGACGAGCGTCCCCTCCTCCGGATCCGCTTTCACCTCGAGGAAGTTCATCGGCGGCGATCCGATAAACCCCGCGACGAACCGGTTGGCCGGTCGGTGATAGCACTCGAGTGGCGTCCCGACCTGCTGTAGCTGGCCGTCGTTGAGGATCACGATCCGATCGCCCATCGTCATCGCCTCGGTCTGATCGTGCGTGACGTAGATCGTCGTCACGCCGAGTTCGTTTTGTAACTGCTGGAGTTCGGTTCGCATCTGCGCCCGGAGCTTCGCATCGAGGTTCGAGAGGGGTTCGTCCATCAGGAAGACGTCCGGATCGCGGACGATCGCCCGCCCGAGCGCGACCCGCTGTTGCTGTCCGCCCGACAGTTCGCCCGGCCTGTCGCCGAGCAACTCGGTGATGTCCATCATCTCCGCGACCTCCTCGACACGGGACTCGATCTCGTCGGCCGAGAGCTCCGTCGACATCTTCAGCCCGAACGCCATGTTCTCGCGGGCGGTCATGTGCGGGTACAGCGCGTAGTTCTGAAACACCATCGCGATGTCCCTGTCTTTGGGCTTTTCGTCGGTGACGTCGGTGCCGTCGAACCTGATCGACCCGCTCGTGACGGTCTCGAGTCCGGCGATACACCGCAGCGTCGTCGACTTGCCACAGCCGGACGGCCCGACGAGGACGATGAACTCGCCGTCGTCGATCTCGAGATCGAGCCGCTCGACGGCGCGGATCGGCCCGCTCGGCGAACTGTACTCTTTCGTCAGGGCATCTATGTCAATCCGGCCCATTCGTTACGTATGCTATTGTCGAGGTATATATAGCTATCTGACCCGCATGTACGGGCGGTGTGGCCGAAATCAACCGGCAGTCCGTCGCGATAGAACTACGTACGACCGCGCGTGATTGTCTGGCAATGCTCACACCAGACGTGAGCGAGCTCGATCTCGCAACGAAAGTCGGACAGCTGTTCGTCGTCGGATTCGACGGAACCGAGCCGACCGACGAGCTTCGTCGACTCATCGTCGACTACCGCTGTGGAAACGTCATCTACTTCAGCCGAAACGTCGAGACGCCCGCACAGGTCGCGACGTTGACCGAGCAACTACAGGAGATCGCGCTCGAATCCGGGCCGGGACTTCCCCTGTTCGTGATGGCCGATCAGGAAGGCGGCGTCGTCTCACGTCTCGACTGGGGGACGGAACTGCCGGGGCAGATGAGTCTCGGGGCGAGCGGGGACCCCGACCTCGCCCGGACCGCCGGAGCCGCCGTCGCCGCCGAACTGGCGGCGCTCGGCATCAACTTCGATCTGGCTCCGGTACTCGACGTCAACAACAACCCGCAAAACCCCGTCATCGGGGTTCGTTCGTTCGGCGAGGAGCCCGAACTGGCGGCCGAACTCGGGGCCGCCATGGCGACGGGAATGCAGTCCGAGGGCGTCGTCGCCTGCGGGAAACACTTCCCGGGCCACGGCGACACCAGCGCCGATTCTCACCACGAACTGCCCGTCGTCGACCACGACCGCCGCCGACTCGAGGCCATCGAGTTCGCCCCGTTCCGGGCGGCGATCGACGCCGGCATCGACGCGCTCATGACTACCCACGTGTCGTTTCCGACCATCGTCGGCGACGCGGAGACGCCGGCGACGATATCGCCCGCGGTACAGCGCCGGCTGTTACGCGAGGAACTCGGCTTCGACGGGTTGCTCGTAACCGACGGCATGGAGATGCGCGCCATCGCCGACACCGTCGGGACGCCGGAGGGCTGTGTCCGGGCGCTCGAGGCCGGCTGCGACCTATTGTTGGTCTGTCATACGCCGGAAACGCAAGCGGCCTCGGTCGAGGCGGTCCTCGAAGCGGTCGAGTCGGGACGACTCGACGAGGCGACGATCGACGAGGCCGTCGAACGCGTGCTCGAGTATAAACGCCGCCGACAGGTCGGCACGGAGTCGCCGTCCGACGACCGGTGGCGTCGGGCGGCCGACCGGTCCCGCGAGGTCGGCCGCGCGATCGCGGCGGCCGGGATCACGGTTCCGCGGGACCGCGACGGCACGCTTCCGTTCGCCGCCGATCGACCGCTCCATCTGGTCGGCGTATCGGGGAGCCGGGCGTCGCCGGCCGAAGACGACCGGTACAGTTCGACGCTGGTGGCCGATGCGCTGACGGCAGCGGGGTTCGACGTCCGCCACCACGAGGTCGGCGAGCCGAACGATCTCCCGGCGCTCGAGGAATCGGCGCAGGTCATCGTTGCCGTCTACGACGCGATGGCCGACGCAAAACAGGCGGCGATCGTCCGGGCACTGGACGATGCCGACCGCGACCTGCGGTTCGTCGCGTTGCTCGTCCGGAACCCGTACGACCTCTCGCGGTTTCCCGACGTCTCGACTGCGGTTTCGACGTACGACTACACGCCGTCGACGCTCGAGACGCTCGGGGAGATACTGAGCGGAAAGCGGGCGGCAACCGGACGGCTGCCCGTCACGGTCCCTGACTTTCACGAGTAACAGCAACGGCACTGCGACGACGGTCCGAGGTCGTGTTCCTGCCGTCGCGAGATCGAGCACTCGGCTCGAGGTGTGGATTCCGAAACTGTGGGAGACGAGTGGGTGAGGCGGCCGGCTACTGCTTGACGCCACCTTCCGTAAGCCCCTCGACGATGGGCTTTTGGAACAGGACGAAGATGAGCAGGATCGGCACCGTCGCGACCGTCGACGCGGCCATCATCTCGCCCCAGTAGTTCTGGTCTCGCTCCATGAACTGCTGGATGCCGATCGAAAGCGGCGTCACGTCGCCTCTCGCCATGACCGAGGCGAACAGCACCTCGTTGAACGCCACGAGGAAGACGAACATCCCCGTGGCGGCGATCCCCGGCGCTGCAAGCGGTAACACGACGCGAAACAGCGCCTGAAACCGGGTACAGCCGTCGACGCGCGCGGCCTCCTCGAGCGAGGGCGGAATCGTATCGAAGAACCCGCGAAGCATCCAGATGGCAAACGGGACCGCGAAGGTCGTGTAGACGAAGATGATCCCCTGATAGGTGTTGATGAGTTGGACGCCGACGACGTCGTGGATCGTGCGAAACAGCATGAACATCGGCAGCAGGATCAGGATGCCGGGGATCAGTTGCGTGCCGATGAGCGATCCGCCGACGTACCGGCGACCCGGGAACCGATAGCGCGAGAAGGCGTAGCCACCGAGACAGGCGATAAACAGGGCGATCGCGGTGGTCACGCTCGCGATGATGAGGCTGTTCATGAAGTACTCGACGAGGTCGACGCGCTGCCACATATCGATGTAGTTCCGGTAGTGAAACGAGTTCTCGACGAGGCTCGGATCGCCGCCGGCGATCTCGAATCGGGTCCGGAAACTGTTGAAGACCATCCAGTAGATCGGGAACAGCGCCCAGATCAGGATCGTCAGCAACACGCCCTTGGCCGCGAGATCGAACAACCGATCCTTCGTTCGCTCGGAGGGAGACCATTCCGACGGGATCATTGGCTTTCCTCCTCCTCGAAGTCGCTTTTGATAAAGCGACGGTAGTAGATCGTCGCAAGCGTCATCGCAACGACGAACAGGCCGACGCTCATCGCGGCACCGCGACCGAACGCGAACGCCCGAAACGAGAAGTTGTAGATGTACACCATCGTCACCTCGACCGACGAGGGTGGATTCCCACCGAACATCACGTATGGCGTGGTAAAGTCGATCATCGTCCACAGCAACATGAGCAGGATCACGACCCCGGAGACAGGCTTGAGTTGTGGTAACGTCACGTAGCGGAATTTGCCCCAGCGACCCGCCCCGTCGATGGCGGCAGCCTCGTAGAGCTGTTGTGGGATCGACTGAAGCCCGGCGTACAGCATAATCATCACCCAAGGGAACTGCAGCCAGACGTGCGCGATCGTCATCGACCACAGGGCCTGATCGCCGATCAGCCAGAATATCGGCTCGTCGAGGAGGCCGACGGACATGAGCACGTGGTTGATGATCCCGGAATCCGAGAGAAACATCATCCGCCAGACGTTCAGGGTCACGATCGCCGGCGCGATCCAGGGGAGCAACAACAGCGTTCTGACGACGAACGATCCCTTGAACCCCCGATCGAGGATCAACGCCGCCGTCAGGCCCAGCCCGTAGGTCCCGATCAGGACGCCGAGGGACCAGAGGACGGTCCGGGACATCGAATACCAGTACCGGCTCCCGATCGTCGTCGTGGGATCCATCACGAAGGCGTAGTGCTCGAGACCGACGAACGGCGCACTCGTCCAGTCGGCGATGTGGTTCGCGTCCACGCCCATGAAGCTGATCGTGATCCCCCACACGACCGGGACGAAGTGGACGACGAACATCATCGCCAGCGCGGGAAACAGGAGCTTGTACGCGTACCGATGTCGCTCATCGAGTCGCTTGTACAACGGCAGGTAGCGACCGAAATCGGTCCCGAACACGCGGTCACGTAACCGTATAGATGAGCGTGCCATGGTCTGTAACGTTCGAGATCGGTGTTAGTTCTTTCGAAGACACGGACGAAATCAACTCGATTGAGCCTGGTCGACGAGTTCCTGTGACACCTCGGCGGCCTCGTTCAGGATCTCCTCGGACCGACCTTCCTCCCAGTTGCCCGTGACGACATCCTCGAGCCACGTCCCGATGGAGTTTGCCAGTTCCCCCTCGAGTTCGCTCAACCCCGGAATCATGGGATAGTGTCGGGCGTCCGGAAGGACGTCGTCGTGGAACGACTGGCTGAGTTCGTCCTCGAACTGGGGGAGGTCGAAGGCCTCCTCGACGGTCGGCAGGAGGCCGATCCGATCGGCGAACTCCGCGTTCGCCTCCGGCCGTGTGAGCCAGGCGATCCATTCGGCGGCGTCCTCCTTCTTGTTCGACCACGGTCGGATACCGAGCCCCTCCATCCCGAAAAACGTCGATCGATCGCCCGTCGGTCCGGCGGGGAGTCGTCCGATCGTGAAGTCGTCCAGATCGGCCTCACCGCGATCGAGGTACTGGTCGACGGGACTCAGATCCTGCATGATCGCCCCGACGTCCTCGTTGATCAGGGCTCCGTTGAACTCGTCGACGCCCCACTCGGCGATCTGTCCCGGCATGATCTCCTCCTCGACGAGGAGATCCTTCCAGAAGTTCAGCGCCTCGACGCCCTCCTGTGAGTGAAAGCGGATCTCGTTGGTCTCCTCGTCGGCGACCTCGCCGCCGTTTTGCCAGAGGAACGTGATAAACGCCCGCGGTAGCTCCCAGCTGACGCCCATCATCGCGTACAGGTGTTTCTCGGGGAACTCCTGCTGGAAGGCGCGTCCCTGCTCGACGAGTTCGTCCCAGTCGTCGGGTTGGCCGTCGATTCCCGCTCGCTCGATCAGGGGATCGTACTCGAGATACCCCAGCGGTCCCCAGAACCACGGCACCCCGTGGATCTGCCCGTCGTAGTCCATGATATCGGTCACCTGGTCGAAAAACCCGCCTCGATCCGGCAGCGCCCCCTCGAACTCCGAGAGATCCACCCAGCCGCCGGCGTTTGCCTGCTGTGGGAGAAACGTCGACGCGATGTGATCGACGTCCGGCCCGGTACCGGCCTGGATATCGGTGACCTGCGAGTCCGGGACGTCGGCCCAGGTCAAAAACTCGTGCTCGACTTCGATCCCGGTTTCGGCCTCGAACGCGTCCGACTGTTCCTCGAGCCACTCGGCTTCCGGTTCCTGCCCGATATACCGCGCCCGGACCACGTCCCCCGAACTCGAGCCGCTCAATCCGTCAAGACAGCCGGTGAGTCCGATCGACGTCGTCGCGCCAGCGTACTGCAGGAGCTTACGTCGGGTATGTGATCTCATATCATTCGTACCCCGGACAAATCTTCTTAGAGATGCTATATAAAGCTTTCTTCCGACTCGCAGTTCCGTAGAATGCACGCCCGGGCCGCTCGAAGCAGTCCAACGGCGGCTCTCGCCCGACGGGGTATTCGACACGAGTCAAACGTTTATTGTCGACTGTCACGAACGGGCCGTATGAAAATCGTCGACTACGAACTGTTCGAAGTCCCGCCGCGCTGGCTCTTTCTGAAACTCGAGACGGCGGACGGCTTGATCGGGTGGGGGGAGCCGATCGTCGAAGGTCGCGCCCGGACCGTCCGTACTGCGGTCGACGAGATCATGTCCAGCTATCTGCTCGGCAAAAACGCACACCACATCGAGGACCACTGGCAGGCGATGTACCGCGGCTCGTTCTACCGGGGTGGACCGGTACTGATGAGTGCAATCGCCGGAATCGATCAGGCGCTGTGGGACCTCAAGGGACGGTCGTTCGGTGCGCCGGTCTCCGAGTTACTCGGGGGCAAAACCAGAGAGCGGATTCGGGTGTATCAGTGGATCGGCGGCGACCGCGTCGACGAGATCGGGACCGAGGCAAAGCAGCTGTGTGACGTCGGGTACACCGCTCTCAAGATGGACGCGGCCAATCAGATGCGCCACCTCGAGCCGCCGGCCGCGGTCTCGGAGATCATCGCGCGCGTCGAACACGTCCGCGAGGTCGTCGGGCCGGAGGTCGATATCGTCGTCGACTTCCGGGGCCGAATCTCGAAATCGCTGGCGAAACGCGTCGCGAGCGAACTCGAAGCCTTCGACGTGATGTTCATCGAAGAGCCGGTGTTACCCGAGAACCTCGAACACCTGCCCGCGCTTGCGTCTCGGACGACCGTGCCGCTGGCGACGGGAGAGCGGCTCTACTCCCGATGGGACTTCAAACCGCTGTTCGAACGGGGCGGCATCGACGTGGTTCAGCCGGACGTCTCCCACGCCGGCGGCATCTCCGAGATGCTCCGAATCGCGAACATGGCGGAAGCACACGACGTCGCGGTTGCACCGAACTGTCCGCTGGGACCGATCGCACTGGCGGCGTCGTTGCAGGTGAGCGCGGTCGTTCCGAACCTGCTCGTTCAGGACCACGGGTTCGACATCTATCCCGCACCGAAAAGCGCCGCGGACAACTACCTCGCCGATTCCTCCGTTTTCGACTTCGAAAACGGGTATCTCAGTCCGCTCGAGGGTCCCGGACTGGGGATCGAGATCGAGCAGGACGCCGTTCGCGAACGCGCCCAACAGAACCTGAACTGGCACAATCAGGTGTGGCGACACGAGGACGGCAGCGTTGCGGAGTGGTAACTCGCTGTTTCGTTCTCGGAAACTATCCGCCGGGATCCGAGCCAATCGGGGTCTCGTTCGTTGTCTCGGCCGGTGATTTACATACGTACGTATGTAATTCATTGCTGCGCGCTCGCCATTGTGTTTCGCATCGGGAAACGAGTAGGGAGTGATCCCAGCGATGTGCTTGCTCGACGGATCCGAGCGCGTCGCTGACAAAAACGTGTTGTCCGGGCGCGTTCCGGGCCGCTCACCGCTCCGCGATATCCCGGTCGACGGGTCATGTCGGTCTCCTCTCGGCGGAACAGCGCTCGCCAGCTGTGGTCTACTCCTCGAGATATGCCTGTGCGGTTTCGTGAAACGGAACGAATCCTTCGGCGCTGTCGACGCCGGTCCGTTTTCCGAGGACGGTGTTCTCCGCGGCAACCCCGTCGACGAGGTTGTCGAACTCCGCGTCGATACCGCCGTGGGACTCGAGGAACTCGACCTGTGACTCGTGTTGGGCGATCGCGTCGGCTTTGACCTCCTCGTATCCGGTGATATCGACGTAGACGGACGGTTCGAAGTCGGCGGTCGGTTTGCCGAAGTAGTAGACGTTCTCCGGGTCACAGGGGTCCGCGTCCGTCTCGACGAGGGGCAGCGACGCCATGTAGTACGCGTCGGTGACGAGTCGCGACGTGACTCGGTGGTCCGGATGCATATCGTCCCGGTAGTGTGTCAGTACGACGTCCGGGTCGTACGCGCGGATCGTTTCGACGATCGAGAGCCGGTTCTCGAGCGTGTACTCGATGCGGCCGTCGTCGAATCCGAGAAACGTAACCGCCGATGCGCCGAGCACGTCGCCGGACCGGTGGGCTTCCGCCTCCCGGACGGCAGCGATTTCGCTTTCGGTCGTATCGGTTCCGCCGTATTCGCCGCGTGTCATGTGGGCGATCGTAACCGTATCGCCCCGATCGGCGTGTTTCGCGAGCGTTCCACCGCAAAAGATGTCCGCGTCGTCCGGATGCGCAACGATGGCTAACAGGTCCATGGACAGCCCGACTGTCGAAGGCGACCGGGTTAATGGTTTCCCCTCCCACGGCGAAACCAAGCAAGCGGGATCACCGCGAGAGGCTCGACTCGATCATTCGGCTCGCGCTGAAGAGGATCCCGGGAACGTTCTCCTCGAACCGTTTCCCGGAGAGTTCGTCGGCCCAGCCCGAAACGAAGACCGCACCCGTCGTCTGCTCCGTCGAGACGCCGACGGCGACGCTGTTTACCCGCGAAAACTGCTCCTGTCGATCGAAGGCGACGCCCCGTTCCCGGACCCGGTCGAGTTCGGCACGCAACGCGGAGTCGCTCGTGATCGTGTACTCGGTTCGTGCCGGCCAGCGACGTTCCTCGAGAAGCGACGCGACCGCCTCGGGCGAGCGCTCGGCCAGAATCGCCTTCCCTGCGGCGCTACAGTGGGGAAACCGCGTGTTGTAGGCGGGGAACTCGCGTTCGGCGTGGGCCGAAGACAGGTAGACATCGAGGATGCGTCCATCGCGTTCGATAGCCAACCCCGCGGCTTCCGTCGTCATCTCGGCGAGTTCGTCGACCGGCTCCGTCGCCGCGTGGCGCAACTCGGTCGTCGATCCGACTCGAACGCCGTAATCGAGAAAGCGAACGGACGGCAGGTAGCGCCCGTTCGATCGCTCGACGTATCCCAGCTCGTGCAGCGTCGACAGGTGTTTGGAGACGCTGCCTTTCGAGAGATCGGTTCGCTCGGCGATCGCCGTCACCCCGAGGGGCTCGGGCGCGTCGGCGACGATCTCGAGGATCGTCATCGATCGAACGGTCGCGTCGATCGTGGTGTCGCTGCGATCCATACGCGAGTCTCGGCGGAAACACACATAGTTGTTTCCGTAGCCGAAACGCCTGTAAACACCCCCAGCAACCGAACTTATTTATAGTCAGTGATCTGATTAGCTGCCACACGACAGATGAGTGACCGAACTGTATACGACGAGCTGGGTGTCCCCCGTGTCGTCAACGCGTCCGGAACGAAAACTCGGATCGGCGGCAGCCGTATCCGACCGGAAGCCGTCGAGGCGATGGGGCGGGCGGCGACCGAGTTCGTGCGGCTTTCGGACCTCCAGGCGGAAGCGAGCGAACGCATCGCCGAGGCGACCGGCTCGGAGGCGGGCTACGTCACCTGTGGCGCAGACGCCGGGCTGTTGCTCGCCGCGGCTGCGGCGCTTGCCGGCGACGACCCGAGTGTCATGGATCGCCTTCCGAAGACGGACGGCATCCCCGACGAGATCATCATGCCCCGAACCCACCGGACCGGCTACGATCACGCGTTCCGCGCGGCCGGTGCGACCATCATCGATGTCGGGACGAACGATCGAACGCTCGGCACCGGTTCGACCGCCGTCGAACCCTGGGAGATCGAAGCGGCCATCTCCGACCGAACGGCAGCGATCGGCTACGTCCAGAAACCGTACACGGAACCGGCCCTCTCGACTGTCACCGACATCGCGGCCGATCACGGCGTTCCGGTCATCGTCGACGCGGCCGCCGAACTCCCGCCGACCGCGAACCTCTCCCGGTTCATCGACGAGGGCGCGGATCTCGTCGTGTTCAGCGGAGGCAAAGCGATCCGTGGTCCACAGACGACGGGTATCGTCGCCGGCCGTCGCGACCTCGTCGAATCGATTGCCCTCCAGCAGCTCGACATGCACGCCGCCGGTGACGTCTGGGAGCCGCCGAGGTCGCTCATCGAAACGGACTCCATCGACGGCGTCCCGCGCCAGGGGATCGGACGACCGCTGAAGGTCGGGA
Organism: Halopiger djelfimassiliensis; assembly: GCF_000455365.1. GTDB lineage: Archaea > Halobacteriota > Halobacteria > Halobacteriales > Natrialbaceae > Halopiger_B > Halopiger_B djelfimassiliensis. The sequence continues at coordinate 353,485 of NZ_HG315686.1, forward strand.
AGGAGGAACTCGTCGGCCTGCTCGTCGCGCTCGAGTCGTTTCTCGACGCCGACCACGAGGCGGCCCGCGACCGGTGGCTCGAGGCCGCGGCGGACGTGACCGAGGAGCTATCGTCGTTGCCCGGCGTCGATCCGACGCTCGATGCGGGTGGAGGCGTCTCGGTCGCGCCGGAGGTCGTCGTTCACATCGACCCCGCCGGGACACCGTGTTCGGCGACGGAACTCGTCCGGACGCTCCGTGCGGAAACGCCCCGCGTGTTCGTCGGCGCGGATCGCCTCGACGAGGACGTAATAACGATCAATCCGATGTGTCTCGACGATTCGGAACTCGAGTACGTTATCGACCGCCTGCGAACCCACCTCGCCCCCGCGTGATCGCATCGACAACGATCGAAACACATATGATACCTGTTACCCATCACCTAGCTTGCCGATGGAAGAAATAGCGACAGCAGACGCGCCGGAGAGTATCGGCCCGTTCTCGCAGGCGATCCGCGATGGTGACCGCCTGTTCGTCTCGGGACAGGGACCCGTCGACCCCGATACGGGGGAGATCGTCAGCGACGATATCGGCGAACAGACACACGCCGTCATGGAAAACATTCGGTCCGTTCTCGAGGCCGGGAACAGCTCCCTCGGGAACGTCGTCAAGTCGACGGTGTTCGTCACCGACATGGACGACTACGACGATATCAACGCGGTCTACGAACAGTACCTGACCGAACCCTACCCCGCACGCAGTGCGGTCGAGGTCTCGCGGTTGCCCATCGAAATCGGCGTCGAGATCGAGGTCGTCGCGCGAGTCGAGTCATGAAGGCGATCGCCGTCAAACGCGGGGAATCCCGGCCGCGACTGATCGAAACGCCGCGGCCAGAACCGGCCGCCGGCGAAGCGCTGGTCCGGACGTTGCGGGTCGGGATCGACGGGACCGACTTCGAAGTTCTCGAGGGCAACCACGGCGGCTTTCCCGCCGACTGCGAGCAGCAGATCCTCGGTCACGAGGCCGTCGGAGTCGTCGAGGATCCCAACGACACCGCCCTCGAGGACGGACAACTCGTCGTCCCGACGGTCCGCCGGCCGCCGGGCGATTCCAACGCGTACTTTCGGCGCGGAGAGCCGGACATGGCACCTCCAGAAGCGTGTCTCGAGCGCGGTATCGACGGCGCTCACGGTTACATGGCGGAGTACTTCACGAGTCCGGCGGCGTTTCTGGTCCCGGTTCCGCGGGCGTTCGCGACGACCGGCGTCCTGATCGAACCGATGAGTAACACGGAGAAAGCACTCGAACACGCCTTCGCGTCCCGGTCGGCGTTCGACTGGCACCGGGAGTCGGCGCTCGTGCTCGGAAACGGCCCGCTTGGTCTGTTGACGCTGGCGCGCGTGCGATCGGAGTTCGATCGCACGTACTGTCTCGGCCGCCGCGACCGCCCCGATCCGACGATCGATCTCATCGAGCGACTCGACGCGACGTACGTCGACTCGCGCGAAACGCCGGTCTCGGACGTCCCCGAGGTCCACGAGTCGATGGACCTCGTCTACGAGGCCACGGGCTATGCGAAACACGCCTTCGAGACGGTCGAGGCACTCGACCAGAACGGCGTCGGCGTGTTGCTCGGGTTACCGGACGACGACGCGTTCGAACTCCCGGGGGGACGACTCCATCGGAAACTCGTCGAGGGCAACCGGGCCATCGTCGGCAGCGTCAACTCCCACATCCCACACTTCGAAGCCGCGCGGGAGACCCTCGCGGCGCTTCCCGACTGGTTCGCCGACGACCTGCTGACGCACGTCTTCGAACCGACTGCCGTCGACGACGCCTTCGCCCGCGACCCGGATCGGATCAAAACCGTCGTCGAGTTCGATACGCTTTGATCGTCGGTCGACCGGCCACAGCTATTTCGAGATTCAACAATACATACCTAATCTAGTATTTCCCCGTTCCTCTCCGATCATATTTCGATCAAAATCGGTAGCGGGTAGTGAGAAACGCGATCTATTATTGAAAAGTTAATGGCTATGTGGGGAGTAAATACCATTATTACGGCCCCTGCAGCTGATACCGTATTCAACCGGAATCGGACTCGTCAGTCATTCATCATTGGGATTCAGAAAGTACTAGATTGATAGTATGATCTGAAAACAGACATAGTTGGCGAAGTTAGGGGTTGTCATACCGGTGCCGACCTCGACGGTCTCGAGGCCCCGCCGTCGTCGTTCACGTCGTTTCACTCGAGTCAGCGCCGTCTTTCGTAGCCGCTCGGAAAAAGGCCAGCGTGGCGTCGACCGGCTGGAGTTCAGTCGTCGCCGGTGACCGTCGTCGATGCTCGGGTCCCGTTCTGGACGCGCTGGACCTCGAACTGATCGAGCAGGTCCTGTAACTCCTCGGACTTCTCGGAGAGTTCGTCGACCTGGTTCGTAACTTCCAGCACCTGTGCCGTCTGTTCTTCAGCGGCGGCAGACAGTTGCTCGGTTGCGGCGGCGGTGTCCTGGCTCATCTCGCCGACGTTTTCGATCATCGTCACGACTTCTTCCGTGGAGGCGGCCTGATCGTCGGTCGCCCCGTTGATGGACTGGACGCTGCTGTTCAGTTCCTCGATCTGTTCGACGATCTCCTCGATGCTTTCGACCGTCCGCTCGACCGTGTCGGTTCCCGAAGAGACCCGCGTCCCCATCTTCTCCATGTCCTTGACGGTTCGCTCGGACTTGTGCTGGACGTCCTTGATCAGGCCCTTGATCTCGTCGGTCGCCTGTTCGGTGTCCTCTGCGAGTTGCTTGATCTCCCGAGCGACCACCGCGAAGCCTTCGCCGGCGTCTCCGGCACGGGCGGCCTCGATACCGGCGTTGAGCGCGAGAATATTGGTTTCCTCGGCGATCGTGTTGATCAACGACACCACCTCGTCGATTTCGGCCACTTCCTGTTCTAACGACGAGACTTCTTCGATGGCCGACTCGGTCTGCCGTTCGATCGTCTCCATCTCGGTGATCGCCTCCTCGGCCAGTTCGACGCCGTCTTCGCCCGTATTCACGGCCGCCTCGGACTGGGATACCATCTCGTCCGCCGAGGCGGCGATCTCCTCGATCGTCGCCGACAGGTTCGACATCTCGCCGGAGACCTGCTGGATGGTTTCGTCCTGCTGGTGGGTGTGATCGCTGATCTGCTGGGCGGAGTTGCTGACCTCCTGGCTTGCGACCTCGATTTCGTCGATGCTCTCGGTGATCTGTTGTCCGGACGCTTCGACGCTGTTGGCGAAGGCCTGAATGTCACCGAACGCGGACTCGAGTTCGTCGAGCAAGGCGTTCAACTCCTCGACGATGCTGTTCATCGCCTCGTTGTCGGTCGACGTCGATAGCCGCTTGGTGAGGTCGCCGTCGGCGACCTGCTGGACGACGGTGTCGATCTCGTTTGCCTGTGACTCGAGAGCAGCCGCGAGCTGTTCGGCCTCCTGCTTTGCCCGCTCGGCGTTCTCCCTGGCTTCTTCGGCTTCCTTGCTCGACTGATCGATTTCGTGGATGAACCGCTCGAGATCCGTCTGCATCTTCGACATCGACTCGCCGACCCGTCCGGGGATTTCCTGATCGAGCGCGTCGCTTTCGAACTCCTGGTTCGAGAGCGCCTCCGCTTGCAGCGTGATCGTGTGGAGATACGACTTCGTGTCCCGGAACGCGTCCCGAAGTCGCCCGACTTCGTCGATTCGCCCCCGATTCTCGATTTCGACGGAGAGGTCCCCGTTCGATATCGCATCGGCCTGTTTCGAGAGCGCTTCGATGTCCCGCAACGGTCCGCGGTGAACCATGAATCCGACGAGGACGAACCCGACGAACGTCACGCCGATCAGTATCAGCAGCTCCCACTGGACCTCCTGCTGGATGGTCATCGCGTTCGATCGTGGGGCTTTCTTGACGACGACCCAGTCCGCATCACCCGGGACCGAGTGATAGCCGATAACGCTGTCTTCGGTCAGGATCGACCCGCTCATCTGTTTCCCGGGGTCCGTCTCGAGGATGCGCCGTCCGACTTCGGTCTCTTCCGGATCGTACGCGCCGAAGATGTTCGATTTGTTTTCGTCGAACAGGATATCGCCCGTCGTTCCGCCGTGGACTCTCGTCTCGGTCCCTTCGATCGGCGTCGAGAAGCCCTCAGCACGAACGCTCGTTCTGTAGACGACCACGACCGCGTGTTCGCCATCCTGGGTTGGCGATGCGATCGCCATCGACGGGTCGCCGTCGTCGTCGTATACCCACGACCTGGCTACGTCAGCGTTCCCGTCGAAATTGAACCCCGCATCCGGCGGCCAGACGATGTTCGCCGCCTCGAAGTTCTTCCCCTGGAGCGATCGCTCGGTGCTGGCGACGATCGTCTCGCGTTTCCCCTCGGAGTGCCGTTCAGGATCGCGTTCCACGAGGTGAATGGCGGCGACTTCGGCCGGTTGCTCGTCTAATTCAGCATCCAGCGACTCCTGTATCGTACTCGTCTCGTTTGCCGTGAATCCCTCATGGCCCGAGAGGATCCGGACCGCTTTTTGCTCGCCTTTGATCCACTCGCCGAACGTATTCGCCTCGAGTTCCGCGTTCGTTTGCATCGCGTTCAACTGCTCTTCGGCGACCTGATCCGACACTCGCGCTTCCGTGAGGATTCCGACTCCGATCACCGCGGCGACGATCACCAGCGAGGCGAGCGCCAACTTTATCGTATAACTAGACCGAACGACGTCCGGGAGGTGTTTCTCGATATCAACCATTTATCTAAACGTCCGAAACCGGATAGTCCGCCGTGGACTGTCTCGCTGTTCTATCCGACCGTATATGTCTTCTCGAGAATATGTTAGTAGTACTGTCTTGTCTTGTTCGAACAACATAGAACACCAATTCCAGTGTATTTATTTATCACTTATGGCAGAATCGGATCTATCCACCACCACAATCAGCGTAATTATAATAATTATGCTAATTATGGTTATCTTACTAATGATCCGTTGTGTACCGACTAAAATCCACGAGGTTGTTCGAATCCTCTTCGAGGATCGAATCCTCAATAAATCGAAGGGGTACCCGAATGGATGGGGAACGCTACTTACATTCCTCGCGGAAACCGAACATTCGTGTGGCCAACCGTCGTTGGTACTCGAGGTTTGGAGCGGAAAATCGGCGAATAACAGGTACCTTCCGCGACTATAGTCGCGGATGTTCGCGTCAGCAGACGTGTTCTATGTTCCCGGATCAAATTCCCCGAAATCGGAAAAAATTTGTGCAGTAGTATTGGTATACTAATACGATGGCGACGATAGAAACGAACGATCTCACGAAGGAGTATCCCGGCGGTGTTCTCGCCGTCGATAGCCTCGATCTGCGGGTCGAAGACGGCGAGATATTCGGCTTTCTCGGACCGAACGGTGCGGGAAAGTCGACGACGATCAACATGCTCCTTGGGTACGTTACCCCGACTGCCGGACGCGCCGCCGTTCTCGGGGACGACGTTCGAGGGGACTTCGCTACAACCCGGAGCCGGATCGGCGTCCTTCCGGACGGCTATAGCCTGTACGACCGCTTGACGGCCCGCGAGCACCTCGACTGGGTCATCCGCACGAAGAACGCGAACGACGATCCCGACGCGATCCTCGAGCAGGTCGGTCTTGCGGACGCGGCCGATCGGCGCGCAGGCGGGTTCTCGAAGGGGATGAGCCAGCGGCTCGCGTTCGGGATGGCCCTCGTTGGCGATCCGGACCTCCTCGTACTGGACGAACCCTCCTCCGGACTCGACCCGACCGGCAAACAGGAGATGCGGGAGATGATCCGCGAGATGGCCGACGCCGGGACGACGGTGTTTTTCTCGAGCCACGTCCTCCCCGAGGTCGAAGCGGTCTGTGACCGCGTCGGCATCATGTCCGACGGGAACTTGGTCGCTGTCGATAGCATCGACGCGCTTCGTGAGGGACTCGACGGGGCAGCACGCATCGTCTTGACCCTCGAGTCGGTGCCGGACGACCTCGGTCTCGAACGGCTGGACGGCGTCGAGGGCGTTTCGATCGACGGGACCGAGGTCAGCGTCGACTGTCGTCGCGCCGCCGTCAAGGCCGACGTGGTGCGACACGTCGACGAGCGGGCGACGATTACCGATATCGTCTCCAAGGAAGCCTCGCTCGAGGATCTGTTCAACAGTTACACGGACGAGACGCCGGACGACGAACGACAGTCCCCGGAGGTGACGGCATGAGCACACTGGACGTGGCTCGGAAAGATTTCCTGGATACCCGTCGCTCGAAGGTCATCTGGCTCGTCATCTTCATCTACACTGGGTTTGTGGGACTGCTTATGTTCATTCAACAGGACCAATTGGAGTATCACGAGACACTCCGTGCCGGCGTCGTTTCGAATCTCAATAATATCGTCGGTCTCGGGGCGTATCTGATTCCGATCGTCGCGCTCGTCGCGGCCTATCTCGCAATCGCCGGCGAGCGCGAGACCGGCAGCGCCAAGTTCCTGCTCGGACTGCCGAATACGCGCCGGGACGTCATCGTCGGTAAATTCCTCAGCCGAAGTCTCGTGATCGCACTCGGTATTACGAGCGCGTATCTCGTCGCCGCTGGACTGCTCGTGACTGTCTATCCCCTCTTTCCGGTTACCCCCTTCGGCGTGATGTTCGGCATGATGCTCCTCTATGCCGTCGCCTACGTCGCGGTCGCCATCGGTATCTCCGCCTCGGTCACCAGCAAGGCACGCGCGGCGGCCGTCGGGTTCGGATTATACTTCGTGTTGAACGTGCTCCCGATTTTCATACTCCCCGGCGACATCGTTCGGAAACTCCACACCGACGTGCTCGGCGCTTCCGAATCACCAGTTCTCTACCACTTCGTGTCACAGTTGGTTCCCCTTGAAGCGCTCACCCGCGGGATTCGCCCGGTCACCAACTATGACATGATGGGTGGTCCCCTGCCGGAAGACGCCCCGTTCTACGTCCAGCCCGAGTTCATGCCCGTCGTCCTCTGCGTATGGATCGTCGTTCCGCTCGTGATCGGTTACTACCGGTTCCGGTCTGCCGACGTAAGCTGACCGACGTCGGTGGCGGAATTTGCCAGTTTCAGACCCCTATTTTCGCCTGTGGGGTGATTTGGGATCGTCTCGAGGGAGGAGCAATGACC
>NZ_HG315686.1:360846-374759 GCF_000455365.1 Halopiger djelfimassiliensis
GGTGAACTGCTCGAACCGGTTGAGATCGTACAATTGATTTGAACACCGATTCCGTCGTGTTACCGGCTGCGATTATGATCTTTTGACGATGCGGGATGATCAGTGTCGCCCGATATCATTCCGAACGAACTACGGACGAAAATAAGTCGGGATCGGTGTTTCTGGCTGTGACGGACAGTCTCGCCCTTTGGGACGTCACTTACTCCGTCGATGCGGGTGCGCTTTTAGACAGGACCTCGTGGTTTCCGTTGTTGTCCCCCTTCGTGATGATCGTCGCTTCCTTCCTTCGTTCCCCGCCCGGCGGATCGAACGCGTATTCCGCGGACAGTTCCGCCGTGAAGGACGTAGCATTCCTGTCGATATCGTCCGTCGTCGTTCCTTTGTACGCCGCGGCGGGACCGGGAAGTTCGTAATCGAGTTCCTGAGAGACGTTTCTGTAATCGCTTCCGTTGTAATCCCAAGTGAGGATCTGTTTGTGGACGTAGACGGTTCCAATAATCGGGACCGATCCTTTCGCTTCGGTAACTTCGGTCGTCGTGACCCAATTGTCCGACGGTTGCGTAGCGTTTTGTCTGTAGCTACGGATTTCCCAGTCGACTTCCCCGTACAGGTCTTCCATCGCCTGCATCTGCTCGTCCGTAAGCTGTGCAGTATACCGTCGTTGCTGGTTTTCGCTCTCGAGTTCGCCGAGGGCGAGAATGAACTCGGCAACCTCTTCCCGACGGTCGGGATCGAAGTCGACGTCCGGTTTCTCGTCGGATTGGGCTGTTACCGTTCCAACGGTAGCGGCTCCTACCGCGGACGCAAGGGAAAGACCGCCGAGTTTGAGTACAGTTCGTCGACTGTTCGTCGATCGTCGTCCGCTCGTGCCATTCATCTGGTCGTCCATCTGCATCACCTGTGTTCAGTTATCCACTGAACACATTCTTCGTTTCTTTTTGTTTCATAATGTATGTTTCTATTAATTACTTACCATAGGAAATTGAATAATATATCGATAATATATGTATGTCTATTTATTCTCCTATAATAGGTTGTATTCCACAGATAGATGGCCGAACAGGTCCGGTAATTCGATTAGTAGGAACTTGTCAGTGACCAGAATGTGTCTGCTGTCGCGGACGAACTCGAATCCTCGTGTCGGGAGAAAACGATTGAACGCTTTCGACCGACTCGTCGAGAGCTTAGCCCTCGGCGTGTTCGCGTTTCAGCGAGAGGACCGTTCGGTCGAACTCGCAGACGAGCGGTTCGTCGGGATCGTTGACCTTGAAGACCTCGACGTGCATGGTGACGATCCCGCGCTCGCCGTCGCTGGTCTCGCGTTTGTCCGTGACGGTCGATTGCACCCGGATCGTGTCGCCGTGAAACACCGGTTCGGGGTGTTCGACGTCGTCGTACGAGAGGTTGGCGACGATGGTTCCGTCGGTCGTTTCGGGGATCGAGATCCCGACCGCGAGCGACAGCGTATAGAGGCCGTTGACCAGCCGCTCGCCGAACTCGGTGTCGGCCGCGAACGCGGCATCGAGATGCAGCGGCTGCTGGTTCATCGTCATATCACAGAACTGCTGGTTGTCGCTCTCGCTGATCGTCCGCCGCCGCTCGTGTTCGATGGTTTCGCCGATCTCGAACTCCTCGTAGTAACGTCCTGTCATGTGTATCGTAATTCGAAAGGGTGTGGTTAGAGGATCGTTCCGTGTTTCTTCGACGGCAGGTCCTTCTCGACGGTTTCGTAGAAGGCGAACCGCTCCTCGAGTTCCGTCCGGAGCGTGCTCGGCGGGACGATCTCGTCGATAACCACCTCGCTTGCCATCCGGTGGACGTCGATGTCCTCGCGGTACTCCTCGCGCAGTTCCTGCTCCTTTCGCTTGCGTTCGTCCTCGTCGTCGATCGCGGCCAGCTTGTTCGCGTAGACGGCGTTGATCGCCGCCTCGGGTCCCATGATCGCGATCTCCCCGCTGGGGAGGCCGATAACGCTCTCGGGGTCGTAGGCCGGCCCCGACATGGCGTAGATCCCCGCGCCGTAGGCCTTGCGGACGACGACGGACTGTTTGGGAACCGTCGCCGAGGAGGTCGCGTAGATCATCTTCTTGCCCTGCTCGAGGATGCCGTCCTTCTCGACCTGTGATCCGGCCATGAAGCCGGGCGTGTCACACAGGTACAACAGCGGGATGTCGTAGGCGTCGCAGGTCCAGATGAACTCCGCGGCCTTCTCCGCGGCATCGGGGAAGATCGCGCCGGCCCGCTGGCTGGGTTGGTTGGCGACGATCCCGATCGGGCGGCCGTCGATGCGGGCGAAGGCCGTGACGATCTCGGGTCCGTACTCCGGGCGAAGCTCGAGCACCGATCCGGCGTCGACGATCCGTTCGATGACGTCGAACATGTCGTACCCCCGGTTCGGTTCCTGCGGGACGACGGCGTCGATCCCCTCGGGCGAACGTGCGGGCGCTTTCCCCTCGCTTCGGGGGGGTTTCTCGTCGGCGTTGTTCGGCAGGTAGCCGATCAGCTTCGCGACGAGTTCACGGGCGTGCTCTTCGTCTTCGGCGATCAGATCCGCGCTCCCGGAGTGGCGCGCGTGAACGTCGGGACCGCCGAGGTCCTGCAGGTCGATCTCCTCGCCGGTGACCATCTCGACCATCCGGGGCGAGGCGATGGCCATCGCCGACATGTCACGGACCATGACCGTAAAGTCCGCGAAGACGGGCGTGTACGCGGCCCCGGCGATACAGGGACCGTAGAGCACGCAGATCTGGGGCACCCGTCCGGAGAGCATCGAGTGGTTGTAGTAGTACTTCCCGATCCCCTCGCGGTTCGCGAAGAAGCCGGTCTGCTGGTCGATCCGACCGCCCGACGAGTCCATCAGGTACAGCACCGGCCGACCGGTCTTCAGCGCCCGCTGTTGCATTCGCAGGAACTTCTCGACGCCTTTCTCGGCCATCGAACCGGCCTTGACGGTGAAGTCGTTGGCCATGAAGTGGATATCCCGCCCCTCGAACTCGGCGGCACCGGTGATGAGGCCGTCGGCCGGAAGGCGGTTCCCGGAGTCGGCCTCGCCGTCCCGTCCGTCCGGGTGCCACGCGTCGAAGTTGGCGAACTTCCCGTCCTCGAACCGCAACCCGTCCTCGCCGAACCAGAGGTCGAGCCGATCACGAACGAACAGCTTCCCCTGCTCGGAGAGGCGCTCGCGGTACTTCTCTGGCCCGCCCTCGAGCACGTCCTCGATCTCCGACCACAGGCGCGCTTCCCGTTCGGTCGGCTCGAGGTCGTCGGCTGCGGCCCCGGTACCGCCGTCGCCGGCCGCCGAAGCGCCGGCAGCGGTCCCGCTCGCATCGGGCGACGCGCTCGCGAGGAGTTCGTCGCCTCCCGTCGCGTAGAGCTCCACGTCGTCCCCGAAGTGGGACGCAAGCGCCCGTGCGATCGCCTGTGCTTCCTGTTCCGTTGCGGTGTCGTTGATTCTGAGTTCCATGTTATTCGAGTACGATGAGCGGATCTCCCATATCGACCGTATCGCCGTCCGTCACTGAGACCTCCGCAACCGTGCCGGCCGTCGGTGCGACCACGTCGTTTTCCATCTTCATCGCCTCGAGCACACAGACCACGTCGCCCCGGGCGACCTCGTCCCCCGGCTCGACGGGGACCGAGATGACCGTTCCCTGCATCTCGGCCGTGATCGCGTCGCTCGCGGCGACCTGCTGGCTGGTTCCCGACCGTCCCCCCGAAGCCGAACCGTCGGACCCGCCTGCGCCGCTGCTCGCCGCGGTCGTCCGCGGGAGTCCGCCCGCGACCGCCACGTCGAACCGTCGGCCGTCGACTTCGACCACGAGGTCGGTCGTCCCGTGGGACTCGGTGCTCGTCTCGGCTCGATCGTCGGCCGCCGTTCCCCAGCGATCGACCGCGTCGTCGAGCGCGGCCTCGTCGACCGACTGATCGAGGTACTTCGTCGTGTGCTCGCCGGCGCGGAACGTCTCGTCCTCGAGCATCAGTCGGTGAAACGGGATCGTGGTTTCGACGCCGGCGACGTCGAAGTGTCGAAGCGCCCGTCGCGACCGCTCGAGACACCGATCCCGCGTCGGCGCGTGGACGATCAGCTTCGCGATCATCGAGTCGTAATCGCCGGACACCTCGTCGCCCTGCGAAACGGCGTCGTCGAGGCGGACGCCGAGGCCGCTCGGCGGATCGTACGTGGCGAGCCGTCCCGGCGTCGGCACGAACTCGGCGGCGGGGTTCTCGGCGTTGATCCGGAACTCCATCGCGTGGCCGTCGATGGTGATGTCGGACTGCTCGAAGGGGAGTTCCTCGTCGGCGGCGATCCGAAGCTGCTGACGGACGATGTCGATCCCCGTTACCGCTTCGGTGACGGTGTGCTCGACCTGAATGCGCGTGTTGACCTCCATGAAGTAGAACGCGCCGTCGTCCACGAGGAACTCCACGGTGCCGGCGTTCGTGTAGCCGGCCTCGCGAACCCCTCGACGGGCGGCGTCGCCGATTTCGTCGCGCAACGCCCCGTCGAGTGCGGTGCTCGGAGCCTCCTCGACGACCTTCTGGTGGCGGCGCTGGAGCGAGCAGTCCCGTTCGCCCAGATGGAGGACGGTCCCGTGGTGGTCCGCGAGGATCTGTACCTCGACGTGTTTGGGGTTCTCGAGGTACTTCTCGACGTAGACGGAGTCGTTGTCGAAGTACGCGTCCCCTTCACGTCTGGCGCTCTCGAGGGCGTCTTCGACCTCGTCCTCGCTGCGGACGATCTTCATGCCGCGGCCGCCGCCACCGCCTTCGGCCTTGATGGCGATCGGGTACCCGAACTCCGCGCCGAGTTCCCGGACCTCGTCGACCGACTCGACGGGGTCGGTCGTTCCCGGCACGATCGGCACGTTCGCCTCGTCCATGATCGTTCGGGCCTCGGTCTTCTCGCCCAGCGCCTCCATGGCGTCGCTCGACGGGCCGACCCAGGTGACGCCCGCCGTTTCCTCGACCTGTCGCGCGAAGTCGGCGTTCTCCGCGAGGAAGCCGTAGCCGGGATGGATGGCGTCGGCACCGGCTCGGTCGGCGACCTCGAGGATCGCATCCCCGTCGAGGTAGGACTCGCTCGCCGGCGCGGGGCCGATGTTGTACGCCTCGTCCGCGTACGCGACATGGCCGGCGTTCCGATCGGCGTCGCTGTAGACGGCGACCGTCTCGATGCCGAGTTCCTCGCAGGCACTCATCACGCGAACGGCGATCTCGCCGCGGTTCGCGACCAGCAGTTTCTCGAACATGGTCAGTAGGACTTGGGGAAGCCGAGTTGCTGGCCGATGTGGTTGTACGCCATCTGCTGGGAGACCGGCGCGAGCCGCGTGAGATTGATCTCGCGCCACCAGCGTTCGACGTCGTACTCTTTGGCGTAACCCCAGCCCCCAAACGCCTGCATCGAGTGTTTGACTGCCTCGATGCCGGCGTCGACGGCCGTCGCCTTCGCGACGTTGGTCTCGTAACCACACTCCTCGTCCCGGTCGTATCGCCACGCGGCTTTCTCCCGCATGAGCGCAGCCGTCTCCATCTTCGCGTACGCCTCCGTGATTGGGAAGGAAACGCCCTGATGGGTCCCGATCGGCGCGCCGAAGACCTCGCGGTCGTTGGCGTACTCGATCGCCGCGTCGGCGGCGAGTTTCCCGATCCCGGTCCCGGCGGCGGCAAAGCCGATCCGCTCGGGATTGAGCATGTCCACGAGGACCCACCAGCCGTCGTCCTCGTCGCCGAGCAGGTTCTCCTCGGGAACGCGGACGTCCTCGAGGAAGACCTCACACGACTTCGAGTAGTTGATGGCGTGTTTGGGGATCGGCGAGACGTCGATGTTCGGATCGTCCATGTCGACGATGAAGAGGCTGATGCCGTCGGTCCCGCGGTCGACCTCCGAGAGCGGGGTCGTCCGCGTAACGATGATCATGTTCTCGGCGCGATCCGAGAACGTGATCCAGGCCTTCTGTCCGTTGAGGACGTACTCGTCGCCGTCCTTCTCGGCGGTGGTGGCCACGTTCAGCGTGTTCGTCCCGGCCTCGGGTTCGGTGATGCCGATCGAGAAGTTCCGCTTGCCGTCCGCGATGTCGGTCAGGTAGGTCCGCTTCTGGTCTTCGGTTCCGTACTCGCGGATGCCGACCGCGGCCATGCCGGCGGTGAGGACGAGATACCAGGTTCCGGCCATGCCACAGCCTTCGGCACAGAGAGTCTCCATGGCAAGCCCCATCTCCTGCATTCCCATCCCAGCGCCGCCGTACTCCTCGGGAACGAGCAGGCCGTGGAAGCCGGCGTCCGCGAGTTCGTCCCAGAAGGCCTCGGAGAACTCGCCCTGTTCTTCCTTCTCGCGCCAGTGTTCCGGTCCGTACTGGTCGGCGATCTCGGTCGCCGTCCGTCGAATCATCGATCGTTCTTGCGTTTCTTCGAAGTTCATCGTGTGATCGTGTCGAATACGACTGTCTTGTCCCGGTGTACTCCGGAGTCGTTCGTTTCGCGCGCTATTCGATGGCTTCCCGCACGAATGCTCGAGCGGGCTGGCCCGTCGGCCATCAGTCTTTCTCCGCCTCCGCTTTCGCCTCGTCTTGGAGCTCCGTCCGGCGGATCTTTCCGGTCACCGTCTTCGGGAGTTCCTCGCGGAACTCGATCTCGCGGGGGTACTCGTGGGCCGAGAGTTCATCGCGCACGTGATTCCGGATGTCGTCTTTCAGCCCCTCGGTCGGCGTCGTCCCCTCGCTGGGGACGATGTAGGCCTTCACGATGTTGCCCCGCTCGCGGTGGGGCTTCGGGACGACGGCCGCCTCGGCGACGGCGTCGTGTTCGCCGAGCGAACTCTCGACCTCGAACGGACCGATCCGATACCCCGAAGAGAGGATAACGTCGTCGGCCCGGCCTTCGAACCAGAAGTAGCCGTCTTCGTCCTTGTGTGCGAGATCGCCCGACAGATACCACTCCCCGTCCGGCCCGTCGACGAAACACGCCGCGGTCTCGTCGGGCTTTCCCCAGTACTCGTCGAAGAAACAGGGGTAGTCCCCGCGCTGGGCGATCTCGCCCGTCTCCCCCGGCTCGAGCACCGCCCCGGTTTCGGGATCGACGACCTCGGCCTCGATCCCGGGCAGCGGTTTCCCCATCGAGCCCGGTCGCACGTCCATCGTCGGGTAGTTGTTGATGATCATGTTCCCGGTCTCGGTCTGGCCGTAGGTGTCGTGGATCGTGACGCCCAGCCGCTGTTTACCCCACTCGACGACGCCCGCCGAGAGCGGTTCGCCGATCGAGAGGGCGTGGCGCAGATCCAGCGACACGTCATCGAGGACGTCCTCGTGCTCGCGGAGCATGCGGTAGGCCGTCGGGACGGAGAACAACACGGTGATGGGGTAGCTATCGAGGAGGTCGGCCCACGTCTCGGGGTCGAACTCCCCCTCGTAGGTAAACAGCGTCGTCCCCCAGAACCAGGCACCGAGCGTGTTGATCGGGCCGGTCAACCAGCCGAGATCGCCGGTCGACCAGTAACAGTCCCCGTCCTGCAGGTCGGCGGCGTACTTCTGGGTGGCGGCGACGCCGGCGACCCACCGGTGTTTGTGGCGGACGCCCTTCGCCAGCCCGGTCGTCCCGCTGGTGTAGTACAGCAACGCGTCGTCCTCGCCGCTCGTCTCGACGGGAGCGTACTCGCGGCTCGCCGTCTCCATCGCGGCGTGGTAGCTGACGTCGCCCCGCCGGATGCCGGTGCCGTCGTCGCTGACGACGATGACGTGTTCGACGGAGGGGGCGTCCTCGAGCGCGGCCGCAACGGTTTCGCGGTTCTCGGCGGTGGTGACGACCGCCGTCGCGTCGCAATCGGACAACCGGTAGGAGATGCCGTCGGGACCGAACCGCTCGTTGATTCCGCCGAAGACGGCACCGCGTTTGAGCGTCCCCACCAGCGCGACGTAGTGTTCGGGGATCCGCGGCATGTACGAGAACACGCGATCGCCCCGATCGATGCCGAGTTCCTCGAGCACGTTCGCGAATCGGTCGGTCCGGTCGGCGAGCTCCCAGAACGGAAGCGTCGTCAGTTCGCCGTCCTCGCCGACCTGGTACAGGGCGATCCTGTCCCCGTTTTCGGCGTGGCGATCACAGACCTCGTGGGCGATGTTCAACGACGACGGAGCATCCCAGTCCGCTGCGTCGTAGATATCGTCCCACGCGAACTCCGCCCGCGCCCGATCGTAGTCGGGCATGTTGTGTCCCGCTGCCATACACCGCGGCAACTTCCGGAATCGAAGATAATACTTTCGGTTACTTTCCGGAAATTATTATGAAAACAAATGCTCTCCCGGATCGGGATCGCAAACGATCCCGACGCCGTCTTGCGTAAACAGTTTCGTAAACAGCAACTGGGCCGGCGGTCGATAGTCGCCGTCGAATCACCGGTCCACGACGCCATCGGTCCACGGTCGTCTCGAGCAAGGAACGCGACTTACGAGACCTCGTCCGGGTCGGACTCGAAGCCAAACGCCGACCACGATTCGCGGACGGCCGTCCGAAGCGTCGGCGGATAGGATTCGGTCACTGAGACCCGCGGCGCGATGTATTCGGACTCCCAGCGGGGATCCCACGTCGCGTCGACGTAGAGCCGTGCCCCCGTCCCGTCGCCGTAGGTCGGCAATCGGGCGACCGGCGCGTCGGATTCGCTGAACAGCCAGTCCCGGGAGGGGTGGGCCTTGACCCAGATGTCGCCGAGTACCTGTCCGAAGTTACGGGGACTGGTCCCCTCGTCGACGAGGACGACCGTATCGAAACAGTCGGTGAGGGAAAACAGGAAGTTCGCCAGTTGCCACTCGAACCCGGCATAGAGGACTTCCGTCGCGACGAAGCAGATTCCGAGCCGTCCCGCCGCCGGAAGGCGGAGCCAGTCGACCGGCGAGACGCCCCAGTAGTTGTTGACCCGCTCGGAGAGGTGTGCCGACAGCGCGAGCGCGACCAGTTGCAGATCGTCGGCGAGCGGGACGCCAAGCGGCGTCATCGGAACGACCGCCTCCTCGCGGGCGAAGACGCTGGTCACCTCCAGCGTCAGCGTCGCCCCGTCGACGAGTCGCTCCCAGAACTCCCGTTTCTCCGAGCGTGTATCCGGCTGTCGGTCCGCGATTTCGGCCTCGAGGACGACCTCCGCGGAACTCGGCACGAGACCGCCTTCCGTCGGGATGACGGGGACCGTCGATCCAACGGTACGGTCTTCGATCGGCGTCGAGAGCCGGTCGGTGATCGCAAGGAGGTACGTCGCCGCGAGCGCCTCCGCGGGGACGCCGAGCGCGACGCTTACCGCGTCACCGCTTGCGAACCGCTCCCGGATCGCCGCGGGGACGCGAGCACGGATCGTCTCCCCATCGAGGATCGTTCCGTGGATCGGTGCCCAGTACGTTCCCGCTTCGGTACCGACCGCAAGGAGACCAAGCGTCAGGTGCGGCCAGGCCTCGTCCGGCGGCGTCGGCAGCCCCAGTTCCCGCAGGCTCAGATCGGTCCCCGACGACGCGCGTTCGACGTACGTGACGTCGCGCTCCTCGAGTCGCGTTCCGAGTTCGGAGATCGCCTCGAGCACGTCGGTGTACTCGGGGGTGCGATCGACGCCCAGCCCGATTCCGACGCGCGTCCACGGATACCGATCCCGGCCGGTCAGTTGATCGACGCCCCCGTAGACACCGCTGACGAGGTCGAGTCCTGCCTCGTCGGTGGCGGTCAACTGCACCGCCGGTCCGTCGGCGCGAAGCGCTTCGGCGGCGACGACCTGCGGCGAAAGCGCCGCCGGCCGCTCGAGCGAACACAGGTCGTCGGTCTTTCGCAGGAACTCGAGGTGGGTTCGAAACGCCGTCATCGGTCCGTCTCGATCGTCGGAGATGGTTCGAACGCCGATTCAGGGAACCCCGCCTCGGTGAGCAACTCGCGGGCCCGCGTTCGCGCCTCCCGGTCGCCGATCGACTGAACGGGGCGAGCGTCGTCTGAACGGGCGTCGATGTACGCCTTCGCCGTCTTCGACTCCGAGGTCCCGACCGCCGCGCTCCCCTTCTCGTCGGGGGTCTGATAGATGTTGAGCGGAACTTTCGGCATCCGCTCGACGCCGAACTGGTGGAAGTCCGCGGCGGGATCCGCATGGAGGGCCAGCGCCTCCACGACGGCGCGGGGGTTCAGCGGGTTGACGTCGCTGTCGACGAACACGAAGAAGTCGATGTGAAGCATTCCCCACGTCGTGAAGATGAAGTTGGCGAGTTCGTGAAGCGATCCGGGGTACGGACGGTCCGTCGCGATGACCCACACCGTTCGCGACGTAAACGGCCAGGGGGCCGCCATCTCCACGTCGAAGCCGGCCGCCCGCAATCCAAGCGTCGCGTCCGGCCCACCAGCCGCGATCTGTAACGTACTCGAGGAGTTCTGCCCGTAGCCGACGCCCGTCCCTTCGACACAGAAGGGAAGGTACGGGGTTTCGCGGTGAGTGATCGCGTCGACCTCGAGCACCGGCATCGATCGGCGAGGGCCGTTCATGTACCCGAAGTAGTCGCCGAACGGCCCCTCGTCGAGGCGCTCGTTCGGCAGGACCCGTCCCTCGATGACGAGTTCGGCCGACGCGGGGACGTGCAGGTCGTTCGTCTCGCATTCGACGAGTTCGACCGACTGCTCCTGAAGGCCGCCGGCGAACGCGACCTCGCTCCGGCCGACGGGGATCCACATCTCCGCGGTACACTCGACGGCCGGGCCGGCACCGATCGTCAGGGCGACCGGCATCGGTTCGTCCTCGCGTTCGTACTCGAAGTAGTAGAGGTTCGGCACCTGCTCGCCGGCCAGCAACAACAGACTCGCCTGTGACCGATCGTGGATCATCGCCCGATGGCGGGACCAGCTCCCCCACTCGCTGTCGGGGTCGGGCGCGACGAGCGTCGCAAGCGTCGCGTACCGGCCGCCGTCGCCCTGATGGATGTACGGCCACGGGAACTCGAGGAGGCTCGCGTCCGTCCCCGTCCGGACGACTTCCTTGCACGGCGCTTCGTCGGCGGCCACGACCGCAGGCTCGAGTGGCTCGCGCAGCCGGTCGGTCACCGCCTCGTAGTAGGCCGGCCCGGACTCGACGGGCAGGTCGAACGCACGACCGAGCCACTCCCACGGGCGACGTCGCGGGCCACGATACGGATCGCCGACGAGACGAGCGTCGGCGTCCCGGTCCCGTGATTGGACGTGCTCGAAGACCGGAATCCGCTCGTCGGTTTCGTTTGCGAGCATCGTCACGGCGCTGGCCTCGAGATCCCAGGACACCGCCGCGTCGATGCGGTTGAGCGCCCGTGCGTTTTCGAGGGTATCGAGGTATCGCCGAAACGTATCGACGGCCATGTTCACTCGTCCGCGAGCGCCTCTCGCAGTGGATCGGATTCGTACTCGGTTTTGACCTCGGCGTAGGTTTCGAGCACCGACGGATGCTCGTCGGCGAGTCGCTCGAACAGGAGTTCGCGGGCCGCCGCCGAGGTCGATTCGTACCGACCGGTTTCGACGAGATACCGGAGCAGAACGTTCAGATCGTTCGACCGCGTGTTGACGACGTTCGAGCGGTCCCGTTGCTCGTCGGCGAGTCGTTCGAGTCGGTCCTCCATCCCCTGCGTCTCGTCGACGAACTCGATATACCACTGCTCGGCCGTGTTTTCGTGGGGTCCTTTCACGACCGACAGCGGTTCCGGCTGCTCGAGCTGCGCCGGATCTCTCGCGATACGTGCACGCGAGTGGAAGATCTCTTTCGTCTCGGCGTCGCGTATCTGGAGAACCGTCTCCGTCTCCCCAGCGTCCGGAAGGTGTTCTTCCGCGGTGATGTACTGGCTCGACATGGTCAAGATGGTCGCGTCCGAGACGACCGCGTTCTAGTAGAACGCTCGAGTCACGGAATATAATACCTTTGCTCGTCGGCGTTCGACGCCGACCGCGTACGAAGGCCCCGGCGTCGGGTGTGGCACGGACCGATCCGGGGTCTCCGTCATCGGTTTCCGATACCGCGGCCTACACTGGCTATGGGAAACGTCACGGCAACGCCCGTTCGACTCGCCGACGGCGACGAACTCGATGCCTTCGTCGATCGCCACGACGTCGCGCTCGTGGAGTTGTACACGCGTGGCTGTCCGAAGTGTCAGGCAATGGAACCCGTTCTCGGAAACGTTGCCCGGGCAACCGACGTCCCCGTCGGGATGGTCAATCCCGGCGACGATCTCACGCTCGTCGACCGCTTCGACATCGAATCGGTTCCCGCGCTCGTCCTGTTCCGGAACGGAACGGCGATCGCACACAGCGCCGAGGGGTTTCAGGGCGGCGACGAAGTCGTCGCGTTTCTCGACACACACGTCCCCGACGCCGTCGAAAGCGAGTAGCGAGCGTGTCGCTCGAGGGTTTTTCGTCCGGATGGACGACCGGGACTGACAGGAAGCGGCTCAATCGTCGTCGGCTTCCGCTTCGGCGTCGTCGGGTTCGAGGTCGCTCGGCTCGAGTTCGCCGTCGAGAAACCGTTCGCCGAGGTCGGTGATGTCGTACATACCGATGGCTTGCTTTTCCAGCAGGCCGTGCTCCGTGAGTTCCCGGCACCGGTAGGCCGCGTGTGGGC
Organism: Halopiger djelfimassiliensis; assembly: GCF_000455365.1. GTDB lineage: Archaea > Halobacteriota > Halobacteria > Halobacteriales > Natrialbaceae > Halopiger_B > Halopiger_B djelfimassiliensis. Next base: position 373,430 of record NZ_HG315686.1, read on the forward strand.
CGCGACAGACGCCCTCGGCGTCGATGTGGGTGGGCGTGAAATGCTCCGGTCGTTGCATCAGCTCGAGGATCTTTTCGTCTTCCGGCTCCATCCACTCGACGTCGTCGATCATGGGACCGACTACTCGCTCACCGCTCAAGAAAGGACTGACTCGACGCGGTACGTCTCTGCGGGCCGTTTCGGCACGGGGACCGGATCCCGTACAGGGCGTCGCCAGCGGGGAGAAGAAGGCGGCTAGGACTGTGACCGTTCGGGTGCCGCGTAGTCGACGTGGACGTTCGGGGCAGCGGTGGGGGAAAGCCCCGTGATCTGTCGATCGACGAAGGTCACGTCGGTAAGGTCGCCGGCGAAACGGAACTCGACGGTGCCGGTTTCGACCGTTCCCTCCACGGTCGTCCCGGAAACGACGGTCGTCTCCGCAGCTTCGGCTGCTTCCGTGACCGTGATCGCACCGTCGACGGTGATCTCGAAACTCGAGGGCACGCCCTGCCCGACGATCGTCAGGGTGTTGGGATACGCGTCGGCGGCGACGCCGTCCGTGCTCTCGGTTGCGATAATCGTCGCCCGCGGGGCGTCGCCGGAGGAGGGCGTCTCCGTCGCGGTCGTCGGTTCGTCGGCGGTCGCGTCTCGCTTCGCTTGGTTGTGCGCCATACTGTCCGGAGTCGGGTACCGGATCATAAACCTTCTCACTGAATTATTGCCACTTCGTCGGGAAATTTCCGACCCATTATTGATTCTTCCGGGATTATTCACGATAGCGAACTCTCGTCGGTTCGCGAACGACGGTGGCGGGTTGTCGCACGTCCTGCTCCGGTCCGGCGGCCCGGTCGTCCTGAGGCCGGAGCAGGCGAGACGCGTACTCGTTGCGGCGCTTTCGTCCGTGCGATCAGGAAGGGTGTTGGTGCTTGATCTTTTCCGCGACGGTCCCCGGGACGGGCGTCCCACAGTCCTTGCACTTCCAGCTTGGAACCGTCGTTCCCGGCTCCTTCTCGAGGTCCTGTTTGTACCGAAGGACCGCGCCGCACGGACAGGTATAGCTCGCACGGGCCATACGTGGACTATCGCGGCCACGATCGATAAACGGTACGCAGGACGAGCTGTCGGTGGCGATCGCAGGGACAACTTTTGTACCGGCGTCGGCGGTACCGGCATCGATGGACTCGAAACGCCCCGACATCCGGTTGGACGAGTCGCCGGACGAGGACGGTATCGTCACCAAAACGGACGCCGATACCGACGGCGCGGTTCGCTCGTTCGTCAGGACACTTCGGGACACCCTCCGTCGCTGAACCCGCTTTTCGAACGCAGCCCCGTCGTGGTCCGCCGCGTC
>NZ_HG315686.1:374785-384814 GCF_000455365.1 Halopiger djelfimassiliensis
TCCGACTCCTCGAGCAGTCCGAGTTCCGAGGCGACCAGATCGGCGATGCGATCCGCGACGTCGGGATCGACTTCGGCGACGTCGTTCCCGTCGTGGAGTTGGTCGTTGTGGCGCTCGATGGCATCAGCTACGTCCGCGAGGGGGACGCGCGAGGTCGTCTCGCAGTCGGAACAGACGATCGGCACTTTCGGCGTGTCGTCGTCCGAATCGGACGTCGTCATTTCCCGAGTATCTCGGGGCAACCGTCAAAACCTAATTGGTTCATCATTCGACTCGTTCGACCCGACCGGCGAGTGCTTCTCGACGCGTTCCAGCGCACTCGAGGCGTCCGGCCACGGCTGCGTTGCTCGATCGGGTCGACGAACGCCGCGAATTCGGCCACCGGCCGATTTCACCCCCGGCGTCGGATACCCGCGAGGGAAAGCAGGGCAACGACTGCGACGAGAACGCCGAACCCGGGCATACTGTCCCCGTCCTCGGCTGCGCCGCCGCGCTCGTCGTCGGTTCCCCCGTTGGATTGCGGGTCGGTCCCGCCCTCGGCGTTCGGATCGGTCCCGTCGTCGAGACTGCCGACGCTCTCGGCGTCGACCTCGAGTACGGCGACGACCTGACCGTGTGTCCCGTCGGGTTCGTACGTCCAGCTTCCACCCGTTTCCTCGTAGGATTCGGCGTCTTCGATCGGATCGACACTTGCGTCCCAGGCGTCGTTTGCTTGCTGGACGTAGCCGACGAGATCGATCTGATCGGCGTGCTCGCCTTCGATCCGGACTTCGCCGTACTCGACGGTCTCGTCTTCGGGGAGCCCGTGCCACTCGACGCAGTGGGAATCGAGGTAGCCGTCGCCCTGTGAGATGTCGGGTGCGGTCCCGAACTGATCGGCATCGAGCGGGCGCTCGTAGTTTTCGGTCACGGGGTACTCGACGGACACTGGATCGGTCTCGTCGTGCCAGTCGAGGTTGTCGTCGGTCGGAACTGACACCGTCGTGTTCGGCACCGTCTCGCCGGGGACGGGGTTGCCGTCTTCGTCGACCAGCGTGATACAGACCTTGCCGGACCCTTCGCCGAGGTACGGCGTTCGGTACTGGTCGCGCGGGTTGACGTAGCTGATCCAGCTTCCGTCGTCCGCGGCCGCTTCGTAGTACGGATCGCCCTCTTCTGGCACTCGTTCGACGTACACTTCTTCCGTTTCCGGCTGGAGCGCCGTCGTGGACGCCGTCGCCGTCGGCTGGGGGGCGGTAACAGCTCCGAACGCGTTCACACCCGACTCCGAACTGGCCGTCGACACCGGGTCGGCAGGCTCCGTTCGGTCGACCATGGCCGGTCCCACGAGACCGCTGACTGCGACGATCCCTGCGAGGGCGACCGCGAGAACGGCCGCAGACAGGAGCCGTGTCCGCGTTTTGGGGCGTCGAGAACCGGACATGACTACACCCTCCGTGATCGCCGTCGATCGAGCCAACGGGGGGCTCTTCGTTCGGTGGGGACGAATCGATCGCCGCGTCGGTGCGCGACCGGTCGCGCTCGAGCGCCGGCAGCGACAGCGACGTCACCGCTCTCGCGACGATCGATCGGAACTCGTGACTGTCGTGAATCTGGAGCTGTCATTCAGTCGAACGCTCCCGGGGGGCAACCCTATATATGAGCTCCATACCGGGACGTATGGACCGCGTACGCTCGTCGTAGGGGACGTCAAACGTCCGTCCGATGGTCGTCGGTCGCGCGGTAGCGCTTGCCTGGTCACGCCGAACCGACTTGGCGCTCGCGGCGGTACCTCGTCCGATGCGCTTTCGCACACCGGCCCGCGAGACGGCCCCGTCGAACGAGCGCCCGGCGACGACGGAACCGGAACGCTTCCGCTGGCGACCCGGCCTCGGCCGAACGCTGGTGTTCCTCTCGCTCGGTCTCGTCGGTGCCTACGCGGTGATCCGATTCCTGAATCGGTCGCTCTCGGACGTCGCCCCCGTCTCTCCTTCCGAGGTCCGCGAGCGAACGACGGCGGCCGTCCCCGACGAGTTCCAGTCGATTCCGATCCGGGAACGGGACGTCCAACACTCGAGCGAGACGGGGGTAGACGACGCACTCGATGCGGAGACGAACGTCGATCTGGCCGACGAACGCACCGGAACCGAGATCGCCGAACGGGCGGACGAAACGATCCCCGAACCCGGAGAGATGGCCGTCGACGATGACATCGCGGACGAACTCGTCGATAAGACCGAGGATATCCTCGACGGCGAAGACGACGACGATACGAGCGACTCAGACGGCGACTAGCAAGCAGGGAGCGTGGCGCTTATCCGCCGTTCGCCCCTATCGGGGAGCGATGACTGACGGGGACGTCGCGGCGTTTACGCACCTCGGACCGACGGTTCGCGGGGCGCTTTCCGAGCGCGGGTTTTCGACGCCGACGGCACCACAGCGGCTCGCGATTCCGCCGCTTGCCGCCGGCGAGAACACACTCGTGATCGCGCCCACCGGGAGCGGCAAGACCGAGACGGCGATGCTGCCCGTCTTCGATCACCTGATCGCCGACGACGGTCCGCCAACGGGGTTCGGCGCGCTCTATATCACTCCGCTGCGGGCGCTCAACCGCGACATGCGCGAGCGCCTCGAGTGGTGGGGCGAGTACCTGGATCTCGAGGTCGACGTCCGCCACGGGGATACCACCCAGTACCGGCGCGGAAAGCAAGCCGAGAATCCGCCGGACGTACTGATCACGACGCCCGAAACGGTGCAGGCGATGCTCACCGGCGAGCGCCTTCGGGACGCGTTACAGGACGTCTCCCACATCGTGATCGACGAGGTGCACGAACTCGCCGCTTCCAAACGCGGCGCACAGCTTTCGATCGGTCTCGAGCGCCTGCACGACCTCGCGGGCGATATCCAGCGCGTCGGCCTCTCGGCGACGGTCGGCGACCCCGAGGAGGTCGGCCAGTTCCTCACCGGCGGCCGTCCCTGCCGGATCCGCGAGATCGACGTCGGGAGCAACGTCGACGTGACCGTCAGGGAACCGGCGGTCACCGACGAGGACGAGGACCTCGCGGGTCAGTTGATGACCGAACCGGACACGGCCAGCCACGTCCGGCTGATCCGCGATATCGTGGCCGAACACGAGTCGACGCTGATCTTCGTCAACACCAGACAAACCGCCGAGGCACTCGGCTCGCGGTTCAAGGAACTCGACCTGCCGATCGGCGTCCACCACGGGTCGCTCTCGAAGGAGGCACGGATCGAGGTCGAGGACCGCTTTAAGACCGGCGAGCTGGACGGGTTGCTCTGTACGTCCTCGATGGAGCTGGGTATCGACGTCGGCCGCGTCGATCACGTGATCCAGTACAAGAGTCCGCGACAGGTCACCCGGTTGCTCCAGCGGATCGGCCGCGCCGGCCACCGCCAAAACGAGGTCTCGAGCGGCACTATCGTCACGACCCGGCCCGACGACACGTTCGAAGCGCTCGCGATCGCTCGCCGCGCCCGCGACGGGGAGGTCGAGCCCGCGGCGATCCACGAGGGCAGCCTCGACGTGGTCGCCAACCAGATTCCGGGGATCGTACAGAGCCGCGGCGACACGTCCCTCCGCGAGATCTACGAGACCGTCTCGCGGGCCTATCCCTTCCGCGATCTCACCGCGGAGACGGTCCGCGAGATCTGCGGCGAGCTCCATCGCAACCGGATCGTCTGGTTCGACGAGGGCGAGGACCGCATCGAGACGACCGGCGGGACGTGGCAGTACGTCTACTCGAACCTCTCGATGATTCCCGACGAGGAGACCTACGAAGTCTACGACATCGCCGCCGGGACCCAGATCGGCACCCTCGACGAACGGTTCGTGGTCAACTTCGCCCAGCCGGGCGAGGTGTTCGTCCAGCGCGGCGAGATGTGGCGCATCGCCGAGATCGACGACGACGAGGGCCGGGTCAAGGTCAGCCCGATCGAAGATCCCGCCGGCGAGGTTCCGTCCTGGATCGGCCAGGAGATTCCGGTCCCCGCCGCGGTCGCACAGGAAGTCGGCGAAATTCGCGGCGTGGCACAGCCACAACTCGAGACCGGGGCTGACGCGGCCGCCGTCGGCCGCGAACTCGCCGGCCGGTATCCGGCCGACGAGTACACGCTCACCGAGGCCTGCGAGCAACTCGAGCGCCAACTCGAGGCCGAGACGCCGATGCCGACGGCCGACCGGATCGTCCTCGAGCGCCAGGGTCGAACGATCGTCCTCAACGCCTGTTACGGCCACACGGCAAACGAGACGCTCGGACGGGTTCTCTCGGCGTTGCTCGGCCAGCGGGCCGGCTCTTCCGTCGGGCTGGAGACGGACCCTTACCGGATCGAACTCGAGGTCCCGAGTTCGATCGCGACCAGCGACGTGCTCGAAGTCCTCGAGGAGACCGACCCGGCCCACGTCGAGACGATCGTCGAACTCGGGCTGAAAAACGCCGACGCGCTTGCCTTTCGGCTCGCACAGGTGTCGGCGAAGTTCGGCGCGCTCAAACGCTGGCAGGGACAGGGATCGGGACGGCTCTCGAACGACCGGCTGCTGTCGGCGCTCGAGGAGACGCCGATGTACGACGAGGCGATCCGGGAAGTGTTCCACGAGGATCTGGCCGTCGATCGCGCGAGCGCGATCCTCGAGGGGATTCAAACGGACGCGATCGAACTGGTTACCCATCGGGGGCGAACGCCGATCGGGCAGGGCGGCCGGTCCTCCGGGAAGGAGTTGCTCGCGCCCGAAAACGCGGACGCAAGCGTCATCGAGACGGTCAAAGAGCGACTCCGAAACGATCGGGTTATCCTGCTGTGTACCCACTGCAAGGACTGGAAGGTCGAGACGAAGGTCAAACGCGTTCGCGACCAGCCCGAGTGCCCCGAGTGTGGCTCGACGCGGATCGCGTCGCTGAACCCGTGGGCCGACGAGGTCGTCCAGGCGGTTCGCGCCGCGGAGAAAGACGCGGAACAGGAATCGATGACCGAACGCGCCTACCGCGCTGCGAGTCTGGTTCAGAGCCACGGCAAACAGGCCGTGATCGCGATGGCCGCCCGCGGTGTCGGGCCGCACAACGCCGCGCGGATCATCAACAAGCTTCGGGAGGACGAAGACGAGTTCTACCGGGACATCCTGTCGAAGGAACGCGAGTACGCACGGACCCAGTCGTTCTGGGACTGACAGTGGCGAGCGACGTTTGGATGGGCTGGAATAGCCACCACAGCCCTTATCTTGACTACTCGCCAAGTCTCCTCGAATGGATCCCCCGTCCTCGTCCCCGTCATCCGGCGATTCCGGCGGTCGTGCGCCGTCGAACGTTCGACGGATGGGGACACTGCTGGCCGCCGCGGATATCGCTGGCTTCCGGGTGACACCCGACGGAACGCTCGTCGGGATCAACGACGCGTTCGCGTCGTTGACCGGCTACGAGCGAACGGAGCTCCTCGAGACCCCGTTTACGGCGATCGTGGCCGACGACGGACACTCCTTTGACTTCGAGGCGATCGCGTCGGCACACGAGGCCGACTCGCGCCCGGTGTCGACGACCACGACGATCCGAACCAAGGCGGGCACCGCCGTCTCCTGTGACGTCCATCTCGAGCGGTTCGGGCCCGACGACGACCCCGATATCGGCGGGATCATCGATCGGCGTCCGAACGCGGCGGCGACCGTCGCCGAACCCGACCTCACCTACGGGAAAACCTTCCAGGCGCTGGCCGACGCGCTCCCGGACGGGATCATCGTTCTGGATACGGACAGCGACATCCAGTACGCCAATCCCGCCGTCGAACGGATCCTCGGCTACACGCCGGACGAACTGGTCGGCTCGAGCAAAGTCACGATCATCCCGCCCCGACTTCGACAGACACACCTCGACGCCCTCAAGCGGTATCTCGAGACCGGCGAGCGAAACCTGAACTGGACGTACGTCGAACTCCCCGGCCAACACAAGGCGGGCCACGAGATCCCGCTTGGCGTCTCGATCAACGATTTCACCTACAACGGGGATCGCTATTTCGTCGGCCTGTTTCGGGACATCTCACCACGAAAGGAGGCCGAGCGGACGCTGACTGCGAAGGTCACGCAACTCGAGTCCGTCGCGTACCTCGGCCGCCACGCGCTCGAGAACGCGGATACCGCCGACCTGATCGAGAAATCGACGGAACTGGTCGCTGCGGCGCTCGATACCGAGTACTGCACGGTGCTGGAACACGGGGGTGACGGTCACGACGATCCCGAATTTCTCCTCCGTGACTCCGTCGGTCCCGACGGGCGTTCAGCGGGGGACGACGCCGTCTCCCCCGCAGGGTCCGGCTCGCTTGCCGCGGCGACGCTCGAGGCCGCGGGGCCGGTCGTCGTCGAGGATCTCGACGCCGACGGTCGGTTCAGCGAAGCGGTGAGAACCGGCTCCGACGTTCGAAGCGGGATCACCGTGACAGTCGGCCCCGCCAGCGATCCGTGGGGTGTCCTCGGTGTCTACGATACGACGCCGCGGACGTTCGCCGATCACGACGTCGATTTCCTCGAGAGCGTCGCCACGATCCTCTCGACGGCTATCGAGCGACAGACCTACGAACGTCGTCTCAACGAGACGGTCGCGGAACTCGAGGCGTCGAACGAACGGCTCGAACAGTTCGCGTACGCGGCCTCCCACGACCTGCAGGAGCCCTTGCGGATGGTATCGAGTTATCTCCGGCTCATCGAGCGCCGCTACGGCGACGAACTCGACGCTGACGGCCGCGAGTTCATCGAGTTTGCCGTCGACGGAGCCGAACGGATGCGTGACATGATCAACGGGCTACTCGAATACTCCCGTATCGATTCGCAGGGGGATCCGTTCGAACCCGTCGACCTGAACGCGATCCTCGCCGACGTCCTGACCGACCTGCAGGTGATGATCGACGGAACCGACGCCGAGATCACGACGGAGTCGCTACCGACGGTCGAGGGAGACGCCAGCCAGCTTCGCCAACTCTTCCAGAACCTCGTGAGCAATGCGATCGAGTACTGCGGCGACGATCCGCCGCGAGTACACGTCAGTGCCGAGCGAGACGGGCAAACGTGGCGAATTGCGGTCCGCGATAACGGCATCGGGATCGATCCCGACGACGCGGAGCGCGTCTTCGAGGTCTTCCAGCGACTGCACAGCCGCGAGGAGTACGACGGAACCGGGATCGGACTCGCGCTCTGTCGCCGTATCGTCGAGCGCCACGGTGGCGAAATCGGGGTCGACTCCGAACCGGGGGGAGGATCGACGTTTACCGTTACGCTCCCGGTGTCTGGACCGTCCGGAGGCGGTACTCAGTCCTCGACTCCTCGAACACATCACTGATACTTACAATATCTGCAAGAAGAATTATTAGTCAAACCCGAGTCAGTTGTTCTCGGAGATGGGATCAGCCAGTATACTCCTCGTCGAAGACAGTGAGTTCATCACTCAACATGTCAAGAATACGTTATCGTCTGAACACGGGTTCGACGTCGAAACGGTTCCGACGGCGTCGGCGACCCGTTCGATCCTCGAGGAGGAGACGTTCGATTGCGTGGTCACCAGTTACGAACTGCCCGACGAAACCGGCATCGAACTCGCCGCGTCGGTTGCCGACGGCTCGAGGCCGCCGTTCGTCCTTCTCACCGGGAATCCCCTCGAACCGCTTGTCGAGGAGGCACTCGAGGCCGGCGTGTCCGCGTTCGTCAGCAAGAGCAACCACGCGACGGGGAGTATGGAGGTCTTCGCGAACCGCCTCAGGCTGGTCATCCGAGCGCACAGTTGACGGGGGACGGATCGTCACGCCCGGCCCGTTCGGGCATCCGTAACGGCCATACGATTCGGCGACGTCGATTCGAGTATGAACGTCGCCCCGGGAGGGTGGAAGTACGCAATCGTTCCCCTCGTTGCCGCGCCTTTCGCTCTCCTGTACAGCGCCGCGATGAGCGCTCTCGCGCTCGCGATCGGTCTCGGAACGCTCGCGTTCTTCCGGGACCCCGATCGGACACCGCCGCCGACCGGCGTCGTCTCCCCCGCCGACGGGACGGTGTCGGTCCTTCGCGAGGAAGGGGATCGCGTCCGGCTCGGTATCTTCATGAACGTCTGGCACGTCCACGTCGTCCGCGCACCAGTTGGGGGGCAGGTCACCGACGTCGAACACATCGCCGGCGCGAACCGTCCCGCCTTCTCCAAGGAATCCGACCGGAACGAGCGGGTACACGTCCGCCTCGAGACCGATTCTCCGCAGCTTCCGGCGGCAGACGGCGGGAACCCGAGCGCAGACGGCGACGCGGCTACGACGGGTCCTGACCACGACGACCGGGCTGTCGAACAGCCACACGACGCCGAAGTCACGCTTATCGCCGGTGCCTTCGCCCGCCGGATCTCCCCGTATATCGCTCCCGGTGACGACCTCGACCGTGGCCAGCGACTCGGCCACATCGCCTTCGGAAGTCGCGTTGACCTTCTGTTCCCACCGTCAGTCGACGTTGCCGACGTTGCCGTCGAACCCGGCGAGTCGATGACTGCCGGCGAGACGGTCGTCCTCGAAGCAGCGCCCGATGCCGGGATCGATTTCGGCCTCGACTCCGAATCGGACCGTTCGACTCGAGGGAATCGCTAAATCGACTCTGTCCGGACGGCAGTGTGTTTCGACCGTCCGATCGCAACCAGTATGCCTCGAGTACGACCCAGCCGACGCCGGACGATGCCCGTTCACTCGGCGATCGGACTGCGTCCGGATCAATCGGTCAATGCGCCGTTTCTGCCCGCCCCCGTTCGGAGCCGTCGTTTGAAAGCCGATGGTCTTTCAACTCGTTTACAGTCGATCGGATCGTCATCCGGGAGACGCTCGCGAGGTCGGCGGCCTCGGTCTGAGTCACGTCGACGCCGAAATCGTATGCTGCCCGATACAGGCACGCAGCGGCGACACCGCTGGGGTTCTTTCCGCCCAGACGACCGCTCTCGAGGAGCCACGTCGCGTACTCGCGTGCTCTGTTCTCAACGTCCGTCCCGAGGTCGAGTTCCGATGCATACCGGGGCAAGTACTCGACCGGCGAAATCGGCCCGACGGGAAGCCCCAGCTCCCGGTTCAGGGCATCGTAGGCCGTCTTAAGTTCGTTTTTGTCCGCACGCGCGTGTTCGACGATTTCGTCCATCGTCCGCGCGATCGATTGGACACGACAGGTCGCATAGATCGAGGCCGCAGAAAACCCCTCGAGCGAGCGGCCACAGAGGAGATCCTCCGACTGCGCGGACTCGAACAGCGAACACGCCTGCTCGCGGACGGCCATCGGCAACGACAACGCCGAGACGATCCGGCGGATCTCGGTGAATCCGTAGGCCTTGTTTCGGTCCGCCTTCGAGGAGAACCGCGCCCGATTGTGCTGGCGGCGCATGCGTACCAGTTGGCGCTGTTTCGAGCCGGTGACGTCCGATCCAGTACCGAACCCGATCTCCGTCGAGAGCCCCTTGTCGTGCCGTGACTGCTCGAGCGGGGCTCCGGTTCGACGACGATCCGTCTCCTCGTCGAGCGTCCGCCACTCGGGGCCGCGGTCGATGTTGTCCTCGTCGACGACCAACCCACAGTCCTCACAGAGGAGTTCGTTGTCGGTGACTCGAAGCTGTCCGTGACATTCAGGGCATCCCTGCTGCTGTGTTCCATGTCCCATTCGCAACTCCCAACCGTTACTGTTGTGATCTCAACTATACTACCTTAAAACTTCTCACTCCTAGATAAATATAATAGATAGTCACTTTCGGTCCAACAACGGCGGACTCGGAGAAAATTTTCCACACCAGTTTGCCGCGTAGAGATCTATTCTGGGGCGGTATTACGCTTCTCTCGAATTCTATATTTTATTTGCCGGTTTCGAGGGTGAGTACCGATTCGTCGACCGGTAGGTCAACGGCTCGATACGGCTAATGAAGTCGCCTTCATACTTATTTTTTCCCAATACGTCCCCACGATTAGCCCGCCCCAACCCATGGCTGTACCTCGGGGAGTCCGCGACCCGTCGTCGGTACCCGGACGCGACTGTCGCAACAGGTGTCGTATCGG
>NZ_HG315686.1:384840-453726 GCF_000455365.1 Halopiger djelfimassiliensis
CTATCGGTCGCCCAGAACGAATTCGCTGGCTGGGTGTCGGGGACGGCTCTCGCAATCGATCGAGAAGACGCCGAGATCGCCGTCCCGGCGGACAACGAGACCCTACAGGCCGGAGATACGCTGTCCGTGTTCGGAACACCAGCGCAGTTACAACGACTCGAGGAGGAGCCGGAAGCGAGTACCCCGTGAGTCGCAACGGGACCGAGTACGGAACGCCGGGAGGCGTTCCTATCGGGACTCAGCGAGGCTCTCGCGGGCGGCATCGAGATGGCGGCGTTCGATGACGATATCGTCGGCTCGTTCGTTTGCGGTTTCGGGATCGGATTCGGCTGCGACCTCGCGAATGGCTTCCATCGAGGCGTTCCTGACGAGCGCCTCCAGATCCGCGCCGGTCTTCCCCTCGAGATCGGCCGCCAGCGACTCGAGGTCGACGTCGTCACCGATCGGCTTGCCGCGGGTGTGGACCTCGAGGATCTTTTCGCGCGCCTCCCGACCGGGTTCGGGAACGAGCACGTGGGTGTCCAGTCGACCGGGACGCAACAACGCAGGATCGATGTGGTCCTTGCGGTTCGTCGCGGCGAGGACGACGAGATTCGGGTTTTCCCGCATTCCGTCGAGTTCGGTCAACAGCTGTGAGACGACCCGTTCGGTAACCTCGTGGCCCTCGCCGCGGGCCGCCGTGATCGCGTCGATCTCGTCGAAGAAGACGATCGACGGCGCGGCCTGGCGAGCGCGTTCGAACACCTCCCGGATCGCCTTCTCGCTTTCGCCGACGTACCGATCGATGATCTCGGGACCGTCGACGCGAACGAAGTTCACGTCGGTCTCGCCGGCCAGTGCCCGGGCGAGCAACGTCTTGCCGGTCCCGGGCGGGCCATACAGTAACACGCCCGACGGCGGATCGGTGTTCGTCGCTTCGAAGAGCCGATCGTAGGTCAACGGCCACTCGACGGATTCCCGGAGCGTCTGCTTTGCGTCCGCGAGGCCGCCGACGTCAGAGAAGTCCGTGTTCGGCGATTCGGCGACGTACTCGCGCATCGCCGAGGGTTCGACGGACGCAAGCGCCTCGTCGAAGTGGCGCTTGTGGACCGTCGGGTTTCGGTTCCACGCCGCGCGGTCGTCCGTCTCGGTCGGTCGATCACGGATCGCCGCCATCGCGGCTTCGCTGGTGACGGCATCGAGGTCCGCACCGACGAAGCCGTGTGTTCGCCGCGCGATCGCCTCGATGTTGACGTCGTCCGCAAGCGGCATGCCGCGGGTGTGGACCTCGAGGATTTCTCGCCGGCCGTCCTCGTCGGGGACGCCGATCTGTATCTCGCGGTCGAACCGACCGCCGCGCCGGAGCGCGGGATCGATCGTGTCGACGCGGTTGGTCGCACCGATGACGATCACCTCGCCGCGGGCGTCGAGCCCGTCCATCAGCGTCAGCAGCTGGCCGACGACGCGGTTTTCGGCGTCGCCGTCGTCGTCGCGGGTCCCGGCGATGGAGTCGATCTCGTCGAAGAAGACGATCGTCGGTGCGTTGGCCGCCGCGGTTTCGAAGACGTCGCGGAGCCGTTCCTCCGATTCACCCTTGTACTTGGACATGATCTCCGGTCCGGAGATCGTCTCGAAGTTGGCGTTGACCTCGTTTGCGACCGCGCGGGCGATCAGCGTCTTGCCGGTCCCGGGCGGCCCGTACAGTAACACGCCCGACGGCGGTTCGACGCCCAGCCGCTGGAACAGTTCCGGCTCCGACAGCGGGAGTTCGATCATCTCACGAACCAGTTCGAGTTCGTCGTCGAGACCGCCGATGTCCTCGTAGGTGACGCCGGACCCGGGCTCGAGTTCGTCGGACCGGTTCGGGGAAGCGGTCGCGTCCGCACCCGTCGGTTCGGATTCGCGCCCGGCTCTGGAGCCGTCCGTACTTCCGGCCTCGGACCGAGAGCGCACGGGCTTGCCCGGACTCGAGTCGGTATCGACGATCCGGAGCGTCGTGGTGCTCGTGATGCGAACGTCGCCGTCGGGTGTCGTATCGACGACCCGGAACGGGTCCTGGCTGACGCCTTCGACCCGGACCTGTTCTCCGGCTCGGACCGGGCGGTTCCGAAGCTTCTTGGTCGCCTCGCGCTCGGCGACCTGCTGTTGGGCGTCCGACAGCGAGGCCGGCGGCGTCAACGTGACCCGCTCGGCTTCCCGGATCGACGACTTGTCCGTGGGCCGGACCGTAACCGTGTCGCCGACGTGAACCCCTGCGTTCGCACGGGTATCGCCGTCGATCTGAATGACGGTCTCCGGAACCGACGGATCGGCCGGCCACATCTTCGCGACCGTCGTCTCCTCGCCGTCGATGACGACGGTATCGCCGCTTAGCACACCCAGTTGTCGGCGTGCCAGTTCGGGAATCCGTGCGACTCCCCGGCCCGCGTCCCGTTTCTCCGCCGCTCGAACCGTCAGCGAAACGCCGTCGGAGTCCGACCCGCTCATACGCGTTCCGTTACGTGCCGGCCGCCTTGAGAATTGCCCCGTCCCGGGTTCCCGAGCGCCAGCCGTTCGACCGCGAGCGGACGACGCCGAGGCGGGTCCTCGAAGCGGAGAAACGCCTTTTGCCGTCGGTGTCGGATCGGACAGTATGGTAGTCCAGACCGAGCGGGACGAGGCCACCTGGTACGAGTGTGAGACCTGTGGGCTGCTCTTCGACGAGAAATCGGACGCAACCGAACACGAAAAGCGGTGCGACGATACCGACCCGTCGTACATTCAGTAACGGAGCGCGCCCTCGCTACTCGAGTCGCTCGCGGTGGTCGTCCGCGAGCGACCGAGCGCGGTCGAGGGTGTGCGTCTCCGTCCAGCGGACCCGATCGCCGTCGCCGTAGGCCAGTGCCGTCTTGAGTTCGTCGCGAAGCACGCCGTGATCGACCGAGAGAACCGTTCCCGATTCGTCCCCGAGTTCGTACACGCCGGGGCTGTCGGGAGCGCCCGCGATCGTTTCCCGATCGAGGTCCCGCCAGGGCTTTTGCAGCGGCATCGGATCAGACCCCGCTCCCGTCCCCAGGATCGTCGCCGTCGACGATTTCGTACGCGTGCTCGCTCATTTCGTCCTCAGCGAACACGAACACGCGGCCGTCGACGACCGCCGGATCGGCCTCGACGCGAACCGAGTACGCGTCGGTCGAAACCGTAACACCCGGGTACAGTACTTCTTCGTCGTCCGACTCGAGGATGACGCGACCGACGCCCGTCGACTCGAGGATCTCGTCGTGGGTATCGCGGTCGTTGACGTAGGTCATGACGCCCTCGATCCCGTCGGGATCGGTGACGAGAACGTGAACGTGCTTTCCGGGCGGGGTCGTGATCCCGCCCTCGACGGGTTCCGGCGGCCCGTGGTAAAACACCTCACGACCGTCGAGGTACTCGACGACGACGCCACCTTCGACGAAATCGACGCCGATCGTACTGGGTGCGACGTTACTGCGCGTGCTCATTGCCCGATCGTTCGTCCGGAGTCGGGAAAAACGGTGTGTTCCGGTCACCGGGTTCGCTATCCCAGTGGCCCATTCCATCGATCGCTCCTCGAGCGACGTGGCTCCGATCGTGGACTCGTATCGACCCGTCGAGCCCACGCATCGCTACCAAAAACTCGAAAAGTACCAGACGATGGTCACCCCCACACCGGCGATGACGAGCAAGAAGTTGTCCAGTACGAGCCCGAGAACCGAAAGCTGGAGTCCGAGGACCATCGTCGCGAGCCAGCGGTGTTGCTCATCCATCTTCGCGCTCATGATTTCGAATACTTCTCAACTGATATGATGTTGCTGATATTATTCTTCCGCGGACTGATCCATACCGAAGCGGCCGTGATGGGGGCTTTCAGCCACTCACAGCTAGGTACCCGTTGACGACTGACGCGATCCGTGGGGGCATTTGTCGAGACCGTCAGCCGTAAATACGCTCTCTGAGAGAGTGCCCGTATGGACGGCCGCGCCGTCGCCCCCGCAGCCGGGACGGTTCTCAACGCACTCGCGACCGGAACCGGGTCGGCGTTCGCGATCGATCTCGAGACGACAGCCACCGTCGAACTCACCGATGACGGTGGGATCGTCGGCGAGGTTTCCGGCCAGCCCGACGCGGATACGACGCTCGTCGAACGCTGTGTCGAACTGACGCTTGCCGAGTACGCCGAACCGGCGGGACTCGAGGACGTAAATATCGGTGCACGAGTTCGCACCGAAAGCGAGGTGCCGATGGCCTCGGGGCTGAAAAGCTCGAGCGCTGCGGCCAACGCAACCGTCCTCGCGACGCTCGATGCGCTCGCGATCGCCGATGCCGTCGAACGGATCGAGGCCTGCCGGCTGGGCGTTCGGGCCGCCCGCGAGGCCGGCGTGACGGTCACCGGCGCGTTCGACGACGCCAGCGCGAGCATGCTCGGCGGCGTCACGGTCACGGACAATACGACCGACGGCCTGCTCGCTCGCGAGGCGATCGATTGGCACGCCCTCGTGTATACGCCGCCGAAACAGTCCTACAGCGCCGACGCGGACGCCGCCGCCTGCAAGCGGGTCGCACCGATGGCCGATCTCGTCGAAGAACTCGCCCTCGACGGCCGGTACGGGAAGGCAATGACCGTCAACGGCTTTGCGTTCTGTGGCGCTCTCGGGTTCTCGACGGACCCGATG
This sequence comes from Halopiger djelfimassiliensis, assembly GCF_000455365.1. Taxonomy (GTDB): domain Archaea; phylum Halobacteriota; class Halobacteria; order Halobacteriales; family Natrialbaceae; genus Halopiger_B; species Halopiger_B djelfimassiliensis. The sequence goes on from NZ_HG315686.1 coordinate 389,496, forward strand.
ATCGACGCGCTACCCGACGCCGCCGGCGTTTCCCTGTCGGGGACGGGGCCGAGCTACGTCGCCGTCGGGGATCGGGAGCCGCTCACGACGATCCGGGAGCGATGGACCGACCGCGACGGAACGACGCGCTTACTGCAAACACGAACTGACGGTGCACGAACGACATGACTCGAGAGCCAGCCAGTACGAACGGGGACGAGGAGGATCGAACGCCGGAAGACGTCTGTCTCGATAAGTTACGCGAGGAGATCGAGTCGATCGACCAGGAGATCGTCGAACTGATCGCCCAGCGTACCTACGTCGCGGATACGATCGCGCAGGTCAAAGACGAGCAGGGGTTGCCGACGACCGACGAAAAGCAGGAAGAGCAGGTGATGGAGCGGGCGGGCAAAAACGCCGAACAGTTCGACGTCGACGCGAACCTGGTGAAAGCGATTTTCCGCCTGCTGATCGAACTGAACAAGGTCGAACAGCGCGAGAATCGGTAGCACGCGACGGAGATATTGCTACGTCATTCATCAGCCGGTTCTAGCGGAACTCGTTTCACCTCGATGTCCTCGTAGTCTTTCTCCGATGAGAGCACGTTCACCGTCCGTGTTTCCGCAGTCGCTGCGTGGAACGCATCGAACGCCGTCATTCCCTCGCCGTAGTAGTTGATGGCCTTCAGAACGATTTGTCGCTCTTCCTCGTCCCGGACAGGGACGAGTTCGAGCAGATTTGCCACGAGTGGGACGTAATCGAACTCGTACCGTTCTCGGGCGAGAAGGAGTTCGAGATAGGAGAAGGCCGACGTTTCTACGTCGTACTCGTCGAGTGCCTCCTCTGCTGATTGCTGCAACCAGTCCGAGTCTTTGGCGAGTGCGAGTAAAAAGTCGGTTTCGACGTAGACCGTCATCTATCGTCTCCTTTCTCACGGGCCTCAGCTTTCGCTTCTGCTTCAATGTCCGCACGAATATCATCGACGGACGCGTCACGTAACTCGCCCGCCGCTTCACGGACTGCAGCGAGCGGGTCGTCTGCAACCGGAACGAGTTCGATTCTGTCCTCGTACGTGACGATGTGGTACTTCTCGCCGTATTTTTCTCGTACGTCTTTGGGGATGTACAGCCTCCCCTGCCCGTCCGTTTCTGCTGACATAAATGAGACTATGATGCCATAGACAAAGAATCTTACCACCAGCAGGAACCCAATGGTACAGTCACCAGTGTTTCATCTGTTCGCACATTGGATATTATCTATCTGAACAAAGTAGAGCAGAGAGAGAACCGGTAGCAGCTATTCTACAGGCGGGGCAGCGTAGCGTGAGTGACCTCCTCCTCGCCGTAAACGGCGAGGGTTCCCACGGCACCGCACCGCTGGGTTGGGATATTTGCTGGTTGACGACTCGTCGGCATGACGGGCCGATGGCAGGGCCACACCGCCGTTACTCCTATCCCGGTCGGGGACTCGGAGTTATCTTAGCCGAGACACCACAGCGGTTCGAGAGGGTGTCTCGAACGTTCTGGGCCACGAAGTCCCGATATTGTGCATTTAGGTGGCGGTGTGACCGCCTCGGTGTCTGCTATGCTACGAACCAAGATTACTTAAATATCGGCAGTGCTACTAAACATTAATTGTGTCAGCTTCGTCGGATTCACGCCCGCCGTGAACGGCGGGATTCTCTCCTCGTAGGAAGATAGGCCGTACTCAGTGGATCGTCTCCGCGACGAACCGATCGATCGTCTCGACGAACAGGTCGCGATACCGTTCGTAGTCCGCGTCGACGGCGACCGTACCGTTGGGCTCGTTCCCGGTGACGTCGTTGGGATCACAGACCAGCGCGCCCTGTGCGAGGTCGGAGTCGGTGCCGACCTCCATGTAGAACGGGTCCGTTTCCAGCACGTCGTCGACGAGGGCCGCGATCACCAGCGCGTCGTGAATCGGTGCCGAATCGATGTCGTATCGCTCGAGGTGCTCGGCGGAGTAGTACGTGAGCCACTCATTGATCGAGCGACCGAGCGGATCGTCCCGCGGGATCGAGTCGACCCACTCCGACGGGAGGGTCGCGTGTTTCGTCACGTCTAGGCCGACGATGGTTGGATCGAGGTCACGAACGACGCGATGGGCCGCGTGCGGATCCGAGTGGAAGTTGGCCTCGGCGAGTTGGGTAACGTTTCCGGGGCTAAACGCGGCACCGCCCATGAGCACGAGTTCGTCGAGCAGTTCCGGAAGGTCGGGCTCGAGCGCGAGTGCAAGCGCGACGTTCGTCAGCGGCGCGAGCGCGGCGAGCGTAAGTTCGCCCTCGTGGGCCCGTGCCTGTTCGACGATGAACGTGGCGGCGTGGGTGTCGACGGGGCGTGTCGCTTCCGTCGGCTCCGGCAGCGGACCACGGATCCCGTCCGACCCGTGGATGTGCTCGGCCGTCTGGAGGTCGACGGCCAGCGGGCGGTCGGCCCCCTTCGCGATCGGCACGTCCGTCCGATCGGTCAACTCGAGGATCGAACGGGCGTTCGTCGTCGTCGCGTCGACTGCTGTGTTCCCGTGGGACGTGGTTAGCCCGACGAGGTCGAGTTCGGAGCGTTCGAGCGCAAGGAGAAGCGCCAGCGCGTCGTCACAACCGGGGTCCGTGTCTATCACCACTGGACGAGTCATCGGCTACCGTTGCGGTGCCGGACGTAAAACGTGGGCGAAAACGGACGGCCGTCAGGTGGCTGTCACGGCCGGCCACGCAATGAGCGGTGGCGGTTCGAACGTATCGCCCACCGGGCGATAGCACGCTCTCACTCGCGCTCGAGTCGATCGGGATCGGTTTCGCTCGTTTCCACTGCCCGTCGGCTCGTGCCAACAACCGAAAACTGTTAGCCTGTAGTTTTGTGCACATTTACAATGTAGGACGTGGACGTCCGGGTATGGACTACCACGACTCCGAGAAAGCGAACGCCGTGGCGAGTCGCGTCGCGGAGTTTATGGTCGACGTCGTGCTCCCGCGGGAGCGGGAGGCGCTCGAGACGGGCGAGAAACTCTCGATGGACGAACTGGCGGCCCTGTGGGACCGGGCGAAAGATCGCAACCTGTTCGCTCCGCAGGTCGCACCGGAGTACGGCGGACAGGGGCTGGACTTTCGCGACATGCTGCCGTCGTTCGAGCAGGTCGGCCGGTCGTTGCTCGGTCCGCTCGCCGTTCGTGCGAACGCGCCTCAAGAGGGGAACATGCACACGCTCGAGCTGGTCGGCACCGAGGACCAGAAAGAACGGTGGCTCAGACCGCTCGTTCAGGGGGAACTCACGTCGGCGTTTGCGATGACCGAGCCGCGGCAGGGCGGCGGCTCGGACCCGAAAATGCTCCAGAGCACCGCGGTGAAAGACGGCGACGAGTGGGTCATCAACGCGCACAAGTGGTGGACCACCGACGGATTGGCCGCGGACTTCTATCTGGTGATGGCCCGCACGGATCTGGACGCCCACCCCTACGAGGGGACGTCGATCGTTCTCGTGCCGGCCGACGCCGACGGCGTCGAGGTCGTCCGGAACATCCCGCATCTCGGCGGCCACGGGCTCACCGAGCGCGAGGGCGGCCACGCCGAAGTGAAGTTCGACGACGTCCGTGTCCCCCTCGAGAACACCGTCGGCGAGGAAAACCACGGGTTCCGGATCGCGCAGCAGCGACTCGGCGGCGGCCGTCTCACCCACTGTATGCGGTATTCCGGCATGGCAAAGCGGTCGCTCGAGATCGCGAAGGCCTATCTCAGCGAGCGGGAAGCGTTCGAGTCGACGCTCGCGGAGAAACAGGCGCTTCGCCACCGGATCGCGGACGCCGAAACGCGACTGCACGCCGCCCGGACGATGGTTCGCCACGCCGCACGGGAACTCGACCGCAGCGACGCTCGTACCGAGGTCGCGATGGCGAAGTTGTTCACGGCAACCGTCACCAACGAAACGATCGACCTCGCGGTGCAGTGTTGTGGCGGAAACGGGATCGGGAAGGATCTCCCGCTCGCCCATTTCTACGAGAACGTCCGTGCGTTCCGGATCGTCGACGGTGCCGACGAGGTTCACCGGCGAACGATCGCCCGGTGGGCGTTCGACGACGTCGACACGGCGGAGCTCGAGTCCACCCTCGAGTTCGACGACGACCTCCGCATCGACGCACTCGACGAGTGAGGATGCCGAGCAAGCCACTGTCGGACCTCGAGGCCCTGATCGGCGACTCGCGACGGACCGTCGAGGAGTTCCGGATCGAAGCGGGGAAAGTCGCGGAGTTCGCCCGGGCGATCACGGACCCGAATCCGGTCTTCCGGGACGAAGCCGTCGCCCGTGATCGGGGGTACGACCGCCGTCCCGCGCCGCTTCCCTACTCGCAAGTGAGCCGGTTTCCGCGCTATCGCGTCGACGACCGCGAGCGGTACGGGTTCGACCTCGGCTTTCGACCGGAGTACGTCCTCCACGGCGAACAGGCCTACGAGTACGACCGGCCGCTTCTGGTCGGGGACGTGCTGACCGGGACGACGACGCTCGTCGACGTCTTCCAACGTGACGGCGAGCAGGCCGGAACGATGACGTTTGCCGTCTTCGAAACGGCGTACCGCGATCGGAACGGGGACCGCGTCCTCACCGAGCGAGCGACGGCGATCGAAACGCCGGGTGCGATCGACGATGAGACCCACGACGGACCGGCCGAGACCGCCGCGGACGGGAAGCGTAGCGGCTCCACCGTCGACGAACCGACCGCATCGGTCCGGAGCGAAGCCGGGGGAGCCGGAGACGACGGTTCCGACCGGCGACGTGGAAGCGGCGGCGCTCCCGGCTCCGTCGATCGCGTCCACTCCGTCTCCGACGTCGCCGTCGGTGACGCGGGACCGGCGGTCGTCGTCGAGGACGTCGAGCGTCGTGATTTCGTCACGTATGCCGGAGCGAGCGGGGACTTCAATCCGATCCACTACGACGAACCGTACGCCCGTGCCGCGGGCAACGAGAGCGTCTTCGGACAGGGAATGTTCACGGCCGGCGTCGTTTCGCGGGTCGTCACCGACTGGTTCGGTCTCGAGCCGGTTTCGTCGTTCGGCGTGCGGTTCCGATCGCGCGTATTTCCGGGCGACACGATCGTCGCTACCGGTGAGGTCGACGCCGTCTCCGAGGATGGAACCGTCGAGACGACCCTCAGAGCGACGACAAAGACGGGGCGGACGCTGCTGACCGGAACTGCGGCGGCGACGCTTCCGGCCGACGGCTGATTCGATCGCCCCGCCTCAGTCGGCGGCCGCCCGTTCCTCGAGCGCCGAACTGACGTCGGCGTAGCGTTCGAACCGGTCAGCACCGATGTAATCGATCGTATCCTGCAGGTACTTCGTCAACTGCTCGGCGATCCGTTGCTGGTCGTACCCGTCGAACGGCTGTTCGTAGTCGGTCTCGGCGAGCAGTCGGTTTTCGACGTACTCCTCGATTCGGGGTTCGTAGACGTCCTGAACGATGTCCGGTTCGGCATCGGCCAGTTTCCGCATGACCCAGCGGCCGTTTTCGATGTGGCGCGTCTCGTCCTGTCGGATGTGGCCGACCGCCGTCTGGAACGACTCGAGGACGACCTCCCGGCCCATTTCGTCGGCTTTCAGTTCGATCATCTGGTCGAAGCTGAGATAGCCGGCGCGGGCGAGTTGCGCCTCCACGATCCCCATGTAGTTGAGATAGGCTTCCCCGAGTGCGTAGACGAGTTCGGTCCGATCACCGCTGTTAACCGCCGCAAGCAACTCGTCCGCGGTATCGTAGAGGTCCTCGGTGCTGTATCCCTGTTCCTGATAGCCGTCTTCGCGGTACTGGGCGGTATCCTGCGTTCCGAAGACTTCCGCGAAGTACCGGCTGAAGAAGTCGGTGTGTTTCGCCTCCTCGTAGACCTGCTGGGCCAGATACATCTCTTCCTGGACGGTGTCGAAGGGCATCTCGTCGTTGGGCAGGGCATCGAGGGCCATCATGTACGGCGCAAGCGTCCGTGTGACGTCCTCCTCTCCGTCGTAAAACCCTGCACACGTCGCGAGGAAGCGATGCTGTTCCGCCGTCGAGAACTGGCTCCAGTCCTCCCGATCCTGCGTCAGGTCGTAGTCGTCGGGGTCCCACGTTCCTTCGCGTTTCCCGTTGCGGTACAGTTCGTACGACTTCTCGCGGTCGGCGTAATCGACCGGCATAAGAGTAATGACACTGTTTCATCGGATAAAACTTGGCAACGTTCTAACAGTCGCGGCGTTCGGACGGCACGTCGTCGGGCCGGCGCGGATCGACTCGAGACCGAACAGTTTCGGAGGCAGCCGGCGGCCCGTGACGGTTTCGGATCGATGAGAGTCAGTATTCGGTGTGAAATACTTGATGCCCGACGTTCGCAATGGGGGGCGTATGGCAGGGTTCGACCGCCACGCCGCAGGGAACGTCCCGATACCGCTCGCGTTCCGCCGACTCGCAGTCAGTGGTCTCGAGATCGTGAGTACCCGACCAACTGACGACCGGCCACGGGATGTCGACGCCGACGATACCGGAGAGGAACCGGTTGCGACCGAACGGCCCGGAGCCGCCGATCACGACGACGAAGGCGACCACTCCGTGACGCCGTCGGACGGTGGCGACCGCTCCGGGTCCGGAATCGACGCGGTCTCGGTCACGTTCCGTGACTGCGAGACGGTTCGGATCACCGGCGACCTCGACGAGGTGATCCTCTCGGTATTCTGGTGGGACGAGTCGGGGACGGTCGGGACGCTCGCCGAGACGGTCGGCGGTGTCGACGGCGAGCGGATCATCACTGCGACCGAGGTGTTTGGCGAGTTCGCCTACGGTCCCATCGTCTCCGGCGTCGATTGCTTCGCCGCCGGCACACCGATCGTCCCCGGTGGCGGCGACGTCTCGGTCTCCCGTCCCGACGTCGACGACTGCGTGACGGCAGTGCGAGCCGCTACCGACGGACCGGTCGACCTCGAGCAACCGTTTCCGGACCGATCGGGAGCCGACGGCTCCTAACGGATATATCGATTCGAAACCGGTCCCGTCTGCCGGCTCGAGAAGGTCTTTTTGTCGGAGTTTGCTATGCTGATCCGGTCCCCGTGACTCGACGGTTTCCGAACCCGATTCGGCTGTGTCTGCAGTGGATCGGCCTCGCGCTCGCCCGGCTCGAGTTGATCGCCCCGGAGCGGGCGCGCCGGACCACTGCCCTCGCGTGGCCCCGCATCGTCACCGGGCTCGCACGGATGTCGAAAAACGCGGTCGACGTCGCGATGGTCGGCGTCGCCGTCGGTTCGACCGCGATCGTCGGCGTCGGCTACGCCGCTCCGTTCTGGGGACTCGCGTTCACCGTCGGTGGCGGTATCGCCGGCGGGACGATCGCGCTGGTCTCCCAGCGATACGGGGCCGACGCGTACGATCAGCTCGGGCAGGCGATTCGTTCGAGCGCGCTGTTGGTACTCGTGGGATCGCTGCCGATCACGGCGGCGTTCTGGTACTCCCCGGCGGCGTTGCTCTCGCTCATCAGTTCCGATCCGAACGCGATCGCTCAGGGGGCGACTTACCTTCGGATCGTCGGGCTCGGTGTTCCGTTCGCCGGACTCAACCTCATCGGGAGCCGTACGTTCGTCGGGATGGACGACGCGTGGACGCCGATGGTCGTTCGTGCGGGTGGGGCCGTCGCCAACATCGCGCTCAACGCCGTCCTCGTTTTCGGACTCGAGTGGGGCGTCGCCGGTGCCGCACTCGGCACCGTCCTCTCGAACGTCGTCGTCACGGCGACGTTCGCGGCCGGACTGGTCGCGGGCCGACTCCCCGGTCTCGGCTCGTTTCCGGTCGCCGTCGACCCGTTCGGAAGCTACGCCCACGCGGACACCGTCCGGGATTTGCTGACGATCGGCCTCCCGGTGTTCGGGACGAAACTGGTCTGGACGGCCGCCGAGTTCCCGATGCTCGCGATCGTCGACCTCTTCGGATCGGAAACCGCCGCCGCTTACGTCATCACCCGCCGGATCTGGGGGCTGATGAACACACCCGGCTGGGGGTTCGGACTGGCGGCCTCGAGTCTCGTCGGCCAGGAACTCGGAACCGGCGACGAACGTCGCGCCGAAGAGTACGGCCGCGAGATCGTCCGGTTTGCCGTCGCGGTCTACGCCGTTGCGGCGGTGATCGTCTTCGTTTTCGCCGAACCGATCGTCCTGACGTTCACGTCCAACCCGGACGAACTCGCCGTCTCGACGGCAGTCACGCTCATCTACGCCGCCTGTATCGCCGTCGTCCTGCAGGGGGTCTACACGAGCGCCGCGGGTGCCCTCAAGGCCAGCGGCGACACACGGTGGCCGTTCTACGGCCAACTGCTGGGGATGTTCGGGTTCGCGATTCCGTTGACGTATCTCGGTGCGGTGGGACTGCGAATTCCCTCCCCGGGAACGGTGCCGGTACTCGAGGTCCCGATTCCCGGAGTCGCGATTCCACCGCTCGGTGTGGCCGGACTCGGCCTCGCGTTTCTCGCCGAGACCGCCGTTCCCGCCGTGATCAACTACTACCGGTTTTCGACCGGCCGATGGAAGGCGATCAGCCGCGGCTACCGGCCCGAGACGGCACCGAGCGACGATTGACGACTGTCACGGTTTTCGGGGCCGATCACGTACTAGTGTGGGACAGTAGTAATCCCTCTCGATCGGCACGTCCCGTGTATGGGCGACTCGACGGAAGCGGAACGGACGCTCGGCGTCTGCGTTCACTGTGAGTCGGTGTATGCGATCCGGTCGTGGCCGAACGGGAAAACCCGCCCGATCGGAACGCCACGTAACTGTCCCTGTGGCGAGTGTGAGTTCCGGGTGCTCGAGTGACCGTCGCTGCGTCGCCGGGCGACGTGTCGCCGAGGGCCGCACGAACCCGGTTCGGACTGGCCGAGCGAAGCATTTTCCGACCCAGAAAACACCCTCACACCACTAATACGAGACAGCAGTAAGCACGACGTGGGGGACGACAGGTTCGCGCCCGTACGCCTCGTTGGTCCCCCACTGCCCGATCACCGAACTCGAACGACGATGGCCACACCGACTCCGTTCGCGATTCGAAATCGCGGATTCCGTCGAGTCGTTCGAGGAGCCCTCGCCCACTAGCCGTGGTCTCCCACCACCATCATTTCCCTTTCCGCTTCGCTTCGGCCCCACTGGCAGTCGGCGATCGCCGTCCGGTACCCGTTGTCTTCAATGGTGTCCGTACAACGAGTACATGATCGAAACCAGCCCGAGGAGCCGGCTCACGTTTTCGAAGAACACGATGACGATCTGGGCCGTGTCGGTAAGCGTATTCACCGAGATGTTGACCACGAACGGACACAGCGTGAGCAACAACAGCCCGATCGAGAGATAGAGCATCGACTGCGCGTCGTTGCGCCGATAGCCGCGATAGGCCTGATACGCGATGACGGTCCCAAGCAGCGCGACCAGGAAGAGACTCGCGACGGTCAGCAGTTCGAACATCGTCGCCTCGTCGATGCGGACGACGTTCCGACTCATCGCATCCCCTCCCACATCTTCGTGAATTTGTCCGCGACGTCTTCCTCGCGATACGTGAGTTCGAGGTCGAACGCCCCCTCTTCCAGCGACAACTCGAGGCGGTCCAGATTCGCACTGTAGACGCTGTAGTGGTTACCATCCGGTGCGAGTTCCGTCTCTTCGGTAACGAGTCGACACTCCTCGAGACGATCAAGACGGCGATAGATCGTCGGCAAGGACGCGTCACACCGTTCACTCAATGTACTAGCGGACATGGGTTCGACGCTCGTATGGGTGAGGATTTCCCGCGCGTACTCGTCGTCGAGAACCGAAAGGACGGTCGACAGGTCGGTCTCCTCACTCACTGGTGTCTGTTCGTTTCGGTATTACTATGAAAAACGGCCCGGTTTTTCTGAACGAGAAAACACCTTCCGTCGCCGATGCCGAGCAGTTAAATCCCGCGGTTTGTGCGGCCGGGTACCCGCCCTGCAGTGCCGGAGCCGGAATCCATCAGCGCGTCGAAATCGTAGCCGTCGAACGCTTCGGGGTGAATCGACTCCGTTGCGTAGAGATACAGCGCGGTCTTGACGACGCCGGAGATAACGCCGCTGACGAGCAACGCGGCGACGACGGTCACGAGACCGATCGTGACGATCGCCCCGAACGAGACGGGACCGGGAAGCACGACGGCCGCGACGACGATACTTCCGAGACCGACGATAGTGATCAGTCCCGGAACGATCCCGAGACCGAGCCTCGCACCGGCCGTCTCACCCCACGTCTCCGTAAATACCGACGCGCTCCGGGAGAACATCCCCGTCGGCGACGGCTCCTCGAAGACGATCACGGGGATGACGAAGAAGGTGGCAATCGTCCAGCCGACGCTGAACACCAGCGCCGCGATCCGGGCACCGATCTCCCCGCGGGACTCGAGGAGTCGAATGGCGATTCCGACGACGGCGCTTGCAACCGCCCAGACGAGCAACGGTCCGGAGTGAGACGCCGCGGCGCTGAGTCCGTCACCGATGTGTGGGTCGTTTCCGCGGAACACCTCCCGAACGGAGTAGACGAGTCCGGCGTTGAACAGGGCCGTAATGTACGTCGAGCCGACGTAGACGACGAAGAGGCCGGCTAACTCGAGCCAGCCGAGCGAACCGCCGCTGACGAGCACGAGCGGCCCGAGGAGCGCGAGCACGAACAGCGTGGACGCGATCCCGCTGCAGAGCGGATACACCGCGAGTTTCGGATGCGATCGCAACACGCGGAGACTGGCGACCGAGAGGGCGAATCCGGTCTTGAGGCGGCTACCGATTCCCATAGTCAAACCGTTCTCGTCACCGATAATATATTTATTGTATCGTGTTCGGGGCGAATACATGCCGTTCCGGTCCCGATAGGGAGCGGCCGACTGCCGAGTAGCTGCTCCATAACTAACCCGTCGAGACCGCTTTCGCTCACTGATGTGGCCGTGGGAGCACGCAGTCGTCGGCTATCTCGTCTACTCACTGTGTTGTCGGCTCGTCTATCGGGAGTCGCCGACCGGACTCGAGGCGCTCGTGGTCGGGATCGCCTCGGTGCTCCCGGACGTCGTCGACAAACCGCTTGCGTGGGAGTTCGGCGTCTTCGACGGCGGCTACGCGCTCGCACACTCGGTTTTCGTCGCGGTACCGCTTACCGCCGCCGTCGGTGTTGTCGCCCGGTCTCGAGGCCGGCCGCGGGCCGGCATCGCGTTCGGGATCGGATACCTCCTTCACCCGCCGGCGGACGTCCTCTACAACTACGTCAGTGAGGGACAGGCCTACCCGGAACTGATGCTCTGGCCCGTCGCAACGGTCGATGCGGCGGCTGCATCGCCCGGATTCGCCGACGAGTTCGCCCGGCTGTTCGGACGCTATCAGCGGCAGGTACTGGCCGGGGAGCTGTCGGCGTACATGCGCGTCCAGCTGGCGCTTGCCGTCGGAACGGTCTTGCTGTGGCTCGTCGACGGTGCGCCGGTCCTCCGAGAGTGTCTTCGCGGAAGCAAGCGGCTCCTCGCCGCGATCGCCGGCCGCGACGGTTCTGACCCGCCGACGGGGAACCAGCGGTAGGAACGGGCCGTCGTCATCGACTTCTCCCGGCTCCGAACGTTCCGCTCCCGGATAATGTTGTCATTTACTATCGTATCGGTTCCGATGACAGTGAAACCGTAATGAGCGATACGACTCGACACGAACACCGCTCGAGCGACGGGCGACGGGACCGTCGGCGTCGGAGTGGGCGGTCGGTGCCGGCACCCGACGCCGGCATGTCCGCCGAACCGGCGACCGGTCGAGCCGGCGGCTCGTGCCCCCGGATCGAACCCGCACGCGTTCGGTCCTTTCCCGACGACGCCGAGTTCGCCCTCTGTCTGACACACGACGTCGACCGGCCGTACAAGGGGTTTCGATCCCTGTACTACGCGACACAGGAGCGTCCACGGTACCACCTGCGGACGGCGCTCTCGTCGTCGAACCCGTACTGGCAGTTCGAGGAGATCATGGCACTCGAGGACGAACTGGACGTTCGATCGGCCTTTTACTTCCTGAACGAACAGCACTTGCTGTCCGTTCGCCCGGTCCGTGAGTGGCTCTCACCGTCGAACTGGATCCAGCATCTGGGACGGTACGAGATCACTGACGACGACATCGCGACTGTCGTTCGGGAGCTCGATGCCGGCGGCTGGGAGGTCGGCCTCCACGGCTCGTACCACACGCGGAACGATCCGGGGCGATTACGCGAAGAGAAGGCCGTCCTCGAGGGCGTTCTCGACGGCCCAGTCGTCGGCGGTCGTCAGCACCACCTTCGGCTCGCGGTCCCCGAGACGTGGCGACACCACCGATCGATCGGCCTCGAGTACGACGCCAGCCTCGGCTCGGCGACCGAGTGTGGGTTTCACGCGGGCTACGATCCGCTCCGGCCGTTCGACGACGGGTTCCTCGTGTTCCCCCTGACGATTATGGATCAGGCGCTTCCGGACCCCGGAACCGAGCCGATCGCGGCTCGGCGAACCTGCGAGCGCCTGCTCACGGCGGCGGCGAGAAACGGGGCCGTCATGACGATCCTCTGGCATCCGCGGTTTTTCAACGACCGGGAGTTCCCCGGCTACCGCGATCTCTATCGCTGGCTGATCGAGCGCGCGCTGGACCTCGGTGCATGGGTCGGCGCGCCCGGAACGTTGCACGAAACGATCCGGCAAGAACTGGCGGCTCGAACGCGGCGGGACGAAGCTGCCTTCGATCGATCGGGGGCGGTGACTCACCCCTCGAGCGTGGAACTGCGGGGTGAATCATGAGGCGACGAGCGAAGACGCTGGCGGTCGTCGCCGTCGTCGGACTCCTCGTGGTCGGCAGCTTCGGCGGCGTCACACGGTCAACCGTGAGTTCGGCGACCGGAACGCCGTCGCCGGCGATGCCGCCGCCGTCGGACTCGTACGTGATCGAACAGGGGGAGTTCTGCCAGCCGATCGAACCGCTCTCGACCGGCGAAACGGTCGCGTCGTTCTACGACTATCGGAACCACGAAACCCATCCGGAAGACGTCGATCGACTCTATAGCTCCTACGGGACGTCACACCTGCAGGAAGACGATACGAGCGTCCTGTTCCTTCACGAGGGGACCGACGGGACGAGTCTCGTCATGGTTCACGATCAGGTCGACGGCGACACGAACGGCGGGATGGCCACGTTCGATATCGTCGGTCTCCCCCACGAAGCCGAGTGGGTCGTCGAGGACGACAACTACACAGGCGAGACGAATATGGCCGAGTTCGACAGCGGCGACGGCTGGGCCAGCGCCTCCTGGATCTGGTCGGACGAGCGGACCGACGGCGGTGCCATCCGTGGCGGCTTCAACGACGCGTTCGCCGTGACCGTCCACCCGGCGTTCAACGAGGACGCGGAGTTTCACAACGACGACGACCTGCACGATCCCGACTTCCACGGCGGCGGCGAGATCGAGGACTGGGAGGTCCTGTCCGGGGACGCCGACAACCCCGACCGAACGGAGCTGCCGTCGCTCGACGATCCGGTCACGATCCGCAGCGGGACGTGTGACGGCCCGACCGTGACCCACGACCGGATCGAGGACGGGATCGCGGTTACCGTCGACGGTGCGGACCCGGACGACCACGCCGTCTTGCAGCCACCGACCGGGTCGAGCGAGGGCGTCGCGTTCGACGGGATCGTACTCACCGGTCTCGAGGGCGAGGCGTCGATCACGTTCGAGAACCGCCGGCCGGACGGTTTGCCGGCGTCGCCGGACGGCGTCGACGCCCTTTCGCAGCTGGCGGTGACGGGTGCCCCGTCGCTCGAGGACGGGTCCGCCACCGTCTCGTTCAGCGTCGACGGCGATCGACTCGATGAGCACGGTCTCGAGCCGGACGAGATCGCGCTCTACGAACGGGACCGCAACGGGGACGGCTGGAGCGAAGCGGAAACGACGGTTCGTGACACCGCCGACGGAACGTATCGGTTCGAAGCGACCGTCTCGTCGGTGGACGGGCTGGCGGTCGCGCCCCAGCAACCCGACACGGACGAACGCACGTATCCGGCCCCCGGATTCGGGGTCGGGGGCGTCGTCGGTGCCGCCCTGTTGCTCGTCGGGCTGTGGGCCGTTCGGACACGGCGTGAGTAACGAGCGCCGACCGCAACGCCGTCGGTCCGTTTGCTGTCTGGTCAATCGCTGCCGACGCCGACGGACCCCGCGGGCTCCTGTCTCGAGGGCTGGCCGAACTGGCGAAGCCCCTCGAGTTCGTCGACGTGGCCGCGAACGGACGCGACGTCGACGATCACGTCGGTGAGGTTGACCTTATCCGAGAGGTAGTCGTCGCGTCGCCGTCGCCACTTCTCGTCGCGGTCGTCATCCCGGAGCACCGCCGTCGCCCGCTCGAGAATGGCGTCCGCGGACGCGACGTTGTGGATCAACCCCTGATTCTCGAGTTCGACGAAGTTCCCCATGTCGTCGTCGCCGACGAACGAGTTCGACCGGATCGCCGGCGTCCCGAGGACCGCCGCCTCGGTCACCATCGTCTGCGTGTCGGCGATCAACAGCGCCGCCTCGGAGAGCACGTCGTGCATCAAGGCGGGATGGAGATCGAACGGCCGAGCCGACAGCGTCTCGAGGTCCGCGTCGCCGCCCTCGTCGGAGACGAAGACCGTGACGTCGTCGCCGAGGCGCTCGACGATACGCCGCCGGTCGGCGCTCGAGAGTCCGTGCTTTCCGACGTCGTGTTGCGAGCCGAAGGCGTTGAGCCGGAGGATCGCGTACGGTTCGTCGGGATCGAGCCCGAGCCGATCGCGGATCGACGGATTGGAATCGTAGACCTCCGGATGGAGGTACGCACACTCCTTGAATCCGGGGAAGACGTAGTGCTTCTCGCCCAGATCCTTCCGGAAGGTGTTCGGCGTGAGGACGGCACGGGCGAACGGCGTCGAGATCGTGTGATCGAACGACGCCGGTTCGGAGTCGATCAGCAGGACCGTCGGCGTTCGGATCACTGCGCCGGTGTGTGCCGCGTACCCGCCCATCCCGAAGACGAGGTCCGGGTCGAACCGCCGCGCGTGGCGGATCGCCCGGGCGTAGTGGGCCGGCAACCGGCTCAGCAGCGATCCCTTGGACGTCTCACAGGTGCCGTAGACGGCGTAGGGGAGGTCGTACCACTCGAGCAGATCGACAGTACAGGTGTAATCGCGGGCGAGAACGAGAACGTCGTGGCCGCGCTCGCGGAGCGTCCGGACGGCGTGTTTGTACAGATGGACGTGCGCCGGCGTGTTCGTGAAGAACAGGTATTTCATGCTGAAGACCACCGATTCCTGAACGAGGGTGAAACGATCGATCGGGTTTGTTATCGCCCACGTACCCGACGGGGCCGGCACCGAATCCGGAACCAGCCGACGCCCGCGTTCTCGAGGCGACCGGTAGCGACTCTATAATAATGGGCGATCCGCGCCTGGGTTCCGTAGATGCAGTCGCACGGACTCTCCGAAACCGACGATGGGACCGAACCGGCAGGCGCTCGGCCGTTCGATCGGTACGGCTCCGTTCTCGATTCGACGCTCGCGTACGCCCGTCGACGGGAGTACGTCGGACCGGATTACGGCGACGGACTGAGTAGTCGTCTCCTGCAGGCGCTGCCGGTCGACAACAGGTGGCTCAATCTCGCAGTTCAGGAAACCGTAAAGCGTGCGCCGATCGACGTTCGACCGCTGTTTCGCGTCGAACACAGGCGCAACTACAAGGGCGCAGCGCTGTTTACGATGGCCAACCTGAACTACCACGAGCTAGCGGCTCGGGACGGTGGGGCCGACGCCGCGTTCGATCCGGTCGCGGAGGCCGAACGGCTCGCCGACTGGCTCGTCGACGAGCGGATCAGGGGGTACAGCGGGTTCTGTGGCGGGCATCGGCATCCGATCCAGCATCTCCATACCAAAGGCGTCCCGAGCGATCCGGACATCGTCTCGACCGCCTACGCGGTCAGGGCGCTGTTGCGAGCCGCGGACCTGAACGAGGAGTACGCCGAACTCGCCGGGACCGCACGCTCGTTTCTGATCGAGGACCTGAACTATCGGGAGGTCCCCAACGGTGCCAAGATCGACTACCATATGAACCACCCCGAGGACGCCTACACCATCAACGCGGCCGCCCTCGGGGCCGGGATGCTCGTCGATCTCTACGAGTACTTCGGGGACGATGACCTTCGAACCCGCGCGACGAAGATCCTCGATCACGTCGCCGCCACCCAGACCGAACGCGGCGGCTGGCCCTACCGGCTCCCCGCGTCGGCCTCGCACCTGTCGATGGACAACCACCACAACGGGTTCGTCATCGAAGCGTTCCAGCGATACCGGGACGTCGTGGATGCGGATCGGTACGCGGAGACCCTCGACGACGCGCTCGAGTTCTACCGGACCGAACTGTTCCAGCTGGACGGCGCGCCGAACTTCGACGAAGAGCACGCCTACCCCCGTGACATTCACGCCAGCACGCAGGGGATGCTCGTGTTCACCCGCGAGGGCGACCTCGAGTTCGCCGAGCGCATCCTCCGGTGGGTACTCGCGAACCTGCAGGTCGAGGAGGGCCAGTTCTACTACCGGAAGTACCGCCACCACACGAAACGCGTGACGCTGATGCGGTGGTGTCAGGGCTGGATGGCCTACGCGCTCTCGGAGTTTTTGCGGGCCAGCCTCGCGTCCGATACCGGGGCCGCCGGGTTCGAGGCGGAGTCGAGTCGGGCTTTGGGGTCCGGTCGAGTCCCGGCGGAAACGCGGCCATGAGCCGCCCGAAGCCGTCGAGCGAACCGGAGACGCCGCCGTCCGGCGCGACGGCTGACGGGTCCCGATCCGCGAACGGGGGGCGTGGCGGTCCCGGAACCGACGAGGGGGACGCCGCGCACGGCTCGAGGCGCTCGCGCCGAACCAGCACGTCTTCCGGCCGACGGCCCGGCGAACAGCGCGTGCTGGTCGTGACCGGGCTGTCGCACAAGAACGAGCGCCATTACGGACCGCTGGCGGCCGTCGCCGGGGACACGACGCTCGTCTGTCTCGACCCCGCGTCGGACGTCGACGGGGCACGCGCCGTTCGGGTCCCCGACGTCGGACCGCGACTCCTCCGGCTCGTCCTCCTGTTTTTCGTCGCCCTCTACGAGGGCTACCGGAACGACTACGACGCGGTCGCGTCGATATCGCTGTTCCCGTACGGGTGCTATGCCCTCGCGCTGAAGGCGCTCTACGGCTATCCGGCTCATCTCGGTATCATCGGGATCGACCTCGACCACCACGCCCAGCAGTGGTACGGGCCACTCCCCCGGTGGGCGTTCAGGCGGTTCGACGCCGTTTCCGTCCCCGGTTCCGTCCACGCGACCAGACTCGAGCGGTGTGGCGTTCCGGACGACCGGATCGAACGCCTGACGAACCCGATCGACGTCGAGACGTACCGGCCGCCCGCGGACGGCGACGCCGACACCGACTACGAGTTCGTCTGGGTCGGCCGGTTCAGCGAGGAAAAGGACCCACACCGGTTCGTCGACGCGCTTGCGGAGCTTTCGGCCTCGGGCCGGGAGTTCCGTGCCGTCATGGTCGGCGACGGGCCGCTCCGGCCGGCCGTCGCGGATGAGATCGCTGCCCGCGGGCTGGACGGAGCAGTCGATCTCACCGGCTGGGTCGACGATCCGGCGGCGTACTACCGTCGCTCGTCGGTGTTCGTCCTCACGTCCGGCCGGGACGCGCTGCCGCTCGTCTTGCTCGAGGCAATGGCGAGCCGACTCGCACCCATCGCCCCGCCGATCGGATCGATCCCCGACGTCGTCAGCGACGGCGAGAACGGGATCGTCGTCCGTGACCGCGACCCCGAAACTTTCGCCGCGGCGATGGAACGCTGTCTGGACGAGCCTGCACGCCGGCGCTCGCTCGCGGCGACCGCGACGGAGGTACGCGACGAGTTCTCGATGGAACGGGCGAGCGACGACTGGCGGCGCATTCTCGCGGCGCTAACCGCCTGAGATTCCCATCACCCGTGGTTCGTGTGGCCGGGAACCGACGGGAACACGAAGCTCCGGTGATGCCGGAAAACCGGCCCGATAGGTGCCGAATTACCGACGGGTAGCAACGTGATAACAAAACGGATCGTCACTGCACGGAGAACCACATGGACGTTGAACGACTCACCCTCTCGGAGTGGGACGACGCGCTGCCACACTCCGGGTTCGAAGTGTTCCACGACCCGGATGCGCTTGCCGTCCTCGATGCACACACCGACGCCGACCTCACGCTGTACGGCGCGTACAAGGGCGGACAGGCGGTCGGCCTGCTCCCGGTCTTCGTCGACGAGCGATCGGTCGGGCGGACGGTCTTCTCACCGGCGGTCTCGCTCGGCGTTCCCCGGCTCGGGCCGATCATCTCGCCGAACAGCCCGAAACGCAGGAAGTGGGAACGGATCAACGGCGAACTGGCCGACGCGGTCGTCGACGACCTCGAGATCGGCAAGCGGTCGACGCTGTTCCGGATGACCTGCCCGCTCGGGTACGACGATCCGCGGCCGTACGCCTGGAACGAGTTCACGACGAAACCCCAGTTCACCTACGTCGTCGATCTCACGGACGACGCCGACGTCGAGGACGCCATGGCGGGGTTCAGCAAGAGCCTCCGGAACGAAATGCGTCGGTACGACGAGCTGGACCTCTCGATCGAGACCGAAGGGATCGATGCCGCCCTCCGCGTCTACGACGACGTCGTTTCCCAGTACGAACGGTACGACGACACCGCACCGATGTCGCGCCCGTTCCTCCGGGATCTCCTCTCGAGTCTCGACGACGACCGGTGGCGCGTCTACGTGGCCCGAACGCCGGACGGGACGTACAAGAGCGGCATCATCACGCTCTTTTCGACCGATCTCGCCTACTACTGGCAGGGGGGAGTCACCGCCTCCTACGAGAACGTCAGCGTCAACAACCTCCTCCATCGGGTCATTCTGGAGGACCTCGTCACAGATCCCGCGCTCGAGTCGGTGACGGGGTACGACCTCGTCGGAGCCAACACCGAGCGGCTCTGTGAGTACAAGGGGAAGTTCAACGGGGATCTCCGACCGTACTACGTGGTCGAGTCCTCGGGGTTCGAAATGACGCTCGCAAAGTCGGTCTATAGTACGGTGAGCGGATCGTTGAAGTGACGGTCCCGGGTCCCGATCGTCGGTCGTCGACCGCGGTCGAAGACTACTCCCGCGCGTCGTACTCGACGTCGACGCGTGCGTTACCGTTCAGCCAGAAGTCGACGATGTCGCCGCTGAACCAGTAGGTGTCCGTCGAGTTCCGGACGGTGCCTTCGATTTCGTTGCCGTCGATGATATCGTCGTCGTCGATCGAGGCGTCCCGGTAGGTCGATTTCTCGATCGATCCGGAAACCTTGAACGAGTACGAAACCGGCTCGTCCGACTCCGTCCCGTCGATTACGATCGCGTGCGACGGACGATCCTCCCGGTCGTCCTCGCCGCTCGTCGCCTCGATGACTTCCTCGGCGGTCATCTCCTCGCCGTCGAGTTCGATCCACATCGCGTCCGGCTGGTCGAGATCGATGGCCGTCACGGGACCGTCGACGCGGAAGGCGTCGCCGTAGCCGCCGCCAGTTGCTCCGCCGGCACGGTACGTGCCGTTGTCCGACTCGATGTAATCGTTCGACGAGCTGCCCTCGATGGAGCCGCCCGACGGGCTCTCGTAGGGTGCCGTCGCGAACTCGACCGGTCCCTCGGCCGTGAACTCGTACTCCGCCAGTCGAGCGTCGGACTCCGTTACGAACGCGAGGAGATTGCTCGTGTCCTCGGCGTCGTCGTCCTGCTGGTCGTCTTCCTCTTCGGCCGTCGCTTCGATGACTTCCTCGACGGTCATCTCCTCGCCGTCGAGTTCGATCCACATCGCGTCCGGCTGGTCGAGATCGATGGCCGTCACGGGGCCGTCGACGTGGAAAGCGTCGCCGTAGCCGCCGCCGGTCGCCCCGCCGGCACGGTACGTGCCGTTGTCCGACTCGATGTAGTCGTTCGACGAGCTGCCCTCGATGGAGCCGCCCGATGGGCTTTCGTAGGGTGCCGTCGCGAACTCGACCGGTCCCTCGGCCGTGAACTCGTACTCCGCCAGTCGAGCGTCGGACTCCGTTACGAACGCGAGGAGGTGGGCATCCTCCGATACCTCCCCGTCGTCATCGGTTCCGTCGTCCTCGTCACCGTTGGTTGGCGGCGACGGATCGGCACTCGAGGTCCCCGCGGCGGCCTCCTCGGGCGTCAGCGGGACGCCCTCGACTTGGTCCGGCTTCGTGCGCGGCGTCCTGTCGGCCGAACTGCCGACGACGCGACCGTTGGAGCCGTGTTTTCCGGTCGTTTCGAAGTACGTGTTCCGCGCGGTGACCGTCGCCGCGTGGTCCCAGTAACTGTCGCTGACGACGATGTCGCCGTGCTGGCTCGAGTCGCTCAGGTCGCAGTCGACGACCGCCGTGTCGTGGTAGAAGCCCCAGTAGTTCCGGGTACAGTTCGTCACGACGCAGTTCTCGAGGCGGGAGCCGTCCGATCCGAGCCGAAAGCCCGCGGGGGCACAGTCCGCCGCGTACGAGTTTCGGATGATGACTTCCCCGCCACCGCCGCCACCGCTCGGGTGGCTGGACAGGTCGCCGGGGGACGAGCCGTAGACGCCGTTGTCGGAGAACCCCTGCAGGTTCATGTTCTCCATGATCAGCGTCCCCGCGTGGCTGTTCGCGACGTAACAGCCGGTCGCCGCGCCGCCGTAGGTTCGCTGGCTGTCGAACGGGGCGGTGCCGTCGGCCCAGTAGAAGTTCTCGACGACGCCGGTCCCGCCCGCGGTAACGTTGACGATGAACGGCTCTTCCTTGGTATCGTCGTCCCAAGTCCCGCGGATGCCGATGTTACGGACCGCCCAGTCGCTGCCGTTGGCCCGGATGTAGAACTTGGCGTTGTGTGCGGAGATGTCGATCAGCAGGTTCTCGAGCGTTTCCCCGCTGCCGACGGTGTAGGTAACGGACTGGTTCGCGCCGACGACGACCTCTTCGTAGTCGCCGCTCTGTGCAGCCGCGCCCATACTGGCGGCGATCGTGGCTCCGACCCCCGCGACGCCTTTGAGATACGTCCGCCGGTCGAACAGTTGGTCCCGGCGTGTCTCGCTCCCGGTGTCTCGTTCGGTCATGCGATTCAGTCCTTCCTGACTTACTTCCGAGTAAGATTGTATTAACCAGTGCTAGCTTTATGATCACCCGAACGTGACGGTATCGAGCCGATGACTGTCACCGGGGATGGAGTAACGAGGGGCGGAAATTACCGACCGATCACGAACGCCGATCGAGCGTGTTTTTCGCTTTCGGCCATCGGGGGCTCGCCGATCACGGGTCGGCGGGATAAACGCGAGCATAGTAAAGGACTCCGTCGGGGTTACAGCCCACAATGCGCGTGAAATCGATCGGACGGCGGCTCGGCGAACGGGGCTTTCCCTACGCGACCAAAGTAGCCGGGCTGAACTGCGCCCGGATCACACGGACGGAACTGTACGATCGGGCCGCGAGAAACGGCTCCCTGATCGACTACGGCGAGTTCGAATCGGTGACGGTCCCCGAACCCGACGCCTTCGTGGACGAACTCCCCGAGATGAACCGCTGGATCGGCACCCATACGATATCGAAACCGTTCGTCGGCGTCCTCTCCGACGTCCGACTCGTCGGCTCGCCCCCGCTGGCGTTTTCCGGGTCGAAGTACGTCGCGGACGCGTCGGTGAGCCGTAACGTCCAGACGCTGAACGTCATCAACTCGGCCCGTGAAACGCCGAAACGAATCCTCTCGGGAAACGGCAGGGGAGAGCGACTCGAGGAAGCGGTGCTCCTGCACCACAGCTGGGTCGACGGCTACTTTCACTGGGTCGCGGAAACCTTGACCCGGCTGGAGGGGGTCGAACGGTACGCGGCCGAGACCGGCCGCCGACCGACGCTGATCGTCGGCCCGGAGCTCACCTCGTTCCAGCGCGAATCGCTGGCGCTGCTTGGCTACGAACGCGAGGACCTTCGCAACTGGCAAACCGCCCACTGTACGGTCGATCGGCTCGTGGTGCCGTCGATGCGCCGGGAGATCGATCCGCCCAACCCGTCCCCGTTCTCCCACCGCTGGCTGCGAACGCGGCTTCGAGAGACGGCCCTCCGTGAGGCCGACACGTCGCGGTTTTCGGAGCGGGTGTACATCAGCCGCGGCGACGCGGCGAGCCGACGGGTCGTCAACGAGCCCGAAGTCGAGGCCCGACTCGAGTCCTATGGGTTCGACTCCTACCGGCTCGCGGAGATGAGTGTACAGGAAACGATCGCCCTGTTCGCGCAGGCGGACTGTCTCGTCGCCCCCCACGGAGCCGGGCTGACGGACCTGATCTACACCGACGACGCGGCGGTCCTCGAGTTCATGCCGCGTGACAGGGTCAACGGCGTCTACTTCATGCTCTCGAAACAGGTCGGCGACTGGTACGGCTACCTCGCGTGTGACCGGCCCGGCGTCGATCTGGTCGTCGACGTCGACGACCTCGAGTCGATGCTCGAGGCCGCGCTCGACCGGGAGCGGCCCGGCCGGATCGCCTAGCGGGGTCAGTTCGTCGAAATCGAATCCAACTGTTCGCCGGACTCGGGCATCCAGCGGCGAACGAAGGGGATCGACACGCCGAGTTTCTCCTCGACGAGATCGACCACGACGGCGTCGTCCGGCTCGAGCCCGCCCGTGAGGGCGACGACGACGAGCGAGATGACGCCGACCGCGAGCAAAAGCGGGACGAGGGTCACGGCGGTGATCGAAACCCACGACGAACAGCCGACAGCAAGCGGGAGCAACACGGCCGGCAGGGAGACGTAACACCGGAGCGCAGCCCCCGAAACCGGAGTGATGTCGTACTCGAGCGCGAGGACGCCACAGATGATCGTGTGGACGATCACCATCGAGGAGACCGACGCGATTCCGGCCCCGAGGAACCCGTAGCGCGGGATGAGTGCGAGGTTGATACCCACGTTTGCGAGGAGTCCGGCGACGTTACCCACGGCGATCCAGGTGGTCGCTCCGACCGCGGAGAGGGTTTCGCGGTCCCGGCCGGCGACGACGCTCAGGAAGAACCCGGCCGCGAGAATCGGAAGGACCGACGCCGCGTCCGCGTACGACGAGCCGAAAAAGAGCGAGACCATGTCCGCGGGAAAGACGACGAGCAGGAGAAAGAGGGGGAACGTCACGATGTACACCCACTTCGTCGACGTCGCGTAGATGTCGTCGATGGCATCCCGTTCGCCCGCCGCGTCGAGCCGCGAGGCGATCGGCAGGTAGAGAAAGCCGAACGCGGAGAGGACGACGGTCAGACCGGTCGCGAGCGGATACGCCGCGTTGTAGAGCCCGACCTCGTACGAGCTGCGGAAGTACCCGAGCATCAGGGTGTCGGTCTGGATGAGCAAGACGCCGATGACGGTCGAGACGACCAGCGGCAACGAAAAGGAGAGCAATTCCCGTACGTGCGTGGTGTACCGGCCCCGGAGCGGCATGAGACGGCCGAGAAGGACCAGCGAAACGACGAACGAAAGCGCCGCAGCGAGGAGGTAGGCGGCCCCCGCCGCGACGATGTCCATGCCGGCGAGTAACAACAGCGCGATCAGTACGATCCGCAGGAACGGATCGAGGAAGTTCTGGATGACCGTTCGATAGACCGTATTCTCGTAGCCCCGAACCGCGGCGATGGCGATCCGAAACCCGGCGGTAAACGGAAGCGCGGCCGCGAGCAATCGCAGGAACGGGATCGCCGCCTCGGTTTCGAACAGGTGCGTGGCGATCGGTTCGGCACAGACGAACAGCACGCCGCCCAGCCCCACCGCGAGGACGACCGCGACGAGCAGGCCGCTCACCCAGACACCCCGTCGATCCGCGACGGTCTCGTACCGCGGAATGTACCGGGAGACGCCCTGCGGACAGCCGGCCAGCGCGACCGTCAGCGTAAACATCAACAGCGCGAGCCCGACGCTTACCTCGCCGTAGGCATCGGGCGAGAGCAACCGGCCGATCACGATCCGCTCGCCAAGGTTCGCCGCCGTACTTACGACCCCCCCGACCATGACCAGCGCTGCGCTTGAAAGCAGCGCCGACAGCTCGTGCTCTCGGTCGACCATCAGCGATCCCCGGCGCGATCACCGGGCCGAACGGGACCCAGCGCGGACTCGAGGGCGGACGCGTTCGCCAAGCTGGGTGCTGATCCGGGACTGGCAATTCCTCTCCACGTCGGGCGTAAACGAGCCGTTCGAAGGGCTGGAACGCCGTTCAGTCGACACATCGAATCGAAAAACCGAACGTGGCGGTTTTGTTATCACGCGACTTCGGCCGGGTAACGGTCCCGTTCCGAAGTCGCGGTCGATCGCGGTCGACGCGAAGACAGCGGCCGGCCCCGGATCGAGGTGGGTTCACGCCGCCGTGTCGGCGTGGACGTAGTACAGTTCGAACTCGCCGTTCGACTGGATCCGGTCCACGCCCGGCTGGGTCCGGATGGACTCGAAGTCGTGGTCGCCGTACCGCAGCCCGCGATAGGCGATCAGCTCCCGTTCGTAATCGGCCCGGGTCAGCGCGAGATAGCGATCCTCGTCGTACTGGCCGGCGAGTCCGTCGGCGATTGCCTCGTCGGACAGGTCCCCGTGAAGTCGCATTCGATCTTCGGTCCCGTGAATGGCGTCGTGGTTCCGGTTCGGCCCGTTTCGAAGGCCGAGGAACCTGTATTCCTCGTTTCCGGAGTCGAACGCGGTTTCGTAGCCGTGCAGTTGCTGGTCGGTGACGTGTGGCGACGCGTTGTAGGTGTACGGCGAGGGGAAGACGGCGGCAAGCGACAGGAGCACCAAAAGGGCGAACCCGACCGCAAGCGCCGGGTGGCCGGCTCGAGCGACGGAGCCGTCCGGAGTGTGTGATGTCCCCGCCGCAAGCCGATGGACCGCAACCGCGCCGAGAATCGTCACGAACACCATGACCAGCCCGAACACGCGAAAGTGCATCATCGACCCCGGGGCGACGAAATAGACGACGAACAGGACCCCGAGTCCGCACAGCCCGACGACGAAGTAAGCCGTTTCGGGACGGACGCCGTCGAACCGGGGCCACCGTCGCCACACGCCGACGACGAGCACGCCGACGAGGACGGTACCCACGAGCTGTGGAAAGAAGAGTTTGAAGAAGATTTCCGTCAGGCTCCCGCCGATAGCCGCCAGCGACGCCCCTTGCATCGCGACGGTATCGCCCGCGCGGCCGCCGGTTCCGAGAAGGAACTCCATCGCGGAGCCGAGAAAGAACCCGACGACGTCGACGACGAACCCGTGGTTGGAGATCCAGGCGAGGAAGACGGCCCCCAGAAACGCCGTCTGGCCGTACAGCGGCGTCTGCTCGCCGATCCGGCCGCCGCGGACGAGGTGTCGGCCCAGAAACTGTACGAGACAGATCCCCAGAAACACCACGAGCACGTGAGCCACGAGCTGTGGGTGATAGACGACGGCACCGGCCGACGCGACCGCGAACGCGATGCCGACCGCGGAAAGCGTCGCCGCCTCCCGGTCCGTCCGGAGATACTTCGTCAACAGGTACACGAGGACCGTCGAAAACAACACCGCCTGCGACATCGCGTGAGCCTCCATGTACATCGATATCGTCGTGATCGGCAACAGCAAAAACGCCACAAACGCAGCGGTTGCAGCCGCGCCCCGTTCGGGAACGATCGTGGTCACACACAGCGGTACGAACACGCAAAACACCAGCACGGCAAGGAAGACGACGAGAAGCATCGCCCTCGAGAGCGGAATTCCGAGCGCCGCGTTGACGAACACCGTCGTCGTGTGAATACCGGGGTAGTACAGGTCGAACGGAACGATGGTCCCGTCGGCGATAGCTCTGGCCCAGCCGAGATGGGTTAACGCGTCGTGGTGGCCGTAAAAACGGTAGCCGCGGATGATCGGGAGACCGGTGAAGACGGCCATCACCAGTCCGCCGAGTACGAGCGCAAGCGGGCGGCTTCCGTGGCTCCCCGCGGTCGGGACGAAGACGACCGCGAGTGCGACGCTCAGGGCGACCAACAGCCCGGCCCAGACCAGCGGCGGCGTCATCGTGTACACCGAAAGTTCGTACCCGGTGGCCGGGTTGGCATGTGCCACGAGCGCGCTGGTCCCGACCGCGAGGAATCCGATGGCCAGCGCCAGCTTCCGGAACGGATCGTCGCCGGGTGACTCCGTTGACATTCGACTGGCGTGACGTTCGCCCATTTCGGGCCTTGTTATTCGCCGGTTGCCGTCCGGAAGTCGGCTGATACCGCCGTTACTCGTCCCCGCCGTCCTCGGTCAGGTCGACCCAGACGTAGGCGTATCGGTACGCGTTGTCGGTGGTCGCCGTCTCCGGGACGCCGTCCTCGTACAGCAAAACGGTAATCCGAACGGTGCCGCTCTCGGCTTCCGGCGTCACCGACCGGTCGGTATAGCTGGTCTCCCCGTCATCGACGCGCTCGTCGAACCGCGCCAGTTCCGTTCGCTCGTGGACCTCACCCCCGTCGAGCCACTGCTCTTGGACGACGATCGTATACGCCGCGTCCTCCCCCTCCCGGTTCTCGAGGGCGATCGTCAGCGGGACCGAGTCGCCGGGTTCGATCGCGTCGGGATAGCCGTCCGCGACCGGTTCGCCGGACTCGTTCTCCGTCAGCAACTGGACCGACGTGTACTGCTCGCCCTGCTGTGGCGAGACGAGCGCGTACCCGACGCTCGAGAACGCGAGACACAGACTGACGACGAGGACGACGTTGACGGTCGCGTGGACCACGGAGTCGGTTCCGAACATCGCCGACCGGACGGCTCCCAGTTTTCGACCGAGGTGGAGCCGATACCGCTCCTCGGGGGGGATTCGGACCCGTCTGATCGCGGCGACGACGGTCCCGATCAGCGTGACAGCGCTTACGGTCCCGACGACGACGGTGCCGGTAAACGCAAGCGACAATGTACCGATGAGCAAGCCGAGAAGCGGCAGTACGGCGACGCTCAGCCCGAACGACAGCGCCACACGCTCGAGGTCGGTCACCGACACCGTCTGTCCGATCACGGCGTTTGACTCCGACGCCTCGATCGCAGCGGCGCGTGGAAACAGGGTCGCGACCGTCGCGTACCCGGGAGCGAGAAACAACAGCGGCACGCCGATCGCCGCTCGCACGACCCGTGAGACGGGGTCGACGACAGTCAAGAGGGCCGCGGCGATGGCGACGAACCCGGCAACGCCGACCAGATCGATCGGGAGTCGCGCAAAGAGGTGTCTGGTTCCCCGGCCGGCGACGACGAACGGCCGGCACGTTCGGAGCAGGAGCTTCTTCATTGATCGGGATTTCGATCGGCTCAGCCATTGTTACTGGTCGCATAACCGATCGCCGGTGACGGCCCGTCCGCGCTCGCTGTTCCCGTCCGGTGGCGACGTGTCCCCGGCGTCTCCGGAGTGACGACGGGCGGATCGCCGCCGCGTGCCTCGAGGGCGACGCGCCGGGACGCGTCGACCGGACTCGGCATCCGTTGCCGGGACCGATCCGACCGGAAACGAGTCGCTTACAAAGGTATCAGCGAGGGTGCCATCCAGTATGAGCCACGGACCGACCGACCGACGTCTCGCCGAGCGAGCGTCTCGATTGGCCGCTCGAGGGGGTGCAGTCGAATGAGCGTCGACGTTCGCCTCGCGACCGACGACGACCGCGACCGCTGGAACGACTACGTCGAGCAGTCGCCGCAGGGAACGCTCTGTCACGAACTCGAGGCGCTTCGCGTTCAGGCAGACCACGCCGACGCGACGCTCCATCCGCTGGTCGGGTTCAAGGGGCAGGAGCCGGTCGGGATCTTCCCCGTTTTCGAGATCGACAAACGCATCGTGACGACGGTCTTTTCGCCCCCGCCACGGCTCCGCGTGCCGTATCTCGGCCCGGCGTTTCTGAACATGGCCAAACTGAAACAGCGAAAGCGCGAGCGGCGACGACAGCGGTTCATGGACGGCTGCTTCGAGTGGATCGAGTCCGAACTGTGCCCGAAGTACGGCCACGTCAGGACGTCGACTGCCGTGACGGACTCGCGCCCGTTCAAGTGGAACGCGTACGACGCGACGCCGAAGTACACCTACGCCGTCGATCTCACGCCCCCGGCGGACGATCTCCTGCTGACGTTCAGCAGCGACGCGCGACGTAATATCACCACCACCGACGACGACGCATACGAGATCGACGTCGGCGACGAAGCGGCGATCCGGTCGATACACGAGCAGGTCAGGAGCCGCTACGAGTCCCAGGGGATCGACTTCGACGTCCCCGTGGAGTTCGTCCTCGATCTCGCCGACCGATCGCAGAACGGCCACGTCCGACCCTACACGCTGTCGGTCGACGGCGAGTTCGTCGGCGGCATCCTCGCGCTCGAGTACGGCGACACGACGGGCCGGTGGATGGGCGGCGTCCGGCCCGACGCGGACGTCGACGTGCCGACGAACGACTTGCTCGACTGGGCGATCATGGAAGACGGCCTCGAGCGAGGGATCGAGACGTACGATCTCGTCGGCGCTGACACGCGCCGGATCAACCGGTACAAGGCGAAGTTCAACCCCGAGTTGCGGACGTACTACGGCCTCGAGTACGGGAGCTGGGGAATGCGGGCGGTCGCGTCGGTGTACGATTCCGTCAAGTGATCGCCGGCCGCCGATCGAGGACGCGCAACTGCCGGGTTTCGTTGCGACCGCCAAATCCCGGTACGGGGTTGTTTATCAGGTTTGGCGAGGGGTCGTGACGGGCGTCGGCTCCGAAACGGGCGGAGTTCGAGTCGGTCGTCGGACTCCCCGGCGATAATCTCGTCCATAACGAAGGGTCGACACGACGGAGCCGTCCCCGATGAACGATGGATCTTCCCTCCGGACGCTGCTCGTCGGCATCGATGCCGCCTGTCATCGGGTGCTGAATCCGATGTTCGAAGACGACACGTTGCCGACGCTGGAACGGATCTACGAGGGCGGGGCCAGCGGGCCGCTCGAGTCCCAGATCCCGCCGTGGACGGCCTCGGCGTGGCCGTCGCTGTACACCGGGATGAACCCAGGAAAGCACGGCGTCTTCGGGTTTCTCTCGTTCGACGGCTACGACTGGGACGTGGTCAACGCGACCGACGTCCGAGAGCGGACGCTGTGGGAACTGCTCGACCGGCACGGGATCACGAGCGTCGTCGTCAACGTCCCCGTCACGCATCCACCCCGGGAGTTCGACGGGGCGTTGATTCCGGGCTATACCGCGCCGGAAGACCCCGACTGCCACCCCGACGGGCTGCTCGACGAGATCCGTGAGGCGATCGAGGCGTATCGCGTCTATCCCGACGAGGACGCGCCCGACCGCGCAAGCGCGTACAGCGACTGCGTTCGCATGCGCGGCGAGGCGTTTCGCTACCTCGTAGACCGGTTCGATCCCGAGTTCGGGTTCGTCCAGTTCCAGGCGACGGACTCGATCTTCCACGAGCAGCCGGACGACGACGCGGCGATCCGCTCGATCTATCGGGCGGTCGATCGACAACTCGAGGCGATCCTCGCGGCCCACAAGCCGGCGACCGTGATCGTCGCCAGCGACCACGGCATGGGACCGTACGACGGCACGGAGTTCCGGATCAACGAGTACCTCCGCAGGGAGGGCCTCGTCGAGACCGCGCGGGGCGGACGGGGGATGCCCACCTGGGCGACGGTTCGCGACGACTCGCTCAAGCAGGGCGAGGACGCCGGCCGACATGCTCCCGGCGTCGCCGAACGAGCCATGGCGATCGCCGCGCGGACCGGCCTCACGAGCCAGCGGATCGGGGCCGTCCTCGAGCGCCTTGGCCTCGACGAGTTCGTCGCAAGCTACGCGCCGACCGGGCTCGTCAACGCCGGAACGACGCAGGTCGACTTCCCGGACTCGACGGCCTACGTTCGATCGCGGATCGAACTGGGCGTTCGTATCAACCTCGAAGGACGCGAACCCGACGGCGTCGTTTCGCCGGACGACTACGAGGCGGTCCGGACCCGGATCATCGACGCTCTGCGATCGGTGCAAACGCCCGACGGGAACCCGGTGTTCGAGGCCGTTCGGCCCCGAGAGGAGTACTTCCACGGCCCGGAAAGCCACCGCGCCGTCGACGTCGTGACCGTTCCGGCGTCGTTCGATCACTTCCTGTCGGCGACGCTGCGAGCCGACCAGTTCGGACCGCCGAGCGAACCGTGGAACCACAAACTCGAGGGGACCGTCGCGGTCCACGGCGCGGGCGTCGATCCCGACGCCGGCGTCGGCTCCGCCCACCTCTTCGACGTCGCACCCACCGTCCTGTCGACGCTCGACGTGCCGATCGACGAGCGGATGGACGGCACGGCTCTCCCCTGCGTCGACGCCACGGGCGGACGGGAGTATCCTCGACTCGACGCCGGCCGCGCAGTCGAGACGGCGGACGACGCCGTCGAGAAACGGCTTGCGGATCTGGGGTATCTCGAGTAACGTCGAACGGGCGTTCGGAACGCGGGGGCCGGCTCGGCCAAGCGGGGTTCCGGACCCGGGGGTACCGAAACACAGATTTACGGCGGTACGGCAGTAGCATACGAACGATGATCCGCGGCGACGATTCCGGTGATCCACCCCGATCTCAGGGAGTGATCGCGTCGTGACCGAGATCGCGATCACGGATGCGGTCGACGCCTACCTCCAGCGAAAAGCCGTCGGCGACCCCGACGGGCCGGGGGCGGGTGCCTACGCGGCAAACGCCGAGTCGATCCTGCGGCGGTTCGCGGACTGGATCGACCGCGAGCACGGCGTCGAATCGCTGGCCGCGCTCGAGGCCGACCACATGCGGGCCTACGCCGCCGAACTCCGCGACCGAACCGACCGGGGGAAGTACACCGCCTCGACCGCCGGCACCTACTACGCGGTCGTCCGAGCCTTTCTCTCGTGGTGTGTCCGCGGCGGCATCGTCGACACGAACCCGGCGGCGACCGAGACGGCCACGGCCGAACTGCCACGCACCGAACAGCGGCCGGCCGACGACCGCTGGACCGCCGAACACCGCCGCCGACTCGAGACCTACGTCCGCAAGCGAGCGCTGGGCACCGGTGCCGACGGGACGGACCGCGATCCCGAGACGCGTCGTAACCGCTTGCGCGAGTACGCCATGGTCGCCCTGCTCGCCCACTCGAGCGTTCGCGGGGCCGAACTGTTCCGGGTCCCGGAGGACGACCGCCGGACGGGAGCGACCTGGGAGGACGTCGACTTCTACGCGGGAACGATCCGGGTGCTGGGGAAATCCCAGCGGCTCGAGGACGTTCGACTGCTGGCACCGGCCCGAACCCCGCTGCGACGGTATCGGGTCGTCCTCGATCCGCCGTCGAACGACTGGCCGCTGTTTCCGACCCGCCACGCGCCGTCGATCGCCCGTCGCGTCCGGGAGACGCTCCGGGACCGCGGGTACGGCGAGGACGAGATCGAGTCGCTGCTCGAGCGACGGACCGCGAGTCAACTCGCCCGCGAGCGGTCGATCGTACCGCCGGCGATCACGACCGAAGGCGCACGCTCGGTTCTCAAACGGCTCTGTGCCGAGGCCGGCGTCGACGAAGACTCACTGACACCGCGGAGCGTTCGCGGCGAGCACGACGACGAGCGGTCACGCCGTGAGGCGTCCCAGCCGACCCCGGCGCTGCGTGCGTCCGTCGGCGAGCGATCGATCGCCGTCCCTCGCCCTCGCCCGTCGGTCCCCGACGCCGGCTCGAACCCCGGGGCCGACGGCGACGGACCGACGGGGACGAACTGACTCGAGCGCTCGAGAGGCGGCCGGCCCCGCTTGTGCCCGTTAGCTCACGAGGAGCAACAGGACGACGGTCAAAAGCAGCGTCAACAGCAACACGGTCGTCCCGATCGGCAGCCGGAGCGGGATCGTCGACGGCCGACCGCCGTCGGCGGGCTGGCGCGGTTCGACGTCGACCATGGGAAGCCGGCGAGCGACCGCTTCGGTCGCCAGCACGGGGTTGTTCCCGACCCAGTAACAGCGTTTCACCGCGCCGACGACGGCCGCGTCGACGGCGGCGTACAGCTCGGTCGTCGCCAGCATCGACCAGCGGCCGAGGTAGTAGCCGGCCGGGTAGACGAACGACGCCGGATCCGGCAGGTCGAGCTTCGAGAGCGGCTTGCGGACGACGACGAACGAAACGGCCGCGACCGCCGTCAGGATGCCCGCGGTCTCGAGGTGGCTCGAGCTGTATGGGTGGAGGTGTTTGGATTTCTCACTGACCGGAACGGCGAACTCGAACTCGCCACCGTGGGCGTGAAGCGTCGGCGCGAGGTCGGCAAGCCCCTGCCACCAGACGCCGAACAGAAGACAGGCACCGCCGAGGCCGAGCATCGCGACGGTCTGACCGGGCTTTGCGTCCGAGACCGAAATATCGCTCTCACCGTGGAAGAAGACGTAGTAGCCGAGTTTGATAAAGGAAAGCAGGGTCCCGATCGCACCGAGCCAGAGCAGGTAGTACAGCGCCTCGAACTCCGTTGGTCCGTAGTAGTGTGGATTGGCCGCGTCGAAGAGCATCCCCTTGCTGACGTAGCCGTTGAAGCCCGGAATCGCGGTGATCGAGAGCGCGCCGAGGCCGAACCCGATCGCGGTCAGCGGCATCTCCCGCCAGAGCCCGCCCAGCTTGTACAGGTCCTCCTCGCCGGTGCGGTAGATGACGACGCCGACGGCCATGAATAGCAGGCTCTTGAACAGCACGTTGTTGAACAGGTGGCTCATCGCGCCGGCAACGGCGATTTCCGAGTACACCGTCGCACCCATGCCGATCCCGGCGACGATGTACCCGAGCTGGGCCTGGATGTGGTAGGACAGCAACGCCCGCATGTCGTGTTGGAGCAGCGCGAAGGTCGCGCCGTAGACGGCCATAAATCCGCCCATGTACGCGATATAGAT
This sequence comes from Halopiger djelfimassiliensis, assembly GCF_000455365.1. GTDB lineage: Archaea > Halobacteriota > Halobacteria > Halobacteriales > Natrialbaceae > Halopiger_B > Halopiger_B djelfimassiliensis. The sequence goes on from NZ_HG315686.1 coordinate 422,439, forward strand.
CCCCAGATCGCTCGTCGCCTCGAGCGGGAACGCCCGGTAGAGGACAAACGCGCTCGTCTTGGTCGTATACACCGAGAGGAACACCGAGGCCGCGATGTGGGGCCGCGGATAGGTGTCGGGCAGCCAGACGTGGAACCCGATGAAGGCGACGTTGACGCCCATCCCAAGCACCGCGAGCAGTTCCGGAACGCCGCTCGCGATGCCGGTGCCGTCGTAGACGAAGGTGCCGGTCTGGACGTAGTGGACGGCGACGGCCATCATCACGAGCACGCCGCCCGTGCCGTGGAAGACGGCGTATCGGAAGCCGGCCCGGACCGCCTCGCCGCCGTAGTGCCAGACCACGAGCGTACTCGTGACGGCCATCAGCTCCCACATGAACAGGAGCACGAGCCAGTCGCCGGCGAAGGCCGCCCCGATCGAGGAGGCGACGTAGGCCAGCGCGAAGGCGGTCAGCGTCTCGCTTGCCTCGCTCGAGTAGGCATAGATGACGCTACAGACCCCGAGGAAGCCGAGCGCGAGTCCGACCATCCGGGAGAAGTCGTCGACGTAGAACGGGACGACCTCGAATCCGAGGAACTGTCCGGCCAGATGCTCTCCGCCGGGCGCGATCAGCGATATCGCCAGCACGGCCGCCAAGCTGCACGCGCCGGCGGCGAAACCGGCAATTCGGGGCAACACGAGCACCAGCAGCGCCGCCGCGAAGACGAGCAGCGGCGGGTAGGCCATCGATAGCCACTCGAGTTCCATCAGTTGCTCACCTCCGTCATGAGCTGGTCGAAGGGAACGTCGGTCAGCTCCTCGAAGGGCATCCCGAAGACCTCCTTGACGATCCGGGTCGCCAACTCGAGGAAGACGGCGTGGTCGGGAACGATCCCGAGAACGATCGCGCCCGTAGCGATCACGGCGATGGGCGCGAGCATGAGCCACGTGCTCTCGGTGAGCGGGGAGCGGCGCGTCCAGCCGTCGGCCGGCGGACCGCCGGTGAGGTGGTCGTCGTGGTCGCCGTGATGGTCGACGGTGTCGACATGGTCGCCCTGCACGTTGGAATCGACCTCGTCGGGAACCGTGTGGTCGCTGGGGTACTTGTCGACGGCGTACTCGTAGTCGTCATCGTCGTCCGTCTCCGCCGATTCGGAGCGGTCGGTCGGCTCCCCGCCGTCGGCGGCGACCTGTTCGTCCGCCGCCGTCTCCGCACCGTAGGACTCGACGATGCCGCCCCGGGGGAACTCGAGGACCGGCTTGGCGTCGTGGCGGTCCTCGCTCTCGAAGAAGGCCGTGTAGACGACCGGCCAGAAGTAGCCGATGTTGAGGACGGCCGAGAGCAACAGCGCGCCGGCGAACAGCCAGTAGCTCCCGCCGACGTCGCCGGCCCCGATCAGCATGTAGAACTTGCTGACAAAGCCCGCGATCGGGGGGAGTCCAGCCATCCCGGCCGCACCGACGGTAAAGGCGGTCATCGTCAGTGGCATCCGTTTCCCGATGCCGGCCATCTCGCTGATGTAGTCGGTGTGGGTCTCGACGTGGATCGCGCCGGCACAGAAAAACAGCGTGAGCTTCGCGAACGCGTGTGCCGGAATGTGAAACAGCGCGCCGACGATCGTGTAGGGATGGAGCATCGACAGCCCGAGCACGATGTAGGACAGTTGCGCCGTCGTCGAGAACGCGAGCCGGCGTTTGAGGTGATCCTTGCGCATCGCGATGATACTCGCCGCGGTCAGCGTGAACGCGGCGACGACCGCGACCGGAACGTTCAGACCGACCTCGCCGATCCCCGGGACGGAAAGCGGCAGGTCGTGGATCAGTCCGGGACCGTAGACCTCCAGGATGACCCGCGAGATGCCGAAGGCTCCGGACTTGACGACCGCCACCGCATGGAGCAGCCCGGAGACGGGCGTCGGCGCGACCATCGCGTCCGCGAGCCAGGAGTGCAACGGCATCAGCGCGGCCTTGACGCCGAACCCGAGGATTAGCAGGAAGAAGGCGACCTGCGCGTACACCGGCTCGGCCTGGGCCGCCTGGGCCAGCGCGTCCATCCCACCCGCCTGGAAGGCCAGCGTCGGCTCCTGGACCAGACTCGTCAGCCAGTAGATCATGACCGTGCCCGCGAGCAGGAAGACACCGCCGCCGAAGAACGTGTAGGTGATGTACTTGCGCCCGGCGATGCGGGCCTCGTCGTCCTCGTTGTGGGCGACCAGCGGATAGGTGACGAGCGACAGCAGTTCGTAGAAGACGAAGATCGTCACGAGGTTCGCCGCGAAGGCGATCCCGACTGCCGTCGAGAGGCTGGCCGCAAAGGCCGCGAAGAAACGGGTCTGAGCGTGCTCGTCGAGGCCGCGCATATATCCCGTCGCGTAAAAGGACGTGAAGATCCAGAGGAAACTCGCGAGCAGAGCGAAGAAGATCCCCAGCGGATCGGCCCGCAGCGCGAAGTCGAGGCCGGTGAGGAACTGAATCCCCGTCGCCTCCTTGAGGCTCCACGTGTAGACGGTTCCGGCCATGACGCCCGGCAGCATGCTGGCGACGAGGCCGAACTTCGTGAGGGCGGCCAGGACGGACCACCCCTCGCGGAGGTTCGGTCGGCGATGCGATGCGACGATCAGGACGATCGCGACCGCCGAGACGAGCACGGCGGCGAGCGGTCGAATATCTGCAACCATCAGTTGAACACCTCCGTCAGGAACGGATCGAGCAGTTCAGCGACCGTGCCGCCGGCGAAACCGAGCACGACGGCCCCGATCGCGGCGACGACGACGACCGCGAGCATCCCGGTCGAGACGGCCTCCGGGGAGCCACGACCGCGGAACGCGGCGGTGATCGCACCGGTTTCGCGACCGGGTCCGGTCCCGCCGTCGGTCGCGGCTGCCCCGGACGTTCCGGGCGCGTGGGACCGGTCGACCGGTGCCGACGGCGTGAAGTACATCTTCTCGAGCAGGCGAGCGGCATACGCAAGCGTGAGCATGGTACTGAGGAAGATCACTGCGGCGACGGGCCACAGTTCGGACTGGACGGCACCGAGGGCGATGTACCACTTGCCGACGAAGCCGACCCCCGGCGGGACGCCGACCAGCGCCAGCAGCAACACCGCCATCGCGGCGGCGGCGACCGGCCGGTCCTTCGACAGACCGGCGTACTCGTCGACGGTACGGGCGTCGTAACTGACCGCGATCAGGCCGGCCGTAAGGAAGAGTCCGGCCTTCAACAGGCCGTGCCCGACGAGGTGGATCGCGGCACCGATGAACGCGGTCTCGGAGTGACCGGCGATGACGACGCCGTAGGCGGCGATCACCAGCCCGAACTGCGACACCGACGAGTAGGCGAGCATCCGTTTGACGTCGCGCTGGATCACGGCCAGAACAGTCCCGGCAAGGACACTCACGCAGCCGATCGTGACGATGACCGCCGACGCTCGGGGCATCGCCGAGAGGTAGTCGACCCCGAAGACGGTGACGATCAGCCGACCGAAGGCGTACGCGGACGCGGTCGAAACCAGCGCCGCGATCAGCGGCGTCACGCCGTCGGGAGCCCGGTTGTAGGCGCTTGGCTGCCAGGTGTGCAGCGGCCACTGGGCGACCTTGGTGGCGAAGCCGACGATCATAAACGCGAAGCCGGCCCGGATCAGGGTCGGATCGCCGTCCGGAATCGCCGTCGCGAGTTCGACCATGTTGAGCGTCCCCGTCGCCATGAGGACGAAGGCGACGCCGATCAGGTACATCGACGCGGCGACGGTCCCGAGGATCAGGTACTTCAACGCGGCGACCGCCGCCTCCGGCCCGTCGCCGCTTGCGACCAAGGCGTAGGTCGCCAGGCTCGTGATCTCGAGGAAGACGAACAGGTTGAACACGTCGCCGGTCAGCGAGATCCCGAGCAAGCCGCCGGTCAACAGCAGGTAGGCGGTGTAGAACGTGTTCCCGCGCGGACCGCCTCGGCGCGTGTACGCGAGAACGCCGAGGGCGACGGCGGTCACGAGCAGGACGATCAGCATCGAGAACTGGTCGGCGACGAGTTCGATCCCGAACTCCCGCGAGTAGCCGCCGAGCTCGTGTCGCTGCTTTCCCGCCGTGAAAACGACGCCCGCGAGGTACGCGGCCGCGACGAACAGTCCGGACGTCGTGATCGCGGCAACCGACCACCCGGTCCGGTCGAACCACAGGCCGAGCGCGATCGGCAGCGTCGCCGCGACGATCGGCGCGACGATCAACAGCGGCACGAGCAGTTCGCTATTCATCGACGCGCACCTCCCGCAGCGTATCCTCGCGAAGCGTCCCGTACTCCGAGTAGATGCGGATCACCAGTGCCAGCCCGACGGCCGTCAGCGCGATGCCGACGACGATGGCGGTCAGGACAATGACCTGTGGAAGCGGACTCGCGACCCTCCCGTCGGCGGGGACGATCGGGGACGAACCCCCATCGACGTACGCCATCGAGATGAAAAACAGGAAGATCGCCGACTGGAAGAGGCTCACCCCGATCAGCTTCTTCACGAGGTTCTCGTTGGCGATCACCATGTAGAGGCCGATCCCGAGCAGGACGAACAGCAGGACGTACGTGTACCTGTTCGCGAGCGTTTCAATCATCGTCGCTCACCTCCGCGGACCGCGAGTCGGCGGGTGCGTCGGCCGGCTCGTGTCCGCCGGTTCCGCTGTGGCCCTGCGCGTTGAATCCCGCGGCCATCGCGAAAAAGAGGGTGATGATGACGCTCGAGACGATCAGCGAGACGCCGCCGATCTCGATGGCCTCGAGGCCCCACTTTTGTTTGTGGCCGAGAACCTCGTAGATCCGATCGAACTCGAGGAAGTTCCCGCCGAGGGCCATCATCGACAGGCCGATCCCGGCGAAGATGGCGACGCCGCCGGTCGCGAGCCCGACGAGGACGCTGTTTCGGAGCCACTGGCGGGTCGGCTCGATGCCGAACGCGAACGCGAGCATGAGCACGGTGACCCCGACGATGGTGCCACCCTGAAAGCTCCCGCCGGGCGTGTCGGACCCGTGAAGGACCATGAACATCCCGTAGGTCAGCGTAAACGGGGCAAGGATCTTGACGGCGGTCATGATCACCTGACTCTCGGTGTAGGTATCGTCGACTGTATCAGCGTTGGACATTCAGGCAAACACCTCGCGTTTCAGGACGAGCAGCGTCGAGACGCCGGCCGCGAAGACGACGACCGCCTCGCCGAAGGTGTCGAACCCACGGTAGGCAGCAAGGACCGCGGAGACGGCGTTGTGGATTTTCGTGTCCTCGTAGGTATTCTCGATGTAGTGCTGTGTGACATCCGGGTTCGACCAGACCGGTGCGCTCGGGTCGCCGAGGGTGTACATCTCCGGGAGCACGGTCATACAGACGACGAGTACGAACGCACTCACGACGACGACCGCCGGCACGTGAACCCGCTCTACGAGCTGATCGGACGGCGGACGGGTCGTCCGCGCAATGGTCAACAACAACAGGAGCGTCGTCACGCCGGCACCGATCGCGGCTTCGGTCATCGCCACGTCGGGGGCCAGCAGGAACGTATAGAGGATCGCCATCCCGAGACTGTAGGCGCCGAAAACGATGATTACCGACAGAACGTCCCGAAACAGCGCCGTCGCGACCGCAGTCGCGAGGATGAAGACCGCGAGCGTGTACGCGAGCGCGCTCATCGCGACTCACCTCCGTCCGTGGCGCTATCGGCGTCGTCGCCTTCGTCGGCCAGCAGCGGCTCGACGCCGGTTTCGGCCGCGGAACGGGCGATCGCGTGTGCCGCGGTCGGGTTCGTGATGAACACGAAAAACAGCAACAGGACGGTATACACCGTCGAGTGCTGCCAGCCGAACGCAACCGCAACGCCCGCGAGCGCGAATCCGGCACCGAGCGTGTCCGTCTGGGATGCGGTGTGTGCCCGCGTGTAAATGTCCGGCAGGCGGAGCACGCCGACCGTCGAGACGAACGTAAAGAGCAGGCCGAACCCGAGGAGGACGACGACGGCCCAAAACTGGATCGCCTCGATCACAGCACACCACCCCGCTCGACGGTAAACTTCGAGATGGCGATCGACATCAGGAAGTTCAACAGCGCGTAGATCAACGCGACGTCGAGAAACCACGGTTCGTCGAGTCCCGCCGCCAGCAACGCGAGAATAACGACCGTGTTCGTCCCGAGAACGTTCACCGCCAGCAGCCGATCCTGGGTCGTCGGACCGGCCACGGCGCGGTAAAACATCGCGATCGCGAGCACGACGAACAGCGCGGCCGCAGCGAGAAAGACGTCGTCGATCGGGGGCGTCACAACTCGTCACCCCCGACGATCTCCGCGTCCTCGCGTTCGCGGGGCGACGGGATCGCGGCCGACTCGCGGCCGTAGAAGACAAAGCGGACCGCCCGCTCGAGTCCGCCGTCGAAGAGGTCCTCGCGGGCCGACGGGATCAGCGTGTGAACGAGCAGTTGCTGATCGTTGGCTCGGACCGTCAACGTCCCCGGCGTAAGCGTGATGCTGTTGGCGAGTGCAAGCAGCGGCAGACCGCTCCGAACCCGGGCGTTGACGCGGGTCAACGTCGGTTCGATCGGCATCGACGGCCGGAGGATGACCGCCGAGACCGCGAGGTTCGCCTTGACGATCTCCCAGAGCAGGTACGGAACGTAGCAGGCAAATCGGACGGTTCGGATCGGCGACTGGACGCGGTCAAGCGGAAACGTAAACGTGACGTGTGCGAGCGACACCGCGACGATCCCGGCGACCGCCGCACCGGTGATCAGATCGAACCAGTAACTCGGATCGCCGAGCACGAGATAGAAGCCGTACGAGATCCAGAACGTCGCAAACAGTCGGTCGAACCGTTGAGTGCCGCCTTTGACCAGCCGCTCGTGGCGAGCGGGACGATCGACCGGGGCCTCGTCGTAGGACAACCCGATGTTCGTGAGTTCGCGCTCGAGCGGTTGGAGCATCTGTGCCGTCGTCCCCGGGCGAAACTCCGGATCGAGGACGACGCGATCGATCCCGTGCTCGTCGGCGTACGCGTCGAACGTCTCCGCGTAATCCCGCGGGCTGAAGAGGTATTCGTCGAACCCGATGATCGCCGTTTCGACTGTCACCGAGCCCTCACCCGCGTCTTCCCGTGCCCAGTTTTCGGCCTTCGAGAGCAACTGTTCGGCTTTCTCCATCTGGGCCTGTCCTTCCGGCATTTCCAGGTCGTACGGGAGCGCGGCGACGAGGTGACACTCCAGCGCGTCGGCCGCCTCGAGCCCCGACTGGACGGCGTAGCCGACCGTCTGCCGGACGGTCACCGTGTCCGACAGCGGTACGAGTACTCGCTCAGCCGCCACGGCACATCCCTCCTGGTGACCGTCGTTGGATACTCATGACTCTCGTCGTTAGTCGAGTCAAGCGGTAGCCGTAGGAAAACGATTTCGTTATCCACCAGCAGTCTCCCGATTCGACACTCTTTGTTGAACGTTCACGTCGTTTATTCATTCGTACTGGTCGGTCGACGGAACTCCCGCGAAGGACGATCGACCGGTAGCTTTACAACTACAGTTGCAATAGAGAAACCTGACTTTATGACGCGGGCCGAAACCGTTCACGACCGTATCGGAACTGCACGCAACGAACTGACGAGCGCCCAGCTAGCGGTCGTCTTCGCGTTCGCCGCAGCGGCGGCGTTTGCGCTGCTTTTCGTCCAGGAACCGCTGGTTCACGACTCGCTGCACAACTTCCGGCACGCGGCCGGTGTGACCTGGCACTGATGCTGCTCGACTACCTCCAGCGAGGCGTCCTCGCGGGCGTCCTCGCCGGTCTTGCTTACGGACTCTACGTGGCGCTCGTAGCGAACCCGCTGGTCGACTACATGGAAACGGTTGCGAAGGGGGGTGAACACGGCCATACCGCCGGTGAGCACGTCCACGCTGCCGGCGAGCACGCTCACGCGGTAAGCGAAACGACGACTGCCGTCGTAAGCGTCGGTAGCGCCATTCTGTGGGGAATCTTGCTCGGCGGCGTCTTCGCGCTTGCCGTTTACTTCCTCGAGCCGGCGCTTCCCGGACGCGATCCGATCAACGCCTACGTACTGGCCGGATCGGGCTATTTTACGGTCTCCGTTGCACCGTGGCTGGTGCTCCCGCCGACGACGCCGGGGGCCGAACAGGCCGGCGATCCCACGACACGGATCGTGATCTACATCGGGATGATGGTCGTCGGCGCGGTCGTCGCCACAGCCTCGGTTCTGGGCTACAGACGCGTTGCATCCCGTAGCCGTCCCCTCGGCCTTCTCACGGCAGCAGTCCCGCTCGTCTCCCTCGGCCTCCTCGCCGCGTTCGTGGCGCCGACTATCGTCGAGACCGGGACGCTTCCGGCTGATCTCGTGACCGCCTTCCGTGGGCTGACCGCGTTGAGTCAGGCCGCCCTCTGGGTGCTCGTGGCCGGCTTGTTCAATTGGCTTGGGGCGCGACCCGCCCTCGGTTCGACGACCGAACGACACGATGGAGCGCTGACGAACCCATGAAAGACCGAACTCCGGAGTACCGGGAACGCCTCGACGCACACGTGTTCGTCTGTACGACCGATCGGGACTCCGAATACGCCAGTTGTGGCGCGGCCGGGGCCGAGGAGACGCTCGCGACGGTCAAAGACTGGCTGCGCGACCGGGATGCGTACTGGTCGCCGGTCGGCGTCAGTTCGACCTCGTGTCTGGGCCTGTGTAGCGAGCACGGAACCGCGATCACGATCCAGCCCCACAACGAGTGGTACTCGGACGTCCAACCCGAGGACGTTCCCGGACTGCTCGAGTCGGCGTTCGGTCCGAACGCCGAACGGGTCAGCGACGAAGAATAGCCCGACTGCTTTTCTCGAGTTTGAATGAATCGGACCCGTTCTGTGGAAGGGTTGTGTCGTTCCTGCCGTAGTTCAGTCTGAACGTTGTTACTGACGCCACCGACTCGTCACGAGAGCAACTGACAGGAGGGCCACGAGTGCAGTTACCGGACCGAAGCCGGGGATTCCGTCATCGTCCCCATTGGGTTCGTCGTCGTTTCCGGGGTCTTTCCCGGGATCCTCTCCGTTTCCGGGATTCTTACCGGGGTTTTCACCGTTCCCGGGGTTCTTCCCGGGATTCTCTCCGTTTCCGGGATTCTTACCGGGGTTTTCACCGTTCCCGGGGTTCTTCCCGGGCCCCTCTCCGTTTCCGGGGTCGTTTGGCGGTGGACTGCCGCCACCACCACCGCCACCTCCGCCACCGCCGCCGCCTCTGTTAGGCGGCCCGTCATTATCGCCATCGCCGTCACCATCGCCATCGCCGTCGCCGTCTCCATCACCGTTGCCGTCTCCATCACCGTTGCCGTCTCCATCACCGTTGCCGTCTCCATCACCGTTGCCGTCTCCATCACCGTCGCCGTCGCCATCACCGTCGCCGTCTCCATCACCGTCGCCGTCGCCATCACCGTCGCCGTCGCCATCGCCGTCACCTGGTTCGGACTCGTTTAACTCGATCCGAACTTTCTTGGTCGACGTTTTCGTCCCGTCGGCGCTGATTGCGGCATGGAGAACGGCATACTCACCGCGTTCCCACTCTTCGTCAGTTCCAACCGTGACTGTCGTTTCCGGTTCGTCAGCAGTCACACCGGTGAATGACGCGTTGATGATCGACCCCTCGCCGGATTCGAGACGATTTCCAGTGCTGTCGATCAGCCGCCGATTGTCGTCGAACGTCCATCCCGACGGGAAAACCGAGAGGAAATCCGCTAACTCGATACGCCGATCGATCTCCCGTTCGCCGATCTGCGTCCCGAACATTCGGATTTCGTCGGCCTTGAAAACGCCGTTCACGCCTTCAACTGTATGCTCGACAACGATATCGTCGGCACTCGGAACGGATTCGAGTCCCCCTTCGATAACCAGGTTGATACGTTCGTCGTCGATATCCGCTTCATCGAACACTGCAACGACGTGATCAGCGGACTCCGCCTCGAACCCGGCCTCGACGTTGAACTCGAGGTCGTCACCGACGTCGGCGTCACTGGTTACGGGTTCGACGCGATCCGACGGCGCGGACTGGACCGTGGCGGTATCGACACCGTAGATCGTTCCGCCGCCCTCGATGTCACCGTTCTCGAGGGTGAAATCGCCGCGTTCGACGACCACGAACGCATAGATGCCAGCCTCCTTCGGCTCGTAGGTAAACTCGAGTCCGGAGTCACCCAGTTTCGTTCCCGTACTTGCCCGCTCGAGGTCGATCTCGTTTTCGTTTACCAGCCGCCGGAGCGTTTCTCCATCGAGCGTGCCGGTCGTATCGTTCTCGCCGTCAGTTGCAACCGCTGTCGCGCTGTCATCGACGTGTCCGACGACGAGATCGAACTCCTTCCCCTGGAGAGCGTCGAAGGACAGTCCCGGCCGCTCTTCGAACTCGAGTGTGAGTTCCGTCTCCTTCGTAAAGACACGTATCGGATCCTTCTGCGCACTCAGTTCGGGGGTGAACGAGCTATCGAGACCTTCAGCGCGGACGAACGTCTCCGGAGTACTCACCTGTGTGTCGCCGGCGCTACCGACGCGCAATGAGAAGGCCGCGCCTTTCCAGATATCTACTTCGTCGGTTACGGTGATGCGCTCGTCTTTCAACTGATCCGATGCTGCGGCCGTTCCGGTCAGTCCGTATCCGGCCGGTGCTAACACGCTCGTAACCGTGAGGAGCGCGAACGCGACTGCGCCGATCTTGGCGTTCATCGGATCCTCTCACCCCATTTTATTTTTGCGTCTGGGGGATAGAATTCTATGGTTTTGCTACTGGAGATCATGTATTACTGTGCAAACTAATAAGAGATAATAGTAACGGCTTAGAAGAGTAAGTGATTTCCCCCGAGTAATAAATTAAAGCAGTTGACCGAATTTTCCGCTTCGCTCGTCTGCGTCATCGGGTTCGTTCATGTCTCGCTTTCCATCGGAGAGAACGCGTCGAACGATCCGAGGAGGGTCTTCGATTCCGTCGATAAACGACCCACAATGTTAGCGTCCCGATCGAGCGTACCGTTGCACGCCGATCAACGCGGACAGGGCACCGATGGCGAGAAGTGGCCCGAATCCTGGCGTATCGTCGGAATCCGGATCGGCATCGCTATCGTCATCGTTTCCATCGGTCCCGTTCGATGGCATATTCACTCCGTTACCGCCGTTCTCGGTACCGTTCCCGTCTTCGCCGCCGTTCTCGGTACCGTTCCCGTCTTCGCCGCCGTTCTCGGTACCGTTCCCGTCTTCGTCGCCGTTCTCGGTACCGTTCCCGTCTTCGTCGCCGTTCTCAGTACCGTTCCCGTCTTCGTCGCCGTTCTCGGTACCGTTCCCGTCTTCGCCGCCGTTCTCGGTACCGTTCCCGTCTTCGCCGCCGTTCTCGGTACCGTTCCCGTCTTCGCCGCCGTTCTCGGTACCGTTCCCGTCTTCGCCGCCGTTCTCGGTACCGTTCCCGTCTTCACCGCCGTCGCCCGATTTGATCTCGACGAGATGGTTCTCGCTCACGCCAATGAGTTCCTCTTCGTCGCTGTCGGCAACCTCGTTTCCACCTTGGACACCGACGTACAGGTCGTACTCCCCGGGATTGAGGTCGGAAACCGTCGTAGAATACGTGAGGCTGTCTTCTGCAGTCAACTCGATGCGCTGGCTATCGTCCTCGTCGTTCCAGACAATAGCTTCGACGGTCTCGATCGATCGATCGTCGTGTTCGGTGAGTTTTGCGGTGATGGAAAGCTCCTCGTTTTCGTGGACTGTAAAGTCCTCCGACGAGGAGACGTCTACCTCATAGGCTGCGATAACCACGGGCTGTGTCTTCTCGATCGTCGTCGTCTCGATGGAGGCAGCGTAGGATCCAGTATCCAGATTGTCCGTCGAGAACGAGATGTCCGTTTCTCCCTCGGTCAGTCCGCCGTTCATCATTTCAGCTTTGCCCTCGGAGTTTCGGAGGAAAACGCTATACTCCTCGTCTCCGGGCCCGGTAGCAGTCCCTTCGATGACGTCACCGGGTTCGACGACGGTAACGCTGTCGACGGCGAACTCCTCGCCCTCTACTTCGACCGTCCGCTCGGGCGTGTCGATCGAATCATCTAGCTCGAGACCGTATCCGGAACCCGCAACGATTCCCATTCCCACCGTCGACGCGATGAGAACGCAGAGGATGGGGACCAGTAATCGCGTTGTGTGCGATGACATGATTAGTGTTTCAGACTCAGTAATTAAATTCCTTTCTATAAACAATACAAAATAAGTAGGGTCATCCAGTCGGAACCGTTTCGTACATCATCTCGATTTCGTTCAGGCCCGTGAGGATTCGTTCGATGGAGTGACGGTTATCCAGAGGTCGGTGTAGTACTCCGTAGTCTCCAGAGAAGGAGTCTCCGGAACATCGTTGTCGGGGTAGAGGAGCCAGACGATGCGGACGTCGTCGCCGGTCATCGTCGGCTCGAGATCGTACGTATGATGCCACGATTCGTTGTGGTCGAGATTGACCTGCAATCGATCGAGTTCACGTTGCTCCGTGATGGTTGTCCCGTTTCCGATGGTATCGGTACTCGAGCCGCTGGCATTCGTTTCGTTGCTGATCGGCTCCGCTCTTTGCTCGAGAACGACGACAGTGTACTCGACGGGACGATGTTCGTGGTTATCGACGCCGAGAACGATCTCCCTCGATTCCCCGTCGACGAACTCCCTGGGGAAATCGTCGGCGACGAGTTCCCCATCGTCGTCTTCGGTCAGAAGATAGACAGCAGAAAACTGCTCTCCTGCAGGCGGAGCGACGATCGCGAACGTCACGACGCCGATCACGAGCAGTATCGAAAGGACGAGCAGGACGTTCAACGTCCCATCGATGCGCGATTCCGGTTCGAGCAGTTCGGATCGACCCGCCCGATACCATTCACGATATGGAACGCGGAACCGTTCGTTTTCCGGAAGTTGCCACCGGCGAACGGCAGCAGCGCCGGTCGTGACAAGCGTGAATCCGGTGAGAACAACCATAATCGGCCCCAGCCGGAGCCCCCACGGCGTAAAGTGCAACCCGAGGCCGACGAGGGGAATAATCGTGAGGCTAAGACCGACGGACAGCACGGCCCGCTCGATGCCGTCGATACCGGACCGAAGCGACGGTTCGGGATCACTGGCTTCGGGAAAGAGCACGGCGAGAAAGACGTACCCCGGAACGACCAGCGCGAAAGCTGTCCCGAACGGAATGCGAAGCGGCGTCTCTCGAACGACCGGCGTGAAGACGGTCACGTTGACCAGAACTGTCATCACGAGCATACAGGTCAGATCGCCCGGAAGCTTACGAAGCGGTCGTGGCAAAAGCAGTTGCAGTGACCGTCGATCGACCATTAATTCACCATTTAATGATTGGTTATAAAAGTCGATCGATCCGGACGGCGCTCGACCGACGCTTCGTTTCAACCGTCGTTCGACGGAGCTCCCCTCTCCGTGTGGGTGTTCCTACTGGGTTCGGATCCCGGACTGTCACAGACGTGTCGTGTCGTTTCCAGCAGGCGTTCGGCATCCTCGGACGAGACCGTGGCCGGCATGAACGCGGCCCGTTCGTACGCTTCCGTTAGCTCCCGCAGGAACGTCTCGTTCCCAACGTCGGTGCCGTACTGACGATAGAACTCCCAGTGCGTGAGCGAGTCCGAACGGTCAGCCTCGATATCGGACTCGAACGACGCTCTGGCGGCGGCATAACAGGCTCTGACCGCTTCGTCCGACCGTCCATTAGCGAGGTGAGTGTGTGCGTTCTCGAGCAGTACTCTCCCCATGGCTTGACTCCTTTCCCCGGGTTCGCGATCGACCGTGGAACGTTGCCGTGTCGACTTCCAAGACGGGGGCTCTCGGATCGATTCCCGACGGCTTCGGTACCACCATCCGAGACAGGCCGCAAGCGTGATCACACCGAATCCCGCAAGGAGCGACGCCCTCGTTGGGACTCCGAATCCGCCATCGGTACCGGATTTCGCAAGCGGAGAGAGCCGTACCGTTTCCGTCGCCCCCTCGAGGTTCGTTTCCGCCCCGTCGTACGTCGCCGTAATCTCCCGTTCCGTCTCCGCTGCCAGCGCGATGGTTGCCGAAATAGCACCGTTTTCGTCCGTCGTGACAGTGTCGGCTGATTCTCCATCGACCAGAATCCCGACCGTCTGATTTTCGAGTCCATCGCCGTCGATGGTCGCCAGCGTCCCGGCGATCCGAACGGCGGAAGCGTTCGTTCGCTCCGCCTCGAGTTCGAGGGTCGTCTCCGTTTCCGTTATCGTTACGTTTCGGGCCGCTGTCGTCGGTGCGAGTGCGCGTCCCTCGGGAAGTGATACCCGTAACGTTCGATCTCCATCCGCAACAGCGGCTGGAACGGGTATCGATTCCGAGAAGTGTCCGTCGGCGACGGGGAGCCGCCCGATATCGTGATCCCCGAGGCTAACCGTCACTACCGCGCCGTCAACGGGTCGTTCTGCTGCGACCACGTCCCCTGTAACCGAAAGCGATTCGTTATACGCGGCCGTCTCCGATACCTCGAGGTTTCGGATCTCCCCTTCGGTCTGTTCGATCGAAACCGGAACCGACGTTTCGGTACCGAGGTACGTCGACCGAGCGGCAGGGACGTACTGAACGGTGAGACGTTCAGTCGAGAGCGGTTCCGCCGCCGGCCGATACTCGAATTCGACCGTCCCGTTGTCCCACGTCTCGACATCGACGGGCTCGTTCCCGACGAGAATTCTGCCGTCCGTCTCGGCGACGGTCGATCCATCACCGGTCCGTATCTCCCCGCGGACCGGAAGCGGGTCCCGGAACGATATCGTTTCGCTCGTCGTCGAAACGTTGAGTTCCGTTTCGACGAACTGTTCTTTCCGGACTGTCTCCTGTTCCTGCTGAATCGACCGGGTCGTGTTTTCGATAGTGGCTTTCTCCGCCGAGAAGTCCCGGTCCGTCTCTCCCGTAAGTATCTCGTAGCGTTTCGAGATCGTTTCGTTCCCTTCCTCGATGTCGGTTGCAAGCGCCTCGAGTTCACGAGCGAGTTCGCGGGCCCGGTCTACGTCGCCGGATTCACGGGCCGCTTCGTACTCCGCTTTCGTTTCCCGATACTGTCGTGTTCGGTTTATCAGCCGTTCTTGTTCCTCGGCGGCCGTTTCGAACGATTCAGTGATGTCGTCTCCATCGGTTTCGTCGTCGCCGTTTCGACCGTCCGTCTCACCGGTTACCTCGACGAACTGCTCGAGTCGCTCGTAGTACTCGTCGTCGAGGTACTCGCTTGCTTGCTCGTACTCTTCTTGCTCGAGCGCGACCGTACTTTCGCCCAGCCGGTCACTGAGCCGATCCGAAAGCCAACCGGTTACTGCAGCGGTATCGCCGTCTTCGTCGTATCTAGCCGGCTTCCGGTGACGGACCGTCTCATTGACGCCGTCCGAGTCAGCGACGACGAACGACGAACCCCCCGTTCCGTCGCTTCCGGGAGGGATGCCGGTAACACCGGTCAAAACGACGGGAAGAAAAAACAGCACCGACGCGAACACGAAATACCTGACGACGTTGTTCACGGACGAAAATTCGTTTCTCTGGATAAAAGTCTGTCTGCTCGATCGGTTCCGGGAGCAACCAATAAGTTCAACACCCTATCTTTTCAAATGATAGCTATGCGTCCAATGCGGCGGTCGTTGGAAGCCGGTTTGCTTGCGACCCTCATGGCCGCTCTCGCGATTCTTTTTGGTCGACCGCCCTTGCTCGGGGCCACAGTCACGATCGGCGCGTTACTTCTGGCACGACAGTACTGGTTCCTCCGAACCCTTTCCGAAACAGTCGGGTCGCTCTCGGTCGAACAAAAGCCCCAACTGACGGGAACCCACACCGGCGATTCGGCGGATATTACGTTTGCAGTATCACGTGCCCCGACGCCACTGGCGCTCGAACTCGAGCCCGGACTGCCGACGGCTGTTACCGTCGACTCGAACACCACTGCCGAGCCGACCCTCGAACTCGAACCGGGGACGCCGAACGCGGAGCGTACTGTACCGGTAACGTGTCACGTTACAGGACGCCACACGTTCGATCCAGCGCGGTTGACGGCCACGGACGGGTGGTTCCGCGAGACGCTTCCCGTCGGTCCGACGCCGACGATGCTTATCGAACCGCGGGGACCGCGAAACGTTCATGTCGGATCGGGCGGCGACCACATCGCCCTTGCACAGGGCCAACACGCGTCAGACCGGCGCGGATCCGGGCTTGTGCCGACCGAACTCCGTGAGTACGTTCCCAGCGATACCGCCGATCGGATCGACTGGAAGGCGACAGCGCGACTCGGAACGCCTCACGTACGGGAATACCGGACCGAAACCGATCGGCCGACGCTGCTCGTGGTCGACCATCGTACCACGCTCGCGACCGGGCCGCCGGACGAGACGGAGCTGGATTACCTCCGCGAAACCGCCCTCGCAGTCGCGACCAGTGCTCGACGATTCGGCGATCCGCTCGGCTTGCTCACCGTCGGCGACGACGGAACGACCACCCGAATCGATCCCGCCGTCGAACCGGCGCAGTATCGGCGGATTCGACAGCAGTTGCTCGATCTGGAACCGACGACGGCGGAGCCACACCGTTCGTCCATCGGGGGAGACGGCGGGTCGACGACCGGGAGTTCGAACATCGACGACGTCGATCTACGATACGAGCACGAACCGACGGACGCCCGGTCGGCACTTCGAGCGCTCGAGCGAAACGACGCGACCGATTTCGAGCGGACGCTCCGGCCGTTTTACGCGACGCGCCGAACGTACCGCGAACGGTTCGTTTCCGAGCCGCTGTATCGCTCGCTCCAGACCGTATTAAACACCCAGGAACGGGAGCCGTGGACGATCCTGTGTACCGACGATTCGGAGCCGACGAAACTCCGAAAGACGATTCGGTTGGTTCGCGAGCACGGAAACAGGGTTCTCGTGTTACTTGCCCCGCGGGTGCTGTTCGAATCAGAATCGCTTGCGGATCTCGATCGGACGTACGATCGGTACCTGTCGTTCGAGGAGTTCCGACGGAGTCTCGACCGTATCGACGGCGTAACGACCCTCGAAGTCGCTCCCGGCGACCGACTGGCAACGGTCCTCGCCGACGGCCGAGACCGAGCGCGGACAACCGCGTCGGGAGGACACCACTGATGCGCAAACGGAGCATCAAATCGAACGATATCGGGGGACGAGATGATCCCGAGGAACCCAGCGGCCGGCTGGAAGGCGTGGGGGTTGCGATCGTCGTCAGCTGTTTTGGGGTGACCGCCGGCCCGATGGGCGTCCTCGCGGGACTCATCACAGCCGTGATCTGGTATACCCTTGGCGTCGCGTACACGCTTGCCGGCGGCCACCTCCTGCTTGTGGTTCTCTTTTCGGACGGGATCGACGCGACTACGTTCGTCGTTCTCGAGGCGGGGTTCGTGGCTCTCCTCGTTGCTACTATCGTGGGCTCTCGAGCCGACCGTCGAACCGGACTGGTCGGTATCGGGGCTGTCTTCGGCACTGGTGGGATTACGTGGGTCTCCCTTTCGCGGTCTCTCGTAGTGGGGGCCGGGACGGCGGTCCTGACCGTTATGATCGCGAGCTATCTCTTGCATCGGTACGAACTCGTTAGTTTCGACCTCGTTTCCGACCCGGAACGACCAACCGACAACGAGACGGATTCCAGCTATGAGTGTGAGTAAACGGCTCGACGGACCCGAGTCCGACGACAACAAGGATGACGAGCAACCGACCGAATCGAAGACGGACCACGAACTTACCGACAGGGAACGAGCCGAACTGCTGGCAGCGGAAAACCGGCGGCTTCGTGAGGAATACGCTCGAGCGCGGCAGTCACGGTACCGAAGCGCGGCCGCAGGGTTCGCCGTTGTCGGTCTCGTCGCACTTGCTGCCGGCGTCCTGTTTCCCAGTACCCGAGAGGTACTGGTCGCCCTTGGCGGGACGGGGCTGTTCGGTGCGATACTTACGTACTATCTGACGCCGGTCGAGTTCGTTGCTGCAGATGTCAGCGAACGGATATACGGAGCATACGCCACAAACGGGAGTGCGATCGTCGACGAACTCGGCCTCCGTGAAACCCGATTCTACCGTCCCGCTGATGGCAGTGCACAGCTGTATATCCCGTTGCACGCGGTCGACGGTCCCCCGACCGACCTCGACCAGAACGGACCGTTCGTTCTCGACGGCAACGACCGGGGACTGCTGTTCGACCCAGCCGGTGCGTTCCTCTTTACCGAGTTCGAACGCCGGCTTTCGGACGACTTCGGTTCGACGCCGGAGACGATCACGATGCAACTCTGTGACGGACTCGTCGAGCAGTTCGAACTCACGGAACGAGCCGACTACGACGTCGATCCGGCCGGCGGACGCGTGACGGTTCGTCTCACGGACAGTACGTTCGGTGCCCTCGATCGGTTCGACCACCCGATCCCGTCGTTTCTCGCGACCGGGCTTGCAGTCGGGCTCGAGCAACCGATCGAGACCGAGGTCGATCGCGGCGAACGGTCCGACTGGCTCGTGACGTGTTGGTTCGAGTCTTAAACGAGTGCCGGAGTCGGTCGTCGTCAGACGTCGGGGGACGCTTCCCCGGCCGACGGAGTTTCCTCTCGACGGGAGATATCGGGAACCTCGACGTTGTCGACGATGTCCGAGACGACGGCTTCGGGACTGACGTCGGTCAGGTCGGCCTCGGTGCTCAGGACGAGTCGATGGGCCAGTACCGATTGAGCCAGCGCTTTCACGTCGTCCGGGACCGCGTACTCTCGGCCGTGGATCGCTGCACGAGCTTTCGCCCCGTTCAGGAACGTCAGGCTCGCACGCGGCGACGCGCCGTGTGCGACATCGGGATGATCTCGCGTCTCGGCGACGAGATCGAGGAGGTACTCTTTGACCGGACCGGCGACGTGGACGTCGCCGATCACCTCCTGGGCAGCGAGAAGCAAATCGGGACTGACGACCGGATCGATATCGGCCGGCTCAAGCTGTGGCTCGGCATCGAACCGCTCGAGTAACGCGGCTTCGTCGCTCCGGTCGGGCAGCTCGAGCGTGAGTTTGAACTGGAACCGGTCGCGCTGTGCTTCGGGGAGTTCGAACACCCCTTCCATTTCGATCGGGTTCTGTGTCGCAACGACCATAAACGGGTCCGGTAACTCGAACGTTTTCCCTTCGATCGTGACGTGTTTTTCCGCCATCGCCTCGAGAAACGCACTCTGTGTCTTCGGCGTCGCGCGGTTGATCTCGTCGGCGACGATCACGTTCGTGAAGATCGGACCGCGCCGAAGTTCGAATTCGCCGAGGTTTTCCCGGTAGACGTGTGCTCCCGTGATGTCTGCCGGCAATACGTCCGGCGTCATCTGTATCCGGCGGTAGTCGAGTCCCGTTGCCTGTGCGAACAGGTTCGCAAGGGTCGTTTTGGCGACGCCGGGAACGCCCTCGAGTAAGAGGTGTCCGTTCGTTAAGACGGCGATCGTAAGCTGTTCGATCGCTTCCTCGTTGCCGATGAGCACGTTCTTGACTTCCGTTTCGACTGCCTCGTGGATCGCCTGTGGGGTATTCGGTTTCTTATCACTCATTTGATTATTTTCAGTCATTGCTCGTCGTGTTTCGAGCGGGTTCGATTAAACGCTGTTATCACTCTGTCGATACGTTTCTCGTCCCACTCCGGATACTGGGAGCGGAGGATTGCAGCGAGTTCGTCCTTCGAAAGCGGTTCGGGCGGCGACTCGAGCTTCGACGATCGGTGGTTTTCGCTCGATGACAGTCGGATCCGAATCGTTTCATGGAACTCGTTCGACCGAGGGCTCGCAACGACCGCGACGGTACCGAGTACGACGGCCCCGAGGAGGGCCTGTAGAAGCGGGACGCGCCGTATTGTGCCGACAAATGCGACAAGGGGCGGAACGCCGTCCGAGCCGGAACGATCGATCAGAACGCGCGAGTTCTCCTTGTACAGACCCTCGAGAAACGCATGGTTGTCCGACTCGTCGATCATCGCGTTGATCGTGATACTCGGGTCTCCGACGAGGATAACCTCACCGTCACCGACGGGTTCAGTCGTCACGACGGGAGCTGCCGTCAGGTTCGCTCGATCGTCGAGTTCCTCGTCCGTGGAGTTCGCCAGATACGAAAACTCGCTCGTCCGAACGAGGACCGTTGCGTTTCCGGGTTCGATCGCCGTCGCGTGGTTTAACGTGAGCCGATCGACCCCTGCTGTGGCGGTGTGGTTCTCGACGGGAGTCACCAACGGCATCGCCGGGCCCCGATCGTAGCGTCGTTGGTCCAGCAGCAGTCGCCCGTCGAGTCGGGCGTCGACTCCGACGTCCTCGAGCAGTCGATTCGCGTTCGTTTCGACGGTATCGAGAACGACGAGGGCCCCGCCTCGTTCAGTGAATTCGCGGAGTCGATCGGCCTCCGCTGGTTCGTACGGCTGTTCCGGAGCGACGACGAATGCGACGGTCTCCGTCGCCGATTCGTCTGTGGGGTATCGCTCCGTCCCGTCGATGACCTCGAGTTCGACGGCCGGATTCGACTGGATCCCCTCGCGGAACTCGGACGTTCCATCCCACGACGGATTATACGGCCCGAATCCGGCCGCCGAGGTACTTGCCGCGACAAGAACCGTCCCAAGAACCACCGCGAGGAAGACCGCGAGAACGAGGACTGGCACTGTGAGTTCGATCCCCGTTCTCGCTTCGATCCACTCACGAACGGTCATGGATTGATCCACTCCTTCGCTGTTCGACGTGGTGGAATCGCTATCGGACACGTGTTGTTCGGGTTCGGTTCCGCCATGCGGTGATTCCGTCCGATCACCACGGTGCTACCCCCGGTGGCAAAATCTCGAGTATTCGTCGGATGACGATGCACGCAAAGCCAACGACACCGATACCGAGTACCCATCGCAGCCGTCGTCGCCACTGCGGTGTCACGTTGATCGGGGCGGTCAACTCCATAAGGAGGAGGAAGCCGATGAACGACAGAACGAAAAACAGATCGTAGGAAAGCGACTCGAGAGCCGTCAACACGAGAATCGTCGCCACCATCCATGCGAACTGACCGTGGATGAACCGAACGCGACGACGTGTGGGCATCTATTCGAACGAGCGTTTTCGATGACTGTAAATTGATCGGAATAAAGACCGGCCGATTCCGATACCGGCTCTTTCGGATCGGTGCCGTGACTACTGGTAGGAAACTGCGGACTACCCAACGGCATATATTTCTAATCTCCAGTGGTAACATTAATGCCAGTAGCGTCGCAACCGATCGACCTGCCGCATACTATGCCCGAATGTTCCAACTGCGGGGCGCATATCACCCCATCGTTCGTCCGTGTCTTTGGGAGTGATGGTGACGTTCACGGCTGCCCAACGTGTATGACGTACGCGGAGATCACCAACGGTGATGCAGTAGAAGAGGTGTAACTGCGCCCGGAAAGTGCCGAAGCTCAACCCTTCCGATACCGCCTTCGGACGGGTGTATTTCGAACAAACACCGGGTCTGTATTTGCGGTCGCCTGTCGCCGCCCATCGATAGCTGGTCGGCCTCTGGATCGGGATCCGCTGCCGACCACGGGACAACTCGTTTCGTTCCTTACTCACTTTTCTGTCGGGATAGAAATCGATAAGTAAAGGGGGTGCGGTGATATTATTATATGGATTCGCCTTCGGCTGTCGTCCTCGCTGGCGGTGAAGGAATTCGGCTTCGGCCGCTGACACAGTATCGGCCAAAGCCGTTACTTCCAGCCGCGACGACGCCAATTCTCGAACACGTTTTCGATCAATTGCTCGAGGCAGGTGTAACGGACATTACCGTCGTCGTCGGTTACAGACAGAACCGCGTACAGGCGTATTTCGGCTCGACGTATCGCAACGTACCGCTGACGTACGTCACCCAGGATCAACAGCTCGGAAGCGGGCATGCACTCCTTGTGGCCGAGTCCGAGGTCGATGGACCGATACTCGTCGTCAACGGCGATCAAATCGTCTCGGGGCGGATCATCAGCGATGTACTGGCGGCCCACACACGAGACGTGGCGGCGACGGTCGGGGCTCTCAACCGGACCGATACCGAAGCGTACGGCGGCCTCCTTCTCGAAGACGGGGTCGTCACGGACCTCGTCGAAAACCCCGTCGACGAACGACCGTATCGACTGAATGCCGGCGTATACGCGTTCGAATCCCGGATCTTCGAGGCGATCCGTTCGGTCGAATCGCAGGTCGGGGAACAGTCGTTGACGGACGGCATCTCCGAACTCGTCGACTCGGACGCCCGCGTTCAGGGTGTGATTTCGGAGGGATTCTGGGCGGATGCGACGTATCCGTGGGACCTGCTCGACGTTTCGTTCGAGTTGCTCGATGGGGACCTCGTTGAGGGTAGTCAGCGGGCCGACATCGCAGCCACCGCAATGGTTCACGAATCGGCTACCGTTCGTCCGCCCGCCGTCGTCGCTTCGGACTGTGAAATCGGCCCCGGGGCGGTCATCGGCCCGTACGCGTGTCTCGGTGAGAACGTCACGGTGGAGTCAAACGCCGTCGTCGAACGGAGCGTTATCGATAAAGACACGCGAATCGGAGTGGGGGCGACCGTCCTCGATTGTGTTACTGGGATCGGTGTGACCGTTGGTGGTGGAACGACGATCCCCGGCGGTCCCGGTGACGTTCGCGTCGACGACCGGGTCCACGAAAACGAATCCCTCGGCGCGCTGTTGGCCGACCGCGTTCGCGATCGTGGAGGGACCAGGTACGTGCCGGGAACGATCGTCGGACCGGACGCGACCGTTGCGGCCGGCACAACCGTTCGTGGGACGATATCGGAAGGAACGGAGGTGCGATCGTAATGTGTGGAATCATCGGTTATACGGGAACCGACCGAGGCGCGATCGACGTGCTCATGAACGGGCTATCCTCGCTGGAGTACCGCGGCTACGACTCCGCCGGCGTCGCGGTCGCCGACTCGTCGCTTGCAGTCTTCAAACGAGAGGGGGAGGTGTCCGCGCTCGAAACCGCCATTCCGGACGACGATATCGGAGGAACCGCCGGTATCGGTCACACGCGCTGGAGTACGCACGGTCCGCCTTCCGACACCAACGCACACCCGCATACGGACTGTACCGGAGACGTCGCGGTCGTCCACAACGGAATTATCGAAAACTACCGGACCCTGCAGTCGGAGCTCGAAGCGGACGGGCACACGTTCAACAGCGACACGGACACCGAGGTCGTTCCCCACCTGATCGAAACGGCACTGGCGGAAGGCGCAACCCGCGAGGAGGCGTTCCGGCAAGCGGTTCAGCGGCTCGAGGGGAGCTATGCCGTCGCCGCCGTCTTCGAGGGTGACGAGACGGTCTACGCTGCCCGCAACGAGTCCCCGCTCGTTCTGGGACTCGGTGACGACGGCTACTATCTCGCAAGCGACGTGCCGGCGTTTATCGAGTACACCGACCGCGTGGTCTATCTCGAGGACGGGCAGTTCGCACGGGTCAACCCGTCGGGGATCGTCGTCACGGACGAACAAGGAGCCATCGTCGAGACGGCAGTCGAGACGATCTCGTGGGATCCGGAAGACGCCGGCAAGAGTGGTTACGACCACTATATGCTCAAGGAGATCCACGAACAGCCGACGGCGATACGGAAGTGTCTGCGCGAGCGAGTCACCGAGATGGAGGGATCGATTACGGTCTCCGAGTTGGCGGACCTCGAGCGACAGGGACCGGTACAGTTCGTCGCTTGCGGAACGTCGTACCACGCTGCACTGTACGGTGCTCGGCTGTTGCGCGAACAGGGGGTTCCAGCACAGTGTTATCTGGCCAGCGAGTACGACGTCGAGTCGCTTCCGGTCGGGAACGAGACGCTCGTCGTCGGCGTCACACAGAGCGGTGAAACGGCGGATACGATGCGTGCGTTACGGGCGGCAAACCGCGTCGGTGCATCGACGCTGGCGCTGACGAACGTCGTCGGGAGTTCGGCTGCACGGGAGTGTGATCACGTGATGTATATCCGTGCCGGGCCGGAGATCGGTGTCGCCGCGACGAAGACGTTTGCAAGCCAACAGGTGGCGCTGGCGATGCTCTCGCAGGTGCTGTCGCCGGATCGGACGCCCGAGACGGACTTCATCAAACGACTCCGGACGCTACCCGACCGCATTCAACGGATACTCGACGAATCGAACGCGCAAGCGATCGCCGAGACGTACGTCGACGCCGACGCGTATTTCTTCATCGGCCGCGGCTACAACACCCCCGTCGCGCTCGAGGGGGCACTGAAGATGAAAGAGATCACGTACAAACACGCGGAAGGGTTCGCGGCCGGCGAGTTGAAACACGGTCCGCTCGCGCTCGTCACCGAAGCAACGCCCGTGTTTGCGATCGTCACCGGCGAGTCAAACGCCGCAAGGACCATCGGCAACATCAAAGAGGTCGAGGCACGGGGGGCACCGGTCGTCGCAGTCACCGATTCGCCGTCCGATGTCGACCAGTACGCCGATCACATCCTCGAGGTTCCGTCTTCAGGGCCGCGATGTACGCCGATTCTCTCGAACATCCAGTTACAACTGGTGTCGTACTGGGTCGCAAATCAGCTGGGACGGTCGATCGACAAGCCACGGAACCTCGCGAAAAGCGTTACCGTCGAGTGATCCTCCCTGCCGACGAGGGGACTGACGGGTCCTGATCGCGGTATCGGCACTCGGGATTCGTGACGCTCCGACCCACAGCCGGCCGCTACCGTAGCAGGCACGCCGAGAGGGCGCCGTCAGTGGTCGGCGGTCGCGTTCCGAACGAGTTCCCGGGCGTTATGGAACAGTTCCCGGGCGACGGCTTCGTCACGCGCTTCCGCCGTGACGCGAACGAGGGGCTGTGTCCCGCTTTTGCGCACAAGGAACCAACCGTCAGTCAGACTGACGCGAACCCCGTCACGAGTGTCGATTTCGATCCCCGGCTCGGCGACATCGTACCGGCGCTCGACACGCTCCCGGACTCGCTCCATGACGGCGCTTTTTTCGGTGACTTCGATCGAATCCCGCTCGATCGGATACGTTTCGATATCCGACACGAGTTCCGAAAGGGGGCCATCACGGGAGACGAGTTCGACGAGTTTGCAGGCTGCAAGCGGCCCGTCAGGGCACAGCGTTTGGTCCGGCCAGATCCAGGCTCCGCTCGGTTCGCCGCCGAACACGACATCCGACTCCGCGGTCCGCTCGGCTACGTAGACGTCGCCGACCCGCGTTCTGGTGAGTGAGGCACCGACGTCGGCCAGCGCGTCATCGACCGCGAGGCTCGTATCGACCGGGGCCGCGACCCGATCTCCCGACCCGGCCGCGTCGACTGCGAAAAGCGCGAGCAAGGCGTCTTTCGGGACGAACGCACCTGTGCCATCCACTGCGAGCATTCGGTCGCCGTCGCCGTCGTGAGCGATCCCGAGATCCGCATCCGTTTCGGCGACCATGCACATGAGGTCGGTAAGCGTCTCCCGGGTCGGTTCACTCGGGCGGCCGGGAAACGAGCCGTCTTCCTGCCCGTTCAGCGTCCGGACGGTACAGCCGAGGTCGTGGAGGACGCGGGCAGTACTGCCGGCCGCACCGTTACCGAGATCGACGACGACGTTCGGCGCATCCGTCCGGGACACCGAGACGGACTCCCGCAACGAACGGACGTGTGCGTCGGCGGCGGTGGTCTCGCAGGACCGTCTCGAGCCGAGTTCGTCCCATGCCGCGAGGTCGTAGTCGTCCTCGCGGAGTCGCCGCGATATCGCCTCCCTGCGGTCGGGTCCGAACGCCTTCCCCGACGGGGTCCACAGCTTGACCCCGTTGTCGGTCGGCGGATTGTGTGACGCCGTGATGACGACGCCAGCGTCGGCCTCGAGTGTCGAGACGGCGCGGGCCACCGTCGGCGTCGCGGCTACCCCGACGTCGACGACATCCGCACCACATTCCTGTACCCCTGCAGCGAGTGCCTCGTGAAGGAACGTCCCGCTTTCCCTGACGTCGCGACCGACGACGACGCGGCGATTCCCTTCGGATGCGAGCGCGCGGCCGACCGACAGCGCGAGGGTGGCGGTGATCTCTTCGCCGACCGGACCGCGAATTCCGCTGGTACCGAACATGATGTTATTATCACGGATATATTATATAAGTTAAAGGGTTCGACCCGGTTTTCGAACGGCGTTTGGTTTTCGTCTCCGTTGTGGTCGCTATCACGAGACGTTTCGTGGTACAGCTCCGGGTAAAGTGACACCATCCTTTGCTGGCGTGTTTCGGCTCACAGTCAGTCGTGAGCCCGCTGTCGGAGTGTCCTATCCGACCAATCATTCCCTCGGACCGCGGTGCATTCGAGCGAATGCAGCCAGCATTCCGTGGCCGTAGCCGAGAGTTGAATCGTTACGTCGATGCCGGCCCCGATTAGTCGTCGATTTTGCTCACAGGAGTTGTCACAGATAATCTCGATCGCGATCCACCAACAGACGGACTTGCACCTCGATAAAACCCGCTCGTATCTATACTAGCAGCTATGGCGGTCACGAAATATCGGTCTGCTCAGTATTAACATATTAATGAAGGACAAGCGAATAATTTTTATCCTATAGATCGGAATCAATAGCCGAATAGCAATATGGCGGCTTCACTTACGAGCCAGCGCTATCAGATAAAAATTCAGATGAAGTTTTAGAAAATTAAGATGATGAAAGGTATGTTTAATATCAAGAGGGGCGAGGGAATCGACAATGAGCAGTGACCATACGTACGACGAAACAGAGGGGATCACGACGCCAACACGGATTTGTGTCGTCGGTCTCGGTTACGTTGGACTACCACTCGCAGAAGCGTTCGATAGTGTCGGGCACGATGTCACTGGATTCGACATCGACCCCGAGAAAATCGAGCGACTGCAGTCCGGGATCGATCCAACGGGGGACGTAGGGGATAACGAGATCACGGACAGTGAAATCGAATTCACGACCGACGAACGGACGATCGAACGAGCGGACGTGATCATTGTCGCCGTTCCTACACCAGTTGATGATCTCGAAAAGCCCGACCTCGGAAACGTCGAACAGGCCGGTAAGATGGTGGGGAACCAGCTTGACACCGGAACATCCGTCGTCCTTGAGTCGACGGTCTATCCGGGAGCCACACGCGAGGTGTTCGTTCCAGCACTCGAAGACGCCTCGGATCTGCAGGCGGGCGAGGAGTTCGGTGTGGGGTATTCACCCGAACGAATGGTTCCCGGAGACGATGAACACGGTCTCCCAAACGTCGTCAAGATCGTAAGCGGATTGACTGACGAGACGCGAACGGAACTCGCCGAACTTTACGAAACGGTGGTAGACGCCGGTATCCACGAAGCACCAACGGTCGAAACCGCCGAGGCAGCGAAGTGCGTCGAAAATACGCAGCGCGACCTCAACATCGCACTGATAAACGAACTGTCGGTCGCATGTGATCATCTGGACATCGATACCCAGGCAGTTCTCGAAGCTGCCGGAACGAAATGGAACTTCCATGACTATCGCCCCGGACTGGTCGGTGGACACTGTATCCCGGTTGATCCGTTTTATCTCATCTACGAAAGCGAGCAGAACGGGTTTGCACCCGAGTTGATCAAACAAGCACGTGAAGTCAACGAATTCGTCCCCGAACACATTGGAAGACTTACTATTAAGGCGCTCAACGAAGCCGGGAACGTGCTGCAAAACAGTCGCGTGTTGATACTCGGGCTTACCTACAAACCGGACGTTGACGACATTCGAACGTCGGCAATCGGCGGCGTCATCGATACCCTGAAGGAGTATGAAATCGATATCGTCGGCTTTGATCCACACGCCGATAACGAAGCGATATGCGAGGAGTTCGGAGTCGATGTTCAGGAAGAACTCGCCGTCGAAGGGTTCGATGGAATCATCATCGGAACCCCCCACAGCGAATTCCACGGGTTACACTTCGGCGATATCGCGCATGAGATGGCCGAAAATCCGGTCCTCGTCGACGTCGATGGGACGTTCGAGGAGTCGGCACGGGATAACGGCTTCATCTATCGAAGACTCTGATGTATCGAGAACATACAGTCGGCGTCGTCATTCCGGCCTACAACGAGGAAGGTTTCGTCGGCAGTGTGATCCGTGAGATGCCCGATTACGTCGACCGGATGTATCTGATCGACGATTGCTCGACCGACGGCACCTGGGAGGAGATATACGAAGCCGCGCGTGACGACGCTTCGAAGATCGAACTCGAGTATGAAGGTCGGCTTGACGAAAGCAGTGATGGTCGGACGGAACCGAAACCCGTCACTGACGGCGGGACGAACACGTTGCGTGGTCGTGCAGTCGTCGAGGAGCCGATCGGTCGCGTCGTTCCGATCCAACACCGTGAGAACTTGGGAGCCGGCGGAGCTATTAAAACAGGGTATCTGGCTGCACTCGAGGACGACGTAGACATCGTCCCAACGGTCGATGGCGATGGCCAGATGGATCTCAAACAACTGCCGAAACTACTCGATCCGATCGTCGACGAGAAGGCCGACTATGCGAAGGGGAATCGTTTGCTGTACGAGGAGTACCGATCCGAGATGCCGGCGTTCCGGTTCTTCGGGAATTCGATTTTGACTTTCCTGACGAAGATCGCGTCAGGATACTGGAAAACGATGGACCCACAGAACGGGTATACCGCGATTTCCCACACCGCTCTCGAGGCGATCGGGGTCGAAAACATGTACGAGTACTACGGGTACTGTAACGATCTCTTGGTAAAACTCAACGCAAAGGGAATGGGTGTCGCTGACGTTGCGATTCCCGCCGTCTATGGCGATGAAGAGTCGTCGATTAATTACATTACCTACATTCGGAAGGTTTCGCTGATGCTATTGCGGGATTTCCTCTGGCGTCTGAAAGTCAAGTACCTCGTACTCGATTTCCACCCGCTGGCGTTGTTTTACCTGTTCGGTGCCGTCATAGGATCGATCAGCCTGCTCGGTGGGGTCTGGTCTCTGTACGCAAACGTCGCACTCGATGAACCACTATTCGTTCGGGCGTCGGCCAGTTTATTGTTGTTTTCAGTTGGAACCGCGCTCATAATGCTTGCGATGGTGTTCGATATGAAGGAAAACGAGTACAAGGAACATCAGATCCGCGCCTAAAAGATGATAAATATGAAAATAATATTCACAATACAACACCCTGCGCACGTGCATCTGTTTCGGAACAGTATCCGACAACTGAGTGAGAACGGCAACGATGTCTTCATAATTGTCAGGAAAAAGGAGATCAACACGGAACTGCTGGAGTTGTACGACATCAATCACACTGTCGTCGCTGACGAGCCGTCGTCTATGTTCCATCTGCCGTTCGTCCAGCTTCAATACGAGAAGGCGCTCATCCGGGCGGTCCGCCGGATCGATCCCGATGTGCTGGTCGCGATGGGCGAGCCCGCGATCACTCATGCTGCGGCGGCCACTGACGCCAAGAGTCTTGTGTTCACCGACACAGAGCACGCAACGCTCCAGAACGCGCTTTGCTTCCCGTTTGCCGATCGGATCTACACACCGGAGTGTTACGACGACAATATCGGGTCCAAACAGGTCCGGTATCCCGGTTATCACGAACTCGCGTATCTCCATCCGAACCGGTTCGAACCGGATCCATCGATCCTCTCCGAGGCCAACGTCGAACGGGATGAACGATTCGCCATCCTTCGTCTCGTCTCGTGGGATGCCGTCCACGATATCGGAGACGGCGGGTTTAGCGATATCGTCGATGTCGTCAAGGCGCTCGAGGCGACGGGGACGACGGTGAGAATCACGTCCGAGGCGGAGTTGCCCGCATCGATACGTGACCGAAAGGTGTCGGTCCCTCCACATCGCATCCACGATCTAATGGCGTTTGCAGACCTCTTCGTGGGTGAAAGCGCAACGATGGCCGCTGAAAGTGCGGTTCTTGGAACACCAGCGGTGTACGTTTCCTCGAGTCAACTCGGCTATATCGACGAACTCGAACACCAGTACGGACTCTTGTTCACCTATTCCGGAGCTGATCGCCACGAACGTGGCCTGGACAAGGCGATTTCGATTCTCGAACGAAACGATTCCGAGCAATGGAAGCGCCGGCGTGAACGGCTGCTTGCCGATAAGGTGGATACGACGAACGTAATCGTCAACGCCGTCCAGGAGGTGGCCTAACCGTGGGAGACAACGTCGACGTTCTGATCGTGGGATCGAACCGAACCGTTGGTGGTATTCCACGGTACATCGACCAGCAAGTCGAACATCTCTCCGATAACGTCACGACTCGGGTATACGATACCGAAACACCGTCCGGAAGCGGACCACTCTGGGTGGTTTTGGCCGTTTTCCAGACGATGTTTACCGCCCTTCGGTTTCCGTTCCGACGCCGTCCCGATATCGTGCACGTTCACACCGCTCACTGGTTCTCGTTCTATCGTGCGACGTTTTACATTCTTTTCTCGAGGTATATCTGGCGGGTGCCTGTCGTCGTTCACATTCACGGCTCGTCTTTCGACGAGTTCCTCACGGCAAACAGTATCGTCGCACAAACGATTCAGCGAATCGGATTTCATGCCTGTAGTAGCGTCATCACGCTGTCCGATTACTGGCGTGAACTCGTCGAGACACACACGAATGCGGACCGAGTTATCGCAATCCAGAACGCCGTTGATCCGGAGAAGTATGCCGATTCGTCCGATACAAAGGACCAAACGATCGTCTACGTATCGCACCTCTCGGAGCGAAAGGGTGCAGCTGAGTTCGCAACTGCGATTTCCGCTCTCGTCGACCAGCAGGACGGACTGACGGTCCACGTGGCAGGATCGGGTCAGTACGCCGATCGTATCGAGCAACTCGAGGACGAATACAATGAAGTCAACTATCACGGCTATGTGTCCGAAGAGAAAAAACGGGACCTCCTGGCAGACGGAACGATATTCGTCCTTCCGAGTTACGCGGAGGGGCTCCCGATCGCAATCCTCGAAGCCATGGCGGCAGGAAACGCGATCGTCTCCACGTCCGTCGGGAGTATCCCCGAAGTGATTACCGAAGACAGGGGCCGTGTGATCGAGCCAGGAGATCCCAGCGCGCTCCGCACGGCACTCCAGTCGCTGTGTCGATCCAATTCGGAAGTGTCGCGGATGGCAGTTCGGAATCAGGAGATCGTCCAAACGAAGTACAACTGGGAGTGCATTGCCTCGGAACTGTACGATACATACTCGGAACTGCTCTCGAGGGATATCGAGAGCGAACGCTGAGCCGCCGCTCCCTGCCACCGACTTCCCTCCGCGATTATCAGAAAGCAGGCGGATGCGTCTCGGCGGTATT
>NZ_HG315686.1:454228-514682 GCF_000455365.1 Halopiger djelfimassiliensis
TCACGTCCTTGTTCGAAGGATTCCCCTCAGCGAGCCACGATGCCGAGAACGAAACCGATTCGACGGGCGAGGGTCGGAGTCCTCCGATACCAGAAAGAAAACGGGATGAAATCAACGTTGCTCAGATGAGTGATCGATTCAGGTCCGCTCCCGCAAGACATCGACAGTTTCGCGTAACTGCTGTACCTGTTGTTCTTTTTGCTCCTCGATGTTCTCGTTCAGCGTTACGGGTCGCTCGGTAATCTCGGAGAGTCCGACGTTATCGAACAGTGCTGCACGCGGCGTATCGAAGTGGAACTGTGCTTGATTCCCGTAGGCAAGCGTTGGAATGCAGGCATGAATTCGATCGGAGTGCGTGACTTCGGTGTTGGCATAAAGGAACAAGTAGTCAGTGATAAGGTCCGAGACGAACACGTTCCCTCGGTTGAAATCACCGTAGCTCTTGATCCGATCCCAGACGTTCCTTACGATGCCCTGATACGGTTTCGAGCGGCCAAGCGGGTTGTGGTCGGGCCTGATCGTTCGGGTATCCGATCGCAACGGCGGCTCTTCGACTTTGTCGAAGGCGGCAACGGAGAACTTCTGGTTGCTCTCCGAAGGAGTATGCCACTCGTCAATGAAGAATGCACAATCGATTCCATTGTACGCGACGTCGACCGTATCAGCATACGACTCGTATGCCGGTGTGTCTCGAGA
Source organism: Halopiger djelfimassiliensis (assembly GCF_000455365.1). GTDB lineage: Archaea > Halobacteriota > Halobacteria > Halobacteriales > Natrialbaceae > Halopiger_B > Halopiger_B djelfimassiliensis. The sequence goes on from NZ_HG315686.1 coordinate 454,925, forward strand.
GATCAACCCGCAATTATCAAGCCGACTGAGTTTCTCGGTGACACATCGACGGGTTTCACGATCGTAGGACCCACCACCGGCACCCAGAAGTACGATCGGGATGTCGCGGGCCTGAAGTTCAAGCAGCGTCGGGAAATACGGCTCTAACGCGACATCGTATAAGACACAGCCCGGGAGGATCGCGAGGTCGACATCCACTAGTTCGCTGATACTGACCATGTTCTGGCGTACTGGATGATCACGAAGCCTCCGTCCTCGGAATTTCTCGCCTGGAGCGCCGAGCTTCTGCCATACATTACCGGCGAGGGGGCCAAGCGCCACGTTCTCCTCGGCTTTGTTCGGAAATCCGGAGATCTCAATGATTTCGGAATCAGGGAACGCTCGTCGGATAATCCGCTTTGCGCCCTTATCGATAAACCCGTTTCCGATGTTCGTGATCCACGTTCTTAACAGAGCTATCTTCATCTATATTAGTTATCTCAGCGCACGTTGGAAAGTGTATCGAAAATATTTTTGACTGTCTCCTTATCCCTACTATTGATGTAATTGAATTTATATAGTGAAAACACCCCCGTAACCAATGAAGTAGCGGCGACAGCAACGACGAACAATACTTCGATTACAAGCCCACCTGTTTCCGGCACTATAACTGAAATAATACTGGCGGAACTGATAGAGACGATCGTATAGAGGACGGAGCCACGGTCGAAGAGATCGAACTGATGATTGAGATAGAGATCTCCCGTTTTGAGAAGATTCATACAGAGATAACCAACCAGAGAAGATATCGCAGCTCCGACTATTCCGTATACTGGAATCAACAGTATGTTCAGAACGATATTAACCGAGACGGCGATGCAGTTGTATACGAATACTGTTCGTGATTTTCCGAATCCTAAAAGCGCTTGACCGTTCGGACCTAAAACAGAATCAACGAGTTTTGCGCCTGCTAGTATTGAAATGGGTACGTAAACTGGATCCAATGCGTAATCATTCCCAAACAAATCGACAAAGAATGCAGGCCGAAGAATAATAACAGATAGCAGTGGTGTCGTGAAAACGAGTATCCACCTCGTGGCCTGATTGTAAAGTGGCGGAATCAGCTTTTGTTTCCCGTCAGAAACAAGCTCGGAGATACGGGGGAACAATAGAAATGAAAACGACTTATGAAACACTGTAAGCAGCGATGCGATCGTCACGGCGACTTCGTACTGGCCAACAGTTGCAGTGGCCGAGGTGAAATACCCGATCATCAACTTATCAGCCCTTGTTAAAAGAATATATAACGAAGAAGAAAACAAAAGGGGAAGACTAAACGAAAAGAACGAGAGTACGCCTACGTTCGTATCAATCGTGGGACGCCATCCACTCCAACAGACAAACACGAGACCAAAGACAGCGGTAGCGACGTAAGCAACCACGATTCCGAGAACAACAGCGATTCCGCTTCCAACGATCAGTAACCCAGCCACTGCGGCAAGCAGGCGGCCGCCTGAGAGTGCTATTTTCGAGACGAGCGTGTACGAGACGGTGTCTTGGTAGCCCCGAAGAGTTCCCGCAGATAGCTTGATTATCGCATAAAACGGAAGGGCAACAAGGGTAATTATCACAAAACCCCTCGAGACTGAGTCAGCAAAGACGGTTCTCCGGATGTAGTCGAGAGAAAGCATTCCAACGGCCGTTAGCAGAACGGACGTTACAATGACAGTCGCAATTGAGACCGTAATATACGTGTTTTGTTCGCTATCTCCACGACTTGTGGAAGGGAGGTGTTTTACGAGCCCTTGGTTGAGTCCGAAAAGACACCCCATCACAGCGATATCAAGCACTGATAACATCAAGATTATTGCCCCGAAAACGTCTTGAGGAAGTCCTCGAGCCAAGGCAATCCGCAATAGATAGAACGCAAACATGCTCACACCGGTCCCGAACAGAACGATCAGTCCGGATCGACCAATGTCAGTTGCATCGGATGTCATGGCTGAACAGCGCGAGTCATATTGTGGTGACTTCCAAACCGGTGTCTACAGAACAATGGATAGTAGCTCCGCTCGTAGACTGGGGTTCCTTGGATTTCATGTGATAAGTATCCATCATGGAATCCATTTACCGGCTCGACGACAATCATTAGTTTAATCTTCCATGGATAGCAAATAAGGCTTCCTAAATGAATTAATAAGCCGCTCCGGGTCAAGCCCCGAGGCACTCAGCCTGCGCCGCCTGTAGAAAGACACCACAGAGACATAAATTGTTAGTATACTTACTGTTGGAAAGGAGTTTAGGATGGATATTTTAATTATATTACACCGATTTATTTTTATACCACTGTATATCAATAATACATAAATGGAAATACTGATTACAGGTGGCGCTGGGTTTGTGGGTTCACACCTGGCTGAACGACTTCTTCAAGACGGACACGAGGTTACGATCGTAGACGATCTATCGAACGGCCGTCAGCGGTGGTGTCCTACCGGTGCCGCGTTCGTAACCCGGGATCTGACAACGCAATCCGCTATCGACGACGTCATCACGCCCGATATTGACCTCGTCTTCCACCTTGCATCACGGAAAGCCGTAAACGACGACAATCCGCGGGATCAGTTCCGTGAGAACACCGAGATGACTTACGAACTCGTCGAATCGATACTCGAGGCCGGTGTTCCCGAGTTCGCCTTCACTTCGACATCGACCGTTTACGGGGAGGCACCGAGACCGACGCCCGAAGACTTCGCACCGCTCGAACCGATCAGTTCCTACGGGGCGAGCAAACTCGCATGTGAGGGCATTCTTTCCACGGCGGCACACTCTCACGAATTGACGGTCTATAACTTTCGGTTCGCTAATATTGTCGGTCCACGGCTTCGCGGTGCGGTGATCCCAGATTTCATCGAAAAACTCCGTGATGACCCGGAATCGATGACCATTCTGGGCAACGGCTTGCAAGAGAAATCATACATGCACATTGATGATTGTATCGACGCCATGCTCCACGTTTGCGAACACGCTAATGAACCAATGGCAACCTATAACCTCGGTACCCGAACCACCACGTCTGTCGATCGCATCGCGGACATCGTCGCCGATGAAATGGGGGTCGATCCCGATTACGAGTATACTGGCGGGGACCGCGGATGGACCGGCGACGTTCCAAAAATGCGTCTTTCTATCGAAAAGCTGAAATCACTCGGCTGGACGCCATCCCTGGAAAGCGATCAGGCAGTTCGCAGTTCCACGCGAGAGTTGCTGGACGAACTCTGAGATCAGTCGTCACTGACGATTTTCGTATATTCACTGACAACAGCGTCCTCCAGATCGATCCCCTTTACGTGCGTTGCCTGATCGATGATTGCGTTCCGAACGGAACAGTCGGTGATCTCCGTTTCGGGAAAGATAATTGCGTTCTCCAATTCCGCGTTCCGGAGTATCGCTTTGTCCATCACGTACACGTTCTCTCCGAGAGAGCAATCGACGGTCGTCGCCGACGGCGAAACATGGGAGTCTCCGTTGAGGATCCACTCCATGGCATCGAGATAGCTGTCCGGTGTTCCAATATCATACCATGCACCGTCGAATGGAAACGCATACACCGACTGACGAGACTGTAGCCAATCGATGAACCAGCCTGGTTCGTCGGGATTGTTATCCCCTGCAAGATACTCATCGAACAGATCCAGCGTCTCCTCGGGGAGAGCATAACACGCAATCGATACCAGGGTACTCTGTGGATCGTCCGGTTTCTCCTGAAAATCAACCACGCGATCTCCCTCGAGTTGAACGAGTCCGTACGCTTTCGCTTTTTCTCGACTTCCGACATCGTAGGCAGCAAGCGTCGGTCCGCCGTGTTCGTGAAAACAATCGATGAACGCCGTCAGATCGAAACTGATGAGATTATCGCCAGCGACGATCAGCAGATCATCGTCGATATCTTCCCGATCGATGAGCTTCGAAAGCGCCCAGACCACGCCCTGTTTCTCCGCTTCAGCGGCTATCGGTTCGACGGAAACGCTTGGTTTTTCAAACGCCTCATTTGAAAGGTGCTCCCGAAACACCCCGGCGAACCGTTCGTTCGTACTCACGTATACGTCGTTGATTCGGTCGTCCTCTTCCAGTTCGGCGAGAATCCGATTGATGATGATCGAGTCCCCCAACGGCAGCAGCATCTTCGGACGATCCTTCGTAATCGGCCACAGTCGGGTCGCGTACCCTCCTGCTAACACGACTGCATCCATTATTTTATACTCACATAGATACCAAATAAATTTTCCTAACTAGTTGATGTCCGATAATTTATCTCTCCCTGTCGATTCGGAATCGACCCTTCGGGATACATAGCTTACCATCGAACCGCACCAGTTAATTACTGCCGATGGACTGATTAACGTATGGCGTCTCCCGCTGTCAAACCTACGACTGACTCACCCTCCGTCGTCAGCGCAGCCAACGTAACGAAAACGTACACGAGGGGGTCGGACCCAGGACGGATCGGTCGCTGGCTCGGCCGTCCCGAAGCGCCAACCGTCCGCGCAGTCGAGGACGTTTCGATTACCGTCGAACAGGGCGAAATCGTCGGACTTGCCGGTCCAAGCGGAAGCGGGAAATCGACGCTCCTGCATCTACTCGGCGGCTTGGAGCGTCCGACCGAGGGAACGATCCGGTTTCAGGATTCGGATCTGGCATCGCTGTCGAACCGAAAGCGGACCCGATTACGACTCGAGCACATCGGGATCGTCTTTCAGCACTTCCATCTGATCGAGTCGTTGTCCGCTCGAGCGAACGTTGCGCTCCCGCTCGTCGAACTCGGCGTCGGAACGCGGAAACGCCGCGAGCGAGCGACTGCGTTGTTAGAGCGGGTCGGACTCGGCGATCGGACGGACCATCGGCCGGGGGAGCTAAGCGGTGGGGAGCAACAACGGGTTGCGATCGCACGCGCGCTCGCGACCGATCCGACGCTTGTCATCGCCGACGAGCCGACGGGCGAGTTAGATACCGACACGGGACGGCGCGTTCTCGAGGAGTTCAAACGAATCGCGGACGACCGAGCGGTCGTTCTCGCGTCACACGACCGGGAAACGCTGGGGATCGCCGATCGTCTCGTTCGACTCCGCGACGGAACGATCATCGATACCGTAGATACATGAGCGTTCGTCAACTGCTTACCCGCTGGATCGGGCTGACGCTCGTCGGGATGCGTCGGACGCTCTCGCGGGCGACACGGACGGCCCAAAAACGCGTCCAGTTTACCGTTCTCGGCGTCGTCGTCACCGTTGCGTTGTTGGTTATCGTCACTGGAATCGGTATTGGCCTCGTGACCGGGGCCACGGTAGCCGACGACGATATCGATTACTGGATCGTTCCCGAGACCGACGGGGACCGATCGCCGTTACTCGCGACCGACCAGCCGCAGTTCGGAGATGTCCACGAAATGAACGCCCAAATCAGTACGATTGACGACGTTACGTTTTCGACGCCGGTGCTGGCACAGGTCCTTTCCGTCGAAGCGAACGGGGCGGACGAGTACGTCCTCGTGGTCGGAATTATCAACGGGCCGTCGGTCGACCAGGTCACCGGCGTCTCGACCGACGGACTCACACCCGACGATCCGTACTACGGAAGCGGAACCTACGACGGGGAGTGGACGGGAGACGTCGTGCTGTCACGGAGCGCTGCAGGGCTACTCGACGCCGAACCCGGGGATTCCGTGACGATCAGCGACAACAGTTCGTTTACTGTCGCCGCCGTCGACGACGAAACCGGCGGCGTCGGAGAGACCCCGGTCGCGCTCGTCCAACTCAGTGAACTGCAGACGCTTACCGGCTCCGACGCGTACGATCAGGCCGATCAGTTCGTCGTCGGAGCGCAGTCCTCGGCCGTCGAATCGCAACTCGAGGACCTCGACCCGGAATCGTCGGTCTACACTCGAGGCCAGTTGCTCGCGACCGAGACGACGGACTCGGATCTGCCGCTTGCGCTTGCGGTAACCGCGTTCGTCGTTGCCGTCGCCGTCGGGACGCTGTTCGTTCTCACGACGAACGGACTCGAGATCGCTGCCGACCGGCGGCAACTGGCGACGATGTCCGCGATCGGAATCTCGGTTCGGAGCCAGCTTCAGTTGGTCGGCGTACAGACGGTCGTACTCACCGGCATCGGCGGTGTCGTCGGCTCACTCGTGGGAATGGTCGGCATTCGAGCGGCCAACTGGGTCGCCATGGAGACGATCACGACCGAACCGATCGCGATCTCACACCCGCTGTTTATCGCGTACGGAACCGGTGTTGCACTGTTGATCGGGCTGCTCTCGTTACCGTATCTCTTGGTGTTGACCCGTCGCGTCACCGGAGGTGTGCCACACTAATGATCGGACGATGGGGCAGTCGAGTCCGTGCGGCCGCCGGAATCGCGGTCGGTCAGCTTCGACACCACAAACTTCGGCTCGGACTGGCAATCGTCGGCGTTTCCCTCGCCGTGCTCGCGATAACGTTGCTCGCCGGGACGGGGCTCGGCGTTCTCGAGACCGGTCAACAGCAGTTCGAGACGGCGGACCGTGATCTCTGGGTTACCGCAAACGAAACCCGGATTACACCGGCCGGCCGCAGCGGATTCGAGAACACGCTCCACGATTCCCGAAGCGTCGCGGCCGATATGGAAACACACGAGGGCGTCGACAACGCGGTCCCGCTCGCGTTCGAGACGGTGTACGTCGGGACATCGGCGGACGACGAGTTTCGGACGTTCGTCGGGACCGGCGTTCCCGGAGGCAGCGCGACGGTACAGATCTCCGAGGGAGAAGACCTCTCCGGGGACCCGCACTACGCCAACGGAACGTACGAGGGCGAACGGACGAACGAAGTCATCGTCGACAGGGAAACCGCACGGAACCTGGATATCGAGGTCGGGGACACGATTCACGTCGGCGGAACGCTCGCTGCCGCCCGGGAAAACGAAGTCACCGTCGTCGGGATCTCCCCCACGTTCGAGAAAATGCTTGGCACCTCGACGGTCGTGATGCCGCTGAGCGAACTTCACGACGTTACGGGAACCACTCGCACTGAGCCGGCGACGTTTATCACGATTACCGTCGACGACGACGCGGATATCGACGCGGTACGGGACCATCTCGCGGCGGCGTACCCCGACTACGAGGTGCGATCGAACCAGGAACAACTCGAGGCGGTGTTGCAGGAACAGGTCCTCGTCCTCGCCGCCGGCGGTGCACTCGTCGTTCTGGCGGTCGGGGCCGGCATTGCCCTGACGTGTAACCTCCTCGCACTGGTCGTCTTCCAGCAGCGCGCGGCGTTCGCGGCGCTTAAAGCACAGGGGGTCTCCTCGGCGCTGCTCGTCGTCTCGGTGCTCGGACAGGGGTTCGCGATCGGACTCGTTGGCGGCCTGTTCGGCGTCGCACTCACGCCGCCGGCCGTCGATCTTTTGAATCGACTCGCGGCTGCCGTCGTCGGCTTCGAGGGACTCGTTCAGACCGACGCGACGGTCCTCGGCGGCGCGTTGGTGATCGCGGTAGGCGTGGGGACGATCGCCGCTGCCGTCGCCGGATGGCGGGTCGGCCGGACGTCCCCGCTCGAGTATCTCTGACTGATACCGCCTCCAACTTTCTTTCACTTCGATATCGTGGCCTCACGTATGTCAGCTGAAAAACGAGAGTCGGATGTCGTAATCGTCGAGGGCGCACGGACGCCACACGGAACGTTACTCGGTTCGCTCGCGGACGTCGAGGCCGTCGAGCTGGCCCGGACGGCGCTCGATGGAGTGCTCGAACGCGCCGCCCTCGCGGGTTCGGCCGTCGACTGGGTAAGTCTCGGAAACGCTATCCAGGCCGGCATCGGTCAGGTCCCGGGCCGACAGGCCGTCGTCGAGTCGTCACTGCCGAACGACACTCAGACGACGACCGTCAACGAGGCGTCAGGGTCCGGGCTCCGGGCGATCGCGCTCGCGGCCGATCGCATCGAGGCCGGACGCGCGGACGTCGCGGTGGCCGGCGGCTTCGAATCGATGACGAACGCGCCGTGGATCCTGCCCGAGTACCGCAAGGGGCGGCGACACGGCGACGTCGAACTCAAAGACTCGATGATACTGGACTCGCTGTGGGACGTCAACCTCGACGTTCACATGGGGGAGATCACCGAACGGCTGGTCGATCGCGAGGGGATCCCTCGGGAGACACAGGACGAGTACGCGCTCGAGAGTCACCGGCTGGCGGCCGAGGCAATCGACTCGGGCGCGTTCGACGCGGAGATCGTGCCCGTCGAGACGCGGGACGGGACCGTCGACACGGACGAGGGTCCCCGGCCGGACTCGACGCTGGAGGATCTCGCCGAGCTGCCGGCGTCGTTCCGGGATGACGGCACTATCACGCCCGGCAACGCCTCGAAACTCAGCGACGGGGCCGGTGCGGTGGTGCTGGCCGGTGCCGACGCGGCCGCCGATCGGGGGCTCGAGCCGATGGCGACGCTCGCCGACTACGACCTCGTTTACCGCGATCCCGACGAGTTCAACGAAGCCGTCGGCGACGTCGTCGAACGGCTCCTCGAGCGAAACGACCTCGAGGTTGCGGATATCGACGCCTTCTGGATCAACGAGGCATTCGCCGCCCAGTCGGTGTACGTCATGGAGCGGGTCGGAATCCCCCGCGAGAAGCTGAACCCCCGCGGTGGCGCGGTCGCGTTCGGCCACCCGATCGGTGCCTCCGGCGGAATGCTCACGGCGAGTCTCGCGTCCCAACTCGACCGCGACGACGCGACGCGCGGACTGGTGGGAATGAGCGTCGGTGGCGGCGGCGCGATCATGGCGTTGCTCGAGGACCGGTAACGAAGTCGCGTGCCACAGTCGCCGGTTTGGGCCGGCCCGCTCCGGGACGTTTACCACCGACCCGTCCCCAACGTCGAACAATGACGCTGTACTCGCGGGTGCGCCCCCTCGCGTTCAAACTGCCGGCCGAGACGGCACACGATCTCGGCAAACGGACGCTCAGGGCGGCCCAATCGTCCTGGCCGACGCGAACGGCGCTGTCGTACGCCTACCGGTACGAACACCCGGCACTCGAGGTCGACCTGTTCGGGGAGACGTTTCCGAACCCCGTCGGCGTGGCCGCCGGGTTCGACAAGAACGCCGAAGTGACCCACGCGCTCGAGGCGCTTGGCTTTGGCTTCGTCGAGATCGGAACCGTCACGCCCTACCCGCAGTCGGGCAACGACCGGCCCCGGCTCTTCCGGCTTCGGGAGGACGAGGGGATGGTCAACCGGATGGGCTTTAACGGTCAGGGGATGGAACGCGTGAAATCGCGGCTCGAGACCGATGGGACACCTGAGTTCCCGCTGGGAGTCAACATCGGGAAGATGAACTCCTCGAGCGAGCGGGAAGCGATCGAGGACTACCGGCGCGTGTTCGACCGGCTCTCGCCGTTCGCGGACTACGTCGTCGTGAACGTCTCCTGTCCGAACACGCCGGACGAGTTCGACGAGGCCTCGCCGGAGCACCTGCGCTCGATCTTCGAGACGCTTGCGGCCGAGAACGACGCCGACGTCCCGATGCTCGTGAAGATCGGTCCCGACGAACCCGACGACGCCGTACTGGATCTCGTGGACATCGTTCGTGAGTTCGGCCTCGACGGTATCGTCGCCACGAACACCTCGACCAGCCGTGAGGGACTCGAGTCGCCAAACCGCAAGGAGTGGGGCGGGCTCAGCGGCAAACCCATCGAACCCCGATCAACCGAAGTGATCCGAACGATCGCCGACTACACCGACGGCGAACTCCCGATCGTCGGCATCGGCGGCGTCGACTCGCCGGAAAGTGCCTACGAGAAGATCCGGGCCGGCGCGTCGCTCGTCCAGCTTTACACCGGGTTCGTCTACGAAGGGCCGTCGACGGCGAAACGGATCAACGAGGGGCTGGTCGAGTTGCTCGAGCGCGACGGCTTCGCGTCGGTCGAGAACGCGGTGGGTGCGGACCTCGAGTAAGCGTGCCAAGGCTGGTCCCGGCCGCCGACTCACTCGCCGCGGGCGTGACGGACCGCCGATCCGGTCCGCGCTGGGGGTTCGTTACTCGACGTCGACGCGTGACCCGTATCCGGATTCGCCGACGACCTCGCCGTCCTCGTAGACGATCTCTCCGCGCACGACCGTCGTGACCGCTTTCCCCCTGAACGACTCGCCCTCGAACGGCGTCACGCAGTTTTTCGAGTGGAGGTCGTCGGCGTCCAGCGTCCACTCGTGTTCGGGATCGACGATAGTAAAGTCGGCGTCGGTACCGACCTGCAGCGACCCTTTCTGTGGGTACATTCCCCAGACCTGCGCCGGACGTATCGAGTGGCGACGCACCCATTCTTCCATCGTGAGCCGTCCCCGGTCGACGAATGTAAGCATGACCGGAACCTCGGTCTCGAGACCGACGAATCCAGAGATGGCGTCCCACGTGTTGCCGAACGGATCGTCGACCTTCTTCTCCTCGGGGGTATGGGGCGCGTGGTCGGTCGCGATGCAGTCGATCGCGCCGTCGTCGATGCCGACGTCCCAGAGCGTCTCCTGCTCCTCGGCGTCCCGGATCGGCGGCTGGATGCGGGCGACGTTACCTTTCTCGTGCATCACGTCCTCGGTAAACCAGAGGTAGTGTGGCGTCGTCTCCGCGGTGACGTCGACGCCGCGTGCTTTCCCGCGGGCGACGGCTTCGGCGGCCGATCCCGAGGAGACGTGGAACATGTGGACCTTCGCCCCGGTCTCCTCGGCGAAGGTGATCATTCGTTCGACGGCCTCCTGCTCGGCGATTACGGGTCGCGAGTGGGAGTGATCGATTGGGTCGTTCCGACCGTCGGCCTTGAACTGCGCCGTGTAGTGGTCGATGATCTCGCCGTTCTCTTCGTGGAAGCCGAGCCGCTTGCCCGTCTCGCGGATCCGTTCCATCGCCTCGAGGATCTCGCCGTCGTTCGGCGGCGGGACGTCGCCGACCGTCGAGCCGAGAAAGACCTTGTACCCGAGCGCGCCGGCCTCGTCGATGTCGGGGATCAGATCGAGGTTCTCCGACGTGACGACCGCGTAACTCTGGAAGTCGACGTGGGCCGTGGCCTCGCCACGTTCGAACTTCAACTCGAGGTGTTCGGGCCGGTCGATCACCGGATCGGTGTTCGGCATCCCGACGACGGTCGTGACGCCGCCGGCCGCGGCCGCCCGCGTCGCGGACTCCCAGTCCTCCTTGTACTCGAGGCCGGGTTCGCGGTTGTGGATGTGACAGTCGACGATCCCGGGAACCAGCACGTTCCCGTCCGCGTCGACGACCCGGTCGGCGTCGGGGAGGCGATCGCTTCGGCCGACGGCGACGATGTCGCCGTCTTCGACGGCGACTCCCGCGTCGGGCGTCCGGCCTGCGGGCGTCACCACGGTACAGTTGCGTACGACGAGGTCGACAGCCATTGCCGGTGGCTTGCCGAGGCGCGTGCATATAGCTTCTGTTGCCCCCGTTCGAGTGCCAGCGAACGCACAGTATCGTCCTCATACCGTGCCGTTGGCCGGGCGTATGCCGAGGATACGGTGCGTACGGGAATCCATACTAAACCGCGTCGCGGGCGTCGACAGGACAATGGATTCGCCAGCGATCCGCGACAGGACGGTGCTCGTGACTGGCGGCGCGGGCTTTATCGGCAGTCATCTCGTCGACGCCTTGACGCCGTACAACGACGTCCGCGTTCTCGACGACTTTTCGACGGGCGAGCGGGCACGGCTGCCCGAGGACGTAACGGTGATCGACGGGGACGTTCGCGATCCGATCGCACTCCAGCGAGCGGCCCGCGGCGTCGACGTGATCTTCCATCACGCTGCAATCGTCAGCGTGACCCAGAGCGTCGACCGGCCCCGACAAAGCAACGAAACGAACCTCGGCGCGGGATTGCTCGTGCTCGAACAGGCCCGACAGGAGGACGCCAGGGTCGTCGTCGCCTCGAGCGCGGCGATCTACGGCCATCCGGATCAGTTGCCGGTATCGGAAACCGCATCGGCGAACCCGACCTCTCCGTACGGCGTCCAGAAACTCGCACTGGATCGGTACTCACAGCTTTACGCGGAGCTATACGATCTCCCGACCGTTTCGTTGCGGTACTTCAACGTCTACGGACCGCGCCAGCGAGGCCCCTACAGCGGCGTCATCGCGACGTTTCTCGAGCAGGCGCGGGCTGGCGAGCCGATCACGATCGACGGCGACGGAACCCAGACCCGGGATTTCGTCCACGTCAGCGATGTCGTTCGAGCGAACCTGCAGGCCGCCACGACCGACGCAGTCGGGCGCGCCTATAACATCGGAACCGGCACACGGACGTCGGTCGGGGACCTCGCCGACACGATCAGGGACGCCGTCGGGTCGTCCTCACGGATCGTCCACCGTGAATCCCGATCCGGTGATATCGAACACAGCGTCGCGGACGTTTCCAGAGCCGAGCGTGAACTCGGGTTCGAGGCACGCGTGGACCTCGAGTCGGGGATTCACTCGCTCGCGACCGAGGACGAAATCGCGACGGTACCAACCGAACCGGGGGCGTCCGACGATTGAGGGCCGCTACGGCGTCGAATGCCGTTTTCGTACGGGACCCCACGGCACGGAAGTACGATCTTAGTTCGAGATAGAGTTGCCGTAACCGCCCCTAGACGATCGATCGTCGTCCGTGCAGGTTCGTGTATGTGAGAGATAACTATCGGTACGCGCGGTCACAGTCGACGATATGATCGACAATCTCATCGTATTCGCCGCCAGCTTGCTGATCGGCGCACTCGGCATCTACGTCGGTGCGAGCGTGATCGTCGACGCGGAAGACTACACGTACGCGATCATCACGGCACTGATCGGAGCGATCGTCTGGGCAGTCGTCGGGTTCTTCTTCGGCTGGATTCCGCTGCTTGGCCCGCTGCTGGTCTTCGTCGCATATATCGCGGTTATCAACGCCCGGTATCCCGGCGGCTGGGTCGACGCCGCGGCGATTACGCTCGTGGCCTGGATCTCGGTGCTGGTCGTCCTCTACGTCCTCGCAGTCATCGGGGTGACCGGCTTCGAAGCCGTCGGTGTGCCCGGCGTCTAGGTCGTCGACTCGCGGCCGAGATGCTCTCGATCGACCGCCGCCGGAGTCAAACGAAGCCGATGCGTTGCAGCTCCGAGACCACCGGGCGAAAGCCGTGGTTTTCCGACCGAAACGAAACGCCGGCGATTCCTGAACCTCTCGAGCGCACGCGCTCGTAACGCAGTCCGGCCGAGCGATCGGTCGTCCAACCGATCGGAGAGACCGATCGTTCGGACTCGGCTCCGGGCCTGAGGCTCCGTCGAACGTCGCGGCAGATCCATCCGTTTCTCGTCCTCGCTGCCGAGACGAAACGCCCGGTGTGTCCGGGAGGCGAATATCGACCGATACCTGAGACTCATCGAAAGATGGGCTTACGTGGTAAATCCGGATCGAATTCGGACAAATCGTTGGAAACCTCCGGTCGAGTTTATTCGAGGCGTTAGCCAAGGGCGCTCCAAAGCTACATGAAACACAGCTATCACCGTTACGGTCGGATCGACGACTCTCGCAGTCGGACGTAGCGGTCCGGTCGAGGCCGGAGGTGGTTACCGACACGCACGTCGAGACGCGGCCGGTATGATCGATGCGAATCGGCCCCTCATCGAGGCCGAGCCCGTCGCGAATCACGGATCGAACACGGGAGCGATCGGAACGAGTGACCCGCGGTAGCACCCGTCTCTCGTTCCGTCGGCACGCGAACGTGCCAGTTGCCGTGAAACAACCCGAACCCGATAACAGTACATGAGCCATAAAAAGTACTTTGTAGACCCGTCACGACGGTACAGAGACGAGTGAGCACGCCTCTCCCCCTGCATCAACGCCATGAGCATCCACTTCCGAGATCCGATTCACGCCGTCACGCTCACTCTCTCGACCAGCGGCTCCCTCGTCCTCGCGTTCGAAGGGAGGAGAACCGTCTCGACGCTTGCAGCCGTTCCCGAAGCGGTCGTTCCAGCGCAGATCGGTGGCCCCCATCTCGCAGCCCTGATCGGGATGATCGCGCTCGCGCTCTTGGGTAGTGCCCTTGCCGTTCGCAACCGGCTCAAGGAAACCGACTCGCTCGCGACGAACCGGGAACCGCGTCGCGAAGAGTTCATGACCGATCAACAGAAAGTCCGGCAACTGATCAGCGAGAACGGGGGCCGGATGAAACAGTCGCGGATCGTCGAGTCGGTCGACTGGTCGAAAGCGAAGGTGAGTCGACTGCTGGCCGAACTCGAGGAGGACGGACAGATCACGAAGCTTCGACTCGGCCGGGAGAACCTGGTCTGTTTGCCGGGTCACGAGCCGACGGCGTCCAAATCACCGGAACAGCCGAAAAACGAGTAGCACGCCCCGTCATAATTTTGTTTTTCTCTCGAGGAACAACGCAGCCAAGCGGCTGCGCTGCCCGAATTGTCGGGTTACCCCCCGTAATGGTTGTATCGGTTTATTCGCCGGAGCATCGATGAGCCGCTGCCGTCGTGGCACAACATGAACGTACGCAATCAACTACTCGTACTCCTCACTGCGCTGATGCTGGTGTGCTCGAGCGGGGCGATGGTTGCAGGGGCAACGCCTGCAGCCGTCGACGAGCACGACACCGGCGTCAGTGAGAACGGAGTCGACGCAAGCGAGACGGACGCACCGGATCCGAACGAGACGACCGCCGATGAGACCGACGACGCTGTGGCCCAGCCGACACCCGACGACGATTCGCAGGCGGCGTACGTCACGTTCGAGGACCAATCCACAGCCGGCGAGACAGTCGTCGTCGACGAGGTGACGATGGCAAGCGGTGGCTTCGTCGCCATCCACGACAGCAGTTTGCTCGTCGGAAACGCCGTCGAGAGCGTCATCGGGGTCTCCGAGTATCTCGAAAAAGGGACCCACGAGGACGTCACGGTGACTCTCGACGAACCGCTCGAGCAGGACGAAACGCTGATCGCGATGCCACATCGCGACACGAACGACAATCAGGTGTACGATTTCGTCGAGACCGAGGGCCAGGCGGACGGTCCGTACCTCACTCCGGACGGTGAACCGGTGACCGACGACGCCGTCGTCACGCTCGATGGGGAGGAGGTGCCCGCGAGGGAAGAACCAGTTGACGAGGAACCGGCTGAAGAGGAGCCGGTCGAAGAGCCGGTTGAAGAGGAGCCGGTCGAAGAAGAGCCGGTCGAAGAAGAGCCGGTTGAGGAAGAACCAGTAGAGGAGCCGGTTGAGGAAGAACCAGTAGAGGAGCCGGTTGAGGAAGAACCAGTAGAGGAGCCGGTTGAGGAAGAACCAGTAGAGGAGCCGGTTGAGGAAGAACCAGTAGAGGAGCCGGTTGAGGAAGAACCAGTAGAGGAGCCGGTTGAGGAAGCGCCCGAAGCAGTAGCGATCGACGTCGTCATCGAGCGGGCAAACGTCATCGTCGTCGAGGACTCGGCACAGCTGCCGGACGACGTACCGATGGACGACGGTGTACTCGAGGAGGACGGCAGTGACGATGCACTTGAGGAGGACGATGCCGTCGATGAATCGAACGCGATTGCCGATGCCGACGACACCGAACTGAACGCCGGCCTCGATGGACTCGTCCACGAGGCAAGCGGCGAGCAGGTCGACGTCTCGATCGAAGAAGCTTCAGTGACGTCGGTCGGCGAGACCGGTCAGTTCGGCGAGGCCGAGCAGGCCGCTATCGGATCGGCGACCGTGTTCGTCGACGTCGCCGATCTCGACGTTTCGGGACCTGCTGCCCACGACGCCACGACTTCCGAGACCGACGTTGACGAAACCAACGAGTCCGCGTCGGCCGACGAGCGGGTAGCGGTCACTGCCGGTCAAGCGACGATCTTCGTCGTGGTCGAATCGGACGACGGGGAGACGGTGACGGAGGAGTCTGACGAGACCGACGACTCGCGAACGGTCTCGATCGACCGGGCGACGATCGTCGTCGTCGCGGACGCACCGACTCACTCGGCCGACGACGTTTCGGCCGACGA
The DNA here is from genome assembly GCF_000455365.1 of Halopiger djelfimassiliensis. Taxonomy (GTDB): domain Archaea; phylum Halobacteriota; class Halobacteria; order Halobacteriales; family Natrialbaceae; genus Halopiger_B; species Halopiger_B djelfimassiliensis. The sequence continues at coordinate 470,939 of NZ_HG315686.1, forward strand.
TGTCTCGGCCACCGGTGACGAACTGACCGAAGACGAGCTCGACGAGGATACCGACCTCGAGTCCGAAGACGAACTCGACGACAACGGCGATCTCGACGACGAGACGGAAACAGAAGCCGAAGGCCAGATCGATGTCGTCATCGAACGAGCGACGGCTTTCGTCATACTCGACGGTGTCGACGAAGTACCAGCGGAAGAGCCGGTCGAGGAGCCAGTTGAGGAAGAACCGGTCGAGGAGCCGGTTGATGAGGAGCCGGTCGAGGAGCCAGTTGATGAGGAGCCAGTTGATGAGGAGCCAGTTGAGGAAGAACCGGTCGAGGAGCCAGTTGAGGAAGAACCGGTCGAGGAGCCAGTTGATGAGGAGCCAGTTGAGGAAGAACCGGTCGAAGAGGAACCGGTCGAGTCGTTTACCGTCGATGATCTCGAGGCTCCCGAAACGGCGGCTGTCGGCGACACGGTAACCGTCAGTGCGACCGTCACGAACCCGGCAGAGACGGAGTCGACCCAGCCCGTCCAGTTCCGTCTCGACGGAACGCTGGTCGAGTCACAGGACGTGACACTCGAGGGCGGGGAAAGCGCTCAGGTGGAGTTCGAGTTCGATACGTCGACCCTGGACGCTGACCAGTACGTCGCGATGGTTCTGACGACTGAATCCGGCGAGATCGCGATCCTCGACCTCACCGACGCGGAAACGGACGACGAGTTCGACGACACAACCGACAGTGACGATCTCGAGGAGACCGACGAGCCGGCAGAAACCGAGCCCGCGATCGGCGTCGCTGGAGCAGCCTGAGAACCCGTCGCCGGACGGAAAAGCGGTTTTTTCTTTGGATCAGGCGAACAGCCGATAGAGGCTACTGGCTGCGACGACGAGTAACACGAGCACGCTCCACAGAACCGGGTCGATACTCGAGAGTATCGGAAGGTGCAGCCCCGAGAGGGCGATGACGGCGAGGCCGAGAAAACACGCGGCGAGGTGAAACCGGAGCACGGTCGACTGGTTGCCGCCGTGGCTGTCGACGTACGTGAGAACGTCGTCGAAGTTGGGACCCGGCTGGATCGTCTTCGCGTCGGTATCGTACTCGATCACGGCGTCTTCCTCGAGTTGCGGGAGATGCGTCTGCTGGAGGGAGACGTAGACGCTCTTGTAGAGGTTGTTTGGGACGGGAGTGGTATCCGATTCGGTCGCCGCGATTTCGGTTGCGACGTCGGAGACATCTACCTGCCCGGATTCGTTTGCGAGCAACTGCACGATCGCCCGTCGCCGGTCGTTGCCGAGGATGTGAAATACCTCGCTTTCCGCGAGCGAATCGGAACGGCTCGTCTGGACAGACATTGGTCAGCAGGAGATCACGGAGTCGTTATCGACGGGCAGTCCATCATCGACCATCATACACGTCATCCGTTTTGCTAACCACCGACTTTAACTTGCGGTATTTTTTACAAATCAGTGTATGGGAAACGATTACTCTCTCGTGAGAAGGGCCGACCTTCCCGGCGGACGGGGTCCGGGTCGTGGTTCTAGCGGTGCCGACCGCTCATGGTCGTGAACAGGCCGGGATCGACGGCGGAGAGACGCGTCTCGAGACGAGCGGACGGTCGGCCGGTCAGTCCGGTGCCCGGACCGATGGGGCCGGTTACCGTCGTTCGTTTCCGGGAAGGTGACCTCCCGATTGCATCTCTCGATATGTCGTACACGCCGGACAGCCGTGTACCACGTCGCCGTTGTCGCCGAAGACACGGGCGAACTGCTGTGTAACGTGGGTGCCACAGTTTCGACAGCGTGCGCCTGCCGTCGACGATTCCATCGGTCGCCAGTTTTCTTGGGAGTTCATGGGTAGCCAGGGGTGACGTACGCGGACGGGTCCGTCGCAGTCGGGACGGTCGTTCCGGCGGGACTCGGTAGCGTTCGATCGCCGTGGATCGGTGATCGAACCGCCGCCCGCCGACGGAACGTCCAATCACACGACCGGACACGTCCGGGCATCACTACGACCGAGGGGAGTAGATACGAATAAAGGACGTAGTCCGTTCACCCGAACAGTGCGTCGCCAGCCCGGGAAACACGGTGTTTCCGCGCCGGGATCGGGCCGATCTCGTTCACACACCGGTTCCCAGCGTCTCGAGCGGGACGGGTTCGATCGTGGTGAGTTTAGGTGAATTGGCCGACAGTTGGCCACAAAAGGGTCGATTAATCACGGCGTTCGATCGTTGAAACCCGGTGTTTCGCTCACGAAATGCGACGTTTCGTCGAATAATGGGTTTCCTTCGATCGCGAAGGTACATCGTTATAAAATACCGCTATCGCTTACCGATTGTATCGTTGGCACGTAATGCAGGGACCTTCGATACCAGTCTCGAACGGCTCCGATCGCCTCGTATCAACACCTCCCGCCACGAGGAGCGAACCGAACCGGCCCGCGACGACGGAAGAGAATACCGATGGCAACGAAGGCGAGTAATACGCGCTCGGAACCGTCTACGGATCCGTCGGCTCAGCTTGACGTCCTCGGGGACGAGTGTGCGCGAACGATCCTCGTCGCGACGAGTGACGGGCCGAAGACGGCAAAGGAGTTGACAAAGCGGACGGATAGCTCGTCGGCGACGGTATACCGACGGATCAACAATCTCTTGGAGAGCGACCTCCTCGCGGAGTGCGTTCGCTTCGAGGACGACGGCTCACACACGACGGCCTACGAAGCGACCGTCGAGAAGCTTCAGGTTCGGATCGGCGCGGACGGAATCGACGTCACGCTGTCGAGTACCGACGGGTAATCGCATCAGTGAACTGTCCCATCGAGTCCGATCTCTCGGTATCGCCCCGTGAAACGATACCGGTGAAGGTTCTCGAACCAAGGACGGTCACGAGAACGGACAATTTAGTACGGGTCCGATTTTCTGAAAGATGTACTAACGAGGCTGTATGATACGGATAACAAATATCTACTCAGTGGAACGGTCACTGTGATTGAGCAATGCACGATCTGACCGGCTTCCAGCGGGATCTGCTGTACGTGATCGCGGGTGCCGATCGACCCTCCGGGCAAACGGTCAAAGACGAGGTAGAGAAGTACTACAGCTCGGAGATCAATCACGGACGGCTGTATCCCAATCTGGATACGCTCGTCAACAAGGAACTCGTCGAAAAGGGACAACTCGACAGGCGAACGAACTATTATGCGATCACCGACGCCGGTCGACAACAGATCGACGAGCGCCGAGAGTGGGAAGAACAGTACGTCGATTTCTAACCGGGTCCGCCGGCGGACGACAGCGCCCGAAAATGGGGGCCGTACGTTTCCCGCGTTCCGTTTTCCGACTCGAGCCGCCGACACATATCGGCGTCCCCGTATCGTCCGGTCGATCCGTGCAGTGTGATCGCCGTCGGTTCGCCCGACGGCACGAACGGTACTGACACCCGGCGAGTGCGGATAGCACGGCCATAACAAAGCACCGACACGGTGACTGTGCGCTCGAGAATGGTATTCGGATCGTCCGTGATCGAAGCAGTTGCGAATCGACAACTCCGGGTGTATCGGCAATGAGTCTCCGGACGAGTACTCGACTGCGGCTTGGCTCCGTCCGGCAGTATCCGGTCGATCTCGCGGTCGTCTCGGTCGCTGCGGTCGTCGCGTCCGTCGTCGTTACGTCGTTTGCCGCCGGGAATTCACTGCGGTTGCTCGCAACCCTTCCGCTGGTGTTGTTTCTGCCGGGGTACGCGCTCGTCTCGATGCTGTTTCCGGCCGCCGAGCGCGACGCACGCGAGACGGCCGCGACGGAAATCGAAACCTATCCGCGCGGTATCGATGTCGCCGAACGGCTCGGCCTCTCGTTCGTGCTCTCGATCTCGATCCTGCCGCTTCTCGCGCTCGCGTTGCCGGCGACCGAGTGGGGACTGGCTACCGAACCGCTCGCAGGGGTACTCGGCGCTATCACCGTCGTGTGTGCCCAACTCGGCGTGGTTCGACGGCTTCGGACGCCGGACGCGGAGCGGTTCACGGTGACGCCGCTGGTCTCGTTCGCTTGGCTTCGCCGCGGCGAGGGGGCCGTCGCGACGGCGTCGTCGATACTGCTCGTCGCGGCGGTCGCGACGGCGGTCGGTGCATTGCTCGTCGGGTTCATCGTGCCGACCTCGACCGGCGGCTTTACCGAACTCGGACTCTACACCGAAAACGAGGACGGCGACCTCGTCGCCGGCGAACTCCCCGACGAAATCGAACCCGGCGAGTCGATTCCGGTAACCGTCACCGTCGAGAACCACGAGGGCGAGGAGACGGCATACACGCTCGTCATCCAAGAGCAGACCCTCGAGGACGGAACGGTAGTCGATCGGACACGACTTCAGGAGATCGACGCCACCGTCTCGGCCGACGCGACCGCCACTGGCGAGCGGACGATCACGCCGACAGCGACCCCGGGCGAGACGGTCCGGATCAGCGCCCTCCTCTACGAGGGGGAGCCGCCGGCGGAGCCGACCAACGACAACGCCGCCGAGGACACGTACTTCTGGATCACCGTCTCCGACGAGTGACGTCGCCCTGAGCGGCACAGTCGTCGCGTCTCGTTCGACCGGACTCTTCTCGAGGGACCGTCGGAGGCTCGAGCACGGGGTTTCGTCACGGCTCCGGATCGCTCGCAGCGTCGAACCGATCGGTTCCGGTTCGAGATGCGTTCGCCGTCGGTCCCGAACGTTCCGCCGGACGGGAATGGACCATCGGTCCCCGTGGCTCACGAGCTGGGGTAACCGGCGAGGACGGGTCCGGGCGGGAATCGCCGCGGCGTCGCTCGAGATCGGGAACCGGTGGTGCCGTGTCTGAAATCAGCGGCCGACACCGACGGCGGTGGACTGGACGGGCGGGCCTCGGTGTCGGAGTGTGAGTTATCCAGTCCGGAGGGCAGTGAGAAACGCTACTGGTGTCGACTCGCACGGCCACGCTCGAACGGGAACTGCAGTCCGGGCCGTCGCGAGACGTGCTGTACGACCGCGATCGCGAGAACGACGAGGCAGACGGCAAGCGCGACGAACGGCGCAACACCGGCCGTTACGGGGCCAACCGAAAGCCACGTGACCGCGAACGCGCCGACGCCGAGTGCCGTGGCCGCCGCGTAGATGCGGTGCCAGGGCCGCTGGGTCCCCAGCCGTCGATCGAGGTACGGCTCGAAGACCTCCTCGTCGGGGAGCAACTCGATCGTGTGGCTGTCGGGGTCCCAGTCGACGATGCCGTGCTCCTCGAGCATCGGCAAGTGGGTCTGGTACAGCGAGATGTAGACCCGTCGTCGCTGGGTGCGCGTTACGTCGTCCGGATCGGTGTCGTTCTCCCAGGCGGCGACCTGTTCGACGAGCGGCGCGAGATCGCAGGAGCCGCGTTGCTGTTTCAGATACTGCACCGTCCGCCGCCTTCGGGCGTTACTGAACACGTCGAACAGTTCGGCCTGGGTGAGATCGTGTTCAGACATGGGTGCCCTCGCGTTCCCGAGTCGGATGCCGATCGGGGGTGGTCGGATACCTCACACCACTGCCTGACAGCCCAGTACCCTTTACTATCGCACGGCTACCCATCCGAAATCGAATTGTACCGGTTAGCTGCCGTGACTGACGGCTAATCCGACGTTTCCGGGCCGCTACACGACGGCTGCTGTCGATCGGCCGATACCACCGCAACTGCGAGCAAGAGACCGAATCGAACCCCCGCTCGAGGCTGTAGTTTCCGGCTACGGACCCGTCAAGGCGGGGATAACAAAACCTCGTTACCGGCTGTATCAGCACGATTCCCTCGCGGGTATCGAGTAAGCAATGACACAACACGAACGACGCTACCGACGATTGCGAACTCGATCGCATACGACCGGGCCGCCCGCTCGCTCGAGAGTCGAAGTCGGCGGAGGTGGTCCCCAATGAGCGGGTACGAGTCCGGAACGGGGTGTACGATCGACGACGAAGCGACGGTCGGTTACGGCGAGTTCGACGAGCCGACCCGAATCGGCGACGACGCGACGATCAGAGCCGGGTCCATCGTCTACGGCGACGTGACGATCGGCGACGAGTTCGCGACCGGCCACGACGTCCTGATTCGCGAGTCGACGACCGTCGGGGACGACGTACTCGTCGGGACGAAGACGGTCATCGACGGGCAGACGACGATCGGTTCGCACGTCAGCCTGCAGACGAACGTCTACGTGCCGACCGAGACGACGATCGAGAGCAACGTCTTCATCGGCCCCGGTGCGGTCCTGACGAACGACGAGTATCCGATCCGGACCGACGACGGTCTCGATGGCCCGACAATCGAGACCGGCGCATCGGTCGGCGCGAACGCGACGCTGCTTCCGGGCGTCACCGTCGGCGAGAACGCCTTCGTCGCGGCGGGGGCCGTCGTCACCGACGACGTGCCCGCCGAGAGTCTCGCCGTTGGATCGCCAGCGACAACCCAGCCGCTCCCGGACCCCCTCGAGGGGCCGAACCAACTCGCATGACCGATCGGAAGACCTCCGCCCGGACCGAACGGACGGCCGGCTCGGAACGCGAGTCGGTCCCGATCGCCGATCCGGCCCTCAGTCGGGCGGCCATCGATCGCGTCGAGTCGGTCCTCACTGGAGGGTCGCTCGCGGACGGCCCGGAGGTCCGGGCCTTCGAGTGCGAGTTCGCGACCTACTGTACCACCGAGCACGCGGTTGCGACGTCGAACGGGACGACGGCGTTACACGCCGCGCTCGAGGCCCTTGGCGTCGAGGAGGGGGATGCAGTACTCACGTCGCCGTTCTCGTTTATCGCGAGCGCGAACGCGATCCGTCTCGCTGGCGGGACGCCCGTCTTCGCCGACATCGATCCCGATACCTATACGCTGGACCCCGACGCCGTCGAACGGGTCGTGACGGACCGCGACGACATCGTCGGTCTCTTGCCGGTTCACCTCTACGGGTTGCCCGCGCCGATGCCGGCCCTCTGTGAGATCGCGGCCGAACACGACCTGTTCGTGCTCGAGGACGCCTGTCAGGCACACGGAGCGATGATCGACCGGATCCGCGTCGGCGGGTTCGGCGACGCCGCCTGCTTCTCGTTTTATCCGACGAAGAACATGACGACCGGCGAAGGGGGGATGGTCACCACCGACCGCGACGACGTGGCCGCCGCCGTCGAACGATACGTCAACCACGGCAGGGGAGCCGACGACGCGGGCGGGTACGACCACGTCGAACTGGGACACAACTATCGGATGACGAGTCTCGCCGCCGCGATCGGTCGGGCGCAACTCGACCGGCTGCCGGAGCTCAACGACGCGCGGCGGGAAACAGCGGCCTACTACGACGACCGGCTCGCGACGGTCCCCGTCGAGACGCCGACGGAACCGGACGGCTACCGGCACGTCTACCACCAGTATACGATCCGAACCGACGACCGGGACGGACTCGAGGCGACGCTTGCGGACCGAAACATCGAGACGGCGATCTACTACGACACGCCGATCCACCGCCAGCCGGCCTACGAGACGATCAGCACCGCCGCGGCGTCGCTGCCGCGATCGGAGCAGGCAGCCGACGCGGTGCTGTCCCTGCCCGTCCATCCGACCCTCTCCGAGGACGATCGGCAGGCCGTCGTCGAAGCGATTCACGATCACTTCTCGCAGTCTGAGTCTTCATGACCACGGAACGAACTTCCACAGCGGCACGGACGGTACGGGTCGGCGTCATCGGGGCCGGGTCGATGGGTGAGAACCACGCGCGCGTCTACAGCGCGCTTCCGGATGCGGACCTCGTGGGGATCGCGGACCGCGATCGCGCCGTCGCGAGACGGGTCGCCGACGAGTACGGCACCGAGGCGGTCGACGTCGAGACGTTGCGAAAGCGCTGTGATGCCGTTACCGTCGCCGTCCCGACGTGTGCCCACTACGAAACCGTCTCGCGGTGTCTCGAGGCCGGCGTCGACGTTCTGGTCGAGAAACCGATCGCCGAGACGGTCGAGCAGGGCCGGGAGCTGGCGGCTCTGGCACGGGATTCCGGCGCGGTCTTGCAGGTCGGCCACATCGAGCGGTTCAATCCGGCGGTCCGGGCGGTCGCCGATCTGATCGAGGACCTCGACGTCATCGGGATCGAAGCGGAGCGACTCGGCCCGCCGGTCGACCGAACGGCCCCGGGGAACGTCGTCTTCGACCTGATGGTCCACGACGTCGACGTCATCGGTGCGTTACTCGGCGAGCACCCGTCATCGCTCACGGCGATGGGTGCCGGAGACGGTCGGTACGCGACCGCGACGATACAGTACGACGACGTGCTCGCGTCGCTGACCGCGAGCAGGGTAACCCAGAAGAAAGTCCGAAAGCTCACGGTGACCGCCCGGGAGTGTCTCGTCGAGGTCGACTACCTCGAACAGTCCGTGTTGATCCACCGCGATTCCTATCCCGAGTATCTCGTCGACGATGGGCAGCGACGGTACCGCCACGAGCGGGTCGTCGAGCGGCCGCGAGTCGACAACGGCGAACCGCTCCGCCACGAACTCGAATCGTTCGTCGAGACGGTCCGGTCCGGAACCGACCCCGAAGTCACCGCGGCGGACGGCGTCGCGGCCCTCGAGACCGTCCAGACGATCGATGCGTTGATCTCCGACGGGGACCCGGATCGGGAGCAGGAACTCGAGGGGGTGGGAGCGGGATGACCGACCGATCGGACGACCCGGACGAGGGAACGGATTCGGGGTCCGATCCGGCCGAATCGGTCGGACTCTACGACGCGAGCGTTCCCGAGAGCCGACAGCGGGAGCGACTGGTTGGGGGAGCGATACCCGTCGCCGTCTACGGACTCGGCAAGATGGGGCTTCCGCTGGCGGCGGTCTACGCCGAGACGACCGGCAACGTAATCGGCGTCGATGTCGACCCCGCGGTCGTCGAGACGGTCGACGCCGGCGAAAGCCACGTCGTCGGCGAACCGGGGCTCGACGAACTCGTCGCCGAACAGGTCGCGGCCGGTCGACTCTCGGCGACCACGGGCGGCCCCGCGGCCGCCGAAACAGCGAGGATCCACGTCGTCATCGTCCCGACGTTGCTCGACGAGGACGACGAACCGCGGCTGACGACGGTCGAGTCGGTGATCGACGACGTCGCGGCCGGCCTCTCGCCGGGTGATCTGGTCGTCGTCGAGTCGACCCTCCCGCCGGGAACCTGTCGTGACGTCCTCGAGCCGCATCTGGCGGCCGAGAGCGGGCTCGAGAGCGACGCGTTCGGGCTCGCGTTCTGTCCGGAACGGACGTCCTCGGGGACCGCGCTGCGGGACATCCGCGGCCAGTACCCGAAAGTCGTCGGCGGCATCGACGACGAGAGTACGCGGGCCGCCGCAGTCGTCTACGACGAACTCTCGAGCAACGACGTCCACGAGGTGTCGGACGCGACCACGGCGGAGGCAGTGAAGGTGTTCGAGGGGATCTACCGCGACGTCAACATCGCGCTGGCCAACGAACTGGCCCGGACCGCCGACGAACTCGGGATTTCGGTCCGCGAGGCGATCGGGACGGCCAACGACCTGCCGATGTGCCAGCTTCACGACCCCGGTCCGGGCGTCGGCGGCCACTGTATTCCGTACTACCCGCATTTCCTGCTGTCCCGGGTCGAGGAACCGCTGGAACTGACCCGGACCGCACGGCGGGTCAACGACGGGATGCCGTCGGTCGTCGTCGACCGACTCGAGCGGGAGCTGTCGGCAACCGGGGTTGCCGTCGCCGACGCGTCGGTGGCCGTGCTCGGGCTCACCTATCGTCCCGGCGTCGAGGAAACGCGGGCGTCGCCGGCGCTCGAGGTCATCGACGAACTCCAGGCCCGCGGCGCGGACGTCGCCGGCGTCGACCCGCTGGTCGATCCGGCCGACTACGGCGCGTGTCCCGTCGGGATCGATGCTCTCGGCGAGCGCTCGTTCGACGGGGCGGTGCTCGTAACGCCACACGACGCGTTCGAGCGGATCGACTGGCACGACCTCGAGCCGATGATCGTCGTCGACGGCCGGGATGCGGTCGATCTCTCGCGGACCGACCACCGGGAGTATACGCTCGGGGGAACTCAGCGCGGTCGGCCGCCGGGGCCGACGACCGACGACCATGACAGCGGAACCGATCCGATCGCGGGATCGTCGACCGACCGTCGCGACGATCCCGACGATCAGCACGACGAATCGTCGACTGTACCGCGTCACTCGACCGAAACGAGTACGAATGTACAAAGGTAAATCGATCGCAGTCGTCGTCACGGCGTACAACGAGGAAGGGTTCGTCGATCGCGTCATCGAATCGATTCCGGAGTACGTCGACCGGATCTACGCCGTCGACGACGCATCGCCGGACGGGAGTTGGGAGTCGATCCAGCGAGTTGCATCACGCATCAACGACACCGCTGAACCGGAACGGGCGGTGGCCGACGGCGGTGACGGCCGCCGGGTCGTTCCGATCCGCCACGAGCAAAACCGCGGCTACGGGGCGGCGGTCAAGACCGGCTACAAACGCGCCACCGAAGACGATATCGACGTCGTCGCCGTGATGAACGGCGACGGACAGATGGATCCCGCGATCCTCCATCGGATCATCGATCCCGTCGCTGCCGGCGACGCCGACTACGCGAAGGGGAACCGTCTCCTCCACCCGGACGACCGTGACGGCATGTCGACGTTCCGGCTCGTCGGAAACGCAATCCTCACCGGCCTCTCGAAGTTCGCTTCGGGCTACTGGACGATCGGCGATCCCCAGAACGGATACACCGCGATCTCACGCGACGCCATCGAGGAACTCGATTTCGAGCGGCTGACCGACAGGTACGGCTTCCTCAATCATCTGCTCACCCACCTCAACGTCAACGACTGCCGGGTCGCCGACGTCGCGATGTCCGCGGTCTACGGCGACGAGGAGAGCAGTATCCGATACGTTCCGTTCGTCCGGTTCGTCTCCATGCTGTTGCTTCGGAGCTTCTGCTGGCGACTCAAACGCCAGTACGTGGTCGAACGGTTCCATCCGGCCGTCGTCTTCTACGGGGCCGGCGCGTCGGGACTCGCCGGCGGAGCCGGCGGCTTCGTCGCCTCGCTTGCCCGACTCGCTCGCGGCAACGACGGGTTCACCGGCGCGCTCGTATCGTTTGTCACCGTCCTGCTCGGACTCGTCTCGATCGGGATCGCGATCTCGATGGACGCCGACGAGAACGACCACCTCGAGGTCACGAGATACGAGTACAGCGGTCAGCAGCCCCCGGCCGAGATCGAACGGCCGGCGGAACAGAACCAGGAGCGGGGACAACACCAGTCGCAGCGGCGGACTCGGACCCGCACTCAGTCGATCGAGTAGGTGACGATATCGTCGCCGTCACAGGCGGGACAGCGGGTCGTCTCGGCCGAAACGTTCGTGCCACAGTTTCGGCACTCGTGGATCACCGTCGTTGCGGCGGCGTCGGATTCGGACGCCCCCGTTTCGACGGGGGACTCGGTCGTCTGGTCCGAATCCGAGAGGAGTCCGGAGAGCAGGCTAGAAAGACTCATAGAACTGTGTGACCGGATCTTCTGTGGTATGGTGGATAAGTGTTTCGTGACTAATCGTCACTTACTGCGACCGGGACTGGGGCTGTAACGAACGCCGCGTCGACGAACTGAGTCGATCGATCGTCCCACCCGCTTCGGCCACATCGACCAGGAGTTCGGTCACGTTCACCAGTTCACCGACGTACGCCTGCCGTCGCCGTTCCCAGCGGGCGGCCGCGCCGTCGTCGCCGAGGAGTTCGAGCGCACGGTCGCAAACCCCGTCGTACTCGTCGTACTGTTCGGCGAGGCCGACGCGCTCGAGTTCGCGGAACTCGCCGTACGCGTGGTCGTCAGACCCGCGGTACCGTAGGGCGGGCGTGCCAAGCAGCGCGGCCTCGGTGACCATCGTTCCGGTGTCGGCGACCACGAGCGATGCCTCCGCCATCGCGTCGTGGATCAGTGCGGGATGGAGATCGTACGGCCGAGCGGGGAGTTCCCGGCAGTCCAGTTCGTCGCCTTCGTCGGAGACGAAAACCGTCCCCCGATCGCTCAGCCGCCGGATCAGATCCCGACGCTGTGACCGCGTGAACCCCTCGAGTCCGGCGTCGTGAAGTGCGTCGAGGGCGTTGAACCGGACGATCGCGTACGGCTCGTCGGGGTCGACGGCGAGGTAGTCCCGGACGGCCTCGTCCGGTTCGAACACGTCGGGATGGAGGTACGCACACTCTTTGAAGCCCTCGAAGGCGTAGTGGGCGTCGCCGAGGTCACGGCGGGTGACCGCCGGCGAGAGGATACAGTCAGCGAAGGGGCTAGAGACGACGTGGTTGAAGTCGCCGGGTTCGTCGTCGAGGACGAGGACGACCGGCGTGTGCGTGAGCGTACCCGCGAGTGCGGCGTAGGGGCCGCGACCGAAGACGACGTCCGGCCGAAACCGGACCGCCGCAGTCGCGATCCGCCCGAACTGTTCGGTCAGCTCGCGGGCGAACTGTCCGGTCGACGGCGCGGTCGTCCCGTGGGAGCCGTACCGTTCGAAGGGGAGACCGTAGAACTCGAGTAAGTCCGTCGTACAGGCGTACTCCCGGGTCAAAACGAGCACGTCGTGACCGGCGTCCTCGAGCCGGTCGACGGCGTGTCGGTACAGGTGTACGTGCGCAGGGGTGTTAGCGAAGACGAGAATCCGCATCGAGTCGGAATAGCCGACGGCGAGGCTTTGTAATAGTACACGTACAGACGAACGTCGCGCGGTCGCCGCGTCGGTGTCGCCCGCGACGGCGGTCCCCGGACTGGACAAAGGACCCGGCTAACAAAGCGTCGGCGGCCGGTGTGTCCGCCCAGCCGGAGATGCACGTGCTCACGCTGACGACGAACGCCGACGCGCCGTTTATGACCGAGCAGATGCGCGCGCTCGAGCGGCGCGGCGTCTCGTTTTCGACGCTGTCGGTGGCGGGCGAGATCGACGGGGCCAGTTCCCGGAGTCCGACCGCCTACCTCCGATACTTCCCGGAAGTCATCAGGGAGGCCGGCAACGGATACGACCTGATCCATGCACACTACGGACTGACTGGCCCGATGGCGCTGGCACAGGTGCGAAAGCCGGTCGTGCTTTCCCTGTGGGGATCGGACGTGTACGGTCCCGTCGAGCCGATCAGCCGCGCGTGTGTCCCGCTGTGTGACGAAGTCGTCGTCATGTCCGAGCGGATGCGGGAGACGATCGGCCGGGACTGTGCGGTGATCCCCGACGGCGTCGACCTCGAGAAGTTTCGGCCGGAACCGCGCGACCGCGCTCGCGAGCGGGTCGGCTGGGACGACGACGCGTTGCACGTGCTCTTTCCCTACCACCCGGACCGGGAGGTGAAGAACTACCCGCGCGCTCGACGCGTCGTCAACGCGGTCAACGGGTTGCTCGATCGCCCGGTTCGGCTCCGGACCGTCTACGACGTCGACCACGACGCGGTCCCCGATTACATGAACGCCGCGGACGCGCTCCTGTTGACCTCCCACAGCGAGGGGTCGCCTAACTCGGTCAAGGAGGCACTGGCCTGTAACCTGCCCGTCGTCGCCGTTGACGTCGGCGACGTTCGCGAACGGCTCGCGGGCGTCGAGCCGTCCCGCGTCGGAACCACCGACGAGGAACTGATCGACGGGCTCCGGGCGGTCCTCGAGCGCGGCGACCGGTCGAACGGCCGGGACGCCGCGGCCGAGGTCAGCGTCGACCGCACGGCAGCGCGGCTGCTCGAGGTCTACGAGCGGGCCGTCTGATCGGATCGGGAAGCCAACGACGGCCCGTTTCGCGGGGCTACCGATACGCCCGCCGGTACCACTCCATCGCCGCCGGCAGGTGCGTCTCGAGGGGGTCGTACTCGTAGCCGAGTTCCTCGTGGGCCTTTCGTGACGTGTAGAACAGTCGCTCGGTCGCGAGCCGGGCCATCCGTCGGTTGAACGGGAAGACGTGGACGCCGGCGACGGAGCCGGCGGCCTCGGCCACGGGGCCGGCGGCACGGATCGCCGTCGCCGGGACCCGGATGCGAGCGGGGGAGCCGCCGACTTCGTCGGCGATCCGCGAAACGGCGCGATCGTAGGTGAGGTTCTCGCCGCCGAGGATGTAGTGTTCGCCGCGACCGCCCGCCTCGGAGGCCGCGATCAGCCCGTCGACGACGTCGGAGACGCCGACGATGCTCAACCCGCCCGGGAGGTGTGCGGGCATCGTCGGCTCGAGGGCCATCGCCAGCAGCTGAGCGGTGAACGTCCCGTCGCCGGGACCGAAGACCGACGTGGGGTGGACCGTCACCGCGTCACCGTCCGTCGCGGCGTAGCGGTCGACGAGCCGCTCGGCCGCCGCCTTCGAGGTCTGGTAGGCCCCGATCGGCTCGGCGACGTCCGTCTCGTCGGCGAACTCGTCGCCGCCGGTCGGGCGTCGCGTCCCCGCCGTACTCGTAAACACCAGCCGGCCGGCGTCGCGGTCGCGACAGGCCTCGAGCAGGGCCGCCGTACCGTCGCGGTTGACCCGCTCGACCGTCCCCGGATCGGCGCTCCAGAGCCCGACGCCCGCGAGGTGGAAGACGGCGTCAGTGCCGTCGACGAGCGATCGAAGCGTCCCCCCGTCGAAGAGGTCGCCGACGTACCAGTCGATCGGTTCCTCCTCGAGGGGACCACGATCCGACGTCGGGCGGCTGAGGCCGCGTACGTCCCAGCCGTCCTCGAGCAGCCGTTGACAGAGGTGGGTGCCGAGAAACCCGGTCGCCCCGGTGACGGCCGCGGTTCGTGTCCCCGTCATCGCCGACCCTCGAGCTGTGGCGGCACGGCATCGCCGCCGAGCGCCGCGTAGAGTCGGTAGGCGGCCGATACGGCGGGGTGCGTTTCGTCCGACGGCGGTAGCTCGCCGGCTGGCAGCCGCGCTCTCATGGCCGCGAGGTCGAACCCGGCGTCGGTTCCGCTGCCCTCGACGGCGACCGCCGTCCCGTCGTCCGAAAGGGCGACCCTGAGCGCGTCGTCGTCCTCGGGCGATCGCTCGAGGAGCGCGGTGCCGACGGCGTCGACCGCGGCCGGCGGCCCCGCAAACAGGGTGTCGGCCGCGTACGGTCGGCCGCCGTAGGTCGTCGTGGCGTCCAGAACGGCGACCGTCGGCTCGACGGCACGCGTCGCGGCGACCGGTCCGATCGGTGACTCGTCGGGGCCGTCGACCAGCCTCGCGAGCGTGCGCATCCCGCCCGCGATCGGTCCATCGGCGGTCGGGCGCAGCGTCGGCACGACGACGACAGCACCCTCTCGCAGCCGCGTCGGAACGGAAACCGCGAGCGACTCGTCGCCGATTTCGACGACGGTATTGATCGCGTCGGCGGCCGCGCAATCGACGAGTGTCGCGTCGAACCGATCGAGCAGGTCGTCGTAGCCGAGGTAGGCGGCGGTCCGCTCGAGGTCGATGTACTCGTCGCTTGCGCCGGCGACGGCGACGTCGGCATCCGTCCGCTCCTCGAGTACGGCGACGGCCGCTCCGGTCACCGCGGGATCGGTCACCATCCCGGTCGATGGGTGAAACGGGTAGTGCACGTCGGGAACGATCGTGATCCGATCGGCCGCGAGCGACTCGAGACGAGGGGCAAGCAGGTCACGAACCGGCGATTCGAGGGCTGCCAGTCGCGCGTCGACGTCGGGTTCCCAGCCGTCGCGTCGATCGAGGTCGGCCGCCGGAACCGTGGTCGCTTCGACGGTGCGCATCGTCACCGCGTCACCTCCGCTTCGGGGACCGCGAGGTCGGCATCGTCACCGTCGGCTCGGTCCGCCAGTTCGTAGGCGGTCTCCGCCAGTTCGAGACAGCGCCTGCCGTCCTCGCCGTCGACCGGCGGCGTCTCGTCTTCACGGATCGCGTCACAGAAGGCCGCCAGCGCATCGTAGTGGGCCTGCAGGTAGAATGTCGGTCCGAAGACGTCCGGATCGCCGCCGGTGAGCCGACGCGCCACGTTCGACAGCGCCGACCGGGCCGCGCTCGCATAGAAGTTCGCTGGGAGGTGGTCCTCGTTACTGATCGTTCCGGTGATCCCCTCCAGTTGCAAGCGGGTGTTCACCTCGGGGAGTTGCTCCCACTGGTAGGAGCCACAGTGCAGCGTGATCGTCGTTCCCGTCTCGGGTGCCCGCAGGAGGACGGTCGCCGCGTCCTCGACGGGGAGCTCGAGCGTCCGCCCGATCGCCGCATCGCGAACCTCGAGGTCGCCGAACAGCCACTCGAGGAGGTCGAAACAGTGGATGCCGAGCTCGAGGAGCGAGCCGCCGCCGGCCGCGTCGGGATCGAGCGGCCACGACGGCGGCGCGTCCTCGACGGGCGGACGACCAAGCGGCCCGTCGTTGATGCGCGTGATCGAGGCGTACGGCACGTGCCCGACCCGGCCCTCGTCGTAGGCCGTCTTGACGCCAACCATGTCGGGCTGGTACCGCAGCGTGTGGTCGACGCCGACGGCGATCCCGCCCGCGGCGGCGGTCTCCAGCAACCGGTCGGCTTCGTCGGTCGAGCGGGCGAGCGGTTTCTCGACGAAGACGTCGACCCCGGCGTCGGCGGCCCGCTCGACGGCCGCCGCGTGCAGGCTGGGCGGAAGCGCGACGACCGCCGCGTCCAGCGACTCCGACTCGAGGAGGGTCGCGTAGTCGTCGTACGTTCGAGCCACGCCGGCCCGGTCGGCCCTGCGTCGGTTCTCCGGAGCCGCGTCGGCGACCGCGGGCACGTCGACGCCGGGCATCGAGAGTGCCGATTTCAGGTGCACCATGCCGATGTTTCCGACGCCCAGCACCCCAAGCGAGAGGGCGCTCGAATCGGTCCACCGACTGAGCGGTGACGAGATCATCTACACTGGGACGGGCCGCCAGCGGGCTTTGTTATCGGCGTCGTACAGTCTGTACCCTCAGAATAGCAGTTCGGACGGGTCAGTCGTCGCCGTTGCCCGCCGGTCCGCTGGCGGCCGCGACCGTTCCGCCGTCGACGCCCCGGGCGGCCGCGACCCGTCGTGCGACCTCGTCCATCGTCTCGACGGTGAGCCCGGTTTCGGCGCGACGCCGGTCGAGATAGGCGAGGATCGCACGCATTCGACGGTCGTCGCGCTCGTGAGTCAGGTTGTTCGGATGCAGCCACATGTGAAAGAGTCCGTCCGTCCGTGCCGCTTCGTCGATTCCTCGTCGGGCCTGAACCACCATCGGATCCTCCCAGATCGACTCGGCGACCGTCCGTGCCGGCCCTTCGAACCCGAAGAGGAACATCGATGCCGGAACGTTCACCAGCCCGTACTCGTCGACGACGGGCTCGACCAGCATCGATCGATCGCGGACCGCCGAATCGAACAGTCCGCGAACGCCGTCGCTCGTCGGCGATCGGCCCCGGTACGCGCTGATTCCGTAATCGACGAGGACGTCCCGGTGACCGACGTCGTTGCGCGGATAGACGAACGAATCGACCGTCTGACCCCAGTCAGAGGCGATCTCGAGGCTGCGCTCGAGTTCGGCGGTTGCGAGTTGGCGGTCCGTCTCCGGCCGGCCGAACAGGACGTGAGAAAACGAGTGGCTGGCGAACTCGTGGTCGACGTCCGACGACAGCAAGGCGTCGACGAGGTCCGGACCGAACCGCAGGTCCGGCCGGTGACGCCACTCGCCACGTTCGCGTTCGAACCATCCCGGCGGTGCCGGGTGCGTGGCGTGGTCGCCGTCACAGGACTCGAGCATGAGGTGGCCGACCACGGCCCAGGTCGCCGGCACGTCGTACTCCGAACAGAGTTCGAGCAGGACCGGCCACCCGCGACGACCGGATTCGACTCGCTCGATCGGCGGCGTCTCGAAGTCGTGAAATCCCCAGCCGAGTTCGGCGTCCACCGAGAGCACGACGCTACCCATACATCCCACCACGCGGTGCTTGCATACTCCTGTGGAGTTGCGTGGACGGTTTTGTTATTCAGGTCCTTTCCCCCGTCGACTCCCGTTTACCCGCGCGAACGCCTCGATAGGCGCTGAAAACGGACGATCCGGAGCCGCCGCGTCGGACGGGAAGCCCCGGCCGTGTCGGTGCGATCACAGGTCCGTCGACGGAGTGGTTTGCCGTCGAGACATCCGGTACGACGGGACGGTCCCGCGAAGCGACGGTAACGACACCGAACACCGTCGGCCGCCGCGCTTCCGAGCGTTAACGCGACCGAACGGGGACGACGGCGCGCCGGTCCGCCCCTGAACAGTCCCTATAACAAAGCAATCGTCCGGCTACCTCCTCGACAGCAGGCTTTTGGATCATGAGCGGATCTTCCCTTCCATCCGAGAGAGCGTTCGTACTCGGACTCGACGGTGTCCCGTGGCGACTCATCGAACAGTGGAGCGATGCGGGAGAACTCCCGCACTTTGCCCGACTGCGTGAGAACGGTGCGGCCGGAACGCTCGAGAGTACCTGTCCGCCGACGACGCCGCTTGCGTGGCCGTCGATCGCGACCGGGGTCTGGCCGGACAAACACGGAATCTACGGCTTCCAGAATCTCTCGCCGGAGTACACCCACGAGATGTACACGAGCCACGATATCGAACAGCCGGCGCTGTGGGACCAGCTTTCGCCGGCCCACGCCGGCAACGTCCCGATGACCTATCCGGCACGCGAGATCGACGGCACGATGGTGACCGGGATGATGACCCCCTCGACCGAACAAGCGTTTACGTCGCCGCCGGAACTGCGGCGCGAGATCGACGATCGCATCCCGGAGTACGAGATCAGCCTCGACTATCCCGACTACGCCGACCGTCTTGACGACTTCGAGGTCGCCGTCGACGAGATGCTCGCGAAACGCCGCGAACTCATGCGACTCCAGATGGAGCGGGCGGGTGCGGACTGGCGGCTGTTCTTTTTCGTCTACACCGCACCGGACCGGTTCCAGCACCTCATCTGGGATATGGATCGACTCCTGTCGCACTACCGGGCCCTCGACGACGTTCTCGGCGAGGTCATGGAGTACACGGCGACACATGACGCCGACCTCTATGTCGTCTCCGATCACGGGTTCGGCCCCCTCGAGAACCTGATCTACGTCAACTACATCCTCGAGCAGGAGGGATACCTCGTCAGACGCGACGACGAGGGGACACGAGGCGCGCTCGCGAGCCTCGGGATCTCACGCGAGCGTATCACCGACGCGCTCGAGCGGGTCGGCATCTCCGAGGAGTTGCTCGTGTCGACGCTCCCGCGAACGTTGCTCGACTCGGTGGCCGAACAGATCCCCGGGGATCACGCCCTCTACGACGTCGATTACGACAATACCGTCGCGTTCGTCCACGACGCGGGAAACTGTTATATCAACGATACCGAACGATTCGAACGCGGCGTCGTCGCCCCGAGCGACGTTCCGGACCTCAAAGCCGAACTCGTCGACGTTTTCGAGTCGGTCACCGACGAACAGGGCAGGCAGTTGCTCGAGGTGTACGACGGTGCCGAACTGTTCCCCACCGACGATCGGTCGCCGGACCTGATCGTCAACGGCCGTGACGGCTACGAGGTGCGCAACGCGATCACCGACGAACCGGTCGGCGATACCGGCACGTACGCGGCAAGCCACCGCAGCGAGGGAATCGTCCTCTGTCAGGGGCCGTCCATCGCGGCGGACGCGACGCTACGGGGTGCCCGCGTCGTCGACATCGCACCGACGCTGTTACACGGGATCGGCGAACCGGTACCGGCGAACGTCGACGGACGGGTCCTCTTCGACGCGTTCGACGACGATTCGCGGCCCTCTCAGACGAAAGTCGAACGGACCGACGTCTCGACGACGGATCACGGCGAGACGGTCGACGAGGACTTCACCGACGTCGAGGATCGGCTGAAGGGTCTCGGGTACATGGAGTAACCGCTTGTCCGGAACCGTTCCTGCGCAAGCACACGCACTACCTCATTGGCGACGGTACCGTCGGTATGGTCGAGGAAGACCTCGAACTCGAGCGGGACCTCGGCGAGGCGACGATCGTCTACGAGGACCCTCACGACGAGACCGTCAGCAAGACCGTGCCGAACGAGCACGTGGCCTACTTTCAGGACCACTGGATCATCAAGACCGACGAGGACGAACAGGGACACGACATCGTGAGACGGATTCCCGCCCGACGGGTCCACTACGTCGAGCGTTCCGTCGAACAGTTCGAAGAGGAAGTCCAGACGCTCGTCGATCAGGTCCAGTCGTTTGCGGCCGATCTGCGAACGAAGATTCCGGTCGGTGGCGACGATAGCGAGAGCAGCGACGTGCGTCCGATCGAGGTCCGGCCCGAAGAAGACGACGGCGGCGACCGACGCGAATCCTGATCGACGTCTCCGGACTCGAGCCGTCGACGAACCGCTTCCCTGCTACCGGCCGAACCGTCCCCGCTGCAGTCCCGACTTCACCGTTTTCCAGGCGGGGTATGCGGCGTTGTAGACGCGATTCGGTGCGTTTCTCGCGCCCGCACGGAGGAGTCGATGGGTCAACGGCGGCTCCGCCTCGGAGACGAGTTCGTCGAGATCGACCGTCCCGAGCCACTCGAAGAACGCCCGCTCTTCGGGGCCGTCCGGCTCCGTCTCCCGGACGCGATCGCGGATGTCCGCCCACATGTACCGCTCGTCCTGTCCCAGCACCCACTCGCCGCGCTCGAGGGACCGGCGGATCTCCCGGTAGGCCGACGGCGAGAACGGATAGCCGTGGGCCGTCGGCTCGAGTCCCGAAAGCCGAAGCCCGACGGCGGTCCGGTAACACTTCTCACACTCGCCGCAGTTACCGTCCATCCGTTCGTTACAGGTCTGGAGTTCGAGCGTGGGCGCTTCGCGCTCGACGTACTCGGCGATGACGTCGAGGCGTTCCTGTCGGGTGAGTTCGTAGGCGTCGTGGTGACACCGGGTGCCGGTCCACCGGACGTGCTCGTCGATATCGGGGCGTGATCCCCACTCGAGATCGATCCCCTCCCAGTGGGTCGCGGCGACGTACAGGTCGTCGATTCCCCGAACGTACGCCATCGGCGCGCACAACCCGAGCAGACCGAGGCCGTGACCCACGGAGCTGTACCAGGCACCGTCGACGTGTCGCTTGTAGTGAGCGAGCAACATCGCGTGATCGAGCGCCGAGAGGGCGTTTGTCTCGAGAAAGGCAGTCTCGAGGCCCCGTTCGCCGGCGAACGACGAAACGCGTCGGCGAAGATGATCCCAGTCCTCGTCGTCCGCCGGATCGGGCGTGATCGTCCAGCCCCGGATGCTCACGAGCGTCGGCGACGCCTCGCGGTGGCGGACGTAGGAACACGTCGAATCGACGCCGCCGGTAAACAGCAGCCCGCTCGCGCCGCGTTCGTCGCGTTCGGGGTCGATCGTTCGGGACGCGTACAACCGCCCGCCCTCGAGGAAGTCGTGTAGCGAACACAGCGACCTGCCGACGTCCTCGAGCGCGCGGGCGAAGGTCGCGTCGACTTCCTCGACGTACACGTCGGCCCCGTTCGCCCACGCGACGGGACAGACCTGTGCGAGGACCGGCACCGCAAGGAGACCGTCGGGGACGGACTCGATGGAACGATCGTAGTCGGTTCGGAACGGCTCGCCGGTGAAGAATCGGTCGAGGTCACGCGACGGGGACACCGCACACTCGAGCGTGGTCCCGTCGGCGGTGATCCGGTCGATTGTGATCGATGACATACCTGAGAGGGTCGGTCGGCGATCGCTCGCGGCGGGATCGCCGTCGGGCCGACCGACCACGGACCGTGCCAAAAACCATCGGAACCGTTGATCGATCGGAACCCGTGAAATCCCTCCGTAGCCGACTGTCCGCGATCGACAGGGGATGCGTACAGGCGAGGCCGTAGGGCATCCCGCGGGCCAGCTTCGGCGGCGTCGGTTGCCATCGACGGCCGCAGTCGCTCCCTCGGTGTACGACGGTCGTACCGATTTCGAGCCGCTCGAGGGGTGGAACCGGCGACGTTCGGCCGTCAGCGATAGGAGCCGTATAACAAACCGCGCTCTCGTCGGCGACTACACCGACTCATGCGTATCGACACGAAACCGGTTGCGGCCGATATCGGGATACTATGAAACGGACGACACTCGACGTGACGTTCGCGATCGGCTTTTTCGCCGTCGCGGTTGGACTCCTCGTCGCACGCGCAAATCCTGCGACCTCGTACGAGGCATCGATATTCACCGGCCCCCCGACGGTAGTCTGGATCGGGTTCGCCCTCGCGCTCGCGATCGCCGTCGGCACGACGCTTGCGTGTCGCGGCCGCCAGCAGGCGATCGGGATCGGACTCGGAGCGACGACGGTGACGGCGATCGTGAGTCTGCCCGTCGTCAGGAACTACCGGTTTATCGGGATGGGCGACGCGCTCACACATCTCGGGTGGACGCGAGACATCGTCAACGGGGCGCTTCAGCCCCACGAGCTGTTTTACCCCGGCGTGCACTCGATCGCCGCCGTCTTCCATTTCGTCGGCGGGATTCCGATCGAGCGCGCTCTGTTGCTCACCGTCGTCGCCCTGTTCGTCCCGTTTCTGGTGTTCGTCCCGCTGGTCGTCCGGGGGGTCACCGGCGACGGACTGGCGGTCGGCTGTGCGGCGATCGTCTCATGGATGGTGTTGCCGATCAACAACGTCGCGACGCACATGGGCGTGCACACGAACTCGAACGCGCTGTTTCTGGTGCCGGTCGTCCTCTTCGCGTTCGTCGCGTACCTCCGGCGGCGGGCGACGATCGAGCGGCTTCCGTTCGGACTCTCGCCGTTTAGCGTCCTCGTCTATCTCACCGGCATCACGCTGTTGCTGGTCCACCCCCAGCAGATGATCAACGTCGTCGTGCTGGTCGGGACCGTCGCGGGCATTCAGTTTCTCGCCCGCCGCCGGTTCGACGACCATCCGATGGTCGCACACTCGACGATGTACACCCCGACGATCGTGCTCGGAGCCGCCTTTGCCCTCTGGGCGGCGACAAACGAGCGGTTCAGAAACGCGATCAGCGGTCTCGTCGAGGGCATCCTTTCCGCGGACGTCGGTGC
This sequence comes from Halopiger djelfimassiliensis, assembly GCF_000455365.1. Lineage (GTDB taxonomy): Archaea > Halobacteriota > Halobacteria > Halobacteriales > Natrialbaceae > Halopiger_B > Halopiger_B djelfimassiliensis. The sequence continues at coordinate 493,915 of NZ_HG315686.1, forward strand.
CGGTGCCGAGGTCGGACAGCGAGAAGCATCGCTTACCGAAATCGGCGGGAGCCTCGGGGAACTGTTCGTGACGATGTTCTTCGAGGCAGCGCTGATCGGGGCCGTCGTCGGACTCTTCGTACTGGTGATGTGGCTCGGCTGGACCGAAACGGATCGGGAGACGTCGTCGTTCGTCACCTACCTGGCGCTTGCCCTCGTCCCGCTCGGGGGCATCCTGCTGGTCTACCTCCTCGGAACGCCGACCATGGCGTTTCGCCAGATCGGGTTCATCTACGTCGTCGTCACGATCCTCGGCGGGATCGCCCTCGCCCATACCATCGGCGGTCTCTCGCGAGTCATCACGACTCCCGGCGCGAACGCGGTCGCGGCCGTTGTTCTCGGGGCCTGTCTTGTACTCGGGCTGTTGACCGTCTACGCGTCGCCGCTGATCTACAGCCCCAGCCAGCACGTAACCGACGAGATGTACAGCGGCTACGAGTCGGGACTCGACCACGCGGTCGACGACCGGCCGATCGCGGGGCTGGGATACGACCCGTACCGGTACGATCACGGCCTCTACGGACTCGAGCGCGATCAACCGCTGACCAGTGCGGGGACCGCAAGCGGCGAAGTCGACCCCGAAGCGTTCGAGGCGGGCAACTACAGCGGCGCGTACCACGGATCCCAGTACTACTTCGCGGTCACCGAGTTCGACGTCACCCGGGAGGTCGACGTCTATCGGCAACTCCACTACAGCGACGCGTCGCTCGAGGCCCTCGAACGACAGCCGACTGCGGACAAGGTCGTCTCGAACGACGAGTTCGAACTGTACGCCGTCGACGGGACGGCCTGATAACGCAACCGCTGCCCCACGGAGTCGACCGTCGACCGATCGGGAACCTTCGGCCGACGAGCCGCGTCCCATTCACCGTCGATCGGTATTTCCTCTTGGATCACTGCGCACGCGAGACCATTCGGTGGCCGTCACTGCGACGGGGCGTGACGACTCGAGCGAGCGGCCGCTCCAGTAACGGATGCTTAGCCCGCTGGCGCGAGTCGGTCCGTGCAACCGCTCGATCGACCTCGAGTGTTCCCATCCACCGTCGATCGGCCGGAACACGAACGCTCCGTGCGGTAATCAGTCGTTTACCGGGAAAAACCGGATTCCGCATCCCGTTTCGATCCGAATCCAGATCGTAAATTCGGAAGCGATCAACCATACATTGTGACTAGTTCGGTAGTGTTTGAAATATATTCCGTAAATTTAATCCATTTTTCCAAGGAAAAGTTTATGAGTGTAAGCCGGAGTTACGCAAGTGTATGGCGCAGAACCCCCGTACGTCCGAGACGGACTCATCTCCGACTACAGGCCGTAATACCGAATTAACCCGCCGCAACTACGTGCGTTCGTTCGCGGCGGTCGCGGCTGCAGCGACGTCGCTCGGTGCAGCCGGCACGGTAGCGGCACAGGACGACTACGAGGTCATCGAAGCCGCGAATCAGACCGTCCAGATCAGTTCCGGTGAGACGTTCGAGAACAAACTCATCGACATGACGACCGGGCAGGACATCATCATCACTGCCAGCGGTTCGGATTGGACGATCCGAAACGTCGGCTTCAAGGGCGAGAACACCTCCGGCACCGGCTCCGCTACCTTCGGAATCTACGACACGGGTGGCTCGAGCACCGTCGAGAACGTCTACCTCGGCGACGGCTCGGACAGCCGCAACGGAAGTTCTTCGGGCCACGGCCAGACCGCGTTCTGGGTGAACCCGGACCATTCCGGCCACATCGACTTCCGCAACGTCAACATCCAGAACTTTGCGGACAACGCGATCTACGCGTCCGCGCCCGGAACCGGCGGCGGCGGCACGATCCACATCGACCGCTCGTTTGCCGCCAACTGTTATGTCTCTCACTTCCGGCTGGCGACCGAGGGCAGCAAGGTGACGAACTCGAGCGTCTACATCGACGACGAGGGGTATCAGGGCCGCGGTATCTGGGCCTGGGCTCCCGGGACGATCGAGGTCGACAACTGCCAGCTCGAGATGAACGGCCAGAACGTCGCGATCGACGCCGGTGCAAACGGCAGCGCGACGGAGGTCGTGGTCACGGAGACCGACTACGACGAGCAGGCCGGTATTCAGGAACACGCCGGCTCGACCGTCCAACTCGGCGACAGCGTCGGGACCGACCCCGAGGCGTTCATTCCGAGTGGCGTCCCCACAAGCCCCGAAGAAGCGGCCTCGGGCAGCGAGAACTAACGTCGCGATCGTTCCTTGCCGTCCCGGCACGGTCCCCGCTGACGCTGCGACCCTCCCCGATTCCCGCTGACGCTGCGACCCTCCCCGATTCCCGCTGACGCTGCGACCCTCCCCCTGCTGTTTTCCGCCGTCGGTAGGTTCGTTTTGCTCGAGCGACCCGATACCGCCAGCCCCGGTTTCCCTGCTCCCGATCCGACTCGAGTCGCGGCAGGATACGGACCGAAGCCACCCCGAACGGCCGGTGATGGGGAGTAATGTATCATTACGCAAGGTATCGACTCCGAACGACGGGTTCGATACCGCTAGTTCTGTATCTAAGGTAATATGATCTGATTGATTAATTTCTAGGTGGAAATACGATGGTACTGTGAATGAATAGTCAGATATGGATGAATATACGTAAATTTTAAGTATTTTGGAGGAGAAAGTTTATGGCGGTAGTCTCAAATTACCCGGTTGCATGGCACGCGAACCTTCGGTACTGGACGAAGACGAATCCGTCGACGAGACGGCGCCGGGCGGCGGTAATGACGGATTACTCCGCCGACGATCGTATTTGAAACTGGCCGGGGCGACGACGGCGACGGCGGCCCTTTCGGGGGCCGCCGCCGCAGCGGACGACTACGACGTCGTCACGGCACGCGGACAGGTTTTCAGGATCGGACGCGGCGAGACGTTTGAGAACAAACTGATCGATCTCACGAACGGAAACAGCGTGTTGCTGCTCGTGGAAGGTGGCAACTCCGTGATTCGGAACATCGGGTTCAAGGGACTCCATCGCGGCGACGCGTTCATGATCTCGATCACCGCCACGAGCGGTGACGTCCTGATCGAGAACGTCTACCTCGGCGACGGCTCGACCAAGGAAGGCGAGAGCTTCGTCCACGGACCCGGTGCGGTCTTCTATCACCGAAATGCATCCTGCAACGTCACGTTTCGGTACTGTAACGTTCAGGGGTGGCCCAACAACGGCTTTTACTGTTCGAACACCGCCTACGGCGGGTCGGTGCGCTTCGAGAACTGCTACGGAAAGAACAACGGCGTCAGCACCTACCGCGTCGCCGGCGGCGACGACGAAATCGTCAACTGCGTCGCGTACAACGACGGGACCGACTACGGCCCCGGGTGGGGCGGGTATACCGAAGACGCCGGCCGTCCGGTCTGGGTCTGGCCCGGCGGTCCCGTCACGATCGCGGACTCGAATTTCGCGAGCGGTCCTTATCCCCACGCGATGGTCCTCCGTGGCAGCGGTACCGCCCGGATGACCGGCGGCGGCATCCGCGGCAACGTTCAGGGAAGCGGCCTCTCCCGGTCGAACGTCTCGAGTTCGCCGGATCTGTCCGTTCCCGAGGGCGTCCCGACTACCCCCGAAGAAGCCGCTACGGGGAGTACAAGCGCCGATCCGTCCCCGGGGGATGACGGTAACGGAACGGACGCGGACGAGGGCAACGACGGCGACGAAGACGAGCGACTCCCCAACGTCGTCGTTTTCGATGGCCGCGGAACGTCCGGGACGACGAGCTACGAGTTCGTCGTCAGCGACGCGGTCGAGCCAAGCACCGACGAGGACGCGACGGTCGACGACGCGGCGATGGTCGAGGGAACGAACGCGAGCGGCGTCGTCGCCGACTACCTCGACGCCTGGCGCTTCGACGGCGAGATCGAACGGCTCAGCGTCGAGGGCGACGCGGCCGTCCGCGTCAACGGCGTCGCGGTCGATCCGGACGACTTCGACGACGTTCTCGAGAACGTTCTCATCGTCGACGGCGACGCGTCGGACGTGACGCGGTACGAGTTCGCCGTCGACGGGGCGGCCGAGAAGGCAACCGCTGACGGCGCGTCGATCGACGACGAGGACGAGATCGAGGACGGGGTCGTTCACGGCGTCGTTGCCGACTGGAAGGACGCCTTCCGATTCAGCGGCGATCTCGAACGACTGACCGTCGACGGCCCCGGAACGGTCACCGTCAACGGCGACGTGGTCGATCCCGCCGACTACGGCCCGGAACTGCCCCACGTTCTCGAGGTCGAAGGACGGGGCGCGCCGACGAGTTACGAGATCACGGTCGACGGCACGATCGAACTCGACTCGGAAGCGGCCCCCGAACACGAGGCCACGACGATCTCCGGCTCGACCGTCCAGAGTTCCGTCACCGATTCGACACAGACATATCGGTTCTCGGGAGCTTTGACCGACGTGACGTTTACCGACGGCGAGGCTGCCGTGTTCCTCGACGGGGAACGGATCGATACGACCGAGTACGGCGAGCACTCGCTGTTACCGCACGCGCTGGTCATCGACGGGACCGACGCCGACGGACCGAGCACCTATTCGTTCGCGGTCGACGGGACCGTCGTCGCAGCCGACTACCGTGACGCCTCGATCAACGACGACGACGTGATCGAAGGGCGGGCCGTGCGGGGCGCTATCGACGACTGGCTCGACGCCTACTGGTTCGATGGCGACGTCACGGACTTTACGCTGCTCGGCGATGCGACGGTCGATATCCAGTACAACGCGCGAAACCAGTGATCGAGGTCTCCGACAGTCTCGACCGGGAGGTTCGGGTGTCGGAAACGGCGTCTCACGGCGACGATTCTCGAGCGGGCCGAGCGACTGACCGGGACTGACCAGTCCGCGGAAGGAAGGATGGCCCCCGCGCCGCGAACAGCAAGCTGGCACGCGAACTGTCCGGTACGTGAGACGGTCGTCGGGAGCCATGTGGAACTACGTCCGACGCGAGTAAAAGTCCTTCTCGAGCGCGCCGGGAGTTCGAGCGATTCCAACACCGACCGCACGATCAGTGGTGACTCGAGAGGCGAGCGGAATCGGACGGGTCGGAATCGCAGGCTGCGAAACCGATCGACCATATCACGAGAGCGTGGTGCGTCACTCTATCCGGGACAGTTTGCCGTCGACGTCGCGTTCACGCCGGTAATTCGTCACGGCGTGTGCGATCGAAAGCAGGAAAAACGAACCGACGACCGCGCCGGCGAGTGCAAGCGTCGGCACCGATGCAAGCGGTGGAACACCGAGGACGGTCCCGGCGATGAGGACGGCACCGACCACGCTAAGCGCAGCGTACCACCGGTCCCATCGATCCTGACGGTGGGTGTCCGTATCCAGATACATCATCAATAGATCGGCGTTGTCCGACAGCGAGATCAGTCCGCGGTCTTGATCGTACTCGACGATCCCCGCGTCGTCCATCTTGGGTAAATGCGTCTGATAAAGGGCGACGTAGACCCGCTTTCGCTGGTCGGAACTGAGCGCGTTGACGTCCGTATCGTTTTCCCAGGCGGCGATCTGTTCGGCGAGCTCGCCGAGGGTGACCGTCTCTTCGGCCTCGAGCAAGTACGTGAGGACTTCTCGACGTCGTCGGTTCTTCAGAAGTTCGAAAATGACGTCCTTCGAGAGTTGCTCGTCGGCATCGGAATCGCCGACCGACGACGCGATTTCGTCGGGGAGTGACGTATCGATAGATGACATTATCGCGAGCCTCCGACTGCCGGTCCGCCAGAGCGGGCTGTATTCTGCCGTCTCCGATGGTCGAGATCGCCACCGGGCTGTCGGATCGACAGCGACCGCTGTACTCTCGAACGGCGATTCGTAATCACGATTGACACACCAAGTTGTACACCAACAGTGACACTCTTAAACACGGCCACGTTTCGCACCGGCTGCAAAGGGGTACGGGTCGACTTCCCGAGCCGGTGGGTACCGGAACCCGGTCACGCCGCCGGAGACGCGATCGACAGCGAGCGGGGGCGTTCAGTATCGACGGATTGCCCGCGTATATCGACGGCGTACGTGCGGGACGAGCCGGGGATGACGATACGGGGACGGGGTCTCGATGATGCGTCGGCAACACGGCACTGGTAGGAAACGTTCGACTCCATCGACATAAATTCGAGCGTCAGTTTACAGTCGAAAGCGGATTTTACCCGATGAATCCCGTATTTACACCGCGAATACGGGCGCAACGATGCGGACGGTTCATGAGTCGTGTTCACGTCGAGCACGATGGTCGAAGCGGTTCGGTTGATCGCTTCGTCCGACGACGATCGATGGGACACGGTCTCGGCACGGCCGGTAACCGCCTCGAGCGGGCGGGTGGGACTTCGTGCCGACTTTCTTTGTACGGTTTTCCGCCGTTCTTCCGTTGTATTTCGCTGACGTGTGGTCGTAAGTGGGGGTTTCTTTCGAAACCATGTAAACCCCTTACAGTGCCGGCATGGTTTCGTCCACTACTGATGACGCAGTCCATTATCGATCATACGAGACGGGAAACCCAGGAGGCGGAGGCCGGCCTGTGTCCAGACTGCGAAACCGATACGATCGTTCACGATCCGGATCGTGGCGAGCGAGTGTGCAAAGAATGCGGCCTCGTTTTGACCGAAGACCCGATCGATTACGGTCCCGAATGGCGCGCGTTCAACGCACAGGAACACGACGAACTCTCCCGCGTCGGCGCACCGCTTACGCAGTCGATGCACGACCGGGGACTGACCACGACGATCGACTGGCGGAACAAAGACGCCAACGGCCGCTCGATGTCGGCCGACAAACACGGACAGCTCCATCGACTCCGCGTCTGGCAGGAGCGAATCAGAACGAAGAACGCGGGCGAACGCAACCTCAAGTACGCACTCTCGGAGATCGACCGAATGGTCAGCGCCCTCGGCGTCCCGAAACCCGTCAAGGAGACCGCAAGCGTCATCTACCGACAGGCCCTCGAGCAGGACCTCATCCGCGGCCGATCGATCGAAGGCGTCGCGACCTCGGCGTTGTACACCGCCTGTCGTAAGGAGGGCATTCCCCGAAGTCTCGAGGAAGTGACCTCCGTCTCCCGGGTCGATCAACGCGAGATCGGCCGAACGTACCGCTACATCGCCGACGAACTCGATATCAACTTGGAGCCGACGAATCCGCGCCAGTTCGTCCCCCGGTTTTGCTCGGAACTCGACGTCGACAAGGACGTCGAGACCAAGGCGATCGAGATCATCGACCGCACGACCGATCAGGGACTCCACTCGGGGAAATCCCCGACGGGGTTCGCCGCGGCAGCGATCTACGCCGCCGGCCTCCTCTGTGACGAGACGATCCCCCAGCGGGCAGTCGCCGACACCGCACAGACGACCGTCGTCACGGTCAGAAACAGGTACCGCGAACAGCTCGAGGCGATCGACCAGTCGCCGGCTACATGATCGACCGCTCGTCCTCGCTGTAGACCTCCTCGTTCAGGAGGGCATGGAGGTTCGTGTACGGAACGAACGCGATGAAGTCGTCGGCATCGTTGTAGAGCTCGAGTCCTTCGTCGCTGTGGTCGTATCGCTCACAGACGATCTGTCCCTCGGGAAGGATCGCACGGAACATACGAGCCGATATGGTTTCGTGACGCATATAGATTGGACTCGGTTCCTGCAGGGCTGGGACGGCGTCGTCGAGCTAGTTCGTGACGGTGAACTCGGCCAACTGTCCGTTGAGTTCCGCAGCGGTGTCCGACAGCGAATCCACAGCCGTCGACAGCTCCGATATCGTCGCGGTCTGTTCTTCGGCGGCCGCCGCGACGCTGCTTGTCTCCCGCAGCGTCCGCTCGCTCAGTTCGGTCGCGTCGTCGACCATCGACACCACCTGTTGACTCGTCCGTGCCTGCTCATCAGTTGCGTCGTTGATCGATTGCACGCCATCGTTGGCTTCCTGTACGTCGTCCGCGATCCCCTCGAGGGCGGCGAGACTCTCGTCGATCGTTTCCGTCCCGTCGGCGACGTCCCGTTGCATGCGACGGATCTCCTCGACGGCGTCCTGCGCCGACGCCTGGACGCTGCTCACGAGTTCGTCGACGTCACGGGTCGCCTCACCGGTCTCCTCCGACAGCGACTGGATCTCGTTTGCTACGACGGCGAACCGTTTGCCGCTTTCGCCCGCTCGAGCGGCCTCGATCGAGGCGTTGACCGCGAGCAAGTTCGTCTCCTCGGCAATCCCGTCGATCACCTCGACGATATCGCCGACTTCACCCAGTTCCCCCTCCAGCGCTTCGATCCGATCGACGATCGCCTCCGTCCGGCGCTCGATCCGCTCGAGTTCGTCGATGGCCTCGCGCGCGGTCTCACGTCCCGAACGAGCGTGGGTTGCGGCCCGGTCGGAGACGTCCGCGACGCCGTCTGCGGTCGACGCGATCTCCTCGATCGTCGCCGAAAGGGCGCTCATCTCACCGCGGACGCCCTCGAACCGATCGTTTTGCTCGTCCGTCATGTGGGAGATCTCCTCGGCCGATTCACTGACGGAATCGCTTGCGGTTTCGATCTCCTCGACACTCGTCGAGACTTCTCGTCCGACCTCGTCGACCTCGTCCGCGAGGGCCTGGACGCTGTGGAGCATCCCCTCGATGTCGTCGAGCATGGCGTTTACCCCGTCGGCGATCTCCTGCATCGCCTCGTGGTCGCTTTCGATCGTCACGCGGTGGGTGAAATCCCCGTCGGCACACCGTCGTAACACCGCGCGACACCGTTCGGCGTCGGCCTCCAGAGCCTCGTTTCGCCGCTCGACCGTCTCGCGCTGACGTTCGATTCGCTCGCGGCTCTCCTCGAGTTCGTCGATCCGGGTTCGGAGGCCGGTTTGCATCCGTTCGAGGGAACTACCGAACGCCCCGGGAACGTCCTCCTCGAGGACGTCGGCCTCGAAGTCCTCTCGAGCGAGCGCGTCTGCCTGCTCGGCGACCGTCGTCAGTGAGGCGTACATCGCGCCGAACGACTGGTGTAGCTCGCCGATCTCGTCCGACTGCGCGGCCGGCTCCGGTCGATCCTCGAGACGGCCGCTCGCGATCTCGTCTGCGATGCCGCGAAGCTTCCGAAGTGGCTCGATAACGTCCTGTCTGGCGATCAACAGCGTGTTGACGAACGCGATCACTGCGAGGGCGAACACGACCGCCGTCAGGACGAGCTGCCCGGTCGGAAAGACCTCGATCGCCGTTCGTGGACCGAGAAACGCAAGCGGCAGTGCGAACACGACCAGCGTCGAACAGAACTGCAACACGACCGCAGCCATGATCTTCCGTTCAACGCTGCCCGTGATTCCCAGTCTGTCCATCGTTCCCCACAGCAGCGACTCGTATCGCTCGCGTAACGCCCCCGAGCGACCGTCCGCCGTCTCGAGCCGATCGCGAGACACTGTCGACATACGCCGTAGACGTTCGGGGGAGGACTTAAACTCCCCGTAGATTACCAGTTCGAAGTAACTGAAATTTAATTTGACTTGCGATCCGGTTGGTACAACAGACACGACAGGAAAACTATTGAACGGGCGTTCTCGGAGCCCGTGTCGTCAAGAGCGGCGAATGCGTCGAATCGCTCGAAACCGTCGGCGAACATCACACTCCTTCGTCGATCGAAACCGTGCGTCGTAGCCCCTCCAGTCGCCGACTGGTTCACAGCGCGTGCGCGAGCGAAATCGGTTTATCCGCACCGCCGCTACGGGTTGGCAGTGACCGACGAACGTTCTTCGATGCCCTCCGAGGAGCAGCGAAGCGAGTCGACGCCGTCGACCGACGACCGCGACGGTACCGGCGCGGACGCCGAGGCGTTTACGATCGCCGACTTCCACGAGGCCAGCCAGCAGGCGGGACGGCCGGTGCTCACGGCGGCGGCGGTCGCCCGGGCGCTCGAGATCCCCCACGAGGCGGCCAGCGATCGCCTCGAGTCCCTCGCGGACGGGGGCGACCTCGAGCGGCTGTCGGTGTCGACCGACCCCGTCGTCTGGTATCCGAGCGAACTCGAGGATCTGACCGACCGCGAACGGGTCGTCGTCTTTCCGAAACGCCGGGAGATCGTCGTCGACCGGCCCGACCAGTTCACGCGCGCGCAACTCGCACAGTTCGCCCACCTCGAGGACGCAAACGGCGAGCAGGGCTATCGCTACGTCGTCCGACCCGAGGACGTCTGGCAGGCACCACACGACTCCTTCGAGGGGCTGGCACGGACGATGCGTCAGGCGCTCGGCCAGCGCTCGGAGCAACTGGAAGACTGGGTCGAAAGCCAGTGGGATCGCGCCCACCAGTTCAGACTGGTGACACACGAGGACGGCTACACGGTCCTCGAGGCCAAACGCCCCGAGATCATGGGGAACGTAGCCCGCCAGAAACTCGACGAGGAACACGTCCACGCTCCAATCTCCGAGACCGAAGACTGGGTCCGTGAGGGGGCGGCGGCCGCGATCAAGCGCATCCTCTACGAAGCCGGCTATCCCGTGCAGGATCACCGGGACCTAGAATCCGGCGAGGCGCTTTCGATCGACCTTCAGCTCCGACTTCGGGACTACCAGCGGACCTGGGTCGACCGGTTCGCCGAGGCCGGCGAAGGCGTCTTCGTCGGCCCACCGGGCAGCGGCAAAACCGTCGCCGCGATGGGCGCGATGGCCCACGTCGAGGGCGAAACTCTGGTGTTGGTTCCGAGCCGAGACCTCGCCCGTCAGTGGGCCGACGCGATCGCCGAGTACACGTCGCTCGAGCCCCACCAGATCGGACAGTACCACGGCGGACAGAAGAACGTTCGGCCGGTCACGATCGCCACCTACCAGATCGCCGGCATGGACCGCCACCGGTCGCTGTTCGACGACCGCGAGTGGGGGCTGGTGATCTTCGACGAGTGCCAGCACGTCCCCTCGGACGTCTACCGGCGGAGCACGCACCTGCAGTCCCGACATCGGCTGGGACTCAGCGCCAGCCCCATCCGCGAGGACGATCGCCAGACGGAGATCTTCACGCTCGTCGGCCCGCCGATCGGCACCGATTGGCAGGCGCTGTTCGAGTCCGGCTTCGTCGCCGAGCCCGAACTCGAGATCCGCTATGTCCCGTGGGGCGACGACGAACAGCCAAACGCCTACGCGTCGGCGGAGGGCCGGGAGAAGTACCGTATCGCCGCGAAGAATCGGGGCAAGATCGACGAGGTTCGATACCTGCTGTCCGCACACCCCGATTCGAAGGCGCTCGTGTTCGTCGATTACCTCGAGCAGGGACGGGACCTCGCGGCCGCCCTCGACGTCCCCTTCCTCAGCGGCGAGACCCCGCATCACGAACGCCGGCGGCTGCTCGAGGAGTTCCGGCGGAACGAGCGCGATCTGTTGGTCGTCTCGCGGGTCGGCGACGAGGGGATCGACCTCCCGACGGCCGACCTCGCCATCATCGCTTCGGGACTCGGCGGTTCGCGCCGGCAGGGAACCCAGCGGGCCGGCCGAACGATGCGGCCCGCGGGCGGCGCGCTCGTGTACGTGCTCGCGACGCGTGGCACCCGCGAGGAGGACTTCGCCCGCCGACAGCTCCAGCACCTCGGGCGCAAGGGGATGACGGTGCGAGAGAAAACGATCGAGCGCGAATCCGAAACCGAGGATTAGCCGACCTCGGCGATCGGCGGCGCGTCGGGTTCGACCGCTTCGACGCGTTCGACGTCCTCGACCGCTTCGACGCCGACGCCGGCCTCGAGTTCCCGGCTCGCGAGCGCGGCGAGGCTCTCGTCGTCTGCGGGGATCTCGAGGGCGACGCGGACGCGGAGGTCGACGGTCGTATCGTTGAGTCCGGGCGAGACCTGCCGGACATCGGCGTCGGCGATCGCGTCGACGGCCTCGATTCGTTCGACGACCCGAACCGCGCCGTCCGCGAGGCTGCCGGTCGCACCGAGCGGGACGCGCACGGTGAGCGTTGCGACGACTGAATCACAGTGGCGCTGCATACACCCCCGTCGAGACTCGAACTCGACGCTCGGGCGGAGCCCGCGTGTTGACCAGTACACTACGGGGGACCGTGTCCCGGCGCCGAACGGACCTGCTGACCGGTTACCAACGAGGGAGGAATCCCGAAAACCAGTCCAGTCGGCCGTCCGGCCGGGAGCGTGATTACGCGGCACGGACGGAACCGACACCGACCGGGACGAGCCCCGACAGCGGGCCCGGATTCCGTCCACGCGTTCCGTACTCGAGCCTATACCCGTGGGTCAGATACACGGGGGCGGACTCGAGGACCCACTTCCCGGCGCGAGTAGCGCCGTCGAAGCGAGTCGAGTGCGTGGTCGGAATCATCGGTCGGGAGACATCGACAACATTCCGTGGCAACGATATAATACTTTCCCGGGGATGTTCACAAGCCGCATTATCGGGCCGCGAGCGCTTCCCGACCGCGTCCCGGTTCTCGGAACCGCGGCGATGAGGCCAATCTTCAAGGTACCTGGTTCGAAGTGTTGTGATAGCATGAACGCGTCGCGCGTAGTCGGGGTGGGGCACCGGTGAGCGAACAACGGGAAATCCTCGTCGGCGAGACAGACGACGGGTCGGAGCTGCATCTCCCCGTCGTCGAACTGCTGACAGGACGCGGATTCGTCACGGGCAAGAGCGGTTCCGGGAAGTCAAACACCGCGTCGGTCATCGCCGAGGAACTGCTCGAGGCCGGCTTTCCGCTACTCATCGTCGACACGGACGGCGAGTACTACGGCCTGAAAGAGGAGTACGAGATGCTCCACGCCGGGGCCGACGAGGAGTGTGACATCCAGATCGGGCCCGAACACGCCGAACAGATGGCGTCGCTCGCGCTCGAGGAGAACGTGCCGGTGATCCTCGACGTATCGGGGTATCTCGACGAGGACGTCGCGGACGAACTCCTCCGGAAGATCGCACGTCAACTGTTCGTCAAGGAGAAGAAACTGAAAAAGCCCTTTCTGCTGGTCGTCGAGGAGGTCCACGAGTACATCCCCGAGGGCGGCGGCGTCGGCGAGACGGGCAACCTCCTGATCAAGATCAGCAAACGCGGTCGGAAACACGGGCTGGGCATTCTCGGCATCAGCCAGCGCCCGGCCGACGTCAAGAAGGACTTCATCACGCAGGCGAACTGGCTCGTCTGGCACCGGCTCACCTGGGATAACGACACCAAGGTCGTCGGCCGGATCATCGACACCGAGTACGCGGAACTCGTCTCGGATCTCGACGACGGGCAGGCGTTCGTCCAGACCGACTGGACCGAAGTCGACGTCCGCAAGGTCCAGTTCCGCCGGAAGCGAACGTTCGACGCCGGTGCAACCCCGGGCCTCGACGACTTCGAACGGCCCGAACTCAAGTCCGTCTCCGACGCGTTGGTCGGGGACCTGCAGGAGATCTCCGAGCGAAAGGAGCGCAAACAGGACCGGATCCACCAACTCGAGGCCGAACTCGAGAAGAAAGAGACCCGCATCGAAACCCTGGAGGACGAACTCGAGTCCGCCCGCGACGTCTCGAACGCGGCCAAACAGATGGCCGATGCCCTGAGCAACCCGGGGACGGTCCAGACGCAACTGGGTGGCAACGACGAGGAACTGCGACGGCTCCACGAGGAGGTCGTCGAACTCGAGACCGAACGCGACGAACTCGAGGCCGAACTCGCCGACCGCGACGATCGCATCGACGCGCTCGAAACCGAACTCGCGGACCGAGCCGATCGCATCGAGGATCTCGAGGCGGAACTCGAGTCACGGACGGAGACGGTAAACCGGCTCCGCGAGGAGGCCAAACGACTGCGGGAACGCGTCCAGACGCTCGAAACGGAGGGCGACGCCGAAGACGAGGGCGAAACCCCGTCCGAGACCGACGACGAATCGATCGTTCAGGCCGGCGGGACCGGGTTCGAGTTCGGGTACGCGACCGTCGAGCCGGACGCCCCCTCGAACATCCGCATCGCTAACGTAGACGACGACAGGGACCTCGTCGATCTCCTCGAGCCGACATGGATCGGCGAACGACTCGAGTGCGCGAGCGAACAGTCGCAGTGTTCGGTGGAGACGGCAGCCCGCGTCCTCGCCGTCCTCGCCCGCTCTGGCCCGCTCGAGACCGAGCGGATCGCGAGCCGCGTCGGGCGCTCGACGGTCGCGGTCCAGAGTCTGCTCTCGGAGTTGCGAACCGAATCGGTCCTCGACCGGCGGGGCGAGCGTACCTACGCGATCGACGACGACGTCCGTTCGAAGCTGTCCGCGATGGCGGCTGACGACTGACCCTTACCGGGAAAGACGGTCGCCGACCGCCTCGATCGCCGACGGGGTGACGTGTTGGTGGACCGGAAGCGTAACGATCTCCCGGGAGAGCCGCGTCGCGGTTTCGTAGGCCGAGTCGTCGACGACTGCTCGGGAGAGCCGCGGCCAAGTGTGTGCGCCGACACCGCAGTCGTCCAGTTCCTCGAGAAACGCCGTCGGCCGCTCGGCCCGGACCGGGAACGTTTGCGGACAGATCCCGGGCGGAAGCGACTCGAAGACGATCTCGAGGTCGTCCCGCGGGGCGAGCAGTCGTCGCCACGTCCGGTAGTTCTCCCGTCTCCGGGTTCGGACCGCCGCCGGATCGGCGTTCTCGACGACGGTCGCTGCGAGCTTCGACATCCGCGTTTTGCCGTCCTCGTACCGTTCGGCCGGCCCGCCGACCGCGGGCGACGACCCCTCGTCGGCGACGACCGACTCGAGCGCCCGCCAGAGCGTGCCGTCGGTGTCGAACAGTTTCCGGGCGGCGGCCGCGAGAACGAACCGACAGTCCGCCGCGTCGATCCGATCGCGAACGCCGGCCAGCGGCGACGGATCGTACGCGTCGATCGCGCCCTCGGCGTTCAGATAGAGCAGCGCTCCGTTGGGGATCGGCAGGAGCTTCCAGAGGCTCGTTACTCCGAGGTGGCCGCGGGTCCCGAGCAACGTCTCGCCGTCGACGCTGAGCGGCGCGTGGGCGTTGTCGTCGACGTGATAGCAGTCGTAATCGGCGGCGATAGCGGACAGCTCCTCGAGCCCGGGCTGGGGAAAGCCGAAGTAATCGACCGAGACGACGGCGACGGAGTCGTCGTCGATCCGGCGCTCTAGATCGACGAAATCAGGAGCGAGGGTGGGTTCGACGGCGTAATAGCGCGACTCGAGGCCGAGTTCGGAAAGCGGCTCGACGACGGCATCCGGGAGGTACGCGGGAACGAGGACGTTCTGGCCGGGTTCGACGAGACCCGAGAGACCGTCGCGAAGCGCCACCTTCCCCGACCCGTAGACGGTGACCGCCCGAGCGTGACCCTCGAGAAACGGCTTGATGCCGGTCGACTCGCCGGCCGACGGCGGCTTCGGCGCATCGAACAGCGACGGGGCGTTTCGTATCATCCGTCCGGAGTCGAACGAGGGCTGCTGGTCATCGAGACGATCATCCCGTCGTGGCTTTACCGAACCGGACCTTAGTGATAGAGCCGATACGACGGTCGCGATCGGGGCAGGCGGAGCTTACACGGCCCCATCGTTCAATGGCCGAATCGCGAGCGACGACTGAAGAGCCGGCTTACACGGGCCAAGCGCTCGCATAACAAAGCGCAGACGGATCCTCCCGTTTCGTATGGACGATTCGACCGACGAAGACGGGCTGCGTCTCCTCGTTGTCGGACTCGATGCCGCCTGTCGACCGGTGCTCGAACCCCTGTTCGAATCGGGAGCGACCCCGACGCTGGAGCGGCTGTTCGAAACCGGAACGAGCGGCCCGCTCGAGTCCCAGATCCCGCCGTGGACGGCGAGCGCGTGGCCGTCGCTGTACACCGGGAAAAACCCCGGCAAACACGGCGTCTACGACTTCCTGTCGTTCGACGGCTACGATTGGGACGTCGTCAACTCGACCCACGTCCGGGAACGACCCGTCTGGGAGCTGTTGAGCGAGCACGGGGTCTCGAGCGTCGTCGTCAACGTTCCCGTCACCCATCCCTCACGGGAGTTCGACGGCGCGTTGCTCCCCGGGATGACCGCCCCGGAAGACCCGGTCTGCCATCCCGAAGGGATCCTCGAGGACGTGAAACTCGCCTGTGGCGACTACCGGATCTATCCACAGAGCGGACCGGAACCGGACCGGTCGATCGACGGCTACGAACGAACCATCGAACTCCGGGGGAAGGCGTTTCGTTACCTCTGCCGGCGGATCGATCCCGGGTTCGGGTTCCTCCAGTTCCAACAGACCGACTCGGTGTTCCACGAACGACCCGGGGACAAGGCGGCGATCGAAGCCGTCTACCGGGAAGTTGACCGACAGCTCGCCGAAACGATCGAGGAAACCGATCCCGATACCGTACTGGTCGTCAGCGACCACGGGATGGGACGGGTGTCCGGCCCCGAGTTCCGGATCAACGAGTTCCTCCGGGAACAGGGGTACGTACGGACACAGAACGGCGGCGAGGGGATGCCCGACTGGTCGAAAGCCTGGGAGAACGACCTGCTCGAGGGAGAGGACGCCGGCGATCACGAGGAACGCGTCCTCGAGAGAGCCATGAACGTCGCCGCGACGTTCGGGATCACGACCCAGCGGGTCGCGGGGGCGCTCGATCGGGTCGGTCTCGCGGAGCCGATCGGCCGCCGGATTCCGAACGATATGATCCGAGCGGCGAGCGAACAGGTCGACTTCCACAACTCGAAGGCGTACATGCGCTCGAAGAGCGAACTCGGCGTTCGGATCAACCTCGCGGGCCGCGAGCCGAACGGGCAGGTGCCCGAATCCGAGTACGAACGCGTACGCGATGACATCATCACGGACCTGTCGGCCGTTCGGACACCCGGCGGCGAACCGATGTTCGATGCCGTCGAACCACGGGAGACGTTCTTCGAGGGACCATACGTCGACGACGCTCCCGACATCGTGACCGTCCCCGCCGACTTCGACACCGCGGTCGTCGCCGACCTCGGCGCGGAGCAGTTTGGCGACCCCCTCGAGCCGTGGAACCACAAACGCACCGGCATCGTGGCGGCCGCCGGCGCTGGGATCGACGACAGCGCCGCGCTCGAGGGGGCAACGATCTTCGACGTCGCGCCGACGATCTGTTCGCTGTTCGACGTGCCCGTCGACGCCGCCATGGACGGGACGCCCTTGCCGATCGTCGACGGCGGGCGGGAGGCGGAGTATCCCGCCTACGAGCCGGAGCCGATCGCGGCCACCGACGATCGGGTCGTCGAGGAGCGACTCTCCGATCTGGGGTACCTATGAGCGTCGAGGTGTCCGTTCTCGATCCACACACCGACGCGGACGAGTGGAACCGGTACGTCGAACGCTCCGACGGGTCGAACCCGTTCTTTCGGGCCGAAGCCATCCGGCTGCAGGCCACGGATACGGAGACGAAACCGTACCTGCTGGCCGGCTTCAAGGGGCAAGAACCGGTCGGGGTCTTCCCCGTCTTCGAGTACACCAAAGGTCCCATCACCGGCGTCTTCTCCCCGGCCCCGAAGTCGTGGTCGTGTTACCTCGGGCCGGCGCTGTTGAACGTCGACAAACTCAAACAGCGCAAGGCCGACCGGCGCATCAAGGCGTTCCTCGAGAACTGCCTCGAGTGGATCGAGGCGGAGATCTCACCGCTGTACAGCCGGATCATCGCGGCCGAGTTCGATGACGTCCGGCCGTTCGTCTGGAACGAGTACACCGTCGAACCGGAGTACACCTACGTCGTCGACCTAGACTGTTCGGAGTCGGAGCTACTCGATCGGTTCAGCAGCGACGCCCGCAGCAACGTCCGGAACGCTGACGCGGACGCCTACGTCATCGAGGAAGGCGACATCGACGATGTCGAACGAATCGTCGATCAGGTGGCACAACGCTACGAGAATCAGGGTCGATCGTTCCAGTTGAGTCCCTCGTTCGCACGCGGGGTATACGAGGAACTCCCTGACGGGTCGATCCGCCCCTACGTCTGTCGGGTCGACGGCGCGTTCGCCGGCGGGATCCTCGTCGTCGAATCCGAGACGACCAGGTACCGCTGGCAAGGCGGCGTCAAACCCGATACCGATATCGACCTCGCGGTCAACGATCTCCTCGACTGGCACGTCATGCGAGACGGGCTGCGGAGCGGCCTCGATCGGTACGATCTCGTCGGTGCCGGCGTCCCCAGTATCAACCGCTACAAGGCGAAGTTCAACCCCCGACTCGAGACGAACTACGTCATCACCTCGGGAGCGTTCGGACTCGAGATGGCGATCGATCGGTACCGGAAGCTCCGGTAGGGGCCGTTCAGTCGGCGATCCAGTACTTCGACTGGCGGGCGTCGTCGAGACAGACCCGACTGGCGACCAGCCCTTGTGTCTCGAGTTTCCCGAGCGCGTAGCGGACGGTCCGGGGACACAGCCGCGATTCGGCCGCGATTTCGTCCTGAGTCAGCGATCCCTCGTACTCGAGGACCTTGTAGACGAGTTTCGCACTCGGCGGGAGGTCGGAGACTGAAACTGCACGATCGTCACCGTCGGCGTCGGAGTCGTGGTCGGTTGCACTCATAGGAGTCTCGGCCGTACCAGTGCGTACCTCGAGTCACGTATATACGGTTTCGACAGTTCAGAAAGATAGGGAGGTACTAACGCAACCGAACGCCAGGACCGACGGCGTGCACGTCCGTTCTATAGTAACAACTGCAACGGTTTACACACCGATCGCACAGCCGTCGTGCGATCTGGGTGTGCAGTGACTCGCAGTGGCTCTATCGCCTTCGCGGGCGGCCGTCGCGTCTCGAGAGACGGGACAGCTCCGTCGGTCGTTCTGCACGACCGGTTTAACCGGTACATAGTAAGGCAGGCAGCAGGCCAACGGCCGGTATGTTCGGGACCAGCGGTATTCGTGGCCCCGTCGGCGACGCGGTGACTGCCGAACTGGCCCTCGCCGTCGGCCGCGCAGTCGCCTCGGAGGGAAACGAGCGCGTCGTTCTCGGGCGTGACGTCCGCGAGAGCGGGCGGATGCTCGTCGACGCCGTCGCCGCGGGGCTGTGTGAGTGTGGCGCGGATGTCCACGAGGTCGGCATCGAGACGACGCCGACGCTCGCCCGGGCGGTCGATTACCTCGACGCCGATGCAGGGATCGTCGTCACGGCCTCGCACAACCCACCATCCGACAACGGACTCAAACTCCGGACACCCTCCGGAAAGGCGTTCGGCCCGGAAAAGCGGGAGGCGATCGCACGCCGCGTGCGCGAAGACGATTACAAACTCGCGCCGTGGGACGACCTCGGCGACCGTCAGCGCTGTGGCGACGTCCGGGACGCCCACGCCGAACGGATCATCGACGCCGTCGATCCCGACGGAACGCCGAGCGTCGTCGTCGACATCGGGAACGGGACCGGCGGACTCACGGCCTCGGTTCTCGACGATCTCGGCTGTTCGGTCCGGACGCTACACGGCAACCGCGACGGGTCGTTCCCCGGCCGGCCGAGCGAGCCGACCCGGGAGACGCTCGAGGCGCTCGCGACGTTCGTCTCGCGAACGGACGCGCTCCTCGGCGTCGCCCACGACGGCGACGCGGACCGAATGCTTGCCGTCGACGAAACCGGAACGTTCGTCCCGAAGGATTCGCTGCTTGCCCTGTTCGCTCGAGCGGCGGCGGACGAGGGAGACAGGATTGCCGTCCCGGTCGATACGAGCCTCGCCGTCGACGACGCACTCTCTCCCCTCGGTGCGTCAGTGACGCGGACCCGCGTCGGTGACGTCTTCGTGGCCGAACGGACCACGGAGCCGGACGTCGTCTTCGGCGGCGAGCCAAGCGGGGCCTGGATCTGGCCGGCGGAAACCCGCTGTCCGGACGGCCCGCTTGCCGCCGCCAAGCTCGTCGAACTAGTCTCGAACCGCGGCCCGCTCTCCGAACTCGTCGGCTCGATCCCCCGCTATCCGATTCGCCGAACGTCGGTCGACGTGACGGACAAAACGGCCGCGATGGACGGGATCCGTCGCCGCGTCGCCGATCGGTACGCCGATGTCGACACTCGAGACGGCGTCCGCGTCGAGACCGACGACGGCTGGTTCCTCGTCCGTGCGAGCGGAACGGAACCGCTCGTCCGCGTTACTGCCGAGGCACGGACCGAGCCCGACACCGATCGCCTGTTCGACGAGGCGACCGCGCTCGTGGCCGCTGTCACACGCGAGTAAGCGGGACCCGGTCGAGACTGGGAGCCGACTCGAGGAGCGACCGTCCGTGAGCGGTGCGAGTACGCACGGACCGCGAAAAGCGTTATCTGGCTTCCTTCGGAATGAAATCGGACGTCTTCATCTCCCGGTACGTCGCACACTCGGGACAGGCGTGGACGACGTCGCGGTTGTCGCCGAAAACGCGGGCGAACTGCCGGGTGACCTGGTTACCGCAGTTGACACATCGGGGAGCGCTCGTTTGCTGTCCGGACGTCATCGGCGTCCACTTCGCATCGGGTGATTCTGTCGACATCACACACTCGTAGCGACAGAACGGTATTTACTATAGACCGCATAATTCGCGTCTCGGGAATTAGTCTCGCATTTCAGCCGGGGTGATCGGCCGCGGGAGACCGTTCGGATATCCGGAGCGTAACGCGCTCTTTCCGCCGTAACGATACATTTATCGACGGTAACCAATGGTTACATTCGCCGGGCGGGCCGCAACAGGCGTCACGCCCCGGGGTGCTCGAGCGGTCATGACGGGCCGATCGACCGAGCGGTCGATCGACGACGGAACGGGAGTAATCGCTCTATAATTATCCGCCTGATTATCGTCTGTCGTCGACATGAAAGCGATCGTGCTTGCGGCGGGG
>NZ_HG315686.1:515111-592752 GCF_000455365.1 Halopiger djelfimassiliensis
CCCCCGGCGTCACCCTCTCGACCGGTGCCACCACCCGCCCCGGCGAAACCGTCGACCGCGATCGGTAACGTCGTCGAGTCCGTTCGAAACCACGACTTTCGAACCGCATCAGTCGGACCCGTAGCTATCAGGTGTAGTATTTATGTGTTGAAGAACACCTAGACAAAGTGGAGGGTGTCGATCGGTATCACGTTGTTGTTGGAGTACCGTTCCCTCCGGATTCCGACGTATTCGAGTGCGAGTCACGCACCTCGACGTCGTGTGGACTCGAGACTACGGGGGTGGTCTCCGGTCCTGCGGCATCGACGACTCGTACTCGAATCGACCAACAGTTCGAAGCGCTAGCTTCGGCAGCGACGCCCGAACGGCTTACTCGACGGTGACGCTTTTCGCGAGGTTTCGCGGTTTGTCGATCGGCCGATCGAGGAGGTCGGCCGCGTGGTAGGACACCAGCTGCAACTGGACGTTCGCGAGCAGCCCCGAGATATCGGCGTCTGTTTCCGGAATTTTCAGGTGGGCGTCCGCGATATCGACCGCGCGGTGGTCGTCGGGACAGACCGCAACCACCGGCGCACCGCGAGTCTGTGCCTCCTCGGCGTTTTTCAGCGTCTTCTCGTCCTCCTGACCGGTAAAGATCGCAAAGACCGGCGTCTCGGGCGTAACGAGCGCGAGCGGGCCGTGCTTGAGTTCTCCCGATGCGAACCCTTCCGCGTGTTCGTAAGTGATCTCTTTGAACTTCAGCGCCCCTTCGAGCGCCACCGGGTAGCCGAGCCCGCGGCCGATGAAGAAGTAGGATTGACACTCCTGAAACCGGCTGGCGACGGCCGCCGCGTCGGATTGCTCGAGGACGGTCTCGATCGTCCCGGGCAGTCGGGCCAGTTCCGGGAGCAGCATCTCGAGATCGGCCGGCGGCGCTCCCAGACAGTCGTCGGCGATCCGCTGGGCGAGGAGCGTGAGCATGACGACCTGCGAGGAAAACGTCTTGGTAGCGGCGACGCCGATCTCGGGACCGGCACGGATGAAGAGCGCGTCGTCGGCCTCTCGAGCGGCGGTCGAGCCGACGACGTTCGTAACGGTAAGCGTCCGTGCGCCCGCCCGCGCGGCCCGGCGAAGCGCGTTCAACGTATCGGCCGTCTCACCGCTTTGGGTGACCGCGACGACCAGCGTGTCGTCGTCGACCGGCGGCGCGGAAACGCTGTACTCGTTGGCCAGCAGCGCTTTCGACCGAATACCGGCCTGATTGAGCGCGAGCGAGCCGTACAGTGCTGCGTGATAGGATGTGCCACAGGCGACGAGCTGGACGCTCTCGACTCCCTCGAACGTCCCCGACTCGAAGTTCTCGAGGGCGATCCGGCCGTTTTCCGGATCGATTCGCCCCTCGACGGCCTGTGCGAGCGACGTCGGCTGTTCGTGGATTTCCTTGAGCATGAAGTGGTCGTACCCGCCCTTTCCCGCCTGTTCGGGGTCCCAGTCGACCGTTTCGGGGTCGCGTGTGACGGGGTTGCCCTCGAGGTCGGTGAATTCGACGCCGCCGTCGTCGACGATGACGACGTCGCCGTCCTCGAGATAGACGACGCTGTCGGTGTACTCGAGGAACGCGGGGACGTCGCTGGCGAGGAAGAACTCGTCGTCCTCGACGCCGACGACCAGCGGGGACCCCTTTCGAGCAGCATAGAGGACGTGTTCCCCGGAGATCATCGCCGTGACGGCGTAACTCCCCTCGAGCTCGTCGATCGCGCGGCGAAAGGCGGCTTCGCTCTCGCTGCCTTCGTCGAGGTAGTACTGGATGAGATGCGGAATGACCTCGGTGTCGGTGTCGCTCGTGAACTCGTGGCCGCGCGTGCACAGCCACTCCCTGAGTTCGGCGTAGTTTTCGATGATCCCGTTGTGGACGACCGCGACGTCTGTGGTCTCGTCCGTATGCGGGTGGGCGTTCGTATCCGTCGGCGGGCCGTGGGTACTCCAGCGAGTGTGACCGATGCCGACACAGCCCTCGAGATGGGCGTCTCTGATCGACTCTTTTAACTCTTCGACCTTGCCGGACCGCTTCTGGACGGCGATTCCGGAGCCGTTCTGAACGGCGACTCCAGCCGAGTCGTAGCCGCGATACTCGAGGTTTTCGAGGCCTGTAAGCAGCGTCTCGAGTGCGTTTCCGGTACCGACGTGACCGATTATCCCACACATCGATAGATCACCCGTCGCTCGGCCGTCGGGTCGTGGTCGACACCCGGATCGGTCCCTCGATAGCGGTCGTCGAACACAGTCCCCTCCCGTTGCGGACGGTGGGAGCCGTCCGCGACGAGCGCGTCGGCGTCGCCGCTGATCGCTCGCCCGTGAAGCTCCGTCGAGACGTGAGATGGTGCACGGACATGTTACGATCACAGGCAATCCGAACCCATTACTATAGATAGGCTACTGGAACCGGTAGTTGCGGGGTAATTCACGGCTGACGATCCGAAACCGATGTGCGAAAAGCACCGAAACAGTCATCGATTCTGGTACGTTTTCCTTACGGTCGGTCAGTTATATGCCAGTGATCGGCTCGAAGTGACCGGAATGAACGGTCGAAACGACGTATGCCAATCGAACAGCGACCCCTCGGTCGGAGCGACTGTCCGGAACGAGTCCCTATCGATCGATGAACGGCCGGTAAGTAGGGAAAACAGTCGCTCCCGAAGTATCGGCGCAACGAACCATAAATAGTATGATATTATCTCGCAGTTCGGACCCGGTCGGGCCACGGAACGGGACGGCTATCCGCGCGGCAACGGTCGGAACGCGGGCGGATAGCCGTTCGATCCGCGACGGCGCTTTCGGTACGCTCCGGACCCGGAGCGATACTGATCACAATACGATGTTTTGTGTTCTATCGGTCGTTTCCCGGTGTGTAGCCGTTTGAAACCGAGGGAAAGTCCGCTCCGGCGAACCGAAGCCGGTGGGCGACGGGTACGAACCCGTCTCGGATGTCTGCGATCACACCGACTCGTCCGTCGCCGCTCTCGCGTCGTAATCGGGCGACACCGGTCCGCCGTCCTGCAGTTTTGACGCTGACTGACGTGTGAAGCGGTCCCGGAGACGAATCGAACCGGCACACCTTTGGCGGTCGCTGGTCCAGTAGACGTATGGGTTTTGGTAGCTACGACGAATCCGAGCAACAGCAACAGACCGACGACGACGACGAGAACGTCGAAGCCGTCAACGTCCACGAGAACGACCACGAGGGGGAGATGTCGTTCGAGTCCGATGCTTCGACCGACGAACTCGTCTCACAGCTCGATGCGATGAAAGACGACGCATCCGAGAACTGACGGACAGCCGCCACTCGAGACGATCCCGTTCAGCGGGCTCGAGGCACGCCCCGCTTTTTCACGCAGTACGGCGACGACGGGTCCCGTCTCTCTCAGGCGAGCGACGACTCGCAGAGCTCCGCGATCGCCCGACGAAGGCGCTGTGAGATCGCCGATTTGGAGACGCCGAGTCGATCGGCGAGTTCGTCCTGGGAGATGCCCCGAGGAACGTCGAAGTAGCCCTCCTCGTGTGCGACCGCGAGCAGTTCCTGCTGTTTCTCGGTGAGGGCCACGACGCCGTCGTCCTCGTCGTCGGAGACGCGGAGGTGTTCGACCGCGACCGACATGCCGCGGTCCCGACAGCGTTCGTTGAACTCCACGAGGGCGTCGCGGCTCGGAAACCGAAGCTGCAGGAGCCAGCCGTCGCGCGAACTCGTCATCTCGAGCAGTCGACCGCCGGCGTCGGCGGTCATCGCAGTCATGGTACGTGCACGATCCGTGAGCGCGACCCGGTAGACGCGGCGATCCGGATAGCGATCGACGAGCACCGGATCCTCGATGGTCGGGTCCATCTCGAGGGCGGACTCGAAGCCGTCGAACTCGGAGCCGTAGGCGGTGACGAACAGGAGGGTACGGCCGGTCTCGAGGGTCGTCCGATACTCCGGTTCGACGGTCACGTCGAGTGCGCGACGGAGGGTCGGGCGCAAGACGAGATCGGAGTGGTCGAGGCGCAACTGGGCGACGATGCCGCCGTCGGCCTGCGATCGGAGGGTAGTTCGTCGTGTCTCGCTCTCGGCGTCGGCGTCGCCATCCGTGACGTCGATGCTCACAGGGCCATCCGCCATCCGGATGGATGACTACGATAATATCTCGTTACCGGGGACACACGCATTGCATGCCAGATTCGACCGCGAATACATGATCGTAGACGCTATACACGGAACCGATCAACTGCCCGGCATCAATATTGATTCATCCGTCGTTCGTCCAGTACGTTATCGCCGAAAGCAACCCCGATTTACCCGATACCTGATACGAGTAACGACGCGATAGGGAGGGATCGATCGGAGTAATAGCCGACTACCACGGCGCTTTTAGCTCATGCCCGATCCTCGCCGGGTCGTTCGTCGAACAGTAGCTCGAACAGTTTCCGCTGGGCGATCCGAAGGTGGCGGCTGAACGTCGGCTGTGAGACGCCGAGCGACTCGGCGACTTCCTCTCCGGTGCTCTCTCGAGGCCACTCGAAGAACCCGCCGTAGTAGGCCGTCTCGAGCGTTCGCCACTGGCGCTCGGACAACCGGTCGCGGAGTTCGGCGTCGAACGCGCGGGGTGGGCGGGTGGACCGGTCGCGCTCGCGGCGAGCGATCAGTTCCGTCCCCGGATGGGTTCGCTCGAGCATCCGGACGAACGACCGTACGTCGACGGTACTCGGCAGTTCGAGGACGATCCGGGTTCGATCGTCGACCGGTCTGACCGTTCGCAAGACGCCCCCGTGGGCGGCGATCGTCTCCGCGATGGTCGACTCGTCGAGGACGAGTTCGACGGGGGAGCCGTCCCTCCCGTTGCCGACGAACCGAACGGTCTCGACTGCAGCAGTCGTATCGATCGCGTTCCGGAACGCGTCCTCGTCGACTTTCGGTACCGTACAGTACACCGTCGAGCCGCCCGACGACCGCGGAACCACCGTCCGCACGTCGAGACGCTGTGCGAGGCGACGCGCGACCGTCGACAGCGGCTCGGACTCGTCCCGGAGGACGATCTCGAGTTCGGTAACGCTGTCCGAGAGCAACGCGCGTTTCCGTTCGATCGATTCGATGACGTAGCCGGCGATCGCCGCGAGGTGTTCGAGCGCGAGACGGGCGTCCGAATCGAACGCCGACGGTCGGTCCGCGTACACGGTGAGCGTTCCGTAGAGGAACTCGTCGTGCTCGATCGGGACGCTCAGCACCGACCGAAAGCCACGCTCGAGGGCCTGTCGTCGCCATGCGCCGGTACCGTCGTCGTCCGAACCTTCGGGTGGGTCGCCGAACGCGCCTGCGGGACCCTCCCCGAGGGTCTCGAGGTCCTCGACGATCGCCGGCTCCCGTCGGGCGGCCGCTCGTCCCGTCGGTTCGTCGGCGTCTGCGGCCAGCGGGGCGGTCGTCGACTCGAGGAAGTCCCCGTCCCGCCCGGCCCAGGTCCGTGGCGTGACCGTTTCGCTTCCCGCAGCGACGTGGCCGAGCCACGCCAGTTCGATGTCGCCGGTCGCGGACCCCGCCGTCACGCCGGGATCGAGCGAGACGATCGCCTCACAGAGGCGGCGCTCGACGTCGTCCCGCGTCTCGGCCTCGAGAAGCGTTCGCTCGATCTCCCGGAGGCGTTCCCAGCGGCGAAGCGACGATTCGATCCGGGACCGTTCTTCGCGGCACGTCCGGACGAGCGCGTGGCGCTCGAGGCGATCGAGCGCGATCGAACCCGCAGCGATCATCGTCTCGACTGGAGCTGCCCCTCCGGGGCCGCCGGTTTCGAGCGTCTCGAAGGCCATCGGCTCGGTGCTCGTCGCGAGCACGATGCCGTGATCGTCGACGGGAACGGCGAGCACGCGCTCGGCGCGAAGCCCCGAGCGTGCGAGCAACGGCTCGAGCGCCGCCCGATCGTAGACCGTCGCCTCGTCGGTCTCGCGGAGTACGGCGATCGGAGCGGGGGTACCATCGTCCTCGATCGGCGGCGGCTCGATCGGCGACGCCGCGTCGGGCGTTGCGACCGCTGCGGGCGTGAGCCGATCGTCCTCGAGAAGGTACCAGCCGACGAACGCGGCGTCCGTACAGGCGAGGACGCCGTCGACGACCGACTGTCGGATTTCGGAGCGGGTTTCGGCCTCCCGGAGCGTTCCGATCGTTCGGCGGACCGTCGACAGCACGGCAGTCGCCGACTGTTGCCCGTCTCGGACCACACAGAGGGTTCGGTCGGCTTCCGGCAGCGGCGTCACGAACACCTCGACCGGTCGGTCCCCGGTCGGCGTCTCGAGCGTCCCCCGTATCGGGTCCATCCACCTGACGACCGGCGACTGCAGCCGCTCGCGAACCGTCGCCGCGAGGTCGTCGTCGAACAGCGCATCGAGGTCGGTGCCGACGAGTCCCTCGTCGTCGGCGAGTTCGAACAGGCGCGCGTTCGCCAGCCGGATCGTCTCTCCCTCGAGAACCGCAACCCCGTCATCGAGTGCGTCCACCGTCGACTCGAGAAGGGCGAGACGGTCACGCTCCCGGACGACCTCGCGGTCGGTCCCAGTCGCTGCGTCGGCGGGGTGTTCCCGGACGGACACCGAAACCCCGTCGCCGTCGGGGGAGACCGTCACCTCGAGTCGGCCGTCAGCCGTCGGCAGCGGCGTTTCGAACCGGACGATCGATTCCGTCGCTCTGGCCTCGCGAAGGCGTTCGGCGAACGGTTCGCGGATCGTCCCGTCGAGAAGCTCCCAGATCACGGTTCCCGGAACCGGCTCCCCGTCGAAGAGCCGTCGCGCGGCCGGGTTCGAATACTGGAGTTCCCAGTCGGGACCGAGCGCGAAAAACGGATCCGAGAGGCGATCGAGTGCCGCTCGTACCGTCTCCCCCTCTTCCGGGGAGGCGACTCCGGTATCGCCGGCCCCGGTTCCGGGAACGGAAACGGTGACGACGATCCCGTTCACGAGCGGGTCGTCGAGTCGGTTGCCGAAGGTCAGGGTTGCCGTTCGCCACGTTCCGTTCGCGGTGCCGATCCGGAGTTCGACGCGCTCGCTCGCGCCGAGCGGAGCCGTCGAGACGTCGTCGAGCGTTTCGCGGAACGGCTCGCGGTCCTCGGGATGGACCACCTCCGTTGCGCCCGTATGCTCGAGTTCGTCCGGCGTGTACCCCAGCCGGGACTCGATAGCCGGGCTCGCGTACGTTATCTCGCCGTCCGGATCGACGACCCAGACGACCGCGTCGGCGGTCTCGAGGATCGACCGATAGCGACGGTCCGGGCCGGCAGCGGTGAGCCGATACCGCTGGGCCGCGTTTCCGACCCGGGCAACGACGACCGATCGCGTGTCGGCCGGCGTGATAACGTCGGTCGCGCCGGCCTCGAGCGCACGGTCGATCTCCGAGTCGTCGACGACGGCCACGATGGGAACTGCGGTTCGGTCGGCGAGGGTCTCGAGCGCGGTCCCGTTCGATCCGGCTGGAAACTCACAGACGACGCAGTTGACCGTCGAGTCCTCGAGTCGCTCGAGCGCGTCCGAAACGGTCGACTCGCGCAACAGCGACGCGGGATCGAAGGCGGCGGCGAGTGCCTCGGCTGTCGTCTCGATCGCTCCCGAGTCGCCGACGACAAGCACGCGACGGACGTCCCCGACGGCCGTCGCGGGTTCACCGCTCACGGGTCGATCACCCCTTCGGATCGGGGTTTCGTCCGCCCGCGGCCCGACCCCCGCCGTGGCTCGTCGTCCGCTCGCGGACGGGTCGGGACGGTCGGCGCGAAACCGGAGCGAACGGCCACGATAGTCCTCGGTTCCGATCCCGGCGGGTTAATTATCGATCCCGTATCCGCGAGTAGTACCGAATTACGGGTTCGACCGGCAGCGGTCGGTATGGACTCGACCGAGCATGGCGGTCCCGGGCCGAACCGCGGTGTCGACGCGTCGCTGGCTACGCGCGTCGGTCCCGTATCGAGCCGCTGTCTATCGGTCGGTTCCACACCGGGCGTTAGGTCTGCTCACGGACCGCGACGACCGGTGCCGGTGCGTTCCGGATGACCGCTTCGGCGACGCTGCCGACGACGAGGTGATCGAGCCCGGTTCGGCCCATCGTTCCGACGACGATCAGGTCCATCGCGTTTACATCGGCGAAGTCGACGATCTCCTCCTGTGGAACGCCCTGACGGACCGTCGTGGTGACCTCGAGTCCCTCGTCGATCGCCGCCCGTTCGGCCGCTTCGACCGCCTGGACGGCCTCGTCTTCCGCATCGGCGCGCATTTTGTCCCGTTTCTCCGTGCTGTGAGGTCCCTCCTCGGAGACCGACAGGACGTGCAGGTCGGCCCCGAGGCGGCTCGCGAGCGCGATCGCGTGTTCGGTCGCCTGTCTGGCCCCCTCGCTCCCGTCCGTTGCGAGCAGTACGTCCTGGTACATCGTTCGAGTAGCCGTTCGTCCGATGGCGGGATACGTTCCGGACCTGCCGTTGCCGGGGCTACTCGAGTCCGCGCGTCGGCTCTCGATGGCGAAAGCGGGAGACTCGGGGGCAAGCGGCTGTCAGAGCACGTCGAGGATCACGATCGAGAGGTACAACTGTCCGATCCCGGCGGCGATCATCACGACTCCCGCGATCCGCTCGAGGGTCTTTGTGTGTGCGGCGATCCAGCCGCCGCTTGCGACCAGCCCCATCCCCGTCGCGACGGTCAGCGAGACCATAAGGAGCGTGATGGTGCCGACGTACGCTCCGACGACGAGTGCCGCCTCCGCAAGCGACAGCGTGAGCGAATACGTCGCCACGGAGATGAAGACCCACGCGACACAGCCCGCCGCGGCGAGCGCGTAGCCGACGCCGAAGACGGCGAACCCGAGGACGCTCGTCCGTCGTTTCGGGAGCGGGATCGACAGCGTGGGTGCCCGATCGACGACGACGAGCGCCCCGAAGGCGACCAACAACACGCCGACGATCGGTTCGAACAGCGTCACGTTCGACAGCGTCGAGTGGCCGATCCAGTACGTCGCCCCGAAGAGGACGACGAACGTTCCGAGAACGCCGAGTCCGGCGACGATCCCGCGGGTAACCGCACCCGCAAGCGAGGGCGTTTCGCCGTCGGTCCGGCTCGCGTAGTATCCGACGTAGCCCGGCAACAACGGGAACGCACACGGCGAGAAGAACGTTGAAATCCCGGCGGCCACCGGAAACGCGAGCAGCGAAAGGACGGTCGCGAGACTCATGTGTCGGACTCGAGGGCTTGCTCGATTCCGGCGACGAGTTCGTCGGCGGTCTTGACGCCGGAGTCGGCCCACTGGACCCGTCCGTCGGCGTCGAACGCGACGGCCGCGGGATAGCTGGTTCCGAGGTGCCGCTCGGCGAGTTTGACGGTCGGATCGAGGCCGAGCAGCCAGTTGCCGTCGTGTTCCGCCCACCACTCGACGAGTTCCGCTTCGGTGATCGACCGACCGACCGCCTCGTTGGTCACCGAGAGAAAGCGCACCTCGTCGCCGATGCGGTCGTGGGCTTGTCCGAGCGAATCCATCTGCTCGATACAGGGCTCACACCACGTCGCGAAGAAATCAACGAGCATCGGCTCCCCGGGCGGCGGGACGAGGACGGTCCCGGCTTCGCTCCCCGGCGCAGCGACCGTCTCGATCTCGAGCGGTTCGTACTGC
The DNA here is from genome assembly GCF_000455365.1 of Halopiger djelfimassiliensis. Lineage (GTDB taxonomy): Archaea > Halobacteriota > Halobacteria > Halobacteriales > Natrialbaceae > Halopiger_B > Halopiger_B djelfimassiliensis. Next base: position 524,749 of record NZ_HG315686.1, read on the forward strand.
CTGCCGTCGTCGCCGTCCTCGTCGAGAACCTCCCGGATCGACGGCCCACCGTAGGCTGCGACCGCGCCGCCGCCGGCGACGACGCCCGCGCTTGCGATCGCGGCGAGGGCCTCTCGTCGGTGCATATTACTCCTGTGCGACCGTCCTCGTTTCTTCGACGATCTGTTCCATGTCCGCGCCTTTCTCCGAGGTGGTCGCCCACGGGTACGCTCGCTCGACGACCCCGTGCTCGTTGACGAGCATAATCAGGCTGATGTGTTGGAACGTGTACTCGCCGTGATCGTGATCGCCGTCGTGTTCGTCGCCGCCGTCCTCCTCGATTTTCTCGATCCGCATCCCGAAGTCCTCCTCGAGGGTCTCTTTGCCCCCCTCGTACGATTCCGGGCGCAGGAAATGCCAGTTGCCCGCCTCGAGGTCGACGCCCTGTTGCGCGGCGTACTCCTCGAGGGCGTCCGGCGTATCGCGTTCGGGATCGAACGTCATCGCGAGCAGTGCGATGTCGTCCGCGTAGCCGCGTTCGGCGGCGTCCTCCTGAACCCGCCGAAGCCGCAACAGCAGGGCGGGACAGACCCCGTCGGGACACGAGGTAAAGAAGTACGTCATCAGAAACGGCCGCTCGCCGACGAAATCATCGCGCGAAACCGTCTCCCCGGAGAGCGGATCCGGCAGCGAGAAGGCCGGAAACTCCTCGCCGTGAATCGGATACGAGGGATCCCCGCGCCGCGTCGATGGCGGTTCGAGGACCGTCTGTCCGTCGCCGAAATTATCGCTGTGCTCGTTCGAACTGCCGTCCTGGTCGTCTTCGTCGCCTTCGTTACCCTCGCCGATACCAAAACTCCCCAGACAGCCTGCCATCCCGGCGACCCCCGCCGCGCCAAGCGATCCGAGATACGTCCGTCGTTCCATAGTCGACTCCTAGGCGAGCGCGGGCAAAGGTTCACTGGTTCGGTTCCCGAATCCGATCGATCCGCGAACCAACAGGGGTTTTTCGATCGCCCGCAAACATCGAGTCAATGAACCGTCGGGGCGTTCTCCGCGGAACCGCTGTGGCCGGCGTCGTCGGCGTCGCCGGCTGTCTCGAGCGATTGGGCTTTACCGAGGAATCGGCGTGGGCGAACCCGCCGATCGTCGACGGGCGACCCGACGCCGTCTACCTCCCCGCCGGCACCGAGGAGATGGCGATGTACGGGACCGCGACCGACGGCGAGTACGGGGTCGCGCTCACGTACACCATTCCACACCGGTTTTGGGTGCTAGCCGGCGAGGACAGTCAGGTCGACGTCACCCCCGACGACAGCCTCCATCTGATGCTGACCGTCTGGGACGTCGAGACGGCGACCGTGTTGCCCGTCGACGTCTCCCTCGAGCTGTTCCGGGACGGCGACCGCGCGACCGACGTCGGTCGGCCGTGGCCGATGATCTCCCAGCGGATGGGGTTTCACTACGGCGACAACGTCAGCCTCCCCGGCGAAGGCGAGTACACGGCCCGCATCCGGGTCGGCCCGGTCGACGCCGAACGCACCGGCGCGCTCGAGGGTCGACTCGACGCCGCGACCACCCTCGAGATCGATTTCGAGTTCGTCCGATCCGACGTCCACGACCTCGACTTCGATCTCGTCGACGAGGATCGGCGGGGTGAGCGGGACGCACTGCCGCTGATGGACCACGGTCACGGAGGCGGCGATCACGGCTCCGGCGGCGACCATCCGCCCACCGCACAGGGGCGTCCGATCGCGGACCTCCCCGGGACCCACATCGGGACCGAACGCAGCGGCGACGCGGCGGTTTCGGCGCTTCGGCTCGACGACGAGGCGAGTCGGCTCACCGACGCCGAATCGTATCTGGCGGTTCCCGTCCGCACGCCGTACAACGATATCGTTCTCCCGTTTGCGACCCTTCACGTGACGGTCGAACGCGACGGGGCGGTCGTCCACGAGTCGTCGCTCACGGAAACCGTCGATCACGAACTCGGCCACCACTACGGGACCGGGATCGACGACCTCCGGGACGGCGACGAGCTCACGATCGCGGTCGACTCCCCACCGCAGGTGTCGCGCCACGACGGCTACGAGACGGCGTTTCTCGAGTTCGAGGACGTCACCGTTACGGTCCGGTAACTCGACCTTTGGATCCGGACCCGCAATCGAGAACCGGTGTTGCCGACCGGAGCCGCGAACCGCGCTGTGACGGTTTGCCGACGTAAACGGCTCCGTACGAGAGCCCGAACGATCGAAACCCGGCGCGGGAGGCCCCGGTACGACTGGGATAACTATCGGGCGGCGTCGAATAGCGTGGCCTATGTCTCGCTCGGACCGCGCGAATATGGACGTTGGTTGTCCGGAATGTAACGCGATCGTAACCGCGACCGTCCCGCCCGGACCCGGTATCGCCAGCGACCGCGACTCGAATCGGCTTCAGGGACGGGACACCGTCTGTCACAACTGCGGCCACGAACTCGAACTCTATTACTACTGACGCGCCCGCCCCCTCGTAGGGCGTCGTTTCCCATTGTTCGTGACCGGTGCGGACGGGCGCACGTCGCGGACCGCCGCATCGAGGGCCCCGCAAACGCTTCAGCTCCGCATCCCAACTCGAGAACACGAGGAGTGGGTCGGCTCGAGTCCTCGCCCGACTCGACGGGCCTTCGGTGTCACAACCGACGAGCCGCCGGTGTGGCGGCCACAGCACGGCAGTATTGGATCCCTTGCGGATGCAGGCCACGAAGCAACCCGTGGCGGCGCTGTGGTATTTCAGCGAATGCGATTTACTGATGTGCGTTCGGCGTCGGGACTGCCGTCTAACCGACGGTTACGAGCCGACGGATACGGACGACCGACCGACGACGCCGGAGCCGAGCGACCGACCTGTCCCGGCTCCCTGATCGTCGTTTCGAACCGGCAGCCGTACCGCCACGAGTACGACGACGCGGACGATACCGTCGGGCACGCGTCGAGCGCTCCGGGTTCGAGCGGGGCCGTCGGACGGTCCATCACGGTCGACGAGCCGACCGGCGGGTTGACGGCCGGTCTCGACCCCGTCGTCCAACAGACCAACGGCACATGGATCGCGTGGGGCGACGGGGACGCCGACTTCGACGTGACGGACGAGCGCAACTGTGTGGCCGTTCCGCCCGGCGAGAACGCGTACACGCTCCGTCGGATCGACCTCTCCGACGAAGCGGTCGACTCCTACTACTACGGCTTCAGCAATCGCGTTCTCTGGCCGCTCTGTCACGGATTCCCGGCACTCGTCGAACACCGATCGAACGACTTCGAGTGGTACCGGACGGTCAACGAGCGGTTCGCCGAGGCCGTCTCCGAGCACGCGAGCGCCGATTCGATCGTCTGGCTGCAGGATTATCACTTCGGGCTCGCGCCGCGGATGATCCGGGAGTCGATCCCGCGGTCGGCGACCGTCGCCCAGTTCTGGCACGTTCCGTGGCCGACGCCGACGACCTACCAGCACTGTCCCGCGGGCAGACGGCTTCTCGAGGGGGTTCTCGGGAACGACCTGTTCGGGTTCCACGTCGACCGGTACGTGGCGAACTTCTTCGACTGCGTCGAGCAGTACCTCCCCGGCGCGACCGTCGACAGGGCAAGCGGGGTCGTCCACTACGACGGGGCGACGACCCACGTCGTCGCGACGCCGATGGGCGTCGACGCTGAGTCGTACGCCCGGAACGCCCGCGCGGCCGATCCGGACCGGCTGGCCGCCTTGCTCGAGGAGCACGACGTTCCGAACGAGAACGTGATCGGGCTGGGTGTCGATCGGCTCGATTACACGAAGGGGATCCCCGAGCGGTTGGCGGCGCTCGAGCGGTTTCTCGAGCGCAATCCGGCGTGGCACGGCGAGTTCACGTTCCTCCAGAAGGCAACGCCGTCGCGGACGGACATTCCGGCGTACGAACGTCACGGCGAACTCGTTCGCAGCGAGGTCGAACGGATCAACCGCCGGTTCGGGACCGACGGCTGGCAGCCGATCGTTTACACGGAGGAGTACATTCCCACGGCGGACCTCTGTGCGCTGTACCGGCGTGCGGACGTACTGATCGTCAGTCCGCTGATCGACGGCATGAACCTCGTCGCCCAGGAGTACGTGGCCGCAAGCGTCGACGGCGACGGAACGGTGGTGTTGAGCGACCGCGCCGGCGTGTACGAACGGCTCGGCACTCACGCGCTGACGGTCGATCCGACCGAGACCGACCGCTTTGCCGACCGGATCGAAGCGGCGCTGTCGATGCCGCCTCGAGAACGGAAGCGACGACTGAACACCCTTCGAAACAGAGTGTTCGATGGGGACATCGAGTCGTGGATGGCCGAACAGTTCGACTGGTTGCGGCGCGTCCACGACGACGTCCCGAACGAGACCGATCCGGACACGGACACCGATCCCGATTCCCGGGAACCGACCCCGTCGGTGTAGTATCGATTCGACTCCGATGACGGACGATTCCGATTCACCACCACGGCCGCTCCGGGAGGAACTGCCCCGCATCCGCGAACGGTTCGCCGACGCCTCGCGGCTGCTGTGCTGTCTCGATTTCGACGGCACTCTCGCGCCGATCGTCGACCAACCGGACGACGCGGTACCGCTTCGGGAGGCCGAAGCGGCGCTTGTGACCCTCGCGAACGAACCGAAAGTATCGACGGCGATCGTCAGCGGCCGCGCGCTGGCCGACGTCCGCGATCGCATCGACGGGCCGTCGGTTTACGCCGGCAATCACGGCCTCGAGCTCGCTCACAACGGCTCGGTCGAGGTCCATCCGGACGCCCGCACGCGTGCGATTCAAATCGAGCGCGTCTGTGCGGTGCTCGAGACCGTCCTCGATCCCGTCCCGAACGCCCGGATCGAAAACAAGCGACTGACCGGGACGGTTCATTTCAGGACCGTTCCACCCGCCGCACGACCCGTCGTCCGGCGGCTCACACGCGCAGTCGTCGAGCGGTTCGGCGGCGACGATCTCGAACTCTCGACTGGAAAACGGATCCTCGAGATCGAACCGGCGATCCGCTGGGGGAAAGGCGACGCAGTCGAGGTGCTCGAATCGGCACAGCCGTCGGATTCGGTCACGATCTACGTCGGCGACGACGTGACGGACGAGTCGGCGTTTCGAGCGATCGAACCCGATGGGATCGGTGTTCTCGTCGGCGACGCCGAGCCGTCTGCAGCCTCGTGTCGCGTCCAGTCGCCCGAGGCGGTCGCGACGTTTCTGGAATGGCTCGGCACCACCGGCGTCGAACTCCTCGGGGAGGCGGACGGGAACGCGGCCCCGATCGATCCCGATCGCTTCGATCGTCCCTTCGCCGCGGATCGATCGGAGCCGGAGGGTGAGTAAGGCGTCGCCGATGTCTCTCTCGTTCCGTCACCGCTCAGGCACCAATGGAAATCGCCAATAGAGTCAACCCGGCTCGAGTCGAAAGTATTAGTTACCACTGGAAATATACAGAGAGACGAGAGTGAACGAGAGTGAAGCTGCGTCAGCCAACTGATTTCCTGATCCTCGAGGCGCTCGAGGAAGAAGGCCGAAACGTCGCAACGAACCTCGCCGCCCACACGGGCAAGAGTCGAAAGAACATCAACACCAGGCTGCCGGTACTCGAGGACTACGGGCTCGTCAGGAAGATCGGCCCCGCGGAGCGATCTGGACTGTACGAGATCACGTCGATGGGCAAGGCGGCGCTGGTCTACCGCGAGCAGTACGACGAGGTCGACGACTTCGAGGCGCTCATCGAAGGGCCACGCGCTGGCGACATCGAACAGGACGGGGAGGCACAGGCGAGTTTCGTCCGTGGCGAGAACGACGAGAACGACGCCGACGAGGAGTAACGGCTCGGTTCCGTTTTCCGGGGCCGTCCGCCTCACAGTCGGACGTCAACCCGTTCCGATTCCGAATCAGGGAGCGACGGCGTTTTCCGTTCGTCAGTCACGATCGGTACCGTACGTCGCGAGTTCGCGGCGGGCACACGCCGAGAAGTCGAAGCTGAGTTTTCGTTCCAGCCGTGCCGGATCGACAGCGGCCGTCCCACACCGCGACCGCTCGGGGCCGACGGCCGTGGAAAACGCGTAGGTGCTCACCATTGGCGTCGCGACGACCGCATCACCCGTCCGGAACGCGACGCCGTGATCGTGACGTAACCCGAGCGCGTGACCGACCTCGTGAAGCAGAACCTGCATCGATCGCGTCGCGCTCGTCAGCGGGACGATCGGCCGGTCGGTGGCCGACCGGGACACGAGTTCGTCCACCGGTTCCAGCGACTCGATGTGTCCGGCACCGCCGACCGACGCGACGTGTGGCACGCCGTACCCGGTCGGGGCACGCTGCATCTGGCCGTCCGTGACGAGGAGATTGACGTCGGCTGCCGGCTCGAGGTCACCGGCACCGATCGCGCCCGATGCGACGATAGCTGGCCACTCGCCGCGGCTCGTCACGCGTGCACCGTCCTCGGTCGACACCGGAACGCTCCCCTCGATCGAGAGATCGAGCGACCAGAACTCGAGATCGAGACATTCGCCGAGATACTCGCGTACTCGCGTGCGAGCCGTTTCGTACTGGTTCGCCCGTTCGGAAAACCAGACTCGAACCTCGAGTTCGTCGACGGTTCGCGTCGCGTACGCGAGCGTTCCCAGCGAGACGGCCGACCCGATCGAGCCGAGAAAGACGCGCCGCCTCATAGCCGGGACCGAGTCCGAAACGCAGTTCGTCCCCAACACGGGAAACGACGCGAGCGGGACATCACTGCGTCCGGTCCGATCGATCGGAGTCGGTCGTCACGTCGCGTTCGGCCGTCGGAAATCGCCGTCGCGTATCGACGACGCGAGCAGTGGTTCCGGTAACGCGAATCTCGATCCAGTCCGGGAGGTCATCCGGGTCGATCGGAGTGAGCATCAGCAGGCTTCCACCGTCGATTTCGACCAGTCTTCGATCGGGATCGAACTGGCGAATACACGGCCGCCAGGACCCGACTCGGAGGTTCCGCTCGACCTGACAATCGGTGTAGTATCGACCGTTGGAGCCTTCGAACACGGTACTGACCGGGAGATCCGCGATCACGGCCGTTCCACCACCGACGGTCGACCGCCGAACGGTCTCGTCCGTACGCACGTCCCTTCCATTCCCACTCGAGTCCAACCGCGGTCCGGCTATCGACGCTTGGGTTTACATGGATGACTTTTATGATATCGTGACTGTTCGACTTTCGTGAAGAGGGACCGAGAACCAGACGCGGTCTCAGCGACGCGGCACGCGCCGTGATGGTGGGTGGGTTTCGAACTCCGGCAGCGGCTGTGCCGTCGCCGGTCGCGGTCGCAACGGATTTCACGCCCAACTGCCATGTCAGAAGCATGCCGTTCATTCAGACCCGTCCGTGTGTCGGTGACGAACCCACCGCGGACAACCGCCTGTCCACGACGATCGACGACGGAGCGCTCGCTCGCGACGGTCCGCTCGGGGGTGACCCCCGATGACGGTCGTCCTCGACGGTGAAACGCTCTCCCCCGAAGACGTCGTCGCCGTCGCCCGGAACGACGCTCGCATCGAAATCGCCGACGCCGCTCGAGAGCGGGTCCGGGAGTCACGCCAGCGCGTCGAGGACGTCGTCGACAGCGGGGACCCGGTCTACGGGCTCAACACCGGCTTCGGCGAACTGGTCGACGAACGCATCCCGCCGTCGGAGCTCGAACGATTGCAGGTCAACCTGATCCGGAGCCACGCGGCCGGCGCGGGACGGGAACTCGACCGCGAGGAGGTCCGGGCCATGATGGTCGCCCGGATCAACGCCCTCGTGAAGGGGTACTCCGGAATCCGCGAGACCGTCGTCGACGCCCTCGTCCGACTGTGCAACGAGGGCGTCCACCCGGTCGTCAAGTCCCGTGGGAGCCTCGGCGCGAGCGGCGATCTGGCCCCGCTTGCACACATGTCGCTCGTTCTCCTCGGCGAGGGCGAGGCGCTCGTCGACGGTGACGGCGAATCGTCCCCGCGGCGGCTATCGGGCGACAAAGCCCTCGCGGAAATCGGCCTCGAACCCCTCTCGCTTGCGCCGAAGGAAGGGCTCGCGCTCATCAACGGGACGCAGTTGACGGTCGGACTGGCCGCGCTCGCCGTCGTCGACGGCGAGCGACTCGTCCGTGCGGCCGACGCGGCGGGAGCGTTGACGACCGAAACGACGCTCGCGACGACGGCGACGTCCGATCCCGCGCTCCACGAGGTACGCCCACACGATGGACAGCTAGCGAGTGCGCGGGCGATCCGCCGACTCACGGCGGACAGCGAGATCGTCGAGGCCCATCGGAACTGCGATCGCGTGCAGGACGCGTACTCGCTGCGGTGTCTCCCGCAGGTTCACGGTGCCGTTCGGGACGCGTTCGACCACCTCAGGGACGCCGTCGAGACCGAACTCAACAGCGCGACCGACAACCCCCTCGTCTTCGCCGCCGATCGCGTCGACGACCGGGCGTCCGGAACCGACCGCGCGGCGGTTCTCTCGGGCGGCAACTTCCACGGCGCACCGCTTGCGCTCCGACTCGAGTACGCCCGGCTCGCGCTGGTCGACCTCGCGGCGATCGCGGAGCGGCGGATGGATCGCCTGCTGAACCCGAACCTGCAGGAACCACATCTCCCGCCGTTTCTCGCGGCCGACAGCGGCGTCGAGTCGGGCTACATGATCGCCCAGTACACGGCGGCCTCGCTCGTCAACGAACTCCGGTCGCTCGGGGCCGCGTCGACGGATAATACGCCCGTCAGCGGCGGGCAGGAGGACCACGTCAGCATGAGTTCACAGGCCGCACTCAACACCCGCACCGCCATCGAGAACGCGACGTGGATCGTCGCCGCCGAACTCGTCTGTGGGGCTCAGGCGGCGGAGTACGTCCAAACGGCGTTCGAGACGGACGACACCCTCTCGCTCGGCGTCGGGACGACAGCGGTCTACGACCTGATCCGCGAGGTCGTCCCGCCGCTGTCCGGCGACCGGCCGGTCCACCGCGACGTCGAGGGCGTCGTGGAACTCCTCGAGGACGGTCTCCTCGACGACGCCGTTACGCGAGCGATCGAGGAGGAGACACAGTAACCCCCGCGGACAGGGGGCCGAAAAACCGGGTAACGTTATCAGTCTCGAGTCCGTAGCAACGGGTGCCTTCACTCGGGCGAAGGCCGGTCGGTGCGAGGAATCCGTTCGAAACCAAAACCACCACCTACCGTCCCCTCGCACCGGAACCGCCGTTTCTGGCTGTCCGGCATCGATGACTAGGGCCGGCCGGGCTACAAGGTTGTGGACTAAACCATTAGGCCGCCGTCCGTTCTCGTATCGTGACCCCCACGCGCGGGATAGCACGCTCCCGCCCTCGGCAGCTGGTCACTCGAGGGGACCACCGGTCCCGCTGGTTCCGCTGTCGCGTTCGAAGAATTCGGAGAGAACCGCCTTGAGACCCTTTCGGAGATGCTGGTGCATCGTGGGCGGCGAGACGTCCATCGCGTCGGCGATCTCCTCGCCGGTGCTTTCGCGGGGCCAGTCGAAGAACCCGCCGTAGTAGGCCAGCCGCAGCGTCGTGAGCTGCCGCTCGGTGAGTTCGTCGAGGATGCGGTTGCGTCGTTCGGCCGCGGTGTGGACCGGCCGGTCGACTTCGCGTCGGGCCGTCAGTTCCGTCCGTTCGTAGACGCTCGATAGCGCCTCCGCGATCTCCCTGATGTTGCTGTCCTGTGGGACCTCGACGAGACAGGTGCCGATGCCGCTTTCGACGGTCACGTCCCTGATCGTCGCACCGTGGTTCGCGAGGGTGCGGACCCCCGACTCGTGGAGTCGCATCTCGACCGTACAGCGATCCGTCCCGTCGTGGATGAGCCGACACTCCTCGATCGATTCGTGGTCCGTGGCCTTCGTGAGCACCGTTTCGCCGTCGACCCCTTCGATCGTCACGTACTGGAAGTGCCGCCCGTTGACGGTGGTGCCGGCCCACTCGAGCGAACAGGTGCAGTCGTACTCCTCGGAGAGATCGAACGAGAACGTCTCGCCGCCGTCGATCCGAAACTCGAGTTCGACGACGGTATCGGCAAACAGCAACTGCCGGTTTTTGACGGCCATAATCGAGAACCCCATCGTCTCGCCGAGGAGGTCGAACCCTTCCTGTTCGCTGTCGCTGAACGCGTCCTCGCGTCCGGCCAGAACCGTAAGTACGCCGTAGGTTGCGTCCTCGTAGGCGATCGGGACCGCCATCGCAGCCCTGACGTCGTCCTCGCGCGCGGCCTCCTGTAACGGCTCCGGGAGCGGTTCGGTCTCGAGGATCCGGTTTGCCGTCTGAATCGTCCCCGTCCGGGCGGCCCGCTGAATCGGGCGCTCGTGATCGACGTCGATTTCGTGGACGCGCTCGAGATACGTCTCGGCTTCGCCCGCGCCGGTTCGGTACGTCAGATCGCCGTCGCCGGTCTGTTCGGCGATCCAGGATCCACAGTACAGCTCCGAGTCGACCAGTTCCGCACAGACATCCCGTTCGATCGCGTCCCGGGTCGGTGCCTCGACGAGGGTTTCGATCACCTGCCGAACGACGGCGTTGATCCTGTTGAGCGTCTCGAGTTGCGCCTGACGAACCCGGAGTTCGCGTTCGCGTTTGGCCCGCTCGGTAATGTCCCGCGCCAGCCAGACGACGGCTCGTTGGCCGTCGATCCGTCGATCGACCGGAACGACCCGCGCCTCGTACCGTCGCTGTCCCTTGGTCGTCTGTGCCCCGTATTCGATAGTCTGGATCTCGCCCGTCCGTATCGCCCGATCGATACACTCCTGAAGCGTCGCCGCGACGTCGTCGGGAAACGCGTCATCGATCCGGTGGCCGGTCAGCTCGTCGGCCGACGTCGTATACAGGTCCGCGGAATCGTGGCGGACTTTCGCCTCCAGATAGGTTCCGTCTTCGCTGATGAGAAACGCCTCGTCCGGAAGCTCGTTTGCGAGAATCCGGTGGTACTCGCGGTACGGCCGTCCGTTTCGGTCTACCGAACGGATCGTCGACGCGATCCGGTCGACGGCCCCGTCGCTTTCCGACGGGACGTACTCGGTCGCGTCGCCGCGAACCGCAGCCGCCGCGAGGGACTCGCTTCCGTCCGGCGGCGTCACGACGGTTGGAAGCTCCGGCGACACCTCGTGGACACACTCGAGGAGATCGCGGAGGACGGCCGGCTGCTCGAGTTCGAAGACGACGCCGTTCGGCCGCCGAACTCGTGGCGTCGACTCGCCGTCATCCGGCGGTTCGGAACCGGACCGATCCGTAGCACGCTCGCGAGTGAGCGCTGTCAGTTCCGCCTCGAGCCTCGTCGGCCGTACCGGACGGACCTCGAAGCCGGTGTTCGACCGAAGCCGCTCGGCGAGCCGTCTCTCACGCGCTTGTACCGCTGTAACGAGGACCAGCAGCCCATTGCCGTCTTCTCCCTCCATAGGAACTTAGTGAATCGGAAACCGCTGTCGATCAAACGTCTCGCCCTTTCTGCCTAAAAACAGATTACGGAATAAAAACCTAGTGGTCAAAAAGGATCATCGACGGGAATAGTGACGCCTCATTCGGGCATCGGTGTCAACGACTGTCGCTCAACTACGGATTCTGTCCGTCGAGGGAACGGATGGTCCGGACGCGGGACGATACGACCACGAGACCGGAGGGAATCGACGACCGGGGCGGTCCCGGTTTCCCACGCTGGTCCCCGATATCGTCGCTGGCACGTGGAAGAATACCGTTGTTCGATGGCTCCGTGCGGGAACCGGCCGGTTCGGCTCGTCGGCGTCGACCTACAGTTCGCCTTCCTCTTTCAGTTCCTCGATGATGTCGTCGACGAACGCTTCGACGTCGTCGTAGGGGAAGTCGCCGCCGGACGTTTTCGTGTTCAGTTCCATCGCGGTCATCGAGAAGTCGCCGGATTCGAACGTCGTCCCGGGTCCGTTCGGGAGCGCCGGAACGAGATCCATCGGGCTCGAGACCGGGTAGTCGGCGTCTTCGAACGCGTCGATCATCTGCTCGCGGAGCTCGGCTTCGTCTGCCATTGCACGCCTCACTTGCAGGCGATAAATAATAAATTTGCAGGTAGTTGGGACACAGGCTGGACGGAGACAGTCTCCCCGATTGTCCGTCGTCACGAGCCGCCTCGGTCGACAAACGACGTCACGTAGTCGGACCACGCGGACGTCCTGTTCCCGTCTCGAGCGGAGACAACGGGTCGGTTTGCGATGCGATATGCGGGTTCATCGCCCGGATCCATAAGCCCCTGAACACATCTCCGAAACAGTAATTAATGACGAGTGTGGAGTTGTAGCACATGGCTAAAGATACCGTCAGGTACCCCGACGAAGTCGTCGAGGAGATCGACGCGCTCGTCGAAGACGGTATGTTCGAGAGCAAATCCGAATTTTACCGGTTCTCCGCGGAGTACGTGCTCACGCTCATCAACCCCGAACACGACGTGAAGACGTTCAACTTCGACGAGATCAAAACGGAACTCGACATCAGCGAGGAGGACCACGCGAAGGCGCTGGGTACCGACGGTGGCACCTTCTTCCTCGATGCCGTCATTACGGTTCGGAAACACGGCCTCCGGGGCGATTACGAGGCCGCAGAACGGTTCATCGATACCCACTACGACCCGACCGATCAGGAGTGTATCATTCTGGAGGAACTGCTCGGAACCTATCGGGCTGATCCGGGGTAACGATCGGCTTCGTCGCTCGGTTTCTCGAACCTCTTCCCGGAGATGACGGACGATCACGTCGGGTTGTACGCAGCGGCGTTCGAGGCGGCCGTCCGGTTCTGGGACTGGTTGCTCACCGCACTCGGTTCCGACCGAAAGAACGACTGGGACGAGGGCCGCTCGTGAGTTAACGGGCCGACCGACGTCGTGCTCGCGCGAGCCGAAGCCGCCGATCGAACGGCGATCGGCGCGAAAGGCTTGAACTACCTCGCGTTCCACGCCCCTTCCCGTGAGCGGATCGACGAACTCGCGGCGGAGATCCGCGACCGCAACGACACGACCCTGCGTTACGAGGATCGCCACCCGTTCGCCGGCGGCTACCAGGCGCTGTACTGCGAGGATCCCGAGGGCTAACGGTCGAAATCGCCGGTCCCGAACAGCTGACGCCCCGACGATTTCCGGACCCGCTCACACGAAGGGATCGCCGAGTTCCTCGAGGGCAACATGATCACGAACGAGCGACGCCGCCCGATCGTACGGGGAATCACCGGATCGGGGTTCGCCGTCCGGAGTTTCCACGGACCCGGTGTCCGGGCGCGTCTTCCGTTCAGGGCGGTCGACGCCCGCGGACGCTGCGACGCGGTCGAGAAACGCCTCGCGAACGTTCTCGTTGTCGAAAAGGCCATGCAGATAGGTTCCGAGCACCGGTCCACGAGCGGCGCTTGTCTCGTCCAGCGGGCGGCTCACGTCCGCGTCCGACACCGGCCGCGTTCGGCCGGCGTGGATCTCGTACCCCGACGCGGTGCCAGCCACACCCTCGAGCAGCGGGCTTGCGGCGTCGTCGACCGGAACGGACGTCCGCTCGAGCCGTTTGTCGCCCTCGAACTCGGTTTCGACCGGAAGCAAGCCCAGCCCCTCGATCACGTCGTCGTCGCCGGTCCCCTCGAGCGACGCGTTGGTGATCCGTTCGCCGAGCATCTGGTAGCCGCCACAGAGACCGACGATCGGGCCGTCGAACGCCGACAGCGCTTCCCGGTAGCCCGCCTCGCGGAGCGCGAGCAGGTCGTCGACCGTGTTCTTCGTCCCCGGGAGGACGACCGCGTCGGCGTCGGCGAGCAACTCGGCGGCCGCCGTTTCCGCGGCCTCGTCGACCGGGACGTACACCACCGAAACGCCGGGCTGGGCCGCCAGCGCCTCGAGATCGGTTGCGTTCGAGATCCGCTGGAGTCGGGGCACGGCGATTCGAACGCGTCGTTCGTCCGGTACGCCGTCGTCGTCGCCCCGAACGCCGCGCTCATCGGGACCGGGAAGCCCGACGCTGTCCTCCTCCGGGAGTCCGGGGTCGTCGTAGGGGAGCACGCCCAGTATCGGCACGCCGGTCCGGGACTCGAGTTCCTCGATTCCCGGCTCGAGCAGCGAACGGTCCCCGCGGAACTTGGTGATGACCGCCCCGACGACCCGCTCGCGAACGGACTCGGGCATGAGTTCGATCGTGCCATAGAGGCTGGCGAACGCGCCGCCGCGTTCGATATCGACCAGCAACAGCACGTCGGCGTCGGCGAACCGCGCCGTCTCGACGTTCGCCAGATCCCGGTCGTGGAGGTTGATCTCGCCGATGCTGCCCGCCCCTTCGGCGACGATCACGTCGTGCTCGCTCGCGAGCCGTCGATAGGACTCCTCGGCGGCGGCCCGCGCCCGGTCCCAGTACTCCTCGTAGTAGGTCCCCGCGGGAACGTGCTCGCGCGCCCGTCCCTGCACGACCAGTTGGCTCTCGCCGTCGCCGCGGGGTTTGAGCAACACCGGGTTGCAGTCGGTCGTCGGCGTCGCCCGGGCCGCTCGAGCCTGCACGAACTGGGAGACGCCGATCTCGCCCCAGTAGCTGTCGTCAGGTCCCTGATCGTCGACGCGATCCTCGCCGGTGTCGCCTGCCGCGCCGGGGCGGACGACGACGCGGGCGTTGTTACTCATGTTCTGTGCCTTGAACGGGGCGACGGAGACGCCCCGATCGGCCAGCAGCCGACAGAGGCCGGCCGCGACGGTCGACTTGCCGACGTGGCTCGCGGTTCCGGCGACGAGGAGCGTCCGGGTCATTCGTGCGTGGTGGGACTTCTGAGGCCTGTGCCATCGTCCTGTCGGTTCGACGCTCGAGACCGTGTGCTGATTCGGCGAGAGCGGGCGCGTTACCGATAGTGGGCGATTCGTCGTTTCGGGGAGAAACCCCCCTGACGGAGAGAGAACCATCCCGTGACGACTACGTACCCGAAAAGGAACACCGGAACGATAACGGCGGGATCGATCGACTGAAACTGTACGTGTGACCCGATACCGACCTGCTCTACGCGCAAGACGGCGGGGATATCCGCTTCGGGCCGTCCGAAAAAGAGGTTCCGTTCGGCGAAGTTGATACCGGCGTGGAGGCCGATCGGGAACGCTAACTCGCCCGAAAGGAGGTAGGCGATACCGAACAATCCTCCCATGACCGTCGTCATGACGAGTGCATATCCGAGCGCATCCCCGTCGGGATTCGTCCCGAAGGGTCCGTGAAGAACTCCGTATACGAGCGAACTACTCAGCCACGCGCCGAACAACGCGGTCGTCGCCGACAGCTTTCGGGACGCCAATCCCTCGGCAGCGTTCCTGAGAAAGAGCCCCCGGAACAACGTCTCTTCCCAAAACCCGACGAAGAGCCAGCCAACGATGCTGACCCCGATGCCGAAAGCGAACGAGCGAGCGGTTCCTGCGGACATGGTGTCCAGAACGTCCACCGCGCCTTGCCGGTACGTCAGTCCGAACGCGACCCCGACGAGGACGACTCCGAGCACGGCACCGGCGATCGCATCGACCACCCACTCGAGGGAGACGTGGAACCCATACTCCGACACGTGACGACGGTCGATGGATCGAGCCAGAACGATGAGCGCGACCACCGTTGCGACGACGGCGAAGAAATGTCCGAGCAGTGGCTCGAACAGGTCGGGAACCGACAGTCGTTGCACGATTACCGACCCCACGAGAGCACCGCCGAACGTGAGCAGGAGTGCGATCAGAATACGCCAAGCGGCCCGCAATCGGTCGTCGACAGTACCACGCAGTATCCGGTCAGCGGGACCTCGAATCATCGGGACCACAACTGGAGATGAGTGCAGATCCGTATAGATGCCGCTCCACGGATTCACAGCGCGAAATCGTGGTCCATGGCGTTTCGCTCCGTTCGTCGCGGAGAACGACTCCGTGTTCGGACCGGCAAACGCCGAAATAGCCGCTCATACATAGTTGGGAATACGATTTCGATATTCAGAACCGGCGCGAAACTGAAATGCCCGAATCGGCAACCGGAGCTGCGAATTGCACGTTTTGTCGGAAGAAGCTCACCGGTCAGAAAGGAAGAAAAACGGTTATCATCACTGGGCGTGTGTTATTCCCTGCCATGCCACTATACATGGACGTACACAAGGACGTTGATGCGAGCGTCGAAGACGTGGTCGAGGCACACGAAAAAGACGTTGCAATCCAGGACAAACACGACGTTGAATACAAGCGGTATTGGGTAGACGAAGACGAGGGGACCGTCTTCTGTCTCTTCGAAGGACCGAGCAAAGAAGCGGGCGAAAACGTCCACGAAGAAGCCCACGGACTCACTGCGGACGAAATCCACGAAGTACGAGAAGGCGAGTGATCGTCACTACGCATTTCGCTCCCCCAACTGGACTGCACGAGCCGTCATCGAAATATAGGGCAGTTCAAGCGGGCTGAGTACGGAACTATGCTCCCGCGAGAGACGCGCCGACCCCGAAAACGAACCGTGCTACTGATGACAACAGGGTTTCACAGCATAGACTGAGGGGGTTTGCTCGAGTCGTCCGGACCTCGGCGCGTTTCACCCTGCTCGGTACCGGTCGGCCCATCGCGGTCCCGCCCGACCCGAGAGGACGAGACCGACGACACCGAACCCGGCTCCTGCGAGCGCGAGTGCGACAGCGACCGTCGCCGTCGGCGGGACGACGACGAAGCCGGCGACCAGCGCGGGGACGAGCGCGACCGCGACGCCGACGGTAAAGGTCGTAAAGCGGACGGCGTCGAAGAGGAACTCGTTCGGATCGAAGCCGGCGATGTAGACCGTGAGCCCGTAGTAGTACAGTCCGTACCCCGCGAGGAGTACCGCGCCGACGGCGGCGTCGACGAGCGACGCCTCGAACCGGACGACGGCCGCGAGATACGGGACGGCGACGGTCGGCGCGCCGACGAGGACGAACGCCGTCCGCTTCGCCCGGAAGACGTCCTCGATCGAGACCGGGTAGACGAGGTAGGACTCGAGGGAGTCGAACTGGGTCAGCCAGTTGTACGTCGTAAACGCCGAGAGGCCAAGGACGCCGCCGAAGAAGATCCCCGGCGCGGGTTCGATCCCGGTGATCTCGCGGACGATGCCGACGAGCGCGGCCACGAGCGCCAGCAGGATCCCCGCCGAGACGAACGGTTTCAAGACGCCGCCGGACGACCGCCCCAGTTCGAGCAGCGACTTGGCCACGAGCGCCCCGTCGTCGATCGGAAGGGCCGTACTGAGCCGGGCGAACCGATCGCTCGCCGTTCGGGAGGGACGCCCGTACGTCGGATCGTACACCGCGAGCGAGACCGCGGCGACGACGACCGTTCCGAGTCCGACCCCGACTCCCACGGACGGCGGAGCGTGCATCGGAACGAGCGGCTCCCGCATCGGTCCGTGCCGACCCGTCGTCCACGTGCCGGCGGCGACGAGGACGGCCGCGATCGAGATCGCCCACGTCGGCACGCCTCGCGTCCGAACGGCGATCAGCGCGACCGTCACCGCCATTCCGGCGGCGAAGACGAGACACAGCGAGAGCCAGAGCACTCCGATCGCAAGCGGCCGCGTCGCGGCCGGTCCGGGCAACGAGGCGGCGGCGACCGCCATCGGCAACACGAACGCGATCCCGTAAAACAGCGCGTCCTTCAGCAGAAACACGCCGAGCAGTCGCCGACGCGACAGCGGCAGCGTCGCCGTCGTCGAAAGGACCATCGAAAGCTGCCCGAACACGTTCTCGAGCATATCGGAGCCCGCGAAGCCGGCCGTCCCGCTGTAGAGTCCGAACCCGAGCGCGAGGGCGTGCAGGCCGAGTACGATCGTTCCCGGCGTCGTTCCGGTCTCGAGGAGCGCGACCGCCGCGCTCGCGGCGAGCCCGGCGATCACGAGCGGGAAACACGCGAACCGCCAGCCGCCGAACAGTTGGGTGTGGAGTCGCCACTCCTCGCGAAGCAACGTGCGGAAGACGAGCCACGTCGTCCGTCCCCGGCTCCGGGAGTCGGTCGTCCGAGTCATGCGTCGGGCCGGTTCCGCGTTCGCTCCCCGCGGTCCGACGACGGCAGGTCCCGGGCGTCGGCCGCTTCGACGTGCTCGAGGAACACCTCGAGCAACGGTTCGTCGGTCCCGTCCGCGAGCGACCGCTCGGCGACGAGGCGGCCGTCGGCGACGATCCCGACCCGGGTGCAGATCTCCTCGGCGACGTCGATGTTGTGCGTGGAGACGAAGACGGCGTTGTCATCGGCCGCGTACTCGCGGAGGAACCGCTTGACTTGCTCTTGGACGAGCGGGTCGAGGTTCGCCAGCGGCTCGTCGATCAACACCACGTCGGGTTCGTGGACGAACGCCTGCGCGATCATCACCTTCTGTTGCTGGCCACGCGAGAGGTCCGTATGCAGCGTCTCGAGCTTGCTCGTAAAGCCGAGCCGATCCGCCCAGCGGTCGATCCGTTCGTCGACCGACGCGGGATCGAGATCACGCACGCGACCGACGAACTCGAGGTACTCCCGCGGTGTGAGGAAACTCGGCGGCGAGGCTTGCTCGGGCAGGATGCCGACCTGCCGGCGCGTCTCGAGCGGGTCGGTCGTCGGATCGCTCCCGAGGACGCGGATTTCGCCCTCGTCCGGCAGCACCTGTCCCGTAAGCGCCCGGATCGTAGTCGTTTTCCCGGCACCGTTCGGGCCGAGAAAACCGAACAGTTCCCCTCGATCGACGACAAAGCGCATGCCGTCGACCGCGCAAACGGCTCCGTACGACTTTCGCAGTCCGTCGACGTGAATCGCACCCATCCAACGCCCGGCGGTTCTCAGGGCGTGGACATAACTGTGCCGGGAGGATCGACCGGACACGCTCGAGACGCGCCGGCAACGGGCGCAGAGGCCGTCAGAACTCCGTTCCGCGACGCGCCCGCTGGCCGTCGTCGATCGGGTGTTTCTCCTTGCGAACGTTCGTGATCAGGTCCGCTCGATCCTCGAGATACGTCGGCTCGGCGTGGCTGCCCGACAATACGAGTTCGAGGGCGGCCGGCTTCGAATCGAGCAGCGCGAGGATATCCTCCTCGTCGATCAGCCCCCGATCCGCCGCGTAAAGCACCTCGTCGAGGACGAGCATGTGCATTCCGTCTTCGGGCGGGGCGTCGAGGTCGATCGGCTCCTCGAGATCGGCCTCGTCGGCCGCCGCGAGCAACTCGCGGGCCCGCTCGAGGCCGGCTTGGGCCTCGGCTTCGTGCTGTGTCTCGTCGCTGCCGTCTGCCATGCCGTGCCAGCCGTAGTGGCCGACGTTCTCGTAGCTGATCCCCGGCAGCGCCGCCATCGCGTTGTACTCGCCGCGGACCGCCTCGACGCTCGAGGCCCCGCCCTTCATGAACTGGAGGACGTGAACCCGGTAGCCGTGACCCGCCGCACGCATTCCCATCCCGAGCGTCGCCGTCGTCTTCCCCTTGCCGTCGCCCCACCAGACCTGCACGAGGCCGAACTCCTCGGGCGCGGACGGCTCGATCCGCTCCGGCTCGGGGGTCCGTCCCTGCCCGGGCGTGTTCTCGAGCGTCGACTCGGGCGTGTGATCGTCGCTCATAGACGAGCCCTCGTCCCGGGTGCACATGTAGTTGGTGAACACGACGGCCTCAGTCGTCGCAGTCGTCGCGGTCCTCGCGGGGAACGTGCTGTTCGAGCACCCGAACGACGTCACGGATCCGTCGGGCGTTGTACTCGATCGCCGGGATATCGTTCGCTTCGCCGCGGTCGATCAGGGCCGTCGACGCCGCCTCGAGATCGGCAACGAGGTCGGCGAGCCGTGCTGGGTCGTGGTCGGAGTCGGTTTCGGACATCGGCGGTTCGTGGTCGTACTGGGTGTCGGTCATCGCTGGCTCGGGATCGTTCTTAGCCATCGGTCGACCTCCGGTCGTGGACTCGGTTCGCCTTGCGTTCGGGACGCTCGAGGACGCCGGCGTCCCGCAGCCGGATCCGGAACGTGAGGCCACAGGCCCGTTTGAGCCGGCGTCGAAGGGTCCGTTCGATCGATTCGGGATCGGTCGGATTTTGCGGGGCCGCCTCGGCGAGCAGCGTCACGGCGTCCAGTTCCTTCTCGTCGTGGTCGTCGATGACGACCCGATACTCGTCGGTGACGGCATCGGTTCGGCGGACGACGTCTTCGACGGCGGTCGGCGAGAGCAACACGCCGTTGACCGTGATGAACTCGTCATCACGGCCGAGGATCCCGCCGTCGGCGATTCGAAAGGTCCGGCCACAATCGCACACGTCCGGGGCCTCGAGTGTGACTCGATCCCGCTGTTCGAACCGGAGGTACGGCTGGGCGTGCCGGTCGAGCGGCGTCACGACCAGCGTCCCCTCCTCCCCCGGTTCGACCGGCGATCCGTCGTCGTCGACCACTTCGACGAGAAAGCGGGCTTCGTTGAAGTGGAGTCCGAGGGAGTCGCCGTCGCAGCTGTATCCCCACGCGCCGGTTTCGGTCGCGCCGGCGTGGTCGTACACCGACGCACCCCACCGCGTTTCGAGTGCGGCTTTCGTCCCCGGAACGCTCGCGCCGGGTTCGCCGGCACAGACGATCCGTTCGACGCTGGTCGCCGCGGGATCGATCCCCTCACGTTCGGCGGCCTCGGCGAGTCGCAGGGCGTACGTCGGCGTGGTCACGATCACGGTCGCTTCGAGATCGGCGATGCGTTCGACCCGCTCGGCCGAGGAGAGGTTTCCGCCCGGAACGACCTCGGCACCGATGCGCTCGCAGGCGTAGTGTGCGGCCCAGAATGCGACGTACGCGCCGTAGGAAAACGGAACGAAAACCCGGTCGTCCGGCCGAACGCCCTGCGCCCAGAGAACCGTCGCCCAGCAGTCGCTCCACCACTCCCAGTCCCGTCCCGACTCCGCCTGTCGCAGCGGGGTGCCGGTGGTGCCGGAGGTCCGGTGATACTCCCGGACCTCTGCAGGGTCCACGGCGAGGAGGTCCCCGTACGGCGTGTCCCCGTCTTCCGTCGCCTGTGCCCGTCTGAGTTCGCCTTTCGTCGTCGTCGGAACCGCACGGATGTCGTCGAACGTCTCGATGCCTTCGGGATCGATTCCGGCACGGTCGAGTTTGTCCCTGAATAGGGGAACGTTTTCGTAGACGTACTGTGCCTGTTCTCGGAACTTGCGTCGCTGCCGTCGCTCGAGGCGCTCGCGTGGCATCGTCTCGAGCGACGGGTTCCACATCCCGGCCATCGACTCGGCCGACGTACTGCGAGGGTTTTGTTATGGTCGAAGGGTTGCGGATCGTATCGACCTCGTAGGGGACTCAGCGACGCCGTACCGCGGGGTATCGACCCTATTACTATTGCCGCCCGATCGCAGGACTCGATATGTTCGAACGGCTTCGCCGCCATCGCGGTTCGTCCCGTCGAACGGTCGACAGGGACGGCCGCGAGTATACGATCCGGCAGTATCGCGACCGGGATCGAAACGAGGTGCTCGCGCTGTATCGGGCGGTGCTCGAGTCGGGGCTGTCCGAAGCGTGGTTCGAGTGGAAGTACGAGTCGAACCCGTACGTCGAGGACGTCCCCGTCTACGTCGCCGAACACGACGGGACCGTCGTCGGCGCGGGCGGCTTCTGGGTCCTCGAGTTACACACCGGCTCGCGGTCGACCCGCGTCGTCCAGCCCTGTGACGCCGCGGTTCGGCCGGCACACCGGCGGCGGGGCCTGTATACCGAAATCCTCGGCAGGGGCCTCGAACGGTTCGACGACGACGGCCTCGATATCGCCTTCGACTTCCCGAACGAGCTGAGCAAAGCGACGTTCGAGAAGTACGGCTGGCGGCCGGTCGAACGCCGGGAAACGTTCTTTCGGCTCCAGCGGCCGGGGGCGTTGCTCGGCGATCGGTTCGACGGCCCCGCCGCGTCGCTGGCGGCCGACGGCGCACGGCTGCTCGCCCGGGGGTATCTCGCCGCCGCGTCACGTCGGCGATCGGCCGCCAGCGACCGGCTCGCCATCGACGTCGAGCGGACCGCGGGGATCCCGGCCGAAACGCTCGCGGCGCTCTATCGCCGGGCCGTTCCCGACGCGTTCCACGTCGTCCGTGACGAGACGTTCTACGAGTGGCGATTCGAGAACCCGCAGTGGACGTACACGACCTACGTCGGGCGCTACGAGGGAACCCCGATCGCTGCGATCGTGACGGGAACGACGGTCGAAAACGGCGCGGTCGTGACGCATCTCACCGACATCGTCCCCCTCGTGGCCGACCGGTCCCGAACCGCGGCGTTTGGCCCCCTTCTCGAGGCGGTGCTCGAGGCGAGCGACGACGCGGCGCTCGTCGTCGCGCCGTCGACCCCGATTCCGAGGGCGATCCTCTCGGCGTACGGGTTTCGGAGCGATCACTCCCTCCCGCTTTCGCTGGCCGCAACGCCGACCGTCCACGGCGTCTGTACGCTCTCGGACGGGGACGACCGCGATCGGTGGCTCGTCGACGGGAAACGGCTGCCGGATCCCGACGCCTGGCGGATCACGTTCAGCGAATACGATACGGGCTGAGCCGTCCTCGCGGGAAGTATTCCGTGATCGTCATGACGTGTGTCCCCGCCGCGTGGATGCGGTAGGTCCGCTCTAAGAGACTCTTCGCGTCGCTTTCGACGAACGACGGAAACTCGTCGCCCTCGGACCGCGCGGTTAGCTCGACGAGTTCCCGCCTCGTCTCCGCACACTCGTTGCGGAGCACGTCCCCGATCCCGACGTCGCCCGCGACGAGCGCCTCGGCGATGGAGTCCTCGAGCGGCGGCAGCTGGACCGTCGAGCGCGCCCAGACGAGCGGGGTTCGTTCGGGTTCACATTCGAGGGCGACCGTCCGGTACAGTCGATCCTCGGACACCTCTCGGTCGAGGATCGCGATCGAAACCTCGCGTCTCGTCAGCGACTCGAGCATGTCGGTGACGGTGCCGTCGGTCGCGAGAAACAGCCGTTCGATCGGCGACAGCGCGAGCCCGGACTCCCGCTCGAGCGCGATCACCCTCGAGCGGACCGAGTCGACAGCGGTCGTCGTGTGTCCGTCGTTGCTCATTTGACGATCGGCCTGATCGAGGGGACGACCGGCGTCCGCTTTGTAATGTCCCGGCTTCACTGGCCCGTGTCCGCCGTCTGAATCCCGGCACCACCGCGAGTTAGCGGTCCGTCCGGCGGCGATACGCGGACCGAAATGACGGCGTACGAGAACGTTTCCGCCCGATCGGAAGCCGGCGGGGCGAATCGCCTGCAGGAGCCAATCCGCACTCGATACACCGGGGGTCGGCCAACCAAACGTGTCTTTAGGCCCCGTCCCTAATGTGTTCGCATCCATATGTCACTCGAGTGCTCGTCGTCCGGTGAGCCCCCTGCGCCCGATCTCGCGAAGATCGTCGGCGTCCTGGACGACACCGGCTGTCGGGAGATCGTCTCGATACTCGAGGAGCCGATGACCGTCGACGAGATCGCCGACGAAGCCGACCTCCCGCTCTCCACCACGTACCGCAAACTGGACTGTCTCACCGACGCGTCGCTGGTCACCGAAACCAGCGGGGTCCGACGGGGTAGCCATCGAAAATCCCGATATATCGCCGATTTCGACCGGATCGCGATCAGTCTCGACGAGACACAGGAGTTTCGCGTCGACGTCGATCGTGCGGCGAACCGATCACTTGACCTCTGGGCGGCCATCGAGCGGGAGTGCTGACCGGATCGCGGGCACGCTCGACTACCGGTTCCGTTTCGAGACCGCTCAGTTCCCTATGATGTCCGCGTCCGCCGGCCCCGTGCCGTCGAACTCGCGGACCAACGCGTCGAGTGCTGCCGGGTCCGAAGCGTTCGGCAACCGCTCGTCCGCCGTAGAACAGGTCGCGTCGACGCCGAGTCGATCACAGACGAGATCCGCCGTTGCTTCGGCCATTCGCCGGTAGGTCGTCAGTTTCCCGCCGACGATGCTCGCGAGGTTCTCGACGGCGGGAGCGTGATCGAGCAGAACGAACCCGCGGGAGATCCCCCGCCCGCCGCGGGCGGCCTCGTCGGGTTCGTACAGCGGTCTGACACCCCACCACGTACGGATGGGATCGGCGTCGGCGACCGCCGGGAGCATCGTCGCACACTCCGCGATCGTCCGCTCGATTTCCCAGTCAGCCGTCCGATAGTCCTCGGGATCGTCGACCGGAACGCTCGTCGTCCCGAGGACCACCTCGTCGTCGTGCGGGACGACGATGTCGCCGTCGGCCGGCTCGCGACACCGGTTGAGCACCGGATCGAGAGCGTCGTACGCCACCGAAACCATTACGCCGCGAGTCGGGCGCATCTCGAGCGAAACGCCAGCGAGCGCGGCAACCCGTCCGGCGTACGGGCCCGTCGCGTTCACGACGTACGTCGGCGCGATCGTCTCGGCGGCGTCGCCGCCGAGTTCGACGGCTTCGATCCGTCCGTCCGCGACTGTCATCGACTCGACCGGGGCGTGCGGGCGGACTCGCGCGCCGTTCGCTCGGGCGTCCGCGGCGGTGGCCGCCACCAGTCTGGAGGGGGAAACGACCGCGTCGGGTACCCACATCGCACGCTCGACGGCCTCGCTGAGGCCGGGGACCGCGGCTTCGGCGGCGTCGCCGTCGACGACCTCGACCGGGATGCCGATCGATTCGCAGGCCACGCATTTCTCGTCGAAGTAGGCCGGGTCGTCGCCGGACAGTTGCACGAAGAGCCCGCGCGTCTCCCGGACGCACTCGCCGGCGATCGCTCGGAGGGTGCGGTTTTCCTCGAGACACTCGCGTGCGCCGTCCGCGTCCGATTCGGCGTACCGGGCACCGCTGTGTAACAGGCCGTGGGAGCGCCCCGACGTCCCCGCCGAGAGCCCGTCGCGGTCGACGAGCGTCGCGTCGACGCCCCGCAACGCGAGGTCCCGCGCGACCCCCGCACCGGTCGCGCCGCCGCCGATCACGAGGGCATCCGGTTGGCTGCTCATGGACCTCCACAGGCGATCGGCTGGGCACCGCCGACGGCTCGAGCGCCGGCTCCCGTCAGCGGCCGCTCGCGGTCGTCTCGAGAGGGACCGCTCGAGCCGCGGCTTTCGAACCGCAGCAGTCCGGTGACGTCCATCTCGGAGCGTGAGTGCCGTGGGACGATCAGGGGCTGTACTCCGGGGACTGGGTTTCGATCGTGTCGACGACGTTGTCGAGTTCCTCGCCGATCGTCGCGATCAGGTCGTCGAGCGTCGCGATTCCGGTGAGGGTCCCGTCGTCGTCGACGATCGGGAACCGGCGGACGTGGTGTTCGTTGATCGCCCGCGAGATGGCGATCGGATCCTCGTCCTCGTGGATCGTCGCCGGGTCCTCGGTCATGATTTCGTCGACGGAAACCGACGCCACGTCGTCGCGCTCGTGGATTACCAGCGCGGCGTCCCGGTCGGTGACGATGCCGACCGGTTCTTCGTCCTCGGTGACGACGAGCGCCCCGACGTTTTCGGACTCGAGTCGTTCCGTGATCGATTCCAGTTCGTCGTCCGGACTCGCCGTAACGACCTCCTTGGGACCGAGTTCGCCGACAGACATGATTCGAATCCAACGACGACAGGCCCGCTAATCAAGCTAGAGCTTTCAAGTGACTACCGGACGCCGAACTCGAGCGACGGCGGGGCGGCACGAAACTCAATCGTCGGCGCTTACCGCAGCGTTGT
The DNA here is from genome assembly GCF_000455365.1 of Halopiger djelfimassiliensis. Lineage (GTDB taxonomy): Archaea > Halobacteriota > Halobacteria > Halobacteriales > Natrialbaceae > Halopiger_B > Halopiger_B djelfimassiliensis. The sequence goes on from NZ_HG315686.1 coordinate 550,385, forward strand.
CCATGCTGTCGACGCTTACCGTCTCCCACTCGTTGTCGGTGTGTGCCCCTTCCCGCTCCTGTGCGCTGGGGGCGACGCGGATGAACTCCGCGCGCTCGCGAGCCGCGGGAATCGTGTGGCCGCCGCAGTACGAGAGCCCGGATTTGATGCCGGCACAGAACTCCGCGGCGACGTCGGCGACGGGACCCTTGTACGGCGTCAGCCCTTCGACGCCTTCGTCCGCGCGGACGTTTTCCTCCTTGTCCGAACGCTTTTCCGCGGCGGCGGTCGTCGCCATCCCGCGGGAGCGTTTGTAGCGAACGCCGTCGACCTCGACGATCTCGCCCGGCGCTTCTTCCGTGCCGGCGAAGAGACTCCCCATCATGACCGTATCCGCGCCGGCCATCAGCGCCTTTACCGCGTCCCCGGAGGTCCGGATGCCGCCGTCGGCGACGACGGTGACACCGAGTTCGCGAGCCACCTCGGCGCAGTCGTCGACGGCCGTCAACTGCGGGACGCCCGCGCCGGCGACCTTCCGTGTGGTACAGTGTGATCCCGGCCCGATCCCGACTTTCACGCAGTCAGCGCCGGCCTCGGAGAGGTCTTCGACGCCCTCGGGCGTGGCGACGTTGCCGACGACGAGATCGACGTCCGGGAACTCGGACCGAAGCGTCGCCGTGGCATCGAGCGTCCGCTCGAGGTGGCCGTGTGCGACGTCGACGACGATCGCAGTCGCTCCGGCCTCCAGCAGCGCGGCCGTCCGCTCGACGTAGTCTTCGTTGATGCCGACGGCCGCGGTGACCTGAACCCCCGCGTCGGCGGCGGTCGCGACTTCCGCGGCCTGCTCGTCGACCGTGAGAAACCGATGGATCGTCCCGATGCCACCGGCCTCCGCGAGCGCGATGGCCAGTTCCGCCTCCGTGACCGTATCCATCGCCGCGGAGACAAGCGGCGTCTCGAGTTCGATCGTCGGTGTGAGGTTCGTCGTGAGATCCACGTCGCTTCGACTGTCGACGGGCGATCGCTGGGGGACGAGCAGTACGTCACCGTAGCTCAATCCCGTCCTGATATCGTTCATTGACCCGTCAGTAAGACGGCTCCGACGAAAATAAACGCACCGACTCCCCGCGGGACGGGGCGACGACCGCTGAATCGAACGCCAGACTCGGTTTGCCAAGCGTAATTTCACGACGTATTCGTTAGTTATAAGACAACTACCGTCGTCGGTCGGAACGAACGGCCCGTCTCCACGGGGGTACGAAACGACCCCGGGTGGTGGTGCACCCGAGACGTGGCTTCCACATCCCCGCCGAGGGATCTGCAAGCATAATTACGTCCCACTCCCGCGGGATAAAACCACGCCCGACCGCCCCACCATCCCCGTCGACCAGTACCGAGTATGATCACGACGCGAGCACGCCGGAGTCGAGCACTCCTGTGATTCACGGACCGGCCGAGAACGTCGCCAGCCTGCCGGCTGTGCTGCGCCGACGAGAGTGACGGACGCGGCTGCACTCCGTCCGCTCGAACCCCGGCGGCACGCCGGGCACGGAGGACGATCGCGGGTGAGTCGTCAGAACTCATCGCATCCCACTCCCAACCACTCCCAACCGATCGACCGCGATCGACTCCGTGTCCGGCCCGTAAACGGGACTCGAGCGACGCCGCGTCACATACATACGACTCGGCGACCAACCGGCGGGTGATGACCGACGCAGTACAGCATGCGACGTTCGGTGGCGGCTGCTTCTGGTGTACCGAAGCCGCGATGAAGGAACTCGAGGGCGTCGAATCGGTCACGTCCGGGTACGCCGGCGGCCACGTCGAGAACCCGACCTACGAGGAGGTCTGTTCCGGCTCCACCGGCCACGCCGAAGTCGTACAGGTCGCGTACGATCCCGACAGCATCGCGTACGACGAGTTGCTCGAGGTGTTCTTCGCGACCCACGATCCAACCCAGCTCAACCGACAGGGGCCGGACGTGGGGACCCAGTACCGATCGATCGTCCTCTACCACGACGATGACCAGCGACGGCAGGCCGCGGCCTACATCGACGCCCTCGACGAGGAGTACGACGACGACGTAGTGACCGAACTCGAGCCGCTGGAGACGTTCTACGCGGCCGAGGACCACCATCAGGATTACTTCGAGAAAAACCCCAACGACGCCTACTGCCGGATGCACGCCCAGCCCAAGATCGAGAAAGTACGCGAGAAGTTCCAGCAGAAGCTCAACGAAGCGTGACTCGAGGACGGAGTGTCACCCCGCCCGCGGGCGAGGCGCACCGTTCGGTGAGAGCCCGCTCGATCGCTATCCGTCGGTGACCGACCAGCACAACAGGACGCCGTCATCGAGCCGTTCGACATCGTCGAGCGAAAGCGCCGGGAACCCCTCGACGAACCCCTCGCCGTCGGCGAGCGTCGGCGCGTCGCGACCGCCGATCACGGTCGGGCCGACGAAGGCCCGGAGTTCGTCGACCAGTCCGGCCTCGAACAGCGAGAAGATGAGTTCGCCGCCGCCCTCGACCATGACCCGCTCGAGGCCCTGCTCTTGTAACGCCGCGAACGCGTGCAGGAGATCCACGCGGTCGGCCCCGGCCGTGACGAGTTCGGCACGGTCTGCGAGGGGCATCCGTTGGTCGACGGGGGCACTCTCGCTCAGACAGAGGTACGTCGTCGCCGCGTCGTCGAGAACGGCGGCGTCGGTCGGCGTCCGGGCGTTCGAATCGACGACGACGCGGGCGGGCTGTTCGGACCGTCCGTCCTCGAGCCGTCGGTCGCGTAACGTCTCGTCTTTGACGGTGAGATGGGGGTCGTCCGCAAGGACGGTCCCAACGCCGACGACGACGGCGTCGCTGTCGGCCCGCAGTCGGTCGACGCGCTCGAAGTCCGCCTCGCCGCTGATGGCGATCTGTTCGCGACGCCGCGAGGAGAGTTTCCCGTCCGCACTCATGGCGGCGTTGACGACGACGTGCATACGGGTGCTGTGGGACCGACCCTAAAGAAATCCCCGTGCTCCGGGCCGCGTTCGTCCGCAGTCTCCCGCTACGTCACCCTATATAGTGTTCCGTACTGAACATATAAACGCCTTATCCGTACTCGCCGGATTGTCGGTGCGTATAACACGTGACGACCGGGAACCCCACGTCCGGCGGCGCGGTATCGTTCGATCACCTGACGCTCGACATCGGGAGTCTGGACGACGTCTACGTAGTCGGCGACGTTCACGGCTGTCTCGAGGCGCTCGAGGCGTTGCTCGAGGCGCTCGATCTCGGGGCGAACGATCTCGCCGTGTTCGTCGGCGATCTGGTGCGTAAGGGACCGGAGAGCAAGGCCGTCCTCGACCGCGTGAGGCGCTCGTCGCGGCTCGTGTCGGTCCGCGGGAACAACGAGCGAAAGCTGCTCGACGGCGAGGCGTCGCTGTCGTCGCTTGGACTGGTCGATCACCGGTATCTCGAGTCGCTTCCGACGGCGATTTCGTGGGACGGCGGGCTCGTCGTCCACGGCGGCGTCGATCCGAGCCGGCCGCTGTCGGCCCACTCCCGCGAGGACGTACTGACGATGCGGTCACCGGACGGGGACGGTTACGACGGCCCGTTCTGGTTCGAAACCTACGAGGGACCGCCGCGGGTCTTTTTCGGCCATACCGTTCTCGCGGAACCGATCGAACGGGAGTGGGCGGTCGGGCTCGATACGGGGTGTGTCTACGGCGGCGACCTCACGGCCTACGACGTCCGCCGTAAGGAGTTCGTCCGCGTTTCCGGCCCCGATCACGTCGACCGAGCGTCCGAGAAGATCGTCACGCTGGACGGCTGACCGCGGAGGAGATCCGGATGACCGAGCGAGACGCGAGCGAGACCGACGACAGCGGTACGGACACGGAAGCACGGACACGGGAACCGACAACGGACGACGGCGTGACGGTCACGTTCCGGTCGATGCTCGATGAAACGTCGGCCGTCGACGCGGCAACCGATCCGTCGCGCGTCGATCTCACGGCTCCCGCATACTACCTGAACCGCGAACGCAGCGAACTCGCCTTCCAGCGTCGCGTCCTCGACGAGGCGTTGAACGAGGAGAACCCGCTGCTCGAGCGCGTGAAGTTCCTCGCGATCGTTACGACGAACCTCGACGAGTTCTTCCGCAAGCGCGTCGGCGGCCTGAAACGGCAGCTGACGGCCGGCGTCACCGACGAGACGCCGGACGGCCACACGCCACGCGAGCAGTGGACGGCCGTGCTCGAAGAGGCCCGCCGACTGCTCGAGCGCCAGGCCGAGTGTTTCCACGAGGAGCTTCGTCCGGCACTGGCCGACGACGGGATTCGGATCGTCGACTACGAGGATCTCTCGACCGACGAGCGCCGGACGGTTCGCGAGTTCTTCGAACGGTCGGTACTGCCGACGCTGACCCCGCTGACGTTCGATCCGGCACATCCGTTTCCGTTCATCTCGAACCAGAGCCTCTCGCTTGCGGTGCTGACCCGTGAACGACCCGGCGACGACCGGACGTTCTCGCGGGTGAAGATCCCCCGAAACCAGCTTCGGTTCGTTCCGCTGGGCGACGAGACGCGGTACGTTCTCCTCGAAGACGTCGTCAGGGCGAACCTCGATTTGCTGTTTCCGGACGTCGACGTGGTCGATACCGCCCTCTTCCGAGTGACGCGAAACGCCGAAGTACGACACGACGAGGCCGTCGCCGAAGACCTGGTCGAGATGACCGAGGAGGTCATCGAGGAACGGCGGTTCGCGACCGCCGTCCGACTCGAGATAGAACGGGATGCGCCCGAGACGGTCCGCGAGATCCTCGTCCGGGAACTCGATCTCGACGCCCGCGAGGTTTTTCACCTCGACGGACCGCTCGAGTACCGCGATTTCGCCGAGCTGACCGATCTCGACCGCCCGGACCTGAAACTCCCCGACTGGACGCCACAGCCCCATCCGCGCCTCGCCGACCTCGAGGCCGGCCGGACGATGTTCGACGTGATCCGCGACCGGGACGTGCTCGTCCACCATCCCTACCACTCCTTCGAGGGGACCGTCCAGCGGTTCCTCGAAGCGGCGGCGACCGATCCGGACGTGCTCGCGATCAAAGCGGCGATCTATCGGACGGCGAGCGACTCGAAGGTCATCGAGAGTCTCCTCGAGGCCGCCCGTAACGGCAAGCAGGTCGCCGTCATGGTCGAACTCAAGGCTCGCTTCGACGAGCGGAACAACCTCGAGTGGGTAAAGAAACTCGAGGAGGAAGGGATCCACGTCGCCTACGGAACGCTCGGCTACAAGGCCCACACCAAGACGTCGCTGGTCGTCCGGGAGGAGGACGACGGGGTCCGGCTCTACTCGCACGTCGGCACCGGAAACTACCACTCCGGGACGGCGAAACGATACGAGGATTTGAGCCTGCTGACGGCCGATCGAGACGTCGGGCAGGATCTCGTGAAGCTGTTCAACTACTTCACGGGCCACTCGAGACACCGGAAGTACCGGCGGCTACTTATCGCCCCGGGGAACATGCGCGACCGGTTCGTCGAGCTCGTCCGGGCCGAAGCCGAGCGGGCGCGCGACGGCGAGAAAGCCCGCATCGTCGCCAAGATGAACCGGCTCGAGGACCCGGCACTCATCCGGGAACTCTACGAGGCGTCGATGGCCGGCGTCGACATCGATCTCGTCGTCCGCGACATCTGTCGGCTCCGGCCCGGACTCGAGGGGATCAGCGAGACGATCGACGTCTACAGCGTCGTCGGTCGCTTCCTCGAGCACTCGCGGATCTTTTACTTCCGTGCCGGGGGCGAGAACCGGTACTACATCGGCTCGGCCGACTGGATGACCCGCAACCTCGACAGCCGGGTCGAGGCGGTGGTGCCGATCGAGGATCCGCGATTACGCCGGCGGCTCGAGTGGATCCTCGAGACACTGCTCGCCGACGACCGGAACAGGTGGGTGATGCGCTCGGACGGAGCCTACGAACGCTGTCGGCCCGCGGGGGACGGGTCGGCGACCGACGCCCACGAGGAGTTCATGCGCTCCGCGCTGGCCGATGACCGACGGGACGCGTGGCAGTGACGACCGTCGGTTCCCGCGGTCCTGTCATCCCGTCGTTTCCGCTTCGACCGCCGTACTCCGCTCCGTTCCGGAGCGGTACGGACCGTTCACTATCGAAACTGGGGGTGTCACAGAACCCTTCATAGTGGTCAAACCCGACGCATCGAAACACCCGTTTCCTCAACGTCGCTACCACTACCCGAGTGGGATCACCGGTTTTTCGACAGGGGATATAAACTGCCGAACGAATGAGAGACAGGCTTAGTCGATCAACTCGCCTCTGTTTGCTATACCTCTATGGACTCACAAGGGATCCGATCACAGGCCGATAGCTCATGCCAGCCAAACGAAGAGCAACCCGCGGTCACTGCAACCGATATACACGTTACCTACGAAGACGGTACAGAAGCCGTTCGTGGTGTCAGCCTTACTGTTGGGAACGGCGAATTTTTCGGCTTTCTGGGGCCGAACGGTGCTGGAAAGACGACTACTATCAAGACCCTCGTAACGCTGCTCCATCCGAATCAGGGCACAGTGACAATCAACGGACATTCCGTTGAAACGAAGCCACAGGCTGTGGCTGAATCCCTCGGATACATGGCTCAAGAGACCAGCATCGATGAGGAACTCACCGCCCGTGAGAACATTCGATTTGCCTGTAACGTGTACGGCGTCCCGGCATCCGAACGAGACGAACGGATAGAGACGCTGCTCGATCTGGTCGGCCTCACGGACGTTGCCGACAAGCGGGCCGAGAACTACTCCGGTGGAATGAAAAAACGACTAGATGCTGCTACTGCCCTCGTACACCGACCACCGCTGGTGTTCCTCGATGAGCCGACGACCGGTCTCGACCCCGAAGCCAGAATGCGCCTCTGGAACTACTTCGAGCGGCTCAACGAATACGGGACGACCGTGTTTCTCACAACCCAGTATCTCGAAGAAGCGGACCGGCTCTGCGACCGCGTGGCCCTCATTCAGGACGGCACGATCATCGCGACTGACACCCCGGAGGCCCTCAAATCGGCTGTCGGCGGCGACATTCTCGATCTGACGCTGGAAGACGCGTCCGAACAGGAGACGGAACGCGCAATAGAAGTCGTCCGAAAATCGGACGTTCTCGAGACTGCGACGTTTGAAACGACGGACGATGGGTTCACCATCACGGCCGAAGACGCTCGGGAGGCTGTCAGTGAACTCTTCGTCTCACTGTATGAGGCTGACGTCACCGTCACCGGACTGGACGTTCGGTCGCCCACGCTTGACGACGTGTTCCTCACGCTCACTGGAGAGCACCCGGAGGCCGCTCACGAAAACGGAGCGACCGAACAGGGAGCTCTTGACTCGGGTCGGGGGGTGGTCGAATGAGCAACATCACCGATGGGGACGACGTCTCAGGGATCGGGACTGCGCAGAACGCTTCGGGAAACGGTTTCGTGACGGATGCGCGGATTAGTGCCAAGCGGTGGTTCGTCAAGACGTCCCGGAATCCCTTCGTGACGTTCTCGTCGCTGATTCAGCCGGTCATCTTCTTCGTGTTGATGGCCGAAGTCCTCGGTGCGATCGTCGGTGGCGCACTCGCTCAGACCGTTGGGAGCGACATCGACTACGTCACCTACCTTACCCCTGCCATCGTGATTCAGTCCGCGCTCGCTGCGGCCGCGGTTTCCGGCATTGGATTGGTCGACGACATGGACTCCGGGATGTTCGGGAAACTCCTCGTCTCTCCGATGAACCGGGGCGCGATGTTCCTCGGAAAAATCCTGTCGGAAGTGTTCCGAATTGCCGTCCAGACCACGATTATCCTCGTGCTTGGCTACGTGATGCTGTACCTCCAGTCGGGCGCGCCGGTCGGAAGCTATCTCCGGACGGGACCGCTGGGATTCGTTGGCATCATCGCGGTCGCAGTGATATTCGGTGGCGTGTTCATGGCGTTTTCGAATATCGTCGCGCTCGTCACGCACGATCAGGAGGCGACGACCATGATCGCCACCCTTCTGACGTTCCCGCTGTTGTTCATCTCTAGCGCGTTCGTCCCGCTTGAGGTCCTTCCGGGATGGATTCAGTCGGTCGCGGTTATCAATCCGATCACATACGGCGTTGACGGTATCCGCGCGTTCATGCTCGGGCAAGATGTGCTGACGGTGGCCGACGTCACAACCTTCTCGAGTCTCTGGAATACGGTAATTCCTGCTGTTACCGTTCTAATCGGTTTCAACGTCGTTCTCGGTGGGATCGCCGTCCGCTTGCTCAACCGCGCTTCCAAAGCCGAAGTTCAGTAGCTCGTCTTACTCGTTTTCACTTCCACCGCCCTCCGGGAACGCTTTTCAAGCCCCGACTCGAAAACCGAACGATGGAACTCGACGATCATGCCGAGGCTCTCGCCTCCGACCTCGGTGTCGACAAAGAGGAGGTCAAATCCGACTTGCGGAATCTGGTCGAGTACAGCGTCCCGATCGACGAGGCCAAACAGAGCCTCCGCCGGAAGTACGGCGACGGAAGCGGCGGTGGCGGCGGTGGACCGTCGGCCAAGGACATCGCCGACATCACGCCCGAGGACGGCAACGTCACCGTCACCGGCGTCGTCCTGACGGCCGGCAAGCGGTCGATCCGCTATCAGGGTGACGATCACGTCATCGTCGAAGGCCGACTGGCCGACGAGACCGGCGTCATCGATTACACCGCCTGGGAGGACTTCGGTCTCGAGCCGGGGGACGCGGTCACGGCGGGCAACGCCGGGGTCCGCGAGTGGGACGGCGAACCCGAACTCAACCTCGGCGAGAGCACCTCGCTCTCGTTCGAGGAGGAGTCGCCCGAACTCCCCGCGGAGTTCGCCGACGAGATCGGCGGCGACGCCGATCTCGCGGCGTTGCAAACCGGCGACCGAGCGGTGAACGTCGAGGTGGCCGTCCTCGAGTGCGAACGCCGGACGATCGACGGCCGCGACGGCGAAACCGAGATCCTGAGCGGCGTCTTCGGCGACGAGAGCGGGCGGCTCCCGTTCACGAACTGGGATCCGGCCCCGGAGATCGAGGACGGCGGCCCGGTCCGCATCGAAAACGCCTACGTTCAGGAGTTCCGCGGCGTCCCCGAAGTCAACGTCTCGGCGTTTTCGACCGTCACCGAACTCGACCGCGAGATCGACGTCGGGGCCGATACGACGACGATGGCGGTCGGGGAGGCCGTTCGAACCGGCGGCATCTACGACGTCGAACTGGTCGGCAACGTGATCGCCGTCCGTGACGGCTCGGGGCTCATCCAGCGGTGTCCGGAGTGTTATCGGGTCATCCAGAAGGGACAGTGCCGAACGCACGGTGACGTCAACGGTATCGACGACCTCCGTGTGAAGGCGATCCTCGACGACGGGACCGGCACCGTCACCGTCGTCCTCGACGACGAACTCACCGCGGATGTCTACGGCGGCACGCTCGAGGACGCCCTCGAGCAGGCCCGCGAAGCGATGGATCAGGAGGTCGTCGCCGAGACGATCCGCGACCGAATCGTCGGTCGCGAGTACCGCGTGCGCGGCCACCTCTCCGTCGACGAGTACGGCGCGAACGTCGATGCCGAGACGTTCGCGGAGAGCGACGACGATCCGGAAACGCGTGCCCGTGCCTTCCTCGAGGGGGTGACCGCATGAGCGCAAACGGTGCCGACGACGGCGACGAGGTGCCGGGCCGGGAGATCGCCTACCGGCTCTTCGCGGCCGAGTACGACGACGCCTCGCTTTCCTACGCCGAAAGCGACGAGGAGCGCGCGCCCAACTACGTGGTCTCGCCGACGGGCGCTCGCGTCAACCGGCTGTTCGCCGTCGGGACGCTGACCGAGGTCTCGCCGGTCAACGACGAGATGGTCCGTGCGCGGGTCGTCGATCCGACCGGCGCGTTCGTCGTCTACGCCGGCCAGTACCAGCCGGACGAACTGGCCTTCCTCGAGGGGATCGAGCCGCCGGCGTTCGTCGCGGTGACCGGCAAGGCACGGACGTTCCAGCCCGACGACGGCGACCGGGTCTACACTTCGATCCGGCCCGAGAGCATCGCGACCGTCGACGCCGACACCCGCGACCGCTGGGTCGTCAGCGCGGCCGAACGGACCCTCGAGCGGATCGGCACGTACGCCGCGGCCGCCGGGGACGGCGCATCGACCGACGCGCTGTCCGAAGCCGGCGTCGATCCGGCCCTCGCAGCGGGGATTCCGCTGGCTCGAGAGCACTACGGAACGACGCCGTCGTACCTCGCGGCTCTGCGTGACTGTGCGGTCGAGGCCGTCGAAGTCGTCGCCGGCGACCGCGATCAGGTGAGCGGCCTCGAGATCGGTCCGGACGGGTCCAGTTCCGAGTACGGGACCGCGACGTTCGATTCGCTGGCCGACCTCGGCGGGCCGGATCTCGGCGGCATGAACGCCGACTCCGGGACCGAGCCGGCGGAGACGGAGCCGGTCGCGGCGACCGCCGCCGACGAACCGGACGGCGAAGCCGAGACGGTCGCCACATCGTCGGCCGCCGGAACGGCCACGACCACGGAGCACGAGTCCGATACCGCCGTCGATATCGATTCCGCCACGGCGGCCGATTCGACGCTCGAGGACGAGTCAGGCGAACCGACACGGGGGGGCGACGGCGACGAGGCCGCCGCCGAATACGACGAGTCGAACGTCGACGACACGACGAGCGGCATCGAGGGCGACGGGGATCCGGGAGCGTTCGACGCCGGCGACGGGGATGGTGACCTCGGCGATTTCGACGCCGGCAACCAGATGTACGAGATGGACGACGAGGAGCGCCAACAGCTCGAGGAGGAGTTCGGTGCCGAGTTCACGACCGGAACCGAAGTCGACAGCCCCGGCGAGTCCGACCTCGACGTTCCCGACCCGGCCGATGCCGACGATCCCGGGACCCCGCCGGAGCCCGGACTCGAGAGCGACTCGGCTCCAGCGGACGCGGGCGAGGCGACCGATCTCGAGGAGGAGCCGACCGACGACACGGCCGACGAGACGGACAGCGCGGACGAGGCGGCGGCCGACGCCGAGGGCAGCGATGACGAGACCGACGAAGACGGAGGGGACGGGACCGACGCCGACGACGTCGACCTCCAGACGTACGTCGTCGAAACCATGGACGACCTCGACGCCGGTGACGGTGCCGACCGGGCCGAACTGATCGACGCCGTCATCGACGAGACCGGTGCGGCCGAGGACGACGTCGAGGACGCGATTCAGGACGCATTGATGGGCGGACAGTGTTACGAGCCGGACGACGAGACGCTCAAGCCCATCTGATCGAGGACGCGATGCGAGACGCTCCCCGCCGATCCGGCGGCGTGTCCGTCGAACCGATCCCCGACGAACCCGCCGCGATCGCCACCACCGGTTCCGAACGCGCGTTGCTCGTCGCCGACTACCACGCCGGCTACGAGGCCGGATTGCGGAACGAACGCGGCGTCGAGGTCCCCAGCCGCGCCCCGGACCGCCGCGAGCGACTGTCCGCCCTGCTCGAACGGACCGGGCCGGACCGGCTCGCCGTGCTCGGGGACCTGATGCACTCGATCGGCGATCCCGGCGGCCCGGAACGCGGCGAACTCGAGGTCCTCTTCGAGTCCATGCCGCCGGGGATCGACGTTACGGTCGTAAAGGGGAACCACGACGGGTTGATCGAAACCTGGCTCGCGGACGACGCTCCCGGGTTCGACTCGGCAGAGACACCCGCGGTTTCCGTCGTCTCCGGCGACGGCATCGCACTCGACGGGGTCGGGGTCTGTCACGGCCACACGTGGCCGTCGCCGGCCGTCCTCGAGTGCGACGTCGTCTGTTTCGGCCACGAACACCCCTGCGTCCGTCTCGAGGACGAGGTCGGGGGCAGTCGCGTCGAGCCGGCGTGGCTCCGCGGGCGCATCGATCCGGCACCGTTCCGCGAGCGGCCGGCGTACGCCGATCTCTCGTGGCTCGACGATGGAACCCCGCCGCGGCTGATCGTACTGCCGGCGTTCAACGACCTCGTCGGCGGTACGTGGGTCAACGTCTCGAACCAGTCGTTTCTCTCGCCGTTTCTGCCCGCCGGGCTGGTCGACGGAGAGGCGTACCTGCTCGATGGGACCCGGCTCGGACCCTACGAGTCGGTGTGACCCAGCGTCGGGTTGCCGGAATCGGCTATCGCGCCGCCGACCAGCGCATGTAAGCCGAATCACCATCCTCGAGCCCGGCGAACCCGGTGGTATGTCACTGGAAACCTACCGCCTCGAAGTGCGGGAAACCGAGACGTCCGGCATCGACGCGGACGTGTACGGGTCGGACGATCTGATCGAAGAGTCGGCACACGTCGCCTACGATGACTACGATCTCGAGCCGCCGGAGACCCGGGAAACGCCGCCGGCCGACGCCGAAGAGATCACCGCCGACGTACTGACGATCGACCTCCAGTTCGAGCGGGACGACGCCGGCTTTACGTTCCGGTTGCTCGGCGACCGCGACGAACTGACGACCGTCCGCGTCGAGGACGACGACTGGGGGCTCGAGTGATCCGACCGCGCTCGCACGTCGCTACCGGCCGGGTCGCGTCGTCTCGCTCGGGAGAGCGCGTCCGGTCTCGAGACCGTCAGCCTCCGCTGACGGATAATCGATCGTGCCAGTGGTGTCGGATTTCAATCCCGTCTCCGGGCGGGGAAAACGGCTCAGCTAGATAATGTTCCACGATAACGCATAGCATGTGCTATTCCGACAGACTGGCAACACAAGGGGGTCGAAATGTCGACGGTAGACGACGTCGTGACGCGGGGACGGGACATGACGGGGGAACAGATACTGTTGCTCGTCGTCACGATCGGAGCCGTGGTTCTGCTGGGGGATCTCCTCGTCGGGATTCTCGACGGAACGTATAGCGTCTCGCGTCTCGGACGGTACGTGACGGAGGGGATCCTGTACGGACTGATCATCGGACTCGCCGGAATCGGGCTCTCGATGACCTACAGCATCCTCAACTTCGCGAACTTCGCTCACGGCGATTACGTGACGACGGGCGCGTTCATCGGCTGGGGCGGGACCTATCTCGTCGCGGGCTGGGGCAGCGCAACCGTCGGCCACCTCGCGCTCGTGGGACCACAGCGGGGCGTCGGCGGTGCCCAGATCGGGATCGCCATCACGTCGACGCCGCTTGCGATCCTCGCGGGGCTGGCCCTCGCGGGCGTCGGCTCGGCCCTGCTGGTTCTCCTGATCGATCGGATCGCCTACAAACCGATGCGTGGCTCCGGCGGCATTCCGCTGTTGATCACGAGCATCGGCGTCGCGTTCGCGCTGCGGTATCTCCTCGTGTTCGTCTACTCGAGTCGAACGCGCGGGACGACCGCGAGCGTGCCGTCGGCGGAGTTGTTGCTCGTCGACGGCTACGTCTCGGTCGATGCCCACGACGCGACGCTGATCGTCGCTGCGGTCGTCCTGATGATCGGGGTCCACCTGCTGCTCCAGCGGACGAAACTCGGGACGGCGATGCGGGCGATGTCGGACAACAAGGATCTGGCGCTCGTGACGGGGATCCCGACCGAACGCGTGATCCGCTGGACTTGGCTGATCGGCGGCGGCCTCGCCGGGAGCGCGGGCTATCTCATGGTCCTGTGGACCGGTACCATCAACTGGCAGTTCGGCTGGTTGCTCCTGCTTTTGATCTTCGCCGCGGTGATCCTCGGCGGGATCGGGTCGATCTACGGCGCGATATTCGGCGGATTAGTCATCGGCATCAGCATGCACATGTCGATGATCTGGCTACCGGGCGGTGACTTCACCACGATCACCGCGTTCGCGATGATGATCCTCGTGTTGCTGCTCAAGCCATCCGGTCTCTTCGGGGGGAAGACGACGGCATGAGCACCACGAACACGCGACGGTCGACGATCGAATCGCTGTGGGAACACGACGCGGTGAAAATACTCGCCGTCTTCGGGGCGATCTACGTCACCTACGCGGCGATCGGGCTCGCACTCGGGTACTCGCTGGACGGCATCGTCAACACGCTCCGGCGGATGACGTACCTGATCGCCGTCTACGGCATGGTCACGCTTGCGTTGAACCTCCACTGGGGGTACACCGGACTGTTCAATATCGGCATCGCCGGATTCATGGCGATCGGATTGTACGTGACGATGATGCTCGCAAAGCCCGCCGATCCGGCGGGTGCCGCGCAGTATCCGGGACTGGGGCTCCCGATGATCGTCGCCGTCCTCGGCGGGGTCGTCGCAGCGGGGATCGCCGGGCTGATCGTTGCGATCCCCGCCCTCCGGCTTCGCGCCGACTACTTCGCGATCACGACGATCGCGTTCGCCGAAATCGTCCGACTCGGCGTCACTTCCGGCGCACTGCAGGAGTTCAGCGTTCTCGGAATCGAACTCGGAACCGGCGGCGGCCGCGGACTTACCCGCAATTACGCCGATCCGATGAACGTCATCTTCGAACTCGAGGCGTTCAGCTCGTTCGTCGACCTGACAAACAGCCTGTTCGGGTTCGGCCCGACACAGGCGCGGGCGCTGGCGTATTCGATCGTGCTCGTGCTCGTCCTCGTCGGCTTCTACTGGCTCATCCAGCGCACGAGCCGGTCGCCGTTCGGTCGGGTCCTGAAGGCGATCCGCGAAGACGAGGAGGCGGCCCGCTCCCTCGGGAAGAACACCGACGCGTTCAAGATCAAGGTGTTCGTGCTCGGCTGTGCCCTGATGGGGCTTGCGGGCATCCTCTGGCGGTTCCGCCGCACCGGAGTCACGCCGGAGGCGTTCCGTCCGCACGTGACGTTCTACATCTGGATCGCCCTGATCATCGGCGGTGCGGGGTCGAACACGGGAAGCGTCCTCGGATCGGGGCTGTTCGTCGCCGTCCTGTTCGAGGGACCGCGATACGTCCGCCGACTCGTCGAACAGGTCGTCACCGTCGGCGATGCCCCGAACACGTTTGCCCAGGCAGTCGCACCCTTGCTCTCCGGGAACCCGGTACCGCTGTTCGAGTACACCTTCGACGAGTTCCTGACGCTGCAGTTCGTGCTCATGGGCGGTGCGTTGATCCTCCTCATGCATCGCCGGCCGGACGGCCTTCTCGGCCACCGCGAGGAGACGGCGGCGGCAATCTCGCTGACGAAGCCGCCGGATGCGGGCGGCGTCGATGCCGAGCATGGAGGTGAGTCGTCGTGAGCGACTCGAGCGCGGGGACACGGGCGACCGACGCCGTCGAGACACCCGCACGAAGTGCCGACGTCGAACTCGCCGTCGACGGGCTGGTCAAACGCTTCGGCGGAATCGTCGCCGTCGACGGCGCATCCTTCGAGGTCGAGTCGGGGTCGATGACCGGTCTGATCGGCCCGAACGGGGCCGGAAAATCGACCACGTTCAACTGCATCACCGGTATCCACGACCCCGACGCCGGGACGGTCCGATTCCAGGGCCGTGATATCACCGGCATCGATCCCCACGAGTGTGCCGACTACGGCCTCGTGCGGACGTTCCAGATCGCCCGCGAGATGGCGAACATGACCATCCTCGAGAACCTGATGCTTCCAGCAAAGGAGCAGGCGGGAGAAGCACTCTGGCGATCGGTCATGCCCGTCGCCAGACGCGGCGTCGAGCGACAGGAGCGGGAGTTGCTGGAACGGGTGTGGGAAACCCTCGAGTTCTTCGAGATCGAGCATATCGCCGATGCGAAGGCCGGGACGCTCTCGGGCGGACAGCGAAAACTGCTCGAGTTGGCCCGGGCGCTGATGACCGAGCCGGAGATGCTGTTGCTCGACGAACCGTTCGCGGGAGTGAATCCGACGCTCGAGCGGAAACTACTCGAGCACATTCACGACCTGCGAGCGGACGGCTACACGTTCCTGATCGTCGAACACGACATGGACCTCATCATGGAACACTGCGAACACGTTATCGTGATGCATCAGGGGTCGGTACTGGCCGAAGGCACGCCCGACGCGATCACGTCGAACGAACGGGTCATCGAAGCGTATCTCGGAGGTGAGGTCTGATGGCGATGCTCGAGGTAACCGACCTCGACGCCGGCTACGGCGACCTGCAGATCCTGCACGGCGTCGATCTCGGGGTCGCCGAGGGGGAATACGTCGTCATCGTCGGCCCCAACGGGGCGGGAAAGTCGACGGCGATGAAGTCAGTTTTCGGGCTCACGACGTATATGGGCGGCTCGGTCGAGTTCAACGGCAGGGACATCACCGATCGTTCGCCCGACGAAATCATCCACCTCGGGATCGGCTACGTTCCGCAGACGGACAACGTCTTCCCCTCCTTGACCGTCGAGGAGAACCTCGAGATGGGAGCGTACATTCTCGACGGGGTCCCCGAGGACGCCCTCGAAAGCGTCTTCGAACAGTTTCCGATACTGCGAGAGCGTCGGGACCAAAAGACCGGCGCGATGAGCGGCGGCCAGCAGCAGATGGTCGCGATGGGCCGGGCGCTGATGCTGGATCCGGATCTCCTGTTGCTCGACGAGCCGAGCGCCGGCCTCGCGCCGGATCTGGTCGACGAGATGTTCGACCACGTCGACGGGATCAACGACGACGGAACCGCCGTGCTCGTCGTCGAGCAGAACGCGAAGGAAGCGTTGCGCCGCTGTGATCGGGGCTACGTCCTCGTGCAGGGACAGAACCGCTACGAGGACGCCGGTGACGTGCTGTTGAACGACGAGGAGGTCCGCCAGCAGTTCCTCGGCGGCTAGCGTTCCTCCGCGAGCGCTGACTCGAGTTCGCCGGTGTACGACCCCTGTTCGGGTTCGAACGAGACCTGATTGAGCGCTTCCCCGCCCTGCTCGGATTCGAACGACTCGACGTACTGTTCCGACAGCTGCTGGCCGTAATCATTGTTGACGTACAGCGTCGCGACCCGTTCGGCCTCGAGTCGGGTGGCCGAAACTTCGGCCATGACCTGTCCCTGCAGGAGGTCGCTCGGGGCGGTCCGGAAGAAGAACCCGTTATCGTCGACGTTCGAGAGCGACAGGGCCGTGCTGGCGGGCGAACACTGGACGACGTTCGCACTGCTGGTTTCGCCGACCAGCGGAACGGAGTTGCCGGACGAGGCAGCACCCACGATCGCGGGGTATCCGGCGTCGATGAGCGCGCCGCCGTTACTGAGGGTGGTGTCCTCGTCGGTCTCGGTGTCCTCGATCTGGAGGTCGATCTCGAAACTCGTCCCCTCGAACTGGGCGGCCGCGAGCTCGCCGGCCTGAATCATCGGACTCCCGAGTTCGCCCAGATCGCCCGTTTCCGGGAGCAGCATCGCGATCATCACGGTCCGGTCGGTGCCGCCGGGCGACTCGTCGGCCATCTCGCCGCCGGGGTCCTCGCCCTCGAACGAGACCGTATCGACCGTTTCGGTCCCCTCGTCGCCGAACTCCCAGACGTCGTAGGCCGCCTCGGCGGGATCGCCGACGTCGTCGAAGTTGACGGTGCTCGAGGCCCCCTGATAGGAGAGCTCGTCCCCGTTCCCGGCGGCCTCGGCGGCCGCCTGGAGCTCGCCGGGGCCGTACTCGTCGCCGCCGGGGTTTGCGACCCGGCGCATCTGATCGCGGACCGCCTCGCCGTCGTTGTCGCCGGCCGCGATGTTCGCGAGGAGACAGACGGCGACGGCATCGAAGGTGTGCGAGTTGAACACCCCGGGTGACTGCCCGTACTCGTCCGTGTACAACTCCTCGAAGGCGGACTCGTGGGGACCTTCCGAAGCGGGTGCCGTTCCGGTAACGTTCGCCATGTCGGTACCGACTTCGGACGGAAGGTTGTCATCCTGTAGCCCGTCCGGAACGATGATCTCGGTTCCATCGTCGAAATCGGAGTAGTAATCCCGGAAGATCTGAATGCCGCTTTCCGGATAGCCGATGACGTTCAGTACGTCCGGACCGCCAGATTCGATATCCCCTTCCTGCCCGATACAGCCCGCGAGTCCGACCACACCTGCTGCACCGATCCCGCCGAGCACGTTGCGTCGGTTTGTCTCCCCCTCCATGTACTGTGGTGCCACATACCAACATAAAGAGTTTGTGCGACCAGCATCGTCCGCTTCCGTCGCTCGAGCGGCCAGTTCGGGAGGAGAAGCCAGCGTCTCCGCCGGGTTCCGACGCGGCGAGTCGACCGTCCAAAAGAAAACCGAACTGCGCGGTTACAGGTTCGCTTCGATCCAGGCCGTGAAGTCCCCCGTAAGGAACTCGACGTACTCGACGACCCCGAGGTACAGGGAGACGACCAGCACGATAATGATCGGCACGCGGATCGCCCAGATCCACGCCTGCCCGATCGAACCCAGATCGCCGATCCCTTTCGAAAGTTCCTCGACGGCGAACTTCGGGGTGATCCAGCCGACCAGCAACATCAACACGAGCGCACCGAACACCAGCAGAATGCCGTCGGCGAAGCCGTCGAGCAGACTGAGGAAGACCAGGTCGTACGTGACCGGCACGCCCAGCAGGTAGACGACACCGCCCATTCCGATGGCCGCTTTCCACCGCTCGACGCCCTTCTCGTCGATGACGTAGGCCGTCACGACCTCGAGCAGCGAGATGGCGCTCGAGAGCGCCGCGATGACGACGGTCCCGAAGAAGACGAGTCCGAGCAGGTGGCCGCCGGTGACGTTCGCGAACGCCTCCGTCATCGAGATGAAGATGACGTTCGGACCGGGGGCCGCCGGTTCGATGCCCGCGGACGTGATAACCGGGAAGACGACGAGACCGGTCAGGATGGCGATACCGGTATCGAAACCGATGATCGTCGCGGCGTCTCTGGTCAGGTTACGGTCTTCGCCGAGGTAGGACGCGTAGGTGATCATCACGCCCATCCCGAGCGAGAGGGTGAAAAACGCCTGTCCGGCCGCTGCCGGCAGCAGTTCCTGCCAGTTCTCGAGGATGACGCCGAAGTCCGGCGACAGGTAGTACTCGTAGCCGGCCCCCGCGTTGGGCAGGGTAGACGCCCAGACGGCGAGTCCGACCAGCAGGAGGACGATCGACGGCACCATCGCTTTCGTGGCGAATTCGATGCCCCGCCGGATGCCCAGCGCGACGACGCCGATCGTCACCGCCATAAAGAGCGTGTGCAAGACGAGCGCGTCGAGGCCGGTCGAAACTTCGCCGAACATCGCGCCCGCTTCGCCGTAGGCGGCGAGTCGGCCCACGTAACTCCCGCGAAGCCCTTCGAGGAAGTACCGGATGAACCAGCCCGCGATGACGCTGTAGTACGAGAGGATCACGAAGCCGGTGACGATGAACAGTCCACCGACGTACTTCCAGACGTCACCGCCCAGTTCTAGCAGTGCACCAACCGGATTGCGTTCGGTGCGGCGACCGACGACGAACTCGACCAGAATCGCCGGGAACCCGATAAACGCGACGAACAGCAGGTAGACGACGAGAAACGCCGCCCCGCCGCCATCCGCTGCGATAAACGGGAACCGCCAGATGTTTCCCAACCCGACTGCGCTACCGACGGCAGCGAGGATAAACCCTGTTCTCGTTGCCCATGTCTCTCGTTGTACCATGCCCTACGTGTTTCAACAGGCCTTATATATAACTTTCCGTGAGGTCCAATAACACGTGTAAAGATAATTAAAATTGAATGCGTCGGTGGTACGGTAATCCTTTTCCTGTTGGTCCTCGCACAACGCCGTATGAAACCGACAGGGGTGTTTCACGCATGACGATGGAGGATCGCATCGACGAACTCGAGGAGTTGCGCGAAGAGGCTCGCCTGGGCGGGGGCGAGGACCGGATCGAAAAGCAACACGACAAGGGCAAGATGACCGCCCGCGAGCGGATCGACTACTTCCTCGACGACGGAACCTTCACCGAGTTCGATCAGCTTCGAACCCACCAGACCAGCCAGTTCGGGATGGAGGAAAAGAAGATCCCCGGCGACGGCGTCGTCACCGGCTACGGCGAAGTCAACGGTCGGACGGTGTTCGTCTTCGCCCACGATTTCACCGTCTTCGGCGGATCGCTCGGCGAGGTTTTCGCCGAGAAGATCTGTAAGGTCATGGATATGGCCATGGAGGTCGGTGCACCGATCGTCGGCCTCAACGACTCCGCCGGGGCCCGCATTCAGGAAGGGGTCAAGAGCCTCGCCGGATTCACCGAGATCTTCCGGCGAAATCAGGAGGCAAGCGGCGTCGTACCCCAGATCTCGGCGATCATGGGGCCGTGTGCCGGCGGCGCGGTGTACTCGCCGTCGATCACCGACTTCATCTTCATGGTTCAGGAGACGAGCCACATGTACATCACCGGGCCGGGCGTCACCAAGACCGTCACCGGCGAGGAGGTCACCCACGAGGAACTCGGCGGCGCGATGACACACGCCAACAAGACCGGCGTCGCCCAGTTCGCCTGCAAGTCCGAAGAGCAGGCCCTAGACGACATCAAGCGGCTCCTGTCGTATCTGCCCCAGAACAACGTCGAGGACCCGCCCCGCGTCGAGCCGTGGGACGACCCCGATCGCCGCGACGAACGGCTCACGGACATCGTTCCGCCGAGCCCACAGAAGCCCTACGACATGATCGACGTTATCGACGCCGTCGTCGACGAGGGTTCGTTCTTCGAGGTCGCGGAGAACTTCGCCAAGGAGCTGGTCGTCGGCTTCGGCCGCCTCGATGGCCGGTCGGTCGGCATCGTCGCCAACCAGCCACGGGTCAACGCCGGCACCCTCACGGTCGACTCCTCGATGAAGGGATCGCGGTTCGTCCGATTCTGCGATTCCTTCAACATTCCCATCGTCACCTTCGTCGACGTCCCCGGCTACATGCCCGGCACCGATCAGGAACACCGCGGGATCATCCGCCACGGCGCGAAACTGCTGTACGCCTACGCCGAGGCGACCGTACCGCTGCTGACGGTCATCACCCGCAAGGCCTACGGCGGGGCCTACTGCGTGATGGCCTCGAAAAACCTCGGCGCGGACGTCAACTACGCCTGGCCGACGGCGGAGATCGCCGTCATGGGACCGCAGGGCGCGGTCAACATCCTCTACCGGGACGAACTCGAGCAAGCCGACAACCCCGACGAACTCCGGGACGAACTCATCGAGGAATATCGTGAGGAGTTCGCCAACCCGTACACCGCAACGGACAAAGGTTTCCTCGACGATGTGATCGTTCCGACCGAGACCCGGCCGCGGCTGATCGACGACCTCGAGATGCTCGAGACGAAACGCGAGTCGAACCCGGACAAGAAACACGGCAACATTCCGCTGTAATCTATGACCACACAGGAACGGACCCACGCCGGCGACGACGGCCGAACGAACCGATCCCGGAACCCCTCGAGCGGCCCGGATCCGGACGCGGGTTCCGGGGGTTCCCCCCTCGAGATCGGCCTGCCGTCGGGCGTCGATCTCGATCTTCCCGACGACGCGACCGACGAGGAGGCGGCGGCCATCGCCGTCGCGATCGGCGCACACCTCCACGATCACGCGCTGGCGGTAGCGGCCGCGGCGGGAAGCGAGGAACGCTGGGACGGCAAGCGCTGGGCGTTCAGCGGCCGCATGCGAACACAGCAGCACCGGTTCGCCCGCGTTCCGCGCGAGGCCCCGACGGACGCGTGGTCCGCCGCCGGACGAACGGACCGGTTCTGAGGACTCATTTTTCGGCGACGATCGCGATCGCGCGCAACCGATTCCCGTGCCGGTTGAAGACGCGTCGCATCGACCGGAGACGGCGACGTGCCTCTGGGTGTGTGAGCAGGTTGTACGCGATCGCAAGCGTCCGAACCACCCCTTCGTCGTCGAGTACCCGCGTCGGCTCGAGGAGCCGCATCGGGGAAGTCGAACGCCACGTAACGGAGAACCCCGCCTCTTCTAACAGCGACGCCCACTCCGTCCCGGTCCGCGGACGGGCGGGCACCTTCGTCGCCGCCGTGAGGTCCTCCCTGATCGTCGCTTTCACGTCCGCGTCGAGATCGTCGGGGACGAGTCCCAGTTCGTGAATCCCGTAGCGGCCACCCGGTCGCAGGAGCCGATTCGCTTCCGCCATGATTGCGGCGGTGCCGTCTTCGGGTTGCATCGTCAACATCGCCTCTCCCACCACCACGTCCGCGGATGCCGCCCGCCGATCCGTCCCGGCGGCGTCTCCCACGACGATCTCCCGATCGGGACCGGAAAACTCGTTTCGAAGCGTCGCAGCGGCCTCGCGGTCGCGTTCGATTCCGGTATACGAGTTCGGCCCCAACGCGGCGATCTCTCGTGCGGTCTCGCCCGTTCCCGGCGCGAATTCGACGACGTCGTCGGCCGACGTGATCCGTACCGCCTCGAGAAGGTCGTGGGTCAGCTCCGTCCCGCCGGGTCGAAGGACTCGCTTGCCGATCTCGGCGGGCACCGCGTATCCCGGCTGGTTCGCCATCGGTCGTCGTGTCATTTGTTTCCGAGGGACGGAATGCCCGTTGTGTCACCTGCGTTGCGGGATTGCCCTCAACGTTGCCCCGAAGATGATCGTTCGATCGGCCGCCGCGAGCCGGAACGATCGCCGGTCGCCCGGTTCGAGCGACGGTCTCGAGCGCGAGACCGTCTCGGAACACCGACTCGTTGCGAAAAAGTAAGGTAGTCGCCCCGCAATTGTTTCCACAGCAATGTTCAGGAAGGTCCTGGTGGCGAACCGTGGGGAAATCGCCGTGAGAGTGATGCGAGCGTGTGAAGAACTCAACGTCGGGACCGTCGCTATCTACTCCGAAGCCGACAGGGACTCGGGGCATGTCCGATACGCCGACGAGGCGTACAACGTCGGGCCGGCCCGCGCGGCCGACTCGTATCTCGATCACGAGGCCGTCATCGAGGCCGCGCGGAAGGCCGACGCCGACGCGATCCACCCCGGATACGGCTTCCTCGCGGAAAACGCCGAGTTCGCGAGCAAGGTCGAGGCCGCCGAGGGGATCACCTGGATCGGCCCCTCGAGCGACGCCATGGAGTCGCTGGGCGAGAAGACCAAAGCTCGCACGATCATGGCCGAGGCCGACGTACCGATCGTCCCCGGGACCACGGAACCGGTCACCGATCCCGAGGAGGTCAAGGCGTTCGGCGACGAACACGGCTACCCGATCGCCATCAAGGCCGAAGGCGGGGGCGGCGGCCGCGGCATGAAAGTCGTCTGGGACGAAAGCGAGGTCGAGGACCAACTCGAGAGCGCCAAACGCGAGGGCGAGGCCTACTTCGACAATCCGTCGGTCTACCTCGAACGCTACCTCGAACAGCCACGCCACATCGAGGTCCAGATTCTCGCGGACGAACACGGAAACGTCCGCCATCTGGGCGAGCGCGACTGTTCGCTCCAGCGTCGCCACCAGAAGGTCATCGAGGAGGGCCCCTCGGCGGCACTGACCGACGAACTCCGCGAGAAGATCGGCGAGGCCGCACGGCGCGGCGTCGCCGCCGCCGACTACACCAACGCCGGCACCGTCGAGTTCCTCGTCGAGGAGGAACCCGGTCGTGACGGCCCCCTCGGACCGGACGCGAACTTCTACTTCCTCGAAGTCAACACCCGCATCCAGGTCGAACACACCGTCACCGAAGAGATCACGGGTATCGACATCGTCAAACGCCAGATCGGGATCGCGGCCGGCGAGGAGATCGACTTCGATCAGGACGACGTCACCTTCGACGGCCACGCGATGGAGTTCCGGATCAACGCCGAAAACGCCGCCGAGGACTTCGCGCCGGCGACCGGCGGTACGCTCGAGACCTACGACCCGCCGGGCGGGATCGGGGTCCGTCTCGACGACGCCCTGAAACAGGGCGACGAACTCGTCACGGACTACGACTCGATGATCGCGAAACTGGTCGTCTGGGGCGAGGACCGCGACGAGTGCATCGAGCGGTCGCTGCGCGCGCTGCGTGAGTACGAGATCGAGGGCATCCCGACGATCATCCCGTTCCACCGGCTCATGCTCACCGACGAGGAGTTCGTCGCCAGCACCCACACGACGAAGTATCTGGACGAGGAGTTAGACCAAAGCCGGATCGAGGAAGCCCAACAGCAGTGGGGGAGCGACACCACCGGCGACGGCGAGGACGAAGAAACGGTCGAACGCGAGTTCACCGTCGAAGTCAACGGCAAGCGCTTCGAGGTCGAACTCGAGGAACACGGCGCGCCGGCGATCCCGACCGGCGACGGCGGGACCGGCGGCACAGCCGCCAGTCCGCCCCAGCCCGCGGGCGGCGACAGCGGCGGTCCCGATATCGCGGGCGACGGCGAAACCGTCGACGCCGAAATGCAGGGGACGATCCTCGACATCGAAGTCGAGGAGGGCGACGAGGTCGCCGCCGGCGACGTACTGGTCGTCCTCGAGGCGATGAAGATGGAAAACGATATCGTCGCCTCGCAGGGCGGGACGGTCACCGAGATCGCCGTCGAAGAGGACCAGAGCGTCGACATGGGCGATACGCTGGTCGTGCTCGAGTGACGCCGCCGGTCCGAAATACCCGTCCCGGCGCTCGAACGTGTTCGGACAAACGGTGACGGGGCTTCCCTCGCAACGGTCGAACGCACGCGGTACCGAAACGACGAGCGGTCGGTGGTGATCGGAATCGCCTGCACGTGGTGACCGGCGACCGACCCGACGGCGAACGCACTCCCCTCGGTTACCGCGTGCGCGTTCGGCCGTCCCGAGATCGGTGCGTCGATAGCCCGCTTCTCTCGGGTCATCGTCCGATGCTCGGGGTCGTGCCCGGATCCGACGGGCGTTCCCACGGGGTGGGTTGGTCAGTCGGCACGGCCCCGACCGTCGACTGTTTTTGCGGTCCCCGGTCGGTTACGCGTTCTCGAGATCCGCCTCGGCCTCGAAGGTCGATCCCGACGAGCCGTCCCACGGCAACGGTCCGTCGTACCCGTCGGGAACGTAGGGACAGAGGGGATCGCTGGCGAGGGGATCGCCGGTGTGGGCGAACGCGCGCGACCGGCTGCCGCCACAGACGTGGCGGTACGGGCAGGCACCGCACTTGCCCTCGAGTCGGTCCCGGTCGCGTAGCGCCCGGAACAGCGACGACTCGCGATAGAGTTCGTGGACCGGCGTCTCTCGGACGTTGCCGGCGGATTGCGGCAAGAATCCGGACGGATACACTTCACCCGTGTGACTGACGAACGCGAAGCCGTCGCCCGCGGTGATGCCCGTCCGGCGGCGGACGCCGTCGTTGTCGCCGCCGTCGTCGCCGTTCGTCCGGCGCTGCATCGAGACGCGTCGGTAGTGGGGTGCCTCGGTGGTCTTGACGCCGAACGGCTCGGCGTCGCTGACCTCGTCCAGCCAGGCCATCACCGCGTCGGCCTCGTCGGGATCGATCGGCTCGAGAACCCGACCGCGACCGACGGGGACGAGAAAGAAGACGCTCCACATCACGGCTCCGATCTCCCGGAGCAGTTCGCGGATCGCCGGGAGTTCGCCGACGGTCTCCCGGCAGACAGTGGTGTTGACCTGAACGGGAACGCCCGCGTTTCGCGCGTCCTCGACGGCTCGAATCGTCTCCTCGAAGCTGCCGTCTTCACCCCGGAACGCGTCGTGTGTTTCGGGTGACGCGCCGTCGAGGCTGACGGCCATCCGTTTGAGCCCGGCGTCGGCCAACGCCTGAACGCGCTCGGCGGTCAGCGAGGTGGTTCCGCTGGGGGTGATCGTCATCCGCAACCCCAGTTCGTCGCCGTACCCGATCAGTTCCTCGACGTCGTCGCGGACGAGCGGGTCGCCCCCCGAGAGGACGACGAGTTGCCCGTCCCCGAACTCGGCGGCGTCCTCGAGCAGTCGTTTCCCCTCGGCCGTCGACAGCTCGTCGGGATCGCGGTGCGGACGGGCGTCGGCTCGACAGTGGTCGCAGGCCAGCGCGCAGGCCTGCGTGAGTTCCCAGATCAACACGAGCGGTCGCTCGGCGGTATCGAGGTCGAAGTGGCCGGGGCGCATCGGCCGCAGCTAGGCATCGACCGAACGAAAACGCCCCTCTCGTTCCCGTCGGGCGGGAACTCACGAACATGTTCGTTCTCCGACACTGGTGTTCCCACCGACTGGGAGTTTGAGGAACGTCCTTCGGCCCGCGTTCGAACGGTCAGATATGGTCGAGAAGGCACGCCGCTCACGGATCGACAGCGCCGAACGCGGGAATCCGACCCGGCAGTGGGAGGTGTTCGTCCGCCACGAGGAGTCGGACCCGATGCGCCACGTCGGCAGCGTCGCGGCTGCGAGCGCGACGGAAGCCCACGAACACGCCTCGAGACTGTTCGGCTGGTACGCCGCCGACCTCTGGCTCTGTCCGGCCGACGAGGTCGAACGCTATTCGACTCGTGGGCTCGAATCGGCGGCCGAGGAACGCGCGGACGAACCCGATCGCGACGGCGACGAACCCCGCGTCTACGAGGAAACCGAGGGCACGCCGCGGGTGAGAGACGCGTGATCTCGATCAGCAAACTCCTCTGTGATCTCGACGCGGAGGGCGACGGCCTGCGGTACGACGCGGCCGACGGCTCCGAGAAGCCCCAGATCACCGAGGAAAAACAGCGGAACCCGGTCGTCGTCTGGAACGCGACCCGGCGGTGTAACCTGTACTGTTCGCACTGCTATGCCGGGGCCGAAACCGAACCCGCGCCCGGCGAGTTCTCGACCGCCGAGGCGAAGGCGTTTCTCGACCAGCTCGCCGACTACGGCGCGCCCGTGGTGCTGTTCTCCGGCGGCGAACCCCTCGTCCGCGACGATCTGGTCGACCTCGTCGGCTACGCCGCCGACCGGGGGCTCCGGCCGGTACTCTCCTCGAACGGCACCCTGCTGACCGGCGAGAAAGCGGCCGCGCTCCGGGACGCCGGCCTCCAGTACGCCGGCATCTCCGTCGACGGCCTGCCGGAGCGAAACGACCGGTTCCGGGGCGAAGACGGCGCGTTCGACGCCGCCGTCCGCGGCATCGAGAACTGTCTGGACGCCGGTCTCAAGACCGGCCTGCGGTACACCATCACCGAGGCCAACGCCGCCGATCTCGAGGGGGTCGTCGACCTGCTCGCCGACGTCGGCCTGGACCGGTTCTGTTTCTACCACCTCGATTACGGCGGCCGCGGTGCCGAGATCGTCGACGCCGACCTCACGCCGCGGGAGAAACGCGAGGCCGTCAGGAGCGTGGCGGACCTCACCCTCGAGTACCACGACCGCGGCGAGGAGATCGAGACGCTGCTGGTCGGCAACTACGCCGACGCCGCCTTCCTCGTCGAGTACGCCCGCGAGGAGTTCGGCGAGGCGAAAGCCCGGGCGGTCTACGAGTACCTCGAGCGAAACGGCGGGGACCCGACGGGCGAACGGATCGCCGACGTCGACTACGAGGGGAACGTCCACCTCACCCAGTTCTGGCAGGGCTACAGCCTCGGCAACGTCCGTGATCGGCCGTTCGGCGAGATCTGGGAGGACGAGTCGAATCCGCTTTTGAACGCGCTTCGCAACCGCGAGCAACACCTCACGGGCAAGTGTGCTGACTGTCAGTACCGGTCGATCTGTCGCGGCGCGTCCCGCCTGCGGGCGCTCGCGGAGACGGGGGACCTGTTCGCTCCCGACCCGCAGTGTTATCTCACCGACGACGAGGTACACGGCGAAACCCCGGCCGCCGGCGGCGCTGCGGATTGATAGATCTCGGGCGGCGATCCGAATTCTCGCGGTGGAGACGGTCACGACGACGAACAGGTCCCAACAATCAACCGGATACAACGCGGACCCCCGGTATGGTGTCCGACGGAATCGAGACCGTCACCGAGATTCCGGTCGACGGGGTGACGCTCGAGGGCGAACTCGCGGTGCCGCCGGCGTCGTCCGGACTCGTCGTCTTCGCCCACGGGAGCGGGAGCAGCCGGCACAGTCCGCGGAACAACTTCGTCGCCGAGCGCTTGCGCGAGCGCGGACTCGGCACGCTCCTGTTCGACCTGCTCACCGAGCGCGAGGATCGAGACCGGGAGAATCGGTTCGACATCCCGCTGTTGACCGACCGTCTCGTTTCGACGACCCGGTGGGTGCGCGATCGAACGGACGGCCGGTCGGTCGGCTACTTCGGAGCCAGCACCGGGGCCGCCGCGGCCCTTCGCGGCGCTGTCCGCCCGGAGACGGAGATCGACGCGGTCGTCTCGCGGGGCGGACGGGTCGACATGGCCGCGGACGTTCTCGAGGACGTGACCGCACCGACGTTGCTCGTCGTGGGCGGCGCGGACGAGTCGGTCCTCGAGCTGAACCGGGAGCGCTACGCGGCGCTCTCGTGCGAGTGCGATCTCCGGGTCGTCGAGGGGGCGGGCCACCTCTTCGAGGGGCCGGGGGAACTCGAGGCGGTCGCCGACCACGCCGCCGACTGGTTTACGACCCACCTCGAGTGACGCTCTCCCCGCCGACGAACACGCGGGTCACGTGGCCGCCACAGCCACACCGGTCGACGTACTCGAACTCGAGCGATCGGTCGTCGAACGCCGCCGCCAGCGGCTCCCAGAGGTACGTCTCCGGGTGGCCGTGGTCGCCGTGGGTGACGAGGTTGACGTGACAGCCGGTCGCGGTCGCCGCG
The DNA here is from genome assembly GCF_000455365.1 of Halopiger djelfimassiliensis. Lineage (GTDB taxonomy): Archaea > Halobacteriota > Halobacteria > Halobacteriales > Natrialbaceae > Halopiger_B > Halopiger_B djelfimassiliensis. The sequence goes on from NZ_HG315686.1 coordinate 578,885, forward strand.
ACCGCGTCTTTGGCCTGTTCGACGACGAGATCGCGGTCGTCGGCGTGGCGGGGCTGCTCGAGGTTCGCGGACCACGAGACGTCGTGGTCGCGGCGGGTCACCGGTTCGACGTCCGCGGCGTCTTCGGTCATACGGATCGGTTGGACGCCGCCGGGAGTAAGCCCTGAGCCGAACCGGTTCGGGACGAACCGGGGTCGCAGCTAACAGCAAAAGAGGAACGGGTACAGAAGCGCCACGCGGTCGCCGTCCTCGAGTCGCGTCTCGAACCCGTCGTAGTGTTCGTTGAACCGGCCGTTGATGCAGACGCGAGCGTACGCCCGTGTCCGTTCGCCCGCGGGGTTCTTGCGCCAGACCCCCGGGAGATCGTCCGGTACCGGGACCCAGCCGCGGGCGGTCTCCTCGGCGGCCGTTTCGGCGATGAGCATCTCCTCGACGTCGTACTCGTCGAAGAACGCCTCGAGAAACGCCCGGAGCGTCGTCCCCTCGAAGGTGAACTCGAGTTCGTGGGTGCCGACGGCCTCGCGGACGTGGCCGGTACACCGGACCGTGACGGTCGTCCGCGCGTCGCGCTCGGAGCCGGATTCGGCCGTGGATTCCGTCGCCATGGCCGATGGGACGGCGCGAGCGGGCAAACAGTCCGTTCCGAACGTGTTCGGACACAACGGGACGGACGTGCGGACCGAACGATCGGCTATGAACCGGATACCGGGAGCGCTACGGACCGACCAGCAGCCCCCGATGGCGATTCCGCTCGGTCACTTCGTCCTCGCGCTCGGGTTTCTCGTCGCCGCCGTCGTCGGCGAGGCGGTGCTCGCCGTCACGACGCTGCCGGGGCTGGCCGGACTCGCTCGGCTCCACACGCTGTTGGTCGGCTGGATCGCGATCACGATCATGGGGGCGATGACGCAGTTCGTCCCGGTCTGGTCCGGCGTGACGCTGTACTCGCGGCGACTCGCCCGCCTCCAGCTGTGGCTCGTCGCCGCCGGGCTGGTCGGCTTCGCCGGGCTCTTGCTCGCCGGCGTGCTGGCGTGGCTCCCGCTTGCAGCAGCGCTGTTGCTCTGTGGGATCTGGGTGTTCGTCTACAACGTCGGCCGGACGCTGCTGCGGGCGCGACCGCTGGATTTCACCGAACGACACTTCGCGCTCGCGCTCGCCTGTTTCGCCGCCCTCGCGCCGCTCGGGTTCCTCCTTGCCGTCGATTTCACGCGGCCGGCGTTCGACGCCCTGCCGGTCGGCCGGGCTGACGTCGTGCTCGCCCACGCGACGCTTGCACTGTTCGGCGCATTGCTCGTGACGGTCGTCGGTGCGCTCCGTCAGCTCGCGACGATGTTCACGCAGGGCACCCTCGATTCGTTCGACCACCGCCTGCTGGGACTCGAGGAACTGCTGGTCCCGGCCGGGCTGATTGCCCTCGCGGCCGGACGCGGCGCGGGAAGCGTCCTGCTCGCCCGAATCGGCGGCATCGCGTTGCTCGCCGGCCTCGGCGCGTTTACCGCGGTCGTCGCCCGCCTCCTCGCGGGATCGACGGCCGATCGATCGCCGATGAGCGCGCGGTACTGGGTCGTCGTCGCGTCGCTTTACGCGTGGATCTTTCTCACCGTTCCGGCGTGGTGGCTCGAGCCGGTCAGCTACGGCACGCTGTTGGGCCATCCCGACGCGACGGAGGTGTTGCTGTTCGGCGTCTTCGGGTTCGTCGTCGTCGGCTCGCTGTATCACATCGTCCCCTTTATCATCTGGCTCGAGCGCTACAGCGACCGGCTCGGCTTCGAACGGGTGCCGATGATCGACGACCTCTATGACGACCGCCTCGAGCGGGCGGATTTCTGGCTCACCGTCGTCGGCGTCGCGGGCCGGAGTCTCGCGTCGCTGTTCGATCTCCCCGCGGCCGTCGAACTCGGTAGCCTCGTCGTCGCCGCGGTCGGGTTCTGTCTGTTCGTCCTGAACATGCTCCTGACGATTCACCGCCACGGGCCGGACGGCCTCGCGGGCGTGGTCGCCCTGACCGACGGCCCGGAGCAGGGCCACGTCAGCGACACGCTCGAGGACCGCGCCGACCCCGACGCCGACGGCCGGTAGCTTACTCGTCGGGTGCGACGTCCGGCTCCGGCGGCTCCCGTCTCGACTCGATCGATCCGGCGACGAGTTCGCCGTACTCGCCGGTCGAGAGTCGCCCTTCGAGGAACTCGGTCGCCCACTCGGTCGCGACCTCGACGAGCCCGATCGTCGATCCGTCGGCCTCGAAGAAGACGAGTTCGAGCGCTCGCGCCTCGAACCCGGCGTTGATCAACGCAGCGTAGGCACCGGCGACGGTGCCGGCGACCGCCAGCGTTCCCCGATCCTGTAGATCGGGGTCGACGTACTCGAGGTGGAGTTGGTCGGCGACCTCGGAGACCGACTCGAACTCGAGATCACGCGCTTCGAGCGCCACCACGAACTCGTCGACGTTGCGGATCTCGGCGCTCGACAGGTCGTCGATCCGCGCCTCGATGACGTCCGACCGCTGGCGGACGGGGAGATCGGGGACGAGTTCGGCGATCGGCCAGTGTTCGTTCGGCGGGAGCTCTTCGCCGACGTCCTCGGTACAGCCCGCGAGAGCGAGGGCCGTACCGATCGCGGCACCGCCCCGCAGAAGCACCGTTCGACGGCTCGTTTCGCGGACGCTCGCGGACCGGTCCATGGCCGATGCTGTGCCGTCACGGCGGAAAAGCGGCCGGGTTGCGGAACGGTCTGGCGGCTGTCGAAGACTTTTCCCGGCGGTTCGTGTACGCCGGGTATGGCGCTCGAGTTGTACGACGTGCTCCTCGTCGTCGTCGGGATCACGCTGCTTGGAATCGCCGTCCTGCCGCGGGTGGTCGCTAGGCGGCCGATCTCGATGCCCCTGTTTTTCGTCGCGTTCGGGATCGCCGTCTTCTCGCTCCCGTGGCTTCCCGCGCCGGACCCGCTCGAACAGAGCCACCTCACCGAACGCCTCGCCGAACTCGGGGTCATCATCGCCCTGATGGCCCTTGGTCTCAAGATCGACCGCCCGCCCGGCGTGTTGACCTGGTCGGCGACGTGGCGACTGTTACTCGTCGCGATGCCGCTGTCGATCGCCGGCGCGGCGTTGCTTGGCTGGTGGTTCGGGGGGCTGGTCGTCCCCTCGGCGATCCTGCTCGGGGCGGTCATCGCACCGACCGATCCCGTACTCGCCGCCGAAGTTCAGGTGCAGGATCCCGGAGAGGGACTCGACGGCGAGCGGGCCGAAGCGGAGACGATCGACGAGGCCGACGTCGAACACGAAGTGCGGTTCGCCCTCTCCTCTGAGGCGGGGTTGAACGACGGGTTCGCGTTCCCGTTTACGAACCTCGCGATCGCGGTCGCGCTCGTCGGGGTCGGACCCGGTAGCTGGCTGGGGGAGTGGCTGCTGATCGACGTCGCGTACCGGATCGTCGTCGCCGCACTGCTCGGCGTTGTGCTCGGCTGGATCATGGCGAAGATCATCTTCTCGACCATGCCGGAGACGCGGGTCGGCCAGTCGGTCAAGGGCACCGAGGCGATCGCCGGGACCCTGATCGTCTACGGCATCACGGAACTGCTCGGGGCCTACGGGTTCATCAGCGTCTTCGTCGCGGCGACGGCGATCCGCGAGTACGAACGGACCCACGAGTACAACCGGACGCTCCACGAGATCACCGAACTCTCGGAACAGGTCCTCCTCGGCGTGATCATGGTCTTTTTCGGCGGCGCGGTCGCCAACGGCCTGCTCGAGCCACTGACGCTCGAGGCGGCCGTCGCCGCGGTCGCGATCGTCTTTCTCGTCCGCCCCGCGGCCGGCCTCGTCTCGTTGCTCGGGTTCGATCGCCCGTGGATCGAGCGGGGCGTGATCGCCTTCTTCGGCGTCCGCGGGATCGGCTCGTTTTACTACCTCGCATACGGCCTCAACGAGGCGGCCTTCGCCGGGGCCGAACTCGTCTGGGCGATCGTCGGGGCCGTCGTGCTCGTTTCGATCCTCGTCCACGGCGTGACGGCCACGCCGGCCGTCTCGTACGTCACGCCCGACTGATGGGGAGTCGCTCGAACCGGCGGCTCAGACCGGGCGCTCGAGAAAGACCGCCCCGAGGACGAGCGCGTACAGGGCCGCCCCGAGCACCGACAGCCCGCGTCCGACCGCCGCCGCTACCGGAACGGCTCCGAGCAGCCCCGCCGTCTCGAGTGCGAGACCGACGACAAGCGAGGCGACCGAGGCGGTCGCGGTGCGATCGCCGACGCCGGGATGTGTGACGACGCCGGGCGGGTAGAAGTGATAGGAGACGCCGACGATCGTCAGTCCGAGGAAGCCGCCGACGGCGAGTCGGTAGTGTGCCTCGACGGCGGCCGACGGAACGCGAGCACCGGCGAACGCGAACGCGAGACCGAGCAGTCCGACGGCGATTGCACACAGGCCGGCAGCGGGGATCGCCCGGCCGCCGGCGCGGCGGCGCTCGCTCCGGCGGTAGCCGTCGCCCGTCGCGACCGCGAACCCGACGAGCGCGAGGCTGAGTAACACAGCGCCGGCCCGAAACGCCGATCCGCCCCGAAAGTCCGCCGCGAGCACAGCGGGGGCGACGACGCCGGCGACCACCACGACCGCGACCAGCGACGGGCGGACCGAAACGACGAGCAGTCGCGGTATCAGCCGGAACCCGACCGCGAACACGAGCAACGCGGCCGTCCCCGCCGCAAACACGTGGGTCGCCCCCGGCCCGTTCGGGGGGCCTAACTCGAGGGCAGCGAGCAGCGGCAGCGCCGACCCCACGAGCAGGTAGCCGAGAACGAACGGTACCGCGGCGTTGGCGATGCGATCGACCCGTTTCCGGTGTGCGTCGACGGCACCGGTTCCGGTTTCAGCGCCCGTCGGATCGTCCCTGACGGTCCAGCCGATGCTGCCGACGAAGACGAGACAGCCGAGCAGCCAGCAGGCCGCGCCGACGGTCCCGAGCACGTCGGGACCGACCCCGATGGAGTCCGTAACCGAGCCGACGACTCCGATCACGGCAAGCGGGAGGTGAACCGCCGGTGCGGACGGGACGGCCAGTTGGCGACCGAAGTAGGACGGCAGCAACTGATACGCCTTCCCGAAGACGACGTGAAACACGAACCCGTACAGGCCCAGCGCAACGGTCGCCGGGCGGGCGATTCCGGCGGCGACCGCGAGGTGCCAGGCGAGGAAGAACCCGACGCCGGTCGCGACGAACGCCCGCGACCAGCGCGCGGTCGTCTTCGTCGCCGTTCGTCCCCTCGCGTCCGTCCCTGCCGTCGCCATCGAGGCTCAGAACGGCGATTCGACGCCGGCGTCGTCCGCCCGTTCCCGGTCGTCGCCCGGTACCCGCCCCGTTTCGCGGAGTTCCCGTTCGAGGCGCTCGAGCGTCTCGTTGAGCGGGTCCGCCTGGTGGTGTGACGGGTGGACGCGAACGCGAACGATGTCGTACTCGTGGCGGTCGCTCAGGCCGTTCCAGGCGCGAAACGAGCCCTTGACGAGGGCGTCGGCCTGCGGACAGAACTCCGTCGTCGGCGTAAACTCGGCGCGCAGAACGGTCGGGTCGTCGGCGTCGATCGCGTACCGAAAGCCCGCGTCGGGGTGTCGCCGGTCGAGGGAGAGCTTCGCGAGGTTGTACCCGAACGTCGCGTCGTAGACGCCCCGCTGCTCGAACAGCTCGCGCGTGAGGCGGTGGAAATCGACGTGTGCCGCCCCGTCGAGCAGATCGTGGCCCGCGAGGAACGGGCCGGGATCGGGCAGGTTCTCGGGGACGAACGCGTCCCAGTCGTCGAACCCCGCATCGTCGCCCGTGGTGGCTCTCGAGAATGGGTTCATCTCGGGTCGGACTACGTCCCGGATCGTCCAGTAGGTCGTCCCGAACATGTCCCCCTCGGCGACCGATCGCGTCTGCCCGTGCGAACGGTCCCCAACCTTTCAGTTCCGGGCGCTGGTACGGACGCAGGTATGGATGAGCCCGCGCCACCCGCGACCGAAGGGACAGCTACCGAAGAGGCGACGAAACACGAGAGCGGGACCGAACTCGAGCGGACGATCGGCCTCCCCGGCGGGCTGTCGATCGGCGTGGGGACGATGATCGGCGCGGGCATCTTCGTCTTCCCCGGGCTGGCCGCCGGAGAGGCCGGTCCGGCCGCCGCGGTGTCGTTCGCGATCGGCGCGGTGATCGCGCTGCTGGTCGCGTTGCCGACCTCGGAGCTGGCGACCGCGATGCCTCGAAGCGGCGGCGGCTACTACTTCATCTCCCGGGGGATGGGCGCGCCGTTCGGCGCGATCGTGGGCATCAGCCTCTGGCTCGGGCTGGTCTTTGCGTCGGCGTTTTACCTCGTCGGTTTCGGCGAGTACGCCGTCGCCGTCCTGCTAGAGGCGGGCGTCGGGATCGGCGGCGGGATCGCCCTCGTCGGCGTGCTGGGCGCTCTCGGTGGGATCGGCCTCACCGCGATGAGCGTCGCCGGCACGGAAAACACCACGGCCCTTCAGAACGCGATCGTCTCGGTGTTGCTGGTCATCCTCGCGTGTTTTCTCGCCTACGGGGGTCTCGACGCGGTCGGTCTCTTCGGAAGCGAACGGACCCCGGAGACGTTCGCCCCGGCGGGGACGGTCCCGATCTTTACGACCGCGGCGCTCGTTTTCACCTCGTATCTCGGCTTCGCCCAGGTCGCGACCGTCGCCGGCGAGATCACCCAGCCGGAGCGGAACCTTCCGCTCGCGATGGTCGGCTCGGTCGTCCTCGTCGGCGTCTTCTACGTCCTCACCGTCTTCGTCGCGACGAGCGCCCTCGGGAGCGACGTCCTCGCGAACGCCGGCGAAACCGCCATCGTCGAAGTCGCCCGCGAGTTCTTCGGGTTGCCCGGCGCGATCGCGATCTTGCTCGCCGGCCTGCTCGCGACCGTCTCGAGCGCGAACGCGTCGATCCTCTCGGCCTCCCGGGCGCTCTTTGCGCTGAGTCGCGACGCGCTCGTCCCGTCGGGGGCGAGCCGCGTCAACCTGACCTACGGCACGCCACACGTCGCGCTGGCGCTTGTCGGCGGTCCCGTCGTCTTCCTGGTCGCCATCGGTCGGACGGAACTGCTCGCCGAAGTCGCCTCGTTTCTCCACCTGCTCATGTACGGGCTCATCTGTATCGCGTTGCTCGTCCTCCGGCGGCGCGATCCAGCGTGGTATCAGCCCAGCTTTACGGTCCCGGGCTACCCCGCCGTGCCGGTCGTCGGTGCAGTTACGAGTTTCGGCCTCATCGCGTTCATGCAGCCGCTCTCGCAGGTGATCGGCGTGCTCGTCATGATCGGGGCGGCCGTCTGGTACAGCTATTACGCTCGAGACGTACAGTTAACGGAAGGCGTTTCAGATGAGTGAATTCCGCCACCGCGTGCTCGTCCCCGTCGAGATCCTTCGCGGGGAATCGGTCCCCGATTCGCTCGTCGAGACGTTCGCGTCGGTTCCCGTCGTGCTACTGGGGTATCACGAGATTCCGGAACAGACCGCACCAGCCCAGGCCAGACTGCAGTTCGAGGAGAAAGCCCGCGACGAACTCGACGATCTGGTCGCGGCGTTCGAGGCCGCGGGCGGGGACGTCACGTCGCGGCTCGTGTTCACTCACGATCCGCTGAAGAGCTTCGAGCGGGTCGCGATCGAACGCGGGTGTGACTCGGTGCTCGTGCTCAACCCCGCGCCCGTCCTCGAGGACGTCTTCGTTCCGGTTCGCAGCGACGTCAACGTCGATCACATCGCGCGGCTGGTCGGCCGCGTCGTCGCCGGCACCGACGCCGCGGTAACGCTGTTTCACGTCGCGTCGACCGAGGGCGGCAAGCGACTCGGCCGGACCGTCCTCGATCGGGCGGCGCGGACGCTTACCGCACCCGACGACGGTGGCGTCCCGGCCGACCGCATCGACCGCCTCGTGCTCGTCGATGACTCGCCGCGCGAGGCGATTCTCGACTACGCCGACGACTACGATCTCGTCGTCCTCGGCGAGAACCGACCGTCGATCCGGTCGATGATCTTCGGCGGCACCGCGGAGGTCGTCGCGAAGCGGGCCGTCTGCCCCGTGCTCGTGGTGCGCCGGCAGTTCCTCGAGCGTGATGGGGGAACCGACGACACCGGCACGGAATCGCGCTGAGGCGGGCCTACGCGTTTGCGTTCGCGATCCGGGCCTCGCCCGTCACGGCGTCGACGTGGACGTGGATCGGTCCCGCGCTCGACTCGGTCTCGAGGACGACGATCCAGGAGGCGCTGGTCCGGTGGGGATCCTCCCGGACGACAATGTCGTCGTACCCGTCCTCGCTGGCCTGCTGTCGGGCGATCCGTTCGGCTTCGTCGGGATCCTCGATCCGGAGTTCGTCGGTCAGTCGGACCGTCACGACCGGCACGTCGGCCATGCGAACGACTCGCTCGGTGACGCTGCCGACCAGAACGCGGTCGAGTCCGGTCCGGCCCTGCGTCCCCATGACGATCATGTCGATCCCGTGCTCGTCGGCGTACCCGAGGATCTCCTCGTGTGGAACCCCGTCCTCGACCGCCGTGACGGTGTCGACGCCTTCGCGCGTCGCTATCGTTTCGACGTGTTCGACCGCCCGGGAGGCTGCCGGCCTCGCCTCCTCGCTCTCGAGCGTGCCAAGCGGCCCTTCCGGCACGATCGACAGCGCGTGCACCGTCGCGTCGAACCGCTCCGCGATCGTCAGTCCGTGGGAGATCGAGCGCCGGGTCCCGTCGCTCCCGTCCGTCGGAATGAGGACATCCTGGTACATCGCTCCGAAAGTTAGCGACACGAACGTAAATAGCCTCGAGTCCGGCACCCGTCGGGAACGTCCCGCGGCATCCGAACGTCAATGAAACAACAAGAATATGTAGCCATATCGGATAGTGGTACACATGTTCGAACGGTTACAACAGGGCGTCCAAGTCATCGATGCCAGCCTCGACGTGTTTCGGGCGCGGCCCCGTCTGGCCGTGTTGCCCCTGCTTAGCCTTCTGACGGTCGGAAGCGCCTATACCGCCATTGGCGTCGCACTCCTTCACTACGAACTCGTCGGTGCGATAATCACGAACAACGTCGTCCAGTACGGCGTCGTCTTCGTCGCCTTCGGGATCTCGTCGGGGCTCGGGATCTTCTTCAACGCCGCCGTGGTCCACTGTGCCCGACAGTATTTCGAGGGGGCGGAGCCGTCCGTCCGCGGCGGGCTGGCCGCGGCGTGGGCCGCTCGTCGTTCGATCGCCAAGTGGGGGCTCGTCTCCGCGACCGTCGGGACCGTCCTCTACATCGCCGAAGACGCCGTTCCCGGCGTCGGAACGCTCACCCGGTCGGTGCTCGATATGGCGTGGGGACTCCTGACGTTCTTCGTCATCCCGGTGATCGTCATCGAACGCAACCCGACGCTGCGGTCGGATCTTCGCTCGAGCGGAACCGCGTTCAAACGGACGTGGGGCGAAAGCGTCACGGCGTCGCTTGGAATCGGACTCGCCTTGCTGCCGGCCGGCCTTGTCGGACTTGGCCTCCTCGCCGTCGCGTACGTCTCCGCTGGCGGGATCGTCGCCTACGCCCTCGGCGCGCTCGGCGGACTCGTCCTCGTCGGGACGCTCGTCACCAGCCACGTGCTCGGCATGGTCGCCCGCACGGCCCTCTATCACTACGCCACTGAGGGGGAACACGTCGGCCCCGTCGCGGAACTCGATCCGGACGGCGTCTTCGCCGAGAGCTGAACGGTTCGTCTTCGGCACCCTCACCGGGGCTACCGAGATCGACCGACGTGAACCTTTTTTACGATACACGGCAACGTAGCGCACATAGTATGACAAACCTTGTCACTAACGTCGCGAGCGCCGTCGAAGCACACGGGGATCGGACCGCGATCGGGTTTCGGGGTGCCGAGACGAGTTACGAGGAACTGTGGGCTCAGACCGGGGCGTTCGCCGCGGCGCTCGACGAACGAGGGGTCGGCGAGGGCGACCGGGTAGCGATCTACCTCCCGAACGTCCCGCCGTTCGTGATCGCCTTCCACGGAACGCTTCGCGCGGGCGGCGTCGTCGTCCCGATGAACCCACAGTACAAGGCCCGCGAGATCGAGCACCTGCTCGCGGACAGCGACGCCTCTGTGGTCGTCACGCTTGCCGATCTCGTTCCGTTCGTCGAGGAGGTACGGGACGAGACCGGCGTCGAGCACGTCGTCAGCGTCGGGTCCGCTTCCGACGCCGGCGACGCGACCCCGTTCGAGGCGTTCCTCGAGTCGGACACGCTCGATATCGTCGACCGGGACGACGACGACCTCGCGGTCCTGCCGTACACGTCGGGGACGACCGGCCAGCCGAAGGGGGTCCAGCTTACCCACCGGAACCTCTCGTCGAACGCGAACGCGGCCTCGGAGCTCATTCCCGACGGCATCGGCCCGGGCGACAAACAGCTCGGCGTTTTGCCGCTGTTTCACATCTACGGGATGACCGTCGTGATGAACGCGACGCTGTTCAACGGTGGAGCCTACTTCCCGATGCCGGAGTGGGACGCACAGGAGGCCGTCTCGCTCATCGAGAACGAGGAGCTGACCCTGATGCACGGCGTCCCGGCGATGTACAACGACATCATCAACCAGCCCGACGCCGAGACGTTCGACCTCTCGTCGCTGCGGCTCTGCGGCGTCGGCGGAGCCGGTATCCCGGTCGAAGTACTGCGCCGGTTCGAGGAGCTCTACGAGCCGAAGCTCTACGAAGGGTACGGGCTGACGGAGACGAGCCCGGTCACCCACTTCAACAGCCCGGTCAGCGGCCGACGCGTCGGCAGCATCGGCAAGACCGTCCCCGGTGTCGACTCGAAGGTCGTCACCGAGGAGTTCGAACCCGTCCCGCCGGTCGAGGAAGGCCCGCTCGACGAATCCGAAGCTGACCTCGACGAGATCACCGGCGAAATCGTCGTCGCCGGGCCGAACGTGATGGAGGGCTACTACGGCCTGCCCGACGCGAACGAAACGGCGTTCACCGACGAAGACGGCACCCGGTGGTTCCACACCGGCGATCTCGGCTACCACGACGAGGACGGCTTCTTCTACGTCGTCGACCGCGAAAAGCACATGATCGTCACCGGCGGCTACAACGTCTACCCGCGGGAGGTCGAGGAACTCCTCTTCGAACACCCCGCCGTGGCCGACGCCGCCGTCACGGGCATTCCCGACGAGCGCCGCGGCGAAACCGTCAAGGCGTTCATCGTTCCCACGCCGGACGCCGACGTGACGGCCGACGAGATCCGCGAGTACTGCCTCGAGAACCTCGCGGAGTACAAACACCCCCGCGAGGTGGAGTTCGTCGAGGAACTCCCGCGGACGACCACCGGCAAGGTCCAGAAGTTCAAACTCCGCGAACGCGAGACGGACGCGGAGCCGGAACCCGAAGCCGAGTAAGGCCTGCCGCTCGAGACGGCGTTACTCGCGGCCGATCGATCCGCCCTCGGTCGGCACCAGCGTCGACACGCGGGCGTTTTCCTTGATCCGGAGGCCGCCGTCGGCGACCGACAGCGGCACCAGCGGCAGGTGCGATCGCACCAGCATCGAGGGATGGGAGCCGCCGCGGGCGAGGAGTTCGTTTCGCGGCTGGAGCTGAAGGGGCGTCTCGAGGTCGGTCAGAAACTCGTTGTGCTGGAGCACGTACTGGCCGCCCTCGAGGTCCCACCAGCCGTACTCGTCGTCCGGATGCCGGAGTTCGGTCGGAACCGGCTCGAGGTCGGCGTCCTCGAGTTCGTCGCCGCCGAAGTCGAGGCGGCCGGGGGCGGCGACCTCGTGGATGGCACTCACCGTCAGATCGATTCCGTGCTCGTGGACCTGTGTCGGTTCGTACACCAGGTTGTCGACGCAGTCGGCGAGCGACTGTGAGCGTTCGGCGGACATGTCGGTCGAACTGACGGTGCCGAGCGGCAAAAAAGGTACTCTCGCCGATAGCGAGGGGTATGTAATAGCGGTGAATAGACGAGGGCATGAAAGCACGCATCGAGCGGCTGACGGCACGTTCCTTCCCGGCGATCGTCGCGCTGGTCGGTGCGCACCTCCTCGGCGTGCCGTACGCGCGGACCGCAGCCCTGTTCGCGATCCTGTTTGCGGGGGCCTGTCTCGGCCTCGAGTGACTGTTCGGGGAACGGACGGGGCTGGACGTCGCCGCCGGCGTCCTGTTGCCTGCCGGGGCGATCGTGGGTGCCGTCGCGGGCGTGATCGGCACCGGCGGCGAGGGCGGGGCGCTCGTGTTCGGTCCGATGATCCCCGGACTGGTGGTGCTGTACGCGGCCCGCGGCGACGTGCCGCTCGTCGGACCGACGGCAACCGCCCGGTCGGACTAGCGCTTTGCCGACCCTTTTCTCGGCGATGGCGTCCCGGAATATTATGTGGTCGCCGTCGTAGGGGCGGGTATGGTCGACGTTCTCGACGACGACATCGCTCGTTTCGTTCGCGCGGTCGGACCGGAGCCCGACGAAACCCTGACCGAGATGGACGCGTACGCCGAAACGCACGGCTTCCCCCACGTCGGTCCCGAAGTCGGCGCGTTCCTCCGGTTCGTCGCGCGGGTCAGCGACGCCGAACGCGTCTTCGAGTTCGGCTCCGGCTACGGCTACTCGGCCTACTGGTTCGCGGACGCGCTCCCCGACGACGGTGAAATCGTCCTCACCGAAGTCGACGCGGACGAACTCGAGCAGGCCCGCGAGTACATGGCCGCGGGCGGCTACGACGACCGCGCGCGGTACGAACTCGGCGACGCCCTCGAGACGATCGACCGCTACGACGGGCCGTTCGACGTGGTGTTGATCGACCACCAGAAACACCGGTACGCGGAGGCCTTCGAGGCCGTCCGGTCGGCCGTGCCGGTCGGCGGCGTCGTCGTCGCGGACAACGCCGTCACGGCGTCGGTCATCGAGTTCGACGACCTGCTGGCGGCAGTCGAAGACGGAGAGAACACGGATCGGGACGCGCTCGACGACCACACCCGCGGGATCGTCGACTACCTCGAGCGCGTCACCGCGGACCCGGCGTTCGAGACGATCCTGGTGCCGCTCGGACAGGGGATCGCGGTCAGCTACCGCGTCGAGTAATCGGACGTTTCGCCTTCGAGGACCTGTTCTTCGGGCGCATCGGCTCCGGTCGACGCCCCGTACTCGCGGAAGCCGAGAAACGCCGTCGCCGAACAGGCGGTCAACAGCGTCGCCCACGTGATCGCCGTCAGCGAACGGACGTACGTGTCGGCGGCACCGGGAACGGCGGCCCCGACGGTCTCGAGGCCGACCGCGTGCAGGCCGGCGACCGCGAGGAATCCGATCCAGAGCGCGAGCGACAGGTGCGCCAGTGTCCGGCGGGAGACGCGGGTCGCGTACCGGGCGACGCCGTAGACGCCCGCGATGGCGAGGACCGTCGCCCCGAGCGTGGGCGCGAGCGCATCGGACCCGGTGGTGACGCCAGCGACGGCGAAAAGAGCGAACGATACGACGAGCGGGAGTCGCTCCGTGCGAGTGAGTGTCGGAATCACGACGTGCACCGTTTTGCTGGCACGTATAGCCGACCGGATATATAGTTGTTGGCTCACCCCCGGGCTCGAGGCAGGCTCGAGGAGCGCCAGCGGCCCCTCAAGCGTCGATTCCGCGGGTTCTCGAACGGGAATCGAAAGCGCGACGACAAACTTCGATGCGATGCTCGAGCCGAAAAACAGCGAACGCAGCCGTGGTCCGCGTAATTGCGGGGAGGATTCGATAGATAATATAGTCAAACTCATAGGATAGAATCATAAGGTCGGAATATGATGCATGGTCAGAAACGCCGCCGGCGAGGTCGTCGGTTTCATTCTGAAAGCGAGTCACTGAACGGACTCACGGCGGAGGCGGGACAATGACTGCAAGCGGAAT
>NZ_HG315686.1:592778-663246 GCF_000455365.1 Halopiger djelfimassiliensis
GAAGTTGGGAAGAACGAAGCAATAGACTTCGAGACGTATACAGAGGTCATCGTGCTTATGCCGGGTGCGGTCATCTCGAAAGGTGGACCGGTACCAGCGGTAGCAGATGGTAGATTCGTACGGAAGGGCACAACATACTGTTCAGATACCTGGAAAGTAGTGGGACCGGAAGCTAGCACAGATACAAAAAAGTGCCTTTGATGTAATTGATTGTATTTAGGTTATGAGTCCAGAAAATTATTCTTAGCCCGTTATATAATATAAATAATATTGGAACATTATATTGGATGTTAATTTATTAACCAAACGCAACAAGCCCAGGATCATCAATTGGGAGGAGAATTAATCCGTTCAAAATAACAGGCATGTGATTCTCTGATAATTCAACTGTTTCTTTCCCCCAATTAACATCTCCTGTTTCTGGATCTATTGATATCAATTCTTGGGGTGTATTCCAACCAGTGCTATGTACGGCATAGGAATTCCCATCTGCAAACAGCATTGCTTCGTTACTCTTCTCTTCTGGATCCCATTCAGCTGCTTTCTCAGCTGTTTCTAGATTGTATGAACGTAATACACCAGTACTAACATATATGTTATTATCATATATTGTTGGTCTAGACCAGGGAGTGTGATCTAAATCTATGACATCTGATCTTTCTCCGGTTTCAGTATCAATTGAAATGATATTCTTCTCATCGACTGTAAATACCTCTCCATTAATAAGCGGGAAAGTACGGGTCTGACGGTCGTCTCCCCATGATTGAACGTGAGTGATCTGCTCTCTCCAGCTAAAATCGCCGGTATTTCGGTCATAGCCAGCCATTATAAATCCGTCTTTATCTTTGTCTGGTCGTGACCGTACGATAATCTTGTTCTCATCAATTGCCAGTGATTGTACCGTTTTATCGACCTCAAAGACAAGTTGTTCTTCTCCGTCTTTATCCAAAACAAGGACGCGGTCTTCAAGTCCAGCGTAGATTAGTTCATCGTGGACTCGAAGAGACTCAACTGATTGATCGTGATTAGTTCTCCAGAGAACATCTCCCTTATCATGATCAAGTGCTTCAACACCTTCACCTGCAACGAAAAGAGCTGCCTCAGAGACGGCAATTGCTTTTCTATCGGATGTTTCGTGATTCCAAATAGGATCACCATTTGAGAGGTCCACAGCAGTATAACTACTGTGATTGTGACTAACGAATGCAGTGTCATTGTAGACAACAGGTGGTTCTACTATTCCCTCAAGTTCAGTAGTCCAGCGTATTTCCGGTTCACCATCGAGACCAGAATGCGGGACCGAAAGCCGATTCGCAGCATTATACCGGACCATCGGCCACGGACCGTACTCACCGTCGTCCTCGACGCCGCCCGGCGAAGCGTCGGCCGTCGCCTTGTCGCCGTCGTCGCTCAACGCGTTACAACCGGCAAGGGTCGCCATCCCAGCAGTCACACCCGCACACGTCGCCAGCCATCGACGACGAGTTTGTCCATGCTCCGTCATTCATTTACTTATCGGAAATTCTCTCGTGATGAACCCTTCGGACTGACGATTAATCGGTGGACGCGATCGATACACGAACTGGCTCGAGAAAACACGGGGAAACTGCAGCGGCCGGACTCGAGCCGCGATTGCGGGCCGGGTCGGCGAGGGAACGGCTGGGAGCTGTCGATGGAGGGAGAACCGGCCGACCCGGCTGGCCGCCGCGGCTCGAGTCCCCCACCCCGAAGGGGTCGAGCCGCGGGGCTACTCGCGGTCGCCGTCGTCGCGGTTCATGACCGAGCCGGGCGCGACCCGACAGCCACACGGGCCGGCGACGGCGTCGATGGGACCGATGACCGAGACGGTCGC
The DNA here is from genome assembly GCF_000455365.1 of Halopiger djelfimassiliensis. Lineage (GTDB taxonomy): Archaea > Halobacteriota > Halobacteria > Halobacteriales > Natrialbaceae > Halopiger_B > Halopiger_B djelfimassiliensis. The sequence goes on from NZ_HG315686.1 coordinate 594,631, forward strand.
CACGGGGGTTCCACACCGGGGACACTCGGGGACCGACGACTCGTCGCTCGATTCGCTCGAGTTCGGCGACTCATTGCCGGCCGGGTCGGGTGCGTCGCTCATCGCACCACCCGCGGGCCATCGACGCTCGGTATCGGTGCTCGAGTGCGGTACGCCTGCCGTGCGGGACGTTTATATCCCGGTAGAATGTACGCAATCATGGCTTCGAAGCCGCTGCTTGGAAGCCACGTCTCGGGTGTCTCCAGCACCCGGGGCATTTCGGCGCATGCCCCCGCGGCGGGTTGGGACGCGACTTCCATGCTACTTGTCGTCGTGATGTGACTTATATCTAACTGTTAGCGCGTGGAACGAACCGGTCGGCTCGGTGATCGAACGCGATCCCGTCGCTTCGGTAACGGTGGAGGCGGGGTTCAGGCGCGGTCGCTCGAGTCGTCCGGTCCGTCGATCGCCGGCAGGGTCATCGAGAACGTCGTCCCCTCGCCGGGTTCGGACTCGACCCAGATCCGGCCGCCGTGGCGCTCGATGATCCGCCGACAGAGCGTGAGTCCGAGGCCGGTGCCGTCGTGTTCCTCGCGGCTGTGGAGTCGCTGGAAGATCTCGAAGATCCGATCGGCATCCGCCGGATCGATGCCGATCCCCTCGTCGCTGACCGAGATGACCCACTCGGTACCGTCCCGTTCCGCGGAGACGGTCACGCGTGGCGACTCGTCGCCGCTGTACTCGAGGGCGTTGGCCACGAGGTTCTGGAACACCTGCCTGAGTTGGTTCCCGTCGCCGCGAACCCGGGGGAGCGATTCGACCGTGATCTCGGCGTCGGTCTCCGCGATCTGCAGTTCGAGGTCCCGCCGCACGTCCTCGACAACGTCCCTCAGATCGACCGGCTCGAACGGCTCGCCGCGCGTCTCGACCCGCGAGTACTCGAGCAGGCCGTCGATCATGTCGCTCATCCGCTCGGCCCCGTCGACGGCAAACTGGATGAACTCCTCGCCGTCCTCGTCGAGCGCGTCGGCGTACCGCTGCTCGATAAGCCCGAGGTAGCTCGTGACCATCCGCAGCGGCTCCTGTAAGTCGTGGGAAGCGGCGTAGGCGAACTGCTCGAGGCGTTCGTTCGAGGCCTCGAGTTTGCGCTCGTACTCCTTGCGCTCGGTGACGTCCTGCACGACGAGCATCCCCGACTGGATCTCGCCGCCGGCCCGGACCGGCAGGGTGTGTGCAAGCAACTCCCGGCCGTGGTAGGTCACCTCGAAGGACCGTTCCTCGCCCTCGAGCGCGGCCCGGAAGTGAGGTTCGACCTCCGCGAGGAACTCCTCGGAGTACCGCTCGGTGATCGGGCGGCCGATCGCGTCCGTTCGATCGATCCCGAGTTCGTCGATGAGTTCGCCGCCGGCGGCCGTATACCGCAGGCCCTCGTCGAACAGCGCGACGAGCCCGTTCGGGAAGTTCTCCGCGAGCGTGCGGTAGCGTTGCTCGCTCTCCTCGAGCCGTCGCCGTCGTTCCTTCCGTTCGGAGACGTCCCGGACGACGCCGACCCGTTCGCGCCCGTTCTCGTCCGTGGTGAACCCGGTGACGGTCGCTTCGACCGGGACGCGATCGCCCGATTTCGTCTCGAGTTCCGCCTCGACGGTCGAGGTCTCATCGTCGTCCTCGGCTACTTGCTGGGCGCGTTCCATCGCCGGCTCGTCGGCGACGAGCGAGGCGTGACTGCCCAGTAGCTCCTCGCGATCGTAGCCGGTCAGTTCCGTGTAGGCCTCGTTGACCGCCGTGAATTCGCCGGCACCGTCGATCGTGTAAACGCCGTCCTCCATCGTTTCGACGAGCGTCTCGTACTTTGCCAGCGCTCGCTCGCGTTCCCTGTGTTCGGTTACGTTCTGGGACATCGCCATGCCCGCGAAGACCTCGCCCTCGTCGTCCGTGAGCGGGGCCGTGTGGACACGCCAGACCTTCCCATCGTATTCGTCCTCGATCACCTGTGACTCGCCGTCGAGGGTACGCTCGAACGCGGTTTCGAGTTTCGATCCGATGGGTTCGGGAAAGACGTCGGTCGGCCGTTGCCCCTCGAGATCGGCTCCGGACAGCGACAGGTCGTCGAACGCCTTCCCGTCCGCCAGCGTATACTCCAGCTCCTCGTTGTACAGCGTGACGACGCCGTTGGGGAAGTGTTCGGCGAGGGTGCGGTAGCGTTGCTCGCTCTCCTCGAGCTTTCGAATCCGTTCTTTGCGTTCCGTTATGTCCCGGAAGTACACCGACAGCCCGGTTTCGGAGGGGTAGGCTTGGATCTCAAGCCATCGATCGAGCGACTCCGAGTACCGTTCCCACGAAACGGACTGCTGAGTTTCCATCGCTTCGATGTAGCGTTCGAAGAGATCGGAGCCGACCGTGCCGGGGAACACCTCCCAGACGACGCTACCGATGAGTTCGTCGCTCGAGTAGCCGAGCAGTTCCTTGGCGTGTTCGTTGACGTGGGTGAACCGCCACTCCTCGTCGAGCGCGTAGAAGCCATCCGAGATGCGACCGAAGATCTCGCGCAACTCGCTTTCGAGTTCGTTCTTGCGCTGCTCGATCTGGCGTTTGCGCTCCTTGAGCGCCGTAATGTCCTCGGCGCTGGCGACGACCCGTTCCAGGGTGTCGTCGGAGCCGAACACGGGGACGGCGTTGACCGAGAGCCACCGCCGTTCGCCCGTCGGCCCTTCGACCATGAGTTCCCGGTCGAAGACCGGTTCGCCGGTCTCTCTGACGTGTGCGGCCGGTCCTGCGTCGGGACTGAGCGGTTCGGTCGCGGCGTCGTAGACGTCCCATTCCTCTATCAACTCCGTCTCGCCGAGTCCCTCACGGGAAGACAGGCCGAACCTGTCTTGGATTCGCTGGTTGGCGAGGACGGTCTCGCCGTCGGCGTCTTCGACCGAAATCCCGATCGGGACGGATTTGAGGAGTTTTTCGGTCTGGGCGCGCTCGCGCTCGAGTTGCCGTTCGTGTTCGATCCGATCGAACGTCGCTTCGAGGCTCGAGGTGACGACGTTGGCGATCGACAGGTTGGCGTCGTCGAACGCGGTTCGCTGCTGGGAACCGATGAGGACGACGCCGTGGTCGCCGATGGGGAGACAGATCTCGCTGCGGATCGGCGTCTCGGGGTTGTAGACGTCCGGGTCCGTCGTGACGTCGTCGTGGACGGCCGGCTCCCCGGATTCGAAGACGCGCCAGGCGACGCCCTCGCCGGCCCGGAACCGCGGGATTTCCTCGAACAGGGATTCGGCCCTCTCGGACCAGCCGGCCGGCTGGAGTTCCTCCGCGTCCGGATCGTAGAGAAAGATACCGTTGATATCGAGCTGGAAAATCTCCTGAATCTGGCGGCTCGCCGTCTCGGCGACCGCCTCGCGCGAGTCCCCGGCGAGCCACTCGTGGACGGCCTCGTGCAACCGTCGAAGCTGTGCGACGCGTTCGTGCTGTTCGGTGACGTCGTAGTACAGTTCGACCCGGCCGCCGGCGTACGGGCCGGACTCGATCGGTCTGCTCCGGTGCTCGAGCCACCGCTTTTCCCCGTCGTCGCCGGTAACCCGGCACTCGAAGCGTTCGACGTAGCTGTTGTCGTCGTACGTGGCGACGACGGCGTTCGCGAACGCCTCCGGATCGGCCACCCGATCCGTGATCGTCTCCTCGATGAGTTGGCGCTTGTCACGTCCGAGCACGGCCGCTCGATCGAGACCGAAGTACCGTTCGATCGTCTCGTTGATCCAGGCCACGTCGAACTCGTCGTCGAGAACGAAGACGCCGACGTCGGCGTCCTCGAGAACGGTCGTCGCCGCTTCGAACGGACTTCCGGTCGCGGACTCGGTCGGCGTCGGCTCGGGTTCGGTTTCGATTCCGGACTGCCGGCGTTCATCGACAACCCCCACCGCCCCCCGAAACCGCCCGTCGGACCGAACGCCGGTTAACTTGATGACGGCCGGCACCGGGTTGCCCTCCGCGGTCCGGAGCGACACCTCGAGACGACTGCTGGGACCGTCGTCCCGGGCCGTACGGCGTCGCGGCCGGCCCGCTCCCTCCAGTTGCTCCGACGCGGCCTCGGAGACGAGTACGGAGACGTGTTCCCCGACGACCTCGTCGCGGCGATACCCCGTCGTCTCGAGGAGGGTATCGTCGACCGCGACGATCCGGTCGTCGTCGTCGAGCCGAAACACGCCCTCGTCGATCGTCTCGACGAGCGCCCGACACCACCCGGGTTCCGATCCCTCGGTGTCGCCCCCCCAGAAGTTCGTGTTCGGTGACTCTGTTCGCTCGTTCATCACCAGCATCAGGGCGTTCGGACCCATAAGTCCAGCGCAGAACGTCATCCTCGAGACGACGGCGTGGGACTACTCGTCCCCACCGTCGGCCAGAACGCGTTCCTCGGGCGACGGCCGACCGGGATGAAGCCCGTAGACGGCGAAGCCGTACAGTACCGTCACCGCCACCGCACAGCAGACCGCCGCGCCGGCGATCGCCTCGAGCGCGAGCGGGACGGGCGATCCGGCGACCGCGTCGCTGAGGGCCGTCGCCGCGTCGCTTTCGGGGGCCGCCACCAGGGCGTAGGGGAGGAAGGTGACGAACGCGAGGGTCCACCATCGCTTCGTCATCAGCCGGAGGCGATCGACGCTGTAGTCACGGACTGCAGCGGTAACGCAGGCGACCCCGAGGACGGTCAGGAGCAGCGCGGGGACCAGTCGATACGGTGACTCCAAACCGGCATTAACCGCGACGCCGGCGGCGACGGCGGCGACGGAACCGGGGTACAGCAGGGCGGACGGGAGCGAGAACGGGCGGGACATGACTGCAAAGCGGTAGTGAGTCATTGTACAAAACTCCCGCGAATCGGCCGCGACCCGATCGCGGGGGTGGTGACCGACTCCCGGTCGCGGCCGACAACAAAGAACGTATTACCGGTGTCGACAAGACGAACGTGAACACGAATGTGGACGAAACCGAAGGCAAGTCGGTCGCACGCGCGTCCATCCCGCCGCGTCGCCCGGCAGGGGGCGTCCCCGGAGGGTGAGTCGTGCAGTTCCTGAAACGACTCTGGAAACGCCGCGTGCGGGGGCGACCCGACGGCTATCAGGCGTACGTCTCCCTTCCGACGCGCGACGGACGACCGTTCGGTGAGGTACACGGCTGTATCGAGGCCCTCGAGCGGGTCTTCGAGGGTCGTCTCGACGTGTACGCACGGACCAACGGTATCGCGGTGGCGACCGACCGCGTCCCCGCGGCCCAGTTCGACGGCGACGCGTTCGAGACAGCCATCGACCGACTCGAGGAGTGTTACGCCGAGACGCACTCGCTGGCGCGACTCGAGAAGTGGCGGCCGGCCGACGGCCGGGTCGTCAAATCGTACGTCGTCGTGCCGGTCAAGCCGCTCTTTCCCCGCGAACGAGCCGACGACGCGCCGCGTGCTCGCTCGGCCGCCGAGTGACGATCCGCCGTTCAGGCGTCGCCCGGCCCGGGTTCGGAGCCCGGTTCGCGGTCGGAACGGGCGGAGCGACTCCCGCTCGTCCGGTCGCTTTCTGTCGTGCGTCCGCTCCCGGCAGCCTCCTCGTCGGGGGTGACGGTGGCCGTCCGGCCCATCCAGCGATCGATGTTATTGGCGACGTAGTCCTTGCCGCCCCAGCCGAACGCGACGCCCGCGCCGATGGCGACCGCCGCGGCGAGTCCCCACGCGAGTGCCCGCGCGAACACGTAGAGGATGCCCACGTCGATCCCCATCGTATCGAGGCCGATGACGATCGCCGTAAAGTAGAGGAACATCCGCGCGCCGTTGGCGAACCAGCTACCGTAGACGGTCTCGGCGGCCGCTTGCGTGCGTTCGATGACGTCACCGATGAAGTCCGCGACGACGAAGCCGATGACGATGACGAGCAATCCGGCGATGAACGCCGGCAGGTACGCGACGGCCGTCGAGATCCACTCCGACAGCAACTCGATCGCTAACGCGTTAGCGGCCGCGAGGATGGCGAGACCGTAGACGAACCACTTCGCGAGCGTTCCGAACGCGCTCGAGACGGCCCGCTCCGTCCCGCCGAGGATGCGACCCAGCGGCGTCTCGAGGACCATCCGATCGAGTTCGATCCCGTCGGCGATCCGCCGAACGGCCCGCGCGGCGATGCGTCCGGCGATCCAGCCGATAAAGAGGATCACCAGCGCACCGATCAGGCGCGGAAGGAACGTCACCAGATCCGCGACTGGGTCCTGCAGCCAGTCGGGCAACTGTACTTGTTGGGCAGGTTGAAGCTGTACCATATGTTCATCGGTGTCACCTCACGGCGCTTCGTAATTGAGTCCCTATCGAACTGTCGGCAAAGCAACCACTATCGCGCCGTGAACCCGCCGCGATTGAAGTGTCCGTTGTCCCGAATTGCGCGGCGACCGAACCGTGACGTATCGATGCCGATCGCGCGTCGCCGGTCGACGTAATCCGACGCCGACGAGACGGTATCGCCCCCCGCCGGCTAGCGATAACGGTGTTTTGGCGGCCTCGTTTCGCTCCGTTCGACGCGTCATCGGACGGCAGCGTCAGTTTCGCGGGCCGCCACCGACCGTAGCTATCGAGTTTCATTCACGACTGCGACCCTGCATAGGCCGGTCGGCCGCGAGCGAGACGGCGCAGTTCCGCGCGCCGAAATCGGACGATCACGGCCCCCTCTGGGCACTGAAACGCCCCGAGAGATCGGATCCTGACGGAACGCACACACTGGAATCGGTCGCCCGGACGGTCGCTCGACCGGCGGCCTCCCGGTAACGGTGGATTAGCCGATCACTCCGCAACGGGGCTCGCTCGAGACCGCGCGGTGGTCGGGACCACGGCCCGACGCGTACGAACGCCGACGGGAACCCGGCGAATTACGCGCCGCTGCCGGGTTGGGGATCGAGGTGTGGTTTCGGCAACAGGTCAGCGAAGGGTTGTGCATCGAGCCACTCGAGCAAGGCCACGAGCTGGTCCGCCGCGGCCTCGAAGAGTCGCTCACCGATCTCGGGCGTCGCGTCGGTCTGATCGCCGAAGACGCCGTTCGGACTGTTCTCGATGGAATCGTAGAACGTGGTCGCTCCATGGACGCGTTCCGCGTCGGAATCGAAGACGGCACCCCCGTCGTGGGCCGCCTCGAGTCGATCCTCGCGAACGAGTTCCTCGGCGATGTGCATGATCATCGCGGTCTCCTTCGGGCCGCCGTGGGGACCGGTGGTTTCGAAGACCGCATCGATCAGGTCGGGGATCGACTCGTCCCACATCCACTCGATCGCGTAGGCGGTCCCGTCCTCGTGAAGCCGTCGTCCCACCTCCCGGAGGTGTGAGACGTTTCCGCCGTGGGCGTTGACGTAGACGATCCGGTCGATCCCGTGGGAGGTGAGGTTGCGCGAGAGGCTCTCGACGTAGTCCCGAAACACCGGCGGTTCGACCCACATCGTGCCGTGGAACTGCCGATGATGGGAACTGACGCCGACGGGGATCGGCGGCGTACAGAGGTGTCCGGTCCGGTCGGTCGCCGCACGAGCGAGCGCCTCGGCGATCAGATAATCGGTTCCCTCGGGGAGGTGTGGACCGTGTTGCTCCGTCGAGCCGAGCGGGACGACCGCGAGCGATTCGGTTGCGGCGTACTCGGCAAGCTCCGGCCAGGAACGGTGTGACAGGAACATACTCTCAGGACGGAACGGACACGCAAAACGTTGTCTGGCCGGTCACAACGGACGAAGATCGACCACGATAGTGCCGGTTCGAACGGGTAACGAAGCCGGAGCGACCGTCTTCCTCGCTGCTCGAGACGCCGACGAACGCGTGGTATGATAAGCCTTAATAGCTGACTACTTCGAGTTATTATATGGCAGTTGTCAGCGTCTCGATGCCGGACGAACTCCTCGAGCGGCTCGACCAGTTCGCGGACGAGCACGGCTACACCGGCCGCAGCGAAGTCGTCAGGGAAGCGTCCCGGAACCTGCTCGGCGAGTTCGAGGACACCCGGCTCGAGGATCGCGATCTGATGGGGATCGTCACGGTCCTGTTCGACTACGAGACCACGAGCGTCGAGGAGCGCATGATGCACCTTCGCCACGAACACGAGGACCTCGTGGCCTCGAACTTCCACAGCCACGTCGGCGACCACTACTGTATGGAACTGTTCGTTCTCGAGGGCGAACTCGAGGACATCTCGTCGTTCGTCGGCAAGATTCGAGCGACCAAGGACGCGCTGACGGTCGATTACTCGGTCATTCCGGTCGACAGCTTCGATCCGATCGCACAGGATCCCTGAGCCGGACGACTGACCGAGGGCCGGCGTCCGTCTCGGGTCCGGTCACTTCCGGCTTCGCAGGGTGACATACACCAGGCCCGTGAGACAACCGACCGGGATGGTGGCCCACCACGTGAGCGCGAATCCGACCAGAACGGCGAGTCCGGAGAGTTCGACGGTGGCTCCGATACTCGTGGAAAGGTCCTTCGTAGCGACCATGGTGACGGCGAGGAGCACGAATCCGACGAGATACGTGCTGATGGTTCCGAGACCACCGACGACGAATCCGGCACCCGACGTCCGCGCCGGCAAGAGCCGCCATCCAACGGTCCCAACCAGAAACGCCGCCGGAACGACGAACAGCTGTCCCCGCGTCGCGAAGTACAACACCCAGCGGCGTTCGAGCGCCATGAAGTACACCGACCGGTCGACGGGGAGATGACCGGAGTCGATGAGAACGACCGTGGCCACGTACAGCGTCGTCGCGACGACGGCGGCAATCACGGCCGCATAGCCCGCACCGATGTCGCGTCGATCCGTCCCCGGACCGTACCGCTCGTACGTGGTTCGAAGGGCATGCTGCATACGCAGAGAGAAGTCGGTTTTATAACATAACTATTTCGTTGCGTGATGAATGTATTCGTCCGAATAATACCACAACAGCCGATAGCCGGGACGGAATCCGTCGGTCCCGGGCTGGTCGGGCCGTTCTCGATGGGTAGGTCTGTATGAGCTTCGGTGACGAACGCGTAGTTTTACTGCCGGTCCGTCCGAAGGGGCGGTATGACCTATCGGAAGGTAAACTACGAGGACGTCGAGCAGGTCTCGAGCGCGATGCACGTTCTCAGCGATCCCCTCGAGACCGAGCAGGTGGGCGTCACCGTCGCCCGCTGTGATCCCGGCTGGAAGAGCAAACCTCACGATCACACGGACAACGACCACGAGGAGGTCTACGTCCTCATCGAGGGGAAGGCGACGGTCGTGGTCGACGACGAGGACGTCGAGATGGAGGCCGGCGACGCCCTCTGGATTCCGCCGGAGTCGACCCGGCAGATCCGCAACGGCGACGCCGAGAGCGCGTTCGTGCTCGTGAGTGCTCCGAGCATCGGCGACGAGGACGGTGAGGACGGCGACTGGCTGCTGTCGGGGTTCGCCGGATAGCCCGGCCAGAAAATCGGCGGGACGGTTTAGTGTCTCGACGCCGTCCCTCGAGAGCGGGTGAGGATCGATCTACTCGAAACACCACGCCGTCGTGTCGTTCGTCGTCGCGGCCGTACTCGGGTACGCGCTGTCGCCGATCATCCTGCTCGGGGACGCCGTCCCGACAGCCCTCGTCGTCCTCTACGGGACGGCCGTCGGCGTGCTCGTCGACCTCGATCACTTCCTGATCGCCAGACTGAAAACCGGCCGCTGGGACGCCGTACGCTTTTGTCTTCGAACCCCGTCCGCGGCCGTGGCCGACCAGGGGCGGATCTTCGGGCAGGGTGACGTCGGCATGCTCTCGCGGCTGTTGAGCCACCTCCTGATCCTCGGCGTCGTCGTCCCGTTGCTGGCGGCCGTCAGCGTCCCGCTGGCGATCCTTACCGGGGCGATCCTGTACGTTCACCTCGTCTGTGACGTCGGCTGGGACATCCGACGGCTTGATCACCACGTCGACGACGCCACGGACGAGGAGGACCTCGTCCGGGCGCTGCGGTGAGGTGTCGGCCGCGGGAACGGCGAGCCATCGATGGCCCGGCGGGCGGTGTCGGATCGCGTCGGGCATAAAAAGCCTAGCCGCTCCGGCACAACGTCGATCCGTTCGGCATCCGAACCAACGCGTATGACGACGCAGCCTCCAGGCGACACGGACGATGACGGGCGGTTCGATTCCGCTACGGAACGATCGTCAGGGACGGCGGACCGACACCCCAACGCACAGCCGCTGCCGCCCGGCCCCGACGGCTACCCGATCGTCGGCAACACCCTCGAGTTCGTTCGCGATCCGTTCGGGTTCTACGATGAACTCGAGGAGTACGGCGACGTCGTCCGGTACAGGGTGGCCGGCCGCACGTTCGCCGCGTTGTTTGCTCCGGCGTCCGTCGAACGGGTGCTCGTCGGGGAACCGAAGCGGTTCGAGCGGTTCCTCTTTTCCGATCTCGGACTCGACTTCGCGCCGGAGGGACTCCTGTTCACCGACGGCGCGCAGTGGCGAACCCAGCGCCGGGCCATGCAACCCGCCTTTACGATCGATCGGATCCGATCGTACGCCGATGCGATGGTCGACGAAGCCGAACGAACCGCCGAGTCCTGGCGCGACGGACAGCCGGTCGCGCTCAACCGGGACTTCTCGGATCTCACCCTCCGAATCCTCTCGAAGGCGCTCTTCGACGTCGATGCCGATCCCGACGCGGAGGACGAGCCGATCACCCGCGCCGCCAGAGTGATCAACGAACGGGGCGACTCGCGTCGTCTCTCGACGTTCCTTCCCACCTGGCTCCCCACGCCGGCGAACCGCCGGTTCCGGCGGGCGATGGCCGCGTATCGCGACCGGGTCGACGAACTGATCGCCCGGCGTCGCGCCGATCCCGACGGCGACGATCTGCTGTCGATCCTGCTCCGGACCGACGACCTCTCCGAAACCGAGATCCGTGACAACCTGATCACGTTCACGTTCGCCGGCCACGAAACCACCTCGCTCGGCCTGACCTACACCTGCATGCTGCTGGCCGAGCACGACGACGTCGCCGAAACGCTCCGGCGGGAACTCGAGACGGTCCTGGACGGCGAGCGGCCCCGATTTGAGCACGTGCCGCAACTCGAGTATACCGAACGCGTTCTCAACGAAGCGATGCGGCTGTACCCGCCCGCGTACGTGCTCTTCCGAAGGGCGACCGAGGACGCCGTCGTCGGCGGGTATCGGATCCCGGAGGGGACGGTCCTGTCGCTCCCGCAGTTTCACCTGCACACCGACGAGCGGTTCTACGACGACCCCGAGGCGTTCAGACCCGAGCGCTGGAGCGAGGACCGCGACCGACCCGAGTACGCCTACTTCCCGTTCGGCGGCGGTCCGCGCCACTGTATCGGCATGCGCTTTGCGACCCTCGAGATGAAGCTCGTTCTCGCGACGCTGGTCCGCCGATTCGACCTGCGTCTGCTGAGCGATCCCGATCCGGAACTCGCGGTGGGGGCGACCCTGCAACCGGACGAGGACGTCCGGGTTCGAGTCCGTCGGCGGTCGTAGCCGGGCACCCACCACCCCGTGCAGCGCAGCCCCCGGCTATATTCGGCTCGCTGTCGACTGACGGGACATGGACCTGCTTGACGACAGCATCGTTCCGGAGCACGCCCGCGACGTCAAAGCAGACGCCCGCGAGTTCGCGCGCGAACACATCGAACCGAACGCGACGGCGTACTTCCAGTCCGGCGAGTACCCACACGACGTGCTCGAGGCGGGACGGGAGGCGAACCTCGTCGCTCAGGACATTCCCGAGGAGTGGGGCGGGCGCGGCCTCGATCTCCCCCAGTTGCTCGCGATCACCGAGGAGTTCTACCGGGCGGATGCGGGCATCGCCCTGACGCTTCAGCTGGCGAGTTTCGGCTGCGAGATTACCTACGAGTACGGCTCCGACGAGCAGTGCGAGGAGTATATCCGGCCGGTCGCCGAGGGCGAACAACTGTCGGGACTTGCCGTCTCGGAACCGGAGACGGGGAGCGATCTCGCGGGAATGGAAACGCGCGCCGAGCGGGACGGCGACGAGTACGTACTCAACGGCGAGAAGTACTGGATCGGAAACGGCGTCGAAGCCGACTGGGTGACCCTCTATGCACGAACGGACGACGACGAGGACAACCGGTACGGCAACCACTCGATGTTCATCGTTCCCACCGATACCGACGGCTACGAGGCCGAGCACATCCCGGAGAAGATGGCGATGCGCGCCTCGAAACAGGCTCACATCGAACTCGAGGACTGTCGAATTCCGGCCGAGAACCTGATCGGAACGGAAGGAGCCGGCTTCTGGATGCTCGCGGAGTTTTTCAATCAGGGGCGGGTCGTCGTGTCCGGACACGGACTGGGGATTGCCGCGGCCGCCATCGAATCGACCTGGGAGTTCGCCCACGACCGCGAGGAGTTCGGGCGGTCGATAACCGAGTTTCAGGCCGTCCAGCACGGGCTCGCCGACATGCTCGTCGCGTTCGAAGGGGCACGGTCGCTCACGTGGCGCGCCTGTGAGAAAGTCAAAAACGGTGAGAACCCGGGGTACTGGGCGGCCCTCTCGAAGACGAACGCGACGGAGGCGGCGGTCGACATCGCCGAACAGGGGATGCAGTTCCACGGCGGCCGGTCGATCCTCGACGAGCGTCGGATCGCCCGCGTCTATCGCGACGCACGGATTCCCGTCATCTACGAGGGAGCAAACGAGATCCAGCGAAACCTGATCTACGGACAGGCTCCCCAGTAGCGTCGGCCGAACGAGGGCGGCAGGCATCGCGATCTCGCCCGGGTCGGTGTCGAAAGAACAATCCGTTTCGACGCGAACTGTACTGCAAGACCGCCACCACCGTACCGACGGTGGGGGCAGACAGGACACACCGACTATGAGCCGACCACGGGTTCTCTGCGTCAGCCGCGACCGATCGACCCGGGCGTCCGTTGCGCTCTCGCTTACGGACACGCCAGTCAACGTCGTCATCGCCCAGCGGTCGGCCGAGGCGATCGATCGACTCGAGCGAGAACCGATCGACGCCGTCGTCATCGACGCGAGTACGATCGCGGACGTCCCCGAACTCGTCGATACGGCCGAGTCCGAAGCGCCAGCGGTGCCGGCGTTCGTCCACTGGGGACACGCCGACGGCGACGACGACTCGATCGCAGTGCTGAGCGAAGTCGTCACCCGCCCGGACGATACCGATTCGGCGGAACGACTGGCGACGGCAGTAACCGATCGGATCGCCACCGCGCTCGCCGATCCGGACCGGCCCGCCGGGTTCGATCGGACGGAGTCGCCGGGCAATGACGCCGACGGTCCCGACGTTACCGCGCTCCCGACCGAACTCGAAGAGACCGTCGAGACCGTCAGGTGTCGGCTTGCCGATGTCGATTCGGCGCGGACCGTCGAACGAGTCCTCCGCGAGACGTTGACGGCGACCGACCGGTTCGCGTTCGCCTGGGTTGGCGAGTACGATCGCGGCGAGCGGGCGATCGTCCCGTGGCTGACGGATCCGGAAGCGTCAGCGTGGCCGATGCAACGAACGTTCGACATCGGCTCGGGGGACCAACCCCTGCTGGAGCGAGCGATGCACAGCGAGGACCTCCAGACGCTCCAGCAGGTCGCCGACAACAGGGATGTCGTTCCGTTCGGCCAGCGTGCACTCGAGCGGGACGTCCAGGCCGTCGCCGTCGCACCGCTGGTCTCGAACGACGATCTGTACGGCGTCCTCGTCGTCTACGCCGAGGAGACCGTCTCGACCGCTGAGCGCGAGACGATCCGTGCGATCGCCGCTGTCGCCTCGCACGTCCTCGAGACGATCGCCGTTCGCGGGCAACTCGAACAACAGGAACGGACGCTCCACCGGTACGAACGGCTGGTCGAGACGGCCGGCGACGGGATGTACGTCCTCGACGAATCGGGGCATTTCATGACGGTCAACGACGCGCTCGTGGAGATGACCGGCTACAGCCGCGAGGGGTTACTCGGCGAGCACGCCTCGATCCTGTTCGACGAGACGGACGTCGAGGCCGGCGAGGAGACGATTCGATCACTGCTCGAGGGCGAAGCGAGTACCGCAACGCTCGAGATGTCCCTCGAAACGAAAGCCGGTGAGACGATCCCCTGTGAGGCCCAGATCGCGCTTCTCGTCCGCAAGCGGGAGTTCCGCGGTTCCGTCGGGGTGATCCGGGACGTCACCGAGCGGAAACGGAGCGAACGGAAACTCCGCAAGCAAAACGAGCGACTCGACGCGTTCGCCCGGATCGTCAGTCACGACTTGCGAAACCCACTGGGGATCTCACAGGGGTATCTCGATCTGCTCGAGGACACCGAATCGATGGACCACGTCGAGCACATCCGCGACGGTCTCGATCGGATGGAGTCGATCATCGACGACGTTCTGGCGATCGCCCGGGACGGAACGTGGGCGGCCGAAACCGAACCCGTCGATCTCGAGTCGGCCGTCACCGACGCCTGGGACCACGTTTCGACGGCGGAAGCGACGCTTTCGGTCGACGGGACGGCGACCTTCGAGGCCGACAGATCGCGGCTCCTGCGATTGCTCGAGAACCTCTTTCGAAACGCCGTCGAACACGGCGGCGCGGACGTGACCGTTCGGGTCGGACCGATCGGCTCGAACGGCGAAACGCGAGGCTTTTTCGTCGAAGACACCGGTGACGGGTTGCCCGACGGGATTCGAGAACGCGTCTTCGACCCGTCGGTTTCGACCGACTCCGACGGGCTCGGCATCGGACTCTGGATCGTCCGAGAAGTCGCGACCGGACACGGATGGTCCGTCGACGCGACGGAAAGCGAGGCGGGAGGGGCCAGATTCGAGTTTACGGTCGACCGCTAGACGCTCAGTCGCTCGATTCGGACTGCAGGTCCTGAAACACGGCGACGAAATCGTCGTGTGTCGTCAATCCCGCGACCGCGTCGTCGACCCGTGCCTCGAGTTCCGCGACGCGCTCCCGGAGTTCCTGATACTCCTCGTTGCCCGCGAGTTCCCGCTCCGTTTTCTTGGACTCGAGCAGCGCCTTCTTCGAGACCAGCGAGTAGTACTCCTGAATCTCCGCCTCGTACGTCGCGCGCGTGGTGACGTCTTCGACGATCTCGATCAGTTCGTCACGCGAAACCGGCTTGACCAGGTAATCGTCGAATCCCATGTCGATGATGTCGAAGTCGGGATCGACGGCCGTCACCATGACGACCTGACAGTCATAGCCCGCGTCTCGGATCTCGGTCAGAACCTCGTCGCCGGACAGGTCCGGCATCCGTCGGTCCAGCAGGACGACGTCGACCGAATCGGACAGCTTTTCGAGGGCACCCTCGCCGCTGTAGGCTGCCTCGGCGGACCACTCGGTCTCGAGCCAAGTAGCGAACGGATCCGCGAGTCGTTTCTCGTCGTCGACGACCAGGATTTCCAGCTCCTCACTCATGGGCTGACCCCTCCGTTCCCATCATTTACAGCCACGACTCACCAATGGTATCTCTGGTTGATAAATCTCGTGACCAGAAATCAACCATCCGACGTGTTATTCGATGTATTTCCGTATCGAATAGGTAATTTAACTACTCGATGAGTGTATACGCACATTCTGAGAGGAAGGTAGCTGGATAAAGCAATCCGACACGGAGTCGATAGAACGCGGGCTGTCAGGTTCGGTTCGCGGTGGTGGTCACGCCGGCGGGCGGTCACCGGCCGGTCGATTCGGCGACGGAACTCGCCGACGAACGACCGGGGAGGGTTCCGCCGACTCGAGGGTACCGTCGTCCGCGGCCCGTTTCGGCCAGCTGCGGGCTACTTTCCTTCGAATTCGGGTTCGGAGTCGCCCATGAAGGCCGTGATTCCTTCCATCAGGTCGTCGGTCGCCATCAGGTGTCCGAACGCGGACGCCTCGTACTCGAGGCCGGCGTCGGTGTCGTCGCGGCCGGCGAGCATCGCACGTTTCGTGAACTTCTGTGCGATCGGTGGGCCGCCGGCGAGGTCGGTCGCTAGTTCGAGCGCGCGTTCCTCGAGTTCGTCGTTGTCGACGACGTCGTTGACGAAGCCGTAGTCCGCCATCGTTTCGGCGTCGAAGCGTTCCGCGGTGAAGATGATCTCCTTTGCACGGCCCTCGCCGACGATGTGTTTGAGCCGCTGGGTCCCGCCCCAGCCGGGAATGAGACCGAGGTTGAGTTCCGGCTGACCGAACTCCGAGCGGTCGCTTGCGACCCGGAGGTCGGCGCAGGTCGCCAGTTCCATCCCGCCGCCGAGACAGAAGCCGTCGATACCCGCGACGACCGGCATGTCACAGGCCTCGAGTTTGCCGAACGTGGCCTGCCCCTTGCGGGAGAGTTCCTGTCCCTCGAGCGGGTCGGCACCGCTGCCGGCCATACTCTGGACGTCGGCACCGGCGGAGAAGGCCTTCTCGCCCGCGCCGGTCAGCAAGATGGCCCGGACCTCGTCGTCGTCCTCGAGGCGGTCGATAGCCGTCGAGAGCTCCTCGAGCAGTTCGGCGCTGACGGTGTTCATCCGGTGGGGACGGTCGAGGACGACGTGGCCGACCATATCGCCGGGGTACTCGACGCGGATCGTATCGAAGTCGACGCCGTTCTCGTCGCCGGTTTGTTCGTAGAACCCTCCCTCGTCGGCACGTTCCGCGAGGAACTCTGCGGGCTCGTAGCGGGCCGCACCGGTCTCCTCGTAAGCCTCCTCGAGCACCTCGTGCAGTTCCGCGAGGCCGTAGTCGTCGACCAGTTTGACGGGGCCGTCGGGGAAGCCGGCACCGAGCTGGACGGCCTCGTCGATCGACTCCGGCGGGGCGACGTCGCCGCCGATCAGCTTGGCGACCTCGTTTGCCATCGACGCGAGCAGCCGCTCTTTGACGAGTTCGGACTGTTCGTCGGTCGGGATGTCGACGCCGTCGCCGTCCTCGTAGTCGTAGAAGCCCTTGCCGGTCTTCTTGCCGAGTTCCTCGTTTTCGACTTTCTCCTCGAGCAGCGGGGCCGGCTCGTAGGCGTCACCCAGCACCTCGTGCATGTACTCGAGGACGTGGTAGCTGATGTCGTTGCCGACCTGATCGCCGAGTTCGAAACTCCCCATCGGCAGCCCCATGTCGTATTTCGTCGTCGAGTCGACCTCGGCGATGGTGGCTTCGTCCTCGCTGACGAGCCAGCAGGCCTCGTTCATCAGGGGGACGAGGATGCGGTTGACGATGAAGCCGGGCGAATCCTTGTGGACGCGGACGGGCGTTTTGCCCATGTCCTCGGCGAGTTCCGCGGTGAGCTCGAGGGTTTCCTCGGCGGTCTCCGCGCCGGCGATGACCTCGACGAGTTGCATCCGGACCGGCGGGTTGAAAAAGTGCATCCCACAGAACTGTTCGGGCCGCTCGGTCACCTCCGCGAGTTCGGTAATCGAGAGACTCGAGGTGTTGGTCGCAAAGACCGCGTCGTCGGCGGCGTGTTCCTCGAGTTCGCCGTAGACGTCCTTCTTGATCTCCATCTGCTCGGGAACGGCCTCGATGACGAAATCGGCGTTACCGACGGCTTCCTCCATATCCACCAGCGGCGTTACCCGTTCGAGGGCGGCGTCGGCTTCCTCCTGTGAGAGCTGGTCGTTCTCGGCGAGTTTGTTGAGCGACCACTCGATCTGCTCGTAGCCGTTCTGGACGAACTCCTCTTTGATATCGCGCATGTTCACGTCGTAACCAGCCATCGCGGCGACCTCCGCGATGCCGTGGCCCATGTTACCCGCACCCAGAACTGCGACGGTGTTGATATCGTCCAACTCCATGGTTGAACGTGCAACCGGAACCCGTTTGAACGTTTCCCTATTCAGGGGAGAAAACTCAAGTTCAGTTTACAGCCGGTTACAAAGGTCTTTATCGTTCCGTTAGGAATGTTTTCACATGGATTTCGGTCTCTCCGAAGAACAGCAACAGATTCGCGAGGAAGTCCAGCGGTTCGCCGAGAACGAGATCGTTCCGGTCGCCGAAGAGTACGACGTCGAAGAGAAGTTCCCTCACGACGTCGTCGACAAGGCAACCGAGATGGGACTGGTCGGCCCCGCGATCCCGATGGAGTACGGCGGTGCAGGGTACTCGACGCTCGATACGGCGATCATCGCGGAGGAGCTGTTCTCCTACGACCCCGGCATCGCGCTCTCGATTATGGCCTGTTCGTTCGGGACCGAGGCCATTCAGGCGTTCGGCACCGAAGACCAGAAAGAACGCTTCCTCGAGCCCGTCGCGAAAGGCGAGAAGATCTCCGGGGCCGCGATCAGCGAACCCGACACCGGCTCTGACGTCTCCTCGGTTTCGACCCGCGCCGAGAAGGACGGCGACGAGTGGGTGATCAACGGCAACAAGATGTGGATCACCAACGGCAGCGTCGGCGATTTCTTCGTCGTGCTCTGTAAGACAAACCCCGACGCCGAGGGCCGGTACAACGGCTTCAGCCAGATCGTCGTCGAGGCCGACCGCGACGGGTTCTCCGCCGAGAAGATCACCGGCAAGATGGGGATCCGCGCCTCCGATACGGCCGAACTCATCTTCGACGACGTCCGCGTCCCCGAGGAGAACCTCATCGGGACGAAAGACGCCGCGTTCATGCAACAGATGCAGTTCTTCGACGAGACCCGAACCGGCGTCGCCGCACAGGGCGTCGGGATCGCGAAGGGCGCGCTTCGCAACTCCCTCGAGTACGCCGAGGACCGCGAGCAGTTCGGCAAGTCGATCAGCGAGTTCCAGGCGATCCAGCACAAACTCGCCGACATGGCGACCCAGACCGAGGCCGCCCGGAACCTGACCTACAAGGCTGCCTGGAACGTCGATCAGGGCAACGACATCACCAAACTCGCCTCGATGGCCAAGGAGTACGCCTCCCGCGTCGCCGTCGAGGCCGCAAACGAGGCCGTCCAGATCCACGGCGGCTCCGGCTACGTCAACGACTTCCCGGTCGAGCGGCTCTACCGCGACTCGAAGATCACCCAGATCTACGAGGGGACGACCGAGATCCAGAAGAACGTCATCGCCCGCGAACTGCTCGGCAAGGGCTTCTAAGGAACGGAGGTTTGCTCCGCGGGCCAGCTTCGCTGGCCTCGAAGAGAGTTTCGCCGCGCACGTGCCCGGCCGTTCTCGCGCCGGCCCCGAGTCATCCGTCGCTGTCGCTATCAGTATCACCGTCGTCGCGATCCGTGTCCGTATCCGTTCCCCGCCCGTCGCTGTCGGAGTCGGTATCGGTGCCGGTGGCATCGAAATCGGTATCACCGTCGTCACTGTCGGAACCGGTATCCCCGTCGTCGGAGTCGGTATCAGTGTCGCCGTTTCCGACGTCGACGGTCGCTTTCGACCTCGAGACCCCGCCGTCGCTCGAGTGATCCGTATTCGTTCCTGCCGTCGTGGATTCGACGGGCCGATCGGCTGACGGCGATCCCTCGGCCTCGGATTCGGGCCGCTTGACGCCGCGAATCGGCTCGTCCGTGAGGACGTACAACACGACCGGTGGAACGACGTAGCTGGCGATGGCGATCACCGCGAACCACGGATCGACGAACACGAGGATTCCGAAGATCGTCAGCGCCGCCGCCGCGGCCGTGTGGGTCGCGGTATTCGTATAGCTCCGGTAAAACGACCACAGCCCCCGGAACCACTGTGTTACTGCTGGAAATACCAGCACCATTATCGGCACGTACGGTCCCCATTGAGAAACCCTTTGTCGCACGCTCCCCTAGTAACGGCCAATGAGAGAGTTCGTTTTCGCCCTCGAGTACGAACGGGGCACGAATCCGGTCGCGGACGTTCTCGCGGACTATCCCGACACGTCGGTCCGCTCGCTGTCGTGTCACGTGACCCCGGATAGCCTCTGGCGGGTCGACCACGCGACCGGGCCTGACGCGGCGCTTGAGGAACTCGAACGGGCCTACGAGACGGCTGACTACTTCGCGGACTGTCTGGTGAAAGACGACTGTGGTGCCGACTGTGAGGTCCAGGTACTCGATCGCTCCAACGGGACGCTCGTCGTCTACACCTACTGGGAGCGGACGGACGTCTGTACCTCGGTTCCCCACGTCGCACTCGAGTACCTCGGCGAGGGGCTGTTGTTCGAGACCTACCGGGAGGGGCGGCGCTATCGCTGGCGGATCGTGCTCGGGAGCGACGCGCCGATTCACGAGTTCTTCAACGCACTCGGCGACGAAGTCGGCGAATGCACGGGCATCGAGATGCTCCGGCTGACGGAGCTCGATCCCGAGCGAACCCACCACGAACCCGTGGACTCGCTGCCGGACGAACAGCGAGACGCGCTGCACGCGGCGGTCGAACACGGCTACTACGAGACGCCGCGGCGGATCGAGCTGTCGGAACTGGCCGACCTGCTCGACGTTCCGCGTTCGACCCTTTCCTATCGGCTCCGCCGGGCCGAGGCCAGCCTCGCGACCGCCTTCGTCGACGAAGAGGAGTCGCTCGAGGCGCTTGCCGGCCTCTGATTTCGGACGTGCGCTCGGTCCGAGCCGACACCAGAGTTGGCGCACGCCAAATAACCCGTATGGTACACGGGCGATTACTGTAACGTAATGACCGAATCGAAGCCCTCTGCGAGCGAGACGCCGCCCGACACGAGCCGCACGCTCGAGTTACGGGTCCCCGAGATGGACTGTCCCTCCTGTGCCGGCAAGGTGACAAACAGCGTCGAACGGCTCGAGGGGATCGACGGAACCGATGCGCGGGTCACGAGCGGTCGCCTCGTCGTCGAGTTCGACCCGACCCGAACGAGCGAGGCAGCGATCCGCGACCGCGTTCGTGCGGCCGGATACGAGATCGCGTCCGGGGCGTCGGAACTTGCGGTTTCGGTCCCCGAGATGGACTGTGCCTCGTGTGCGAACAAGATCGAACGCGCACTCGAGGGCGTCGACGGCGTCAGCGAAATCGAGACGCAGCCGGCGTCGGGCCGCGTCGTCGTCACCGTCGACGGGGACACCGACGCCGAAACGATCGTCGATGCGATCGACTCGGCCGGCTACGACGCGACGCCGATCAGCGGGGATCGAGAGCCGATGGACGACGACCAGCCGGTCTGGAAGAGCCGACGCGGCGTCACCACCGGCATCGGCGCGGTCCTTGCAAGCGTCGGCATCCTCCTCGAGTACCTGCTTTCCGGCGTCGATCCGACCCTGTTTTCGCTCGTCGGCCGGAGCTACGAACTCTCGACGGTGCTGTTTATCGTCGCCGCGGCCGTCGCCGGCGCGCCGATCCTCCGGAACGGCTACTACTCCGCACGAAACCGGAGCCTCGATATCGACTTCCTGATGGGCGTCGGTATCGTCGCCTCCGTCGCGGCCCATCATCCGTTCGAGGGGGCGATGCTCGCGGTCCTGTTCAGCGTCGCCGAACTGCTCGAGCGGTTCTCGATGGACCGCGCACGCGACTCGCTGCGGGAGTTGATGGATCTCTCGCCCGACACCGCGACGGTCAAACGCGACGACGGATCCGAGGAAACGGTTCCGGCCGAGGAACTCGACGTCGGCGACGTCGTCGTCGTCCGTCCGGGCGAGAAGATTCCGGCCGACGGGGTCGTCCTCGAGGGCGAAAGCGCGGTCGATCAATCCCCGATCACGGGCGAGAGCGTCCCCGCGGATAAGACGGCGGGAGACGAGGTCTACGCCGGAACGATCCCCGACTCGGGGTATCTCGAGGTCGAAGTGACCAGCGAGGCCGGCGAGTCGACGATCGATCGGATCGTCCGGCTGGTCGAGGACGCCGAGCGCGAACGGACCAACCGCGAGCAGTTCGTCGATCGGTTCGCTAGCGTCTACACGCCGATCGTCGTGGCGCTCGCGATCGCGCTTGCGACGCTCCCGCCGCTTCTAGTCGGCGCGTCCTGGAACACGTGGTTCCTCCGCGGGCTGACCCTGCTTGTTATCGCGTGTCCCTGCGCGTTCGTCATCTCGACGCCGGTCAGCGTCGTCTCCGGGATCACGAGCGCCGCCCGAAACGGCGTGTTGATCAAGGGCGGCCGCCATCTGGAGGCCGTCGGCGAGAGCGACGTCCTCGCGGTGGACAAGACGGGGACGCTGACCGAGGGCGATCTCTCGGTGACCGACGTCATCCCGCTCGAGGGTGCCGACGAGGACGCGGTCCTGCGGCGCGCAAGCACGGTCGAGCGACGGAGCGAACACCCGATCGGACAGGCGATCGTCGGCTACGCCGAGGAACGCGGCCTCGACGGCGACGCCGACGTCTCGAACTTCGAGGCGCTGACCGGGAAAGGCGTCCGTGCCGACGTCGACGGAACCACCCACTACGTCGGCAAGCCGGACCTGTTCGACGACCTCACGGACCTCGATCACGTCCATGCGACGACCGACGGCGGCGTGGCGCTGTCGGAACTGGGAGACGACACGCGGTCCCAGTGTGAGCGCGAGGGCTGTCTCGACGTGCTGGCCGACGTCGTCCCGGACCTCCAGTCCGAGGGCAAGACCGTCGTGATCGTCGGAACGGAGGACCGGCCGCTGGGCGTAATCGCCGTCGCCGACCGGGTCCGACCCGAGGCGAAGTGGGCCGTCTCGAGGCTGCAGGAACAGGGGGTCCGCGTCGTGATGCTCACCGGCGACAACGAGGGGACCGCCCGGGCGATCGCAGCCGAGGTCGGGATCGACGAGTACCACGCCGAGTTACTCCCCGACGAGAAACTCGAGTGGATCCGCCGACTCGAGCGCGGGTCCCGACCGGACGAGCGCCGATCCGAACCCCGCGGCGACGCGGACGGGGAGTCCGAGACGGCCAACGTCGCCATGGTCGGCGACGGCATCAACGACGCCCCCGCGCTGGCGACCGCCAGCGTCGGGATCGCGATGGGTGCGGCGGGCACCGACACGGCCCTCGAAACTGCCGACGTCGCCCTGATGGGCGACGACCTCACTCGCCTGCCGTACCTCTACGAACTCTCGGGGACGGCAACCAGCGTCATCCGTCAGAACATCTGGGCGAGTCTGGCCGTCAAGGCCGTACTGGCCGTCGGCGTCCCCTACGGTCTCGTCACCGTGATCCACGCCGTCATCATCGGCGATATGGGAATGAGCCTCGGCGTGACGGGGAACGCAATGCGACTCGCCAACATCGAACCCGAAACGCCCGCGGAACTCGGCGGCCGTACCGACGAGTAACGGCCGACGGTTCCCGACCGCTGCCGTCGGGTTTCGCTATCGACCCAGCCCGGGTCGCCAGTCGATCCACCACAGCGTGACTTCGGCAGCCAGCGAGTGGCCGATCGTTCGACCCACGGAGACGCCGAGCAGCCACGGCGGTTTGTCGAGTAGATCGGGAAGTGATGCGCCGATAACAGCGGTCGCCGACGGCAAGGTAGACGACCGGTTGCATTCGCTGACGGCTACGTTCCTGCGGCCGAAAACTCGGGCCTCGAGTGCTGGCGCGACCGGTCAGGCCTCGTACTCGGCCCAGATGTACCGCGACGCGAGGCTGCGGTGGGGCCGCCACGGCTCGGCGATCTCGCGCATCGCCGTCCGCGGCAGTTCCTCGCCGTCGTTGTAGAGTTGCTCGATGCCGCGTCGGATCGCGAGATCGCCGAGCGGAAGCACGTCCGGACGCTGTAAGACGAACATGAGGTACATGTGGGCGGTCCACTCGCCGACCCCCTTGATGCGAGTGAGTTCCTCGATCACCGCGTCGTTCGAGTGCTCGGCGAGCCCGGCCCTCGTGAGATCGCGCGTCTGAAACGCGCGAGCGGCGTTTCGCATGTAGTCAACCTTCGTCCGCGAGAGGCCAGCCTCGAGCAGTTCCTCCTGGGAGACGGCGAGCACGGACTCGGGCGTGATCTCGCCCTCGAGAACGTCGAAAACGCGGTCACGGACGGCGGTTGCGCTCGCCGTCGACAACTGCTGATTGATAATCGAGACACAGAGCCGTTCGTACTCGTTAGACACCGGCTCGAGCGGCTGTAGCTCGTGACGATCCATCACCGCCGCCAGCACGGGATCGCCACGGAGGACGGACTCGGCGTCGCGGTCGGGATCGCGACCGGGATCGATATCGGCCATCGTCCTCGGGTCGTCGGCCCGAACGGACAAAAGCACGTTGCTCGACCACGACGGACCAAGCGACGTTCGCGGCCGTCCACACCGGACTGTAGCTGCGGTAATCCGATACTGAGCACGCACGGACCCGCTGGAACGGGGGTCGCCGGCGAGTAGCCGCCGGTTACGACGACGGAGGCGGGTCCGCTCGGTCGGAGAAACGAGAGACTGTGCCCTCGAGACGGCCCCGCCGACTCAAGTAGGGATCGCCCACGATCGCTAGTATGGCAGACAACCCGCCTGCGGACGATCCCGAGCAGCGGCGAGTAACGACCGATCCGGAACGGATCAGGGAGTGGGCGGAGGCCCGTGACGCCGTCCCCGTCTCGACCCACGGTGGGGAGGGACACGGCCATACCTTCGCCCAGCGGGACGAACTCGATCCCGGTCAGGACGAACTGTCATGGGACGAGTTCGCCGAGACGTTCACGAACCGGGATCTCGTGTTCGTCTACCACGACGCGGAACCGACCGATCGCGGGCTGGGATCGTTCGATATCCTCGAACGCGAGGAGGCGTTCGATCGGGCGGCGCTCGGTCGCGACGAACTCGAGGCGTCGCTGCGGGAGGGTGAAACGGTCACGACGGAAATCGTCGAAACACAGGTCGTCGAACGCGAGATCGTCGAACGGGATACGATCGAGAGCGAAGTCGTCGACAGCGACGTCGTCGAGCGGACCGTCGCGGATTCGGAACTGCTCGAGCGCACCATCGTCGATACGGAGTTCGTCGCCGAGGACGTCATCACGGTCACGACCGACGAAACCCGCCTCGAGACGATCGAGGAGATCGAACGCTACACCATCGAAAGTCGGGTGGTCGACGTCGACATCGAGCAACACGACGAGATCGAACGCGAGAAGATCGAGACGGACCTCGACCTCGAAACCGTCCAGCGATCGATCCTCGAAAGCGACGTCGTCGAGTCGGACGTGACGGCGGACGACGTCCTCGCCGAGGACGTCATCCGGAGCCAGCGAACCGAAGGCGACACCGTCCGAACCGAACTGCTCGAACGGCGTACGCTCGAGGAGGAGGTTTCGGAACGGACGCGAATGCGGTTTACGCTCGAGGACACCGAACTGCTGGAGTCGTCGGTGATCGGGACCGACGTCATCGAGGGGGAGATCATCGACGTCGAGGAGTACGGCTCCATCGAAACGACGGGCGAGACCGGCACCCGCGCCGAACCGACCGACACCGGGGCAGAACCAGAGACGCCGACCGTCGACGCCGGTACGGTCGAACTCTCCAGAGACGAACAGGGGAAAGCCGTCGTCGACCAGTCCGGCCAGCAACTCGGCATCGTCACGGAGGTCGAAGCCCAGACCGCCTACGTCGATCCCGAACCCGGATTGGCCGACCGACTCAAGGCGCGGCTTGGCTGGGGCGGCCACGGCGACGACGAGTATCCGATCGATGCATCGGACATCACGGACGTGACCGACGACACGGTGGTTATCGAACACACGGACGAGCCGGAGTAGTCGAACGGCCACAACGAGGGCCTGAAACGGCAGTGAACGGTCCCGATCTCTCGAGAAACGACCGCGACGAGACCGGGATATCTGGGTGCGCTTACCGGGCGGCAGCCGCGTCGCGTACCTCCCACCGCGTGGGTCGGACGCGACTCCGGCCCGGAGGCGTTCCGCTTACTGGAGATCGAAGCGATCGTTGGTCATGACCTTGTGCCACGCGTCCACGAAGTCCTGTACGAACTTCTCTTCCTCGCCCGCATAGACGTTCGAGATGGCCCGGAGCCGGGAGTTCGAACCGAAGACGAGATCCACGCGGCTGGCCTCCCACTCGAGGTCGCCCGTTTCGCGGTCGCGAATCTCGTACAGTTCGTCCGCGTCCGAGGCCGCTTCCCACTCGTAGTCCATATCGAGCAGGTTCACGAAGAAGTCGTTCGTCAGCGTCTCCGGTTCGTCGGTGAAGACGCCGAGGTCGGTGTCCTGATAGGTCGCGCCCAGCGCGCGCATACCGCCGACCAGCACCGTCATCTCGGATGCCGTCAGGTCGAGCAGGTCCGCCCTGTCGACCAGCAGCTCCTCGGCCGGTCGGTCGTAGTCGCCGCCGAAGTAGTTACGGAACCCGTCGACCTCCGGTTTGAGCGCTTCGAACGACTCGACGTCGGTCTGTTCCGAGGCGGCGTCGGTCCGTCCGGGCTCGAACGGGACGTCGACGTCGTACCCGGCGTCGGCTGCCGCCTTCTCGACGGCCGCGTTACCGCCCAGCACGATCAGGTCCGCAAGCGAGACGCGCACGTCGTCGGACCGCGAACCGTTGAAGTCCTCCTGAATGGCTTCGTAGGTCTCGAGGACGGTTTCCAGCGCTGCCGGCTCGTTGACCTCCCAGCTGCGCTGTGGCTCGAGCCGGATGCGAGCGCCGTTCGCGCCGCCGCGTTTGTCGCTCTTGCGGAAGGTCGACGCCGACGCCCAGGCGGTTTTGACCAGCTGGGAGACCGCGAGGTCCGACTCGAGGATCTCCGCTTTGAGCTCGGCGGCTTCCTCCGCTCCGATCAGTTCGTAGTCGGCGTCGGGAAGGGGGTCCTGCCAGATGAACGTCTCCTCGGGCACGTCCGGGCCGAGGAACCGCTCCGGCGGGCCCATATCGCGGTGGATCAGCTTGTACCACGCCCGCGCGAAGGCGTCGAGGAACTCGTCGGGGTTCTCCCGGAAGTTCTCGATGATCTCCCGGAACTCCGGATCCCGCTTGAGGGCGACGTCCGTCGTCATCATCATCGGGGCGTGCTTTTCCGACGGATCGTGGGCGTCCGGGACGGTGCCGTGTGCCTCCTCTTCGACCGGCTCCCACTGCTTTGCGCCGGCGGGGCTCTCGGTCAGTTCCCACTCGTAGTCGAGCAGGTTGTCGAGATAAGAGGTGTCCCACATCGTCGGCCATGCGTTCCACGCGCCCTCGATGCCGCTGGTGGTCGTGTCGGAGCCTTTGCGGGAGTCGGTCCAGCCGAGCCCCTGATCCTCGATCGGTGCCGCCTCGGGCTCGGGACCGATGTCCTCATCGGAGGCACCGTGGGCTTTCCCGAACGTGTGTCCGCCCGCGATGAGCGCGGCCGTTTCCTCTTCGTCCATCGCCATGCGGCCGAACGCCTGGCGGATCCGCTTTGCCGACTTCATCGGGTCGGGATCGCCGTTCGGTCCCTCGGGGTCCACGTAGATGAGCCCCATCACGGTGTTGCCAAGCGGGTCCTTGAGTTCGTCGTCCTCGTCGAACCGGTCGTCCTGTGGAGCTTCCCACTCGTCTTCCGGACCCCAGTCGACGGCCTCGTCGGGCTTGAAATCGTCCTCACGGCCGCCGGCCCAGCCAAGCGTCTGCATGCCCATCGACTCGAGGGCGACGTTCCCGGCAAGGACGATCAGGTCGGCCCACGAGAGCTTCTGGCCGTACTTCTGTTTGACCGGCTCCAGCAGCCGGCGTGCCTTGTCGAGGTTTACGTTGTCGGGCCAGCTGTTGAGGGGGGCAAGGCGCTGTCTCCCGCCGGACGCGCCGCCGCGGCCGTCGGTAGTGCGGTACGTACCGGCGCTGTGCCAGGCCATCCGAATGAACAACGGACCGTAGTGGCCGTAGTCTGCCGGCCACCAGTCCTGCGACGACGTCATCAGGTCCTTGAGGTCCGCTTTCACTTCTTCGAGGTCGAGTTCCTGAAACTCCTCGGCGTAATCGAAGTCTTCGTCGTGAGGCCCGACGTCGCGGGCGTTCTCGTCGAGAATGTCCAAGTTCAACTTGTTCGGCCACCAGTCGTGGGTAGTTCGGTTCATCATCAGCCCTATTGTTACTTTTCCCTATTAAGATTGTCTAATCGGGTTAGGAAACTTCGCTACATAGAAAGCAATCTTTCGAATTGGTGAATTTTTGTCAGTGATAACGGCGTGCTGTCTCTACGGCCCCACGCTTCGATCCGTCCCTGATCACGACGCGACCGACAGACCCATCGTTCAGAGGCCGTCGGATGCTCGTCGCTTCGAACTCGTTTCAGGAGGATACGCCGTCCGATACTCCGATCGTCACAAATCGGTCCGGAAAGGACGATGCCCTGTTATCGCTCGACGGGACCGCAAGAACCGATCGCCAGCCGCCTCACTCGGCTCCGGCCCGTTCGACGATCAGGTAGTCGTCGAGTCCGCTGATGTACCGGGCAGAAACCGGGATCAGGCCGTCGTCCGTCGTTTCGATGCCGTGTGAGGCGTCGGCGGGCGGCGAGACGTACACCGTTTCGAGCGCGCCCGTCTCGAGGTTCATCGTCACGTTGTGGACGGTCCCGAGTTTCGTCCCGTCCGATTTCATGACTGGCTTCTCGGAGAGCGTCGATGCGAGGACCTTCGACATGGGATTATGTTCGATAAACTGGACAATAAAGTTAGCTTTTCGCCGCCGCAGGAACGGTTCGACGGAGTCACTCTTCTTCCGGCGTATCGCCCGTGTCCCGGTCGATCCGACGGCTGACGTCGACGCGGTAGTTCTCGAGGATGTCCCGTCCGAGCAACACCGGATAGTCCATGTGACTGCGGTCCTCGACGCTTGCGGTAACGGTATGTTGGTTACCGCCGACGCCGACGACGACGTCGACGACGGGACGGCTCTTTGCGGTCTTGCTGCTTCCGGACCTGATACGCGTGATGGACTTGATCGGTCCGGCCCCGATGTCGGCCGCGAGCGCGGTATCGATACTCGTTCGCGTCGCGCCGGTGTCGGACTTCGCCAGCACCGACTTCGACCCGCTGGTTCCCGAGAGGACGACCTCCTCGGTGTAGCCGATCACGGCCGGTTCCGCGTCCGGTTCCGCCGTCGTGACCGGTTGTGCCGTCGGCCGTGAATCGTCGAGGACCGTCGCGAGGTCCCGGACGCGTTCGTCGTCGACCTCGCCGCCTGCGCGTTCGATCGCGAGTCGCGCGATGTACGGTGCGGGGCTGACGCGGGTAGCTTCGTAGAGGCCCTTGAATCCCGCGGTCGGGTTCACCTCGAGGACGAACCAGCCTTCGTCGCCCTCGACCAGATCGACGCCGGCGTAGTCGAGGCCGACGGCGTCGGCCGCCCGTCGGGCCATCTCGCGGGCCCGTTCGGGAAGGTCTGCGGTCGCGTCCTCGACGCTGCCGCCGAGCGCGACGTTGGTCCGCCAGTCGTTATCCGGCGCGTAGCGGTACATCGCGGCGATGATCTCGCCGTCGACGACGTAGACCCGCACGTCACGGTGGCGAGCATCGTCGCGGTCGATCAGTTCCTGCAGGAACGCGTACCGGTTTCCGACCTTCGGGTTCACGGGGTCGTCGGGGCCGACCTTCCACGTCCCGCCGCCGTGAGTTCCGATCGCCGTCTTGTAGACGGCTTCCTCGCCGTAGCGGCTGCGAGCGGCGTTTAGCTGGTCGCTGTTGAGCGCCAGCGTGACGTCCGGCGTCCGAACGTCGTTGGCCGCAAGCGTCGTCGCCGTCGAGAGCTTGTGAACCGCCGTCAACACCGACCCGGGTTCGTTGAGCATCGGCACCAGCTGCGCGAACGTGTTCGCGAGTCCGAGCTCCTCGGCGGGGTGTTCGGTGTTCGACAGCAACAGCCGGTTCGCGATCACGTCCACTTCCGGCTCGAGGACGACGCTTCCGTCGGTAACGCTGATCGCGGTGTTTTCGGTCCGGAGCCACGCGGTCTCGTGTCCGAGCGCTTCGACGGCGTTGAGTATCGCTTTCGTTTCCTTGCTCGTGTGAAGACTCAACACCCCGACGGTGACGGAATCCATACCCTAGCCACACGGCGACGCGAGGGATAAGTATTGCCAGTCAATCGCACTCAAGCTTCCGGGATCGAGCAACGGCGACCGCCGCCGTCACGTCCCTACGTGATCGCCGACCGAACCTCCCGCGGATCGACGAGCCCGCTCGCGACGGCGAGCGTCGCCCAGGTGATCGCACCGAGGCCGATTGCACCGAACAGCATCACCACGCTCGAGACCAGCGGCGTCACGAGCAGGACGGCGACGGCCATCACGCCGGTAATTGCACAGACGATCCCCATCGAACGGGCGAGCCGATCGAGATGGAGCGACAGCTCCTGATGGACGATATAGAGGTTTACGGTCACGTACACCGAGTGGGTCGCGACGGTCGCGATCGCAGCGCCGACGACGCCGATCGTCGGGATGAGCACGAGGTTCAACAGGAAGTTCGCGACGGCCATCGCCCCCTTCGCGACGGCGCGGTCTCGAGCGCGCCCGAGGTAGTCGAGGCTGTCGCTGGTCAGGTTCGTGATCGCCTGTAACACGATAAACCCCGCAAAGACCTGTAACACGGGGATCGCCCCGGCGTAGTCGCCGCCGAAGATCATCGTGACGAACGGCTCCGCGACGATGGCCAGCCCGACCGCCGCCGGAACGTACAGCACCATCGTCTGGGTCAGCGACGTCTCGTAGATCCGGCGCGCCCGCTCGAGCCGATCGGCGGCCCGGTGTTCCCCGAAGTTGGGCGAGATCGTAAAGCCGAGCGCTTCGGCCGGGGCGAGCACGAAATCGGATATCTGCTTTGCGAGCGTGTAGAAGGCGACCGCCGTCGGCGTGAGAAAGACGCCGACGAGGACGGTATCGATCCGTTTGTCCAGCACGTTCGCGCTCCGGGTCGCCGTCAGCGGAACGCTGTACTCGAGCAGCCGACGCGAGAGCCCCTCCTCGTACCGGTCGGCCGGTTCGTACTCCCGGTAGAAGCGTTCGTAGAGGATCGTTACCCCGACCGCGGCGGCGATCGTGTATCCGACGATGTAGCCGAAAAGCGCTCCGAGCGCGCCGAACCCGACGAGAACGAACGCCACGGCGAACACGAGCCGACAGACGCCGCCGATGGCCTGAATCGCGGCGCTGTATCCGAGTTCGTTGAATCCCTGAAAGGCGATCTGGGTGAAGCCGTTGAACGAGTTGGCCACGATGTAGATGACCCCCGCCGCGAGAAACGGTGCTGCACTCGGCTCGCGGAGAAGGGCCGCGATCTCCGCGTGAAAGAGCAACAACACGGCTGCGACGGAGCCGACCACACAGAGCTTGTAGGCGATCGTCGACCGGAGCAGGTGCGGGATCTGTCCCGGCTCCGCCTCGCCGTACTCGGAGATGTATCGCGCGGCGGACTTTCCCAGGCCGAGATCGGCGACAAGCTGGACGACGGACAGAACACCGATCGCCCAGTACAGCGCACCGTACCCGTCGGGATCGAGGAGATACCGCGCAAGCACGAACATCAAAACGGCGCTCGAACCCATGTAAACGGCTCGAGCGACGAGCGTCGCTTTGAACCCGCGAACGATGTGATCCTGTGAGCTCATGGTCGGTGACTGTTCGCGCCGTCGGAGCGAACGGCGACGGCTCGACTCACTCCTCGCAAAACGAAATCGAGCCATTGTAATGCGGTGCCAACAGCTGTAACGCCGGCATACCGCGGCTGAAATGTCGCTGTACAGTGTGGGTTCAGCACGTCGATCTACTGCCCACGGACGGCGTATAGACACATGGCAACAAATACAATACCGGGTCGTCCTCCGCCGACCGTCCGAACTGCTTTGGCCTCGAGACGGGACTAGAGGTACGAGGCGTCCCACCGGGTCGCCTTCCGGCGGTTTCCACAGACGTTACACTCGATCCGACCCATCGCGTCCATGGCGTTGTCGAGCGAGTCACAGTGGCCACAGAACCAGGCGTACAGCTCCGCTCGCTCCTCGTCCTCGTAGGCGGCGTAGAAGGGTGACCGGGAGCCGCGTGCGGCCTCCCCGTAGCTCACGTAGACGGTTTCCCCCTCGACCTCGAGTTCGTCGACCGCACCCCAGCCCTCGTCGCCGATCTCGCCCTCGACGTAGACGTTCTCGGTGAACGTCTCGTCGCCGATCTCGACCTCACGCTGGCCGGCCTGTTCGAAGCCGTGGTTTCGGTAGAACTCGTTGCCCCCCTCGTTGTCCGCGAGAACAAATCCCTGAATCCGATCGGCCCCCTCGTCGAGGAGTTTTTCGCGGGTCCGGATGAGCAGTCTGACGCCCGTCCCGTCGCCGCGGGTGTCGGGCTCGATATGCAGCCAGAGAATCCGACCGGTGCCGTAGCGCTGGCCGATCAGATCGTTCTGCGAGAACCCGACGACTTCGCCGTCGCGTTCGACGACGAGGACGAGCGCGTGATCGGCCTCGAGTTCGTCGGTAAACGACTCCCCGTACCATTGTTCGATCGCATCGTCGATGGTGTCCTCCCCGAGGAAGTCCGTGTACGTCGAACTGAGCGACTGCTGGGCGATCGAACGGATCGCGTCGACGTCTGACTCGGTGGCCTCGCGAATCTCCATGGCCGGCGCTACCACGGCATCGTACAAAACGTATGCCCACGGGGAGACGCCGTCTCCACCATCGGTCTGGAGCGAGGTTCCGAAAAGCTGGCACGCAACCGTTCACGAGACCGTCGGGGAGGGGAAGATTCACATTGCTTCCGGGGGTGAAACCGATATGAGCGACGACGCCGCGACCGGCGACAACCCGGACGAGATGGCGACAGCCGACGCCATCGACGAGGCGTTTACGTACGACGGCGGCCGCGTCGATCCCGGCGAATCGGCCAACATCCGGTACGGGATCAGCGAGACGTATCTCGGCGATCCGGTCAGGATCCCCGTCACGATTATCAACGGGGCGTCCCCGGGACCGACGGTCTTTCTCTCGGCGGCGGCACACGGCGACGAACTCAACGGGATCGAGGTCGTGCGCGAGGTCGCCCACGACTGGGATCACACGGAGCTTCACGGAACGCTGGTCTGTCTCCCCGTGATGAACGTCCCCGGCTTTCTCGCACAGGAACGGTACCTGCCGATATACGATCGGGATCTGAACCGGTCGTTTCCCGGCCGGGAGGGATCGACGAGCGCCCGACGGATGGCGTACCGAATCTTCACGAACTTCATCGAACCCTGTGACGTCGGGATCGACTTCCATACGTCGACGCGTGGCCGAACGAACATGCTTCATGTCCGGGCCAACACGGACGATCCGACCGTCGCCAGACTCGCCAACGCGTTCAGTTCGAACGTCATCATCGCCGGGGAAGGGCCGTCCGGGACCCTCCGACGGGAGGCGACCGAGGCCGGCGTCCCCACGATCACCGTCGAAATGGGCGAGGCTCACCGGTTCCAGCGACGACTGATCGACCGCGCACTGACCGGCGTCGCGAGCGTGCTCGCCGAATTCGGCCTGCACCGGGAGTCGTCGGTCCACTGGCCCGGCTGGCGCACCGTTATCCACGACGACGACGAGAAAACGTGGCTCCGGGCCGACGCCGGCGGAATCGTCGACATGAAACGCGGCCGCGGAGCCCTCGTCGAGGAGGGCGACGTGATCTGTACGATCACGAACCCCTTCAAGGAGGAAGACGACATCGTCACCGTCGAGGCCCCGTTTACCGGACTCATCGTCGGCGTCCTCGAGAACCCGGTAGTCTACCCGGGCAACCCGCTGTGTCACCTCGTCGGTCTCACGTCGGACACCCGAACGGCCCTCGAGCGCGAGCGCAGGACCGAACGTTCCCGATCGGAGCTTCGTCACAGCGGCTGAGGCCCGGCTCCACTCGAGTGTCGGACGGTCGCCGATCGGTGGCCGGGTCGTCGCTCGAGGGACGACCGCCCCACCCTCGTCGACCCATCTGACACATAATCTATATAAACGCCCCCGAACCGGTTCGGAGATTGTGGCGGGGACGAGTAAACATTCGCCGAAGACGGGTTCGTGACCCGATCCACGGAGCGATAAAAGTAACTTCTATACCCCCGCGGTCTAACGGTCCACATGAGCGTATGAGCCAGTCTTACAATCGCGGCCTCGTCGAGGACTTCGGGCGCTGGAAGGAGTTCTCGGCCGGCATGTGGGCGTGGATCTTCCACAAGTTCACCGGGTGGATGCTGATCGGCTACCTGTTTACCCACATCGCCGTGCTGAGCAGCGCTATCGGTGCCGCACGGGGCGATACGATGATGTTCGCCGGCGAACAGGTCAACGTATACACAGGCACGATTCAGGGACTCGAGAGCCTCTTTATCGTTCGGGTGCTCGAGGTCGGCCTGCTCGCGGTGGCCGTCTTCCACATTCTCAACGGGATCCGCTTGCTGATGGTCGACCTCGGCGTCGGGCTAGAGGCACAGGACAAGAGCTTCTACGCGTCGCTGATCCTGACGGGCGCGATCACCGTCGCCAGCGTCCCGACCTTCCTGACGGGGGTGGGCTTCTGATGGCGGAACGGTACTCCTCGTTTACCCCGGGCGGGACCGGATGGCTCCTCCAGCGGATCACGGCGGCGTTTCTCGTCGTCGTTCTCGCGTTTCACTTCTTCCAGTTGCACTTCGTCACTCACGCCGCCGACGTCACGTTCACCGGCACGCAGGACCGGATGGCGAACATCGGCTACTTCCTGACGATGGTGTTGTTCCTCGTCGCCGGTACCTTCCACGGCGTCAACGGCGTTTACAACGCTCTGGTCAACCAGGGTCTCGAGGGCACCCCCAAGAAAGTCATGCTCGCGGTCCTAACGATTGCAGGTGGGGCACTCATCGCGCAGGGAACCTACGTTGCGCTCGTCATGGCAGGGATGATCTAATATGAGCACTCAACAGCAAGAACCCGAGAGCCAGGAGGCACCGAAAGACCCCGAGATGAAGGGGGCCGAGTCGCCACAGGACCGGCGACTCAAGGAGAAAGAACAGGGGCTTGCCGAGAAAGAAACGGTCGACGAATCCGAACTCGAGGGGGAGACGGTCCACATCAAGGTGTTCCGCTACGACCCCGAAGTCGAAGGCAAACAGGAGCCCCGCTTCGACGACTTCCACGTCCCCTTCGAGAAGGGGATGACCGTCCTCGACGCGGTCATGTACGCCCGCGATGAGTTCGACTCCTCGCTTACCTTCCGACACTCCTGCCGACAGGCCGTCTGTGGCTCCGACGCCTTCTTCGTCAACGGCAAGCAGCGACTCGGCTGCAAGACCCAGATCTCGGACCTCGAGCAGCCGATCCGCATCGAGCCGCTGCCACATCAGGAGGTCGTGAAGGACCTGGTCGTCGACATGGACCACTTCTACGACCAGATGCACACCGTCGAGCCGTACTTCCAGGACGAGGACACGCCCGACGCGGCCGATCTGGAGGAGCAGCGCCAGAGCCCCGAGAACCGCGAGAAGATCAAGATGTCCTCGCGGTGTATCTGGTGTGGTGCCTGCATGTCCTCGTGTAACATCGCGGCCGGCGACAACGAGTACCTCGGTCCCGCGGCGATCAACAAGGCCTACAAGTTCGCCATGGACGACCGCGAGAGCGAGGAGATCAAGGAGCATCGCCTGCGCATCCTCGAACAGGAACACGGCGTCTGGCGGTGCCAGACCCAGTTTTCCTGTACCGAGGTGTGTCCGAAGGATATCCCGCTGACCGAGCACATTCAGGAACTCAAGCGGGAAGCAGTCAAGAAGAACCTGAAGTTCTGGTAACATGTACGAACACGACGTCATCGTGGTCGGCGCTGGCGGCGCCGGCCTCCGTGCCGCGATCGCAGCGCACGAGGCGGGAGCCGACACGGCTATCGTCTCGAAACTCCACCCGGTCCGCAGTCACACCGGTGCTGCCGAAGGTGGCATCAACGCCGCCCTTCAGGAGGGCGACGACTGGGAACTCCACGCCTACGACACCATGAAGGGGTCGGACTACCTGGGCGACGCCCCGGCCGTCGAAACCCTCGCACAGGACGCTCCCGAGGACACGATGCGACTCGAGCACTGGGGGATGCCGTTCTCCCGCGAGGAGGACGGACGGGTCTCCCAGCGGCCGTTCGGCGGCCTCTCCTATCCGCGAACCACCTACGCCGGGGCTGAGACCGGCCATCACCTGCTGCATACGATGTACGAGCAGGTCGTCAAGCGAGGCATTCAGGTCTACGACGAATGGTACGTAATGAACCTCGCGACGACCGACGAGGACGACCCCAACGAACGCGACTGTCACGGCGTCGTCGCCTACGACGTCCAGTCCGGCCAGATTGAAGGGTTCAAGGCGAACAACGGCGTCGTACTGGCGACCGGCGGTCCCGGACAGGCCTTCGACCACACCACCAACGCCGTCTCCTGTACCGGCGACGGCCACGCGATGGCCTACCGTGCGGGCGCGCCGCTCGAGGATATGGAGTTCATCCAGTTCCACCCGACCTCGCTGCCGTCGACAGGGGTACTCATCTCCGAGGGCGTCCGCGGCGAGGGCGGCATCCTCTACAACAGCGAGGGCGAGCGGTTCATGTTCGAGTACGGCTACGCGAACAACTCCGGCGAACTCGCCTCCCGCGACGTCGTCGCCCGGGCCGAACTCACCGAAGTCGCAGAGGGACGCGGAATCGACGACGAGTACGTCCACCTCGACATGCGCCATCTCGGCGAGGAGCGCATCATGGACCGCCTCGAGAACATCCTGCACCTCGCGGAGGACTTCGAGGGCGTCGACGGTCTCGTCGAACCGATGCCGGTCAAACCCGGCCAGCACTACGCGATGGGCGGGATCGAGACCGACGAGAACGGCCAGACCTGTATCAACGGCCTCTACGCGGCCGGCGAGTGTGCTTGCGTCTCCGTCCACGGCGGCAACCGGCTGGGCGGCAACGCGCTGCCGGAACTGATCGTTTTCGGCAAACGTGCCGGCCGCCACGCCGCCGGCGAAGATCTCGGCGAGGCCGAGATCCGGACCGGCTACGGCGACGATGTCGAGGACGAAACCGACACCGAGCTTCCGGTCCAACCCGGTAGCGCCGGGCTGGCGGATACCGGCGTCGCCGCGGACGGCGGCGTCACCGCCGATGCGGAGGGGCTGCTCGAGCGCGCGGTCGAGCGCGAGCGCGAACGCGTCGATCGCCTGATGGACCGCGACAGCGGCGTCCAGCACGCCGAGATCCGCTCGAAGCTCCAGCAGGCGATGACCGATCACGTCAACGTCTTCCGCACTGCGGAAGGCGTCAAGAAGGCGCTCAGGACCATCCGAGAGTGTCGCGAGGAGTACCAGAACGTCTACGTCGACGATCCGTCGCGGACGTTCAACACCGACCTCCAGCAGACGATCGAGACGCGGAACCTGATCGACGTCGCCGAGACGATCGCGCTCGGTGCCCTGGTCCGCAACGAGTTCCGGGGTGCCCACTGGCGACAGGAGAACCAGGTTCGCGACGACGAAAACTGGCTCAAACACACGCTCATCTCCTGGAACGGCGGCAATCCCGAGATCTTCTACCGTCCGGTGATCCTCGAGGGCGAAGAGAAGACCTACGAGCCCAAAGAGCGCAGCTACTGACGCGACTATCGATTTTCGGGTCGCTTCGACAACGGTAGCGACGCCGTCGCATCAGCAAAGCTAAGGGCGACGACGCGCTATCGTGGGTCGGTATGTTATTGTCGGGGACGGTCGTCGCTGACGCTGCAACCGTGCTTGACGACGGTGCGGTCGTCGTCGAAGACGATCGGATCGTCGCCGTCGGGGACCGGACGACGTGTCTCGAGCAGTATCCGGACCACGAACGCGAATCCTACGACGTGCTCGCGCCGGGAACGGTCGGTGGCCACGTTCACTCCGTCCAGAGCCTGGGTCGGGGCATCGCCGACGACACCGAGTTACTCGACTGGCTCTACGAGTACGTGTTGCCGATGGAGGCGTCGCTGTCGCGAGACGGGATGCGTACCGCGGCCGAACTCGGCTATCTCGAGTTGATCGAGAGCGGAACGACGACCTGCATCGATCATCTCTCGGTCGCCCACGCCGATGCGGCGTTCGAGGCGGCCCGTGATCTCGGCATCCGCGGCCGATTCGGAAAGGTCCTGATGGACAAGGAGGCACCGCCGGGACTGCTCGAGGATACCGAGGCGGCGCTTGCAGAGAGCGAGCGTCTCATCCGTCGCTATCACGGTCTCGACGACGGTCGGATCCGGTATGCCGTGACGCCCCGGTTCGCGGTAAGCTGTACCGAGGCCTGTCTGCGCGGGACGCGGGAACTCGCCGACGACTACGACGGCGTGATGATCCACACCCACGCGAGCGAGAATCAGGGCGAAATCGCAACCGTAGAGGACGAAACCGGCCGCCGGAACATCCACTGGCTCGACGAGGTCGGATTGACGGGCGAGGACGTCGTGCTTGCCCACTGCGTCTGGACCGACGAGAGCGAGCGGGAGGTACTCGCGGAAACCGGCACCAACGTGACGTATTGTCCGTCTTCGAACATGAAACTGGCAAGCGGCGTCGCCCCCGTGCTCGACTATCTCGACCGCGGGATCAACGTCGCGCTGGGTAACGACGGGCCGCCGTGTAACAACACGCTGGACCCGTTCACGGAGATGCGACAGGCTACGCTCCTCCAGAAGGTCGACCACCTCGAGCCACAGGCGCTGCCGGCCCCGACGGTGTTCGAAATGGCGACGAGAAACGGGGCGAAGGCCGCCGGGTTCGACCGCGTCGGAAAACTCCGCGAGGGATGGAAAGCCGACATCATCGGCCTCGAGACGGACCTGACACGCGCAACGCCGCTGCACGACGTTCTATCACACCTCGTGTTCGCCGCCCACGGCGACGACGTCCGGTTTACGATGGTCGACGGCGAGGTGTTGATGCGCGACGGTGAGATCCTCGTCGCGGACGCCGAAGCGATCCGGGAACGGGCCCGGGAGTTCGCGGCCGAACTGAACGCGGCCCCCTGACGGGATGGTTCGACGGTTGTCGTCACGGCAGCCGTCGATCGGTCAGAACCCGAGCGCATCGAGAACGTCAACGCTGCGGTCCGCGGCACGAACCAGTTTGTACCCGAGATAGATCCCGACGATCCCCATGAGGCCGGGTAACTCCGGCGGGGCCGGAATCGGGACTTCGAACAACGCAAAGAACACACCGGTGAGTGCTCCGGTCAGCAAACCGAGCACGACGAGTTCGAGATTCATACCGATGAGCGGAGCGGCGACGGCAAAAGCACACTGGCTCCGAGGTCGCCCGCTCCCGAACGCAACGCGAAACCGACACCGAAACCCGCTGCCCACGGCTGATTTTCGACATCTGACGACACTCAGTTTTAATATCGTCGAATAACTGATGATCGGGTATGGATACCGACGGGCAGGCACGCACCGCAGTATCGATCCCGAGCGACATCGAGTCGGCACAGGCGAAACTGGTGTACCTCTATCTCTCCATCCGACAGGGCGCGTCCGCCGACGACATCTGTACGGCCCTCGAGTTATCGAAGGGAACCGTCCTCTCGATTGCGGGCACGCTTCGGGAGCGTGGGCACCTCGAACGAACGGATACCGGTTTCGCCCTCGCTTGAACCCTCCGCGCCGCTGAAAAACCGATCTTCAGAGTTCGATCCGTTCGACCAACTGCTCGTGGTTCTCGTTCGTGTTGACCGCGACGATTCTGATCTCGTCCTCGAGTCCCGAGTTTCGGAGTTTCGCCTTGAGCAGATTGTCGACCTGATAGACGCCGGCGGCGTTGGTCATCGCGATTTCGACCATCACGGGGGCCGTCTCGCCCTCGTGTAAGGAGACGCGACTGATCGCCTGACTCGAGAGGGTGTTGATCCCGCGGCCGCCGTGCTCGTAGGGAATCCGCGAGCGCCCGCTTTCCATATCGAGGGCGTCGGCGACGCGGATGATGCCGGCTTCAGTCGTCAGCGGCGTTTCGGCCGTGTGATGACAAAGGATCGCGTGCAGGATCTCGCCTTTCATCCGGACCGTCTCGGCGAGATCGTAGAACTCGGGGAGAAGTCGGTCGAGAACGTCGGCGGCAAGCGGGATCGAGTAATAAACGTGCTCGTCACGGTGGACGACGTGTCCGATGTCATGCAGGGTCGCCGCGAGCGCGATGATGACCGACTCGTCCTCCTCGGCGAGTCCCTGTTCGCGCGCGCCGTTGAAATCGACGTTGCTCGCCTTCAGCAGGTCGTACAGACAGAGCGCCCGGTTGCGAACGATTTCGATGTGTTTGGTGCCGTGATCGTTGTAGCGCATCCGGTCGACCGCGTTGACGTTCTGGGCCTCGAGATACGTCTGGATCTCCTCGTCGTCCTCGATAAACTCGAGGACGGCGTTCAGTTTCTCATCGGGAAATGCATGGGTCTCGTCGGGGGAGTAGACGCGATAGCCGCGTTCGTCGCCGGCAGAATCGCTCATACTGGAACGTCGGGGGCGGGCTAAAAAAGGGCTGCGACGGCAGCCGTTCGAACGGCCCGGTTCAGGCGGCTGCGTCGACGGCGTCCTCGACCTCGTCGTAGTCGGGTTCGACGCCGGGATCGTCGCTGACCCATGCGTAGGTGATCTCGCCGTCGCCGTCGACGACGAATACGGACCGCTTTGCGACGTCGTAGACGCCGAGATCATCGAAATCCATCTCGAGGCCGTACTCGGCGACGATCTCACGGTTGAGGTCGCTGATGAGTCCGAACTCGAGGTCGTTCTGGGCGCGGAATTCGTTGAGCGTAAACGGGGAGTCCCGGCTGATGCCGTAGACGGTCGCATCGAGGTCCTCGAACGCCGCGAGTCGGTCCTGGAACGTACACATCTCGCTCGTACAGACCGACGTGAACGCGCCCGGGAAGAACGCGAGAACGATCGGTGCCTCGTCCTCGAGGCGCTCGGAGAGCGTGAACGATTCGATATCGCCGTTTGCAAGCGGTGCGGTGAAGTCTGGTGCGGAATCGCCAGTCGTTGCCATCGTCGCCACCTTACGTGCAAGCGGGAAAGACAGTTTCGTTCGCGGACGGGTCGGTCGAGAACCGGTGGCGACTCGAGCAGTCGCGGCTCCGTCGGTCGAGTCGCCGCTATCCAGTGGAACCGGGTCATCGGCAAATCCGGAAGTCGACGGTGCGTTTCGCTCGCCGTTAGAGTCGCACCGCCGGATCGTCCTGAATGATGTCCGGTGCGTTGAGCACCGTAACGAGCTGTCCACCCGAAGCCAACGAGAGCGTGAGTTCGACCGAGTCACCCTGCCCGAGGAGATCCGGCTGCTGGAGATCACCGCTTCCGTCGACGATGAAATCGTTATCGGCTGCGGGATACTCCCCGAGGAGAATGACGATCTCGATCCGATCACTCTTTTGAGTGAGTATCTCGCTGTCGCCGATCTCACTTTTGATTTCCCTAGTGAAGAAGACGTTGTCCTGTTCGTTTTCCGCCGGTTCGAGTTCGTCCGTCGCAGGGAGGCCGTCGACGGTAAACGAATCGACTTCCGAGTGGAGGAGCGTGACTTCTTCGTCCGAAAGATACTGGATCGATGTCCGATTGAGGTCGATATCGTCGGCACCGGGACTCTTCTGGACGGTCATTCCGATCCGATAGATTTCGTCGTCGTCGGCACCGGTGGCGTTGACGTTGTCGTTGCCGCCGATCGTCTCGCCGATAGCGGACACCACCTGAATTTGATCGGCGACCTGTGCCGTGCTCTCTTCGCCGGTTGCCTCTGCCTGTGTCTGGAGGAAGCCAGCCGTATTGATCAGTACGCCTGCCGCAATAGCGGCGACCAGCACCATCGCGATGAACACGATGAGCGTGCCGATCCCCACTTGACCGCGATCGTCGTCGGTATCTCGTGCAAACATATTAGTTTCGCAGAACATCCACCATACCGGACGTTCCTGTGCAGATTGCGGTAGCGCTTCTAATACTCTTATGGCAGATTTTCCGATCGTATCATTTTAAAGACCATATGAGCGGCCCGA
Source organism: Halopiger djelfimassiliensis (assembly GCF_000455365.1). Lineage (GTDB taxonomy): Archaea > Halobacteriota > Halobacteria > Halobacteriales > Natrialbaceae > Halopiger_B > Halopiger_B djelfimassiliensis. The sequence continues at coordinate 636,364 of NZ_HG315686.1, forward strand.
TCATGACGCTCTCTCTGCACTCTTCCCTGATAGAAGGGTTCGAGCACTCGCGTACATTTCAGACACTTCATACAAGAACGCAAACCGGTGTTCGAACTCACCCGACCCTTTCCCATAACAATAGTATCATATTACCAATCCGGGGTAATCGAGTACGGCAAGGAGGCACCGTCGTTCGGCCGAACGTCCGACGAGAGAGCAAGCGTTCGTTCGTGGTCGTGGCTTCGAAGGCGCGACAGCTCCAGCCCTGTGTCGACAGCACAGCCGGTCTTGCAAGCCGTTTCGAGACAGGTGTCGTTCTCGAGCGGACTTTCACCGCCTCTTGCGTAACTAAGTGGTCCAAAAAGGTTATAATTGCCAGCGGGTAAGCCACGCATAGAGATGGTAGCCGAAATCGCACCGCTGTTCGCCCCGATTCCAGGGGGTCCGGAACTTCTGATCATCCTGTTCATCGCCATCTTGCTGTTCGGGGCAAACAAGATCCCGAAACTGGCACGGTCGACCGGCGAGGCCATGGGTGAATTCCAGAAGGGACGCGAAAAGGTCGAAACGGAACTCGAAGAAATGCGCGAATCGGGCGACTACGACGACCTCGACGAGAACGAGGACGACGACTTCGTCGACACGGAGCCGGTCACCTCCGAGGGGAGCGAAACCGAAACCGAGACGGAAACGGAAACCAACTAAGACGGTTTTTCCGGGGCGTGTGGCCTAGCGGACAGGGCAGGAGGTTCCTAACCTTCTGATCGTGGGTTCGAATCCCGCCACGCCCGTGCAGCGAACGGAGTGAGCGACCGCCACGCCCGTTATTGTGCCGAGCGACGACGAGGCCGATAACGGATCGTACGGGATTCGAATAAGAGACCGGCGAGCGAAGCGAGCCGTTCGCGTGGTTCGAGTCCCGCCACGCCCGTTTTTCTGGAGCCGCGACGAGTACTGTCACCGGAGCCATCGGCCTCGGGAGACAATCGCACAACGGAAGGAGACTGCCGAGACTCGAGTCCCGGGCGTCTCAGCGTCCACCAGCGCCGCGGTCCCGCGTCGGCTCGCCGAATCGAGTCACGGGCTCGAGTTCGTCGCGGTCGACGTCCTCGAAGGCGGCGCGCGCGATGACCCGACGGTGGACCTCGTCGGCCCCGTCGACGATCCGGAACTGTCGCACCGATTCGTAGAAGTCGGACAGCGGGAGGTCCTTGCCGATCCCGTTCGCACCGCAACACTGGACCGCGAGGTCGATCGCGTTCTGGGCGACCGACGCCGTGAACACTTTGCACATCGAGACCGGAACGCGGGCGTCATCGCCGGCGGTGATCCGATCGGCCGCGTCGCGGATCGCCGTCCGGGCGACGTGCAGTCGCGTCTCGGCGTCGGCGATCCGATGGCGGAGCGATCCCTGCTCCGAGAGCGTCGAGTCGAACCCGCGGCGTTCGCTGAGGTAGGCCTTTGCGATCTCGAGTGCCCGTTCGGCCATCCCGGCGTAGCGCATGCAGTGCGTGAGCCTGGCGGGACCGAGTCGCTCCTGGGCGTGGTGAAAGCCCCTGTTGCGCTCGCCCAGGAGATGTTCGTCGGGAACGCGGACGCCGTCGTACCGGATCTCGGCGTGGGAAACCCCGCGGTTACCGCCGCCCATGTGCGGAATGTCGCGGACGACCTCGACGCCGTCGGCGTCGGCCGGGACGAGAAAGAGCGAACACCCGTCGTAGGGATGTGCCTCCGGGTCGGTCCGGGCGAGGACGATCAGAACGTCGGCCTCGATACCCTGTGTCGTCCACCACTTGTGGCCGTCGATGAGCCACTCGTCGCCGTCCTTTTCGGCAGTGGTGCGGATCATCGTCGGGTCCGATCCGGCCCCCTGCATCGGCTCGGTCATCGAAAACCCGGACGCGAGTTCGCCGGCGACCAGCGGCTCGAGATAGGTTTCTTTCTGGAGGTCGGTCCCGACGAGTTCGAGGAGGTGCATGTTGCCTTCGTCGGGGGCGTCGACGCGCATCGCCACCGGACCGAGCAGACTGCGTCCGGCTTGCTCGAACGCCGGCAACGCGTCACGAAAGTCAAGCCCCATGCCGCCGTATTCCGCGGCGATCTGTGGCGCGTAGACGCCGTATTCGCGGGCCGCATCGCGTAGCGTCGCGACCGTCCCGCTCGAGACGGCCATGCCGCCGGGACGCTCCCGCTCGAGCGGGAGGATGACTTCTTCTAGCAGCGCACGAGCGCGGTCGGCGACGTCCTGTGCGCGATCGGAGTCAGGGTATCGCATACGAACACTCGCCGCTGGGACACGGTAGGTGGCGTGTCCCGATCCCATCTGAAGGGATATCGGGGAAGATACTTGCCACTGTATGTAGAATATCTTTGTTTGGCTTACAGTGTTTCAGACAACGGGTGCTGAGCAGTGAAACGGAAACCGGGGACACCGTTTTCCGGCCGTCGGAACGACTACCGGGCCGTCCAGCCCCCGTCGACGGAGAGACACGCGCCGGTAACGAAACTGGCCGCATCGCTCGCCAAAAACACGACCGGGGCCGCGATCTCTTCGGGATCGGCGAACCGTTCGAGGGGAGTCCGGTCGAGGATCGATCGACGGAGTTGCTCGTTCGCTTCGATCTCCGCAGTCAGGTCGGTCGAGACGTATCCGGGTGCGACGGCGTTGACCCTGACCTCGGGTGCCCAGTCGATGGCCATGCTTCTGGTAAGTCCGACCAGTCCGTGTTTCGATGCGACGTAGGGGTGTTGTCGCGGCAGGCCGACCAGTCCGCCGACGCTTGCAACGTTGATTACGGCACCGTCGTCGCTCTCGTGAAGCCGGTTTGCCGCCGCGGTCGTTACCTCGTACGCTCCCGCGAGGTTGACATCGAGGACGCGGTCGAGGCTCTCCGTCGTGACGTCTTCCGGCGGACCGAGGGCATCGGCCGGGTTGAGACCGGCGTTGTTGACGACGATATCGACGGCACCGAACGCATCGTCGGCACGCTCGACGACCGTGGCGACGTCGTCCGGGTCGGTCACGTCGGCGGTGACGGCCACCGAGTCACCGCCGTCGGCTTCGATCGCCGCCGCGACCGCGTCGATCTCCGGTGTCGTTCGTGCCGTCGGAACGACCGCTGCTCCGGCGTTTGCGAGTTCGACGGCGATCGCACGACCGATACCGCGTCCCCCGCCAGTGACGACCGCAACGCGGCCGTCGAGATCACAGAGGTCGGACATCCGTTTCGGTCATCAGTGCCACCGTCGAGGATATCAAGCTATCCGTGACCACTTCCTGTCGGCAAACCGGTAGTCATTACCGAGGATCGATCGAGCCGCCGAGTCGGTCCTCGAGAGCGGCCCACTAGTAGGATACTTGAGTAGAAAGCCGGCTCCAGCAGCGACCGCCCTGCCGTCGTCACGTCCGACGAACTCCGCCAGCAATACCGGATACAGGTCGGGTTCTGCCGGAACACGCCGGAACTGAAAATCGAAATCAACCGTCGAAGGTATTCCGAATCTGTCACGACCTGATTATCAGATATGGTAATGAGTGGATGAGTTTTTTGAAGGGTGAATGATAGCGTAAATGCAATGGCTATTGACGAGGCCGACCAGTCGGATGCCGGGCAGTTTTCCGAGGGCGAGGCGTCTGAACCTGGGTCGGAGGGCGAGCGTTCCCATGATGCGACCGCCGATTCCGATCCCGGCGCTCGCGTCGGCGAGTACACGTGGGAAGACTTCATGGAAGAGTACGGGCACGGCGACGAAGTATCGGCGCTGTATTCGGACGACTCGGGGACGGCCGGGGCCGACGACCAGCTCGGACTCGATACCGACGAGTCCGTCGGGCCGACGGTTCCGACCGGTGACGACTGGACTCGCGTCGAGTTCGACCCCGAATCGTATCTCGGATACCATCCCGACGAACTACGTGACGAGTGTCTCAGCGTCGCCGGAACACACGCCGACGTGCTCGAGAACGTCTTTCTGGAGTACGTCGACCCGGAGACGACGCCGGTCGTCAAGGACGTCTGGACCTGGGAACACTACAAGTGGGAGTACTATTACGACGAAAACGGGGACCGGCCGCGGGACGAAAACGGCGAGGTCGTTCCCCACGACAAGGAGGACGCGCTCGGGTTCGATCCGGACACGCTCGAGGACCGGCTCTCGATCGCCGACGATATCGCGATGGAGCTCGACGACGTCGTCGAGGAACGGACGGTCAACGTACAGGAGGACCTAGACGAGGACGAGTTCTTCTCGACGGCCGACGGTAACACGACGGTCACCAATCGGTACGACCTCGAGAAGGCCGTTCCCCTCGAGAAGAAGAGTCACTTCCAGGAGATGGAGCGCTACTGGGTGAACAAACCCTACGCGTGTGTCGTCATTTTCCACTCCGAGAAGGAAAACGAGAAGAAATACTACATGATCGAGCCGTATCTGAACGAGATCGAGTTGGAACTCCAGGAGTTCCTCTCGGGCAAACTCAGGACGGCGATCAAGTACTCCGACGAGGGGATCAAGGAAAAGGCAAACGAGGACGGCCGGCGGACGGTTATCGAAGACGAAACCCGACGGCTACTGAAACGGTATGACCTCTTCGAGAAGACGTCTGGAAGTACGAGTGCGGGGCTTCTCGAGACCGTCCGAACCCTGTTCGACGATTCCGACGGCGAGCAGGACGAACCCGGGCAACGACAACTCGAGGGGATCGAAGTACGTCCCGAGCCGATAATCCTCGATGAAGATCCGGATACGTTATCCGAATATCAGGTCGAGAAGTTGCTCTACCTGCTCAAGCGGAACTTCATCGGCTACGAACGGATCGACGGAATCAAACACGACATCAACGTCGAGGACATCTCGTGTGACGGGTACAACTCGCCGGTGTTCGTCTATCACTCCGACTACGAACAGATCATCACGAACATCTACCACGGCGAGGACGAACTCGACGACTTCGTCGTCAAACTCGCCCAGCGCTCCGGAAAGGGCATCAGTAAACGGCTTCCGCAGGTCGACGCGACGCTCCCCGATGGCTCGCGCGCCCAGTTGACGCTCGGACAGGAGGTCTCCGACCACGGGACAAACTACACCATCCGTCAGTTCAAGGACGTTCCGTTTACGCCGATCGACCTCATCAACTGGAACACGTTCAGCCTCGACGAGATGGCGTTTCTCTGGCTCTGCATCGAGAACCACAAGAGCCTGATCTTCGCCGGGGGTACCGCGTCCGGGAAGACGACATCGCTGAACGCCGTCTCGCTGTTTATCCCCTCGAGCGCGAAGATCGTCTCCATCGAGGACACCCGCGAGGTCGAACTGCCCCAGCGCAACTGGATCGCAAGCGTCACACGACCGTCGTTCTCCGACGACGAACAGGGCGACGTCGACGAGTTCGACCTGCTCGAGGCCGCACTGCGCCAGCGGCCGGACTACATCGTGATGGGTGAGATCCGTGGCGAGGAGGGGCGGACGCTGTTTCAGGTCATGTCGACCGGGCACACGACCTACACCACCTTCCACGCCGACTCCGTCGACGAGGTCCTCAAGCGGTTCACGACGGATCCGATCAACGTCTCGAAGACGATGTTTACCGCGCTGGATCTGGTCTCGATCCAGACCCAGACCCGCGTGCAGGGCCGGAAGGTCCGTCGGAACAAGTCCCTGACCGAGATCAACCACTACGAAGCCGAACACGACGAGATCAACGTTCAGGACGTCTACCAGTGGCAGGCCGAGACCGACGAGTTCCTCAAGATGGGGGACTCGAACACCTTAGAGGAGATCCAGTTCGACCGCGGATGGAGCAAGGAAAAACTCGAGGAGGAACTGTTCAAACGAGAGGTCATCCTCGCGTATCTCATCAAGAACGGACTCAACACCTACGCCGAGGTCGCTGCGACGGTCCAGGCGTTCATCAACGATCCCGATACGATCCTGACACTCATCGCCAACGGACAACTCGAGGAAAGTCTCGAGGACCTCCGGGAGATGGAGAGCGTGCTGATCGACGTCGACCAGGAAAAGGAGGAACTGGTTCCACGTCCGGAGGCGACGAGCGAGACCTACAACCTCTCGATGGACATCCTCGAGCGGGCCGAGGAGTCACTGTTCGAGGAGTACCGGGGCAAGACGCCCAGCGGTCTCGCGAGCGCACTAGGTGGCGTCGAACAGGAGGATCCGATCGAAGTCGAAGGCGACGACGATGAGTCGTTCGATTTCGCAAACGACCTCGACGAGGGGATCGACGACGAGTGGGAACTCGGCGGCGACACCCAGACGTTCACGACCGGCGACACCGACAGCGACGAACCGGCGTGGCTCAGCGACGACAGCGGGTTCGATATCGGCTCCGGTATCGACGGTCCGGAGCCGTCGGGAACGGAAGCGATGGCCGGAGCCGACGGCTCGAGTGCTGAACTCGTCGCAGGTGACGGAACCGAAACCGAAGCCGAGGCCGGGTCGGCCGACTTTGACAGTGCCGGACCGGATTCGAGCGAGATGTCGGAGTCTGCGCCGGAGATCGGCGCTGGTGCCGGGTCAGCGGGCGGCGAAAGCGATGGTCCGATGGCCTCGAGTCCGGCCGACGCCAGCGAGCCGGCCGACGCCGGAAGCGGGGACGATCCCAAGGTGTTCCCGTCCGACGATCCCGAGGAAGCGGAGTTCGGAGGGCTGTTCGACGACATGGGCGAGACGCTGGACGAGATCGAGGCCGACGACGAGAACGCCGAGACGAGCGAAGAGCCGCCCGAAACCGGAAGTGACCGCCCCGGTATGGATGACGCGTTCCCGGACGACGAACTCGACGCAGTCTTTGATCCCGATCCAATGCCGGAATCGTCCGACGATGAGGTCGCCGATGAAGACGAATCCACTGCGTCGTCGGCTACGGACGAAAGCACTCCAGCGTCCGAAGACGGCGACGAATCGTCCGCCAATGCGGTCTCGGGTTCGGAGCCGTCCGCAACCGAGATCGACGCTACCGCGGGGGAGTCGGCTGACGTCACCGAACGGACACGGGAACCACCGACGATCGACGTCGGTCATGACCCCGCGACCGATAAGTCGGACGCCAGTGGCACGACCGACACCGAAACCAGCGAGGACGACGCGTTCTCCGACGATGCACAAACGGCGGACAGTCCAGACGACGGACCGCCGGTGACCGACGACGTGGCGGAGTCGGAAACGGACACCGACGAATCGGACGATACGTCGATATTCGGCGATGCGTCGGAGCAAGTCTTCAGCGACGACTCCGAGACGACCTCCCAGGAGTCCGGAGTGACGGACGATTCCACCGGTGAGTCCGAGCGTAACGAAGGGACCACCGACGACTCGATATTCGAGTCCGACGACGACGGAACCGGTCTCTTCGAAGATACCAGTGACGAGGATACCGACGCATGAGTCTGCAGACTGACGACAGCGGCGGAACCGGCGTTGCGAGTAGCTCCGATACCGTCGGTGATACCTTCTATCCACTCTACGATCGCCTCTTCTCGGAGGACAGCGAGTTCGTCGCCGACGTCGAAACGAAACTCAACCAGGCCCGGATGACCGATACGGTCGAACTCTATCTCTCCCGGGCGCTCGGGATCGGTTTCATCAGCGGCCTCGCACTCTGGTTGATCGGGGTCCTTCTGGGCTATGGAATTTTCGCCACCGGACTCGTTCAGGTCGACGCAATCCTCGGCTTTCCAGTCGGTAACGAAACGCTTCTCGAGATCATCGAAATGCTTCGGGTGCCGGTACTCGTGCTGTTTACCGGGCTCGTGTTCGGATCGATCGGGTTCGCGATCGGGTTCGGTTCGCTCGTCGCGATTCCGTATTCGCGTGCGTCCGCTCGCAAGCGCGAGATCAACATGTTGCTTACCGACTCCGTCTCGTTCATGTACGCCCTGTCGGTCGGTGGCCTGAACCAACTCGAGATCATCGAAGCGATGGCCCAGGCCGATGATACCTACGGCGAAGTCTCGCGGGAGTTCCAGAGTATCGTCAAGGAGACGGAGTACTTCGACATCGACTACCGGACTGCGATCCGGAAACAGGCCCTCGAGACCCCAAGTGACGAACTCTCGCAGTTCCTGACGGACATGCTCTCGATCGTCAACAGCGGCGGTGACATGGAGAGTTTCCTCGAGGACAAGAAGGAAAAACACATGCGCACCGCAAAGCAGGAACAGGAACTCACCCTCGAGACGCTCGAGTTGTTCGGGGAGATGTACATGACGCTGTCGCTGTTTCCCCTCTTATTGATTATCATCATGGTCGTCATGCAGATGATCCCGGATGCGAGCGTGACGAATAATATGCTCTATATGACCGTTTACGGCCTGATTCCGTTGATCGGGGTTGGATTCCTCGTTCTGGTGTCGACGGTCAAACACGACGAGCCCGGCGACGGCTACCTTTCGGCCGGTGAAGCAAACCGCATTCAAAGTGCCGACGAACAGGGGCTGCTCAACCTCGGTCTCGTCGAGCAGTTTACTGGGACCTACAGTGTCTTCGATCGAATCAAGAACCGCGAGGGGACACACGAGACGATCGAGGTCCTGAAGCGTCCACACATTTTCTTCCGAGACAACCCGCTGTATATCCTCGCGTTGACCGTTCCAACGGCACTTGTCGTCGTTGCGACGGCGATGGTAACCGGTTCGGCACCGACCTCGGTCGATGGGATGATGGCGAATGCGGTCTGGGGGACGTTCGTCTACCTTTACATCCCGCTGTATATTATCGCCGTCCCGCTGGCGATCTTCAGGGAGTGGAACGTTCGGCACAGAAACACCGTCGTCAACCAACTTTCGGAGAACCTCCGGAAGCTTGCGAGTGCGAACGATACCGGAATGACGTTGCTCGAATCGTTCAAGGCCGTCTCCGACACGACCAGCGGCAAATTGGCCAGGGAGTTCGAGATGATGCACACGAAGGTCAACTACGGGATGAGCCTGAAGGAGACGCTCATCGAGTTCAACAACAAGTACCACATTCCCCGGCTTGCCCGGACGACCCGGCTGATCACCGAAGCCCAGGAGGCGTCGAACCAGATCACGGACGTGCTACGAACGGCTGCACGTGCGAGCGAAAACCACGACGACATCGAGCGGGAGCGCAAGTCCCGAACCCGGATGCAGGTCGTGATCATCGTGATGACGTTCATGACGGTGCTGGCAGTGATCGCGATCCTCAAGACGCAGTTCATCGATACGATGGCCGGACTTGATGCCGGCAGCGGTGCTAGCGGGAGCGAAGCAACCGGCGAACTCGCAGAGGCCGACCTCAGCGAGAACACCGATATCGAGATGCTGTCGATGCTGTTCTTCCACGCCGTCACCCTGCAGGCGATCATCTCCGGGGTCATCTGTGGGTATATCCGGGATGCGGACATCCTGAGCGGTCTGAAGTACTCGGTCGTCCTCGCGACGATCGCGCTCGTTGGCTGGACGTTGGTGGCATAAGATGTCCCGCAAACGATCTTCCGGACGGAACCGAACGCGTCGCCCGCGAACGATCACGATATCCGTCCGCCCACGGGCCCAGACCACGCAGGATTTCGCGGTCGGGATCGGCGTGTTCATCCTCGCGGTCGCGTTCGTTTTCTCGTTTGTGCCGTCGTTGATCACGCCCTTTGACTCACCGGCCAGCGGCGCGGAGACGGCACAGGCCGACCGGCTCGCGGATCGGATCGTCCACAACCTGTCGGCGTCGACGCAAGCGACAAACGAGATCAACGGGACCGAGTTCGACGCCCGATACACGGAGACGGACCTGAGCGACGAACTTGGACTTCGATCGAGCGGAAGCGACGACGTCGTTTTCGATCATGTGAACGTCTCCGTCGAGACGTTCGACGGCGAGACGATAAACAGCACCGCGTTAGCCGGTGGCCAACGGTACGCGAATCAGTCGGCGGCAAGTGCGGCACGGATCGTCACGGTCGACGAGGGTAACCGGGACATGATCGACGACGGCGACTGTGCTCCCGCGTGTCGACTCGTCGTGAGAGTCTGGTGATATTATGAAGGAAACATCACTTACGGCTTCGGATCGCGGACAAGCATACACGCTTGAAGGGTTCATCGGGGCGATGGTCGTCCTGATGGCCGTTCTGTTTGCCCTTCAGTCGCTGGTTCTGACGCCGACGTCTGCGGGCCTTGCCGACCGATCGGTTCAGTCGCAGATCCAACAGGAGGCACAGGATAGTCTCGTGGTCGCGGCCGAAGACGGCGACCTCTCGGAACTGCTTCGGTACTGGGACGAAAGCGACAACTACTCGAACTTCGTGAACGCGACCGATCACGCCGCCGACGGTGAAGATCCCACATACAGAACGTATTCGGATACATCCCTCGCCAACGAATCCGAGTTCGGAACGATACTGAACGAAACGTTCGGGAAGAAGGCCTGGGACTACAACGTCGAACTCCACTACACGAACGGGAGTGACTTGGAAAAGCGGTCGATCGTCTATCAGGGCGGCCCGCCGTCGGATGCGCTTACGGTGAGTTACGTCGTCACGCTGTACGACGACCAGTACGTGCAACCGGGTCGTGGGACGACACTCACACAGGCTGCCAAAGAGGGTGAGCCGGCCATTCCACCGGCGGACAACGCCGGTCCCAATCCCGTCTACAACGTCGTGGAGGTGCGATTGATCATATGGTAAGCGATCGACACTCCCGAGACCGACCCCGTGGCCAGGTGATCCTCATCGGCGCGATCACGCTGGCGTTTATCATCCTCGGTATCGTCGTCGTCTTCAACGGCGTCCTCTACACCGAAACCATCTCCTCGAGTTCGACGAGCCACAGTACAGCCGACGCGACGATGGCGGTACAGGAGCTCGACCAGGGGATTGGGGGGATCGCCCATCAGAAGAACATCAATAGCAGTTACGACTTCGACGATGCGGTCGACGAGTTCTCGGACCGCTACCGCAATACGACGGTGAACGCGCAACCGGTCGCTGCGGCGGTCACCGATGCACGCACCGACGAGAGAGCGAGAGTCGCTACCGGCGATCTCTCCGCGATTGAGTCCAATCCCGGGAACAACGCTTCGGTCGAGGACCGAAACGTAGGACACCTGCTGGTGACCCTCGATCCGGACGGCGGCCGCGTCACGGTCACGACCAACGAGTCGGGGACCGAAGAGAGCGTCGACATCGAGGCGACAGGGGGCGACATCTACGTCGACGGGACACGGGTCGCGGACGCACCGGCTCGAGTCGACCCCGTCACCGGCGAAATAAACGATTCGGCCGTGTCAGGGTCCGGACTCGATATCATCGATCCGACAACGGAGTACGACGAGGTCGAACTCGAGGTCGGCTCTGGCATGGATGGAGAGTACGAACTCGTCGCGAAGGACGACACGTCCATCAACGGCGTCGCTGACTCGATAGCCATGTGGTCGGTTGAGATCGATACCACTTACGAGTCAAACGACGTTTCGTACGAGCAAACGCACACGGTCGACATCTACGGTGATCGGACATGATCGATCGCGACGAGCGAGCGATGTCGATCACGGTCACGCACGTCCTGACGATCGGGATCACGACGATCCTCATCGCGACGCTGCTTACGAGTGCCGGCGGATTGCTGGACACCGAAACGGAGCGGTCCGCCGATCGATCCCTCGAGACGATCGGCGAGCGGATCGCGGGGGAGATCGAAAGCGTCGATCGGATCGCGGCCGATGGCGACGCCGAACACGTCAACGTCACCGCCGAGCATCCGAAGACGGTTGCAAACGCGGGGTATCGCGTCGAGTTACGGGAAAACTGTGATACCGCATTGCTCGACGGAACGGACTGTCTCAAACTGACCGCGAGCAATGGCGACGTGGACGTCTACGTCCCGGTCGTGACCGAAGAACTCCCCCTCGAGCCGGGCAGTTCGGCACACGGCGGGACGATCGAGATCTACGTGACCGATGCCGACAGGATCGCGATCCGGGGTGTAAACCGATGAGACGAACTGAGTCACGATCGGGTGCTGGAGAGAAGTGGGACGACCGTGCGGTCTCGGATGTCATCGCCTTTATCCTCGTGTTCGCGATCATCCTCTCGTCGGTCGCAGTGCTGTCGATGACGGGCTTTCAGGCGATGGAAGACTATCAGGAAACCGAACAGCTCAGAAACGCCGAACGGGCGATGACCGCCCTGTCCGAGAGCTTCAACGACGTCATTCGGTACGACGGAATTGAGGAGCGGAAAGGGGAACTGGCCTTACGGGAAGGGACCGTCACGACCGGTAACTCCGGAACGAAGCTCAACGTCTCCGTCGACGGCGAGCCCATCGGGACGAAGGACGGGTTTTCGCATCTGGGCAACGATGCGGTCGATCTCGGCGAGTTCAGGTACGAATCCGGCTCGGACACGATCGCATACGACGGTGGAGCCGTCCTCCGGGAGAGCGAAACCGGCAGCGTCGTTCTCAAGGATCCACACCTGAAGTACAGCGAAGAAACCGATACCGCGATGATCTCACTCGTGAAAGTCGACGCGGTCAACCGATCGATTCAAAGCAGCTCGCAACTCGGGTTCGAAATAACCGTCACGGACCGCACGAGTGTCGTTTACACCGACGCCGATGTCGCGATCACGCTCGAGGACGGCCCCGAAGCCTGGGAGCGGATCGTCGAACGCGAGGGCTGGGACAGCGGTCACGACGACGTCGATCGAGTCGTAATCACCGTTGTGACCGTCGATGTCGGGCAGTAACGGGATACTATTCCCAGTCCCCGGTCACCATTGCCCGTAATCCCGCACGGGACGACAGCGCCTCGATGCGGGCGGCGTGGGCAGCGGCGTCGCCACCCGTCTCGAGATAGTAACCGTTCGAGAGTTGTTCGGGAGCAGTCATCGGCGACCCGTCGGCGGCGACGGGGTCGTCGTTCAGGACGGTAGGGCCGTCGTCCGGGTTCCACGGAAGGGTCACGCCGGAGAGGCCTCGATCGAGGAGGTATTCGACGGCGTGGACGAGCGCCTTGCGTGACGACGAATGGCCGATTGCACCGATCGACCCGCGTTCGTTGAAAAACCGAACGACGTACTCGCCGGTTTCGTCGCGATCAGCGTCGGCATCGTGATCGGTATCCGTCGCGTGGGTGTCCGTCGTCCCGTCGTGGTCCGTGTCACGCTGTCCGGACCCGGTTCGGGAATCGGTTTCGGCGGCCTCCGCGGTCGACCCGCCGTTTCCGTCGCGGCCGGACCGTTCGGGCCCGGAACCGTGCCGGTGAGTCGAGTCAGGAGCGTCCTTCCGGCCCGCGGTGTTCTCGTCCGTGATCTCCGACTCGGTAAACGCAAACGAAACGTCGTCCCGACCGGCAACGCGTTGCCCGTCATCGCCGGCAAACGAGACGATGAGTCGATCGAGAAAGCGATCGGCGGCGCTCTCGAACTCGTCGACGTAGACGTCGCCGCCGTCGGACACAGCCGTGAGCTGCTCGACGATCGAATCGACGAGGGTCCCTCGCTCGAGCGCCAACTGGCGGGCGACGAACGGGCGGGAGTGGCATTCGAGGCGTTGGCCCACCGTCGCACGCGAGTAGTGCCCGATCGATGTCTCGTGGTCGGGAAGCGACGGGAGCCGACAGGCGACCCGGTCGGCGTCGGTCGTGCCGGCAAGCAGGAGGAACTCGCGGCCGTTGGTGTAGATCGCCCGATCGACGCCGGTCCAGGCCATCGCCTCGAGCAGCCCCGTCGCACGGGACCGGTCCAGCGACGTCCCGTAGGGTTCGACGGCGACGAACAGCGCGGGAACCGTATCGACACCGAGGACGTACTCCAGCCGGGTCCCCTCGACGGTCGGCTCGCTCGGATACGAATCCGCGTGGACATCCCAGCCGAGCGTCTCGAGGAACGGATCGACGAGCCAGGCGCGCGTTTCCCGCATGTCCGTCGGCGGCGACGACTCGATCAGTGCCCTCGAACGGGCAACGAACGTCCGGAGGTCAGGCCGAGGCATTTCCACTAGATATGCGACGGCCGGTCATGTAACGTCCGGTTAGTTTTCGCGTCAGGTGAACGGCAAGGACGAGAGCGCTGAGTCGAGAGATGAGTACGGTTGCAACCGGAACCCGGTTCTTGGCCCGGGGCAGCGCTGTTTTCGTTAGTCGTCACCGTTCAGGTCCTTTTGATCCCGCTGATAGATGCGGAGTCGCGCATCACGAACGGTAAAGGCCGACTTGAGGTTCGGCGGGATCGTTTCCGCCTTTCCGATGACGAGGTAGCCGCCCGGACGGAGCGACTGTGCGATCGTCCGTAGCATCGACTGTTTGTATTCGTTGTCGATGTAGATAAACAGGTTGCGACAGACGACGAGGTCGAATCCGGATTTGGGATCGTCGTTGATCAGGTCGTGGCGCTGGAAGGTGACGTTTCGTGTCACCGGATCGGCGATCCGGTAGGTGCGACCGTCCTCCTCGACGTACTGCTGATAGTGATCGAGAAAGGAGAGCTGGTCGCCGATGTCGACGGTCCGTGGCTCCTCGTAGACGCCGCCCCGGGCCGTCTCGAGCGCCGGTTCGCTGATGTCGGTCCCAAGGATGCGAACGGTGGCGGCGTCGATTTCGGGATCGTCGTGGGCGAGCATCGAGAGCGAGTAGGGTTCGCGGCCGTCCGCACATGCGGCACTCCAGATGCGGACCTCGTCGGACTCGTCGTTCTCGGCGAGCAGTCGCAACACCGATCGGATCCCCGACCAGACATCGGGATTCCGGAAGAACCCGGTGACGTTGATGCTCATCGCGTCCAGCAGCGCTTCCTGCTCGTCCGGATCGGCTCGCAGCGTTTCGAGATACTCGGCGTAGGTCTCGTTCCCGGTGCGACGCATCCGCGAAGAGACGCGCCGGTCGAGGTAACTGTCGTTGTAGTGGCTCGTCGCGAACCGCAGCTCCTCCTCGACGAAGGTCACCAGTTCGTCGAAGGCACCGTCGGTCACAGCTCCGTCACTCCGTTACCCTCGTCGCCGCTGGAACTCTTCACGACGAGCGTCCCCGTTCCGGGCGTGAACTCGACGGTCCGTCCCCGTTCGCCGCCGACGTCCTCGGCGACGAGCGGAACGCCGAGTTTCTCGAGTTCGGTCCGTGCTGCAGCGATGTTTCGCTGTCCAACGCCGTCACCGAAGCTATCGAACTCGAACATATCGCTCCCGCCCGCGATTTTCGCCTCGACGGACGTATAACTTGCTCCCCGTTCGACCATCCGCCGAAGCAGCGCCCGAATCGCCGTATCCGCGTACTTGCCGGGTTTTCGCTCGCTGTTTTCGGCCGCGTCGCCGTCCGGCAACATGGAGTGTGCGAGTCCGCCGATCCCGGTTTCGGGATCGTACAACGCGATCGCGAGACACGACCCGAGTCCGTAGGATTTGAGCGTATCGTCGCCCTCGCTGACGGTCAGTTCGGAGATGCCGACCTGCACCGGCGTTGGTGCGCCCGGTTCGGTTCCGTAGGTCTTCATGCCTTATCGATTTCCTGAAACTCGGCGGTCGTCGGCGTCTCCTCGATCCGATCGACATCGAGGTCGTTCAGCGCCCGCTCGAGGTCCGATTCGTCCGGAATCGCGTAGATCTCGCAGTCGAACTCCCGTCCGTCGGCGACGACGACGGTATCGAAGACGAACGCGAACTCCTGGTCCTCTCCGAGCTGGATGATGACGGGATCGACGGCGGCAGCACCGATGTCGTGGATGAACTCCGGCGTCGAGTGGTCGATCGTCGTATCCAGGACGTTCGCCCACCCATCGAGGAACCCGCTTGCCATGATGTTGCCGAGTTCCTTGATGGCGCTTTTCCCCATCTCGTCGAACGACGTTCCCTCGTCGCCGCCGGTGCCCGTCGGCACCATCGCGTCGACGATCTCTCGGGCCGACGCCTCGTCGAACAGAAACACCAGATAGCCGCTTGGAAGCCCGTCGAACTCGAAGGCGACGCCGACCAGTTTCTCGTCGGAGACCTGCTCGGGAATCGTCTCGAGCGAGACGAAGTTGAGTCGACGGATCTTGACGCTCGTATCGATCCCGGTAAGCGTCGTCGCCGTCTTGGCGACCTCCTCGGCACCGCGTTCGGCCATCCGATCGAAGCCATCGAGTTTGTCGTACTCGATACCGTCGCTCGTTCGCAGTCGCTCGAGAAGCGTCGACATCGACTCCCGTTTCGGGAAGAGGTAGTGACAGAACCCGATCTCGGTACCGACGGTCTCGATCTGGCTCTGGAACAGCAACGCCAGATCGTCGTCACCCGGCGCTTCGTCGATGTCGTCGAAGAACGGTTCGGCCGACTGGCCCTCGACGAACTCGGGCGTCGAGACGTCGATGACGGTTTCGAGGACGTCCGCCCAGCCATCGATGAAGCCGCTGTTCATGATGTGTCCGACCTCGGTCGCGGCACTGCGGGCCATCTCGTCGAACTCGTCGAACTCGTCGGTCGCGTCGGTCTCCGTGTCCAGTTCGGACTCGGGGCCCGATTCCGCGAGCAACGTTTCGACGATCCGAAGCGCGCTTTCGCGTTCGAACACGATGATCGAGTACCCCTCGATCGCCCCCGTGAGTTTGACTCGAACGCCGACTTTCGCCTGCGAGTCGTCGAAGTCACGCCGGATCTCCCGGCCGCGCATGAAGTTGAGCTTCGTGACACCGACCCGGGTTTCGACGTCGGTCATGTGTGTCAGCCGGCCCGCAGCTAACCCGGCGCCCTCACGAGCCATTCGGTGGAACGTTCCGAGTGCATTGACGTCGAGTTTCATGCGGTCTGAACTTCGATTCCGTTGATCATTTCGACGAACTCTTCCAGGTCGGGGAACGCGTAGATTTCGGCCTCGATCTGATAGCTCGGGACGGTCAGATCCGAGTCGAAAAAGAGGGCGAGATCGTCACCCCCCAGCCCGACGGTCCGGGTAACGATGTCCCCGGCCGATGCGTAGACCAGTTGCGGCGCAGCCGTATCGATAGCACACCCGAGCACGTCGGCCCAGCCGTCGATAAAGCCGCTTACCATCATGTTCCCCATCTCCTCGACGGCGCTTCGGGCCATCTTGCCGGAGACGTCGGACATGTCCTCGACCACGTCGTTGAGCATGATCGCCGTGATCTTCTTGGCGCTTTTCTCCGGGAACAGGACGAGGATGTGTCCGTGGGGCTCGTTGAGAAGCCGGACGCGGACGCCGACCCGTTTCCCGGGTTCGAGCTGGGCCTCGATGTCGTCGACGTCGATGAAGTTGGTCTTCGTCACCTCCATCTGTGCGTCCTCGCCCGTCAGCTTGCTCATGTTGTCGGCGACGCCGTTCGTCCCGACTTTCGCCATTTCGTTTATGAAGCTCAACTTTCGAATATCGACCATCAGCGTCATGAATTCCTCCGTATGTGTAGGTGTGAGTCGGTCATAGTGTCGTCACATCCAGAATGTTGACTACTTTGCCGCGTCCGCGGACCGTCGCCCCGCCGAGACCGGGAATGTCGCCCATAAAGCCCTCGAAGGGCTTCACGACGACCTCCTGCTGGCCGCGAACGGTATCACAGTGTAACGCGACCGGCCGGACGTCCTCGCGGATCCGGACGACCATGCCGTCGGTGACCGCTGCTTCGGGGTCGTCAGCCGCGATCTCGAGCGTCTCGGCGAGCTGGATCACCGAGTACGATTCGTCGTCCGGCAGCGTGAGTTCGCCGTCGACGGACTCGAGTTCCGTGGCCGGGCCAACGTCGGCGACAGCCGTCGTCGGGATACCGAACTCCTCGCCGCCGCTTTCGATGAACAGGACGTCGTCGATCGCGATCGATACGGGAACGGTCATCGTCACCGTCGTCCCGTCACCCGGATCGCTGTCGATCGAAACCGTCCCGTCCAAGTCCTCGATCGTCCGTTTGACGACGTCCATCCCGACGCCCCGGCCACTGACGTCGGTGACTTCGTCGGCCGTCGAGAGGCCGGGGTGAAAGACCAGTTGCATGGCCTCGTCGTCGTCCATCTCGGCCGCCTCGTCCTCGGAGAGAACGCCGGCCTCGATGGCTTCCGACCGGAGCCGATCGGGATCGAGACCGCTGCCGTCGTCCGACACCGTAATCGTCACCTGATCGCGCGAGCGGGTCGCGGTGACTTCGACCCGACCCTCGCGGTCCTTGCCGTCGGTTTCTCGCTCTTCGGGCGGTTCGATCCCGTGGTCGACGGCGTTGCGAACGAGATGCACCAGCGGATCGCGGATCCGATCGAGAATCGTCCGATCGAGTTCGACGGTTTCGCCGGTCATCTCGAACGCGACCTCCTTGCCCTGATCGCGGGCGATGTCTCGAACGACACGCGGAAGCCTGTTTGCGACCGTCTGCAAGGGGACGAGCCGGACGTCCATCACGGTCTCTTGTAGATCCCGCGTCAACTCCTCCAGATCGTCGAGTTCCGCTTCGATCGCCGCCAGCTCCCGCTCGACGTTCGACTCGACCTCGTGGCGGAGCCGAACGCGGCTCGTAACCAGCCCCTCCACGAGGTTGAGCAGGTCGTCGATCTGTTCGACCCCGACCCGAACCGACTGAATGTCGTCCGTTTCGTCGTCCGTTTCCCGGCGCTGGTCGCGTTCGGGAACGGTAATGTCCGGAATCTCGAGGGTCGGCTCTTCGACAACTCTCCGTTCCTCGGATCCGCCGTCCTGATCGGCCGTCCCGTCGGTTTGGCCGATCCCCGACTCGTCACCCGAGGCGGAACTCGAGTTGGCATCGAAGCCGGAAAACCCGTCGCTGGACTCGGGTTCGGTCCCGAACGCGTCGGGTTCGCCGAGGGGTTCGTCCTCGATATCGTCGAACCCGCCTTCGCCGAAGGCGTCTTCGAACGAGTCGTCGGCCGTGTCGTCAACGTCGATGGAGCCGTCGGCGGTATCCTCGTCCTCGATCGAATCGGACGGTTCCTCGGCCGGCGGCGCGGAATCCGCGGCCTCGGTCGGCTCCGTCGGCAGTTCCGCGTCCAGCTCGGGTTCGGGTTCCGCGGCCGACTCGTCGTCGAGACCGCTGCTGAAGTCGGCGAACTCCGTCGTCTCCTCGAAATCGGTTTCGAACTCGTCGGCGTCGTCGAAGCCGTCCTCGGCATCCTCGACCGGAGAGACAGGACCGGAGTCCGCGTCGGCACCGAAGTCATCGTCGACATCCTCGACGGGCGAAACGGGACTGGATGTCGCGTCCGCGTCGTCGCCGAAGCCGTCGTTGACGTCCGTCTCCGGCGAAAACGCCGCGGCATCGACGGGCTCCGCGGCCGTGAACTCGTCCGTCGTCTCGGCCGTATCCGTGTCGACGCCCGATTCGGAAGCAGCCGTTTCCGAGCCGGTCACGTCGGCGTCAGCTTCGGTGCCACCGGCGTCCTCCGGCGTGGGCTCGTCGACACCGTCGTCGACGTCCGCTTCGGCCCGCCCAGCCGATTCGACGGCGTCGGCTTCCGGCTCCTCGAGAGCCGCCGGTTCGTCCGCCGGGTCCGGGTCGGCGACGCTTGCCGTCTCACCTTCAGTCGAGTCGGTAGCCTCGTCCCCGAACAAGCCGTCATCGTCGTCTTCCAGCCAGCCGTCATCGTCGTCCTCGAACCAGTCGACAGCCTCGTCCTCGAACGAATCGTCAGTCGGCTCGTCGACCGCGGGCGCAGTCGCTTCAGCCTTGGTCGACTGTGTCGCGTGGTCTGTCGTGGCCGGTTTGTCGTCGCGTTCGTCCGGCTGGTCGTCGATTGTCTCTCCGTCAGGACCGGCATCGACCGACGCGTCCTCGTCGCTCACGTCCGATGAATCGACCAGGATGTCGTCGATTTCCTCATCCGACGGCTCGGCTTCCTCGAGGAACGCACCGTCGTCGGCGTCGATGTCGTCGCCGAGGAGTTCGTCCATGCCGACCTCGTCTTCCTGATCGAACTCGTCGAACTCGAGTTCCTCGAGCTCGTCCTGCAGTTCGTCGAACCCGACGGTGTCGACTTCCGCTTTGAGTTCTTCGAAGACGGCTTCGGCATCGTCGACATCGTCATCGTCCGCGCTGGCGTCGGTACCAGCCGTTCCGTCGTCGGACGGCGTCCCGTCAGGGGAGCTATCGTCGCCGGCGGCCGGCTCAGTCGTGCTCTCGGCCCGTCCGGTCGACGGCTCCTCGCCGAGGTCCGACTCGAGGCCGAGATCGATATCCTCCTCGTCCTCGAGGAGGTCGTCGAACGAGCCGGCATCGCCCATATCCTCGAACGCATCGAGGTCGTCGTCCTCGACTTCCTCGACCAGTTCGTCCAGATCGTCGAACTCGTTGAACTCGTCGAGTAGTTCGTCGACCTCGAGGTCCTGGGCTTCGTCTGGCGAAATATCGGCACCCGGAACCTCCGCACCCGTTCCGGAAAGCGTTCCGGCGGCGTTTGCGGTTCCGGAACGCTCCGCGTCGTCGGCCGCCGCAACCGCTTCGAACTGGTCGGTGACGTCAGCGATTTCGAACTCGGCCACCTCCTCGACCGGCTCGAGCCCGGATTCGATCGCCGATTTGCCGACGGGACTGCCGAAGACGGCATCGAACTGACCGCCGTAGTTGTCGGCCGCGATCACGTCGCGTGGCGGGGCGGTCCCGATCAGATCGAACGCGTCGATCAGCGCCTCGACGACCAGTATGCCGTTGTTCTCGTGTTCGTGTTCGGACTCGGCGATCGAGAGCCGGACGAAATAGGCGTTGTGCGTGTCGTCGGCCGGCGGATCGAACCGCGACAGGACCGTTTCGATCTCGTCCGTCGTGGGGGACGAGATGCCGGCGGTCGCAGCCGCGATGTGTGCCCGGAGCGCGTCGATCGTTGGCGACGGATCGGTTTCGATCTCGCCGCGCGTATCGACCTCTCCGACCATCGTCTCGAGCTCGTCGACCGCTTCGAAGACGTCGTCCATCAGCTCCGGTGTCACATCGAGGCCACCGGAGCGAACCGCATCGAGGACGTCCTCGATCGCATGTGCGAGGTCGCTGGCCGCCTCGAGTCCGGCCGCCCCACAGTTGCCCTTGAGCGTGTGGGCGATCCGGAAGATGTTTTCCATCGCCTCCTCGTCGTCGGGATCGCGCTCGAGGGCCAGCAGCTCGTTGTTCAACTCCGTGATCCGTTCGGTACTCTCCTGTACGAAGTCGGTCCAGTACTCAGTCATCGGTCTTACCGTCACCTCCTCCAGTGAACGCGTCGACGATCGCCGAGACGATCTCGGTATCGGGAGCGATCCGATCGACACAGCCGGTTTCGATCGCCTGACAGGGGATGCCAAATACGGGACTGGTCGCCTCGTTCTGTGCGATCGTGTGGCCACCGGCCGTCTTGATCGCCTCGATCCCGGCCGCCCCGTCGTTGCCCATACCGGTCAGAACGACGCCACAGAGCGGATCGTCGACTTTCGATGCGGCGGTTTCCATCGTAACGTCGATCGCCGGCCGAACGCCGTGAACTCGTTCGCCGTCGTCGAGTCGAACGCGAACGGCTCCGCCGACGTTCGTCGTGACTTCGAGGTGGTACCCTCCCGGAGCGACCGCTGCCTCCCCGGCTCGAATCCGATCACCGTCGGTCGGTTCCCGGACGTCGTAGTCGCTGCGTGCGTCGAGTCGGTCGGCGAACCGGTCGGTGAAATCGGCCGGCATGTGCTGGACCACGAGTACTTTCGCTCCGAGTTCGATCGGGAGCCGCTCGAGCAGCCGTTCGACGATCTGTGGGCCGCCGGTCGACGCGCCGATGACGACCGTCGGATCGTCCGCGGCCTCTTCGGGGTCGACCGGCCGTGATTGGATCCGATCGGCTCCCATCTGTGGCTCGATCCCGGGGCCGGAATCGGGTGTCTCCGCTCCCGACGAGCCCGGCGAAACCGGTCCCGCTGTGGGACTCGAGTTGGGCTGTGGGTCAGCGGTTGCGGTCCCCGCCGACGCCGTCCGCTGTGCGTGCGTTTCGGTCGAGTGGGCCGTCGCCGACGCCCGCGCAAGCGCAAGCGACGAGACGTCGGCGTCGGCGAGTTCGTCGACCGTTTCGACGACCTCCGTCGCGAGGTGAGCGATATTCCGTGACCCCGACCCGTCCGGCTTCTCGAGGCAATCGACGGCACCGCGTTCTATCGCGTCGAGCGTGGCGTCGGCTCCCTCGCTCGTGTACGCACTGAGCATGAGAATCGGCGTCGGGTTCGAGGTCATGATCCGCTCGACCGCCTCGATTCCGCCCATCTCGGGCATTTCGACGTCCATCGTAACGACGGCCGGATCGAACGACGCGACGGTTTCGACGGCTTCGACGCCGTTCGTTGCGGTCTCGACGTCGTAGCCGGCTTCGGAGAGCGCGTTGCCGATGACTGTCCGCATAAACTGCGAGTCGTCGACAACGAGTACCCGCGTCATGCCGCGATGACGTCCGAAAGGGCTTTTCTGACGCTCGGTTCTTCGAACGGTTTCGTGACGTAGCCGTCCGCCCCAGCCTTGACCGCGAGTTTCATTTTCTCCCGCTGTCCAACGCTCGTACACATAATCACACGGGCGTCAGGATCGATCTTCTTGATGGCTGCGGTGGCCTTGATCCCGTTGCACTTCGGCATGACGATGTCCATCATGACGATGTCGGGATCGTGTTCTTTGTACAGTTTGACAGCTTCAGCGCCGTTGGACGCCTCTCCGATGATGCGGTAATCCTGCTCCAAGATCTGCCGCAGTAAGTTCCGCATAAAATGTGAGTCGTCCACGATGAGCACCCCTGTCGACATTCAGTAGTACACCAAATTCTGGTAGAAATACAAGTACCATAAATGCTGTCTCTCGATTATCAGACCTGATAAGCGTCGATACGAGGGATCGGACGACTGGTCGAGCGACTGTTACGTATCGGAGCTGGTGTGCCCCGACGCCAGCAGGAGATCGTCGACGTCGACCATTGGTATCAATTCTATTATATTATGCTCGTCGTCCGACGACGCGGTCCCATCCTCGTCGGGGGTGTCGCTCGACTCCTCGAGCGCATCGATCGATTCGATCTCGACGGCCTCGCCGATGTGACCGGGTTCGCGTCCGCCTTCGCTCCCGGCCGTCCCGGGTCTCGAGTCGAACTGGGTTCCGGAACTCGAGTCAGCGGCAGTATCGACACCGAGGTCGATATCGGGGTCGGAAGACTCATCGGTGGTCTCGATCGACGATTCCGTCACCACGCTCCCGTCGCGTTGATCGGAGTCGCGCTCTTGCTCGACTACCGCTTCGACGAGCGGGTGCTCGAGTGCGTCCCCGGAGTAGTCCCGCGATTCGACGGCCGCGGCGTCGAGGACGTTATGCTCGGGGATGGCATCGACGCTGAGAACGTCGTCGACGCGGATCGCGGCCGATTGCCCGTCGGACGGCCGGTCGAACACCAGGAGTTCCTCCTGCCCGGGGCGGTCTTCCGTCGTCGGAAAGTGGATGGACGGATCGATAACCGCGGTGATATCCCCTCGGAGATCGGTCACACCTTCGATCGCACGCGGCGTGCGTGGGACCGGTGTTACTTCGTCGGGGACGTCCGTGATCGTTCTGACGTCGTCGACCGGCACCGCGAGTCGGTGCTCGCCGACCCCGAAAAAGACGATGCGGACGTATTCGATATCGTCGCGCTCGTCCGAGTCCCGCGTCGTTCCGTCGTCTGCGTCATCGATGTCGATTCCGAGGAGCTTTTCGGGCAGGTCCGGGGCCATGTTCCTGTTCGTCTATCCCAGTCCAGCGATAAAACGTTGACTCCTGTGTCCGTTCCCGATCGTGACATCTCGTATCAGTTTCACGACTGTGTGCCGGCGGGGGCGACCGGGGGGTTCCTCTCGAAACGTTTATTTTCTCGGTTGGTCCGAGTTCGAAGGGATGAGGTCGGCATCTTCTCGCGATCGGTTCGGCGACACCGACGACGATACGGCGGAGGAGGACGAGCATCTGACGGTCCTTACCTTCGATCTCGCCGGGGATCGGTACTGCGTCGAAGCCGATGCCGTCGCGTCGGTCCGCAGCGTCACGGGAACGGCGGCGCTGGGTGCGGCGGACGATCCGTGGAACGCGGGCGCGGTCGCGGTCGACGGGCAGCGAGTCCGGGTCGTCGATCTGCCTCGAGTGTTCGGGTCGACCGCCCGAACGATCGAGCGAGCGGACGAGCCGATGCTCCTCGTGCTTACCGAAACCGATGCCGAAGGGAACTACTACGGCTGGCTGGTCGACGACGTCGACGTCACGAAAACCGTCCGGATAACCACACTCAAGCCGACGCGAACGGCGACCCAGTTCGTCGAAGGGCGTTTCGAGTTCGACGACGGCGGTGCGATCTGGATCGACGAGAACGCGATGCACGAGTGATCGTCGCGGTCGGGACGGCCCGTCGGAGGCTACCTGAGTCCCGGCGGCGGTCCGTCGTCCGAATCGTCCTCGATGTCGACGTCCAAGCCGTACTCCTCGCGTTGGTCCTGTAGCCGCTTTACCTGCCGGTAGTAGTAGGCGACGCCGAGGCCGCCGAGCAGAACCACGCCCACGACCAGTCCCACGAACAGCGGGATGTCCCGATCGAGGTAGTAGCGGATCGAGATCGGACTGTCGACGTGGTCCCAGGTCAGGCGTTCCTGATCGTCGACGATCCGACGGTCGTAGTCGCCGGGATCGACGTTGCCGAACAGGAAGTTCGATGACCGGTGGCCGTCGGGCAGCGTCACCTCGTAGGAGCCCTCGACGTACGCCGGCAGGTGGAAGGTCTTGCTGCCGGCCTCCCCCGAGAACGCGAGCGTCCCGTTGCCGTCCGGAACCCGAACCTCGGTACTCGTCCGGCTCTGTTCGATATCGAGGTCCGAACCCGTTACCTCGGTGCCGTTGGGATACCAGTAGCGGACGCTGTGTACGTCAAGCGCCTCGTCGCGGACGATGTTCGACCGATACAGCGACAGGGTTTCGGTCTCGTTCAGGTCGTAAACCGCGCGGAACTCGCCGTTTCCGATGAGTCCGGCCGCCTCGATGTCGATGGCGACGTCGGCCTCGCTGTCCCGCAGGTCGTCGTACTCCTGTTCCCGGTCGAGTTGTTCGTCCGAGATACCGCCGAAGAACGACGTACAACCGGCGAACCCAACGAGTACGGCGACTGCGAGCACCGCAAGCACGAGCCGTCGATTCATGTTATGGAACGACACAGCGAAGCTCCGCCGGGAGGTACTCGCCGACGCTCGCTAGCAGCCCCGGCGGGTCGGTATCTTCCGTACAGATGACGCTCTGTTCCAGCAGGCCGAGTCGTTCGACGGTGACGTAATCCTGGGCGTGGCCCGCGCGGTTGAGGGTCGCACGAACCTCCGCCCGAGTGGCGCTGTTGACGTTGAGCCGCCCGTTCCCGCGAGTCCACTCGTAGAGGCGGTCGCGTTCGTCGTCGGCGAGCCTAGCGGTCCCGTCGTCGCCGTCGGAGACGAACCGCAACGGGGTGTGCTGGACCAGCCCGTACCGCTCGCGGATCTGGGTCGGCGATCCGGGGCCGAGTCCGAGTTCGTCGGCCGGAATCCGGACCGGCTGGCCGGCATCGAGCACGAATCCGTCGTCGTCCCACGACTCGAGCGTTCCGACGGCGGTCTCGCCGGCCTCGAGATCGGGGACGATCTCGCCGAACTCCTCGCGGAGGACGTTGCGCGCGACGGTGGCGTCCTCGCCCTCGAGAGTAACCGACGGGAAATCGTCGTGGCGGACGCCGAGTTCGTACTCGACGGCGAGGTCACCGATCTCGTTGTCGACGAGCGACCGCAGCGAATCCAGCGCCCGCTCGCGAGCGTCTCCGTCGACGTACAGTTTGGTTGCGAGTACGACCATCAGGCGTCCGCGTCGATGTTGAGTTCGTTCTCGAGCGACTCGAGTCGGTCGTCCATCGCGTTGACCAGTCGATCGTTGTCCATCGATTCCAGCGGCGAGCCACACTCGGGACACTCGAAGCCGAAGTCCATCGCCTCGCCGAACTCGAACCGGATCGAGCAGATCTCACAGAGGTAGAACTCGTGGTTTCGCTCGTACTCCCGGCGTTGTTCGAGGGCGTCATGGAGGCGGTACATCTCCTCCTCGAGGTTTTCCGGGATGTTGTCGTACTCGAAGGTCCAGAGATACGTCAACCAGCCCGAATCCTCGTCGCGAAGCCGCCGGTAGCTCGCGAGATCGTTCTCGTACAGGATAAACAGCGCTCGCCGCACGTCGTTCAACTCGAGGTCCAGTTCCTCCGCAAGCTCCTCGTCGGTCACTTCCCCGTCCGGCGGCGCTGCCGCGACGGGCATCCCCTTGGGACCGACCAGCTCGTGCAAGTACTTTTGGATGACCGGATCCTCGAGCAGGTCCTCAAAAGCCATTATCTACGTGTAACGGTATCCGGCCATTAAGTCTTTTGAGCGACGGTGAGCGCGGCCGCGTCGCACGGTCGACAACGGGCCGGACAGCATCGCGGAACCGAGACGCCGAGCGGCCAACCGACGACGGTATCCCCCGGCTACGGGCCGATCTTCGAGAACCCGTAGCGAAGTCGTGGCGCTGCCCCCCGATCGGCCCGGAACTTCCTTGCGGAGGCTGAACGCACTTGCGAAGATCGAACCGGCGACGCCGTTCGACACTCCCGGTCGGGCCGACGCGACCGGAACCGCCGGAGCCGTGTCCTCGTTGCGTCACTCCGCCTCGGAAACCTCCCACTCGAGGGTCACGGTGATCTCCTCGCGATCGCCGCCGATCATGGGCGAGCGCTCCTCGACTTCGATCCCGTACTCGAGCAGCGACGACGGGGACAGCGTGAGCATCTTGTTCCCGACCCGGATCTCCGCGGGTTCCTGTTCGCGCAGTTCGCGGGCCAGTTCCTGCAGCAGGTCCGCAGCCTCCTCGCGTGGCAGCTCCTCGGAATGAGCGGTCGTTTCACTCATAGTCGACGTGGCATCGACCGGACGGATATACGTTGGCACCGAATTGGC
>NZ_HG315686.1:663837-682008 GCF_000455365.1 Halopiger djelfimassiliensis
CCGAATTGGCAGGCCACAGCGCGGTCGGGCAGCCACACCACCTGCGACGTCGACGCGCCGCTACGCACGCAGCGTGTGCCAGGCGGCAGTGACCAGCACGACAAGCAACGACACGCCGAGTCCGGTCGTCACACCCATCACCAGCGACTGGGGAAGCGTATGGCCCGTCACGAGCAGTCCGATCACGCTGGCTCCGACGAGAGCCGCCCCGAACATGTACCACTCGATCGCCGTCCCGGGAAGTTCCGGTTGCGAAGACATACCGCTCCCTGCGTCACCGGCCCCCGAAAAACTACTCCTTTGTGCGTTCAAGCGGCCGCCGTGGCGACGGTCGTCCCTGACCCGGTGATGTCCGCGTTCCTCACTCCGCCCCGTGTCGCCGTTCGAGTTCGTACTTCCGTACTTTGCCGCTGGTCGTCCGGGGCAGTTCGTCGACGAACGCGATCTCGCGGGGGTGCTTGTACGCCGCGATCCGGTCCAGACAGTACTCCCGGAGTTCCCTCGCCGTGACGCCGTCACCGGGCTCGGCGTCGTCGGTCGGAACCACGAAGGCCTTCGGGACCTCGTTGCGCCGCTCGTCCGGAATCCCCACGACCGCGGCGTCGGCGACGGCCTGGTGTTCCAGCAGAAGGGCCTCGAGTTCGCTCGGATAGACGTTGTACCCGCCGGTGACGATGACGTGTTTCTTCCGGTCGACGATTTCGTAGTAGTTGGTCCCGTCACGACGGGCGACGTCGCCGGTCCGAAAGTAGCCGTTCTCGGTAAACGCCGCCTCGGTCGCGTCGGGCATCTCGTGGTAGCCGTCCATCACCTGCGGCCCACGGACCAAGAGTTCGCCCGCCTCGCCCGGCGGCACCTCCGCACCGTCGTCATCGACGATCTTACAGTCGGTCATCCGCAGCGGTTGCCCGATCGTTCCGTGTTGCAGGCCGAACGTCGAGTCCGTTTGGGAGTGGGTTGCGCCGTGGGTTTCGGTCAGGCCGTACCCCTCGGCGATGTCGACGCCCGCGGTCGTTTCAAATGCTTCCTGAACGGCGCTCGAAAGCTTCGCGCCGCCCTCCGAGACGGATTCGAGGCTCGTCAGATCGTACTCGCCGAAGTCGTCGGCCGCGACCATGTCGGTGTACATCGCCGTGACCCCCACGAAGTGGGTGATCGCCTCGTCCTCGATACGCTGCATGCAGGCCTGTGGATCCCACTCGAGGGCGCTGCGGAAGTAACAGGTCCCGCCGCCGACCAGCGGCTGCAACGCGGTGTGGGTGAAACCGGTGATATGGTACAGCGGGAGCCAGATGAGACTCCGGACGTCCCCGGGATCGACGTTCTGGGTCGACCGCGCCAGCGTCCACAGCAGTTGTGCGCGGGTGTTCCGGTGGGTGAGTCGGACGCCTTTCGGGTCGCCGGTCGTCCCCGACGTATAGGGCAGCAAGGCGACGTCGTCGTCGTCCCGCTCGACCAGCGTCGGCTCGCCCCGGACCGCCTCGAAGAACGCGTCCTCTGGGTCGCGATCCGTGTGCTCGCTCTCGACGGTCAGCACCTCGAGTTCGGTGCCGACGTCCGCGACGGCCCGATCGACGACCGACCGCAGTGACGGATGTGTGACGATCGCCGTTGCGTCCGTATCGTCCAGCTGGGAGGCGACCTCGCGGCGCTTGTACTGGGGGTTGATCGGCGAGATCACGACCCCGGCCCGGAACCCGCCCAGCGAAGCGACCAGAAACGCCGGACAGTTCGGCAGAAAGAGCAGCAGCCGATCGCCGGGTTCGAGACCGAGATCATGGAGCCCGCCCGCGAACGCCGCCGTTCGGTCACGGAGTTCGGCGTGCGTGGTCGACTCCCCGTGGTATTCGATAGCCCGTTCGTCGCCGTGGTGTCGCGCCGTCTCGTCGAACAGGGTGGCGACGTTTCCCGATCGTGACGCCGTATTGATGTCAGTTAGTTCCACATAGATAAATAAAGAATATTAATCATAAACGTTTGTGTTGCGTTCGATTACCGAACCCGGCGTCGACGAGTCGCCAGGTCTCGCTCGAGGAGGCTGCTCGACAGCCGGTCGTCCCTCCCGGATGGGGACAGCGTGAACGCGTGCTGTCACGGGGATCGGACGACGACGCCACCGTGGCCTGCACAGCCCCGCGATGTACGGTCTCGCCAGCCGGGTCAGCGGAATCGCCCGTCTACCGGACCTCGCCGTTCGGTTCGGGTCGCGGCAGCGCCCGATGGGACCGCGGTGGGATGAGGTAGCTACCCCAGCGTCGAACCCGAAGATATCGGAGAATGCCGTTGCCCTGTCGCGGCCCGAGTCCGTACTGTCGGAACTCCTCGCCGGCCATCGCCTCCCGGACGCGGGTAAACTCCGATAGTTCCCGCTGGAGGGAGACGAAGTGGACGCCACAGACGTCACCGTCGGTCGTGTTCACGTCCCGGCGGAGCAACACCGGCGTCCCGTCGTCGCGGGCCTGAGCGAGCTTCTGTGCGTGTCCGACGACGCCCTCGTCGCGAGCGTGGTCGTGGATCTCGTCGGTGACCGACGCGATGCCGGTTTCGGTCCCGAGCCGTTCGCCGATCTCGCCGACCGTCTCACGATCGGCGTGTGCGGGACTGAACAGCCGCGCGACGCGTTGCTCGTGGTCGCTTTCGTCGTACCACACGTCGAGATCGAGCTCGAGGGTTTCGAAATGCTGCGTCGAGCCGCCGGCGAACGGGCCGTTCCGGATCGTTACCCGGTCTTCGGTCGCCTGACTTTCGCGAAAGCCCGATCGAAATCCCATAAAGAACGGTGCCTCCTCGGGTACCGGTTCGGTATCGGGGACGCCGTCCAGTCCGTGCTGTCGAGCGGCCGGAAGACCGGGACCGACAAACCCCGTACGACGGGTTGTCCGCTCGAAGACGGCGTCGAGCGACGCCGACACCGAACGGCCGTTGAGGGTCCCACGGTCGCCGAACAGGGCCTGTTCCACGGCGAGTACCACGGCACCGTCGTCGCTCGCGAGATGCAGGAGTGCGTCGCTCGTATCGATCGTCACGTCGCTTTCGGCGGTCAGCGCGAGGATCGGGTCCGGCTTCGGAAGATCGACGGCGTCGTCGAGGGGCGCGTCGAACCGCTCGAAGTAGGCGGGAGTATAGCCGAGCGTAAAGAGGATCCCGTCGGTGTCCCGCGCGACCGCTCGTTCGATATCTCGCAACGCCGTCCGTACGGTTTTGCGGGCCGTCTCGTCCGGCGCTTCCGAGAGCGACAGACTGAGGAACACGTGGTGTTCGGGCGGGCTGACGTTTCCGTCCTGATCCGCGTGTAGCGCGTCGTTCCAGGCGTGTTGCCGGTCGGGGAGCGATGCCGGCTCTTCGACGCCCGTGGGCGCGTTTACCGAGCGCTCGTCCGCGAGACAGGCGGCGAGCGCGGCGCTCGTTCCGGCTGCGACCGCTGCCCGGACGAATTCCCGTCGCGATCGACCTGCCGTCGGATCGTCTCTCATACTGGTGTCCAAGTCATACGGAAACGATCAGTATCCGGACAGCTCTATTCGCCCCTTGGTGACGAAGTTCGTCGTCCCCGATGGATGGGGCATCTGCCCGATCGCGCCGATCATGAGCAGCCAGACGATGACCCGTTCGCCTTGAATCGGCTGCTCGTCGACGTACTGTGCCGGGTGGTAGTGTCGAGACGGCCGTCCCTCGTCGTACAGCCGACGTGCTGGATACTCACCCGGCCCGATTTCCGACTCGTCCCGTCTGACGACGACGATTTCCTGATCGTTTCGGAGCGGAATATCGATCGTTTCGGTCCCGCCGGGGTTGCTGAATCGGACGATCATTCCCGGTTCGGCTTCGAGGTAGAACTCCGAGTCGGGCGTCGTCCACTCGTCGCCATCGAACAGTTCCACGGCGACGCCGTCCTCGGTGCCGGGCGTGACGTCGATGGCTTGGGCCGACGTGTAGTGTTGCACGACCGGCTCCTCGTAGGCACCGTTTTCTCCGTACGTTTCGGCGTTTTCCTCGACTTTCCGGACGAACTGCGTGACAAGGCCCGGCCCGGCGCGCCGGAACACCGGCGAAAAGACGCCGTCCGCATAGAATTCGTACGCGAGATCGTAGTTGTACGGCCCAAAACGGAGCCCGGAGTGGAAGTCGATGCTCTCCCGACCGTTCGCGCTCGAGTGGAAGTGACTCTTCAGTTGAAACCCGCTCGGGATCCCGTCACGCGCCGGAAAGTCGAGTTTTCCGAGCATTCCGGGGCCACCCGAGCTCGACGTATGGACGTCCCAGAAGAGCAGGTCACCGCTAAACACCGTGTTGTCGTCCGGAAAGTACCATTCTCGCGTGTTCCGCCCGTCTCGCGGCGGCAAGTAATACCCCGTGAACGTGAACGGTGCGTTCATCGCCTCGAACACCGGGCTTCCACGGAACGACGCTTCAATGGTTACCCCCTGACCATCAGCGGGGGTCCACTCGATTTCCCAGCCGTCCTGTTCGAACGAGTCCGCCGGCGGTTCGATCCGGTGAAACCCCTCGTTCGCCGTGTAGTATGGGCGCTGTTCGGTTGGCACGTCCGGAACGACGTCCAGCACCGACTCCGGGGCCGGATCGATCGACGCAGCGAGTTC
This sequence comes from Halopiger djelfimassiliensis, assembly GCF_000455365.1. Classification (GTDB taxonomy): domain Archaea; phylum Halobacteriota; class Halobacteria; order Halobacteriales; family Natrialbaceae; genus Halopiger_B; species Halopiger_B djelfimassiliensis. The sequence continues at coordinate 668,439 of NZ_HG315686.1, forward strand.
GGAGGGCGGAAACTCAACGGCGTGATCGAGCACGGCAACCTCGACGATCTCGGGACTTCTGGGCACCGTTCCGTCGATGAACGCGCTGATTATCCGTACCTCCTCGCCGTCTTTCACGTGCAGTACCGCGGTTCCGCCGTAGCCGTGACGGAGATCAGCCTGTCCGAGACCGGTATACCCGCCGTTCGCGCCCTTCCACGAGGGATACCACTCCCGTTCGCTCATGTCGCCGAAGGCATCTTTGACCGGCTCGAGATCGTGGATCGCCTGCCCGATCTCCATCTCGTAGGAGTTCTGCGTGACCGTCCAACTGATGTCCTGTGGATCGGTGATCTCGAGAGCGACGATCTCGTCGCGACGGCGATCGATGAGTCCGTAAACGGTTCGACGGTTCGCCGCGGTCACCTCGAACTCGGCTTCCTCGCCGTCGGGGAACCCACTCTCCTGTACGTGCAGGTCGGTCGGCCCCTGAAGACTGATCGTCTCGAGATGGTTCGTGAGTACTTCGTACGCTTCGAACGCACCGATCCAGTCACTGACGAGGTCGTTGACCGCCGGGTCGGACAGCAGCGTCTCGATCGCCCGTCGCTTTCGAGAGGCGTGCATTCGCTCGTAGTTTCGGTTGCTAAACTGACGCACGGAGGCGAAGTCGGCAGTTTCCATCCGGAGCGAGGGGATGTCCGCCGTCGATGGATCGTCGTTCGACTCCGAGACGTCCACCGACCCTCGGTTGCCGTGGAACTCGCTACAGCCGGCGATCGCTGCGGTGCTACCGCCGACCGCGGCAAGTTTCAGATAGTTTCTCCGGGTGAAACAATCGTCGGACGTCACAATACGAGCAGGTATTTTACCATAATATAGGTCCTTTGGGGTGTTCAACATACTGTGAGAATCCCGGCGCTGTGGACGTCGGGACCGAGGAGCAACCAGCGACCGAGAACGCGGCTGATGTCACGGGAAGGAGAACCGGATCGCAACGGAACGGAGAAAGCGTCGATCCGACTATCGGGACGCGTCTCCCTCTCCCGCCGACTCGACTCGCTTGCCGGTCTCCATCGGGATCACTCGCCGGTCGGCGTCGTCCCAGTCGCGCTCGAGTTCCCGGCCCTCGAACAGCCGGTCGAGAAAGACCGCGAGACCGGCGACTTCGGAGTGGGGTTGGTTGGTAACGCCGACGTTCCAGTCGGCCTCCTCGTAGACGTCAAAGGAAACCTTCTCGGAGCCGACCACCAGCAAGAGCGACTCGCCGTCCCCGTGGGCCGCCCGAACGTCGTCTTCGACGTCCTGGACGCGCTCGCCGTACATCGTGAGGTGGACGACCCGGCCGTCCCAGCCGCGGATGATCGCCTTCGGCGAGTCCGTGAGTTCGACCTCGAAGGGGCCGCCGAACCGGTCCGTGATGTCCGCGACGGTCTCGAGCGACTGGCCCGCGTTGTCGGGGAAAATCACGCGATCGGCCCCCAGCGCCCGCGCGGTCAGCCCGACGTGGGTCGTCATCCGGTCGTCCCGTCCGGGGCGGTGGCCGAGCCGAAGGACGGCGACTTCGGGTTCGTCGTGCATACCGGAACTCGCGTCCGGGCGGGTTAGGAGGTTTCGTTTCACGAACGCGTGACCGTAGCCGGTCGAATCGACGCCGAACGGCGAGCCCGGTGTCGGCCCTCCGGAAGACGACGGTTCGGAACCACAACCGTCATTTGTAAGCGGAGAAACACTCTTACCATGCGGGTTCTCAACAAAGAAGACGCACCGGCGCTCAGTCGAAACGACGGACTCGTCTCCCGCATCCTCCACTCCCAAGGGGACGTTTCGGAGACGGAGCTGACGGTCACCTGGGTCGACGTAGAGCCGGGCGCACGGCAGGTTCGACACGAACACGAGCCGGAGCAAGTATACGTCATCGTCGCGGGTGAGGGCCTCATGGTCGTCGACGAAGACGAACGCGCCGTCGAAGCCGGCGATCTGGTGCACGTTCCCGCACACACGGAACACGGCATCCGGAACACCGGTGATCGGACGCTCGAGTACGTTTCGGCCGCGACGCCGGCGTTTCCGCAAGCCGAGGTCGACGATTTCTACGATCAGTGACCTCCTCCCAGCCCTGAAGGGGTGGGTGCTTGGACGTGCTTTCCAGCGCGTGTAGTCCGGTCAAACGGGCCTTCCCACCTGCATATGGCAGGCGACCGCAAAGCGGTCGGCACGGTCTTCAGCGCGCTGGGCCGCACGGTTCGCCTCGCCTGAAGCGTGAGGCCGTGCATGGATCGCCCTCTCGTTGACTGACGTTCTCAGCCGCGTTCAAATCCGCGTGCCGCACGGACTCACAGTACGGACACGCAAACTTGCTCCCGTTACGACTCACAGCTAAAGCCGTAGGCTTCCGTTTCGCACTCCTGTAACGCGTGATCGCCGTCGTCGGTAGACTTTTTCGGGCACCATGTGAAACACTACCGTAATGATCGGATCCGAGAGCAGCCGCATGATCGACCGATGAGCCGGATTCGTGAGTGGCTCGAGACGGCGCGATCCGAGCGGTGGGGGATACTGACCGATCTGGCGTTCGCGATCGGCTGGGTCACGCTGGTCGAACTCGTCTTTCGCGTTCTCGAGGGGCCGACCTGGGCCTACTACATGTTCATGGTCGCCGGTATCGCCGCCTACTACGGGCTGATCTGGAGTTTCAAACTCGCGGTCGCACGGCAGGAGCGGGAACGCCGGTAGGCGACGGCGTGCGAACCCGGCTCGAGGCCGTTACGTCCCCGCTCGAGCGTCGACGACGAGGACGGGAATCGTCGTCGACCGGAGCGTTCGTTCGGTGACGCTGCCGAGCAGGGTCCGCCTGATGCCCGCGCGGCCGTGCGATCCCATGACGATGAGATCGATGTCGTTGTCGTCGGCGTACTCCTCGATGAGCGAGTGCGGACGACCGGCCGACACGTGTTCGACGGCGTCGAGGCCGAGTTCTTCGGCACGGTCTGTGACGGTGGCGGTGGCCTTCTCGGCACGGGTTCGGACCTCCTCCATCTCGCCGTACTGGCCCTGCCGAATGCGGTCGACCTGTTCGGCACCGAGGCTGAGACTCATCGAATCGGTATCCACGACGTACAGGGCGTGGACTTCGGCACCGTACTTCTCGGCGAGGTCGAGCGCGTGGTCGACGGCGACCTCGGCGGTGTCGCTTCCGTCGGTCGGAACGAGGATGCGTTCGTACATGGATCAGTCGTCTGCAGGAGTTTCGCCGCCGCTGCCGTCGGCGACGACGTCTTCCGCGGTCTGTTGCTGGCCCATCGGTTCGGGGCTGTGACACTGTCTGACGACCCGTTTCGTCTCCATCGGCGGCTCGTCGGTCACCATCGAGACGACGATCGTGACGGCGAACACGATCGGCACGGCAACCAGCGCGGAACCGATCGCGGGCAGCCACTGCTCGAGTCCCGCCGAGAGGGGGCCGTCGATGGATGCGACGTAGACCGGGAGGACTTCGTTGATCATCGGGATCGTCCAGATGACCAGTCCGGTGGTCATGCCGGCGAGGGCACCCTGCCGGTTCGTGTTCTCCCACCAGAGCCCGAGGAAGAACATCGGGAACAGCACCGCACCGGCGAGCGAGAACGCGTACGAGACCAGTGCGGCGATCGGTGCCGCGGGGTCTAACGCTGCAAGCGTCGTCAACACGCCCAGTGCGATGATGCTCAGTCGACCGACCAGAACCTGCTGGCGCTGGGTCGCCTCCGGATTGATGATGTTCGTGTAAATGTCGTGTGAGATGGCCGATGAGCCGGCGATGAACAGCCCGGCGGTCGTCGCGATCGCGGCGGCGATCCCGCCCGCGCTGACGAGGCCGACGAACCAGTCCGGCATCCCGGCCAGTTGCGTCGCGAGCACGACGATGACGTCGCCGGCGGCACTGCTCATGCCGGGATCACCGTATACGTCGCCGATGTTCTGTGCGTACAGGTCGGTTCCGAACGCCGCGAACGCCGGCGCGCTCAGGTAGAGCAGACAGATGAAAAAGAGGCCCCACACGGTCGACCAGCGGGCGGTCCGCTCGTTTTCGACCGTGTAGAATCGCACCAGCACGTGCGGGAGTCCGCACGTGCCGACGATAAGCGAAAAACACGTCGCGATCCACAGGTACGGGCCGCCGGTGACGAAGGGTTCGCTGAACTCCCTGCCCAGTTCGCTGATGAGCGTGCCGTACTCGAGTTGTGGGAGTACCGTCGAGTACCCCTCCGAAAAGCCGACGGCGTACAGTCCGGCGAGGAACGCGACGATGAGGATGACGTACTGGACGGCCATGTTCTTCGTCGCGCCGAGCATCCCGGACAGCGTCAGGTAGCCGACCGTGATCGCCATCATGAAGATGACCATCGCCTGATAGCCGCTGAAACCGGGGATGCCGATGTCGCCGAAGATGTACAGTCCGACCAACCCCATGCCGCGGGCCTGTCCGATCGCGTAGACGAATCCGATGAGGAACGTCGTTACCGCGGCGATAGCCCGCGCCCCATCGGAGTTGAACCGGTCGCCCACGAAGTCGGGTGCCGTGTACTTCCCGAACCGACGCATCTGCGCGGCCATAAAGATCAGCAGGATGAAGTACCCGGTCGTCCAGCCGACGACGAAGGCCAGCCCGTAGAACCCCGACAGGGCGATCAGCGCCGCCATTCCGAGATAGGACGCGGCCGACATCCAGTTTGCGCCGATCGCCATCCCGTTTTCGAGGTTGCCGATCGAGCGGCCGGCAACCCACATGTCCTCGGTATCGGCCACGCGGAAGACGTACCCGATGCCGAGGAACAACAACAGCATCGTCACCACGAGGACGGCCGGCGCGACCTTGAACGAAACGTCGAGTCCCTCGGGAAGGAGTCCGGTATCGGCCTGCAAAACGACGCTCGCGGCTCGACTCATTCGTCTTCACCCCCATCGGTCGCCGCGGCCTCCCCGCCACCGCTTGACTCCAGCGGAGCCGTGTGGTCGATGCCGTATTTGGCGTCGAGCTGGTCGCGTTTGCGGGCGTACCAGGCCGAAAGCAGCAACGCCCCGCCCGGTGCCCCGATCGCGACCAGGAAGTAGTGCAGCGGGAAGCCAAGCACCGGCATCGTCGTCGTCATCATCTCCGGTGCGATAGCCGTCAGCGTCACCGGACCGAAGACGAGGAGCACCCAGACGACGAATCCCGTCCAGACCACGCGCAGGTGGTCCCGCATAAACGACGTGCTCGGCCTGAGGAGGTTCACTTCGTTGTTGAGGTAGTCAGTGTCCAAGTGGTCCTGTGCAGACGGGGACGTCACGCCGCCGTCCGTTTCGACCGTCCCGTCCGAATCTTGTGTGTTATTATCTGGCATATATGTGCGCTCGGTGTCGTGTTCCTCGTGTGATCTGTGAAAAATCGGTTCGGTGGTCAGTCGCTTTCGACCTGCTCGGCGATTTCGTCGACGACTTCGGGGTTGCGAAGCGTCGAGGTGTTCCCGAGTTCGTTCCCGCTGGCGATGTCCTCGAGCAGCCGGCGCATGATCTTGCCCGAGCGCGTCTTCGGTAGCTCGTGGGTAAAGAGCACCTGCTCGGGTTTCGCGATCGGCCCGATCGAGTCGAGGATGGCTTGCTCGGCCTGCTCCTCGAGTTCGGCTTCCTGGTCTTCGTAGCCGTCCTCGGGAATGGCGTAGACGTACACCGCCTCGCCCTTGACGTCGTGTTCGCCGCCGACGACGGCGGCCTCCGCGATCCCCTCGACGCCGACGACGGCCGACTCGATCTCCATCGTCCCGAGCCGATGCCCGGAGACGTTGATCACGTCGTCAACGCGCCCGAGGATGGTAACGTAGCCGTCCTCGTCGAGTTTCGCGCCGTCCTCGGGGAAGTAGACCCACTCGTCGGCCTCCTCGTCGGAGTACTCCTCCCAGTACTCCGAGATGAACCGCTCGTCGTTGTTATACAGCGTCCGCAACATTCCGGGCCAGGGGTTGTTGATCGTGACGTAGCCGGCTTCGCCGGGGTCGACTTCCTCGCCGTTTACGTCGGCGACGCGGGCGTCGATCCCGGGCAGCGGCGGTCCGGCGGAGCCGGGTTTCATGGTGTTGATCCCCGGCAGCGTGGTGATCATCATGCCGCCGGTCTCGGTCTGCCACCAGGTGTCCACGATCGGGCACTCCTCGCCGCCGATGTGCTGGTAGTACCACTTCCAGGCCCGCGGGTTGATCGGTTCGCCGACGGTGCCGAGCAGGCGAAGCGACGACAGGTCGTGGCGGTCGGGATACTGCGACCCCCACTTCATGAACGCCCGAATGGCCGTCGGTGCGGTGTAGAAGACGTCGACGCGGTTCGTCTCGACGATCTCCCAGAGGCGATCCTTCTCGGGGTAGTCCGGCGTCCCCTCGTACATGACGGTCGTCGTGCCAAGCGCAAGCGGTCCGTAGACGATGTAGGAGTGGCCGGTGATCCAGCCGATGTCGGCCGAACACCAGTAGGTATCTTCGGGCTTGACGTCCAAGACGGCGTGGCTCGTCCACGCGGTGTACGCGAGGTAGCCGCCGGTTGTGTGTTTTACCCCCTTCGGCTTGCCGGTCGTTCCCGACGTGTACATCAGGAACAGCATGTCCTCGGCGTCCCGCGAAACCGGGTCGACCGACGCTCCCTCGTGTTCGGCGACCAGTTCGTCGTAGTCGTGGTGACCGTCCGCGAGCGAGTGCTCGAGGGCCTCACCAAGCCGGTCGACGACAACGACCTCCTCGACCTCGTGCTCGACGCTCTCGAGCCCCTCGGTTGCCTTCGAGAGGTGATCGAGCGCGTCCCCGCGCCGATAGTAGCCGTCGCAGGTGACCAGATACTCGCTGTCGGCCGAGTTCATCCGCGTCGCCAGCGCGTCCGCGGAGAACCCGGCGAAGACGACGCTGTGGGGTGCGCCGATCCGCGCACAAGCCAGCATCGCTATCGGCAGTTCGGGGACCATCGGCATGTACAGCGTGACGATATCGTCTTCCTCGACGCCGAGCTCACGGAGCGTCGCGGCGAACGCCTCGACCTCGTTCAGCAACTCCCCGTACGTGTAGGTTCGCGTCTCGCCGAGTTCGCCCTCCCACTTGATGGCCGCGCGGTTTTTCGCTCCCTCCTCGACGTGTCGGTCGAGACAGTTATACGACGCGTTCAGTTCCCCGCCGGTAAACCACTCGTAGAACGGCGCGTCGTCGTCCTCGAGGACGGTGTCGTACGCCTCGTCCCACGAGAGGAGGTTGGCCGCTCGCTCCCAGCAGTCCGGCCAGTTCTCCTCGAACTCCTCGTAGATTCCCGGATCAGTGACGTTTGCCTGCTCGACGAACGACTCGGGCGGATCGAACTCCGCTTGCTCCTCGAGTCGCGCCTCGAGACTGGCTTCCTCCTGTGACATGATACACCCTACCAATACACAACTGGAATAGTAAAGCCGGCCTCTAGTTGTGCAAAATCAGTCTTACTGGCTCATAGATTAGGGTGCGCTCGCCCGGTATTTCGACCCGCCGCTGGCCCGTCTCGATCGACCGAACCGGGACGCCGTCGCGGGGATCGCCGTCGGTCAGGTGACGACCGGCCGCTCGAGTCTAGACGCTTAGCGCCCGGGGCGATCCGGCTCATTCGTCGCCCGACGGATCGTCGAAGAACGTCCGCAGGAGTTCGTGCTGGCCCTTTCGCAGGTGGTTGTGAAGCGTCGGCGAGGAGATGCCCATCGCGTCGGCGATCTCTTCGGCGGTACTCTCGCGGGGCCAGTCGTAGTAGCCGCCGGAGTAGGCCGCCCGAAGCGCCGCCACCTGCCGGTCGGTCAGCCGATCCTCGAGTCCCTCACGGAACTCGCGGGCCGTCTGGACCGCCCGTTCGGCCTCGCGTTTCCCGATCAGTTCGGAGTCGGGAAACGCGGCGCGGAGTCCGTCGACGATCGTCCGCAGCTCGGCATCGGCGGCGCATTCGGCCGTGATCGTCGCCGTCCCTGCCTCGATGACGGCCTCGAGGACGGTAACGCCGTACTCGGTGAGCGTCAGCGTCGGCGACGAGCCTTCGACGACGAACTCGACGCGCCATCCGTCCTCGTCGGTTTCGATCAGCCGGCAGTCGGCGATACCGCCGTCGGTCTCGGCGCGGTCGAACACGTCACCCGGGGACGCCCCCTCGAGCCGGAAGTAGTAGAGCTGAGTCGACTCGGAGACCGGAACCAGCGAATCGAGTTCGAACCGACAGTCGAGCGCACTCGAGGTTTCGACGAAAAACGACCCCGCGTCGTGACAGGCGATGTCGAACTCGACGACGCGATCGGACAACAGGAGGTTGCGGCGGCGAACGGCGGCGATCGCGTAGCCGACCTGACGCCCAGTCGTCTCGAGCCACTGCCGCTCCTCCCCGTCGAACGGCTCCGGGCGCTCGGTCGCGACCGAGAGCGTCCCGTAGGTCGTATCGCCGTAGCTCAAGGGCACCCGTGCGATTGCCCCCTCGAAGGTGCCGTCGTCGAACTCCACGGTAACGTCGCGGACGACGTCGATCGCCGGCCCGTGAGATCCGTCGGCGATCGCCGACTCGAGGACGGCTCCGTCGTTCCGACGGGCGTCGTCGGCATCGGGGTCGGTATCGCCGTTTGGATTCGAGGCGGCGTCGGCCCCGCCCTCGTCCGGTTGCCACTCGGCGGCAGCGAGGCGATCGACCGCGTCCGGTTCGATCCCGCTCGAGGCGCGCCACTTCCGGCGACGGTCCGACAGCGTCGCCCGATCGATCCAGGCGAACTCGTAGGCCCCGCCGTCGACCAGCGCCGTACAGGTGTCGGTCTCGACTTCCTCGTGGCCGCTCGACTCGAGCAGCGACGCCGTCACGCTGCGGTGCCGTCGGGCGACCGCGTAGCGTCGCTCGAGTGCGTCACGCTGCGAGCAAGCCGACTCGAGTTGCTCGTGGTGTCGAGAAACGTCACGGACGAAAACGGCGAAGCCGCGATGGCGGCCCCGGTCGTCACGAAGCGGCGAAACGACCTCGGTCGCCCGAAACCGCGATCCGTCCTTGTGGACGCGCCACCCCTCGGCTTCGGACCCGGACTCCTCGAGCGCGGCCGACAGCGTTCGCTCCGGCGCGCCGTCTTCGACGGCCGAGTCGGGATAGAACGCCGAAACGTGGGACCCGACGATCTCGCCGGCCCGGTAGCCGAACATCGCGGCGGCGCTTCGGTTCCACCGCTCGACGTAGCCGTCCTCGTCGAGGTGAACGAGCGCGTACCGATCGCTGGCGGCGAGGAGAAGCCGGACGACGCTGTCGTCGCTTACCGAGAGACTGGACCGCGATCCGCGCGGCGACCGGCCGCGGCCGTCCCGGGGACCGGAGGGCCGTTCGACCGCGTCGAAGGCTTCGACGAGTTCCGCGTCCGTCGGCGTCGGCAAGTAGGGCTCGAGCGCTTCGAAACTCCGCCAGCCGCCGGCCGTTTTGACGGCCCGGGGGTTGACCTCGTGGTCGACGAGAGCGGTAGCGGCGAAGTAGCGTCGGAGTTCGCCGGTAGAAGCATCGACGAGGGACGGATCGTCGAACACCTCTCCCGCCCGGTCGGCGACGTCCGAGACGAGCATCTGGAGCCGACGCGGCGTGACGTCGAAGATCCGATCCGCGGGGGACAGATCGTTGCTCCGTGCGTATCGCCGCAGTTCACGCTCGACCCGGGTCGGCAGATACGCGGTCCGGCCCTCCCGGTCACCGACGGCCGGGACCCGAACCAGATACCGCGGCGGATCGATCCGGACCTGTTCGACGTCATCGACGGTGAGTTCCGCGAGTTCGGCGGGGCGGAGACCGACTTCGCCACAACAGCGGACGACGAGCGCTTCACGATAGGTCTCGGCAGCGTCGAGCAGCATCTCGTACTGCCGGTCCGACAGCACCCCCGACTCGACCGCTGTCGTCGTCATGTTTCGCTCTCTCCAGCGACGCGAACATAATTGTATCGCCTCCAGTGCAGGCTGACGCTCGAATAGTCGATCCAGCCCGTTCGAGGCGATCGAAACCGTTTCGCGGCTGTTGGATACGCGAAACCGGTCATCGATCGCCGCTCTCGGTCTGGATCTCGCCGACGATCTCCGGGTTGCGAAGCGCGCTCGTATCGCCCAGTTCCTCGTCGTTCGCGATGTCCGCCAGCAGGCGGCGCATGATCTTGCCCGACCGCGTCTTCGGCAGTTCGGGCGTAAAGACGATCTCCGTGGGCGTCGCGATCGGGCCGATCGTCGTCTCGACGTTGTCGACGATCGCGGTTCGAACGCCGTCCGTGGCGTCGCGGTTCCCGTCGGTGCTTACGTACGCGTAGATGTCGGTGCCCGTCCGTCCGTCGGATCGGCCGACGACGGCGGCCTCGACGACGCCGTCGACGTCGGTGATCGCGCTTTCGATCTCCATGGTGCTCAACCGCCGGCCGGAGACGTCGATCACGTCGTCGACGCGCCCGAGGACGGTAACGTAGCCGTCCTCGTCGATGCAGGCGGTGTCGCCGCTGAAGTAGCGCCACTCGTCGGCGTCGGGATCGGAAAACCGGGTCCAGTACTCGGTGCGATACCGCTCGTCGCCGTCGTACAGCGTTCTGGCCATCCCGGGCCACGGCCGTGCGATGGTGAGGTAGCCGGCCTCTCCAGGGTCGACCTCCTTCCCCGTTTCGTCGACGACCTGCACGTCGATCCCCGGCAGTCCCGGCCCCGCCGCTCCGGGCTTCATGTCGTCGACTCCCGGCAGCGTCGAGATCGTCACCGCGCCCGTCTCGGTCTGCCACCAGGTGTCGACGATCGGACACTCTCCGCCGCCGATGTGTTCGCGGTACCAGTTCCACGGCCGGGGGCTGATCGGTTCGCCGACGGTCCCGAGCAACCGCAACGACGACAGATCGTACCGCTCCGGATACTCCGGCCCCCACTTCATGAACGCACGGATGGCCGTCGGCGCGGTATAGAAGATATCGACCGCGTTTCGGTCGACGATCTCCCAGAGCCGATCGCGATCCGGGTAGTCCGGGGTACCTTCGTACATCACGGTGGTCGTCCCGAGCGAAAGCGGCCCGTAGACGATGTAGGAGTGGCCGGTGATCCAGCCGATGTCGGCCGCACACCAGTAGGTATCTTCGGGTTTGACGTCCAACACGGCGTGGCTCGTCCAAGCGACATGGGCGAGATATCCGCCGGTCGTGTGAACGACCCCTTTCGGGTCGCCCGTCGTGCCCGATGTGTACATCAGAAACAGCATGTCCTCGGCGTCCCGCGAAACCGGCGCGACGGTCTCGCCCGCAAACGCCTCGCGGAGGGCGTGGTACTCCCACTCGTCGTCCCCGAGCACGTGCGGGAGTTCGTCGCCGAGTCGATCGACGACGACCGTCCGCACGTCGTGCTCGAGGGCGAGGCAGGCGTTGTCCGCCTTGCTCTTCTGGTTGAAGGCGTCGCCGCGCCGGTAGTAGCCGTCGCAGGTGATCAGGTACTCGCTGTCGGCCGAGTTCATCCGCGTCGCCAGCGCGTCCGCCGAGAGGCCGGCGAAGACGACGCTGTGGGGCGCGCCGATCCGCGCACAGGCCAACATCGCGATCGGCAGTTCGGGGATCATCGGGAGATAGATCGTCACCACGTCGTCGGCCTCGACGCCGAGATCGCGCAGCGCGGCGGCGAACTCGTTGACCGCAACGTAGAGGTCCCGGTAGGTGTAGGTCTCCCGCTCGCCCTGTTTCCCTTCCCACCTGATCGCCGCGTGGGTCTTCCGGCCCGACTCGAGGTGCCGGTCCACGCAGTTGTACGACGCGTTCAGTTTCCCGCCGGGAAACCACCGGTAGAAGGGTGCGTCGTCGTCCTCGAGAACGGTATCGTACGCCTCGTCCCACGAGAGCAACGCCGCGGCGCGTTCCCAGCAGTCCGGCCAGTCGTCCTCGAACGCCGCGTAAACGTCCGCGTCGGACACGTTCGCCTGCTCGACGAACGACGCGGGAGGGGAGTGCGGCGCGCCGGTCGGGGCGGGTCGATCCCGCCCCCACCCGTTCCGATCGACCATTGCTCGTTCGAAGCGATGTCAGTCACCGGAATAAACGTTCCTCCGGGACCGACGGCTACAGCCCTTCGGTCATCGAATCGATGTCGGCGATATCTTCGGGGTCGACCTCGGTCCCGGGTCGGCGGACGACGTAGACGTCGTATCGCTGATCGCTCGCGACCGGACTGCCGACGCTCGACTGGGGAGCGATCACCGACCCGGCGTTTTCGGACCCGATGAAGACCACGGTCGCCTCGATCTCGCCCGCGACCCGGCGGATCTCGCGAACGACGTTCGTCGTCGACGTCGCCGTCGGCTCGTCGGAACTGACGCGTTCCGTCCGAAACGTCGCCCCGGGGGCGACCTCGTCGGCTCGCATCTGCATCCCCGCGGCGATGGCGTCGGGATCGAACGGCTCCCCCTGTGTGATCCAGCCCCGATCACGGGCGTAGTCCGGATCGTCCGGGATCACCGTCAGGGCGACGACTTCCTCGTCCATCAGCTCGCCGAACTCCGAGGCCTTCTCGAGGGCGATAGTCGCCAGCTGGGACCCGTCGAACGGGACGAGCAGTGTCATATCGCTATGTCACACGACAGGTGTGGTAAATGTTCCCCCTCAAATACCGTTCTGACCCGTTTCGTCGCCGGAATCCGCGTCGTCGACGACGAGTACCGGTCGCTTTGCGAGCCTGACGACCGCGTCGACGGTGCTGCCGAGCAGCGCCCGCTTGAACGACGAACTGCCGCGGGAGCCGACGACGATCGCGTCCGCGCCACGGTCGTCGGCGTACGCGAGGATCTCCTCGTGGGGGACGCCGGACCGAATCTCCGTTTCGACGTCCAAGCCGGCCGCTTCGGCCGCCGTCTCGAACTCGGCAAGCGTCGATTCCGCCTGCTCCCTGCGTCGCCGCGTCGCCTCCTCCGGGTCAACGATCGCGTTGTCGTACTCGGTGCGGCTCTCGAGGACCGCGATGCCGTACAGCGGGACCTCGAACCGGCGCGCGAGTTCGATGGCGTGGCGGGTCGCCGCCGTCGCGGCGTCGCTGCCGTCCGTCGCGACGAGAATCGAGTCGTACACACGGCCCGGTACGTGACGCCGAAAGAAAATCCTGCGTCCGACGGCGACTCGAGCCGGCCGGTCGGTCTCGAGCCGTCGGCCTCGAGCCAACCCGTCCCCTCGTTCTCGAGCCGAGTGCGGCGCGGGTGGCTCGCGCGGCAGGGATGGTTTTTCCCCGATCGTCAATAGATATAAGTCACTATACGTGTTAGTTCTCCCCGGAAGCTACCGTCTCCAGAACCGTCGCAGGGGGCATGCGCTGAAATGCCCCGGGTGCTGGATCACCCGAGACGTGGCTTCCAACCCGGTAAGGTCGAAGCGATGATTGCGTACCCGCTCCCGAGACATAAACGTCTCGCACGACATTCCGTTCGCTCGACACGGATAGCGGCGCGTCCGAGGTGCGTTTTTGGGCCGCGTTCGGCGGTCGTGCCGAGCCGGCCCGCTCGAGTCCGGCGGTCGGCGGGGGTCGATGGGGGATTCCCGCGAGGTCGCACCTCGCCGCGGTCGCTCGAGCGAGCGCGTCATGGT
>NZ_HG315686.1:682501-715768 GCF_000455365.1 Halopiger djelfimassiliensis
TAGTGCGCTGGCCCGTGAGCACCTTCGTCTCACTCGAGTCCGTCCGTCGCGACGCCGCGAACGGCCGTCGCCTTGACCGACGCGACGACCTCCCGACCCGGTTCGATATCGAGGGTCCCGACGCTCCGGCGCGTGACCAACGCCACGAGGTCCGGGCTGTCCTCGGTCCTTCCCTCGAGTTCGATCCCGACCCGGGCGACGGCATCGCCCGCCTCGAGCCAGCCGACGGTGCCGTCGAAGCGGTTGCGAACGCTCGTGCGATCCGCCCGGGGTGCGTCGCTGGGGGCGTGCAGGCTGACGGCGTCCGACCGGATCGTCACGGCGGCGGTGTTCGCTTCCGCCGGGACGACGGCCAAGATCCGACCGACGTCGGTCCGGACGGTCGCGAGTTCGCCGTCGCGGTCGACGACCGGCCCCGAGAACACGGTCTCGTCGACCCGGGCGACCCCCTCGTAGGCTACGACGAGGCGGTCGAACCGCTCGAGGAGGTCCCGCGCCGTCCCCGTCAGGGAACTGCCGCCGCCGTCGGCCCCGCCGCGGGTCCGTTCGACGAGCGGCCCGATCGCCTCCTCGAGCGCCACCACCCGCTGCTGGAGGCGCGGATAGGAGCGCTCGAGGGCCGTCGCCGCACCGGACAGCGAGCCGCAGTCGTCGATCGCGCGCAGCATCTCGACGTCGCTGCGGTCGACGGCGACATCGCCGATCTGCAGGTACGGGTCGAAGTCCTTCTCGATGGTCATGTGCGTCGTTCTCGGGGTCGTCTCTCGATCGTCGGTTGGTGTTCAGGCCGGAAGTTCGTTTGCATCGTACAGCAGCTCACCGCGGACGAACCGCGCGGTACGCGGGTCGTTCGGTTCGTCGAAGATTCGGTCCGGCGGGCCGACCTCGACCAGTTCGCCCTCGAGCAGGAAGGCGACGCGATCCGAGATGCGCTCGGCCTGGTGCATGTCGTGGGTCGCGAGCAACACCCCGTACTCACGATCCCGGGCGCGATCGATCGCCCGCTCGAGGATCGCCGTGTTCCGGGGGTCGAGATCGGAGGTCGGTTCGTCGAGCACCAGCAGGTCCGGCTCCGCGGCGAGCGCGCGAGCGAAGGCGACCCGCTGTGCCTCCCCGCCCGACAGCGACGCCGCGTCCTGCTCGATGGCGTCCGCCAGTCCGACCAGTGCGAGCGCCTCGCGCGTGCGGTCGTCGACCGACGGCGACGTCTGCCACCAGTCGGCGACCAGCCGACCGAGGAAGTCACGAATCCGGCGACGCCACGGCCGCCGAACCCGCCGCCCGATGTCGACGTTCCGTGCGACCGAGGTATCGAAGAGGCTCGCGCGCTGGGCGACGTAGCCGATCCGTCTGCGCACCGCGAGACGCCGGTTCGCGTCCGCCGCCCACGGGTCCGTCCCGTCACAGCGGACGATCCCGTCCGTCGGCCGGTCGAACAGCGACGCCAGCCGCAACAGCGTCGTCTTGCCGGCTCCGGACGGGCCGATCACCGTCACGACCTCGCCGGCGTCGACCGCGAGCGAGACGTCGGTCAGAATCCGCGTGTCGTCGACCCCGTAGGAGACGCCCTCGAGTTCGAGGTTCACGCCCGCGTCACCTCCGTCGCGGTCGTTCGCGTTCGCAGCGTCATCGGCCTTGCCCCCCGAGTCGTAGCACGATCCCGTTGACGAGCAACACGAGGACGAGCAACACCGCGCCGAGGACGAGCGCCGTCTCGAACTCGCCCTTTCGCACTTCGAACGTGATCGCGGTCGTTATCGTCCGGGTCTTCGAGGTCCCGTCGGCGTAGGCGATGTTGCCGCCCACGAGCAGGACCGAGCCGACCTCGCTGATCGCCCGGCCGAACCCGGCGAGAATACCAGTAATGACGCCGTAACGCGCTTCCTTGAGGGTGATCAGGGCGACGTCCGTTCTGGTGCCGCCGACGCCGTAGGCCGCGTCCCGGACGGCGTCGTCGACGCTCTCGATCGCCGACAGCGCGACGCCGGTGATCACCGGCGCGGCGAGGACACACTGCGAGACGATCATCGCTTCGGGCGTGTAGACGAGATCCAGCGAGCCGAGCGGCCCGTCGTTCGAGACCACCAGCAAAACGAGCAGCCCAACGATGACGCTCGGAAACCCCATCCCGGTGTTGATGACGGCGGTGACGAGCCGCTTGCCGCGAAACTCCGCGAAGCCGACGGCGAAGGCGATCGGCAGGCTCAACGCCGTACTCAGGAGGACGGCGGAGACGCTGACCGTCAACGACACCCGGACGATGCTCCGGAGGTAGGTCGGATCGGCGATGGTCTCGAGCGACATACCGGAATCACTCGTCCGTCGAATCCGGTCGCCACCCCTCGGGGACGTACTGCTGGAAGTTCGGCTCCTCGGCGACGGCCTTCGGGAAGAACAACTGCTCGCCGTTCGAGGTGAACTCCTCGATGAGTTCCTGACACTCCGGTCCCGTGAAAAAGCCGATGTAGGCCATCGCGAGATCGTAGTTGACCGACGGGTGGACGGCGGGGTTGACTGCCATGATCCCGTAGGGGTTCGCGAGCAGTTCCGGGCCACCCTTGATCGGTCCTTCGAGCAGGATCTCGAGGTCGACGGTGTCGCGCATCGAGAGGTACGTGCCCCGATCGGCGAGCGTGTAGGCACCCACCTCGTTCGCGTGGAGCAACGTGTTGCCCATTCCGTCCCCGAGAAGGCGGTACCACTCGCCGCCGGGCTCGAGCCCGGCTGCCGCCCAGATTGCCAGTTCTTTCGTGTGCGTTCCGGAGTCGTCGCCGCGGGAAACGAACGTCGCTTCCGCGCTCGCGACGGCGTCGAAGGCCGCCGTCGCCGCCTCGGTGTCGCGTACGCCGGCCGGGTCGCCCGCCGGACCGACCACGACGAAGTCGTTGAACATCAGGTCCCGCCGGTTGACGCCGTACCCGTCGTTCATGAACTCGTCCTCGAGCGAGCGGGCGTGGACGAGTACCACGTCGGCGTTGCCCTTGCGGGCCGACCGAAGGGCGGCCCCCGTCCCATCGGCGTTTGCCGCGACGCGTACGCCGAACCGCTCCTCGAAGGCGGCGTTGACCTCGTCGAGCAGCCCCGTATCGTGCGTGCTGGTCGTCGTCGCGAGCGCGAGTTCCTCGCCGACGATCGATCCCTCGCTACCGCCGCCGTTCGAGCCGAGACAGCCCGCGAGCGCTGTAGCGACTCCGGCCGCGCCGGTCCGGAGCACGGCTCGACGTCGATATTCCATATTGGGAACAACGACGGCATACGATCGCATAAACGTACCGCTTCGGGTACCCAGCACCGGTTACGGACAGTATCCGAACCCCGGATTCCGACCGAATTGTAACCGATCTCGGTTACGTGGCGAATACCGGACCCGAGACGGGTGTCACTCGGCTTCGGACTGCGAGATCGCTGTCACGGCGTTCTGGACGTATCGCATACTCGTCGCGATCGACATGATCCCATCCATCAGGGCCTGCTGACTGGCACCGTCGGGATAGAGCCGGTACTCGACCTGGACCGTCTCCGCGTCCCGAAACCGACACGTTTCGCCTTCTTCGTCGAGAAACGTGTAGAACCCAGGTGTCGCCGCCAGCATCGGTCCGACGTACTCGAGTAACTCGCCGCGTCGTCGGTCGTCGCGGAGCAGGTTCCTGGATCGTTCGGTGTCGAACCCGCTGCGCCCGACGATCCGGACCGGACCGAACGCCGTCTCCTTGATGACGTGCACCGGAAGGCGAGAGAGTTCGACCTGAACGTTGAATTCGGTTTCCTCGTCCGCATGGCGGCTTACGTCCCGGACGGCCGTCTCGTCCAGCCAGTGGCGGACCTGCGTCTCGCTGATGTGTCTCGTCATACGCGAGCGTCCACGGGCGAAGGGATACGGATTCAGCGTGAGTCTGCCTGCCGCCGCCCCGCCCCGTACTGCTCGCCGTCTCGAGACCGATCCCGACCGCGCTCTCCCTCAGTCCCGCTGCTTGTCGGGCATCGTCGAGAACCGCGCAACCCCCTTCATATCCGCGCGTCTCGACGGTGGCGGGGCCATCGTCGAGTGCCGGGTCGCACCGCCCGAGATGGTTCCACGATCCTGATTCGAACCGAGGTCAGGTTCAAGGAGTCCTTCGTCTTCCGTCTCTTCGTCGTCCTCATCCTCGCCTGCAGCGTCGGCTGCCTCGCTTTCGTCCGCCGTCGGTTCGTCGTCCGTGTCCCCAGCAGTCGCCTCCTCGAGTCGCTCCTGCAGTTGCCGGACGTCGTCGCCGAACTCCTCGAACGTCGACCGCATCGCCGACCGAAGCCGCTCCTCGAGGGGACCGGTTTCGTCCGCCTTCTCCCCGGACTCGGTCGTTTCCGAGTCGGTGTCCGTCGATTCCGGCTCCGATCCGTCACTGTCACCGGCCGCCGTCTCGGCCTCGATCCGGTCGGCCGTCGCACCGTCCCGCTCGCGTTCGTCGATCCGCGCCCGGAGATCGCCCACGGCTCCCTGGAGCGTCCCTTCGTCCGCGCTATCGGTCAGCTTTGCGAGATTCAGCAGCCGTCTCAGGTCTTCCACCTGCTCGGCGTCGCCGCGGGCGATCGCCTCCGGTATCGACTCCGGTTCGGTCCCGTCCGGCAACGTATCTAACCCGACCGCTTCGAGCAACTCCCCCGGCTCGGCCGACTCGAGGATCTCGCTCGCCTCGTCGGCGATCTCGAGCAGTCCCCGCGTTGCCGACTCGTCGTCCGCATCCGAGTCGTCCCCTCGAGACAGCGCCGAGCCGCTGGCGGCGTCGGCCTCGTTCAGTACGTCGGTCACTCGTTCGTCCAGTTGCTCGGACATTCGTTTTCAGGCGTCGGTTCAGTTTCCGCTCGAAACCCGATCGTTGGATCACTCCGTCTCCGTGTCAGTATCCGACTCCGATTCCCCGTCCCCGCCGGCAACCGCCTCGATGATCTCGTCGGTCATCTCCTCGCGGCTGAGATTGGCCTTCACGCCGACGTCCTTGGCCACCGACTGGAGGTCCTGGTAGGACATCACCCCGAGGAAGTCCTCGAGGGTCTCCCGCTTGAGATCCTCGAGTTCCGCCGCCGACGGTTCGTCTTCCCCCTCGCCGTCGCCTGCTTCCGGTTCTGGCTCCGGTTCGTCCGCCGATTCCTCGGCTTCGGCTTCCGTCTCGCGTTCCCCACCCTCGGCGTCCGCCGCCTCGTCGCGCTCGAGCACCCCCTCGAGACTCGTCTCCTCGGTGGCGCTCCGGGCCAGCGACTCGAGCGACTCCCGCGTGCTGCTGTCCTCGAACGTTTCGCTGACCCCCTCGCGAACCGCTTCCACGAGGGCCGATCCCGTCCCGTTGCGGTCCGTCTCGTCCTCGGACTTCTGGGAAAGCGTCTCGTGGACGTTGCGGCCGATCGCCGCGCCGAGTTCGCGCCCGATCCGTTCGCCGAACTGCCGACCGACGGACGCGCCGATCTCGCCGCCGTCGATTTCGTCCTCGACGTTCCCCTCGCCGAGTAGCTCCGCCACGCCGACCTGGTCGCTGACCTCCTCGGCGACGACCTGCTTCAGCTTCGACCCCTCAGCCATCCCGACCACCTCGAGTCGACCCGTCGCCACGGAGCGGAAGGGGTGGCATGGTTATTCCTCCTCGTCTTCGCCGTCGTCTTCGACTGCCGATTCGTCTTCTTCGGCTTCCTCCGTCTCTTCTTCCTCCGCCTCTTCTTCCTCCGTCTCTTCTTCCTCTTCTTCCTCCTCGGCTTCTTCCTCTTCTTCCTCCTCGGCTTCTTCCTCTTCTTCCTCCTCGGCTTCTTCCTCTTCTTCCTCCTCGGCTTCTTCCTCTTCTTCCTCCTCGGCTTCTTCCTCTTCTTCCTCCTCGGCTTCTTCCTCCGCCTCTTCTTCTTCCTCCTCAGTACCGAGCAGTTCGTCGACTACCATGTCTCCGATCGTCCGACCGAGGCTCTCGCCGACCTTCCGACCGATGACTGCACCGATCAACCCCCCGAGGGCTGCCCCGAGCGGTTCGTCCTCGCTGATCTCGTCCTCCCACTGGGTTCCCTCGACCAGTTCGCCGACGTTGATGTTCTCGGTGACCTTTTCGTAGTCGATCCGCTGTGTCAACGACGGTGATTCAGCCTCTGACTCCGATGCTGTCTCTGATTCCTCGCTCATGATTGGGCCTCCGCTTCCGCCTGTGATGCCGATTCGTCACCCTCCGGTTCCGATTCCGGCTCCGCTTGCTCGATCAGTTGCTGTACGATTTCGCGAACGATCGTCGCTACGAGTTCCTCGATCGGAAGCCCCGGAACGATCCCGATCAGCTTCCGTTTTACCCACCCGCCCGCCGAGGCGGCCGCTCCTCGTATTCGGTCAGCAACCGCAGTTAATCGGCCGCCCTCGGCCTCGGGCGCTTCCTCGCCTTCCTCGTCCGCTTCGGCCTCCGGTTCCTCCTCGCCCTCGCCCCTGCTGACGAGACTACTGAGGGCCTCACCCGGCTTCCGGAGCAGTCCGCTGATACCCCCTTTCACCCGGCTCACGAGCCCGCTGATGCGCTCTTTCGCTCTGCTCACGAGGCCGCCGAGCCACTCCTTTGGCTTGCCCAGAAGCGACGTTATCTTGTTCACGAGAGCGCTTGGCCCATCCAACAGTCCCGATACCGCCGACAACAGGTTCCCCAGCAGGTTGTTCTCGCCCGGCCGAGCCGACACGTCGAGCGTGACCGGATTCAGGTTGACCTCGAGCCCGAGTAGGTCGAGGAACAGCCCGTCGAGGTCGAGGTGGAGAACGCCGGACGCGTCGTCGCCCTCGTAGACGTCTTCGGCGTCTTCGACGTGGTATTCTTCCTCCTCGCCTTCGGGTTCTTCCTCGGCGTCCGGCTCCTCGGTTTCGGCCCCTTCGTCCTCGCTTTCCTCCTCTTCTGTCTCTTCGGCCTCATCCGCTTCGTCCGCCGGTTGGTCCTCGGGTTCTGACCCTTCAGCTTCGCCTCCCTCGTCTTCTACTTGTTCCTCGGATTCAGCCTCTTCTGGATCTTCGTCCGCCGCTTCCTCCTGCTCTTCGGCTTCCGTCTCCTCCGCTTCGCTTTCCGCGTCTTCCTCGTCCTCGTCCGGCGATTCGGCCTGCGCCTGACCGCCATCAGGGACCGCGCGGCGCTGCGTTCGCCCCGCTCGACCGCTCTCGGAGGACCGGCTCGAGACGGAGCCGACTGCCACGGGATCCGAACACTCCTCGCTCCCGTCATCTTCTAGTCCCGCTGTCATTATTCGGGAAAATACACGGGCGACAGTGTTGTGGTAATTTCCCTTGCGTGTGCGACTGATCTGCACTGCTCGGCGGCGACCTTGCGATCCGGACGACGGCCGGTCATCAGACGAAAACAGCGACGACTGCCGTGCTATCGAGTCATCTCGAGCGAGCCGACGCGAAGCGCGTACTCGCCCCGCGTTTCCCCGTCGTCGTGGTATTCGACCGGTTCTTCGATCGCGGCGACGGTTCCATCAACGGCGGTCGCCGCGGTCGCGATCCCGTCGAACCGCTCGCAGTTCCCGTCGCCGGACTCGAGGTCGAACCAGCGGACGGCGTGGGTTTCGGGATCGCGAACCCGGAAGTTCTGGGCGCAGGGGGTAACGATCGTGCCGTCGTCGACGGCGATCCCGTGGACGAACCCGTACACGTCGGCGTCCCACAGGAGTTCGCCGCCGCTCTCGTCGTCGAAGACGGCGATCCGGTGTTCGTTCGGATGGCGGTTTGCCGTCTCGCGGCTCGCGTTCGCGTAGGTGTTGCCGGTCACGAACGCGACGCGGCCGTCGGTCGCGAGGGCGTGGTTCGGATAGGCGTACAGCCGTTCGCCGTCGATCCCCGTTTCGACCGCGAGGTCGACGCTCCACCGTTCGGCACCGCGGCGACCGAGGACGTACCCGCGCTTGTCCCCGTGGCTCGCGACGGCGATCGAGTCGCCGTCGAATGAGACGTCGCCGACGCGGCGGTCGCCCTCCGTACCGGGATCCCACGTCCACTCGGGAGTTCCGGAGTCGGCCTCGAGCACGACGAGACCGGTGTCGTGGTCGCCCATGCAGCGATTGTACCCTACCGCGAGCCGATCGCCGGCCGCGTCGAGATCGATCGCGATCGGCGAGGCGTCGGTCTCGTAGGTCCAGCGGACGGAGCCGTCGGCGTCGAACGCGTAGACCGTACTGTGCCAGCGCCGGGTCTCGCCGTCCCGTTCGTAGCGTCTGGCCGCGGCGTAGAGGCGGCCGTCGCCGGCGTCCGTCTCGAGCGCGACGACGTAGGGCAGATAGAAGATCGAGTCCCTGTCCGCTGTACCGACGTCGTCGGCCGTATCGTAGCGCCAGCGCCGGTCGCCGGTTTCGGCGTCGTAGGCCGCGATGGTGCCCGTCTTCCCGCGGCCCGCGACGACGATCGCGTCCCCGCCGGCGTTCGGTTCCGCCTCGTCGTCGCTCCCGAAGGAATCGATTCCGACCGCGTGATCCGGGTGGGTTACGGTCCACCGGGACTCGAGCGACTCCGCGCCGTAGGCCGACACCGTCCCGTCCCACCGTCCCGCAACGAGGAGGTCGTCGGTTGCGTGGACGGCGGACCGCGTCCACATGTGTCGGCTCCGGGCCGGCTCGAGGTCGCCGAGCGTGACCCGCTCGAACCCGGTTTCGCGTTCGCGATCGGGGCCAGATTCGGCAGTTTCGGCCATGGTTACTCCTCGACCGGGAACGTCTCGTGGAGCGTGTCGTGGGCCTCGCCGAGCCCGTCGACGATGCTCGCTCCCTGATCGTGCAGTCGCTTGACCGCTCGCTCGGCGTTTCGTACCTCGAGCAAGCGGCCGCGGGTGTAGTCGTAGGCCGGATCGTCGGCGTCCATCGACGCGACTTCCTCCTCGAGATCGACTAACGCCGCATCGAGGTGGCGCTGGAGTTCGGCGAGCGTTGCTGCGTTCGCGAGTCCCTCGATCGGGCCGTCGAGGTGGCCCTCGAGTTCCTTCTCGGCGTGTTCGCGGGCACTCTCGTCCCCGACGCCGAAGACGTTCATCAATCCGAGTCGTAGCGCTTCGATTTCGTGACAGCTCATGCGTTGTATGTCGTGGTATCGTCTCGTGTCTCTTGGTTTGCGGGCTGTACTACAGCGTCTGATCGACGAGATCGCTGACGATGCGATCCCTGTCGAGGTGGTCGGCGACGATGCGTTCGGCGTCTTCGGTCGCGACGTCGCCGTACCAGATCCCGTCGGGATAGACCGCGACCATCGGGCCGTCACCACACCGACCCAGACACGACGACCGCGTGATGCGGGCGTCGCAGTGGTCGGAATCGCGGGCCTCCTGACGGAGTCGCTCGAGCACCGCCGGCGATCCCATCTCGGCGCAGGTCCGGTTCGTACACACCGCGACGTGTTTGGCCGGTGCGTCGTGGCTGTGGGGTTCGTCGTCGACGTCCTCCCGATCAGCGTGGGCCTCCTGATGGGCCAGCGCCCGCAACATCGCACGAGCGCCGCCGACGTCCTCCTCGTAGCCCTCGAGATCGACCTTGTACTTGCAGGTGTCACAGGACATCTCGACGCTGTCGGTGCGGGCCTCCTGCCAGCGGTCGGCGAAGACGTCGAGCAGCCGCGAGTCCGTTCCGAGGGGATCGCCGGCCAGCGCGTCGACGTAGGGGTACTCGTCGTCGAAGTCGGCCGTCCAGTCACGGACCCGCTGGGTGAGCACGCCGTCGCCGAGCATGTACGGCAGGACGACGACGGCGTCCGGGCGGTGCTTCGAGAGCCCGTGCAGGGTCTCCTCGAGCGTCGGCTCCGTGACCCCGATAAACGTCGCCTCGACGCGATCGAGCGCCCGGCCCTCGTAGAGCAGCCGGGCGAGTTTGTGCACGTCGCCGTTGGCGTCCGGATCGCTCGAGCCCCGGCCACAGAGGACGACGGCGATGTCGTCGTCGGCCCGGTCGACGCCAAGATCCCGCTCGACCTCGGCGACGCGGTCGTCCAGCAGATCGAGGATCGCGGGATGGATCCCCAGGTGTGCGCCGTTGTTGATCTCGATGTCGTGGCGCGCCCGGGCCTGCTCGATCGCCAGCGGCACGTCGTTTTTGACGTGGCTGGCGGCAAACAGCGAGCAGTGGACGACGGTTACCTGCGAGACGAGCGCCGCGAGTTCGGCCAGCGCCTCGTCGATCGCCGGCTCCGCGAGTTCGAGAAACGCGGCGTCGACCGGGATTCCCAGCCGTGACTCGAGGCCGGCGGCCAGTTCGCGGACCTGTTCGTTCGACTTCTCGCGGCGGGAGCCGTGGCCGATCAACAGGACGGCCTCGTCGTCGAAGCCGGCCGCGGACGCGGACGTGGTGTCGTCGGGTGTGCTCATCGTGTGGGTATCTCCGTGGGTGTTCGATCCGATGCGGTTCGAGTCGCCGATGCTAGTCGTCGTACGCCTCGGCTTGCTCGAGACTTCGCTCGAGTTTGCGGCGGCGACTGGGGGCAAACAGCCCGGTCTCCTCGCAGTCCCCGTAGAGCCACCTGCCGAAGTCGGGCGCGGCGTCGTCGTCGACGCCGAACCAGTACCCCCCCGAGGAGGTCTCCGAGCAGTCGCCGGCGGGCGCAGCCACCGGACACGCGTCGATCAGTTCCCGTGCGAGGTCGAGCAGCTCGCGATCGTCGTGGACGAACGAGATCCCCACGGTGCCGCTCGAGGACTTGAAACAGATCGTGCCACAGCCCTCGAGCAGGCCCCGTAGGAGCTCCCGATCGTACTCGGCGAACGCACCCAGCCGGTAGTTGCCCCGCCCGTCGACGGGCAGGCCGAGCACGCTGGCCCGGCCGAGCAACCCCGACTCGCTTTCGTCGTCGCCGATCGAAACCGTGTACTCGTCTTCCGTTCGCGTAATCGTGGTGTCGTGGGCGTACTCGCGGGTCGCCGTCCCGTGGTCGACGTCGCCGCCCGCGATGGCCGCGAGCACCTGCGCCGACGCTTCGTCGTTGGTCACGACCTCGAGTCCGCCGTCGGAGACATCGCCGCTGCCGGCGACGTGGCCCCAGAAGTACGCCGTCGCGGGGTGGCCCGCGAGCGGATCCGACGGAACCGCGATCTCGAGCGGGTCGCCGTCCGTATTCGGTCGGGCGTCGCTCATTCGCCCACCTCCCGGACGACGATGGCGTCGGTCGGACAGGCCGCCGCGGCCTGCTGGGCCTCGTCGATGCGGTCATCGTCGAACGTCGCGACGACCCGTTCGGCGGTGTCGGTGACCTCGCCCTCGCAATCGTATACCGGGTCCGCGTCGGGATCGACGGTCGCCAGTCCGTCCGCGCCCTCGACGAAGCGGGGGTCGCGGGTCAGGCAGGCGAAGATACCGTCGCAGGCGTCTTTCTCGATGGTGACTTCGTATCGTGGCATGGCTAGTAGTCGTATTTCGTCTCGTACCCGCGGGGACGGACCATCCGGTCGTCCCAGACGTAGGTGTCCTCGGTGCCGACGACGATCGTCGTCGTCATGTCGATGATCTCGTGTTCGCCCAGCTCCTCGAGTTCGCCGAGTTCGGTGATCATCACCTGTTCGTCCTCGCGGCCCGCTCCGTGGACGATACCGACCGGCGTCTCCTCGTCGCGGTGTGTCAGCAGGATCTCGCAGGCCTTCTCGAAGTTCTCGCGGCGCTTGCGGCTCCACGGGTTGTAGATCGTGATCGTGAAGCTCTCCTTGGCGGCCGCGTGGAGTCGGGACTCGATCTCGGGCATCGGGACGAGGTGATCCGACAGCGAGATCGAGACGGTGTCGTTGACGAGCGGTGCGCCGAGTCGGGCCGCACAGGACTGAGCCGCCGGGACGCCGGGAACGACCTCGAAGTCGACCATCGACGCCGTCGCGCCCTTGGACTCGAGGATCTCGAGTGCCAGCCCCGCGAGCGCGTAGACGTTCGGGTCGCCGCTACCGACGATCGCGACGTCGTTGCCCGCGAGCGTCCGGTCGATCGCCTCCTCCGTCCGGGAGACCTCGCCGCACATCGGCGTGTCGTAGATCTCGTCGGCGTCCTCGGTGATCTCGTCCGGGAGCAGTTCGATGTAGGTCGTGTAGCCGACGATGTGTTCGGCCTCGAGCAGGGCGTTTTTCGCGCGTTCGGTCATCCCCTCCGGCTGGCCGGGGCCGAGACCGACGGCGGTCAACTGACCGGGGTCGGCGTCGAAGTCCTCGACCGTCGCGCCGACTTCCTTTTCGTTGCTGTCGTCGCTCCCGCTCGAGGCCCCGCACTTGCCCGAGGACGAGTCCGAACTCGAGCCTGACGACCCGCATTTGGAACTCGAGTCGTCGCCGCTGCTCGAGGAGCCACCGCACTTCGAACCCGAGTCAGCGCTCGAGGTCTCGGTACTAGTACTCGAGGCTCCGCATTTGGAGCCACTCGAGTCACTGGCGGTGTCGCTCGTCGATGCGCCGCACTTGGAAGTCGATTCGTCGTCAGCGTCGGAGTCAGTCTCAGTACTCATGGCCGTGTCACCTCAGAAGTCCTCGACGTCACGCCCGCCGCGCGGGGTGACGAGGTACGTTCGGTCGTCGTTGCGCCAGGTCTCGGTCTCGTGGTTGCCGATGATCAGCGAGGTGCCCATCCCCGACACCTTGTCGTCGTGGTCGGCGGCCTCGCCCAGCGTCGTAATGTGCTGGCTCTCGCCGTTGCGGCCGGCATCCGCGCGGCCGGCGTCGTTGACGATCGCCACGAGGGCGTCGTCGGTGCGCTCCTCGCGGACGATCTCGATGGCTTTCTCGTAGTTGCGCCAGCAGTTGTACAGCACGATCACGAAGTCCGAGATCGCCGCCGCGCGCAGTTTCTCCTCGATCTCGTCCCAGCCGCGCCACTTGTCCGACAGCGAGACCGTACAGAAGTCGTTACACAGCGGCGCGCCGACGTTGGCCGCGCCGCCGAGTGCCGCCGTCATTCCGGGGACGACCTCGATCGGCACGTCCGTCGCGTCCTCCTCGTCGGCCATCTTGAAGATGAGGTCGGATTTGCCGTAGACCGAGGGGTCGCCGCCGGAGACGTGGGCAACGTCTTTCCCCTCACGGACGTAGTCGAACGCCGCGCGGGCGAGTTCGATCTGCCGCCCCATCGTCGACCGAACGATCTCCTGCTCGGAGCCGTCCTCGCGGGTCGCGATGCCGTCGTCGGTTCGCTCCTCGGAGGGGATGGTCCCGTCGTCGCGCAGGAACTCCTGATAGAGGCTCGAGGCGATGACCACGTCCGCCGACTCGATGACCGTCTTGGCCCGCTTGGTCATATGCTCAGGCAAGCCGGGTCCGATGCCGACGATATAGAGCGTGCCGTGGTCGTCGGGGGTGCCGCCGGCCGCGTCCGCGGTCGTCTCCCCGGCGTCGGGTTCGGTCCCGCTCATTTGCCGATCGCCACCGTGACCTCGTCCTCGTAGCTCAACTTCTCGAGCACCAGTTCCTGTTCACGGCCACCGGCGATGGCGGACGCTTCGGAGACGCCCGGCCAGCCGATCAGCTCCTTCGATTTCGAGGGGGTCGGCCCCTCGTGGTCGAGCAGCGTCTCCTTGTCGAATGTGACCACGCCGAGGTCGAGTTCCCGTGCGGCCTCGAGCAGCCCCTCCTCGTCCTCTTTCCGGGTCGCGGTGCCGACGAACTCGACGTCCGCGAAGTCGTAGTCGGTCCGCTCGAGGGCTTCCTCCCAGGCCTCGAGGAAGGTCTCCTTGTTCGCGCCGGAGACGCTCCCGGTGCCGATGACGATGCCGTCGTCTTCGTTGCGCTTGAGCACCGTCACGTCGTCGCCGACGAGCACCGCCTTCGGTCCGTCGAGTCGAGCGACGGGACCGAGGTTCTCGTCGAGGACGGCGAGGTTCGTCTTGACCGTCGAGTCGCCGTTGACGACGTGGGCGTCCATCGCCTTCGCCTTCGATTCGACGCCCTGCTTGCCGGCCGCCTCGGAGGCGGTGGTCATCGCCGGCACGGCACCCATCGTCGCCAGATCCTGCGCGACCTGGTTCGCGCCGTGGTGGCCGCCGGTGATCGGGATCGCCCACGTCAACTCCTCGTCGACGACACAGATCGCGGGATCCTCCCACTTGTCGTCGAGCAAGTGAGCCGTCTTTCGCATCGCGATGCCCGACGCCATCAGGCCGATAAAGCAGTCGTACTCGCCCCAGTGCTCCTCGAAGACCTCGCCGTGGTACTCGAGGATGTCGATCGTCTCGTAGCGATCCTCGAGTTCGGCGGTGATCTCCTCGGCGGTCTCTAACTTGCGCTCGAAGGAGATGATCGCGATTTCTTCCGCGACTTCCCCGTCACTGTCCGGCGTCGAACAGTGCCCGTCGTCCGCGTCCGTTTCGGAACTCATCGTGTTCCTCCGTCACGAACAGTGCTCATTTGCGACCACACGGTCTATACCATAGCGTCCACCCTAATACAAGCTACGTTTCTCAAGTCCAATCAAATTTTAGTCACTGGCGGTTTTAGCGTTGGCGGACGAAGTGACGCCCTCGTCAACAGACCGCACGATCGTTCGCGCGAAAAGCGACGGTCGACGGTATCCGTCAGACGTTCGTCGAGCCCTCACGTCGGCGGAATGCGATGTCTCGTTCCACAAAACAGTATCAGACGCGGCCACAAGAACGCGTATCGGTGAGAGACGGGGTTGATTTTACCGGGATTCTCGATCAGAGTCTTTATAATTCTGTACTCTCCTTGAGATAACAACTGAGACATATGTACGATCGTGTCGGAACTAGCGTCTGTCACATCGGTAGCCCCAGCGGCATTTCGTCCGAACGGGGGTCGAGAGCGGTTTCGACGGTAACCGTTGGCGGGTGCGAGCGGCAGGCGTGTCGCAACTACGAACGGAGTGTAAAACGATGATGAAAGCGATGAAACGAATACCGACGGTCTCCAGCGAAGACGTGCGAAAACGCCTCCCAGCCCTCCTCGTACTGCTCGGGGCGGTTCTGTTCGCGTTCGCGGTAACCGTCCTCTTCCGGGCGACTGCTCACGGCGTCGATGTCCCGTCGGTTATCCTTCCAGTCATATCGCGCACCCTCTCGCCGACGACGGTGGTGTTCCTCACGTCGTTCATCCTGGGCGTGTTCGTCGGGGCCTGCTATCTAGGCTATCGTGCCTATCGCGACGCGATTCAGGAGCGCTGGCAACAGTACTCGACATGGGCACAGTCGATGATCGTCGGCTGTTGCTGTGCCGTCGTCGTGATGGTCCTTCTCGGAGTCGCGGCATTGCTGGACCACGTCCGTCCGTCCACCGTCGTCCTCGGAGTGCTGGTCAGCTGGCCGCTCTCGACCGGCCTACTGCTCCTGCAGGACCGGCGACGTTTCGGAGCGGATTCGTCCCTCTCGTCCGTCAAGACCGGATACATCCATACGAAAGGACTCGAGAGCCGAACGTTGTCGATCGTCGTCGGCTTCCTGATCGCCATCGTCGGCAGTCTCGCCATCAGGTACGCCGGTCGCTGGTATTTCGGGCGGTTTCCGTTGTGGGCGACGGTCTTCCTTTCGATCGGGCTCTGGATCGGCTCTACGTTACTCGTGTACAACCGATACGTGGCCACGACGACGCAACGAACGGACATCTCTATCGTCGCCGTCAGCACGCCCGAATCGCGACCGACTCGGGAGCTGAGCATCAAGAATCGAGCGGCGACGTCGGTCGACCTCTCGGAGTCTCGCATCCGAGACACCGAGTTCGACCTCTACCGGCTCGGCGTCGACCTGACGCTGAAACCGGGTGCGGTCTGTACCTTCGAAATCCCGGAGTCGTTTTCGCTAGAGCCGAACGACGATTCGCTCGACCTGCCGCTTGGGTACAGTCTCAAACGAGGCGGAGAGACGCCGACGCTTTTCACGAAAACCGGCGCGATCTACTCCCTCCAGTGGGCGACCGACGAGGTTCCACACGAGGTCGGACCGGAGGACCGGACAGCGGCCGATTCGAACGCCCGGTCGATGGACACGGCCGCCGACGATCGGTCGAGTTCGGACCGAACGTCGGAGTCCGACGCGACACCACAGGAGTCCGTCGCCAACCCGTCACAGGACTAATGGCTCTCGGATCGAGGCGATGATGTCTGTAAACAATTAAGTCATTCGAGAATGATAAAACAGAAAACGTGAGAATCGCAGCAACGCTCGATGGGCGACCGAGGAGCGAAGGGGGCGGTTTCAGTTCCCAACGGGGATGTCGACCGTGACGAACGAGTGGACGAATTCGACGGCACCGCGACGCGATATCAGGGTGTGCACTTCCGGGTCCGGTGTGTCGATGGAGGCCGACGTCGACGGCGGAGACGGTCACGGGGAAACACCGACCGTCGGGATCAGCGATACGATAACGACGAGCACCGATGGTGATCGACCGGCGATCGACGGCCTCGATCGACGCCACAGGTCGATCGGAGCGCTCGATCCCGATCGTCTGGTCGATCGGTTCGCCCTCCGGATCCGCAACCGCCATTCGCCGGCTACGCTCACGGTTCGACTCCGCCCGCGACCCGAAAGTGCCACGGACGCGGTTCCGTTCGGGCCGGCGGAAGACGTTCCCGACGAGTCGTATCTTCCCGATCCGGCGGCCGAGTCGGATCCGACCGATCCGTCGCTTTCGTATCTGTCCGACTCGACCGACGAAATCGAACGGAACGTCCCATCGGCCGCGTCGCGTCGGCCGGGCGAATCGCGAACGATACCCCGGACGACCGACCTCGCCGGACCGGACGCGGGGACTCGAGTGCGTTCGGGTTCGAAGGATGACCGCCGGTGGTCGGACGGCGATCGGTTCGAAACGGCCGCGGAGTCCGGCAGTTTGGCAACCGGCGGGCCCGCGACGCCGGACGACGGCGTCCAATCCGCTGTCTCGATCGCGACCGATGCCGTCGGACGGCACGACGGGCTGCCCGTTCGATCGCACAGCACGACGGCGCTGACCGATCGGGTCCGCCGCCGCGAGGGGCCGACCCGTCCGTCCCCGTTCGAAACCACTGCGGGTACCGATACCAGTCCTGACCGGACGGTCGTCGGTGAACCGGCCGATCCGGCCGTGGCGGGCACGTCCCGGTCGCCCGGGTCCGGTGCGGACCGGTACTCGTCTCCGCGACGCTCGAACTCGACGGCGTATACGGTGCTGGTCGACGAACCCGGTACGGCACGGCCGATCGAACGGCGAACCGACCGGGTCGACGCTGAGTCGAACGACGAGACCGGGGGCGAGAGCCGGGGTCGGAGCCGATCGGTAGCCGGCGTCGTGCTTGATCGATGGAGTTTCCGACAGCGTTCGTCCTCGAGCGAGACCTCTGTCGATTCCGCTCGCGGCGAGGCCGAACGCCCGACGGTCGTGACCGCCACCGATGGGGTCCGTGATTCGCCGGGCGGGAGCGGGCCGAATCGGTCCGCCGTCACGTCGGCCACGACGGCGACACAGCTCGAGTCGACCGCGGTCCCGCACGGGAACGACCACGAGCGCGGGGATCGAACGCGGACGACGTCCGGGACGGACGGCCCTGCTCTCGTTACGGCGGCCGTCCGGCCGGCGGGGTCGTCGGCCACAGCGAACGGCCGTCGTTCGGGACCGTCCGAGACCGACGGAACCCCGGTTTCTTCGGCGTCTATGGTCCAATTGTCCACGGCCGGACGAACGGCGTCGGATCCGCAGGGACGGTCAGCGATTCTTCCCGAAGGAAACCGTAGGTCGGCGGACGGATCGAGTCGACAGGAACCGCGCTCCGCGATCGGAACCGGCACAGCGGGCCGCCGCTCCGTCGACGGCGAGCGGTCCCTCGATCGATCGTCGTCACCTGAACTGGGGCTCTCGAACGCGTTCGCTCGTCGAGTACGAGCCGCCCACGCCGTTGACCCCGAGACAGCGCCGCCGGACGGCCGACGGGAACGTCCGTACCCCCAGTTCGAACAGGTGGGCGGCGACGGTGGTCTCGGAACCGCGCTGACGACGGCGGAAGCCATAACGCAACTCCGATCGGTCCAGCCGTCCTCGACCGCCGGTCCCGCGATCGGCACGGATACCGACACCGTTCATACCGGCGCGCGACGATCGACGGTCGCGTCTCGGCCATCGATCCGACCCGTTCGTGACGAAGCCGACGTCGCGACCGAAACCCGGACCGAGACGGTGGCATCCACGCGCGGGGCGACAGTCGACCGCACGCTCGAACCATCGAACGGCGGCGGCCCGGTCGATCGAACGGAACGGGGAACGGGAGCGACGGGAGGGGCGACCACAGACTCGAATCCGAGGGTGTCCGGTCCTTTCTCCGATGCCCGCGCCGAATGGGGGGGACGGCACGATCCCGGGGCACGTCCTCGGGTGACGACCGAGACGACAGCCGCAACCGTGTCCGACGACGCGGCAGGGGACCGCGACCGGACGGAGCCCGCAGGAGTTGGGACGGCCGCGCTCGATTCCCACTCACGCGGGTCCGTCAGTTTCGTCCCCGAATCGATCCGAAGGAGACGCCGGCTCGCCGTCAACCGAATGTCGAAAGCGATCGGCGATACCGGCGGCCCGACGTCTCCGCTTACGCCCCGCGTCGTGGATCCGGACGCCGATTCGACGTCGGCCCCACGGGAGCCGACCGATCACTCGCTCCATCGATCGACCGATCCGGCCGACCGACGCGACGTTCGAGCCGACTCGTTCGGTCCCGTCTCGCCGGAGCACCCGTCGTCCGCGAATGGGACCGACTCGGTGCTCGGATCGTCGACGGTGTCCCCGTCCCTCGCGGCTCCGCCTGCCGCGGACAGACCGACCAGCCGAACCCGGGGAGAATCGACACACCGCAGTGAATCCACGCGCGATCGATCGCCAACCGACGGCGTGACGTCACCGCTTCCGATCGAAGGAGGGTCCGCCGAGACGCAGTCACGTTCGGCGGTCGACCGGACGTCTTCCGACGCCGGCGGTCGGCGATCGGGGTCCGATGTCGATACGGTCGACGATCATACGCGGTTCGGTCCGAAACGGTTCGCTCACGACAGGTCGGCCCCTGCGATCCAGGGTGCGACGGTACTCGATCCGAATTGGTCCCCATCGAAGCGTTCGACGCGGTTCGATACGGACGCCGCGCCGGAATCGACCGGGGCGGCCGCTGAGACACGATCGGGTCGTCCGCAGGCGACGGGGCAACGGCGACATGGTATCGCGCCGGCTGGAGCCCATCGCAGTAGCAGCGGCGATACCGCCGACGTCGGAAGTCCAGTCTCGACGACCGACCCACTGACCGTTCGAACACCACCGCAGGCAAGCGATACTCGGAACGGAAGCGAGACGATACCGAGTAGCGGATCGGGTGCCGACCGGACGGGCGACGGTCGGGGGACCGATGTCGGGACACGGGCGACGGTGGCATCGAATACCGTCGCCCGTGACCCGACGACGGATCGATTGTCTCGAGGTCGGACTCCGACGATTTTCCGGGACCCTCGGCTCTCGAGGACGGCGACCGAGCCGCGAGTGACCGCCCGTTCGGCGAACGGAGTCGACGAGTCGAAATCGTCCACGTCTGATACCGATAGCGAAATATCTAAATATAAAATAGATAATACCAAAGCAAAAGAGAGTCAGTCGGAGACACGCAGAATGAACTCGAGTACCAATCGCCCATCCCTCGTCTATCGGGACCCTACACCGTCGGCCTCCGCCGGGGCGGACGCCACTCGGCCGGGAGACGGGGGGCAAGAATCGGCTGAGACAGCGATCGGCGGCGGTTCCGTTACCGGTCAGTTCACCGACGAGGACCCCGAACGTTCGCTCGACTCGGGGCCGGCGACGACGGGACTGGGGCCTCGCGGACGCGGCGCTGGTTCGGCCAGACCCCGCAGTGATGGCACGGTATCGCCGGCCGACCGTCACCGGGGCAACGTCGGTGACGGTCGCAAAGGAACGAACCGAGAGATGAGAACGAGTCGCGGACGACGAGGGGAATTCGCCGACAGATCGCCGGTCGCCTCCCCACAACGCGCCGATCGGATCGATGGACCCGCGTCCGGGCGTGAGCCAGCGGGCGAGCAGCCGACGGATCCGGTCGATCACGAGCGCGGGCGGCGACGCCCTCGCGACCGGTCAGAGTCCCCTGACCTGCCGTGGGACGGTGAATCGCCGCAGTTCGGGGCCGACGTAGACCGGATCGTCGAGCGACTGTACCGAAAGCTCGAGCGGAAACAGCGAATCGAGCGTGAACGGAGGGGGCTATAAATGTCAACTAGTGGGAAGCTCGAGAAGGCACAGATAATGATCGTAAACGGGAAACAGAAGGGAGAAACGATCGAGTGTAAGTTCAACCCGAACTCGTACACGCTCGAGAAGAGCGTCAACTACGGCGAGATGAAGGCGACGGGATCGGGGGCGTCGATCATGCAGTTCGTCGACGGAAACGCGGAGACGCTCTCGATGGAGCTGTTCTTCGATACGACCGACGAGCTCCAGTCGGACGACGTCGACGAGACTGCGGTCGATGTCCGTGAACAGTACACGAAGTACATCGATCTGTTGCTCTCGGTCGATGGGGAGTTACACGCGCCGCCTGTCTGTCGGTTCGTCTGGGGGGACGGGATCGACTTCACGGCGCTGGTACAGAGTGCCAACAAACAGTTTACCAAGTTCCTTCCGAGCGGGATCCCGATTCGAGCTCGCGTGTCGATCGTCTTCACCGAGTTCAAGACGGCCGACTACCACAAGTCGGAGGTCTCCCCCGAGTCGACGGACAAAACCAAGGTGTGGACGGTAACCGAGGGGGACACGCTCTGGCTCATCGCGTCGGAGGAGTACGGTGATCCGTCCCACTGGAGAACGATCGCGGAACAGAACGATATCGCTAACCCGCGCGCAATAGAGCCGGGAGAAACGCTCGAACTACCGCCCCTGTAGCGATCGAGAGAGACTGACGACAATGGCGATTCCGACAGCATAATCCATGAGCGCTGAATTGGACAACCATCCGCGATACTCACCCCGGTTCAAGGTCGATATCGGCGATCAGACGTTCCAGGAGCCCGGCGGCCGGATAGCCGACCTCGTCGTGGAGACGACCTTCGAAGGGGCGGACCGGTTCTCCTTTACGCTGAACTATCCCTTCGACGAGGAACTCGACGAGTTCGCCGGGCTATCGTGGGACGACTTCGACGTCGGAACCGACGTGGATATCTCGATGGGATACGGCGACGATGGCCAACTCACCCCGCTTCTGACCGGCAAAATCCAGTCGATAACCGGGGAGTTCGCCGCTGATCGAGGGCCCTCGGTTCAGGTGTCCGGATACGGGTTGCTCTGGGAGGCCATGCAGGGCACTCGCTCGGACTCGTGGTCGGAGACTACGATCGGCGCTGCCGTCACGGACGTGCTGTCGTCGTATCCGTTCTCGTCGGTAGAAGTGGAAAGTGCGGATATCAAGCGCGAGAAGCTCATTCAAAACGACTGTAGCGATTACCGGTTCGTCCACGACCTGGCTTCGACCTACGGCTTCGAGTTCTATGCGAAACGCGACACCGTCAAGTTCGTCCCGCGGTCGTCGGCAGTGACCGACGACCCCGTCGCCGAACTGTGGTACGGCGAGGCCTTACACGACTTCTTCGGCGAGATCACCAGGCGGAAGCCTCGGTACGAGGTCGAGGTTCGGTCGTGGGACGTCGGGAAAAAAGAGGAGATCGTCGCCACCGTAGGCAGTTCGAACGCGAAACACAAGGAGGTATTCAGAGTGCCAGCCATGTCACGTGACGAAGCCGAACGAATCGCAGAGACGAAACACAACCAGTACGCCGACGGAACCGTTCAGGCACACGGCGAGGCCGACGGCATCCCGGAGATACGGGCCGGGAAGACGATTCGACTCGCCGAACTCGGCGAGCGGTTCTCCGGTGACTACCACGTCACGAAGGCGACTCACCGGATGGGCACTACGGGGTACCGGACGACCTTCGAGGCAGTGGGGGTGCCATCGTGAGCGACCCCGGCTTCTTCGACGGCGAGACCTCCGAAGGCGGTATCCAGGGTGTCGTCGTCGGCATCGTTACCGACAACGAGGACCCGAAAGACCTGGGTCGCGTAAAGCTTCGGTTTCCGTGGCGGGATGCGGACGACGAGAGTTACTGGGCGCGGATCGCCGCCCCGATGGCGGGCGACGAGTACGGGACGTACTTCCTGCCGGAGGTCGACGAGGAGGTACTCGTCGCGTTCGAAAACGGCGACATCCACAACCCGTACGTCGTCGGATCGCTCTGGAACGGGAAACAAAAGCCGCCACAACGAAACGGCGGCAACAACGACGTCCGCGAGATCCGATCGCGAAGCGAGCATACGATCGCCTTCGACGACAGCGACGAGGGCAGCATTACGATCCGGACGAGTAACGGCCACGAGATCGTCGTCGACGATTCCGACGGGTCGGAGACGATCGCGATCCGCGACGAGAGCGGGGACAACACCATCACGCTCGACTCCTCGAAGGGACGGATCTCGATCGCCGCCGACGACGAACTCGATCTGTCCGCGTCGAACATCACGATCGACGGATCGAAGTCGGTCGAGATCTCCGGCGGTACGGACGTCGCGATCTCGAGCAAGAACACGATCGAACTGTCGAGTAAGGCCCGTCTGGATATCTCGAGCAGTGGGCTAATGGGGATCGAGTCGACAGGGCCGTTGACGATACGCGGCGCGATCATCCAACTGAACTGAAGACGAATCGACCACGAGAGACACAACGACGAGACAAACGACTGATCGATACATGAAACCCGCAGCAAGACTTGGCGATGCGACCGCACATGGAACGCCGCTGACCGGTACCGCGAGTCCGAACGTTTTGATCGGCAAGCGCCCGGCCTGGCGTGCCGGCGCAGACGTTCACACCTGTCCGCTGACATCGGGACCCGTCCCGCACGTCGGCGGGACCGTCGCGATGGGCAGCGAGAG
The DNA here is from genome assembly GCF_000455365.1 of Halopiger djelfimassiliensis. Lineage (GTDB taxonomy): Archaea > Halobacteriota > Halobacteria > Halobacteriales > Natrialbaceae > Halopiger_B > Halopiger_B djelfimassiliensis. The sequence goes on from NZ_HG315686.1 coordinate 705,373, forward strand.
CGTGTTGATCAACAAAATGCCAGCGGCGAGGATGGGCGACAAGATCATCGAAAACGGGCCGCCGAACACGATCGTCGGCGGTTGCGCAACCGTTCTCATCGGGTAAGCCATGGCGGACGATTTCCTCGGAACCGGGTGGCAGTATCCAGTCACGTCCGACCAGCGCGGTGACATCGAACTTTCGGATGCCGAAGCCGACATTCGAGAAGCGATCAGAATCATCCTCGGAACGGCGAAAGGCGAGCGCATCATGCGACCGGAGTTTGGCTGTGACATCCACGATCACGTCTACTCGTCGGCGTCGCCGTCGACGTTGAACCTCATCGAGAGTAGCGTCCGCGAGGCGCTCGTCCGGTGGGAACCACGGATCGATGTCGAAGACGTAACCGCAAGAACCGACGACGAGGATCCGAACAAAATCCTGATCGAGATCGACTACCGCGTCCGGACGACGAACAGTCTGTCGAACATGGTCTATCCGTTTCACATCACGGAAGGAGATGGGTGACCACAGAATGGACACACCGGAGTCGCCACAGGCAGCGCTCGAGGGAGCACCGGTTCGAGCAACCCGAACGGTCGCCGGACGGACGCCGATCGGTTTCTTCGGACGGAGGATCGAGACGGCATGAGCGACGAACCGATTATCGACGACCGGGATCAGGAAGAACTATTCGAGACGCTGATCGAACGCGCCGACGCGTATACCCGAACGTGGGACCCGAACACGAGTGACGTCGGGCGGACGCTGCTCCGAATCTTCTCGTCGTTCGAGGCCGATACTCGGAATCGCCTGAACGAAGTCCCGGAGAAACACCTGCTTGCCTTTCTGGATGCACTCGACTTCGACCGTCGTCCACCACAGGCAGCGAGAACACCGCTTACGTTCCGTGTGTCGACTGACATCAACAGAAACGTTCCGATTCCGGGTGGGACGCAGGCGATCGCCGATACGGGTGACGGCGACTCGCAACTGTTCGAACTCCCACAGGACGCCGGCTTCGAGGCGACGCCCGCTCGGTTGACGGACGTCGTCGGTATCAACCCAGATACGGACGTTATCGTCGACCACAGCGATGTCCTCGAGTCGGAATCGACCGAACTGTTCACAGGCGATAACCTGCAAGCGCACGTCCTCTATATGGGAAACGAGGCCGCGCTCAACCTCGAGGCGGGATCGTCGCTGTCGGTTTCCGTCGAGACGACCGGCGACGCCGAACGGTTTTTCGAGGCGACGGTCTGGGAGTACTACGGCGAGGACGCCGACGGAAACGAAGGCTGGTACGAGCTCGATCGGCCGTCGGACGGCCGCCGCGCGGACGGCGAGATGGGAGTCGAAGCGCTCCAGGAGCGGCTCCAGTCCAGTTCGGCGACGATGGGAGGAGGAACCGGGAACGACGGCCGCGCCGAACGGACGTTCCGTCTCCCCGGAAAGACGGTCGAACGCGAAGTCAACGGCGTCGAGAGTCGGTGGATTCGGTGCGCTATCGACGACCAGGAGTCGAACGTCCTCTCGACGACGATCGAATCGCTGTCGGTACACGTCGCCAGCGCCGGGCGGGAAGACGGACTGAACCCGGACATGCTGTTGTCGAATGACGTTCCGCTCTCGCCGGACGATGGCCCAATCAGACCGTTCGGGCGGATCCCACAGCCACCGGCGACATTCTACGTTGCCTGTCAGGAGGCCTTCACGAAACCGGGCGGCGTCGTCGACCTCGAGTTCGTCTCGCCGACGCCCGATGACGCGGCGAGCGACGACGGCACGTCTGCCGAAGACGCCAACGAGGCCGCAACCGGACGGACCGGAACTGCCGGCGTCGGCGTCCTCGGCGGGTCGCCGCGGCTCTCCTGGGAGTACTGGAACGGCGATGGATGGACGCGATTGGATTCGGTCGAGGACGGTACCGATGCCCTCCGGACTCCCGGTGTCGTTCGGTTCGAAGTCCCGGACGACGTTGCGCCGACGACGGTCTCGGGGCATGACAACGTCTGGATCCGCGCCCGCCTGGTCGGCGGTAATTACGGCCAGCCATCGTTCGAGGTAACGAGTGAGGGAGAGCGTGGGGCGCTCGTCGACGAGCCCGACGCACCGACGTTCGCAGATATCGCCGTCCACTACGACCGGGGTTCTCAGCCGTTCGATACCGTATTCAGGTACAACAACGCCGCCTATAGTGACGATCTCACCGATAGAACGGGCGGATTTTCGCCGTTTGTAGAGACGCTCGACGACCGCCAGACTCTGTACTTCGGGTTTAACGACGTACTGGAGAACGGTCCACTGACGCTGTTTATTCCGGTCTCGGAGACGACCTACCCGCAGTCGTTCGATCCCGGCGTTCAGTGGGAATACTGCGTCGACGGCGAGGGACGGGAGTGGGCAAAGCTCGACGCTCACGACCGAACCGGTGGGCTAACCGAACGCGGGATCGTTACGCTCACGTTTCCGGAACCGACGACCGAGGTCGAACTGTTCGACCGGACCCGCCACTGGATTCGGGCCCGCGTGACCAAAGACGAGTTCGATGTCGATCGCGACCGCCGCGGCGCTCGAACGGGGTCGATTACATCGGGACCGGATGCCGCCGACCGGACCGAAGCTGCGGCGGAATCGATCCCCGCCGACGTCACGAGCGAGCGGACGACGACGCCACCCGTTCTCGAGGGGATCTATCCGAACACGCAGTGGGCGTACAACACCGTCACGATCGAACACGAGACGCTCGGATCCAGCGACGGCTCCCACGAGCAGTCGTTCAGGTGCGCGCACGCGCCCGTGATCGATATCGAGGTGTGGGTGGATGAACTGTCGACCCTGTCGGCCGGGCAGCGGCGAAAGCTGACCGCCGAGAACCCATCGGCCGTCGAACCCGAGTACGATTCTCGGGAGGAACTTACCGCGTTCTGGGTCCGCTGGACCGCCGTCGATGACTTCCTCGATTCGGGACCGACGGATCGACACTACGTCGTCAATCAAACACTCGGCGTGATCGAATTCGGCGACGGTAACAACGGTGCGATTCCGCCGGCCGGCCAGGACAACGTTCGGGCTACGTACACGACCGGCGGCGGAAGTGACGGCAACGTCGAGGCCGAGACGGTAACCGATCTGAAAAGTTCGGTCGCGCTGGTGGAGTCGGTCTCGAACCCGACGCCGGCCGACGGTGGTGCCGACGTCGAATCGACCGAGACGCTCGTCGCACGCTCGACGAACCGACTCAAACACCGCGGGAGAGCGGTGACAGCGAGCGATTACGAGCAGGTCGCCAAAGCTGCGTTCCCGGAACTGGCCCGGGTTACGTGCGATCCGGATCTCGGGACGGGCGACGGATCGCGCGTGACGGTCCTGATCGTTCCCCAGACCGAACGGGACAAGCCGCTGCCGTCGATGGAACTCAAACATCGCGTCCGGGAGACGTTGTACGATCACGCACCGGCATCGCTGGTCGCCGCCGACGACGCGGACATCGTCGTCCGCGGACCGGGATACGGTGAACTCTCGATCGAGACGACGCTTCTCGCGACGAACGTCAAAAGCGTCTCGTTACTCAAAGGCGCAGTCGAGCGTCGTCTCGACGAGTATCTCCATCCCCTGTGGGGGAACGACGGGGACGGCTGGGAGTTCGGTGTGCTCCCCGATACCGACGAACTCTCCGACATCGTCGCCGACGTCGATTCCGTCTCGGAGGTGCTGGAGTTCGACGTCACGGTCGAGACCGGCGGCGAACGGCGGTCGTTATCGGATCACGGGGCCTACCATTCGCTTCCACGAGACACGCTCGTCTGCAACGGCTCGCACCGGATCACCGTCACCGTGGAGGAGACGAGGTAATGACGGGGTCAGCGTTGTCACGTCGAGAGCGCGGCCCCCTGTCGACCGGAGCTGCCATCGACGACGGAGCCGAACTGCGGACTCGCCGATCGGGCGATCAGAGGTGATACGACCATGGGAATTGACGTACCAGAACTCGACGACAGGGACTACGAGGAGTTGCTTGAACAGGCGAAAAAGCGGATCCCGGCGTACTCGGACGAGTGGACCGACTTCAATCCGCACGACCCGGGGATCACCATCCTCGAGGTACTCGCCTGGCTCACCGAGACGCACACCTATCAGCTCGATCAGATCACCGACGACCACCGCGAGAAGTTCTTGCGATTGATCGGGCACGACCGTCGCCCGCCGACCCCGGCGACGGCGACGGTGGAGTTGTCGCCGCCACAGGCAGCGACGGGAAAACCCCTGCCGGCCGGAACGCGGCTGGCCGTCACCGACGGCACCGACGATGTCTATCGATTCGAGACCGATCACGAGGTGGTCCTCACCGCCGCCGAGATCGAGCGAGTGGTCACCGTCGGGCCGGGACCGACCGAGCACGGGGAAGCGAACCGGACCGACGGAATGTTCTACCGACCCTTCGGCGATACCGTCGAGCGAGGAGACGCCGTCTACCTGGGATTCGATCGTGACCCGTTCGAGAGCACGGACCGTCTCACGCTCTCGGTCGACTATCACGATGTCGACCTTCCGGAGCCGACGCCGCCATCCGAGGATCACTCCGTCACGTTTACTCCCTCGGTCGAACTCGTCTGGGAGCATCGCGACCCTGAGACCGGACGGTGGCGATCGCTCTCGGTCACCGAGGACGAAACGAATGCCCTGTACGAAGGCGGCCTGATCGAACTCGTCGGCGCGACCGCCGATTCGCCTCCACCGACGCGGGACAGCCAGTGTCCGATCGACGATGCAGACGACTACGGTTGGGTTCGGTGCCGCGTCGAGACATCCGGCTACGAAATCCCGCCACAGATTGACGCCATCAGGACGAACGTCGTCACCGCCAGCCACGCCGCATCGGTCACCGACGAACGACTGTCACCCGTCGGAAACGCGACCGGATCGGACGCATCTGCGAGGCTCGACGGGCAGACGTACGCGTTCGAGAATCGACCGATCCTCTCGACCACGGTACGTGTCGACGGGCAACGGTACGTCGAGGTCCCGGACTTCGATGCCTCGGGACCGGACGATCCACACTACGTCCTCGACCGGGAGCGTGGCCGCGTGACGTTTGGCGACGGCGAGACCGGTCGCGTACCGGCCCCGAACGCGACGATCACCGCCGACTACGTCTACGGCGGCGGCAAGGAGGGAAACGTCTCGTCGACCGCAGTCTGGCAGTTCACCGACTCGAACACGCAACTGGCGACGGACGTTTCGCCTGCCGATATCGACGTCGTCCCGCTGTGTGCGGCCACCGGCGGCACCGACTCCGAGACGATCGAGGAGGCCCTCCGGCGCGCCCGGCGCGACCTCAGGCGACCGTACCGCGCAGTTACCGAGGATGACTACCGCTATCTCGCTTCACGGACACCCGGGCTCCGAATTAGCCGGACGAAAGTCTCGGTCGATGGCGATCGGACCACCGTCGTCGTCGTCCCGTACGCACCTCCCGACGTCCCCAGTCCGGAACCGAGCGCGGGCTTCCTCGAGACGGTTCGGAAACACCTTCGAGAGCGAACCCTGCTGACCGACCGCGTCCACGTAACCGGTCCGCGGTACGTCCGGCTCGAACTCACCGTTACGGGGCATACTCGTCCCCGATACACTAGCGGCGGATACGAGGAAGACGTTACGGAAGCCATTACATCCTATCTCCATCCACTGTACGGGTACGACGGCGACGGGTGGCCGTTCGGCCGCACGCTCGAGGGGTCGGAACTGGTCGACGTGGTCAGCGACCTCGACGCGATCGACCGCGTAACCGACGTGACGATCACCGCCCACGGCGGGACGGCTATCGACGAACGCACCGTGTTGATCGACGACACGTCGCTGTTCGCCGTCGAAGACGTGACTGTTGACCTGACGACGACCGATAACGGAGGGCGCTGACCATGGAGTTTTCGTACGCGACGACCACGAGCGAATCCGACTGGGCCGAGTGGACGACACGCAACGTCGAGGTCGCCGACGGCGGGATCTCCCTGGCGCAAACGACGGCGATCCGCGAATCGAGCCTCGGGACCTCGATCGTCGATCTCGCCGTCGATCCGACGGGGCTGCTCTACACCCTCGACCCGTCGGGAGCACTGTATCGGTACGACCCGACCACCGACACCCGACAGCGACTGCTCGACAGCGACGAGCTCTCGATCGAGTCTCCGCGCGCCGTCTGTGCCAGCGAAAACCGCGTGTTCGTCGTCGACGACGCCGACGGGACGATCGTGACGGTCTCTCCTCGACTCCGACGAGAGACCGGAACGCTTCGGTCCCGGGCGGCCGAGCCGATCGAACTCACCTACGACGGCGGGACGATCTACGCGCTCGACGGCGACGAACGGATCGTCTGCATCGGCGACGACGAACTCAGCATCGACCAGTGGCGGCTCCAGTCGCCGGTCGACATCACGGTCGCGGACGACCTTGTGTACGTCCTCGACATCGTCAACGAAGCGCCGACCGTCCGGGTGTTCGGGGACGAACGGGAGCGGCGGGACGATACGTACCCCCTGCCGACGGACGCGTTCGTCGCAGACGGAGAGGCGTTCGTCCCGACCGCGGTCACGGCCCCGCAGGGCACGATCGTGCTCGCCGGGACGATCGAGGAGCGGAACGAACACGGACTGTTCGAGCTAGACCCGGACACCGGCGAGTTCCACCGCGTCCACGAACTCGAGGACGGCTGTGACCACCTCGTCAGTCGATCGACAGGGAACGAGGCCGGTGACGGCCGGGTCTTCTACGCGCTCGGCTGCGAAGACCGGACCTGCTACGCGTTGCGGGAGGTCACGGAGTACGCCCGTCACCCGGATCGCGACCGGCACGTCGGACTGGCGGTCCACCGGTACGATTCCGGTATCGACGGCGTCGAGTGGCACCGCCTGGCGCTCGACCTCGCCCGCTCCGGTGCGAGCACCCAGGTTCGCGTTCGATACTACGCGACCGACGAGTCGGCGCTTCTGCCGTTCGATTCCGGCGGACCGTCGGACAACGCGGACAATGCGACGGACACCGACGAGACGGCCGACGGAACCGAGACCGGCCACACTCCTACGGCCATCCTCGACTCGGACGCCATCGAGACGCTGCACGAAGCGGACGTGGATTCGATCTGGGAACTCGCGACGACGGACGCCGATCGGGTGGCGACACGCAGCGATCGACTTACGCCCGACCAGGTCCGCTCGTGGCAGCGGACCGCCGGCGACGCGCTGGTCGACCACGTCGAATCGAACTGGGCGCACGTCGACGAGATCGATCCGCAGGATATCCTACTTCGGGACGCGACGGGGCGATACCTGTACGTCGCCATCGAACTCGTCGGTAGTCCGACCGCAGCACCGTTGATCGATTCCGTGACGGCCTACTGTCCCCGTCGATCGTACCTCCGATATCTGCCCGAACTCTACCGGGAAAACGACCGGTCGGCCGCGTTTCTCGAACGGTTCCTCTCCGTCTTCGAAACGTCGTTCGTCGATATCGAATCGGAAATCGAACACATCGGACGCTACTTCGATCCACACGGCGTGCCGAGCGAGTCACTCGCCTGGCTCGAAGACTGGCTCGCCGCCGACGCGTATCGCGACTGGCCGGAGAGCGCCCGCCGGGAGTACCTCGCACGCGCGCCCGAACTGTACGCGAAACGCGGGACACGAGCCGGCCTGCGGGCAACGCTCGAACTCTACTTGCGCCACGCAACGCCGGATCGAACCGAGCCGGCGACCGAAGCAGGAGCAGCGACCGACCGCCAGCGACCAGTCACCTCTGGGGCTACTACCGCGGACGGAACGACATCGCGTGTCGCCCGCGACGGTGACGACCAGGCGGCCGGCGACATCGGCACGGGCCACCGACTGTTCTTCCTCGATCCGGCCGACCTCGACCGAACCGACGGCGAGTCGGCCAGACAGGAGTACGCCTCGATGCTGTCCGGGGATCGCTCGTTCGTCCTGTTCTGTGGCCCGTTCGAATCCGATACCCAACGGGCGGCCGTCGAGGAGATCATCGAGACCGAAAAGCCGGCCCACGTCGACGCGCACGTACTCGCGCTCGAGGACGAGTTCACGCTTCGCGGGGACACGTTCCTCGGACTCAACACCAGGTTGCAGACGCGGACCTTCGCCATGGGCGAGGCCGCTCTCGGGGAGGACACCGTCCTCGGGACCCGCGAGTCGGACTGATCGATTCCCACCGCTCGTTGGGTCCCGTTGCGTCGGCGGCCTGGTACGATCTCTCGTCGCGGGTGAACGCTTCGCTTTCCGGCGGAGGGTTCGGCGGTGGTTCGGCCTGTTCAGATGGGCTGCGATTGAATGTCGTCTTCGTGCGTGTCCAAGTTAGGCTTCGTATCCTGAACTTCCTACTGATTTTCAGCACCGATCTCACGTAGATTACTACCGTTTTGAAGATATTGTCGACCCTCATGGGTCATAGATTCGGCACTCTTCGTCGACCGCGGGTCGTGGTCATCCGTCCGATTGACGACCAGCGCCCCCTCACCCGACAGTGCTTCCTCGGCAGCCCGATCGGCTTCGCGCTCTAACTGCGGATCGGGATCGATCTCCAAGTCAGCATCCGACTGGGGCATCATGCTGATCGCCGCACCGGTCTGCTGGCGGACGTGAGCTAACTCGTGTGCCAGCAGGAACTGGCCCTCCGGGCTCTCGGGATCGTATTCGGCGTAGTTGAACGCGAGATGGTTGCTGACGGTAACGGTCCGGGCATTGATGTCTTGGCAGGCGTTGGCAGTCTGCGGCCCGGTGTAGATGCGGACGTCCCCCAGCGGGTCATCCATGTGTTCTTCCAGCGCCTGCTGTGTCTGCCGGACGAGCATCGCGGTTACCGGCTGAACAGTGTGTCTTTGATCTGGTCGTACAGCGACTGATCGCTCCCTGAATCGACCAGTCCCCCGAGTTCGTCCCAGGTGATCGGGAGATCCGGGCGGAATTCGTGGGTATAGCCGGGGATATCCGCGCTGAAGTCGTAATACGGCGGGTAAACATCAAACCTATTGTATTTCCCAGTGAACCGATACTGGCCGTGGCCGAGCACTCGGTACTCCTCGGGCGGTTCCAGCCCCATCATGAGATAGCAATCGCGGATCTGACACCGGAGATTATAGACGAGATAATCCCGGAACGGAGCCGGATCGACCAGCGGTGCCGGGAACAGTTCGACCCGGGCGTCCGGTTCTCGATCCGGCGCGTCACCGCGCCAGACCGTTTTGCGTTCCCCTCTGGCGACGTAGTACATGATGCCGATGCCCGATGTCGCCTCGATCTGGTCGTCTCCGTCGAGGTAGATCTCCTGTTTGTAGATGACCGCGTCCTCGCCGCCAATCTGCTCCGCGGGAAGTGCTTCCGGGCGCGTGGTATCCCCAATATCAACGTCCGGGTCGTCCGCGTAGTGACTCAGACTCTGGGAAAGGAGGTCACCGAAGTATCTCTTTATCTCCTCGACCGAGAGGTCCTGCAACGCCTGCCGGACCGCCTCGAACTGATTCGCGTCTAGATCCCACGGCAGTGTGTCGTACTCCGTCTCCTGATCGACATAGTATTTCGCATACCGACGAGCCTGACCGACGTGTTCACCCTCGCTATGTGTTCGTTTTTCTGCTTTGTCTGGGTAGCCGTCTTGTTCGTGACCCATTATTTCCCCCCTCCTGTCCATCTCTATAAGGTGCTCAACGTTGTTGTTGTCAATGACGCTCAGGCCAACCCTCTCAGATTCACCAGTTATGATTGCATCCATACTTATCCCCTCCTGCTCTGAGCATCACCAGTTAACTCACCAGTATCGAGGTCGGTGTCGAACTCTTGATCGGTCTGTAGCCCGAGTACTTCACGTACGACTTTTTGGATTTTGCCGGCGGTCTGCTCACCGAACTTGGTGGTGAGGAACGCCCCGAGTGGTACGCCAGCGAGTCCACCGGCAACGGCACCGGCCGGGCCGGCGACGGACCCGAGCATCGAACCCGCGGTCCAGCCTTTCGTCGCGCCTTTGACCGGGCTGCTGGCCGCGTCCTGGACGCGACTGGCCACGTCGATATCGTGATGTTCGATGTACTCGGTGAGTCCCTTCGGCGTCTCGACCGACTGTACCATGTCCACCAGTTGGTCTTTCGTCAGTCGGTAACTCTTGGTCGTCGATTCGTCGACTTTCTCCGTCCCCGTCTCAACGAGCGCTTTGGCCTTGCTCACCAGTTCTTCTCCCGGCATCCGCTGGACGTGAACTTCCGTTTTGCGCATCCGGAACAGGCCGAGTTTCCCCCTGCACATCACACGATCGGCGGTCTCGTCGGCTTCACGTTCTAACTGCGGGTCGGGGTCGATCTCGAGGTCAGCGTCCGATTTGGGCATCATGCTGATCGCCGCGCCGGTCTGCTGGCGGACG
>NZ_HG315686.1:716726-753861 GCF_000455365.1 Halopiger djelfimassiliensis
TACCTCGAGGACGGTATCGGGGACCTGATCCTGTGTCGTGTCGGTGCCGGCGAGGGCGCGCTGGATCTGTTGCTCGCGTGGAGTTTGATAGCCGTGCACGTTGCCGGCCAGCGTATGTTCGGCGATGGGACCGGAAGGCGGCGTTGCGGTTTCGGCCGCAGCGCTCTCCCCGGGGATCGGCCCAGTGGTTGCAAGGGACGAGCTGTTCGGTTGCGACGAACGTCCCGACGTGTTCGCCTGTTGGGAGTCCGATTCCGACGATCGTTTCTTTCGCTTGCGTCGTTTTTTCGTCATCGCAACCCCTCCACCCGTTCTCCGGCCCGGGATCGATGATGTCCGTTCGACCGATTCATTTTCTCTTACTCTAGCTTGTCATAACATAATTGTTTCTCTCGAGCTACACGTACACGTTCTGTCCACACAATTACCCGGAACCCAGCGACCTCGGTGATGACCGTGATGCGGTAGCGACACTCGTATATCTTCCACCTCAGTGAATCGTTACGTTATTTTTGAAACCGAACTGATTCGAAGGTATGTACGATACCAACGGCGAACACCTCCAGGCCGAGTTCTCCCGCATCGATCGGGTTCTCGATCGGGCACTGGAGGATTCCCGGCCCTCGAACGAGAACGAGACGGGCGGCCAGGCCGTCGACCTCGAGACGGCCACTCGCGCATTCGCCGGTACCGATGACCGAGTTGCTTCCGACGACGAATCGTTCCGGACTGACCTCAGAACGCTCACCGAAGAAATCGACGGCGAGGTCGAAGACGCTCGCGAAGCCGGCATCGATCTCCGGCTGGATACCCTCGGACGGGCGTTCGACCTCTCGCGGTCCGACCTCGACGTACTGTTGTTCGTCCTCGCGCCGGAGATCGATCGGTCGATTACGGCGTCATACGGAACCATCTCCGGGCGGCATCAACCCGAATTCCCGACGATCGACGTCCTCGAAACGCTGCTCGGCTATCTCGAACCCGCCGACCGACGGACGAACGACCGGTCGCCGCTCTCGCCCTCGTCACCGCTTTTCGAATACGGCCTCCTCGAACGGTCTCGCGAGCCGTCCAAACCGCGAAGTTACGAGACGCTCACCGTTGACGAACGGATCGTCACCTATCTCAAGGGCGACGACGCTCTCGATCCCGCTCTCGCCGACGCCGTCGACATCGAGTCCCACGACCGCACGCTCGCCGATCTCGTCTTCGACGGGGACACCGCCGAAACGCTCGCAGCCGTCGAAGAACGCGCGACCACCGCAGACGCCCCGACGATCTTCTATCTCTCCGGCGAGGACGGCACGGGCAAGGACCGCCTGCCCGGCGCGCTCACCGACTCCGGCACGCCAATCCTGCGGGCCACCGCCGCCGACGTGCTCGCGGACGACGGCCGCACCACCCGTCTGCTCCGAGAAGCCGCCCTCCAAGGGGCCACCATCCACCTCGAGGATTTGCAGGCGGTCACCGGCCACGACGACGGCCCGACGATCGACGAAGACGATGGCGAGGTCGAGATCACGGCCGCCGTGGACCGGCCGAGCGTCGACGCCATCGTCGAACGCCTCGACGACGCCCCCGGCGACGTCTTCCTGAGCCACACCGAATCCTGGAAACCCGACGTCGACCTCGAACACCACCGCGTGGAAACCGCCCGCTGCCCGTTTCCCGACTACGAGACGCGCCTGGCGGTCTGGGAGGAGTACCGCGAGGAGTTCGCCGCGGAGTCCCTCGCCACGACCCTCGCGACGAACTTTCGGCTCCCACAGCGGGACATCCGCCGGGCGATCGAAACCGCCCGATACCTCCGTCGCACCGACGCGGACGCCGACGAACTGGTGCCGGCCGACCGCGACGAGAAGGCGGATATCGATCTCGACGACGACCTGTTTGCCCCCGTCGACGGCGCACTTACCCGCGAGCACTGCTACGAAGCGTGCAAGCGCTACTCGGCGAGTAACCTCGAAGCGCTCGCGGACCCCCTCGAGCCGGGTTACTCGTGGGAGGACATCTACCTCAACGCCAAAACGAAGACCCACCTCGAGGAACTCGCGGGACACCTCCAGTACCGCGGCCCGGTCACAAGCGAGTGGGGCTTTGGCGAACCAGGCGACCGCGGCGACGGCGTCGTCGCGCTGTTCTACGGCCAGCCCGGCACCGGGAAGACTATGGCCGCCGAGATTATCGCCAACGAAACCGGGCTTGACCTCTATCGCGTTGATCTCTCGCAGGTGCTCAACAAGTACGTCGGCGAGACCGAGAGTCGACTGGCCGCCCTCCTCGACGAGGCCGAACGCTCAAACGCGATCCTCCTGTTCGACGAGGCCGACGCCATCTTCGGTAAACGCGCCGAGGTCAAAGACGCGACCGACCGCTACGCGAACACCGAGATCAACTTCCTGCTCCAGCGCCTCGAGTCGTTCGACGGCATCGTCCTGTTGACGACGAACAAGGAGGCGGGGATCGACCCGGCGTTCAAACGCCGGATCGATCACGCGATCGAGTTCCGAAAGCCCCAAGAACGCATCCGTCGCGAGCTCTGGCGCGACGCGTTCCCCGACGACGCGACCGTCGACACCGACGATTTCGACTACGAGTTCCTCGGCCGGATCACCGCGACCCCCGCCGTCATCAGAAAGATCGCCAAATACGCCGCTTACATTGCGGCGACCGACGCTCACGACGGCCGCCCGCTCGAGGATGGGACGGCCGCCGGTCTCGAGGACGTCTCGATTACGTTCGATCACGTCGTTCTCGCGCTCCAGTACGCCCAGGAGGCCGGCGGTGGCGGCTTCGAGGTCGACTTCCGGGAGTACGAGGACAAACGGCGCAGCTACGAGAGCGGCGGGGTCGAGCGCGACTGGCGGGCGGAACTCAGACGCACGTACGGGAACGATGCCGCCGACACTGACGCCGACGAGGAGTGACTGGCGTCGGATCGAAAATCGGGAACCGGAGTGGTTCAGTCACGAACCCGAATCGCGTTCGTCCGTGTCCGACTTCTCGCCGTCTTCGTCGGTTCCGTCCGCCTCGGACTCGGGTCCTCTCGACACCTGCACGTCCCGCTCGCTGACTCGCTCGAACGGCGTCGACTGCGTCGAGGGGATCCGGACGGGACGGACCGCGTAGGTCGCGGACGGATGCAGCGGGAGTTCGGGAAAGGTGGTCCAGAGGTCGGTCAACTCCGTCGGGTCCCGTTGCTCGAGCGTGACGGTCAACCGTTGGTCACCCAGCGCGTCGGGGAGTTCCTCGGGCTCGATCGTTTCGGCGTCGTAGAGCGTCTGCATCGCCTGACCCAGTAGCTGGTGTTGGTCCAACACGCCATCCCTCCCGTCTTCGCCGCTTGGAAACGCCATCAACAGGTAGCGAAGCTCGAGCCCGAGAGGGGATTTTTCCTTCCGGTTCTCGGAGATCTGGGTCGTTTCGGTGTTGAGCGACCCGGACTTCGAGACGCCGAAGAGGTAGATCGTGAGCCGAACCCTCGATTCGTCGTCGACGGCCGTCGGCGGGACCGGCTGTATTTGCTCTTCGTTCAACATCTCATCGTCGTTGTCCCGAGCCAGTCGGAGTCGGAGCAGTTTCACCAGGAGGTTCGTCGTCTCTCGAATTGCAGTCGGTGCAGCCATTAGACGCCTCCCCCCGCGTGTCCGTCCGGAGTACCGATATCGAAACCGGTCGTAACCGCTCGATCGGTATCGCGGTCGGGGCCACCGCCAGTGCGATCCGTCAGTATCGTTTTCGTCCCGTAGTCAGGAAATCGAAACATCGTTACGTTCGGCATATCCTCGCGAGCCCGGGCGCTTACTCCGGAAGGCCGGACATCTTCGTGAACTGCTCGTAGGACAGTTCGATCGACTCGATCGCCATGCCCTGGTTGGTACTGACGAGATCGGGGCCACGCCACATCGTCGGGTAGGCGCGTTTGAACTCCCATCCCCAGCCGCTCTGGCCGTTGAAGCCGTCTCGCATCTTCACGACGACGTTCTTTCGCGTCACGTTTCCGCTCATGACCTCCTGGATCCACTCCCAGAAGGAGACGTCGTTCGTCATCCCGCGTTGCAACACGAGGTTCGCGTGGGCGAAGGTCCCGGGAAGCGTGTGAACGTGGTCGTTCACGCCGCCTTCTTGATACTGAACCGTCTCGAGTTGCATGGTAATCCCCGAGACTTCGGCGAATCCGGCGACGGATTCGCCGTCGACCTGTACCTCGAAGTTGTACTGGGTGTAGGGGTTGTCTTCGCCCGTGTACGGTGTTTCTGCCATTGTCGTCCTTTCTTACGTGGCGTCTACGGCCGTTAGAGGTCCTCCAGCGAGTTCTGGAGCACGATCCCGTCACCGTCGTCGTCGAGGAAGCTGCCGCCCTCACCACGATCGGGCTCGCGATCCGGGGCGGCAGCTTCGTTCATTCGTTCGTTGATCTCACTGATCTCCTCGCACCACCGCTGTCGTTCCCAGTGGGGGAGTTCGAGAACTTCCTCATGACTCCAGCCGAAGTGATAGGCGATGAACGCGACCTCCTCGAAGAGGGTGTCGGGATCGTATCGCTGCATCACTCGGCTCGATTTCCCGCTTCGGGTTCGACCTCCTCGATGTCGCCGTCGGTTTGGCTGTCGGTCGTCGGTTCGATCGTATCGAACGTCATCTCGGTAGCGTCCTCGCCGTCGGCCGGACGAAGGTGTGCCCCCGTTTCCGCGTCGACATCGAATACGGAACCACAGTCCGGACAGGTCGTCTCGACGGCGTTCCGACCGCGGTTGTTGACCCGCTCGTACATCGACTGGAGGTACTCGAGGTCCGTGACGAACAGATTCTGAATGACCTCCTCGTCTATCGTCTCGAGGGTCCCCAGTTCCGTGACGACGCGTGAGAGCAGTACGATCGTGAGGTACGACGAGTTCGATTGCACGCGTTGATTTTTCAGCGGCTGGATCTCGTCGGCTGCCGTCGCGAGACGCATTCGCCCCTCCTTGTGAAGCGTCCCTTCCTCGTCGACGTACCCTCGCGGAAGCGTGAACTCGAACTCGGTCTGAAGCGGTTGTCCGGTCATGACTACTGTGATCCGTTGTGTGCTGTCGTGATGTGTTCGACGAACGGCGTGGCAACACCCATGTGGAGACAGCCCTCTTCGTCGATCCGCCAGCCGTCACCGTACCGGTTTCGACCGACCGTGAACTCGGAGTCCGAGGACGTATCCGAGTGCGTCATACGTTCTTGCGTTCCATCTCTTCGAACTCGATCGTGTACGTTTCGACGGCGATCGCCTCCGAACTGCCGCTTGCCTGCGCGTTGAGCGTCGGCGGTTCGTACTTGCGGATCCACGCGTTCGTGAACTCGTATCGAAGTGCTGATTCGCCAGACTTGTTCTTTATGATGACTGCGATGTTCTTTCTCGCCTCGTCGTGGTTGCCCTGTGTGACGGCCTTTCGCCACTTATCGAGGTTTTCGTTGGCCTCTTCGGCCCCGCGGGCCAGTACTAGCGGCGAATATTTGACGTCGCCGAAAAGTTTCCGCGAGTGCTTCGGGTCAGCACCTTCGCGGTAGTCCTGCTGATCAGTTTCCTGGGTCGGAAGTTTGACCTCGAGGAAGCCGGGAATGTTTACGCCGTCGAGCTCGACGGCAAACTCCGTGCTCGGAAGTGGTCCGTGTTCTGGCATTGTTGGATCGTTATTTTTGTCGGAAATCGGTTATAGTTACTGTTGCTACGATATGAGCGACATTTCAGTCAGGACGTTAGGCTTCTTCCGTGTCCTGACTGATTCGGAAGATGACGAACTCGGCCGGTTTGACCGGTGCGATGCCGATCTCGACGATGAGGCGGCCGTTATCGATGTCGTCTTGTGTCATCGTTTCCTCACCACAGCGGACGTAGAACGCCTCGTCGGCTGTCGAGCCCTGCAGGCCGCCCTCGCGCCAGACGGTAGTCAGGAAGTTTTCGGCCGACTGCCGAATACGCGCCCAGAGGTCCTTGTCGTTGGGTTCGAAGACTGCCCACTGTGTCCCCTCGTCGATGGACTGTTCGATGAACAGGAACAGCCGTCGGACGTTGAGGTACTTCCATTCGGGATCGCTGGACGTGGTTCTGGCACCCCAGACGCGGATGCCGCGTCCCTGGAAGCTGCGGATACAGTTGATCCCCTTGGGGTTGAGGACGTCCTGTTCGCCTTTGGTGACCTCGTGTTGGAGGCCGACGATACCGCGAACGACCTCGTTCGCAGGTGCCTTGTGGACGCCGTGCTCGGCATCGCTTCGAGCGTAGATGCCGGCGATGTGCCCGCCCGGTGGGGAAAGTTTCTCACGGTTCGTGACGGGATCGAGGACGGTGAGCCACGGGTAATAGTACGCGGCGTACGTCGAATCGACGGGCGTTTCCATCTCCGAGACCGGGCCGGGGTTCTGGGGGGCCTGCAGGATCGCGAACCGCTCGCCCATGTTCTCACAGTGGGCGACGATCGCGTCCGTCAGACCGGTGACGTCGTTTTCATCGGGGGCACAGACGATCGAAATGTCGTCGAGCGCCTCGAAGCCGGCCAGGCCGGTTCGGAGGCCGGGCTTGTCGGTCCCTTCGTAGTCGCTCAGCGTGACTTCGCCTTCCGCGTCGGGCTTCTCCGGTTCTGCCGCAACGACCTCGACGTCGACCTCGCGCTCCCCGGAACGGATCTCCTTGAGATCCTCGATGAGGTCGTCTTTGGAGGGATTCCCTTCGGTCTCGAAGGGCTTCGCGAGCCCCCGAAGGTCACCGTAGTTCATCTCCTCGAGGTCTTCCGGGATGTGTACGACGGTCTTTTCGTCGGTCTCGACGACTCCGCCGTCCGAATACGCCGACGGACTGCCGCGGGTTAGCCACGTGAGCCCGTTGACGGGACGCCCGTCCTCGAGGTACTCGACGTCGACGAGCACCGAGTTGGTGACTTGCTTCTCGTAGAACTGACTCGACTGCGGATCGGTCGAAAGCCCGTCGAAGACCTCCTCGACGTCGGGAGCCGGGTCCGGTCGATCGGAGCCGGGCTGGCTCACTTCTTCGAGATCACACGACCAGTACCGGACGACCATATCGAACTGATCGGGGCGCTGGCCGTCACGGACGACGACGGCGACGGAGTTGCCCCACTCGCCCGGTCCGTTCGCTTCGACCTCGAGAACTTCGTTTTTGTTGTCGTCGACGAGCGTCGTCGTCGCAGTGTCTTCCGGGTCCGCTGCGGTGACGCGGCCGATGTAACAGCGGCTCCCGCCGTTTTTGAAGAACCCGTCGACGGCGACGTCGAGGTGCGAGTGTTTCGGACTCGACCCGTACAGCCGTTCGAATTCCGTGTAACTCGTGACGAGCCGCGGTTCCACTGGCCCGCGGTGTGTCTGGCCGAGGAATCCGGCCGTGCTGGTGCTGACTCCTTCGACGGACTTGCTGCCGCCGCTGACCTCTTCAACGTATACGCCTGGGGATTGGTATTCTGGCATTTATTTTTCCTCCCACTTATCGTGCTATGATATACGATTTTCAGATTGTTATAATATAAATCTTTTTGATCAATATACAATTCATCGATACCGTCATAATCGCCCGACAGATGGCCCGAGAAGCCGGTTCGTGTTTCGGTGTATGTAATCGAGCGTACGGAGAATGGAGAAGTGCCGTCAGTCTCGACGGTTCACTTCAGGCCTCGGGGACGACGTCGACGAGGACGTCAAGAGAGTCGGCAGCTTCACACACCTGATCGTGCGCGTCGACCAGTTCGAGCAGAGGTTCGTCGGACTCGATGGTCGACTGGAGTCGCGAAACCGACTTCAGGTACCGCTCGAGGCTTTCCTCTGTAACGACCTGTTCGAGGGGTTCGCCGAGTTGGATCAGTCGATCCATGAGCGTCGAGAGGTGACGGCGGTACGCCTCCTCTCGGTCGGGGGTCGCATCGAGCCCATCACGGGATACTTCGGCGATTTCGCGGGCGAGTCGGGCACCTTCGCCGGAGTACGGTTCGAGTCGTTCGCTCAACGTCTCGAAAAAGCGCACGCGATCTTTGATCGTCTTTCGGAGAACGTATTGGGCCAACATGTCACGCTCACGTTCCAGATTTTCGACCGTCCCTTCCATCGCGTCGAGCCGCCTGACGATTCCGTCCAGGTCGTCCGGCCGCTCCTTGTCCTGTTCCTGTACCGGCGTCCGGTGTGGGTTGTCGGTGTCGGCGAGGTGATGGACCAGCGCCGTAAACAACATATCGTGGTCGTATACGTAGGACTGGCCCGTGCCATCCGATGCCGGTTCCCAGGAGCCAGCCGGCGTTCGTTCGAACGCACCCAGATAGACGGCCGGATCTGCCCCGTCTGCCGTCCCGGATCGATGCCGCTCGTGGTATCGCTCGGCGATCGTTCTGGCGATGGTCCGCGGATCCGCGTCATCGAAATCGAGATCCGAGAGATCGAGATCCGGTATCGCCGTCGGGTCCGCCGGCGGCTCTTCGCGGTGGGTCAGTTCGAAGACTTCGACGTCGCGGCTCGGCACCGCCTCCTCGTCGATCGCCCCGTCGGTATCGGGGACCGGAACGGTTTCGACAGCGATCTCGCTGTACTGAATGAACAGGTGTAGTTCGTCGCCCGACGGAGCCGGCAACGTTTTCGTCGTCACTTGATCGACGACGATCGGGCGGCCACACTCATCGAGTGCGAGACCGGAATTTATGGTCACGTCGATGCCGTCTTCGGTCTCGGTGATGGATTGCACGTCGAGCCCGTACACGATACCCGCACCGTCGATGAACCGATTGAGCGTCTGCAGACGGTCGGCATGGTACGTCTGCTCGGCCTCCATGTCGCGAGGGGTCATTAACTTCCCCTTGAAAAACCGGTTCTTCTCGAACTGGGAGAGCCCCCTGCCGTCTCTGTTGTAGTCCGCGTCCCGAGTCATGGCAAATCGAGTACATATAGACACGGTCTCCCCTTCATATAAAATATTCGATGAACCCCGAGAGAAGAAAGGCGACGATAACCGCGTGACAGCGGACGCCGACGCACCGGGTAGCGACTCGAGTCCAGCGGATATAATTCGTCCGATACCCGTGAATTTTATCAGCGATCACTCTCGAGTAATGACACGCGACTCCGACGGACGAAAACCGAAGTGATCGTCCGTTTCAGCCCGTTCAACCATCCCGATCTACAATGAAAGCCACGATCCAGTCCGAAACCGAACGCGTCGTCGAACTCGCCGTAATCGATAACGGTGGAAACGAACACCGACTCGTCATCGAACGGGATGGAACGCAACGGAGCCACCGCTGTAACGCGTATTCGGATACTCCGGAGGAACGTACGCCGGTAGAACACGAACGGTACGCACACGCGTCACGGTTCGGGAAGTACTACGTGTTTCGGAAATTCGGGTACGACACGCTTTCTCCCTATGGATCCAGCGACAGAATCGCGTATCCGGAGCGGATCGCCGCGACCGCGCTCGTCGTCGGCGCGATGTCACTCGAGACGTTCGAATCCCAGTTCGAAGCCGTCCACCGCCAACAGACGGCCGTCGCCGATAACGGGGAGTACCCGGTCGAGCCGCCCGCAGGCGCACCGGATGCTACCTGTCAACTAATCGAACAGGACGTCTCCCTGACCGTCGACGACGGTCGGCTTCGGCCGCTTCTGGACGTGCTGATCGAACTCGAGGCACTCGGCGCGCTTCGACGATCGATGGACGAGCAGCCCGATCGGGATGATCGTGACCTCTTCGCCCGACTCGATGCGGCGCTCGGTCGATCACCTGCCCCGGAAGATCGGCGTCCGAGCGAACGACTGGATCGACCCGAATTCGTCGACGGCACGTCCTCGGTTCGGGTTCACTGGCAAACCGACGGGACGACGCGAGTCGAATACGGTGCGGGAACGGAAACCGACAGCACGCCCCTCGCCGCCCGTCTCCAACTGCCGGCTCCCGACGGCCCCGCCCCGTCGATCGCGGCGTTTCAGCGGCGTGTCGTCGATCACCTCCGGTGCCAGCTTCGGGACTGTTACGTCGGCATGGGGCTGGCTCCGCCGCGGGATCTCCGTGTTCGAGGCCCCGGTATCGCCTCGTTCACCGCCGAGTACGAGCGCGGCGGAATCTATCAACGGTATCACGACCCCGAGGCGATCATCGACTGGACGCGCCTTGCGCCCGTTCCACGGCTTTAGTTAGTCCGACGTACCCTCTCCCTCCGCACCTCGATTCGCCCAGTCGCCGTAGAGATAGGAGCGCTCGTAGCCCGCGCCGGTCACGGCGTCGCCGATGACGACCAGCGCCGAGGCGCGGTAGCCGGCCGCCTCGACCTGGTCGGCGATCGTCCCGATCGAGCCGACGATCACGTCCTCGTCCGGCCAGGAGGCGTGGTAGATCACCGCGACCGGCGTCTCGGGATCGTGGCCGTCCTCGAGTAACCGGTCCATCGTCTCACGGACGGCGTGGGTCCCGAGGTAGATACAGGTCGTCACGTCGCCCATTGCGACGAACTCGGAGATGTGGTCCTCCTCGGGGTCGAGGGTCTTGCCCTGCGGGCGGGTAAAGGCGACGTGGTTCGAGACCTCGTTGAGCGTCAGTTGCGTCCGCAGCGTCGCGCTGGCCGCGAACGCGGACGTGACGCCGGGCACGAAGTACGTCGGGACGCCCTCGTGTTCGAGCGCGTCCATCTGCTCGAGTGCCGCGCCGTAGATCGCGGGGTCGCCGCTGTGAAGGCGGACGACGGTCCGGCCGTCCTCGTAGGCGTCCCGCATCAGCGGGATCAATTCCTCGAGGTCCTTGCCGACGGAGTTGACGAGTTCGGCGTGGCCACAGTACGCCTCGAGGAGTTCGCTGTTGACGAGCGACCCCGCGTGGACCACGAGGTCGGCCTCCTCGAGCAGTTCCTTGCCGGCGACGGTCAACAGCCGTGGGTTACCGGGGCCGGCACCGACGAAGGGGATCCCCTCCTGTTCGTCGCCGGCGCTGTACTCGAAGACCCGCTCGTCGAGTTCCTCGCGGCGGCGCGTTCCCTGTGCATCGATTGCGTCCTGTGGCTCGCCGCCGTCGGCGGCGGGTTCGGCGTCGTCAGTCATTGGTGTCCTCCACAGTCGCCGCCCTCACAGCCCTCGGCACGGTCGAGTTCGGTCGTCCGCCCGCCGTCCGCGACGGGTTCGTCGCTTGTCGCGTTGCCGTCGTCCGAGTCGGTCTCGAAGGCGGCCGTCGCCGGCTCGGTCTCGAGCGACTCCTTCTCGGCGTAGGCGAGCGTGTAGTAGTCGCGCTCGGCGATTGTCGCGGGATCGTCCGTGACGATCGTCTCGCCCTGTTCCATGAACAGCCGGCGGCCGTAGGTGACCTCGTACCCGGCCTCGACCAGCCCCTCGTGGGTCGCCGGCGCGTCGGTGACTTTGAAGAGGATCATCCGGTCCGGTCCGGTAGGGCTTGCACCGTTTGCTGCCTCGCACAGCGAGAGACCGGCCCCGGCCTCGATCTCGACGCCCATCGCGGTCGCAAAGGCCGTGACGGCGCTGACGCCGGGAACGATCTCGAGATCCACGTCGGGATGGAAGGCGGCGATCGTCCGCCGCAGGTGACCGAACGTCGAGTAGACGTTCGGATCGCCGAGCGTGACGAAGGCGACATCGCCCTCGCGGGCTTTCGGGGCGACCTCCGCGGCGGCGTCCTTCCACGCCCGCCGCAGCTTCTCCTCGTCTTTCGTCATCGGGAAATCGAGGTCGCCGATCTTCGATTCGTCGACGTGCTCGAGCGCGACCGTCCGGGACAGCCGCCCGGGCGAGTAGACCACGTCGGCCGACTCGAGAACGCCCTTCCCGCGTACCGTCACGAGGTCCGCCTCGCCGGGACCGAGCCCGACGCCGTAGAGGGTCACCGCTCGACACCCCCGGTCCGCGTCGGGCCGCCGTCGGCGGCGACCGTTTCCCCGTCCCCGCCGTCGTTCGCATCCGGCGTTGCGCTCCCGACCAGCATGTAGACCGGATTGTCCGAATCGAAACTCGTCGCGCCGGCGAGTTCGTAGCCGTGGCTCACCTGAAACTGGACGACCTCCTCGAGAAGCCCGCGTT
The DNA here is from genome assembly GCF_000455365.1 of Halopiger djelfimassiliensis. GTDB lineage: Archaea > Halobacteriota > Halobacteria > Halobacteriales > Natrialbaceae > Halopiger_B > Halopiger_B djelfimassiliensis. The sequence goes on from NZ_HG315686.1 coordinate 728,766, forward strand.
CGCGGAAGGCCTCGGTCGCCTTGCCGGCGACCTCGAGCCGCGAGACGTTCATCACGATCCGATCGATTTCGGTCTCGACGGCGTGATCGAGGACGGCCTCGAAGTTCCGGCTGCCGCCGAGAAAGAGCGCATCGGCGTCGTCCGGCAGCCCCTCGGGCGCTTCCGCGTTCCGAAGCTCGACAGCCGCCCGGATCGAGTCCTCGTTGGCCGCGAGGTTCTTCTCGGTCGTCTCGAGCCGCTCGGCCTTTCGCTCGATGGCAGTTACCCGACCCGCTCGCTGGGCGGCCTCGATCGTGACGGCCCCGGTACAGGAGCCGACCTCCGCGAAGTGGTCGTCCGCGGAGAGCGCGAGCTTCGATCGGACGACGGCCCGGACCTCCGACTTGGTCGGCCCGGCCTTCGCGTCGTGTGGCAGCGCGATGGGTGGCATCACCGGGTGGAACAGCGGCCGCCCCTAAAACAATTTTGTTTGGGGTAGGACAACTGGGGTTGCCTAGCGGGTCAGGATCGAACGCGTCGCTCTCGGAGTCGTCGCTACTCGGACTCGACGGTCACGTCGAACTTGTCGTGCCAGCGATAGCGCCGCCCGCCCCAGACGAACGAGCGCCGAACCAGTCCGTACAGCAAAAGCGGTATCGCCGCCAACACCGCCGGGTACGCCGCGAGGAACGTCCACCGGCGAATGCCGAACGCGGCGTACACGCCGGCCATGGCCACCGTCACCAGCGCCAACGCAGGGATCGGGAACAGCACGCATCCGAGAGCGAGCACCGCCCCGACGACGACCTGCGCGACGAACGCCGTCGGGTCGTGTCGACGGACGATCTGTGTAAACCGGACCTGGTTCTCGAGCGTCTCGCGAACCGAACCCCCGATCTCGACGCTTCGTGTCCGTTTGACGGCTGTGACGTCGGTGTATTCCATGAGAAGGCCGTCGTCGCTCACCGTCCGGCGAAGGTCCTCGAGAAACGCCGCTTCGTCGATATCGTCGCGTTCGAAAACGACGGAGCCGCCCCACGGAACCCCCGCGAAGTAAACGGCGAGCGTCCCGCTGACGACGTGTGTCGGTTCGAGCACCATTGCGAGCGGATCCTGACCGGCGAAGACCGGCACCTCGGTGGTCGGCCCACGTCGGTCGTAGTCGGTCCGGAGGCCCTCGAGCCAGTCCGGCGGATGGTGAAAGTCGTCGTCGGTCCAGACGAGTCGATCGTGTTCGGCCGCCTCCATCCCGGCGGCGATCGCGTTCGCCTTGCCGGAACACCCCTCGGGTTCGCCCGCGACCACCAGCCTGACGTTGTCGGAATGGTCGTCGATGCGATCGGCGACCGGCTCGAGCGCCGTATCACAGACCACGAGGAGTTCGTCCGCCGGACGGAGTTGGTCGGCGATCTCCTCGCAGGCGTCGTTCCATCCCGTCGTCGGCAGGATGACGCTGATCGGCGTTGTATCTACCACAGCTATCATATCGTGTGGGCACAAGTAAACGACAAGGTACGAGGGGCGATCGTCCAGTCAGGGGGATATTGCTTCGAGGAACCGATCGAACGCCCCGCTTTCCGGATGGACGTGGACGTAGGTTCCAAGCGATTCGTACGCGGTGAGGCCGTCGTGGTCGCCGTCGATCCCGTCGCCCCGAACGGTTTCGAACGCAAAGCGGGCATCGTCGTCGACGTCGGCGCTCGAGTAGTGGAACTCGTGGCCGCGAATCGTCCGGCCGGCGTCAGCGGTCAGCGTGTCGTCGGTCACCTTGAGTTCGACGTGATCGAGCGCCTGATACCGATCGTGCATCGTCACGTCCGCCGGCAGGATTCCGGCCATCTCGCTCGTCTCCCCCTCGGCGGTCGTCAGCGAGCGGCTCATCGCCATCAGGCCGCCACACTCCCCGAGGACCGGGAGTCCTTCGCTTGCGAGTCGCCCGAGTTCCCCGAGGGTGTCGGACGACCCGAGTTTCGGGGCGTGGAGTTCGGGATAGCCGCCGGGGAGGTAGACGCCGTCACAGTCCGGCACCGGATCGCCAGCGACCGGCGAGAACGTCACGACAGTGGCGCGCTCGCGGAACCGCTCGATCGTCGCCGGGTATCGAAAACAGAACGCGGCGTCGCTGGCGACGGCGACGGTGGCGTCGACCGCTTCGGCTACCCCGACGGCATCGTCGGGCGCTGGCGGCTCCCGTGCCACGTCGGCCAGCCGTTCAACTTCGAGCGACCCGGCGGCTTCCCGCAGCGCGTCCCTCGGCAGCGTCGTCTCCTCGCCCATCTCGAGGCCGAGATGCCGATCCGGAATTTCGAGGTCGCCGTTCGGCGGGATCCGGCCGAAATACTCGAGATCGTCGGGCAAAGCGTCGCGGATGCCCTCCTCGTGGCGGCCGCCGTGGGCACGCTGGGCGACGATCCCGGCGACCTCGATATCGCGGCCGACCGCGTCGGCGTACTCCCGAAACCCGAGGGCCGTCGCGGCGACGCTTTCCATCCCCGCCTTCGCGTCGACGACGAGGACGACCGGAAGATCGAGGGCTTCGGCGACCATCGCCGTGCTCGAGCCGTCGCCGTCGTACAGCCCCATCACGCCCTCGACGACGCAGAGATCGCCCTCGCCGCGATGGTAGTTTCGCCGGAGGCCGTCCTCGCCCTCCAGCCAGAGATCGAGGGTGCGTGACGGGCGACCGGCGATCGCTGCGTGGTGGCTCGGATCGATGAAGTCCGGCCCCGCCTTGGCCGGCTGGACCTCGTAGCCGGCGTCCTCGAGCGCCTGAACGATGGCGAGCGTCGCGACCGTCTTGCCGACGCCGGAGCTGACGCCGCCGAGGACGAATCCGTTCGTCATTGTCCGTGCGTTCGCATACCCGAACTTGAATCCGTCGGTGATCCGATCGAGCGCCTCCCCGAAGGACCGAAACCGAATTGGAGATCGTTCGCGTTCAGTGGAGTGAAAGCAATGAGCGACGCGACGACAGCCGAGGCGATTCCGGCGCTGAAAGAACGGGCCGGCGTCGTCAACGCCCTGATCGACGGCACACAGACCGTCCTCGTTCGCCATCCGACGCTCGACCCGGGAACGATAGACGGGCGTTTCGTCCTCTATCCGGCATACAGCCATCAGGACCCGTCCCGGTATCAGTCCCGGTACGAGGACTACTACCATCGTTCGAACGCCAAACCGGACGCCGGCGTCCCGGTTCGGGCCGTCGCCGACGTCCGCGAGGAGTACACCGTCTCGAGTGCCGACCTCGAGTCGCTGGCACGCCACTACGTCTACACGCCAGACGGCCTGCGCGACAAGTACGACCCCGACGACGAACTGCGGGTCCTGTTGCTCCGTGTCGCCGCCCTCGAATCGCCCCGACTCATCGCGGAACGGGCCAGCTACCGCGGGTGTCGCGCCTGGATCGATCTCGAGGAAGCCGTGGATATCGACCGCGGATCGGCGACGCCGGTGCTCGACGACGCGACCTTCGCCGAACGGCGGGCGGCGATCCGGGCCGCGCTCGAGTGATCGAGCTTACCGACGAACTTAACCGCTCGAGTCGGTTATAACCGTTCCCTCGAACCATGGACGACGAACTCGACACCGAACGGCATCTTCGGGAGGCGCTGGGGCACCTGAGCGCGGCACGCCGGAACGGGGACCTCAGGAAGACAAACGCCGTCGCGCTCGAGGAAGTCGAAAACACCGTCTCGTCGGTGCTCAGGGAGTACGAACGGGACGGGTAACGACCCATCCGACGGCGCGACTCGGGAGGCTTTTTCATCGAGGGAACGAACGGGCGACCGATCACGAACATGCAAGCGATGTCGGACTCGAGTCGGCACGCGTCGACGAGTCGCCACTGTTCGCTCGACCGTTGTTTTACCATCCGGGCGGGGAGTGAACGACCGTGACAGCGCCCAGTACGGACGACGAGGCGGTCAAGGAGGTCGTCCAGCAGTACTGGGACGGGCGGGCGGATTCGTACGACGGGGACAGCGCCCACGGCATTCGCAGCGAGGAGCAACGCGACGCGTGGCTGTCGGTTCTCCGCGAGTGGACCGGCGAGCCGCCGCGACGGGTTCTCGACGTCGGCTGTGGGACGGGCGTCGTCTCGCTGCTGTTGGCCGCCATCGGCCACGAGGTGACGGGGATCGATCTGTCCGACGGCATGCTCGACCGCGCCCGGCAGAAGGCCCGGGAGACGAACGGCACGGTCGAGTTCCGAACCGGGGACGCGGAATCGATCCCGGACCCGGCGAACACGTACGATCTGGTGACGGCGCGACACCTCGTCTGGACGCTGCCGAACCCCTCGGCCGCGATCCGAGACTGGACCCGCGTCGTCCGCCCGGAGGGTCGCATCGTCCTGATCGAAGGCCACTGGGACTTCTCGGAACCGTTCGACGGCTACCGGGAGATCCACGACGACCTGCCGCTGTATCAGGGCCGCCCGCCCGAGGAGTTAGCAGGCGTTCTCAGGCAGGCGGGACTCGAGGACGTCGAGTACGAGCCGCTGATGGATGCGGTGTTGTGGGGCGAGCAGCCGGACTACGAGCAGTACGTTATCGCCGGCGACGTTGCCGAGTGAATCGCGGGAGAGCCGTCGGTGTCACCTTCGGCGGACCGTTCGCGGATCGAGCCGCCGATTACGATACTGAGCGTCGAACCGCGAGCACGACCAGATCCGAAAACGGCGTCTCGTCCCGTCCGGTCCCGCCGGCGTGCTCGGCCAACTCGGCCAGCGTGAACCGATGGATCGCCTCGTCCTCGTGGGTCAGTTTCTCACAGACGAGCGCCTCGAGCGCCGGCTCGGCTCCCCGCTCGAGCAGAAACGCCGCGATGTCGCCGGGCATCCGGTCGTAGGGCCGCGGCAGCACGAGCAGATGCCGTTCGTCGGCCGTGACGGCCGTCGCGAGGCGGTCCATGTCGCCCTCGATGTCGCCGCTTTTGTGCAGCGTGACGAACTCGGTATCCTCCATCGGGGTCCGGGCGCGGCTGGCGGCGAGCTGGAGCGAGGAGATGCCCGGAACGATCCGTACCGGACGATCCGCGCCCTCGCGTTCGACCGCGTCCTGTACTTTCCCGACGAACTGGTAGCCCGAGTGGTTGGGGTCGCCCATCGCGACCGCGGTCCCGGATTCGCCGGCGGCGACGCGTTCGCCGAACGCCTCGAGCGCGTCGGCCTCGTCCTTGTAGCCACAGGTCAGCAAATCGGCGTCGGTCAGGTCCGCGACGAAGTCGACGACCGTGGTGAAGCCGACGACCACGTCGGCCTCGCGGATTGCGCGCTCGCCGCGGGGCGTGAGATACTCTCGGTTTCCGGGGCCGATGCCGACGACGTAGACCGGGTCGTCAGCCGCGTCGTCGATGGCGGGTTCTGTAGCGTCCGCGGCGAACGTCGCCGGATCCGGTCCCGCGTCGAGGTCGTACTCGCCGCTCATCGGTTCCGGCCGTCCGCGGCCCGCGTCTCGGCGTCGAGCTCGAGGTCGATTTCGTCGGTCCGGACGTCCTTCGCGACGTGGATCAGTTCGTTCGTCAGCGCGGCGGCGAGGCCGCTGCCGCCCCGGCGGCCGACGTGGGTGATCGCCGGCACACCGAACTCCTCGCTGACCTCGCGGATCCGCTTGCGGCTCTCCTCGGCCTTGACGAAGCCGACCGGGTTCGCGACGACGACCGCCGGCCGGGTCCCCTGCTCGATGCAGTCCGCAAGCGCCAGCGCGGCCGTCGGCGCGTTCCCGATCGTGACGACCGCCTCATCGAAGGCGTCCTCCTTGTCGAGTTCGAGCATCGCCGCGGCGGTTCGGGTCATCCCGGTCTCGGCGGCGAGGTCCTTGCCACGACCGATGGCCTTCGAGACCGCACAGTCGTGGCCCCGGCCCGTGACGCCGGCTTTCACCATCGTGATGTCGGTGAAGATGTCGGCCTCGTCGAGCACGGCCCGCGCGCCGGCACGGACCGGCGCATCCTCGTCGTCGCCGATTTCGTCGGTTCCAGTAAACCGGATCAGCTGTTGGAACTCGATGTCGCCCATCGAGTGGACCGATTTCTGGCGGATCCGGTCGGCCAGCGTCTCGTCGGGCACGAACTGCCTGACGATGTCCATGCTCGTCTCGGCGATATCCATCGCGTTCCGCGTCGTCGCTCCGAGATCGGCGTACTCCTCGTCGTAGTCCTGACTGTCGCTCATCGTGTCTCACTCTCCGTGCCGCCCGTATCGATCGTCGGCCGAACCGGTTCGCTAATCATCGGTCGATACCTCCGTCCCGACGGCCTCGTTCGTCGTCCGGGCCTCGAGATCGCCCTCGACTTCGAGGTTCAGATCCCGCAGGCGGTCGGCCGTCTCGTCGTCGGCATCCCAGAGGTCCCGGTCGATCGCCTCGAGCAAGGTGTCCGTGATGGACTCGAGCGCCCACGGGTTGACGTCGCGCAGCCAGTCCTGACGGTCCTCGTCGAAGGCGTACTTTTCGGCGACTTCCTCCCAGAGCGTATCCGAAACGACGCCCGTGGTGGCGTCCCAGCCAAGCGTCACGTCGACGGTCGTCGAGAGGTCGCCGGCTCCCTTGTAGCCGTGGTCCTCCATGGACTCGAGCCAGTCGGGGTTCAGCACGCGGGCACGCATCGCCTTGCGGACCTTCTCCTCGTTCGTGTAGACCGAGACGTTGTCGGGGTCCGAGGAGTCGCCGACGTAAGACGCGGGCTCCTCACCCGAAATTTCCGATACCGCGGAGATGAACCCGCCGTGGAAGGCGTACCAGTCCGAGGAGTCGAACTCGTCCTGTTCCATCGTGTCCTCGACCTTCACGGTGGCGTCGACGCTCGAGAGCCGTCGTTCGAACGCGTCGTGTGCGTCGGAGACGCGGCCGCGCGATCCCATGGCGTAGCCGCCCCACTGGACGTAGACCGAGGCGAGATCGGAGCGGTCGTCCCAGTTGCCCTCGTCGACGGCCTTGTTCGTTCCAGCGCCGTAGCCGCCGGGTCTGGTCGTGAAGACGCGGTGTTTGGCGGCCTTGCGGGCGTCGGACTCGTCGAGCCCCTCGTCGGCCTGCAGTTCCTCGGCGTCCTCTTCGACGTGCTTCTTGACGTAGTTCATCTCGTGGGGTTCGTCGAGGTCGACGACCGCGTCGACGGCGTCGTGGATGACGCCCGCCGCGGCCGGGAAGGCGTCGCGGAACAGCCCCGAAACGCGCGTGGTCACGTCGATTCGGGGTCTGTCGAGTTCCTCGAGCGGGATCGGCTCGACGTCGTCGATGCGGCCGGCGTCGGTCCACTGGGGTTCGACGCCCATCATGGCAAGCACCTGCGCGATGGTTTCGCCGCGAGTGCGGACCGTCGGGGTGCCCCACGCGACCACGCCGATCTCCTCGGGATACTCGCCGTTTTCGGCGTGGTGGCGCTCGAGGACGCCCGCAGCGACCTCACGGCCGACCTGCCACGCGGGTTTTGCGGGCACCTTCCGCGGATCGAGCGTGTAGAAATTGCGGGCCGTCGGCAGCAGGTCGACGCCGCCGCGGGTCGGCGCGCCCGACCCCCCGGGCGGGACGTACTCGCCGGAGAGGGCGTCAGCGGTTCTGGGAATCTCGTCTTCGGCACCCTGCACGCGGGGCTGGGCCTCCTCGCAGATGTAGGCCAGCACCTCCCGCAGGTCGTCGTGAGCGCCCGATTTCGCTCGCGCGTCGCCGATCGTCTCGAGATCGACGACGAGCAGGTTCATGTTGACCTCGTCGTCCGGTCCCGCTTCGCGCTCCGATTCCGGGACGTCGAAGCCGTGCTCCGCGAGGGTTTCCACGAGGTCGATGCTCGTCTCGTGGACCACGTCGGCGGCCTCGGCGTAGGTCATGCCCAGCGCCTCGTCGTACTCGCCGGGCGCGTCGAGCATCGTCTCGTAGTCGACCCCGAGCACGCCGGCGACGCTCTCGCGCAGGCTCGGCGCGCCGGGGTTCTCGAGGCGTGTGAGGGCAACGAGGTACTCGACGAGTCGATCGTCGGCCGGCGGCTCGGACATCGTGTGAAGTCCCAGCCGAATCTGGGTCGTCTTGACGTCGGTGAGGTACTCGTGAATCCGCTCGACGAGTTCGTCGATGTCGACCTCGTCGCCGTCGACCTCGCCTTCGGCGAGGGTCGAGCCGGCCTCGTCGGGGCCGCGGACGTCGGCCTTCTCGTCGATGGTGCCCGCGACGCCCAACTCGACCGCGAGATCCATCTCGTCGACCGTCTCGCGGATGAGCGTCTCGAGACCCTCGCCGTCGTCGGCGCGGGCGTCCTCCATTCCGGCCTCGCGGTACTGGTTGGCCAGTTCCTCGAGTTCCGAGAGTTCGTCGTAGGTGCCGGCCGACCGCATGACCGGCGTGAGGTAGTCGACGATGGCGGCGTAGGACCGGCGCTTGGCCTGCGTCCCCTCGCCGGGGTTGTTCACGATGTAGGGGTAGACGTTCGGGATGTCGTCGACCAACTGGTCGGGGGCGCTCTTGCCGTCGAGCCCGACGGTCTTGCCGGGGAGCCACTCGAGGCTGCCGTGGGTGCCGAGGTGGACCACGGCGTCAGCCTCGAACGTGTTCCGGAGCCAGCCGTAGAAGGCGTAGTAGTCGTGTGGCGGCTGCAGATCCGAATCGTGGTAGACTTTCGAGGGGTCCATCCCGAATCCGCGCGGGGGCTGGACGGTGACGAGCACGTTGCCGAACTCGATGCCCGGAATGGCGAAGGGCCGGTCGGGAACGTCGCCCCACTCCTCGATGACGTTCTCCCGGAACCCGTCGTCGGCCTCGGCGAACCACTCGGCGTAGGTATCGGCGGAGACGACATCGACGGAGCGGTCACGGACGTCCTCTGGCGCGACCCACCGGTCCTCGAGGGTCAGTTGTGAGGTGAGCGTCTCGACGAGCGACTGCCCGTCGTCGGGGGTCGCGCCGCCGAGGTCGTACCCGCGCTCGTCGAGTTCCTCGAGCAGGTTCACGGTCGATTCGGGGCTGTCGAGACCGAACGCGGTGCCGATCCCGTCGTCGCTGGGCGGGTAGTTGTGGAGGACGACGGCGATCCGTTTGTCCTCGTTCGGGGTGTGTCGCAGTTCGGCCCAGTTGACCGCAAGCCGGGCCGCGTGATCGATGCGGTCATCGATCGGGAAGTGGTGTTTCGGCGCGGAGCCGATGTCGGCTTCGTCGTCGGTGCGCTCCTTGCCCGAGATGGGGTGGGTGATGACGTTGCCGTCGAACTCCGGCAGCGCCACGGACAGGGCGAGTTCGAAGCCCATCACGCCCGTGTCACTGGACCGGTAGCGCGACCGCGAACGCATCGTCGTGATCGTCTGGAGAACGGGGACGCCAAGCCGGTCGAGGAAGACGTCCTCCGCGGACTGGCCCTCGTCGCTTGCACTGCGTCCGCGCTCGTCCATCGACAGCGAGAACATAAAGGAAGAGAGCACGGCGTCGACGATCGGCTCGCCGTCGGCGGTGTCACCGCCCTCTCGAGGCGTCGCCGACGCCTCGCCCTCGATGAGCCAGTTGTCGGTGACCCACTCGGCGTCCTCCTGCTCGTCGGTATCGGTCGCCGGATTACAGAAAATCGGGAGGGCGTTCGCGCCCTGCTTCTCGAGTGCACGGACCTGTGCATCCACGTATCGAGTGTTCTCGTGTGTCCAGTGGGACTCGTAGAACCAGATCGCGACCGTCGGCCGCTCGGGATCGTGCGTTTCGAGCAGTTCCTCGTACTCGATCCCCGGATAGTCGGGATGGTAGACGCCCTCCGTGGGCAGTTCGGTGGGTTCGTCGTACTCGAGGTCCCGGCCCTCGTACTCCGCAGCCAGAAACCGACACAGGTTGGCGACGTTGATCGTCCCGCCCTTCTCCAGGTACTCGTACGCGAGGTCGCGGTGGTCGTCCGCGACGGTCGTATCCTCGAAGGCGAAGGCGTCGCCGGTCGACTTGACGATCAGCGGGACGCCGGCCTCCTCGAGCGCCCCCGTCGCGTAGTCGTAGCCCGGCATGCTGTCTTCGGCACCGTGCAGCCAGAAGACGGCTGCGGCGGCGTCGGTCAGTTCCTCGACGAACCCGTCGATCGCGGCCTCGTCCTCGAGGTCGCTCTCCGATCGAACGACCAACTCGACGCCCTCGAGCCGCTCGGCCGCCCGCCCGATCGATCCGAGCTCGTTCTCCGTCGCGGTATAGATGCCGATCCGTGTCATCGTACTTTTAAACCTCTGTTGCAGTAAGGCAAGTATGGTTGCAGAGTCCGGAGACAAAAAGCTGTCGTCACTTCCTTTTCCCGCGATCGTCGGCCAAGACGAACTCAAGCGCGTGCTACTCGCTGTCGCGGCGAACGACGACCTCGACGGCGCGTTGATCGTCGGCGAGAAGGGAACCGCGAAGTCGACTGCCGTCCGTGGACTGGTTGACCTGCTGCCCGACCAGCGGGCCGTCGCGGACTGTCCGTACGGCTGTGCGCCAGACGATCCCCGGCTCCAGTGTGACGACTGTCGCGACCGCGAGGACCCGCCGGTCGAGACGCGGCCGGTCCCGCTCGTAACGCTCCCGCTCGGGGCGACCCGCGACCGGGTCGTCGGGACGCTCTCCGTCGAGGACGCCCTCGACGGGACGGCCGACTTCGATCCCGGGCTGTTGGCGCGGGCCCACCGGGGCGTCCTCTACGTCGACGAGGTCAACCTGCTCGAGGACCACCTCGTCGACGTGCTGCTCGACGCCGCGGCAAGCGGCGTAAATACGGTCGAACGCGACGGAATCAGCGTCACCCACCCCGCCGAGTTCACGCTCATCGGAACGATGAATCCCGAGGAGGGCGACCTGCGGCCCCAGCTTCGGGATCGGTTCGCCCTGCAGGCCACCGTCGAAGGCTGCCGCGAGATCGATGACCGCGTCGAGATCATCGATCGGGCGCTCGAGCACGGCGACGACCCGGATCCGGACGCCTACGCCGACGAGGTCGCGACGCTGCGCGAGGAGCTCGCCGCGGCCCGCGAGATCCTGCCGGGTGTCACCCTCCCGACCGAGTTCAAAGCGGAGATCGCCGAGCTCTGTCTCGAGGCCGGCGTGGACGGCCACCGCGGCGACGTCGCCACGGCCCGGACCGCCATGACACTGGCCGCGCTCGAGGGCCGCGCGACGGTCATCGAGTCCGACGTGGCCGAAGCCGCGTCGTACACGCTGCCCCACCGCCTCCGGAGCACGCCCTTCGAAGACGAACCCGACCTCGAAGAGCTGCTCGAGGACCGGTTCGACGAGGCGTCGGCGGAAGACACTGAGGACGGGGACGGCAAGGAGGAGGGAAACGACGATCCCGGCGCGGGAAACGCGGACGGCGACGAGGCTGACGGCGAGACGACCGAACCCGATGGCCACGGCGATGACGACGACCGTCACGATCCGGAACCGGGAGACGGCGACGATCCCGACGGCACGGACGACGACTCCGAACGCCGCCCGGACGACGCCGACGAACCGGGCGGCGGCGATCCAGCGCCCGCCGAGGCCGGCGGGGACGAAAGCGGTCCCGGGACGGACGACTCGGAGTCCGGTTCGTCCGGCGACGACGGCGACGAGGAGGCCCAGCCGCTGATTCCCGGGCAGCGACGCGGCGAGATCGCCGACGCCGGCGCGGCCCGAGCACCCGACCTCGAGACCCCGGATGCCGAGGACCGGGCCGCGACCGAGTCGGGTGGATCGCGGGCGAAGACGACGCCGAGCGCCGACAACCGCGGGGCTCGCGTCCGGACGGAGCCGGCCGCGGACGACGGGCCGATCGACGCCGCGGCGTCGGTCCGCTCGGCCGCCGCGCGGGGCGAGTCACGCGTCGAGAAGCAGGACCTCCGTCGGGCAGTTCGTACCGGCGAGACGTCGGTGACGATCGTCTTCGCGGTCGACGCCAGCGCCTCGATGCGGCCCGCGATGCGGACGGCGAAGGGGGTCGTCCTCGAACTCCTGCGCGACAGCTACCAGCGGCGCGATCGGGTCGCCTTCGTCGCCTTCGCGGGCGAGGACGCCGAGGTGCTGTTGCCCCCGACCGACAGCGTCTCGCTTGCCGCCCGCCACCTCAAGGAACTCCCCTCGGGCGACCGGACGCCGCTGCCCGCGGGACTGGAGACCGCCCGGAACGTCGTCGACCGCGCCGACACGGATGCGGCCGTCGTCGTCCTCGTGACCGACGGCCGGGCGAACGTGGCTGACGGCAGCCCGACCGCGGCGACCCGCCGGGCGGCCCGCGGACTCGCGAGTACCGAGACGACGGTACTCGTCGTCGATGCCGGCGACGACTCCCACGCCGGCCTCTCCGACGTGGTCGCAACCGAGGCGGCGGGCGAACTGGTCGACCTCGACTCGCTGTCGCTCGAGACGGTCCGTTCGGCGGCCGATCGGGCCGCCTCCGACGGCGGCTAACTGCCCGAGCGTCGAGCGACCGGTTCGTTCACCGCTGCCCGAGTTAATTTAGCTCGCTGGTGAGGGAACAGCCGGGGCCGGATCAACATCCATTTGACTGCCCTCGCTCGTTATCCGACGAGTCTATGACCGCAGCGGGGGACGAACCGACGGAACGGAACGGCACCGGGGGGCGCGACCGGGACGGCAGCGACGACGTCGCGTACGGAATCGACGATCGGCCGCCGATGAGTGAGTCGGTCGTGCTCGGGATTCAGCACTACCTGACGATGGTCGGCGCGAACATCGCGGTGCCGCTGATTCTGGCAGAGGCGATGGGAATGCCGCCCGGGATCAGGGCCCGATTTATCGGGACCTTCTTCGTCGTCTCGGGAATCGCAACGCTGGCCCAGACGACCTTCGGGAACCGCTATCCCATCGTGCAGGGCGCGCCGTTCTCGATGCTCGCTCCGGCGCTTGCGATCATCACCGTCGTGACCGCGGGCGGCGTACAGGGACAACCCGACTGGCAGGCGGCGCTGGTCCAGTTGCAGGGGGCGATCATCGTCGCCGCAACCGTACAGGTGCTGCTCGGCTACTTCGGACTGGTCGGGAAACTCAAACGATTCCTTTCGCCGGTCGTCATCGCGCCGACGATCACCCTGATCGGGCTGGCGCTGTTCGACGCCCCACAGATCACCGGCACGGACCAGAGCTGGTGGCTGCTCGGGTTGACGCTCGGGCTCATCCTGCTGTTCTCGCAGTATCTCGACGTCAAACACAGGGCGTTTCGGCTCTATCCGGTGATCCTCGCGGTCGGCATCGCCTGGGTACTCGCCGCGACGCTGTCGGCCACGGGACTGCTCGCGGACGGCCATCCGGGATACGTGGCGCTCGGCGACGTCGCCGATACCCGGCCGCTGTTGCCGATTTACCCGCTGCAGTGGGGCACGCCCGAGGTGACGACGGCGTTCGTCGTCGGCATGTTCGCGGGCGTTCTCGCCTCGATCGTCGAGAGCATCGGCGACTACTACGCGGTCGCCAACATCACCGGCTCCGCGGCCCCAAGCGAGAAGCGGATCAACCACGGCATCGGCATGGAGGGGCTGATGAACGTCTTTTCGGGACTGATGGGGACCGGCGGGTCGACCTCCTACTCCGAGAACATCGGCGCGATCGGGCTGACCGGCGTCGCCTCCCGGTACGTCGTCCAGATCGGGGCCGTCGTCATGCTCGTGGTCGGGTTCGTCGGCTACTTCGGCCAACTGATCGCGACCATCCCTGCTCCGATCGTCGGCGGTCTCTTTATCGCCATGTTCGCCCAGATCGTCGCCGTCGGCATCTCGAATCTCAGGCACGTCGACCTCGAGTCCTCGAGAAACGTCTTCATCGTCGGCTTTGCTCTGTTCGTCGGCCTCGCGATCCCACAGTACATGGGCAACTTCGAGACGACGCTTGCGTTCCGGCAGGCGGTCGGTCTCGAGGCCGCGGTCGCGTTCCTCGAGACGGAACTCCTCGCCGCCGTCCCCGCGACGGGGTGGGTCGAACCGCTGGCACAGATCGTCGTCGACACGGTGTTTATCATCGGTTCGACGGGGATGGCCGTCGGCGGTCTCGCCGCGCTGATCCTCGACAACACGATTCCCGGGACCCGGCGGGAACGCGGCCTCGCCCAGTGGGATCGACTGACCGAAGACGACTCCGAGTTCCGGACGTTCTGGGAGCGGTGGGTCGGGACCGACGCCGGTCAGGAGCGTTGACGCGACGCCGGTCCCGTCCACACCCGGTATCCGCACCCGTGGACTGCAACCCCGAGACCTATCCGTGCAGGCATCGACAGCCGGAGCGATGGCAGAACTCCCGCTCGCGGACGGTACCCTCTGGTACGAGACGACGGGAACCGGTCGACCGCTCGTGTTCGTCCACGGCGGCTGGATGAACGGACAGGCCTGGCAACCGCAGGTCGAGCATTTCGCCGACGACTACCGGGTCGTCACCCTCGACATCCGCGGCCACGGCAAGACCGGCGCGACCGAACCGGACCAGTACTCGATCGAACTCTTTACCGACGATCTCGAGGCCTTGCTCTCGCAACTGGCGATCGCCGACGAGCGGCCGGTCCTCTGTGGGCTCTCGCTCGGGTCGATGGTCGTTCAGGAGTACCTCGACCGACACCCCGATCGGGCGGGCGGTGCGATCCTCGGCGGCGCGGTACGGTCGATGCCGCCGGTGGAGCTGCCGCCGGGAACGAAGCCGTTCGCGTCGCCGCTGCCGGCGCTGACGACCTCGCTGTCGATGACCGGACCACGGACCACGTTCCGGTCGCTACTGTATGCGATTCAGGCGACGACGGGCGAACAGTGGCTGTCGGTAAACCCGGACGTGCGGGCGAAAGCGCTGTCGGCCGTCGGCGACGTGTCGCGCGCCGAGTTCCGGAAGGTCTTCGACGCGCTCTTTCGCTACGAGCCTCCGGAACTGACCGGCGTCGAAACGCCGACGCTCGTCGTCCACGGGGAACAGGAGGCACCCCCGGTCAAGCGGCAGGGGCGAGAGATCGCCGCGGCCGTCGCGGACGGCCACCGACTGACCCTCGACGAGTCGGGCCATCTCGTCAATCAGGACCGACCGCAGGCGTTCAACGCCGCCAGCACGGCGTTTCTCGACCGGGTCGCCACGACCTAATTCGATACGGGCTCGAGAGCCGGACATACGGCTGATCCGGCTCGAACGATCGCTTGTCGTGACAGTTACAACGACCCCTCCAATGTGTTTTGGCGATGCCACCAAGTGAATGCGTTCGACTAGATATCGTGTGCGTCCGGTTCGTACATCCCTCACCGATCTATGAGTAGCAATAGTCCGGACACCGATGTCACCGGGTCTACACGGGGCGAGCACTGGTCGAATATTTCGAAACACGTCGTCAACAGCTACGTCGAGGCCAACAACGCGATTCTCGCGGCGATGGGTATCACCCCCTCGGACGAGAACGGCGGTGAAACGGACCACATCGGAACCGACAATCGACCGGTATCCGAACTCTCGTTCGGCGACGACGAGTGGCTGATGGAGCGTTCGACCGACGAGTACGCCGACCTCGACGTCGGCGACTACGTCCGCTTTACGAAACCGATCACGGAAGCCGACGTCTCCGCGTTCGCGACGGTCTCCGGGGATACCAATCGCCTCCACCTCGAACCGGAGTTCGCCGAACGGACGCAGTTCGGCGGCCGGATCGTCCACGGGACCCTCGTTGCCGGGACGATCAGTGCCGCACTGGCCCGATTCCCGGGACTGACGATCTACCTTTCACAGGACCTCGAGTTCCACGCACCCGTCGAGATCGGCGAGACGGTTACCGCCGAGTGTGAGATCATCGAGGAACTCGGGGATTCCCGGTATCGGGTACGGACGACGGTCTCGCAGGCCAGCGACGAGGAAACGACGGTGATCGACGGGGAAGCCATCACGATCATCAGGGAGTTGCCGACGGAGTGAAATCGCGTTCTCGATCGTGTCGACTCCGGCGTAGCCACGAGACCGTCGGTAGCGCTCTCGAGGCGGACGGCGTCCCCGCTCGAGTGGGTCGCTCGCCGGATGTCCCGGTACCGACGGCTTCGATCGCCCGCCGGAACGCTGACCCGACTGCTCCGTCGAGCGTGACCCACCGATCCCAACATAGCTTGGACCAACGGTGATACGAGGTCGCGGTGTATCGGAGTCCATGAGCCGATCAGCGTCCGGACGGCGGATCGTCGCGGTGTGTCGCGGCTGCGAATCGGTGTTCGTCTCCGAGCAGCGGCCGGACGGGACGATCCGACCGATCGGCGTCTCGGCGGACTGTTCCTGCGGCGACGGCGAATTCGAGCGACTCTCGAGGCCGGACCCCGACGCAGTCTGAGCGCTCGAGGCGACCCGACTCGAACCCATTGGATCGATGACGTTCGTCCCGCCGTGACTATCACCAACATTAATGGGACTCGAGTCACAAGCGATGCCGATCATGACCGATCGGCCACCGTCTCCGCCGACGCCGACGACGCCGTCCGCGACCGAGATCGATGACGACCGCGTTCTCGCCACGACGACCCAGCTCGCCGCGAGCATCGACGACTCGCTTGGCGTGTGCCTCGACGACGCGACGCTGGAGACGGTCCTCCTCGAACTGGATCGAAGCGGCTACGTCGACTGGGTAACCGTCACCCACGCCGGCGACTACGTCTGGGACCTCTCCGACTCGCCCGACCGGATCGCCGACGCCGTCGCCGCGGCCGTGACCGAACGGGTACAGTCATGGCTCACGGAACGGACCGCCGCCGAATGAGCGGCCAAAAGCGAGCGCGCGACTCGCGTCGCGGCCTCGGGGTTTGGGACTCGAGCGTAGCCGCGGGGCTACTCGCGGTCGTCCCTACTCCGGTCGTCGATGACCGAACCGGGCGCGACCCGACAGCCACACGGGCCGGCGACGGCGTCGATGGGACCGATGACCGAGACGGTCGCCACGGGGGTTCCACACCGGGGACACTCGGGGACCGACGACTCGTCGCTCGATTCGCTCGAGTTCGGCGACTCATTGCCGGCCGGGTCGGGTGCGTCGCTCATCGCACCACCCGCGGGCCATCGACGCTCGGTATCGGTGCTCGAGTGCGGTACGCCTGCCGTGCGGGACGTTTATATCCCGGTAGAATGTACGCAATCATTGGCTTCAAATCCCTGCTCGGGATTGGAAGCCGCGTCTCGGGTGGGACCAGCACCCGGGGCATTTCGGCGCATGCCCCCGCGACGGCTTGGAAACGCGACTTCTATGCTACTTGTCGTCGCGATGTGACTTATATCTAACTCTTAGCGCGTGGAACGAGCCGGTCGGCTCGGCGACGGCCCTCCACCGAACGGAACGTTCATTTCGGCTATTACACTGAGTGCAACCGTGACCCCCGATATCGATCGGACACACCACCTCGAGTGCGAGGCGTTCGCCGACGCGTTCCGATCCCTTCTCGAGTCGGTGCTCCCGGACACCACGACCGCCGTCGTCCACCTCGACGAGGCGGAGATGGACATGGAACCCGACGGCGACGACTGCCGTCGCACGTGGGACGACGTCGGCCACCGGTTCGAACGGGTCCCCGACGAGGACCGCAACGGGACGCTCGCGTGGCACTGTCCCACCACGACCGAACCGGGACGCGAGGCCCTCCTCGCCCTCGTCGACCTCACGGCCGGCATCGCCGGCCGGCACTTCGTCTTTCGGCTCGAACTCCGCAACGAGGGGACTCCCGTCCTCGATGCGATCCCACACCACGCCGACGCCGCCGTCGATGCGACGCTGCTCGAGGGCGGCCCCCGGACCGGCGAGATCGTCGGCCTCGAGGGCCACGACGCGTGTCTCGTTCCCGCCGAGACGCGACTCGAATGGACCGCCGAGGACCGGAACTGGAGCCTCAGGGGCGGATCGCTCTGTCTCGAAACGCTCGACGGCCGTCGAACGAGTTGCTACGGTCTGACGGGCCTGCAGCGGGCGACGATCGACGACGATGGCACCGTGCTCTCGCTCGCCTGGAACCCGGGAGAGTTCCCGGACGACGCCGTTGGAACGTTGCTCTCGTGGCTCACCGACCGCCTGTACACGCCACCGCCGGCGATCCCCTGCGGGACGCCCGAGCGGGCACGCGAAGTCCACGCGTACGTCACGGCACTGCTCGAAGCGTACGACGGACGCGACCTGTAGCGTGACTGCCGACCGGGCGACCGCTGTCTCGAACGCGACGTCGCCTTGCTCGAGACAACAGAGCTTCGGAGACGATACCCAACGGCCCGCTCGTCACAACGCAGCCGTGACGGCAGCGGGGAGACTGCTCGTGACTGTGTCCGTCACAGCGTCGTCGACGTCCGTTCAGCGTTTCGACGGGTTGTCCAAAAGAAGGCTTATACCGTCGGCATAGCGTCATCTGGGTATGTCGACAGCGACCGACGACCCCCTCCCCAATCTCGTCACGATCGTTGGCAGAGGCGTGCCATCGAACTACGAACTCACCGTCGACGGCGAACTCGAACTGGTCGGCGCTGATCCGCTCGAGGAAGCGACAGTCGTCACTGATCACTCCGCGGAAGGCGCAGTCGAAACCGGTGTGATGCAGTTTCGCTTCTCCGGTCGGACGGCGAACGTCCACGTTCTCGACTGGAACGGTGTCCCTGCATCCGACTCGCCGAACACACCCGAAGTCCACATCGACTACGGCGTGTCCGATCGAAGCGACAGGAGCTACCTCCGATAGAGTCGAGTCGGCTGGGGCCTCTCAGTGAGGATCGAGCACCGGTCTCACGCCGCTCTGTACTGCTCTCGAACCGACCTCCTCGAGCACAGCGGTCGTCAGCCCCGCGCGAGAACGCTATCGACCGCCCGTGACACGGCTCGGGACGCCGTTCCAGTTCAGTCGTGGCCGACGATGAACCGGCCGACGAGACGGTTTACGCCCCGCCGAATCGTCTCGCTGGCACTCGACTTGTCAACCTCGAGTATGGCCGCCAGTTCGGCGAGGGTACACTCCCGCGGCACGTCGAAGTAGCCGTGCCGGTGTGCGACGGTCACGTATTCCCGCTGGCGGTCGGTCAGCAGGGCCTCCTGCTCGTCGGTATGGACGACCGTCAACAGATCGTACCGTCTGCCGGTGTCCTCGAGGGCCGCGCCGAACGCCTCGAACTGTGCCCGTGTCGCCGTCAGGGTAAACTCCATCTCGCCGCCCTCAACGACGATCGGGAACTCCGGCGGAACGGAGGACTCCCAGAGGAATTCGTAGAGGCCCTTCTCGTCGGCTTCGTACTGCCCGATAGCACGGTGCTCGTCTCCGTACAACTGGTCGTACTCGAAGATGTCAGGATGGACCCGAATCGCATCGGTAACCGACTCCGGGTTCTCGGCCCGGACCTCGCCGAGCTCGAGCGCCCGGCCGCCCTTCGGAACGCCGGTGAGCAGCCGAAACGTCGCGTCCGGAAACGACGTGGACACCTCAGCGACCCAGATATCCTCGGGTAGCGTCATGCGGAACCGTGCGCGAATCATCGTCTTTTCCGATGCAGGCGTCGCGATCGCGACTCCAGCACCGGTGCTACGTTCGTTCCGATCCGGCAAAAACGTCGGCACGCTCGGCGTTCGGTCGTGCTGTGACTCGTCGATAGACAGCTGGGACACTCCCCAACGTGTTGGGGCAATTCTCACCCCGATGCCGGCCGAGCACCACAATGATGACTGACGATCACGACCGAACTGACGAGCCGATCGAACGGAAAATAGCCGCGGAGCGGACCGAGCCGTTCGTGGTGTTTCACATCGGACTCCGAATCAACGCGTTCTGGAAGCTTCATCGATGGCTGCCGATCTTCCTGATCGCGCCACGAATGGTTCGGGAACGCCGCTCGGACCCGGAGTCGGGGTTGCTCGGGAGTCGGACGGTAGTCGGCCCGGGAATCCGAAACGTCGGGTTCATCCAGTACTGGGACTCGTTCGAGGCCCTTCGTGAGTACGCACGCGACAGCGATCGCTTGCATTTCCCCACCTGGCAGGAGTACTACGAAGACGGAACCAAGGAGGACGCCGCGGTCGGCATCTGGCACGAGACGTACGTCGTCGATCCCGACGAGTACGAGACGGTCTACAACAATATGCCTCCCCACGGTCTTGCCGCCTGCGACGGGACGGCAATCGTGCCTGCGTCGGCCCAGCGGACCACGGCTGCTGGCCGATTGGGGCGTACTGACGGCACCGATTCGCCGCTCCGGACTCCCGAACCGGAGTGATGGCCACATCGGAATCGCGGGGAGCATTTCCCGTAGGCTCCGGACAGCGGGCGCGTCGCTATTCAGACCACCGCGACCGTTCTTGACAGAATTCCGATTTGGCGGCCGCTCGAGATGTGCTGTGCTTCGGTCAGTTTCTGGCGAAGAAATGGGCGCTGCAGGATTTGAACCACGCCGTCGGCTCGCTGTACTCGCCGCCGTCTACTTCAAACCTTCGCGGTCCAGTTTTCACTCCTCACGAGTTGTTCGTCGTGAAAACATGGGCGCTGCAGGCCTTGGTCACGCGGCGTGACAGCCTTACTTTTGGCCGGTACAGGAGCTGTAGCTGTTGGTTCGTGATCGGCGGTCACCGGGACTCATGGGGTTCGCTCGAACGGAGACGACCAATCATGAGTCTCGAACCAATTGACGCCGAAACCGCGCTCGAACTGTATCTCGCAGACAAGGAGAACGAACTCTCAGAGGCCTCGCTCAAAGGCCACAAGTACCGGCTCGGTCACTTCGTCCGCTGGTGCAACGAGGTCGAAGAGATCGAGAACCTCAATACGCTCACCGGTCGCCAGCTGCACAGGTACCGACTTTGGCGACGAGAGGACGGCGACCTGAACAAGGTCAGCGAGAAGACTCAGATGGACACGCTTCGCGTGTTCATCCGCTGGCTAGAGTCGATCGACGGCGTAGAACAGGACCTGAGCGAGAAGGTCCTGTCCCCATCGATCACGCCCGACGAGAACTCACGGGACGTGATGCTGGACAGCGACAGTGCCTCGAAGGTGCTCGCTCACCTGGAGAAGTACGAGTACGCAAGCATCCAGCACGTCGCTATCGCGCTGATGTGGCACACGATGATGCGCGTCGGCGGCGTTCATGCTCTCGACGTCGATGACTACGATCCGGACGAACAGTTCATCAAGGTCCGTCACCGACCGGACACCGGCACACCGATCAAGAACCAAGGTGAGGGTGAACGAATGGTCGCACTGTCGGATCAGATCTGCGAGCTCCTCGACGACTGGCTCGAAACCAAGCGACCGTCAGTGACCGACGAGTACGGGCGGGAACCGTTGTTGGCCTCGCGGGAAGGGCGGACAAACAAGACGACGCTGCGTGCTTACGTTTACCGCTGGACACGGCCATGTGTCTACAGCACCGAGTGTCCGCACGACCGCGGCCTCGGAGAGTGTTCGGCAGTCGAGCGAGACACGGCCTACCAGTGTCCGTCGAGCGTGAGCCCTCACGCAATTCGTCGCGGAAGCATCACGCACAGTCTGAATAGCGATATTCCGGACAAGGTCGTCAGCGACCGAGCGAACGTCAGCCAACGAGTGATCGAGCAGCACTACGACCGTCGTACGGAACGGGAAAAGATGGAACAGCGGAGGGATTATCTTGGTGATTTGAATTAAATAGTATTCAGAGAAGATGCCTTCTTTTTTCGTCCCCCACAAGACAGCATATATTCTATTTGATCACTGTTACAATGACGCGTTATCAGGAAAGCTAGAATATCTCGCTAGGAGGTATGTACGAATCCTCATCATCGTCGTTATCCGAACCTCCCATAGAGTCCGAAATATCCTGTGAGTCTTCTCCAAGAACCCGTTTCCGTTCTTTCTGGACTGTTTGAGCCATCAACTTCGCAGCGTTCGCAACCTGGTTCATATCTATTGTTTCCTCATTTCGAAGTGGAACGTAGATCCACGTCGCAGTCATCTGCTCAGGGGAAGTGATCTTTATTTCTGCCCATGGGTCAACCCCATACTCATCCTCCATCCGTATCCGCTCGATCTCGCTTTGGCTCGGAATGAACGAAAATGCGATTTCTCGACTATAACCAGACTTGAGGGGATCTGTGGCATTCTCTTCCGATTCATTCAAACCGCTTATTTCAGCATTATGGGACCATGTGCTTCGTTCCCTTACTGGGTCAACGACAGTCATCTTGGCCTCAATACTCTCTGCCGTGAGCGCTCCGTCATTGTAGAGTTCCATCGACACCTGAAGCATGTCCATATCCACGGAGGATGAACTGATCGTGACACCACGGTCTCGATGTCGTAGGGCAGCAAACTGGAATCGACCGTCGAAGTAAATCATGGTCGCGTAGAATGCCGTGGCTGCCACGAGAATTTGCTGATCAAGTCCTGGAGGAGACGAAGGAGACGAAACTCTACGCATCGATATCACGAGTGCAGCCACCAACCCGAACGCGATTAGTGATTTAATGAGGAAGGTATGGGATGAGACTCTCCCTATGAGTAAGTCGCTCTTGAATTGGCGGTACATCCGTCGGAGGGACCACTGTCGCCATTGCCACCACGTCGTCACCGAGAATTCTTCCCCGCCTTCCATAATGATGGTCCGGTCTTGGTACAAACGATATGCGAAAGAGAGAATCACCCCAATGAAAAGAAGAAGTATTGCCCTAGGAACAGTCAATGAGATGCCCGAAACGCAAACGATATCGTCAATACAGTCCATTGTCACCAACCCCTCACTCTCACATATTAAAATCCGCTGATGATCGACCGAAGCCTTTGGTACGGGCCTCGAAAGACCTCTCTTCGGCCTACTGAGGGCCTGGAAACAGGAAAGTTCTACTACCTCCGGCGAGTAAGCATCGAAACAAAAGACAGTCCACAGAGAATATAGAGTTGTATTTTGGTGAGTCAAGATCACCCACGACTCGGCCACTTACTGATTTTCACCTCCACATGCCCGCACCCATCACCTTGAGGTGTCCCCTTTCCTTCGGGTCGGTCTTGTTAAGGAAGTCATCAGTCATCGATTGGTACTCACCCTGGATGTTCCAGCCCGGTTCACGTCAGAACGAGTGTGAATTAGGTTTTCGAGATGGCGTTCTTTTGCGCCTGCGCGGGGTAGATTGGAATCAGTCGAATTGGTTCTCGTACTGTTTGATGACGAAAGTGAGAAACGCAGACGTCTGGTGGAGAAGGAGAATGCAGTAGTTCTGGTCGATCTCGTTGTTGTGCCAGTTCTTTCGGTCCCCCGTCTTCTGGATGCCGACTCGGAGGCCACGCATGATTTGCTGCCACTCGCCCACTATGGACTGATTCGGTTCAAACAGTCCCTCTTGGTTTAGTCTGTCAAGGTAGGTCCCGACCGTCTGGTTCTCGTTTTCCCATCCCTGTTCAACACAGATGCTCTGAATCAGGGCTTCGACGCTGTTGTAGAGTTTCTCAGGGATTTGGGCAGTGAACGGGGGACCTCGTCTATAGAATTCCCAGGCCTCGTTGTATGGCTTCTGCACGTGCTCCCAACGTTCACCCAGCGTAAGCGCCCGAAACTCCTGATCGGCCTCGATGACCGTGTTGTCTGCCAGCTCCTCAAATTGGTATGGCTCGTGCTTGGAAGGGTCATAGTCTTCCGTCGGAATGATACTGCCCGACGCTTCTTTTTCTACCTGTGGTATCATCTTACGAGGCGGGCGGAGTTCTAGTAAGATTTGCTCTTCAGCCAGTATCCGACGAATATCCCGATCAAGATTGGTGAGTTCGTCTTTGGAGAGACTGCCGTCAAGCCAAAGAGTGTTAAGAAGGAATTCGATAAATGTCAGAATCTTCTCTTTATCACCCTTGGGATTCTCGATAAAGGAGATGAACGACAACTTCGACTCCTTGTTGAACTGGAGTTCCTCGCCTATTCTGCCGATGTATCGCCGATGCGCTCGCTTGATCTCATCCACCGAAACCGCGTCATCAATAGTGTATGCTAACTTCTTTTGAGCCGATTCTGTGAGATCGTTGTGAATCCGTTGTTCAGGCATTGCTTCGCCCTTCTTCTCGAATGGGACGTAGTCTTCCCCAAAGCGCCAGGTCATATAGGCGAATTCAGATGTATGGCTGAATACTCTTTCGCCTGTTAAAGTCAGAAATGCCGCCAGAAGAACTACTCGGCGCCGTTGAATTTCTCTTCGAGGCCTTTCCGTTCGCGTCGCTTCCTTGCTGCTTTGCTTCCCATCAGTGCTGTCCCACCGGTAGCACCAGAGATGGTGACTATCTAACGGCCGCTTCCGGCCTGAAATTCTAGATCAATCGCTTGGATAAGGGCGAATAGAAGCTTCTTTTCGTCCACATACTTGACAATACATACAACATTAGTGACATTTTTGTGATCCTCTCCCGCATCGGCTTCGAAGGGAGACATGGAGTGAATTATTTGCTGGTCAGACTCCTCCTTTAGGCTATATTAATACGAATTTAGTTGGAATTTCTACTAAGTGATCGCAACATCACTTCACTCAAAATAGATAACTTCATAACATCGATGTAAGAATACACGAATCACGGGTTAACCGTGTCTCGCCCTAATATTACTGTTCGATGGCACGATAACACATTCCCATCGGAATGGTTCGACGAGCGATCCACGGAATCGGACTCTGAGAGTGATAACGTAACCCGTTACGAACTTGCAGAACGGCGATGGGAACGATTCCTGAGTTGGGATGATGTTGCAGGCAAAACACGGCTCCATTATTACCTTCTTCCGGGCACCGAAGGGCGGGATTTTGAGACGATAACTAGTGCACTGTTTGATTGGGAGTCAGAGGAATTTACCCGACCTAACACCCAACTGTCGGGCACAGCGATCGTCGATTCATACCTCTACCTATTCTTTGATGGTGGGATGGGTGAGGAGATTGCGGGGGTTGTTGTTTTGCGTCCCCACACTGACCTTGTAGTTGTACGGGTTTCTGAGGATGAATTCGCTGATACTGTATTCCAGCGACTGGCTACCATGCTCGGATATGCTGTTGACGAGCCGGTTCGGCCTGCGTTCGATGCCGTATATCACGAGATTTTCGAAGAGGATGTGGTTGACCGCTACAGACGGCTCTGGATTGAGCTGGAGAAGGAAACCGATCAGCGGGTGAATAAGATCCAGTTCATTTCCGAAAGTGGGGAGGACGCCCGCAAGAGTGACCGTGTTACGGAGATTCTGTCACTGAGCGG
>NZ_HG315686.1:753887-883888 GCF_000455365.1 Halopiger djelfimassiliensis
TGTATTCGAAAGCGATAAGCCGGCGAGATGGAGTCGAATGCCGAGTTCCATTAGCCGACGCGGTGTCCGCTCTCGCTCCACAAAACTCAAATCAATCCAGTCGCTACAACCGTTGAGGCGGTCGATTTTTGCCATAGACCAGCACAAAATCGTGCCGCCTCACTTTTCACGCTTAACGAAACAGCGCCCACTGAGCGGGGCCAAGATTTACGGAGGACAGGTTGAGGCGTCCGGATTCGAATTGACCCAGCGACGGTCGTTCTTCTTCAACTGGAAACATAAGCGAGTTACCTTTCAATCTCGACCCAACGAGGCTACCAAGCTGGAGATTTCAGGAACGCTCGATCGAATTCGCTCGATTGCCCTCACGCCGCCAGTAGACCGGATTCTACGAATCGGAGGGACATCTATCCGGACAGAGGTGTATGCGAACCAGTACGCGTCAACTTGGCGTGACAAGTTGACGCTAAGAGATTTCGCAGCGAGTTGTGCTCAACTCGAAGTTCCCAATGATGCCCCCGTTATCGTCTATCTTCCCAATGGGGAAGGGACAACGATGTCATTCAGAGAATTCCAAGAGAGGCCACCGGAATTAAGTATCTTTGTCCGCGTGAATGGTCGAGAATCCAGCTTTACTTGGGAACGACTCCGAGAACAGTCTCCTGATGAGGCAGCCGCGATGATCGGCGTTATCAGCGGCGATGGCCAACCTAAGCGACTGGCCGACGCCTTCTCACAATTCACCGATAGTAACTTCACTGATGCGGCAACCACTACCTTGCAAGACCTACTACAAACGCCCTCTGTGGAGATCGAAGAATGAAGACCAGAAATTTACAGAAGGGATTAGGAAAACTCATCGAAACAGCGATTGCTAAATCGAAAACGACGGCGAAATGTGAGGATTATATCCTCTGGCGAGGAATTTCGGTGTTCGTTGACACAGCTGCAGGGGAAAGGACAGACTGTAGGATTGCCGAATCAGGCCAGTACCGTATCGTCGTGAAAAACCATCACCCTCACCGAGTGCACATCTCTTCCGAGTCAACTATCGAAACAGACAATCTTCTGTTCAACAATGTCGATGGCGATAGGTGGACGGTATCCGCGGAAGTCGAGCCACGCCATGATGAAGATGCATTCGATCTCAGTAATTCCGCATCCGCCACTAATTTCGTTGAAGAGGTCTTGCCGAATGTAGATCCAATCACCTCCGAAGAAATCCAGACGACTATCAACAGGAAGGTGACAGATCCCGAAACTCTACGGATTGCTAGGAACGACACTGACTCTACCCAGATTATTGTTGACTTGGTCTGATGATGAAGATGTTCATCGCTTTGAACGGCGGCTTCCTGTTTGCAATTCTATTGACTATCTACCGTGATTTGTCGAGCGACCCCGGGGACCAACGGCACGCTGAGGCATACGATGACGAGATTACACGCTCTGAGGAATTGGCGGAAGGGCGTCGAGAGCGGCGATTGAGGCAGGTTCGATTCGCATCAGTGGGAACCTTTCTATCCGGGGTTGGGCAGGGATTTTTTCTCGATATGTACATTGCCGTATTCGCAATTTTCGCAATCATCATTGGTCTTGTAGTGACTGCACGCTCACACGGGTTCCGACGAGAGAGCGCACGACGACTTGGCCTTTCGCTAGAAACTTGCGTTATCTTGCTTTCTAATTTCGCTTTGATTGTTGCCTCTATATTCGTCTATCTACGCTTCTAAGCGTAATCTGATTATTTGACAATATTTTCGATGAAATATATAGTGGGGAATTTGAAAAGCATGGACAAAGAAATCAACTACCAAATATATATCGGCTCCAATCGGATATAGAAAATACAAACTGATCGGTTGACCCGTCTGCTAATAGCTTCGGAGAGTGGGGCACTATAGCTGTTCCCACTAGTATCTCCAGAAGGATGAAGGAATCTACCTGCGTTGATCATCCCACAGGGAGTCAGTCGTGATTGAATCCGGAATCAGGATCCTCCTCGGCATTCCTGAACTCGTCTTCGAAGCGTTCCCGTTCTTCAGTATCATCCGGTAGGTCGTAGTGGAGGTCTTGGACGCGAGGCGAGACATCGCACCGCTGATCGATAGCATCTGATGAAACACCCCGGTTCTTCTGGTCCGTAATGTACCCCGTCCGGATGTGATGGGGCGCCCGGCTACTCGGACACTTGTACGCAGAATTGTTCTTCTGTGCCGCCTCACACTCTTCTGGATCACGGTCGTGTGGACACCCTAACCCGACCGCACACGGTCGCGTCCACTTGTAAGCGATTTTCTGCAACATAGACGGGCTAATCCGTCCATCACCTTTCGTCAGCAGTGGTTTCCGCCCCTCGTCATCGGTTTCGTCTGGTCGTCGGTTCTCAAGATAGTCCTGAATGAATTCCGGGAGATCACCATAAAGCGTGACTTCCCGCTCGCTACTCTCGTTGTTCTTCAGCGGACTCGCCTCCTTATGCTCGTACTTGAGGATTCCCTCCTCGTAATCAAAGTGAGGTACATCACGGCCTCGTAACCCGTTCTTTCGAGGTCCAGACTGACACATCAACTCCATTGCGATGTGCTCCACATCAGCGTACTCGTACTTGCGCAGATATTCCAGTGCTGCCTTCGCAATCTCGGGGTCTAACTTCTTTTCGTCTACGCCCTCCCCAGACTCATACTCGACTTCAGGAATCTTGACGGATTTCTCGAAGCGAACTGGAGCCATCCGGTGCTCAATTAGGTACTGGATGAACTCCCGGAAGAGATACATATCGTCACGGAGGGTTGAATCCGATAGCGGCTCGTCGCGGTCTAGTGACTCGTTTTTCCGCCACTTATAGTATTGTTCGACGTCTTCGCTTGAGAGATCGTCAGTCGTTTCGATGCACGCTTCGCCTTCAAGATACGTCTGAAGATAGTTTAGCTTCCGCTCGTATTGTCCCGTCGAGTTGACCTCCTCCAGTTTCTCATCGCAGAAGTCGTCCAGAACATCTTCCATCGGTCGGGATTTCAGTGAGAGTTCGGGGAACGACTCGGACATCTCTTCCACGACCGTTGACGCAATCACTTCAATAAATTCTTCAGATGGATCTTCCGAAAGGTACTGTTTCAGAAACTCTTCATCGTTCAGGCGGTCCGTCATTTGTGTTAGTATGGATATCTGATTTCGGGAGTGGCGGAATCACTCGAAGTCGTCTAGTGAACTATTGAAGCCGGTACTGTCCTCGGTATCCACGTAAGCGTCCTCCGGCAGAACTTCGCGGATCCGCCGCCGAAAGAAGATTCGGCGGTATCGTTGCCGGCGCTCAGGTGTCAGGTAGTAGTCGCGGACTGATGATGGGTCCTTTGCGCCTTGTTCGTCGGCGATTTCAGCGGCCATCTCTAGGAGGTCAGTCTCGGCGTCTGCGAGGATGTTGTAGTAGAATGATCGGCCGTGTTTCGGGGTTGCAACGTTGCCGTCGATAGTAACATTAGCTCGCCGGCAGAGCGCTTTGAACTTCTTCCGTGCCTGTTTTGCACAAAGGAACGACCGGTCGGCCTTCGGACTCGGGAAAAGGTATCCGTTCCAATCTAGTTGACGCGCGCGGTTATCTAGAAGGCGAGCCAGCTCATTAAGTCCGAACATTAGGCTGACTTCTCCGCACCCATTCTTCCGGTCTTCATCTTCGAAGCTGATTACTGGCTCCATCGGTTTCAGATGAAGCTGGTCTACGTGTATTGCGGGCAGTTCCTTCGTACGAACCCCCCAGACACAGTATCCGATTACCAACATCCGTTCTTCGTCGGTCTGAGCAGTAATCCAGAGTCGCCGGACTTGGTTGTCGCTCAGCGGGGTCGGTTCGGCTTCCCGGTTCCACTGGAAGTCCTCTTCGATGTCCTTCATCGGGTCATATTCAATGCGGTTTGACCGTTCGAGCCATTCGAAGAACCGATGGGCAGCGCGCAGATATTTGAAGGCAGACTCGTCGGAACTGAGGTCTTCTCGGAGGTCTTTCGCTACTTGCTTGAACGTATCGTAGAGTTTTCTTTGGCGGTCGGACTCATTCGCGTACGCTACAACCGCTGCGTCTCCGTGTTCCTCGCTAAATCGCCAGAGGACTCCGTTGATTCGAGATCGATTTGTCCGTTTTGTCGAGTCCGACCAGCCGCGACATTCAACTCGATCTTCGAGATAGGTTTTTGCGTGCCCGATCGTTGCGACGTCATCGATACGCCATTGGTATCCACTATCGTCGCCCGATGAGGTGAGGAGAACGAAGAATTCTGGCGTGCCCATGTCGTGTTTTTCGCGGAGCACCCACCGAAGGTGGGAGTAGCCGTTGTTGGTTAACCATTGAACGGTTGGGTAGTCTCGGGGAGAGTTCGGATTTTGAGTCCTCCACTGTTCAAGGATTTCTTCCCCGATGTCTTGGAGGGCGGACAGATCGTGACTCCAGTCCCGATATGTGTCCGTGTCGTCGGGGTCGTCTGATGAGCTGGTCGTCATATCTCCTCGTAGGGGTGATAGGCAAATAAGTATTATCAGATAGTAAATATGTTAGGTAAACAATATTGGAAGGGTCGAACGAGTACAAGCGTAATAAATTTTCTAACACGATACACGGCCCTTGCAGCGGTCAATCAATCGGTGGGCTTGGTGACAGCCCCTTGCCGTGAACAACAGAGTTCACAGACGATAATTGCCAGCACCCAGAAACATCCTCTCAAAAACATACGGTAGTAAATATATTTGCTCACCTCGGTGTCATACTCTGTCACGCACTTCTCTTCATCGGCAATGGAATATGCATCCTGTCTACTTGTTTTGACGAAGGGGTTACTCAGGCGTGTGTAATTCTGCATGAGTAACCGCCCGCAGTCTTGCGTTTTCTAAAAATGTCATATCGGGGATTCAATATACTAGTATCAGTAACTCTTCCAAGGACATCTCTGCTGGAGGCAGGGAATTACCTAGTACGAGTTCACCAGTAGTTGTAGTGCTACGCTGGTCCACGAAGGCGCTAAATCGAATTCGCGTGTTGATGTATGGACTGGAATCTGTTCGATCCGTTGTCGCGCTCCTCAACTCGTAGTTCCCGATCAACATTCGGTAACTCTCCCTGGTCATACTCCGCTGCGGGGTACACCGACACGCACGTCGTTTCTAATTCAGGAGACCAGCCTGCGTACACCGGCTTCAACACGACACTTCCCTGCGTCAGTCGGTCACACAGTGAGTCTGGGAGTTCAGAAATTATCGTCACCCGCGCACCACTGACGTCTCCAGTCTCTAACGCATCATCACTGACACCTGACAACCGACACGCGCCGACCAACTCTAACGTCGGTCGGTCTACCGTATTGTTTCCCAGGACTGCCTTGTTCTCCTCCTCGTGGTAATACCATGCAACCTTCGCACCCTGAGCCACATCCGTTCTGGAACTCTGGAACCCGATCTCGGTGGCGAACTCTGCTGGCAGCTGAAACTGGTTGTTTCTAGAGACCGCGCGTCGAACCTGGGATGGCAGTGGATCGTCAACCTGGGTCTGTTCTCGTGATTCTGTCATCAGTTCAAACTCTGTAAATGAATCAGGTGAATAAAAACCCTCGCTGTCCCCTAACCACCTGGCATCACACCGTGACTCTAAAACTCATATACCTGCGTCATCAGCACAAATAACGGCAGATTCGATAGAATTGCAGACTGGACCCGATGTCACAGTAGTGATGGAATCGGTCGATAGATCGTTCGTAATTGATAGATGATGAGATAGATTTCGTTTAGATAAAAGTGGTTCATATGTATAATTAACATCAGCCAATGGCGATAACTCGACCAGCCATTACTGCTTTGAGAAAATTGCCCACCTAGAAGACGAGTACGACAGGTAACCGCTTACGAACGCCAACAATCACTGTCTCAAGGAATTCAAAGAGCCACAGTGAGACCCCTCTCTAATTATCGTCTAATATAACTATTTTATGGTGTTTTATATACAAGGAAATAGGAGTGGTTTTTGCGAGCATGGACTTGTCGATTCATCCCAACGACGGTCGGTTTCTCTTTCCGTACCTGGATGAACAAGTCTTTAGTGTAGAAATCAAGTTCCCGTTCGTAATAATTAGTCACCTGAATATGGGCGAGTTCCTGTGTGTTTGATGATACCTCGTCCATTATTTTGATAATCAGTGTCCCATTGTCCCGCAAGACCCGCTTCGCTTCTTTTCCACCTTCGAAATAAGTATGCAAGACTGCTCCATGGTACTTTCCCGATCCTTCATATTCACGCACGCCACTGTATGTATCTCTGAATTTCCCATGTGATCCGTGCCCGGCCATATGGTCCTTGTTTCGTCTGTAGAAACCTTCGGCGTACGGAGGGTCAAGAACCATGCAGTCGAGACTATCGTCCTTAAGTGGAAGTGCGCGGCAATCACTGATCATAGAAAGATCATCCGTCTTCGGCGTGATATCGGCCGTAACTAGGTCTATATCACGACTTTCAAGATCGATATTCTGCCAGAAGATACCTGTACCATGCGTAACATCCGCGATCCGCGCACCGTCTTCCACATGTAGATCGAGTATTTTCGGGAACAATTCGCTACTATCGGCTGTGTAGGCAGATAGAATTAGGTCGTCATCTGCTTCACTGTCCATTATCTACTTCGATGTCGCTCACTGTGAATACTTCTAACTTTTCGTCGGATGCCATTTCAGGTACTTCTCCGGTAAATTCACTGATCGTCCCGGTCCATGGGTCCTGATCGGCTTCTTTTTGGACGATGCTATACATCCGCTTCCAAACTCGGGCCGCCTCGTACTGATCGGAGTCAGAGGGAACGAAGTCGATAAGAGATCGAGGAACAACTAGTACGAGCTTTTTCTTCATCCGACTCATCGCCACATTCAGCCGATTCGGACTCAGGATGAAATCTGCTTCTCGACGTACGTAGTCTGGATCCGAAACTGTGCCAGAGACTACGATCATATCACGTTCCCCACCTTGGAATCGTTCAACGGTGTCTACATCCGCGTTGTCGTAGTCCCGGAGAGCTCCTCGAAGGCGCCCACGCTGCGCATTATGTGGCGTTACTACTCCTACGTCCTCGCCAGGATCTACTGTCTGTACGAGTGAATCCACAATTCCAACCTCGTATGGATTACTTTGCTGCGATTCCTGTTCTTCATGAACGATTAGAACGAGCGGATACTTCGGATTCATCACTCTCCTGACGCCGCCCCGTTTAGCCCTGCGTACGTTGAGTGTGTAATTCTGCTCCGACCGGTATTTGATACGGTCCTGAGCATAGATCAAACGTCGTAGGAACTCCGCTACAACTTGATGACATCGATACGTTACTGCAAGTTTATCGATAGGGATATCTTGGAATTCCGGCACCTCGACCTCTTCCGGCGATTCATCCATTCCAAAGCTATCCTGGAAGGAGAAAAGACGGAAGAAATCCATTGAACTCAAATGAGGTGCGACTTCTTCGACTATCCGGCGATCTTCGCGGTCCCAGTCGTGGGTTTGAACGGGAGGCATCTGGCGCTGATCTCCGGAAATCAATATCTGCGCGTCGGCTTCCGACGATGCTCCAGGAATGAGTATATTCGGCATCGGGAGCATGGACGCCTCGTCGACTGCCAGTAGGTCAAAACAGCTCTCGGTTCCGCTGTCCCATACTTCGTCAACAAACTTGTACGCACCTGATGTGGTTGCGAAGACTAGGATACCACTCGCAGCACCGGTAAATGCACCGAGACTGGTCTGAGTTGTCAGATCTTGTCGCATTTGATCGAGATCATCAGTATGGTAATTAATAAAGTCTGTTTCTTGGTAAAGGTCTTCATCAACCTCAATATCCCGCCCAAGTGCTCGAATAAGACGGAGATTATCGAGTGAACTCGACATACCAGTATCATCGGCGTGTTGTTTCCAGTGATGGAGATTTTCGTCAACCTCCTGCAATGCAGCGTTCACTGCCCTGTTCGAAGGAGCAACAACCATTCCCCGCATCCGGTTTTGTGACGCGAGGAGTGCGTACGCCCGAGCAAGTAGGGTATACGATAGCGTCATCGTTTTCCCGGTCCCTGGCGGTCCTTGTAGCACCGCTATTCGGTCCTCGTACCGGCGGATGAACCGTTTTTGCTCATCATTTGGCGAGTATAGCTCGCTATCGTCAATCCAGTCTAAGAACTCTTCGGCGATATCCTGTGAGAACAGGTCGAGATCACTCATATTGTCCCTCCAGAAGACTCGCTACGGTTTGGTAAAACGGCCCAGGATTGTTCTCTAGGTCGTCGAACACAGCTGCAGCGTGCTCAGCTGTCCAGTCCGTTGTCTGGGGGTCAAGAATGAACTTGTTGCCGACTCCGAAGTATATGTCGTAGTCACTATCGCTGGCTTCTGCTGGATCTGGTGTCCATGTACGATGGTTTCGGATGTAATCAAATTCAACGTGAGGACTGTTAGCGACGAAGAAGTCGCTATGGAAATCACTTAGATGGAGTATGATTTCTCGGTCAGGAATATTAACATCGACGACTTCTACTGGGACACCACGCTCTATCTGCCGGGGGCTTCCCCATTCGTCCCGATGGATTCCATCGTTGTAATCCCATTCTACCGCATTCGCTACCAATCGAGACCCTGACGTAGTTCCTTCGGATCCTTTTAGCCTACATGAATTCGCAACGCGATCTTCGTTAGCAAATTCTCGTCTATCATAGATCAATGTACCTCGTATGATTTGGTCGTCCCCATCTATTTCCGTTTCTTCAACTTTCACAATCGCCGATTTCCCCGTTCTGACCCGTTCACGTGGGGATTTTGCGTAGTGGCGGAGAGTATCTTGTCTATTTGAGAAGTGCTCAAGGTTGACGTAGTCTTCGGATGCTTTCCGGAGGGTTGACTGTCCGAGATCGAACTCCGGAATATCGGGGAGTGGAATCGGTGATTTACCCATAAATGGGTTGTGGTAATAAGATAAGCTATGTTCAATGTGTTCAAGTGCTTGGCAAATTTTCTCCCCGAGAAATCCGATATCTTCCGGTATGATGCGGGTGTTCCTCTTCTCAGAATCGTGCCACTTATATGAGCGAATCTCCCACTTCTGTCGGTTTGATGTTGCCCAATCCGTGTCAAGTTTCCCGACTGCGGCCCAGATGTACTCTAGAGGTAATTGATTATCGAAGCGAGCACGCGCTGGATACCAACCATCTTCGTCTTCCACGTGAGGATCGATTACCATCTCCCCGTCATCGTTTCTCTGATAAGTAACCCGATAGTTGAAGAAGTTCCGATTAAAGACACTCCAAAGATCAATCTCAGTACCATCTTCACGTTCACCCGTCCATTCATCTGTCTCAAAATATGGGATTTCGTCACCACATCCACAGCGACAGTCTTCATTGTACGCTTGGTCCAAAATTGGGAGTAGGCCAGTGGACGTAAATTGAAGCGAGAATCGATCTTGGAGTTCATCCTGTAGGACCGATACCATTGGCTGGTCGATCGCTTGACGCAGGCCAAGCAAATCCCGGATTGCGCCGAAGCTTTCCGCGTCCCACTCTCCAATATGTCGTTTCACACCATCCATCAGGGCATCTCTCTCCATCCGAGAGAAGAAATACAGATGGATCGTAGCCTCATCGTCACTGCCAGATATAGCATCAATAGCCCTGAAAAGTTGCTCAAAGAAATCAGCCAACAGTTCCCCCTCGACCTCAATCTGCTCTTCTTTGTCGTCTGGGAGCCTTTCCGAGACGGTTGAGAAAGATAGTGAATTGATTGGGGAGTTAGTGCGTGCGACCCGACCAGCGAGCATGGCGATGCTGTCACGCATGTAGTCTTCGCGGACATAGATATAACACCGAATCATGCTCCCACCTTGGTAGTCCATATATTGCTGCTGACTAGGCGTTGGATCGTCTTCAGGAAGTGTACCCTGGCCTGATCCCTGCAATGGCCGTATCCATGGTTGTGTAGCGGCTTCAGGATGCTTGTCCTGTTGGTCTTCATCAATAATACCGCCTAAAACGGCCTGTGCTCGTTGGACTATTTCATCA
The DNA here is from genome assembly GCF_000455365.1 of Halopiger djelfimassiliensis. Classification (GTDB taxonomy): domain Archaea; phylum Halobacteriota; class Halobacteria; order Halobacteriales; family Natrialbaceae; genus Halopiger_B; species Halopiger_B djelfimassiliensis. Next base: position 763,950 of record NZ_HG315686.1, read on the forward strand.
AGACCGTCACCAATCACCGGTTCGTCAAGTAATTCTTGGACCTTCTCTTCATTTCGAGATGTTAACTCCCTGTAGTTGTCAGGTTGAGGACTATCTGGCACCTCTTTGAGACGAGCTAGTTGCGTTATAGTTTCGATATCGTGATTATTGAGTACGCGCTGTTCTCCTTCGGTGAGCCCGAGAAGAGCAAGGTTTCGGGTCTCAATAGCATGACTGAAACAATCCTCACTATAGAGACAGTAATTGCACTTGCCGCTAAGACGGTAGTTGACAGAATCATCTTCGGCAATTTGGTCAGCTTTCCCCCCTTCACGAAGCATCCGACGCACGTCCCCTTCAACAACACTTAGGTCGGGGACGGTGGGAAAGGAATCAGGATCATTGCCGTAGAATTCCTCGGACTCCCGATGTACGATGCCAGCATTGATGGCTGGATCGAAACCACTGACTTGCAGGTGACGCCGAAGCAAAAGGCTATAAATGGCTGCTTGGATCTGATGATACGGTTGGTCCTCGGTTGAAGACTTAATCTCTAAGATATGCGCGTTGAGCCGATCGTCCTCGTACCAAAATGCAATAAGGTCGGCTTGGCCCTTGATCGGCCATGCGTCGATACGGCCCCAAAGAGAGGGTTGATAGACTAATATTAGTCCCTCTGTTTCTATTGCCTTTTCAGCTATATTAGAGATATTTCGTTGAATAACTGGGAGAGTGTCTGAAAACTCGTCGGGTAGATCCCACTCATCTCGGGCCTCCGCATTGATGAACTCTGCAGCTTCTTCACGAAGGCCCTCAAGTACATCCTCCTCGAACTGATTTCCGGCCTCTGATAGGAAAACACCTAATTCATCCTGTGCACCGTCATCTGGTCCCACTGACTGCTTCAGGTATCGGGGACACTCTTCGAACCCCACCCAAAGACCGACATTAGAGGCATTTATTGGGTCTCGATCAGACACGAGATATCAATTGGAAACCGTTCTACATAAAACTTGTAGCAATTGATGGTATCCAATGGGAAATAGGGGAATGAACACAATCTTTCTATTGTAGTTGATGTATCGGTAACCAGTTCCGATTAAATATGAATGTACTTCCCCCATTAATCATATAAGACCGCGAATGCGGAGATACTAGTTGGGTCAGCCTCGGCGTAGCCGCCAGTAAGACTACCAGGTTCGAATGAATCTGAACTCCGAAACAAAAGGTGGTCCAGCAGACGATTATTGATTGCACAGAGTGTTATATAATTTTGATTACTTATTAATGTATAGTATATCATTCAGTACAAATAGGTGTATGAGTGGAAAAGAGTACAAATTATAGGTCGAACAACGGTTCAACATCGGAAATAGCATAACGATATATCATTTCATATAATGCTCGATATTTAGGGCTACCTTTCGTGCTCGTGAGAAATTCTTGTCCAAAATACGGGATATCGCTTCCACTTATAACAGGATCATCTAGTGGGCGATCTTCATCGAAGTTCCCAAGTTCTTTCTGGGTACGTCGCCAATCTGTAGGATCTATATTGTGATTATAGATATCCCAGTAGGTTTCAGGGACATCTGCGACGGTTTCGAGTGAGAGTCCTGGGCGCTTGAGATCATTATGAGTCAGTTGTGAGAAAAGCTTCTCGACCCGCTGCACCGTCTTTCCATCCCGCTGTTTGGTTGCTTGGCTAGCTAGTTCTGCTCGCGCTTGGATATGGCCCAGATCGAATTCGCCATTATAAGTGAGGAGTGTAGTTGCCTCTCGCGTTTCTAACCAATCACAGAGCGATTCAATAAGGTCTAATTCAGCTGCCGTTGATGAGCCTTCACGAAAGAGAACATCGGTTTCGATTGGGCCGTCTGAGGACGGTTGATATCCAACACCGATGCACAATAATTCAAGGTGATTAGGATTATCTAAATCAAGTTCACCTTCCTCGACAGTCTGGATCGTTTCGATATCCAGTGCCAGATTCCCATCAGCGCCGTCAGCCGTAGAGCTTTCATTTTCGTTCTCTTCAACATTGGAGAGGAGGTCTTTTGGTGGGTCAATAGGTTCAATACTCAGATCTCCAAAGTTCGGACGCAGTTCTTTTTGGCCTTGGTAGATGTTACCCGATGCACTTTGAAATAAGTACCATTGGTTTTCGACGAGATCATATTCTGGGCTTTGGTCAAATAGCGTGAGCTGGACGTCATTACCGTTGATATCTGTGAGAAGTACTCGTTCCCGAACGTTATTTCCCTCGTAGATGGCATTAACTTTCACAACTCTACTGATATCTTCATTCTGTTCTATATCATCGGCTACTGAAGTGGGTAATTCCATATCATGTTTCAATTACCGGCACGATAAAAACGGTCTGGATAGCAGTAGAAGCTCACGTGATGACTGTGGTACTGGTGTTATTAGCAGTGATCTACGCCCTTCATTAGGAGTAGAAGACAACGGGACGGCGATCACCGCCGTACTTGTCATCAGGGTGGTATTCAGAAAGAGCATCACGGTCGTCGTCGCCAAGGAGTTGATTGAGGACGTCTATGGCGGAGGCACGGAGGAGTGGTTTGTTGTCGTTGCCGCAGTGTTCGTCAAAGGTGCAGGCTGGGCAGCCATTGGGTTGTCCGCATTGGCAGTCACGGAGTTGGTCGCGGGCGCGTTCGGCGAGTACTTCAAAATTTTCGTAGATGGCGCGGGCAAATCCGAGGCCGCCGTCGACACCGTCGTAGATGAACCAACCGGAGGTGGTGCGGCCAGTGAGTTCCTGTGTGCGTTTTTCAAGGGCGTGGGTGGCGGCTTCGAAAGAGTCGCCAATGGAATCAGTGATCTCGTCGTATTCGGGGTGGGAATAATGAGTGTCCATGATGAGAGTAGCTAGGCCGCCGATGTCGTTTTTATCAACGCGGAGTTCAAGCGGGGCAGTTTGAATGGTGGCGTGTTCGGCGGCATGGAGGCCGGCGATGTATCCGAGGTGGGCGATACCGGTGTTTTCGGGGTCAACGCCGGTTTCGACGCCGAAGTCCTGATATTTGCGGACGAGTGCGGTTTCGACGTCTTCGGGGACTTCGATCCAGCAGAGTTGCGTGTCCATCAGAATCGGCGGTGTCCCGGTCGGGATTGCCTGCTGCTTCGGCTCGCTGTTGCCGATGTAAAGCTGGTCGTAGGAGTGGTGATGGACGAGGACTGTGCCGCGGCCGAAGTGGAGTGTAAACCCGTTAACTTCGCGGGATTCTTCGGAGTCAGCGTCGAGAACGTTGACTTTGTTGCGGGTTCGCGTGTAATACTCGCAATTGACAGGTTTGAGTTCGATGATGGGTTGTGGACGATCCTCGTCGATGTTGACAACCTCGAATTGTTGTCCGTTCTGGAGACGGACTGCGCCTTCGTGATAGTCACGATAGGCGCGGTTCTGTTCGATGGGTTCTAAGTCGAGGTTGTCGGGGAGTCCCCACTTGTCACGGTCAACGTCGTCTGCGAGTTGGAGACGGTAGTCCGTGTCGGTGGTACCGTAGAGGTTAACGCGTTTTTGTGGACGACTTGGACCGGAGTAGTGGACAGCCGCGTCGAGGTAGCCGTCGACGAAGCCGACTTCGCGCCACATCTTGACGGCGGTTCGGAGTCGGTCTTCGTCGGCAAACGTGCCGATATCTGATTCGTCGAGTGCGATCTCGTCGGCGGCGGCAAGGACGTGGGTTGCGAAGACGGAGTTATTTGAAGTATCGACGACGGCGTCTTCGACATCGTTTTCGAGGAGGTACTCGGGGTGGTTGAGGATGTACTGATCGAGTGTGCGATGGTCGCCGACGAGGACGGCAAGGCTACGGCTGGCTTCGCGGCCGGCGCGGCCGATGCGTTGCCAGAAGGATTGACGCTGTCCGGGGTAGCCCATAAGCACGGTCGCGTCGAGGTTACCGATGTCAATGCCGAGTTCGAGTGCAGATGTCGTTGCGAGACCGGTGAGGACGCCGTTTTTGAATTGGTGTTCGCGGGAGTGGCGGGTGCGGCGGCCGAGCCCAGCGTTGTACGCTTCTCGGCCGACGGTGGTCGAGCGGTCGTATTCGCGTGGGTTGTTCTGCCGGTGTTCGTCTGCGCGTTGGATACTGAGTTCGGTGAGTTTGCGGCTCTCGCAGAACAATAAGGTGCGGATGTCGCGGGAGGTTAGATGGTTGAAGACTTTTGGTGCTTCGACGCTGGCTGGGACCCGTTCGGCGACGAACTCGTCGTCATCATCCGCGGTCTCGGTCCCGTCATCGATGTCGAGGTTGAACGATTCTTCCTCGGGAGTGGGGTCGTGCGTTTTGTCTCGCGGCGGCGGGTTCCAGAGGACGATGTCGCGGGGACCGTGTGGTGAGCCGTCGTCATCAATGACGGTCACCGGAGCGTTGATAAGTTCCTCGGAGTGGTCGTTCGGGTTTCCGATCGTGGCTGAGGTGAGGACGTATTGCGGGTCGCCGCCCCAGTAGTCGGCGACGCGTCGCATCCGACGGAGAATCCACGCGACGTGCATTCCTTCGATGCCGGTGTAGGTGTGTGATTCGTCGATGGCGACGAGATCGAGGGCGCTGTAGAAGCGGCTCCACTTGTCGTGGTGTTCGAGGTAGACGTTGAGCCCGGCGAAGTTCGTGAGGATGACGTCGGCTTGTTCGCGGATGGCGCGCCGGTCACCAGTAGTGTCGCCGTCGTAGGTCTCGACGCGGATGTCCATCCCGAGCTGGTCGTAGAGCTCGTCGAGAGCTTCCTGTTGGTCTTTTGTGAGTGCCTTCATTGGGTACACGCATAGCGCGGTTGAGGCGGCGTTCTGTTCGGACGCTCTGGTCCCGTCGGAGTTGAGGACACCCGCATCGAGGAGATTCCGCGCGATTTGCAGGCCGTAAATGTGGGTTTTTCCGCTGGATGTGGAGGTCGTGACGGTGACGTTGTCACCTGTGTTGAGTGCGTTGAGTGCGTCGGCTTGATGGCTGAATAGGTCGTACGGGTACGGGTCGGCGAGTTCCGGGCGAAGTACCTCTGCTGTCGGAACTGTGTCCGCCGGCTTTGGTGGGAGTTCGATAGTTTCGATGTACTCTGAGTCCGGTGTGAGGCTGGTACGTGGGAATGTCTCGATGATGGTGTCTGCGTTAACGTCGGTACGAGCGTTCGCGTCGGTCGAGGTGGTGTCGTCACTCATGTTAGAAGTCGGTGAGCCCGGCTTGTTGGCCGGTTGCGCCGCCGGTACCGCTGTCGGTCATGTCTCGACGTGTAGCGTTCGTAATGGCTTGGTAGACATGCCAGAGGGCGCGGCAGTCGTCTTCACAGTACGCTTTGTGGCGATCCCAGTCTGGTTCGGCTGCTGGGGAGTCAGGGTTCCGCATGAATTCTTGATACGCGGCTGCGGTTTGTGCCCCGGTCAGGCCGGTCCCAGCAAAGTCGTAGCCGAGCGCACGGGCGACGTGGTCGAGCTTGTTCGTTCGACCAGGGAGGAGGGCGTTCTTGTCGCCGACGGCCCATTTGTACAGGTCATAGGTCCAGACGTCATCCCATGCATCTACGTATTCGGGAAGGTGGTGTTCGAGGAACTGGGAGATGTGCCGGTAGTCGAATTTGTGGCCGTTCCACGTGAGTACGGTCCTGTCTTCGTGGTTGGCGAGGAACCACGTGATGAACGCTTCGAGTACGGGCTTCGGGTCCTTTGGGTGTTGCTTCTCGATGAACGCCTGATAGTCGTCGGTCGCCGGATCGTAGACGCCGAACTGCCAAATGATGGTTGGGGAAAGTCCGTCAGTTTCGATGTCGAGACAGAGAGGTGGGCGGTCATCACGTGTCTTGACTGGGGTTTTGTTCGTGAGAACGATCGGTTCACCAGAATCAATGACGTCTGCGTGGGCGTGTATCTTCTCGGCAGTTGTCTGCCCGATGCCGGGTAGGTCGGTAAGGGTACTGACGGCAAGGTTCTGGATATCGCGTATTGTTTGACATCCCTGTTTACGAAGTCGCTTGGCAGTGGACTGGCCGATTCCGTTCAGTGCTCTCAGTCCGAACTTGTCGGCGTCGACAGCTTCTGCTGCGACGGTCCCGTGAGGGGTACAGGTGTGCTGGGCGAACATCGAGCCCTGTAGTTCAGACGCGCCGAGCCCGGTGATCGGCACGTGGACTGGCGAGTGGTTGTGCGGTAGGGACCACTCGTGATAGTACTCGGCTGGTTGACCACCGGCAAGGACGGTTACCGGCTCGGTAAGCGTAGCGCTGATCGCCGCTAATTCCTTTGCGTTCGGGAGGGTCGTGGAGAGCGTCGTTGTATCCCACTCGACGGTGAGTTGGGGGATGAGGAGGAACGTTGCAGCCTCAGTGCCGGTCTGGCGTCCGCCCGAGGTAAGTTGGGTCTGGAGTCGTGTGAGGAGGTCCCGGCTTTGAACGGCTATAAGGTCTATTGTCTCAGGTGGCGGGGCTGTGTCAGGTGCCTCGTGAACACCGGTGTTAGGGGAGTATCGGTAGTGATGGATGTGTTCCGCACCGTTGCCGAGCTGTGGGTGGATGACAGGGAGATTCGGAGCAGCGTCACGGGCGGTCGCGTACGCAGTAGGGTTTCGAGTCCCGGGAACGGTGACGAGGTCAGGGGTGAAGTACTGTACTGCGTCACGGACTGCCGGCTGTGACACCCGGTCCAGCGTCGATGCCGGGAGCGTCAGTAACTCTAAGTGCGCGTCAGCGTCCGTATTCCGAGCGGAATGTCCTGACATGGTGGGGGTTAGATGAAGCCGATTTTGTCTCGGAGTTTGTTCGTTGGGGGTAGATGCTGGCGAGCGGCGGCAGCGCTCGCCAAGTCGGCGTACATTGTCGTGATGGGGAGGCGGGCAGTGGCGTTGGAGGCCCCGATGTGTGCCTGCGATAGGAGGTATGTTTGTGCGGCTAACGTCTCGATAGGCGTCTCGCCGTGCACGCGTTCGACGGTGATAGGTTGGGGAAGGCCGGTGCTTTCTCGGCTGGCGAGAGTTTCTGGTTCGCCGAAGGTAGCGACGATGGCCTTGGGAATGTCCTCGTAGATGGCTGCAGTCGCTTTCTGCGGTGTGTCGAAGTGAGCGCCGCTGTACTTCAGGACCCGGGCAGGGGCTTGCTTCCGGATTTCGACGACATCGTACTCGACGTCGAGATCTGTGAGGAACTTCTCGACTTCGCTGAGGTCTTCGTTTGCGAAGCCGTCTCGGTGAATCGTAATGTGATTTGGATACCGGTCGTATCGAGTCCGGAATCCCATCACGGCCTGTTTAATGATTTCTTTGAGTTCTTTCGGCGGGATTTTCTCCCCGGACTGCGGTCGGGAAGAGGTGTAGCCGAGGACGGCACCGTCTGCGTGTATCGCGGTCGTGGCGGCGGCGAGGTGGATGTGGTTTCCGTTCGCTGATTCGTCGTACTGGTGGGTGACGTCGATTCCGAGGTGGAGTTCAGAGTCACCGGGAAGAGCGCGTTCGATGGTGAACGGGATTCCTCCAGCAGCGGCGACCAAACCGAGTGCAATGTTGATAATTGTGAATCGCTCGTCGAGCGTCGCTTCGTACGCAAACTGGCTATTGAGATCCTTCGTAGCGAGGACTTTCTTCAGTTCGTCGTACACTCGCTCCGGATCTGCTGTGTCAAAGTATCCTGTGTCCTTCGGCGGGAGCGTGCAGAACGCGGCGTCGTAGTCGTGATCGTCTGGGATTTCAGCGGCGATCTCCATGCCGAGCTGGTCAGGCGACATCGTCGCATCGAAGGTGACCTCTTCGACGCTGTCTGGTGGGGCACCGATTTGTTCGAGTTTGGTTTCGAGTGTAGACCACCCCCGCTGAATCCGTTTGTCTCGTTTCTCCATCCGGATGTGGCATACTCGGAAGGGGTCTGGTGCTTCGTATACCCCGAGTTGTGTGACATCGCTTGGATGAGTCCCGGTTTGCCCACCACTGAACTGCAAGACGTTTGCCTCCGGATGGAAGAGTCCATCGATTGCGATGTTCCTATCGCCGAGCAACGGATTCGTTTCGAATTCGACTGTGTGCCCGTCGAACTGGAGTGGGCCGAGCCGCTCGACGAAGCGTTTCGCCTTTGTGATGCATTGCTCGGCCGACAGACGAGTATTGAGTCGTTGTTGCTCTGCGAAGTCTGATGCGAATTGAGCGAGGTTCTCAGGGTGACCTTGGAGCGCGAGGAGTTCTGGTGGGAACGCCATCTCCGTTCCGTCGCCGCGCTGACGGACCGTCCAGATGACTTCCCGGTCTGCGTCCTTGATCTCCTGTACTTTCGCCGGATCAACCCAAGGTTCCTCGCGGTGATACTGAACGAGGCTTTTGTTCCCCTCGATGTGGAGCTTGTCAGTGACGGTTTCTGGACCAACGCCGATAACGTATAGTCCCATATCTCGGTACGAGGGTGTCACCCTGAGCCCGGGATGAATCTCGTCTTCGTCGAGTTGGTCTAACGTTCGATCCGAGAGAATCCGATGGCGGTAATCGACGTGTAGGTAGGCTGCACGCGAGGGGAGGACCTCGACGGTAAGGTTGTACCGCTCGTGAAGACGGAACCCTTCTTTCTCGATGACGGGCTCGGGTTCCAGGATCTTGTCGATTCCGTGGATGTCGTACTGGTCGCGTTTCGCGTCCTTCAGGATTTCACCGAGCATTTCCCCTAGGACATCCCGATCATCCTCGTCCGCGTACACGATCGGTCGTTCATCAACCTCATTTATCTTGAAACGCGGGAGTTCTACTCGTTCGTGAGCAAGTTTCACGAGAGAGACGAGTTTGAATGCGTCTCCCACCACGACCGGAGTGACATCGAGTTGTTGGCGGACTTTGCGTCGCGCACGGTACGTCGCTCGCAACGCGTTCTCGCCAGAGGGTCGGAATCCTTGCTTCGGAACGAGTTCGTACTCGTAGACATCGTAGTCTGGAAGATCGTCCGTGGTACGGAATGTCGTGAGTCCGTGATCGCCACTATCCGCGGATGTGTCGGGTGTTTCGGCAAGCCCGTCTTCCAAGGCTTCCTCGGTACTCGGTGGACCCGACATTTCGAGAAGCGTTGCGTCGCTTTGAACAGTGAGATTCTGGTATCGCTCCCCGTCATTGCCTTCGTCGATGTCGTACTCGACAGCTGTGATGAGGTAAGTAGCTCCTCTCTCGTAGTCTGCTTCGTAGATTTCCTCTGGTGCGGAGTTTTTCCAGATCGTGATGGTTCGGTCATCGCCACCACCGTCCGTGAATTTCAGGTTACGGCGCGGGTACTGACCTTCGTTCTCGAAGACTGCGTCTAAGGTGAACCGAACAGCGTAGGTGTCTCCAACCGGTACGTCGTTGAGTGAGTTCTCGTCTAGGTTGACTGGTTTCATCGTGCCACCCCCGTTGCTGGGAGATACTCGGCAGGCGCTTCGATCGTGAGCTGTTCTCCTTTCAGGTGGTCAAAATTCACTACACCCTCTGCAGTCGCTAGGATCTGGCCACGCACCCCGAGAACCTCCGACTGGAGGTGTTCATCAATACCGACTTCGGGAAGATCCGTGACGGTCGTATCATCGCCTGTAAAGTGAACCGGGACCGTGACGATTCGATCTTCGAGAGCCTCCTCGTCCGCAGGGAGAACCGAGAACGGTTCCAGAGACCCAGTTAATTCCTTTCGACACGAGTGGGCGGCTTGAACGAGCTTTGTTCTTGGCCGGTCAAGCGGTTCGTACCACTCTTTCGTCGATTCCGTGGGGACCACTGCCTCCAGCGCATCCTCAACGATTCCAGCGACTCGACGGTTCGGTGTCCTAGCAACGATCATCCCGTGCGTCGCACCTTGCTCTGCCCAGCGACTGACGTAGCGATCAGCCTGCGTGATTCCGGCTTTCACGCCGTCCTTGGCAACCAGGTAGACCACGAAATTGTGGGCACACGACCGTCGTTTGAATGACGGGAACGGACAGTCTTGGTACGTACACGATGTGCCTGGGGTGAAGACGCACTGCTGGTGTGGCGGCTTCGACCGACATTCCTGACACGGGGAGTTGTCTGCACGCTTCCCACAATGCTGGCAGCGGAATCCAGACCGGACATCGACGCGGATCTCTTCGCCGACGAGACCAGCGAGGTCGATTGGTCCATCCACGTCAGCGAGATATAGTCGTGGTTTCCCCCGCGACCACGAGACCATCGTTGGGTGGCCATTCACCGACGCTCGTCGCTGAAGTGGTGTATTTTGTTGAGTCGCCATCTTAGTATCCTGTGAGGGTTCCCTGGAAATCGGTCGGGCTCTGGTACTTATCGATGATCTCGTCTGTCAGGTGCCGCATCGCCTCGGCTTGAATCGCCATCTCGATCTCGCGGCCGTAGAGCGTGATTCGCCCAGTATCGTCGAATCCGACATCGACGTGGATGTTTCGATCCGGAAGGTCTACGCGTACCTGTTCGAATGGATCTGCGAGATACTGTCCCCACCAGTCCGTATCTCTGAGATCGCCCCTGTCATGGGCCGACACGTAATCTGGTCCGTCGCGGCTGCTGGGACTTACATCGACGCGCTGAACGCGGCTGGATTCCTCGATAACCCGCCGTAGATCCTCTTCGTCGAACTCAACCGGCTCGAATTTCACGTCTTCCGCGAGCACGTCGGCTACTGTCGTGAGCAGTTCCTCTTCCACTTCCTTCGTCGCCTTTTCGATGGCAACGTATCCGTTCTGGAGGAAGAGAATCGCGTATCGTTCAGCGTGTTTCGTTTCCGCTGTTCCTTCGAGTGTCGGTCGATCGTAATACGTCTCACGACCGTATTCCACCCAGCATAAACCGTCTGATCCCTCCGTGAAGGTGTGCGGGAGCATCCCGCTGCGGAGGTCGGCGTTCGAGTCGAATGCCGAGGTGGCTTCGACTCCGGCTTCGATGTCTTCAGTGGCGATGCTCTCGTCTCGTAGGGGTACGATCTTGTAGCTAGCCATTGAATTCGGCCTCCTGGTTGATTCGCTGTTGGATGAGTGGTGCCATCGTCTCGGTCACTCGGTAGAATGCGCGTCGTCCCTCGCGGTCACGTTCGACGAATCCTGATTCACTAAGTTCTCTGAGGTGATAGGATATCGTCGATTTGTCACGGTGGAGTTCATCGACCAGTGTACCTGGTTGAACACCGCGATCGTTCGGCAGTTGGAGTATCTGTTTCAGGACGGCAAGCTTGGAATCCGAGAGTTCCTGTACGCGTGTGCTTGCGTTGGCGAGGTGGAGTCGTTTGGCAGCGGCGTTCGTGGCTGCGACGTCCCCTGGCTCCAGTTCTTTTCGAAATGCTTCTTGAAGCGACTCTACCGCGAGGATGTGGATTAGCCGTGGGATACCTTCGCTAAGTGCGTGAATTCGCTCCGCAGTTTCTGCGGGAAGCGAGAAGCCATCCTCTGATAGTACATCGAAGAGAACGCTGAGGGTTTCTTGTGTATCCTCGCGTGGGAATGCGTCGAGGTGGATTTCTTTTGCCGGAGGAAGGACGTCATGGATTCGATCCCGATTTACAGTCCACCGTTCCGGCGTCCATGTCGTCACGAAGAGCCCGCTATCGACTGCTTGTCGGAATTCAGTGAGCGATGTCCGGATTCGTTTATCGAGGCCACAATCGTCGATGCAGACGACTGGGGTCTCGAATCCGGCCAGTTCGTTAGCGAACTGATCAAGGAGGAATCCGTCGTCAACCTTCTTCCCGGGCTCGGTTGCGTCGATCAGCTTCGTATCGATGTCCTCGGGGAGTTCCGTGAGAAACGAGACGACGGTATGTAGCAACTGGGTCTTCCCGATTCCGGAGGGTCCGACAACGGGAATGTGGAAGATGTCCTGTTGACGAGTAACAAAACCTGCGTACTCAGCGATCTCGTCAAGCTCGTCTTCTTGGTTGGCCGCTTTTTCAGGGTGGTTCCGGAAGTAGTCCGTGAGTTGTTCACGGCTTACTTGTTCTGGTTGGAACCCGTGATCCGTCAACCAGACGTCGTAGCTCCCGACGTGCCCCTGTTGACCGCGTTCGAAAGCTTCTCGGAAGCGGTTTTTCTTGTCTTCGTCATCGTTAGGCGGTTCCATCGGTTCCAACTCCTCAAACTATCCAACTTATCCAAAACTATTAAAACCTGTTGGTTACACATACTGTGTGTGACATCCACTATGTTGACGCTTACTCACATCGCGGACACCCACCTCGGCCACCGCCAGTACGGGTTGAAACAGCGCGAGGACGACATGGCGTCAACCACGCGAGCAGCATTCAATGAAATGATCGAGGACCGTGGAACCGACGCGATCCTCGTGCCAGGCGACCTGTTCCACTCGCGGGATCTCCGCCCGAAGGTACTGCATCAGACGGAGCAGGAGTTAGCGCGAGTGCCGGACAACGTTCCACTGTTGGTATCGCGCGGGAACCACGACGAAAACCTGACACCGCGCGACGTGACGTGGTTGAATTACCTTCATCAGCGCGGACACGTCGTGTTCTTGAAGGCGGATCTATCCGCCGACACCGATACTGCGCAGTTCGAACCGTACGATCCCGACGATCCGGGCGAGTACGCAGGGTTTTACGACATAGATATCGACAAGTTGGACGGCCCGGTCCGCGTGTTCGGGTTGCAGTGGCGCGGGGCGAAGACCGGACAGGCTCTCCGGCAGGTGGCGAACGGGATTCAAGAGACGAACGAGACACACGGTGAACCGGCGTTTACCGTGCTGTTAGCGCATTTCGGGATCGAGGACGAAGTACCGACGCTTGGCGGAACGGTGACGCACGGCGAGTTGCGAGACGTCAAGGAAGTCGTGGACTATCTCGCACTCGGACACATTCACAAGCGGTACGAGGCCGGTGGATGGATCTACAACCCTGGCTCGCCCGAGGCGCATAACACACGCGAGGGCCGGGACGACTGGGAGCACGGGTATTATTCGGTAACGCTGACCTCCGACGCATCGGGGGGCGATGTGTCGGTCGGATTCGAGGCGACGCACCACGAGACGAAGCGCCGACCGTACTACCGGATGGAATTTGACGTGACACCCTACGAGTCGCCCGGAGAGCTGGAATCGGCGTTCCGTGAGCACGTGCAAAGCGAGCGATCGGATGTTGAGGAATACTGCGGGAAGTCGGCATACACAGCGCAGGGGGAGCCGCGGTCACCGATCCTCGATCTGCGGTTTACCGGGACGTTGCAGTTCAGTCGAGGGGACTTTCGAACCGATGAACTCGCGTCGTTCGCGGAGAAGGAGTGCGACGCGTTGTACGTCCAAGTGAACACTGGAATCCGAACAGCGAACGTCCAGCAGCTTATCTCCGAGATCGATGAGGGTGAGGTGTTCAAAGACGGCCAGTTAAACACGGCGGCGTTGGAAGATCAGGTGTTCGAGACGATCGCACAGGAGTCGATGTACTCAGAGAAAGCCTCGGACGTCGCTGACGTCCTGGGGAATGCGCATCAGATGGCACAGGCCAAAGAAGCAGCTGAGGATATCCGCGACACGGTGAGTTCGGCGCGCCGCGACCTGTTCCCAGAACTCGTCGACGATGTGGTCCTCGATATCGAGGAGGACCCGTTCGACGATGGTGACGGCGACATTGAAACGACAACATCGGAAACCGCGGGAGATGAGGAATCAGATTCCGAGACTGACGAGACTGCGGAGGTGGTGAGCGAATGAGGATCACGAAAGTCGCACTGGAGGACATCAAGTCCTACGAGGGCCGGACAGAGGTACCGATCGAAGGCGGCGTCACGGCGATTCTCGGCGAGAACGGGGCCGGGAAATCGACGATCCAGGAGGCGATTGGGTTCGCGTTGTTCGACTCGCTCCCGTTCAATAACAAGGACTTCGTGCGGGAGGGCGCAAGTTCGGGAACCGTCGAGATCACGTTCGACATAGAAACGGAGAGCGGTACGGAGCGGTTCCGAGTAACGCGGTCGATTGGCCGGTCAAACTACGGTGTCCATCGGTACGGCGCTGAGAGCGACAAGTGGGTGGATCAGGATATCGACTCGAAAACGGAGCTGATGCGGTGGTTACGCGCCCGGTTCGACGTCGAGGACAACGACGAACTGCAGAGCCTCTGGGAGTCGTGCATTGGGGTGCCGCAGACACGGTTCCTCTCTGACTTCTCCCAGACGGCGAAGAATCGAAAAGAGACATTCGACGCGTTACTGAATCTCGACGCGTACGAGGAGTCGTGGGAGGCGCTCAAGGACGTCCCGGACGCGATCGAGAAGCAACAGCAGGACCTCCGGAGCGACATCGATACGCTCACCGGGGAGGTACAGAGTCTGCCGGACGAGCGTAGAGAAGCGGAATCGTTGGCTGAAGAAGTAGAGGAGTTGGAGACACGCATCGAGCGGAAATCGAACGAGTTGTCGGAGAAAAAGACGGAGTACGAGGAGCTAGAGGCCGTCCAAGAGGAGATCGATCGTCTCGGGGATGAGGTCGAGTCGCTGCAGCAGAAGATCGAGGCGAGCGAGAGCAAGCTAGATACAGCCGAACAGGAACTCGAAGCCGCCAAGGAAGCACAGGAGAAGTGCGAAGCGAACCGAGAGGGATATCAGCGGTACAAGCAAGCGCAGGACCGGCTGGACGAGCTAGAGGAGCGAGAGGAAAAACGAGACGCGCTCCGTGAACGGAAGAACGATAAAGAGCAAGAGGTCTCGACCATCGAGGTCGAGGTTGAGCAGTTGGAAGACAATCTGGCGGAGTTAGAAGCGGCCAAGGAGACGCTAGATGAACTAGAAGACGAGAAGGAGCGATACGAAGAACTCGACGAGTGCATCGAGTCGCTGAAACAGCGCGAGGACGAGGTCGAGAAGTTACAGCGCAACATCGAGGAACTGACGACAGAAATCGAGGAGAAGGAAGACGAGATCGAGGAGAAGGAGGAGACGATAGCAGAGATCGAAGCCGAGTGGGAGGAGACGACCGATCCCGAGGAGATCGCGGGTGAGATTAATGAGAAAAAAGCTCAGCGGAAGCAGCTGAAGCGAGAGCGCAACCAGCTCGACGAGCAGTTAGAGCGATTACGTGACACGGACATCGACGCGCCGTGCCCGACGTGTGACCGACCGTTGTCCGAGAAACACCGGTCCGATGCGATCGAACAGCACGAAACACGGATCGAGGAAATCAAAGAGGAACGCGATCGGCTCGACGAGGAAATCAGCGATCTACGCGACCGCCGCCAGGAGGCGCAGGAGGTCAAACAGCGGTTCGACAAGGTCTCGATGTATCGGGAGCAGATCGAGTCGCTGGAGAACGAGATCGAAGACCTCCAGGGGGAGAAGGAAGAGACCGCGTCCGAGTTAGAAGAACTGAAATCAGATCTGGAAGAACTCCCCGAACTCGAAGCGCAACGCGACGAGTTAGAAGAAGCGTACGACGAGTACCAAACGGCCGAGTTCCGGGTGCGGGAGAACAGCGACGTGCCCGAGCAGTTGGAAGAGATGCAGGAAGAACTAGCAGAAGAACAGTCGGTCCTCGAAGAGATCAAAGACGACCTGGCGGAGTTCGAGGAGTTAGACGAGAAGATCGACGACGCCGAGGCGACGATGGAAGAGACAGAATCGGCATATCAGACGTACATGCAGTACGAGAAGCAGGCTTCGCAGGTAGAGGACCGACGAGAGACCGTTGAAGACCTGGAGAGCGAGCTTGAGGAACTCGAAGCGGAACGCGACGAAACGGAAGCAGAACTGAAGGAGTCCAAAGAGTCGTTTGACGAAGAACGGTTCGAGACGCTTGAAGCGGAGATCGAAGAGCTCAACGGCGAGATCCAGCGTGCAAGGGGAACGCTCGAAGAAAAGGAGAAGAACCTGAAGAACACACGCGAGGAGATCAAGCGGTTAGAGACGAAACTGGAGGAGCGACAAGAGAAGATCCAGCAGTTGAAGGAATTGAAAGCGGATCACAAGTTCGCTACGTGGGTTCGGAAGAATGTGCGGGAAGCCGGGCCGAAGATGCGTGAGATCATTACGGATCAGATCGGCGCGCGAGCGAACGAGCTGTTCCGGTCGATCCGTGGTGTGTCTGCAGAGACGCTAGAGTGGACAAGCGACTACCAGATCGTCGTACACGATGCGAACGTGCGGAAGTCGTTCTCGACGCTGAGCGGCGGGGAGAAGATGGCAGCCGCGCTCGCAGTACGGCTCGCCATCCTTGAACAGTTAGCGTCGGTCGGTGTGGCGTTCCTCGACGAGCCGACGGCGAACCTGGATCGACAGAAAAAGCGGAATCTCGTGACGCAGTTGAAGCAACTGGACAGCTTCGAGCAGCTCACGGTCATTAGTCACGACCAGACGTTCGATTCGATGACGGACTACACAGTCACTGTCGAGAAGCCCCGGCAGACGTCGGAGGTGACCATCAATTAATGCCAATCGACAAGCACGGGGTCGCTGCCGAGCTGGAGTCCAACGTTGAGACGATCGAAGCGTATCTGGAAGACGATACGGGGATTGTCGAGCGGTATCAGGACGCGTTCCAGCGTCTCCCTAAAGAATGGACGAGCGAGGAGATCCGTGAGGCATTGGAGGACGCGTCATATCCGGGTGCGTACCCGACCGACGAGTTCAATGACGTGAGCAGCATCGTCGTTCCGCACGCTGAGAGCGACGGATGGGAGAACCACGAGAATGTCAACGAGTGGGCTCGTGAAATCCTCCGCGATGTTCCGGTCATGGCCGTAGACGGGTCACAACTCCCGCCGACAACAGAGTTCAACGTGCCGCTGGCGTACGTGCAGTCTGCATGTGCGGTTAATTACCATCATGCTGACGGGCGTCTCGATCGAGACGTCGAAGGGCGGCTGTTGACACCCGACGAGATCACGCGGGAATCACAGGAGGGAGACTACCGGTTCGTGGATTCGCAACTCGTCGGCCATCATCGGTTCGAACACGAAGGGGCGCTGCTCATCGAGCAGCTCGTGGAGCTGGCGGAGGCCCGCGACGCCGGTGATGTTGCCCATACGCCAGTCGTGTTCTACGACGGTCCCTTGATCGCGTCGTTTGCGAACCCGTTGAAGCCGGAAACGCGTGAGCGGTACATCTCGACGCTGAGTCGGGTGATCGCCGCGAGCCAGCATCACGAGATTCCACTCGTCGGGTACGTCGCGGGATCGAGCGCGACTGAACTGGTGAAGATGACGCGGCTCCTATTGCGCGATGAGTTCGAAACCGACCGCGTCATTCCGGACGCGCATGTCCTGACCGAACTCATGAGCCCGTGGGGCGACACGACGGTCCCGTTCATCTCGAAGCGTGACGGGAGCGTTGACGCGCTGCAGGCGACCTACGAGGGCGAGCGGTACGAGTTCCGTGACGACATCCTGTTCTCGTACCTGAACGTGCCACCCGGTGCGGGTCTCGATCGGATCGAGTTCCCTGGGTGGCTATGCCGCAGCGACGGGCCCGATGGGTACGACTCGATGTACGAGTACACCGTCGAGATCGTGCGCGCAGAGGCCGGTGTCGGTCGCGGGTACCCAGAAATAATCCAGCAGGCCGACAGCGACGCCGTGCTTGACCATCAGGACCGGCAGCAGTTCCACCGGATCGTCCAGCGATGGGCCGAGTCGAACGACGTGCCGGTCGAATGGAACGTGAAGGCCTTGAGCAAGGAACTCCGCCGACGATGACAACCTACCATTACAGGAGGAATACATGACAGATTCTTCGACAGCCACAGACGACGCGGACGTCGATTCGTGCGTCCGGATTGGGAGTATCGTTTCGTCGAACAGCCACCTCGACTACGTTGTCGAGGTGTACAAGGAGCGGGACTGCGAGCGCCCACCGAAGCTCCACGAGCGCGAGTTCGGGCAACCGGTGTTCATCAAGAAGACCGTCGACGGGACCGAACACGTGGTGATGGGCGTGATTTACGACACGCAACTGGTTGATCCAGACCAGGGGCGAACCGGGCCGCGGTTAGCGCAGGACGACCAGGCACAATTCACGCCCGGATACATCGAAGAGCGAACGACGCTTGCGGGCGTAGCGCTTCTCGGCACTGCGGTCATCACCGAAGACCGATCGATCGCGGACCCGTCGCACCAGATGCCGCGCTGGACACTAGAGGTCGATGACACGGTCTTCCACTGTCCGAACGAGGTCACAGTCGCGTTCCACACCGTCGACGACCAGATCCAGTTGGCGTACGTCGATCGCCTCATCGACGTTGCGGGCGACCTCGGCGCGGAAGTCGTCGTCGCGTTGATCGAGCGGTTACGCGGTATGCTGCCGGACGATGATCCGAACCAGCGCGTGCTGGACGTCGTCGAGCAGAACGTCAAGTGGCAGGCGCGGCAACGCCGGGGGGTGGTGTGATGTCGGAACGTTCGAACGTGATCGGCACGGTTGCTGGTCCAGGCGATGATCCGAACGAGTTCGTGTTCGTGGCCCCGGCGGACCAGCCAATCAAGACGGGCGAGTTCATCACCTACACCGTCTCGGTCGATAGCGAGGACCGGTCGGTCTTCGCTCGCGTGACGAACCGCGAACTGATAAGGGGACTTCCAGAGGGGTATCTCGCCGATCCAGAAGTGGGGCCGGAGACGGTTGCAGCGACACTCGGTGTCCCGACCGACGATACAGAGTTGTATCGGTTGACGGCGACGGTCATCGGGTTCTACGATACGGACATGACGACGTTCGCCAATCCGCGGCAGCTTCCCGACCCCGGAACACCGGTGTCCATCGCACCCGATTCCCAACTCGAAACGGTACTACCGAATCTTGGATGCGAATCCGTCGAAACGGACGTTACAGACCTCGACGGCGTCGCGCACATCGGGTGGCTATTGAATCGCCCGGCAGAAGCGACGAACATTCACATCCCGATCGACAAGTTCGCTTCGACGCACTTAGCGATCCTCGCCGCCACGGGGAGCGGGAAGTCCTACACAGCGTCGGTCTTGATCGAGGAGATGATGCGACCGAGTTCACGAGCGTCGATGCTCGTGTTTGATCCGCACGGTGAGTATGACACTCTGGCTGAGATGCAAGGCCATGAAGCCTTCCAAGGCAAAGATGGATACGAACCAGACATGGTCTACTACGATCCAGAGCGGCTCCGTGTCCGGATTTCTGAATTGGATATCGGGGACGTCATGGCGATCTTGGATAATCCAAGCAACCGGATGCAGGATCGCCTCTCGACGGCGTGGCGTTCGATGCAGAATCAGGAAAGCCGAACGTGGGGGATTGACGAACTTATAGCGGAAATGCGAAGCGAGTTCGGCGCTGATGACGCCAGTGTCGGCGCATTAGAATGGCGACTCCGGCGGTCGATCCAGCGAAACGACCTGTTCCATCCGGAAGAGAACGTCCCACTTGACGAAACGTTAATCCCGGTCAGTGTACGGTCCTCCAGATGGACACGCTTGATCGACGTGATCAGCAACTCATTACGACCGTTCTTCTGCGACGGCTGTACCGAGAACGACTCGATAACGTGCGGAATCGTGAGTCTGAGATAGAGCACCCGATTTTCGCACTGTTCGAAGAAGGCCATCGGTTCGCACCAGCCTCGGGAGATGCTCCGTCGTTAGGGATAATGCGGACGATCACGTCTGAAGGCCGCAAGTTCGGGTTCGGACTCGGAATCATCAGTCAGCGGCCATCGAAAATCGATCCGGATGTCCTCTCGCAATGCGGCACGCAGATCTCGATGAAAATCCGGAATCCGAACGACCAGGACGCGATCAAGAAATCGGTTGAGGCTGCCGGCGAAGATGTCCTTCGAGAACTACCGGGACTAACGCCTGGGCAGGCAATCGTCTCAGGGGATGCGATGAATACGCCAGCGTTGATTCAAGTGCGGCGTCGGCGTACCGAGCACGGGGCGGAGAGTCGGCCAGTGATCGAAGAATGGCACGAAGCCTACGACGAACGGCAGCGTGAACCGACGCAGTCAGAAGCTGCTGATTTCGGCGAAGGCGATTCGACCGGAGTCCAGAGCCTCGACTGAATCTATCCACCTCTTAAGAAACCGTAGCTATCACAACTGCGTTCAAGCCGTACTGGTTGCAGAACGCCGACCTCCCAGTCGGTGCCTGACGACATCGTAGCCACGCTCGCCAAGCGCTTCGACGAACTTCGAAAGGCAGCACGATGTGACGAGAGCGACGCGATCGAGGCAGCGCTGATCCAGCAGATTGATACGCTGCTCCGGCAGGAACTGTGACGCTCGAAAGACCGACGCGTTCCCGGGACTTAGTCGCTGAACAACCGCGAGAGGAACCCGCCAGACTCGTCCTCGTCAGAAGTTTTCGTCGTTTCGACCGGCTGATCGCTGACTTCTTCCGTCTCCGCGACACCATTCAGGAGTTCATTGACAGAGTATCCGATCCACTCGGCGAACTCCTCAGGTGCGCCAATGTAGACGCTGGTGGATGACTTCTCGGACATGAACCGTTTGGGTAGGCGTTTCTCGTAGTCATAAACTTCGTACTCTTCGCGGTCGAAATCGGCAGTAATCGCGTCGGGTTCTGGCTCGAACGTGACGCGTCCGCCCTGAATGTCACGCTGCCATTTGATCCGTCCCGTATCGTACGTTTTCTCTGCTGGTTCGCCAGCAGGGAAGTACTCTGGTTCGTCTCGCCCGGCTTCGGCGTAGAACTCGCGGAAAATACGTCGAACGTCTTCGATGGTGCCGTTCCCACTGGTCCAGGGTTGCTCGGTAAGCATTCGGCGAGCGACGTAACTGAAGATCGGGTTTTCCCGTTCTAGTACTTCTGCGAGATCGTCTTGCGCTTCTCTGAACCCTGGGTCTTCCGGATTCGAGGGGAACGAGACGTCCATACTCAGAATCTTCATCCGATTCCGGAACTCGGACTTGGGGAGAGCGTCGTTCGTTGTAAATATCAAGCACGGCTGATCGACACTGGTTGGCGTCCAGTCTCCCCAGTAGTTCCGGATCGGACTCCAGTTCTGAATCTTGCGTTTTTCCGCGTCGATAATGGCGTACGGGAAGCACGTGTCCCACTCGCGGATACCCCGGATCTCACCGACGCCGACATCGTCCGCATCGACACCGGAGATAACCGTGTTGTCGGAGATCAATCGAAGGATGTACTCAGTGAGTTTGTCTTTCCCAGCGTCGCTTTTCCCTTCGATGTAGAGGTGCTGGAGAACGTTATCGAGTGTCCGTGATGGCGAGGAGAGTGCCTCGGCGTACTGGTTTGCGAATGGGGCCCAGAATCCGTAAAGGAACGCCTCGTACATTTGGGCCATCACCGCTGTTTCAGATTGCGTGTAGCCGTGATTCTCGACAGTCTCGATGTAGTCCTCGATCGTTTCGAGACAGTGATTCAGGACTTCAGGGGTCGGTTCGTCAGTGGCAACCAGAATCATTTCATCGTCTTCGCCGATCACGACTTGCTCAGCGTCTGGAAGGACAGACATCGACGGAATGGCTGTCGATTCCTTCACCTGGTTGTTGTACGCGCTCAGTGGTGCGGTAATACTGTGGTCCTCGACGGTCGCACCGCGGTCACGGAGACTCGCTCCGAACTCATCGGCTGTATCCTTGTCCACTTTGCTTGTTCCCATTCGGATTTTCTCATCGGGCGCACGAACTCGTGGTCGGTCGAGTGTATCCGTCAGACTCGTTTCGTGATCGGATTCGACGAGTCCTACATCTGGAGACTCATTACTATCGTCCATCTCGTCTGGATCATCCTTGTCCGTTGAATCGTCCGGTTCTACGATGGTTCGATCGGCGTTCTCGGGTTCCTCGATGAACGCGACTGTCTCGTCAGCTTCTGCTGGATCATCAACGACAGCAGTAACTTGATCTGCGACGTCTTTCAGATCCTCTACTGCATCCTGATTTAGCGCGGCCGTGTCACTCACATCGAGGTCACCTGCCCCAACCCAGTACTCAATGCGGTTTTCTCGCTCTTCTGGCGAGTCAGCTTCTTCGAGCGCTTCAACCAATCCTTCTAACAGTGTCTGATTGCTGTAGGTCTCCCGATATTGGTCGATAAAACGCTTGAATTCCTTGTCTAGTTGGGTTCCGACATCAGTCGTGAAGACAGAAATCTGGTTCGTATGGTACTCCCAAGAGTTCCGCGAGAGATTTGCGGATCCTTGCACGAGCTTCACCGTGTCGTCCGGCATCACGATCCGGTAAATCTTCGAGTGGACAATCTTCCGGTTTTTCAGTCGAACAGTGAGCCGGTCGTCCTGTCGAAGCTGAACCAGTGAGCGTGCAGTAGAGACGTCGTTAACCTGATCAGCATACTCGTCAGCGTTTCCGATAAGGACGTCTAGTGACCCGATATCGTATTCGGTCAACATCTTCACCATCAAATCTGGTGTCTCGGCGTAGGTTACTGCATCCACATGATGAGCTCCTTCGAATAGATCAAGGAAGTCCTCCCGATCTTTCACCATCGCTAAACGGTAGCCAGCTGCACCGGACCCGTAGAACTCCGGCATATCTGCGAACTTATCGAACGAGATGTTTGCTCTCAGCTCCTCCATAGAGGGACCAGTAACCTAACACGAATAAATCCAAGTAGCGGACTGGTAGTGTAAATATCAAGAAAGCCAAGACCCTAGCCAAATACACAATCAGTTTTGCCCGAAACAGATTTCTGGTTAGAGTACGTGACGACGTAGGTTAGAAGGTGAGAACCTACTCACAGGTCTACTTGGGTCTGTATACAGGCACTCACATATTGATGTACGTAAGCACGTACGTAGCTGTGTACTTGTGTATGTACCTGGCCGTGTACGTGACCTCGGCACCAGGTTTCTGAAGGGAGTGACTTCGTCGACAGTGACGGCCATTCCTGAGGACGCTCTCAACGGTGTCGATTCTCCCGGTAGTTCCTGGGTGGTTCAGCTTCGACTATCCGCCACCGATGCCTTGTCATTCCCCTGCGCTGAAGAGGTGGCTTCCACTCGTTATATGTCAGAAGTGTTGGTGCAACTGATCCAATATCTCGTATTATGACCCAGTCCTTTACCTTCCCTATCGGAATCAGTCATCTGATTCCTTCTTCCGATCAGGGAGCGGCACCTTGCCGAGATCCGGCATCTTGGCGATTTTATCAAGTTCCGGCTCATCCGTCCCGTCTTGAGGCCTAACCGTACGGGCTACATCATCGCGCTCTGGGAGCGGTTCTTTGCCAAGATCTGGCATTTCAGAGATCCAATCAGACATAATCAGGCCTACGGGCTGGAGATACTAATTCTTCATCTGGTCTAAGTTCGGATCTGGTTCGAGTAGGTCCTTGAGTCCGGCTATGTGGTCAGTCGGGTTCGAGCGATCACTATAAGTTCTGCACAGAGAACCACTGCTGATATGCCGTAAGCTAGCCACAGAACGGCGCTTGGCAGTATTCCTTGAAGGACGAGAATGGCTCCGGCGGCAGCAACGAGTAACGTGCCTGTGACAACCGGATCAGAACCGACTATGTCGAGGGGAGCTGCCATAGGTTCGTGGTTGTGATCCTTCGTTTAATAGGTGTATGGGACCGGCAGGTAAGTGTTGTTATTACCCATCTGAGGGCATGTGTAGGCTGTTTACCCTCCAAGTTTTGATGATAGACGATTAAATCGGTGGAAGAGTAGTAGAGGGATCGCTCCCCAGAACACTTACCGCTGCCAGATGTTCGAAGAGATATGGCTACGATCACGATTGAACGAGAAGACGACTGGTTCGTGATTACGGACGAAGAGACGGGAGTGACAACGCAGGGAGAGACGAAATTTGAAGCGCTGTTAATGCTGGCCGATGCTCTCGCTGGCTATACCGACACTGACGAGGATCCACTAGCCACTGCGCTTGATATCTTCGTCCCCGATCCAGACGCTGAAGAGTTCGCTGCCGACCTTCGAGATGAGGAGTGCGAATCCCCAGAAATACCTGAAGAACAGGTTGCACGGCAAAGAGAAGCATCGCTATGGCTACCCAAATCTCACAAGAAGACAGATTTCTCTGATCCAAATCAAGTCGAAGCCCTCCTTGAGCGCCTCGAAGCGTAATTCCAAGGAATGTAGTCACGTCAGCAGTGGATTTTGGAGAGACGATAGTCCCGATTTGGGCTCGGGGAACTCTGTCATTAGGATTCACTGAAAATCCGTACTTTTGATATTTCCGATTCTGCCATCATGCTGCTGAAACAGGTGAGCTTTCGCTGCTCTGTTGTAATTTTCTCTTCCGGCTCATAGCAGGTCATACGTTGAATAATGATTACTGCGATAATGACTTATCCAGAGCAAGCAGAGGACTTTCCCACGATAGGAGGAACTATGCTGGTATTAGCGAAAAGACAATCACCTAATGAACATCAGTCGGGATAGAAATCCGAGTCTGCCGTGCGCATGGTGGTCAAATCCAATGGCCTGACGTCGATTGCTTCAAACCGTACTGTGACGTAGAACCTGAGTTCGCCGAGTTACTTACACGAATTCAGTCTGTTGGGTTGGGTGTGGCCCTAGTACTATGTGTCTATGCGTCCATCCAAATGTAGGCGAATCGCATGACACCGGCGATCCCCGTCACGAATCGTAACGAAATCAAATCGGCCGAAGAGGGGTTCATTTATAAGTGTCATACTGCCGTTTGCCAAATGTTGCCCGTCACGCAGAATGATGGGCGCTGCAGGCCCCCGGATTGCCGCTCGTTTGGGGATACGCGGGTGCGTGTTTCATTGGTCTGAATTCCTCCGGATAATGTCCCAGCGGCGCGCTGCCTTCTCGCGCTCTGAGGCGCGGTCGTAGTGCTTATCGAGGATCTTCTCTGAGGCGTCGAGATCGTCCGAAACGACCGGGCGCGGGACGCCGTCGTTCCGGAACTTCGTCACTCGCGCCTTCCGGACGTCGTGGGGCGAGCGCGCCGACGGACACTTGCTCATCGACGAGTGCTCGGTCGCTTCGCACGTCTCGGGATCGCGGTCGTGGGGGCACTCTTCACCTCGAGCACATGGCCGAGTCCACCGATAGACGGCGTCGCGGATGCAGCTTGCTGACGCCCGACCCTGGTTGGTCGCGATCAAGGGGTGTCGGCCGTACTCATCAGTGACATCCGGCCGTGGGCCTTCGATCCACGCCTCGAGAACCTTGGCGTCGCGTTCGGTGAGCCGGACGAAACGTGCCGACTTCTCAGCATTCTTGAGGCGTGTCCCTTCTTCGGGGTTATTTTTGAGCCGGATTCCTGGCTCCTGGGTGCCGGTATCGAGATCGCCGATGTCGGGGGCGCGGATCGCGCCGGTGCGGAGTCCGCGCCAGAGCAGCACCCAGATCGCGTGATCACGGCTGCCGTACTCGTACCGCTCGAGGTAGTCGAGGATCGGCGGAACGCGCGCCGGAACGATCTTACTGTCGCTCACCTCGTCGTCGTCGGAGAGCTCCGGGAGCGGGACGCTCAGGTACAGATCTTCCGGTACAGCGCCGATATCTTCGACATTCCTGAGAAACGCGCGGAGTGTGCTCAGATTGCTATGAACCGTCTTCCGCGCGAGTTCGTCGTCTTGACCGTTGCTGTAGCCGCCCTTACGCCGCCAGTTGCGGTAATCGTAGAGGTCGCGGCCGCTCAGGTTGTTGAGATTGTCGATCCCGCCTTCTTCGCGGCACCACTCAACGAACGGCCGTAGTTCGCTCTTGTGGGAGGTATGCGTCCAGTCAGCACCGTCGTACTCGACGGCGTCGAGGTGGCGCTCCACGGCGGCCGACGGCGTGATCGGCTCGAGATCGTCACTCATCGGAGGCCCTCCGTCGCGCGCAGTCGCGACAGATCGGAGCTATGAGCGTCGCGTCGAGCCCGTCGGCTGGGGCTCCGCAGACGGTACACTCGCCTCCGCTAGTGGTTAGTGCGTGCGGTTCGTCTTGCCGTTGAGGGCGTCCGTGCGCCCTCGTGGTGGCGTCTGTCATCGTTCGCGTGGTTGACGCCACCTTTTCGGGCCCGCTGGAACGGGCCCGTTCTTCATCGTCCGAGAGAGTCATCAACGACCGTTTCGGTGGCTTAGTTCTACGTATGGATGGGTGTTGCATAAGTGTAACGCTATATTGGATTCAGTATTCGGGTCCGAATCTACCATACTCTTATAATCCTCGTCGGACAAGCTAGGGTAGTGAGACGGAGCGCGGACTGGCAAACGATCTGGGACGATCGTATCCTCGAGTTATTAGCTCGCGAAGGGCCTACGGCGGTCGGGGATATCGTTGATCATCCTTTGATTCGCGTGAGTAAGGCAACTGTGAGCCGTCGCTGCCGTAAACTGGCTGACCGCGGACTGCTTGAGGCTCACGGAAATGGAGTATACAGCGTTACTGATAACGGATTAGCGTATCTTGAGGGGGAGTATGATGCAGCGGACGCAGATACTCTCGATGTAACTCCCGAAGAAGGAGCGCGAAGGACGGCAGAATCACTCAACGACGACGGTAATTAGCCCTAAGCCGGTACAATTCCGCTATCGCGCCGACGAGATAGAGTAGATGCAACAGGATAGCGGACTCTACTAAGCTCATAATCCGTATAATTCTCCGCGATCGAGCGCTCTCCCGATTGTTCTCCGACTCGTATCCAATTCTCTCGCCGCTTGACGCTTTGACATCTCACCCTTTGAGACCATCTCGAGGACTGTGGTGACGCGATCGTAGTCGTCGGACTCTACGAGCCGGCCATCGTCTTTTGCGAAGCCGAGCGGCGCGGGTCCGTGGTGATACTCTTCGTTGTTCATTCGGGCCGCGATCCCCTCCTTCGTCCGCTGCTGGGCCATATTGGCTTCAAGCTCCGCGAATACGCCGAGTAGTTGCAGGACAGCGCGCTGAAAGGGGTCATCGTCGTCCGGCCGGATCTGCAGGCCCTCGTCGATGATATGCAGCTCCGTTCCCGCGCTCTCGAAGCGCTCAACCGTCCGATCCAGATCCCTAATCGAACGTGAGATACGGCTCACGGACTTACAGACGACCGCATCAAGGTCCTCGAGGGCATCGATCATATCCTGGTAGCCGCTCCGCTCGGTGTCCGTGCCGGTGCTCTTGTCTGTCCAAGCTACGGTCTCGTTGAGCGGACGCTCAAGCGTGTCTGTCACGTACGTAGTGGTCGTTTCTCGTTGCCGGTCGACGGACTGGTCCTCGGTGCTCACGCGGAGATATACGCCGATCATCGTACGATAGACGCGCAGGTAGGTGGGCATATGAAGAGCCGCCCTTACGCACAGTCTGTGCAAATACGTTCGTTCCCGCTGGGGGTTCGACAAGATACGGTCGGTGGGGGAGGGGGTATCTCCCGGCTATGCGCGCGCGTGGGAGAGGCAATACTTACCAACGGGCGGATCCGAGTCTCGGCTGGTTCGTTGGTAATCGAGACGGATGTCGCGGGGGTCGATTAGATTACCAACAGATTGGTGAGTCGTTGAATCGGTGAGTGGGTTAGTCGTGTAGTGGGTCACTCGCCGAATCAACGAGTCGTTGAGTAGGCGACTCGTGAATTCGTTGATTGGTAGATTCAGGCCTGATATCCTGGCTATACGGCATTTTATGGGCCACGGATTAGAGGGATAATGTATGTCGGAACATATGACCGATCGGACTAACGAACCGGACGTGGAAGCACTTGAGAGACTCCGAAACGGCCGATATAACCACCTTAGCGACGATCGGTCACTTGCGGCCGACGGACTCGAGGGAGATCTCTCAGATATCCAGCGGCTCAAGTTGGTAACAGTATTCGACGAGATATTCTCAATCGAGATCGAGAGTGTCTCAGTCGGGGATTTACCAACGAACCCGGTCGTTGTCATTCCGGAGTGCGACCCTGATACCGAGATCCATCTCCGTCGGAGCGCTCCAACTCCCGAATTGGTAACGGTTGAGTGACCCCACCCCTAGTTTGGAGTGAGCTTCTCAAGGAGTCAACAGGAAATCACCCCACCCCTAGTTTGGAGTGAGCTTACCAATTCTCGGTTGTGTCGATACTCGGAAGTTCGTCTTCCCACCCTTCCTTGGCGTAAGCGTCGTCGCTGGGCGCGGATTCGAAGAGTTGAACGGCTGAATCGAGCGATTCGAGCCGGCGCTTTAGCTTATCTGCTCGATCTGGGTCAACGTAGTAGGCACTGTCCGACCGTTCGACGAGCTCTTTCTCGAAGAGGCGTTCCATCGTGTTCGACGCGCTCGACTCGCTGATCTCGGTCTGCTCTGCGATCACGTCGGGGGTGAATCCGTACTCACGGTGCGTGACCAGAAAACTGAGCGCCTGGTACTTGTTCGTATCTGGCTTAACCGGGAACGGATCCTCCGGCATCGTTACCGATCTATTCGTCGGTCAATACATCAACCCCACGCTAGTCCTGCCACTCAGGCTCTTTATCGACAGACGCCTCTCCGCCGTTGAGCGATTGCTGACCGTCTATCTCTTCCGTCTCTGTCGTGAGCTTGGCGTCTTGGTACTCCGGCTCCTCCTCGGCGTGGCGATCGTCACGGTCGTCGGCAAAGCGCTCAGACGCACCTTGCGTGCTCTGCCCCAGGCGGTCGGATGTCCTGGCGGCCGCGTCACCGACGTCAAGCTGGCCCTGCCGGTCACGATCGTCGACGAGAGCCGGCTCATCTGCGTCCTCGGGACGCTCACCCTGGGGGTCGGGATCGAGGACTCCGGCCTCCTCGGCGTCCCGGATCCGCTCCTTGAGCGCGTCGCGGTCAATCTCCCGCGCCAGATCCTCGGCCAGGAGGTCCTCGTCCTCGTCCCAACTCTCGATATCTCCCGGCCGGATCTCTGGATCGGTCGCGACGCCCCGTAGTGCCTCATCGGGAGCGAGCGAGATATCGGCTCGAGACGCCCGCAGTGAGAGCTCACGATCGCGGTCCATCCGGTCGACGTGGTGCCGCACGGCCGGCTCGAGATCGTCGACGTCGACCTCCTCTCGGATCCGCTCGTGGATAGCGCGCTCGAGGAGATCGTGATCGTCGTCCCACTCGTCGCGATCGCTCTTAGCCATCAGCCGCGAGAGAGTTACCAACTCGTCGACTGAGAGATCTTCAATCGGTGGAATCTCGTCCGGAGCGGGCGGCATATCCGCGACTGTGAGCTTACCAACGTCGACCGGCTGGGGGTCGGCTGCTGGCTCCTCGACATCGATGTTACCGACGTCGACGTCTCCAGCCGGGCCGAGATACTCCCAGTGGTGCTCACCGCCATCGTAGGTGACTCGGTAAGCGTACGGCCCCGCACCGTTGATCCGCTTGGTTTGGATACTCGTCATCTGCTCGTTAGTCGCCCGCTGCGGGGCTCACGCCCGCATCTTTGCGTTCGTCATTCATATTCCGAGCAAAGTCCTCGGCGTCGCGGCTGTAGTGCTCGAGTTGCTCGATCTCCTCGTCGGACCAACCGAGATCTCGGAGTTCGTCACAGGCTTCGTCGTGGCCTTCCTCACAGGCTTCGCGGGCGCGCTTCTCAAGTTGGCTCTGTGCCTTGTTGTAGGCGTCTGCGTGCCGCTTGGCTTGCGCGCCCTCTCGCTCCTCGTGGTCCATTCGCTGGCCGCGATCGTCGCGCCGAGCGCGCTCCGCGACGCCCCGGTGCTCGTCGACTGTGAGCTCCGGATCATAGTGCGCCGTCCAGTCGTCGACGCCCTCGCCCTGGAGGATCGCCTTGGCGCTCCGGGCGTGCATCACGTTGGTGCGAGTGAAGTCTAATCTCCTCTTTTCGGCGTCTGTGAGCTCTGCCTGTCCGTGTTGGTCCGCGAGATAGGCTCGAGAGTCGGCCGCCTCGCCGGTGACGCGCGTCCGGGTCGCTCGAGTAGCCTCCGGCGAGAGCTCGATCGTCTTAGTCCGCCGATCGTCCGACTCGGCGAGGTGTTCGTCTGGGATCTCGTCGCGGACAGCGTTAGCCGACTCGCGGTCGCCAAACTCGACGGACTCAACGTCTCGAGCGCTATACCCGCCGTCCTCGGCGACGTCCTCGACCGGCTCGGAACCGATCTCTCCGCGCGCCATCATTTGCCCGGCTTCGGCTGGATCCAGGTCCTCGAGGTCGGGCTCGCCGTCGTCGTTGGTAGCGTCGACCTCGCCGGCTTTGCCGAGATACTCCCAATGCTGTTCGTCGCCGTCGTAGGCAACTCGATAGCTGTACGGCCCGTATCCGTTGATCGTCTTAGTCTGTATGCTTGCCATATTGGTAATCAGTCCTCCTTGAGTCGCGGATCCGGCTCGCCGTCCCACTGTGACCGATGGGCGTGACAGTATCCGGACTCGTGCTTAACAGTCGCTCCGCAGTCTGTACCGTCGGTTTTCTCGCCCCGGCAGCTCCGGTAATCCTTGGCCGAGTTTCCGGCGTCATCGGCGTCCTCGTCATCCTGGTACTGCTCCCAGTCCTCGATGAGCTTCCCCTTCCGGATCTGCTTCGCGGGGTAGTCGAGATCGAGCTCGAACGTCGCGAAGTAGTTGGTATCAGCACCCCACGCGGACGACTCCGGTACGTCGCGCATCCCTCGGATTTTGATCCAGGGCTCGCCGCGCTGGTAGTCCGTCCAGCCCTCGTAGACGGTCGCACAGTCGATCAAGCCCTCGTCGACCTTGCCGTCCGCCTCGAGGACGACATCCGACTGATTGCGGACGATCGCGGCGATGTCCGTGTCGTGCTCGTGCCCGATCACGATTAGGCGAGTAGAGCCGCCCTCCCCCTTGCGGAGCGCGTTGATGAACCGGCTGAAGCTCGCTCGGACCTCCCCGCCGCCGTGAGCGTGAGCGTTGACCGTCGACGACCACTCGTCGCCGATTACCAATTTCTCCCCGTCCGTGTCGCGGACCCACTCGAGCATCCCGGAGAGTGTGTCGGCATACTCGACGTCGTCGTGCTCGTCGGGCCCCCGGATATTGGTAAGCACCGAGAGCTCGCCGCCAAACTCGGCGTGTAGGTGACGCGCGAGATCGAGCGCTTTGGTCGTCTTGCCGCTCCCCTTGGGGCCCTTGATTAGGAGCTGTTGAGCGGCCGGCTTGAGCGCTGAGACGAGCATATCGTAGCCCGTCGCTTCAACACGGGACTCCGACAGCCCGGTTGCGGCGTTCATCGTCGC
The DNA here is from genome assembly GCF_000455365.1 of Halopiger djelfimassiliensis. Classification (GTDB taxonomy): domain Archaea; phylum Halobacteriota; class Halobacteria; order Halobacteriales; family Natrialbaceae; genus Halopiger_B; species Halopiger_B djelfimassiliensis. Next base: position 794,937 of record NZ_HG315686.1, read on the forward strand.
GACATCGCCACTCCGGCGCGCGTCGCGGAGCGCGTCGGTCGCCGTCTGCCGCGCGAGCATATCGTACAGCGGACTCTCCTTGTCGAGATCGGCTCGCTCGCACGCGAGTAGGACGTCGCCGATTCCAGGGTCGTCCGACAGCACGCTCTCGAGGTTAGCCTCGACGTCGCCGTCGCGTAGCTGGTCGGCGAGCTCGGCCGCCTTGTAGCCCTCGCTCATACGGCCGATTCCTCCGTTGATCCGCCACCGTCGGCGTCGGCCGTCACATCGGCCCCGGAGGATCCGGTATTATCGGCGTCAGGGGTGGGGTTCGAGTCCGAAGGATCCGGTTCCTCGGCGTCGCTCTCGGGCTTATCCGGCTGATACGTCCCTTCGTAGCGCGTGCCCTCGACGGCGTCGACGAGCACCTGCTCGAGAGAGTCACCGCCGGCCGAGAGTGAGTCGCGGATCGAGGCGTCGATATCCCGCACAGCGTTGGCGTCAGCGACGACTCGGAACGTCGACATACTCGCGATCAGGTCGCGACCAATCTGCGCCAGATCCGTGAGCTTCTGCCGATTGGCCTCAATGCGATCAGCTTCAATGCTCACCTCGCGGTCGTCGTGGAGATACGGCGGATTACCTTCGGCCTCATTAGCCTCAGCGTCGAATCCGCGAACGAGGTGACATCGGCCGCCGGGCGTCGACAGCGTTGTCATTGCACCGTCGACATCGAGATCGTCGATTCGCTCCGGTGGCGCGCTGTAGGTGGCGATCGATCCGGACTTATCGCCGTCTGCAGCCCGGTAGACATCCTTCGAGTCGAGATCGAGGACAAACTCCCGGTCGGGGTTCCAGATCCGCTTAACGAGCAAATAGACGGGTCCAAGAGCGACTATAGATGCGCCGAGCGACCCAGCAACTAGGAGGCGCTGAGAGTCACTGAGACCATCCCAAATCTCGCCCGGTGTTGGGACGGTGCCAGCGGCCATTCCTACGAGCACGAGCACGAGAGCACCGACGAGAGCGATACGCAGCTTACTCTCGGCTGTGTTCTTGAGCGCTCGCAGCAGCCACTCGTAGATCCCTTCGACCGGATCCTCCTCGATCTTGACTCTGCGGTCGCTATACAACTCCTCGTAGGTATTGGAATGCCGCCGGCGGAGTTGGCCGATTACAATCCCGAGCGCGATTATCGAACCGATCACACCGGACAGCGCGCCGATCTGGATTAGTTGGTCAGTCGGCTGATCGACGACCGAGACGCCGATGTCCCCCTGGTGATAGTAACCATCGGAGCTCGTCGTCACAGTAATCTCCGGGGACCGGACCGGGATCTCGACTGTGACCTCTTCGCCGGGAATCACCCGGATGGTCTGATAGCTGAAGCTCCCGCTTTCCTCGAGTCCCGCATCAGCGACCGAGAGCGTCTCAGGGCTGCCGCCCTCCGGGATCCCCAGCGTCACGAAGGCTGTCCCGTTGTCGTAGGTAACGGAGCGCAATTCGGCGTCGCTGTCGTCGAACTGGTAAATGAGCGAGCGATCGGTATCAGTATCGTTAGTAACAGTGCTATTCTCCGGCGTGGTCGTTTGTGCGGCCGCTGGCGTCGTCACAACCCCCAGGGTAAGCGTCCCGATAAGGAGGATTACCAACGCTGCAGCCGCGTGCCGCTTGGTTTTGTCTGAAAGCATAGTTTTGGAGTGTTAGAAGGGGTTGATCGCGTCGACAAAGCCGGAAATCCCTCCGACGACCGCGTCGACGATCCCATCGACGAGACCCGTTCCAAGGTCGACCCAAAAGTCGAAGAGCCACTTCTCGAACCCGATGAACCAGTCGGCGACCGTACCGCCGATATCGCCGAATAGACCGCCGAGACCACCGAGTAGGTCGGGAACGAACCACACGCCAAGCACACCGATCACGATGAGCGCGAGTAGGCGTTTGAGAGGGCCTGATGCCGCCTTTGCGCCGAGAAGTGCTCCCAGCATCAGTTACCACCCCCAAAGCCGGAGAGGTCGACGTCGACTCCGCCACCCCCACCTCCGCCGAAGAGGATCCAGATCGCACCGAGTCCGCCGGCGATCAGGGCGAGCGTGCCGGCTCCGAGTATGTCCTCACCGGAACCACCGCCGCCTCCGAGGGTGTCGAGTTGCTCACGAATCTCTCGCCACGCCTCGAGCATCCGATCGACTCGAGTGTTGGTCTCGGTCGGGTTGGTGGGGTCCGAGACGTAGCTCGTCGACCGAGACTCGATCACGAGTCCCTCGAGAACCTCAACCTGCTCGACAGCTCCGATGGTGTCGCTTTTCGTCGAAAAGCTGTAAACCGCGTCTGCCCCGCTCGGTGTCGTACCTGGATCCGTGTTCAGATTACTGTAGTCGAAGGCGCGGGATCCGTTCTCACCGGTGACGTAGACGGCGGCGTCCGAGTCGGGGCCGAGTAGCTCGTGGTCTTCGAGGATATACACGAAGTCGTTAGACGCATCGGTCCTCTCAAATTCGTACTCAAGAGCGTAGCTATCGCCGCCGGTGTACTCGACAATCTCGAGGTCGTTCTCACCAGAGAGCATCTGGGTCTGCGTGCTCCCGTCAACCTTGCTCTCGAAGACGATATACGCCATCTCGTAGTCGCTCGAGGAGACGGTCGACCCAGACGTGAGCACAAGCTTGGAGCTGGTGTCGACGAACAGCCAGCCCGTCGTCTCGCCCTCTAAGTCCGGATGATTGACGGTGACGGGCGTCTCGAGATCTGACGGGAGCGCATATCCACGGGCGACGAGCGCGGCGACAGCCGACTGTTCGGAGAGCTCGCCGTCGCCGGCGTCGAACTCTTGGAGCATCCCCTGCGCCGAGATGATGTCGCTTGGCGATTTCTCGCCAATATCGAATTGTTGGTAAATCGCTGAGACTGTCGTTGCGAGATCCGCCGACAGATCGTTACGGAGTGTCCGTGTCGTGTCGACGAGCGTCGCATACAGACCCGCGTCGGCGAGCGTTTTCGTTCCGTAGTCCGGGTGTACGGCGTTGATCTTTCCGCTCGTCGCTGGGTCGAGAATATCGACGACCGAGCCGTCGACGACGTACCTGGTGACGTAGAGGTCGCTCGCTTCAACAGAGTCATCATCGTTGGCGACGGCCGTCAGATCCAGCCACGACGGCAGATCGACGTTAGGGCCATCAAGATAGTCCGCCCAGACGTACGTCTTGCCGTTGGCTTCGACGATCGGCTCAACCTCGGCGGTGTCGATCGCCGACTGACTCGAATCCTCGAGCGCGGTGAACGAGCCGTTAGCCGGCGTAACCACGCCCTCACCAGTAATCGACTTACCAACAGCCGACGAGACGGCCGTCCAAAAGCTATTCCAGCGGTCGATGTTATTCCAAGTGCTCGTTGCGGCGTACTGGTTGAGAGCCGCGCGAGCGTCTGTCTCAGCAGCTGTCTCGCTGTCGTCATCGATCCGCGAGCGTGCGATACTCGTCTCGACCGCTGACCACATCGCAGCGCCGTGCGACGTCTGTAGCGTGTCGACTGACTCGCCGATCCCGTACTCGTGCTTGATTTCCTCAACGAAGGTATCGCGGCCTTTCGAGACGGAGGTGGCGATTTCCCAGGTTGACTGTTGGACAGCTGTCTCATTGACTTCTTCGGGAGTCACGTCGTCATCGCTATCACCAAACACGAATCCGGTGACAGCGGCCGCGATCTCTCGAGCCGGGATGGCTGGCGTGGTGAAAGTGTAGGCCGCTGCTGGCCGGGTTTGCGTCCCGATACCGGCCGCACCAACGGCGAGGGTTCCTGCTGTCGTCCGCATTAGCCCGCGCCGTGTTAGCGCTGGTTGGTAACTATCCGTTCCGTCAGTAGTGTCTGAGTGTGTCATAAATTGGTGAGGTGGTGGTTACTCGCGCATTAGCAGCAGCGCGCCGCCGACAGCGGCCGCTGCGAGCACGTACATCATCGTCGTTGAGTCGCCAGACCCACTCCCGCCGCCACCGCCGCCAGTGTCGCTGAACGTACTCACGGAGTAGCTGGCGATCGCGCCATAGTCGGTGCCACCGTTCGGGCCCGTCGCGTCGGTGAGAACGACCGTCGCGTTCGTCGTCGAAGAGAGCCCGAGCTCACTCGAGTTTAGCTCCGCGTAGGACGCCGAGCTATTGTCGACCGCGACTGTCGTTGAGCCGAGCGCGGTCCCGTCGTCGTAGGTGGTGACGGTGATGTCGATCGGCTGGGAGTCAGCCGGGATCGAGTCGATGATACTGATGTTAGCGCTCACTCCCTCATCGGAGCCGACCTCAAGCGTCTGAGAGCCCATCTCTCCCTCGGTTTGCCGGAGCAGCCCGACGGAGCCGAGCGTTGAGTCGGCGAGAACGACGTCGACCTCGGTCGTCGCGTCGCTCGAGGTCGGGATCTGGTACTCGCTCATCGGGAGCCAGTACGTATCAGTACCGCTGGCGTTACGGACGGTGACCGTCGCGGTGTCCGCCGTAGTGCCCGCTGTTACGTCTTCGATGTTGAGCGTCGCCGTGTCGCCGCTGGCGACGTTAGCGCTATCCCACGAGACTTCGACGACGAGTCCGTTGGTGTCGCCGGTTGGGAAGACCGTCGAGTCGGCTGCTGCTGCCGGCCCAGCGATCGCCGTAAGTACGACGACAAGGGCTGCGAGCGCGGCTGTAAGCCGTTGCTTGTCGATCATCTGAGTCACCCCTTGTACGAGATGTAGACCGCCGCGCCGCTGATTGCGAGCCAGAGCACAAGCGGGATCGCGTCAGCCATCCCGACGAGTTCGTTAACGGCCGGAACGAACACGTACAGCGGGACAACCGCCATACTGCCGGCGATCACGTACCACTCTTCATCCTGATAGTCTCCGCGTGAAACCTGGCCCTGGATGACGAGCGCAGCGATGCTCGCAATCACGGCGATGAACGGGAGTGTGATCTCCGCGCCGCCGAAGGTTACGAGCGCCTGGCTGAAATCGAATCCACCGAAGACGTCCAGAGACAGGCTCCAGACGCCGAGTACCATACCGGCCGCGATTGGCAGCGCTACGAGCGCCGCCAGGTCGGGTGTATCGATCTGGTTGCGTGCCATATGCACGCAATAATAGATGTCTCAAGCCCTTAACGGGGCAAATTATCTAATCACATTTAATCGTCCGACGGCTTACGAATTCGTGCCTGGACGATTATCTCCTCACCCTGATCGTGGACTGAGACAGCCGCTGTGATCCCGTCGTCGTTGGTAATCGGCGTCTCAGTTGCCCCAGGGATTGAGACTAACGCCGAGTTAGATGCTGTCACGGTGACTTTGCGCCGGTCCATGGCGATGAGCCGGCCATTGTTTCCAAGTTGATCCATATTCTGGATCGACCGATGTAGGCATTTGAATAGCTGGTTGGTGATTTCAAAAGCATTGGTAACTTTGTTGCATTTCAATAGATTCGTTCCTTTATTTGACATTGGGTATCCTTATGCGAATGACAATATTGATATGCTAGAAGTACGAGTCAATATAAATATTCAATGAGTGCTCTTGTCCACGCCACTGTCTGGGAGAATTTAGGGAATGGACAATACACTGTGAAAGTTTCTAACGGGAGTATTTTTCAAATATCTGCAAGCACTGCATTAAATGAAGGCGATTCAGTGAAAATTGACTCTGAGAGTTTGCGTTTTGAGGGGATGGCTAACTCGGCTCCATCAACACGAAACGAATTTGGGACTGTAAAGAAGGATTTGGGAGACTCTGTACTCGTTGAGATTAGTGGTGTCACCCAAAGTGTTTGGAATCCAAATGACATCTCGGTGAAGAGAGGGGATGCTGTCGAGATTAGTGACACAGGAATAGTTTCGGATGTATTTCCGGATGTAGATCCTTCCCTTTCCATATTTGAGAGAGACAATGATTCCTTGATTAGGTCATTCAAAAAAGATAAACCCGAAGATAAAGACGACGAAGATATTCTCTCATTCAGTGATTTTGGTGGCATGACGATACAGCAAAATCAGTTCCGTGAACGAGTGGAGCTATTCTTAGAGGACGCCGAAGCGCTTCGAGAAATAGGTACAGAACCTCGGATGGGTGCTCTATTCTATGGTCCGCCTGGGACAGGGAAGACCCACTTCGCTCAGATTCTCTCTGATTCCCTCGAAGCGCAGTTCTATCGAATTCGGGGACCAGAAATTGTAAGCAAAGGTATTGGAGACACAGAGAAACTGATACGCGATATTTTCGACGATGCAGCAGATGAGAGCCCCTCTATTATCTTCTTTGACGAAATTGATAGTATTGCTGGGGATCGTGGAGACAGTGAAACGAGAGACTTCAGCCAGAGAATTGTTGCCCAATTGCTATCAATTATTGATGGGTTTGACAGAGCGCGTGAAAATGTGTTTGTCATCGCCGCAACGAACCAGATTGACGAAATAGATGAAGCTTTGCGCCGCTCAGGCCGGTTTGATTGGGAGGTTCATTTCCCGGAACCCGACTCTGAGCAAAGAAGACAGATCTTCGAATCCCTCCAGGAGGAATATAAAATCTCGGAGAGTGTGTCTGAAGATAATATAAATCAGGTTATATCTCGAACTGAAGGCTGGACTGGAGCAAAACTGCGTAAGTTGTTAAATGAGGCGGGAGTTCTCTGCGTGAATGAGGAATACGATGAGATACGACACTCCCATCTGCTAAAAGCACACGAGAGGGTTCAACAAGAGGAAACAACTGAAGGGGGTATATAAATATGGGTGTTTGGAGTAAAATCAAACGAGTCGGATTAGCGACGGTAAGACTTCCCCTGCGTGGGATTGATTGGATTAAAACTAAATTAGGTTATGTATCTGTACCTACACATCGAGAATTCGTTTACTTGGACGAGACCTCGGTGATCAGTCTGATCGCATCAACGACCGGAGGAATCACCGAACAAAAAAGTACAGTAAAACGTCGACAGATCTCAGGAAGCATCACAGGAAAATTGGGTGACAAATCTTCATCGCTGGGGGCGAATGTGGGCGCTACAAAAGAGAGACAGACTCAAGCAACTCATCGCTATGTGATTCAATCAAATTTCAAGGAACTATACGATATGCGTGCAGATGACATGGTGATAGCCGATGAATATGAGGAAAGCAGACCAATACCGAAGAAAATTTGGAATTATATAATTCCGGGCGAAAGCAATAAAAACGCCCTACATGAAACTGAATTTAATCGCGGTAACTTAGCAGAAATAAATGTAGACCTTGGATCACATAAGGTCTACAATTTTTACACGGCAGTTGGGTCAATTGCGGAGATGTACGACGTTTTTCCCGAGGGCTCACAATTTGTTGATGAATTAGAGAATGAAGACTTTTCAATTGAAATTCTAAATGCGTTTTCCGAGCTAGTGGAACATCTGCTGGCAGGATTGGTTCCTATTGTGGGTGAAGTAAAGAACTATGGTGTCGTAGTTGAAGATAACACGGCGAAAATCGTCTCTAAAGAATACGCGTTAGAGCATAATATTGAATATGATCGACTAAATATAGTAGGTTTCGTTAATTCTGAAAAGTTCTGGCAAGAAGAAACACGATTTTTATTTGAAGATGACGAGTACAGCGTCTACTGTCGATTAGAACATGACGAAGTTATGGATGAATGGATGCCGATTAAGCTGGCATCCGTAATCAGTTCTATTGACTCGGACCTTGGCAACTCAGTTCACGATCTTCCGGAAGCGTTTGAGATTCCGGATTCAGATCAAAGCGATAAGCAACAGAGTCAGATCCAACTACGGCCTCGGTTAGAGAAGTTTATCGAAGATTTGCAGGATAAAGCCGACCTCGATATTGAGCAGAGCTCCGTCGACAACGTAGTAGAAACAACTCTACAAGACACTGGGAAAACAACGACTCGACTCGAAGGTATCGAAGAGGCGCTGGATCAACTCCAGGAGGAGATTGATGATCGTGGGTACACTTTTGAAATGAGCCGTTCAGAACGTGGTGATCTTATCGACGAGATTCTGGCTTCCGACTTTGATGATCTCAATTCATCAGAAGAAGATGACGAGTGGTATTTGGAAGTGAGCTTCACCGCGATTTATTGGTAATCATATCCAGTAATATCGGATACCCGAACCAGAGGGGTTCGCACACGTGAACCTATTGGTAAATCTCTATCGTCGCTTGATGATTCATTTCTGCGCTGTCCTCGTCGGTAACCAGTCGAAGCATATCCCACGCAGCCTTATCCGTACGCCAGAGCCGCTTACCGCCGCCTACTGGCCGGATCACGCCCCGGCGTTTAGCCTGCTCGAGGAGGGGCTTACCAACGGCTACCTCCGACCACCGCCACCGACAGCTCGGATCCGGGAGCTTCGACAGCTCCCGCTGGTGGGCCCGGAACCAGTGGGGGTCGCTCCGGTTGTCGTAGCGGGCGGGATTGCTGGACATCGTTACGTCGGCCTCCAGCCGTCCCCGTCAGGGTCATGGATATCGCCCTGCTCGGCAAGCTTCTCGAGCGTCGCCTGAACCTTGTCTGGTGCGTAGTCGTCCGAGAGCGCTGCGGCGAGTGCGCCGTCGCTGACCGGAGCCATCTCGCTCACCGCCGTCCGGACGTCGTCGATCCGCTCCGCTTGCGTCGGCTCGTCGCCGTCGTCGGCCGCATCATCGAGCCCCGTCTGACCGCCCTCAGTCGGCTCCTCAACGACTTTGATCTCGGACTCGGGGATAAGCTCAATCTGCTTGGTGCCGTCGTACTCGCCGGCCTGAGCCCGCACAATCTGGATTGTCTTGCCGACGTACTGCTCGAGATCGTGGTCGCCGTCCCAGTCAATCACGTCGACGACGTCGAAGCCCGCGACAAGCTGGATCTTAGTGCCGTCGCCGATCCCGGAGACGCCCGACTCAGAGACCGTCCCTTGGACGGGCTTCGGGATAGTTGCTGTTGCGGTCTCCTCGAGTATATCCGTGATCGGCGTCTGACTCGGCTCGGCGGCGTTAGTGTCGGCCTCTTCGCCGTCGTTGGTCTCGGAGTCGTCGATGTCGATGAACGCAGCCGCTTGGAATCCTTGGAGTAGGTCGTCGGCCGACCGAATGTCGAGATATACGGCTTTTGATCCGTTCTCGAGCCCGTTGGTTTTGCGGTTGACATCCAGTACGTAGCCCTCGTTTTCTCCCATCTTGTCACGGAAATTATCGAGGTAATCCCGCTTGCTGAGGACCGTCTCATCGAGATTGAAATCTTGGATGTACCTCCGGACGGACGGGTAAGCGCTTGGCATATGGAGCGCTAAGCACTCTGTACCCCATTTTCGGCTGTTCACGACTCTGTAGTGCTCACCCTCGCTTAGGTAGTCGTCCTGGGCGGCCGCAGTTACCAGTTCGACGTAGTCGTCGACGTGCTCCCGGCGGTGACCGTCCGGGCCGATCCGTTCGACGACGTGCTCGAGCCCGGCGATGAGATCTTCGGCAGTAGGCAGTTCGTCGGAATCGACCCCCATATCAGCCGCAAATGACTGATACAGCTTCATCCCGACACAGACTGTTCTCAGCCCGTTCCGCTCCGATTCGCCGATATCTGCTGTGATTGCTTCGTCGATGAAATCGTCAGCTTTGGCCCAGGCCTCTCGGATTTTGCTGGGAGTTATTTGCCCAGTGAGCCATTGGTAATAGGCGATCGCGTACTGGGACAATTCGTGGTCCCGCAGCCGATTGTAGGCGTCGCGATACTCGTCCGCTGTTGAGCCGGTGGTGAAGTTCACCAGGACCGAGCGCCGGCGGACGGCTGACTCTTGGACCTCTTGCTCACCAGAGAGGATTATGGGTGCCCCGATTCGGTATTTCACCGACTCGAGGTTGGCTGTTCCTTTTGTGACGGTTTTGCCTTTCGTCGCGTGCCGAAGTTGCTCGTGCAACCGGTCGACCTTGTGGTCCGCGATCTGCGACGGTTTGTACTCGTCTAGCCACACCGGGACCGCGTTACTCGACGACAGTTTCTTCTGGGTCGTGAAGTTCGTGTCTGTTGCTCCGAACGGTTCTCCGCGCAGGCCGAACAATTCGTAGAGCGCTTCTAGCGTCGATGTTTTGCCAGTTCCAGTCGTGCCGCTAATCGATAGGATAGGATACTCGCCCGCGATCTCCATCACTAAGGGTCGGATGGCCGCGGCATGCATCCACCCCAGCACCGGGACGAGTTCGTCGATACAGCGGATATCTGACAAGGTCTCACAGATATCAGGCATCTCATTTGGGTTGTAGCCGTCTCCGGGTTCGATGTCGACGGCCGTCCAGAGCCCTGAGTCACCCGTCGGTGCCCACGCGGCTCGATCAGGATCCTCGAGCCAGCCCTTTGGCCCGAGAGTACCCCCTGGGAGTACGTACTCCGTGTTGTGATATCCGACGTGTTCAACGCCTCTATAGTCCGAATAGTCCTGCTGATTAATCGTCGACCGAATATCTGCTAAAACCTCACCGTTTGACCGGTTTGCCGCACCTGGAGTGAATCTCGTCCAGAGCCGCTCAGATAAGATTTCCTCCCGAAATTCACGAGGCTCGTTGAAAGCTGAGACTGGGATTTCGGTCTCGAAGGAGTCTGCATCGACGGATTCGGCGGGATGGATTTGAAGCCGGATTAGCGGCTGTCCGTCGTCGGGTTGGACTAAGGCCTTGGTCTCGGCGACCCAGTTGGTGATCTCGTTCCATTCTGAGTACTCTTCCCCGTTTCGTTGATACGTTGACCGGTAGCCATAACGCCCGGCTTCGACGGCCAACTGGCCGGCTGCGGAGAGGTAACCCTCGTCGCTATCGAAAATCGAGCTGGAGCGTGCCTCCCGTGACCGATTCCGGCTCTTTTGGCGGGCTTTGCGCTTATTGGTAAGCTCTTCGTCGTCCGTTGGGTCCGTTGATTCTGACATTTGTAGTCTGTATTCTCTTTGTTCCCTTTACCACAGAGTCAGAAGGGAATAGGAAAACCGCAGCACGGCGGATGGGGTTACCCCACTTATTCCCTCCATTCCCTTCATTCTGTGAGTAGGGATTAGATAGACAGCCAACTCCCCATAGAGAGCTTCCGTCAGACTCGGGGGAATGGAGGGAATGGCGTGGTCCATCCTTGTGCCGTCTTGCGATTATCTTATTCCCTTCCGGATTTTGTGGGAGGGGAATGGGGTTACTCGGAGGGCTGTGCTACTTCGGTTGCATCGAGATCGCCGTGAGTTTGGCACCGATAGCCGCCCGACCGGGCGTAGTCGACCGGCCGACCACAGTAGCAGCAGCGGAGCGCGTCCGGCCGGACGTCAGCGATCGCGCCAGTCAGGGGCTCATCATCCTTCTCGTGTTCGTGCTCGAGGTCGTCGATCGTCGGGCGGCCGTCAAGCTGCCGCACGACGTTCGGAGCGCTCAGACCGCTGTAGCTCGAGGTACTCATCGGTCATCACCTCGAGGAGCGGCCGAGAGCGGCTTGCGGCCGTCGCGGATGCACGGCCAGCAGGGTACTGGCGCGTCGATCTCGTGGCAGCGACACTCGAGATCGAGGACATCGTCGTCCTCGAGGATGGGCTCCAGGTCGTCATCCCCGCCGCCGGTGTGGGTTTCGGCGGGGACGTCCATCTCGTCGTATATCGATTTCCAGCCGGCCGACGGGCTCGAGCGGCTCATCTCGGACCGCCCCCATTGGTTTTGAGATTCGCAGGACAGCGCGGGGCCGCCGGTTGTCGCGACTTGGTATCAGATTTTACCGGCCTCTTTTCGGAAACGTATTCTCTGGTTTTCGTGGTCACTGACGTCTCTACGAACTGTTCGGGGTTGGTCGTAGAACGAGCGGGAAGTGAGTGGGCGCTGCAGGATTTGAACCCGCGACTCGCCCTTTTCCGGGGCGTGCGGCGCTCTCGCGCCGTTCCGCGCAAAACGGCGGCCAAAAGGGGATTCGAGCCAAGAGGCAGTCCACGATTCCTGACACGAAGCGCGAACGAGGCAAGAATGTCAGGAACCAACCCCAACGGGCAATTAGAGCCCCTCGACCCCAGTGAAGCACTCGAACTATACATCGCCGACCGGCAGACAGATGGAGCCTCAGAAGCCACCCTGCGCTCCCATAGAAGCCGACTGGGCCACTTCCTCGACTGGTGCGAGGCAGAGGACATCGACAACCTCAATGACCTCACAGGCCGCGACCTGCAACGCTACAAGGTCTGGCGGAGCGACTTTGGCATCAACCGAGTTACCTTGAAGACCCAGCTGGACACCCTGCGAGTATTCATCCGATGGTGCGAGTCCGTCGACGCAGTTACCAACGACCTCAGCGAGAGCATCGTCAGCCCGAATCTTACCAACGGCGAGAACAGCCGAGACGAGATGCTCGACACAGAGACTGCTGAAGCCGCCCTCGACTGGCACCGGCGATACCAGTACGCCAGCGAACAGCACGTAGTGCTGCGGCTGGCGTGGCGCACATGGATGCGTCGAGGAGCCATCCGCGCCCTCGACCTCGACGACTACCACCCCGACGAGGAATACGTCGAGGTAGTCCACCGACCAGAGAGCGACACGCCCATCAAGAACAAGGAGGCGGGCGAGAGACACGTCGCTCTCGACACAGGGACCTGCACCATCCTCAACGACTACCTCAACCAGCACCGGCACGACGTAACCGATGACCACGGGCGTAACCCGCTCATCACCACGCCGCAAGGCCGCCCTCACGTCCAGACCATCCAAACATGGGTGTACGCCGCTACTCGACCGTGTCAGTGGGGAGATTGCCCTGACGACCGCGACCCGGACGAGTGCGGGCCAGCCGTCGACCGGAGCCAATCATCGAGCTGCCCCGCATCGGTCAGCCCGCACCCCGTGCGGCGGGGAGGGATTACCCACGCTCTCCGCGAAGAAGTGCCGATACAGGTGGTCAGCGACCGAGCGAACGCCAGTGCCGAGGTCTTGGAAGAACACTACTCGCAACTAACCAACAAGGAGAAGATGGAGCAACGCCGGGACTACCTTGACAACCTATAACCCCGTCGAGGCCATCCCGTCTGTCGATTCCGTCGTGACAGACGATAGATACTTAGGATGTCGGCCCACAACCACACCCGAACGCCAGTAGGTCTCCTCGGTGGTGTGGCACACACTAAGAGAGGCCGTAGGCCTCTCGGTGGCCGCAGAAGGGCGGCGAGTGCCGTACCCGGAGAGCCCCCACCCCACTCCCCTACCACTACCACTACTACAACTACAACTACAACTACTACTACCACAAAGACGGTACGGAGGTCCCTACTCGGAACTCAAAGTAATAATAATACTTTAAAGTATTAATCATACTCTTGCCCGCTGTCTTGCGATTAGCTTGACGCCCCTACCAAGTGTATGATTATTATTCAATCGTAATACTTCATACTCTGGGCCCTCAAGACCCTCTTCGGTGGCCCGAACCTGCGCTACTTGTTAACCCGAAATTCGAGAGTATGATTAATACTCTGGATTATTACGTAATACTCTGGAGGAGAGAGGTGGGTTAGTAGTAGCCGTACTTCCGCCACTTGTACTTCTCGTACTCCCACCGGGCATACTGGTGGTTACGGCTCGTGGGATGTCGAGGGTCCACCCGTCTTCGGTGTTCGGTGCTTCGGTGTCAGGGCTATCAGTAGCCATACAGGTACACACTCGCACGATACGCTTTAGCTCTGTTCCTGACCGTATTCCTATATAGGAAAACCACGGGACGGAAGCCGAGATTAATACTTTCCTATCAGCATAATACTAATAGGAGAGGGGGCCGACTGAGGGTGTATGGCATCGAAAGAGCGAATCAGCGCAAGCATCGACCCCGAAGTGGAAGAGTGGCTTGACGGCCTTGATAATAAGAGCGCGGTGGTTAACGAAGCACTCCGCGAGCGGATGACGGCCGGGCAGAAGACGGCCGAGGAACGCATCCAAGAACAAGTCGAAGAGGAGCGAGCGGAAATCGACTCCCTCTACCGTGAAATCGAGGAACGGGAGGAGCGCATCGACCGGCTCGAAGAGAAGCTCGAATCGATGCAGGATGAGCGCGAAGAGCGCGCAGAAGACCTTGTCGAGTGGGTAGATGGAATCCTCCATCTCAGCAACGAACAGCGGGCGCGGCGTGCGAAGAGCGACAACCCGGCAGGCGTATACGGAGAGGATGCTGCGGCAATGGTGTCCGAAATCGTGCCCGACCGAGACACGCTCGCCGAGCGTGACGGCATCCGTGAGCAACTCGAAGAAGCTGGCGTGGTCGATAACAAGGGCGGCTGGGGTAGCGCGGTCGACTGGAAGCTCGGTGGTGTGAACTACGCAGACATTCTCACACTCCGCGATGGCGAGCGGGAGGAGGTCCGCGAGTGGTTCGAGGAGTACACCGCCGCCGACAGCGACGACGAGTAATCAGGTGAGACCACAATGACGCAAACACAACTCCAAGAGTTTGAGACCTCCGCCGGTGAGGATACCGAAGATGATGGTGGAGGATTCGACGACCCTGTAGAGGCACTCCCTGCCACTGTGGGTACGTTCGAGTTGGAGGAGTTCGACTTCGGGCCCGGCCATCCCCGTCACTCGTACTACTCGGACGAGTTCAATGCCGAAATGACGTTTCACGGGTATTGCGTCCACTTTGAGTGTGGCGGCGGGAACAGGAACCATCAGCCCTACAGGCTCTCCAAAGAGGGGTCACTCGTCCCAGACCGAGAGACGCCGGCTGCTGGGGTCGACGCTCAGTACTGGTACAGTGGGGAAAGTTACATCGACTTCACCGAAGAGGATGCCCGCGAGTCGTACAAAGCGGGTGTGAGTTTCTTGAAGGCGTTCGGAGACAACCCAGACCCCGAAGCCCACCTGTGGGTCAAGTAATCCGGTTGTTCTTCCGCCGATTTAATCCCAATCTAGCCGCTGCCTTATTTTCTACATCTAATACATGAGTTAATCCATCCATCTACAAACACACTAATAGGGGTATAACCCCATCATATCTGACATGGAGTCAACAGCCCTCCAGACTGACCAAGCAGACAAGCACGTACTCATCGACCGCGGCGAGTGGGATTGGACACTCTCCGTCGAGGACGGCGAATTGACCGCCAGTAAGGCCATCCCGCACGATGGCGTCCTCCGGTACACGACCCGCGACGAGCACTACTCGCGCCGCCAGAACAGCGAGGGCGGGCTGCCCACGAGTGAGGTCGTCGACCTCCTCGTCGAGGATGGTATCCCGCGAGCCCGCCTTGAGACTGCCCTGGAATTCGCCCGTGCGGCGGGTGAGCTATAATGGATACCGCGCTACAACTCGTCCAGCGAGACCTCTTTGAGGACCTCGCGGCGGTCGAGCGGCGTGGTGACGAGGATGAGGCCGCCCGCATCCGGGAGCGACTCGATGAGTTTCGAGCTAACCCGCAGGCGTTCGCCGGTGGTCAGCGGTGACTCGCGGGTGCGGCTCGTGTGGGTCCCGCCGCTCGTACATTGACGAGGACAAGCTCGTCGTCCAATGTGCGGGTTGCGGAGACGCCGTGCGCGAGCTACCGGATGGCTGGCAGCCGCTCGGCTGCGAGACGTTCGACGACCCGTACACAGAGGCGGTGAATGACATCCGCGAGAAGCTTCGAGACGGCGAGTTCGTGACCGCTTACGACTTCTGGTGGTATCGGACGGGTCGTCACAACTACCACGCTGACGAGCCGAAGTTCGCCTGACCGGGGCAGACAGCCGCTACACTTTCTATCAGTTCGACGACATACTAATAACCTTGGAGCATTTACTGTAGAGTGTCGCCCCTTCGGGGCGGCCCTGCCGGAGACGGCACTCGAATCGGTTGCGTAATGCTAGTCAGTTCTGGGCTTTCGCCGATGGCACCGGCGGGGGATGCCTCCACCGCCCGTGTTGTCGCTTATCATGTCATTTCAGAAATAGAATTACGCTTAAACGGGAACGACCCGCACAAATCTGTATGGGTAACCAACCTGATACCCGCGACATCGACGCCCAGCTGACCGGACACTTCCTCGTCGCAGCCGAGTTCGTGCGAGACCCCGACCGCGGCCCGGTTGAGACGCAAGCGGTGGTCGAGGCGGCCACGGACCACGTGCGCAACCTCTCCCGCGAGCGGGCCGCCATTATCGCCGACGCTGAGTAAGCCCGCTACCATTCTGTCTTACCAACGCCCTCCACCCCGCTCCTCCACCTGAGCCACCCTCCACCCTGGGCGGGGATACACCTTTAGAAATTGACAACAACATGATACTATGGCGAAAGTCCTGACGCCAAGCCCCGAGCAGTACGCTGACGCCCTTGATTGGGTTGAGAATTGCCCTCACGAGTACGACCCGGACGGCGGGATGCGCTCTCCTGAAGAGTGGGAGTTAGACGTGTTCCTCGCCCGACTTTCTGAACACTTCGCGGTCGAGTGGCTCGAATCCGAAGGGTTCGATGTCCGCCATGTCCCTGACTCCGAGACCGATGCCTACGACCTCATCGTCGATGGCTATCGGGTCGAGGTCAAATTCCGCAAGCTGTGGGATTACCGCGGCCCCGACCTCCTCATCCGCCGCCGGCGCGAAGAGTGTGAGGCGGACGCTTACCTGATGGTCGAGATGGACCGCATCGGCGGCCCGGCGAGCTACAATGGCTGGGTCACCAAGTGCATCGACGCTGACGAAGCGGACGCTCTCGCCGAGCCGTACGAGGAAGGGTCTCACGATAAGGAGAAGGTGTCGCGCGACTACCTTCTCCCGGCTGGTTGCCTGCGCGCCGTGCTTGGCGAACGGCAAACAACCACCGAGGCGAGCGAGACGGCGGTGTAGAGCGCGACTTGTCTTCGCTGCGGGTGATACTACTCGCAGGCCGACTTCTTGCTCAGCGACTGGCTGAATCGGGCCATAATGTCAGACAGCAGATATATAGTCTTGCAATCATATCCTATTACTCAGACGTATGCTTAGCAGAATCAATCGCAGCCAGGTACTGGCCGTCCTGATGGCCGTAGCTCTCATGGGCTCGGCCTTCACGGCGTTCGCCGGAACAGCTGCGGCAAGTGACGGTAATGGTACAGTCGAAATCGTCAACAAGGGCGACTCAGGGCAAGACTTCAATGTCTACGATGACACGGGGACACAGGTTACCTCCGTGAATATCGCGGCTGGTGGCTCGGCGACGGTCGAGGTTGCCGCTGGCACGGGTTACTACGTGGAGGCGGCCAGCGACCTCACTGAGTCGCCGACGTTCGAGGTTGTCGAACACTACACGACGACGGTTGAGCACCACGGAGGCTCTACCTGGGTGGTTAACGAACCGAAATTCGGTACGCTCGAAGTGCTCGTTGAGGACGCTGACACGCTTGACGGCATCGAGGGCGCAACGGTTGACGCCGTCGACCCTGAGACGGGCGAGGTCATTCAGACGACCACGTCCGACTCGACTGGCCTCGCTAACTTCTCGGAGATTGAAACGGGCACCTACGACGTGGAGGTGACCGCTGACGGCTACCAGGATGGTGGTGCCTCGTCGCTGACGGTTAACCAGGGCGAGACGACTACCACGACGGTCTCGCTGAATGAGGCTAACAGCGTGCCGACGGCGGACGCTACGGCGTCCCCGACGACCGCGGAAGTCGGCGAGTCCATCTCGTTCGACGGTAGTAACTCGTCCGACCCGGACGGTGACACGCTGTCGTACTCGTGGGACTTCGACGGTGACGGCGTCGAAGACGCAACCGGTGCGACGCCGACCCACTCGTACAGCGCAACTGGCAGCTACACTGCCGAACTGACGGTCACGGACCCTGACGGTGCGACCGCCACGGACACTGTCTCCATCACCGTCGAGGAAGCGACCTACCCAGTCTCGTTCAACCTTAGCGACGCTGATGGTAACGGCATCGAGGCTGCAGACATCATCGTCACGGACGACGCTGACGGCACGCAGGTTGCCTCGCTGACCACTGACTCGACTGGTGCAGCGTCGACCAACCTCGCTGACGGTAACTACTCGTACGAGGTTGACGCCCACGGCTACACCGACCCCACCGGGTCGGTCAGCGTCTCCGGTGCCTCGGAGAGTGTCTCCGAGACGCTGAGCGCGGTCGACCTCTACGACATCGAGGTTAACGCAGAGGATGACGGCACCGCGGTCGCCGATGCCACCGTAGACGTTGCGGGACAGACTGCAACCACGGACGCCGATGGCTACGCCATCGTTGAGGGTGTTGAAGAGGGTAGCTACTCCCTCACCGTCTCGCACGCCGACTACACGGACGATGTGACGGCTGACCTCACTGTCGACAACCACCTCGACGTTACCGCGGACTTCGCCGACCTCTCGGCCACGTCCGAGGTTGTCGAGACGTTCGACGTGACCTTCGACATCTCGGACGGTGACGCCGATGTCGAGGGCGCACTCGTCGAGTTCGCGGGCGAGTCGGCTGAAACCGACGTGGACGGCCTCGTGACGTTCGAGGGCGTCAAGGAAGGCACGTACACGGCCACCGTGTCGCACTCCAGCTATGCTGACGACCTGACGAACGACGTTACGGTCGACAGCCAGCTCAATGTCTCCGCTGACTTCGGCGCGGCGGACGGCGAGGTCTGGACCGTCGAGACGGTTAACGACGGCTCCGGTGGTGTTGGTGGTGGTGTCGGTATCGTCGTTATTCTCGCCATCCTCGGTGCGCTCGCTGTGCTCGGCTTCGGCGCATCCGGTGGACGGGACGACTACGGCTTCAACTAATCGCAGTATTGCGGTTCGCGGTCTTCTTTTAGGGCGTTAATGTCAGACGGTAGATATTTAGTCTGCCAGACACGTTATTACTCACAGGTATGCTTAGCAAGGCTAAAGACATGACTCACGCCCACCTTGAAGACGTGGGTGCGCTGGTAGCCGGTGGCGTCATCGGCTTCCCGCTAACAATCGGAGCAGCAAATATCAGTTACTTCGGCCACGACTTCAGCTCCATCAGCTACGAGGCTGCCGGGGCGACGTTCGGTCTGGGCCTCATCTTCTGCGTAATCGCAGGGATTGTCAGCCTCACGACGAACGATGTCCGGGGTGACGTGAGCCAGCTGGAGAAGGGCGCGGCGGCGACCGCTGTTGGTCTCCCGCTTGGCTACTCGTTTGTACCTCTTGTCCGTGAGATGGTTCATTACGGTGGCCAGACGACCGAGCTTGGCTTCTCCCTCCTCATCGTCGTGGCGTTCGCCATCCTCGCGGCGATGCCTAACGAGGCGGTGAAGCAGAATATCTTCGGGTAGAACCGTTCAAACGGTGAAATTTTATGACTGCACTACCGCTGATAGCCGTCCCCGGGGGTCCAGAGGTGCTGGTAATAGCACTGCTGGTCGTCCTCTTGTTCGGAGCGAACCGAATCCCGAAGCTCGCCCGGTCGACGGGTGAGGCTATCGGGGAGTTCCGCAAGGGCCGGCATGAGAGTGAGGCGGACCTTACCAACGATGGTGACCTACAATGAGTACACAGAACCCACCTGACACGACCGAGGAACAGACCCCCGCTCCCGAAGCGGGTGAAGTAGACAACGAGGGCCGACTGTATCGCACGGTCGGCCCGGCGATGAGCCGACGCAACATCCTCCGTGCTGGGGCGGCCGCGGCTGGTACTGCTGCCCTCCCGCTGGGCGCGAAACAGCTAGGCTACGAGCCGGTTGGAACTGCGCAGGCAGTCGCCCCTGTTGCGGCGTACTGGGGTGGCATTGTCGTAGCGACGGCGGCTGGAGCAGTCTATCACTGGTACACCGCTGACGACCTCCCTGACAGAGAGGACGCAACCCTCTCGCAGACGCACCGGGATGTTCACGCCATCGCCCGCGGCCTCGATAGTTCCAGCGACAAGGAGCAGGACTTCGAGAATCTCGTTGCACAGAACGCACACCATGCTATCTGGAGTGAGGCTCTGTACGACTTCGCCATCGACTACAACGAGGCTCTCGACAAATCTCTCGCCACGCTGAAGGATGAGTTCCGGCAGCGAATCCGTGACGAGTACGCTGAGCGAGAGAAGCAAATCCTGCAGAACTGGAACACGGATATGCGGCAGCTCGCGGAGATGCTGGCCCGCATCCAGGACTATGGATACGAGGCCGACCTCGACCAGATGCTCCGTGTGTACGTCGTCACGGACGACGGCCCGTACAGCTACTCACGGGAACATTACAACTACGCCACGTTCGCGGATACCCGGTGGTCCACGCCGTCGAGCGACCACGGCCTCACTGCGATGGTCGACCCCTACAGCGAGGAGAACGGCGGTACCATCTCGCAGGAAGACCTCGTCGAGCGCGACTACGAGCTCATCAACTGGGAGGTCGAGACCGCCGTCGACTTCTGGCACAGCGACTTCAGCTGGTTCCAGTTCGACCAAATCAACGAGGGCGGGTGGCTGAACCTCGAAAACGGCGAGGCCGTCCAGTTCGACGGGGCGGATGTCGACCGCATCGAGCACGTCGTCGCCCAGCCCCCGGACGACGCAGACGGCGAGTACTACTTCCTCCACCCGGAGCGCCGGATGAGTGCGCTCGACACCATCCGTACTGAGGCCAAGAACCTCGCCTCGGAGGTTGACGCCTACGTTGACGGGATTGCAGCTACTTACCCGCGAGGAGAGTTGCCCGTGATGGACGTGGTCCCGCCGTCCCAGCTCCACGAAGAGTTTGGGTACGAGGAGGGTGACGCTGGTCTCTCCGCCCTCTACCTGTCGCAGCTCGGCCTCAACACCGACCTGCGCGGGACTGTTACCGTCACCAACTACGGGGACACCTACGACCCGTCGACCGACGAGGGAGATGGCACGGAGCTGACTGGCTACCTCGCCACGGCCGCTGACGAGACGTTCGAGACCGGGGAAGTGTATGACGGGGCGGACTACAACGAGGACATCCTCCTCGTCACGGATGCCGGTGTGAACAAGCTCACTCGGTACTTCCGTGTCGAGGAAATCCGCAGCTATGAGGGTGGGGAGGTCGTCAAGAAGTCCTCGTTCACGCCCGAGTCGTACAACTTCCAGAGTAGGGACCCTGACCTCTACGAGGAAGACATCAAGTCGAACCGTGACGCTCGACAGGACGCCATCGAGAACGAGGAAATCACCAAGGCAGGCATCGGGGGCGGTATCGGTGGCTCGGCTGGCACGGCACTTCTTATCCTCGGTGGTCTCGCAGCAGCCATCCTTGGCCTGTCCGGTGAAGATGGCAAAGGTGGAGTGAACGTCAACCTGCGAGACCGGTAGTCGTCACACTCTTCTCTACCTGTCCAACACCCTGCCCGACCCGTCAGAAATATCAGAGGAAAGACATTTAGACGTTGATATTATAAATAGTAGTAATGTCAGTAGTAGACCAAGATGGGCCACTAATCGCTATAGCTCTGCTCTTAGTGGCCTACGCCATCATCTGGCAAGGTATAGCTGACTGGGCGGCCGCCCTCCCAGTTGGAGCGCAAGTACTGATTGTCGCTGTCCTCGGCATTGCCGGCCTATCCCTGGCGGGAGGTGATGACTGATGCTACCAATAGCACTCGGAGGAGCGAAAGCAGGGGCATCAGCCATCCGACCACTCGCCGCGCTGGTCCTCGCCCTCGCTATCCTCGACGTGACGGGTATCGTCCCATTCGAGATGTGGTTTACCTGGGCGTGGCAGCTGCTCGTGGCCCTGTTCGAGCGCCTCGCGGCTGAAGCACTCGGCCTCTCCGCCTATCCGGCGGGTGGTGGGCTGTGACTCGCAGGGCCGTCACGGGGGTCTTCCTCGCCATGATGCTCCTCTCCGTCCTTGCGGTCGCACCGGCAGCTGCGGCTGACTACGAGGACTGCGAGCTTGACGACGATGTCGAGCAGTACCGTACCTGCCTCGCAGACTCGGTGACGCACGACCAAGTCCTCGACTGGACGCAGGAGGACCCAGACGACCTATCACAGAAGCAGATTGACGCCGTCTACGCCGTCCCACTCGACGGATTCTCCGACGAAGAAATGGAGCAAGTGTCCAACTGGATGGTCGAGGAGAAGACTGGAGTCGACCCGAGTGAGGTCAACTTCAATAATGACTCCCTCGACGGGCTGCGCAACCGACTCGACGACGCAGGCAGCGTCGAGGACGCCCGCAACCGGGTTGATGGATGGGTAGACACTCATACCGAGACAGGACACGAGGAAGACGGTGAGACAACCGTTGAGAGCGACGAGAATGTTGCGGATGGGTCAGAGGATGATACCAGTAGCGAAGCTACTGAGACAGCTGTAGAGGAAGTTTCAGGTAACGGAGTGGACTGGGACTCCTCTGTCATCTACGAGGTTGGCACGCTCCGAGTAATCGAAGAGGATTGGAGTGAGGGCTACATCGTCATTGAAGCCGACCGGTCACAGGAAATCACGTTAGCGAAGAAGTCCTCTATCACCAGCACGACCGGTACGTACGAAGAGATTAGCATCGACTCAGATGAGACGCTCCGCATCGACCTCGACGAGGCGAGCTGGTACAGTATTAGCTCGTCAGGCGAGTTTCGGGAGCGGACCAGTTCGCTGACGCTGCGGCTGTTCCAAACGGCCGCTACGTGGAGTTTCGTCCTACGGACGTTCCTCGTGACGCTCGTGGGGATGTCGGGGCTGATGTACTATATTCACTGGCGGAAGGAGCGCAAGCGCAACAAGGGCGCACGCAGCGAGCTGAGCGGGGAGTACATCGAGAACATCCCCGCGCATACATCGGACAAAGCGGACGACGATGACGCCGACGAGGCGGGTGAGAGCGAATGATGCTCTACATCGCTGGTACAGTGCTAGCCGTGGCGGTCATCGCGGCCGGGACGTACCTGTTCGAGCGGGAGGATGTGGTCGAGGGTTACCAACGAGTGCGGGAAGAGGTACTCGACACCCTCTCGCAGCCGTCTAAGCTGCTGACGTGGGGCCTCATCCTGTTCCTCGTCGACCTAATCCTCGGCGGGCCGGTCGTGGTGCGGCTCAACGCCCTGTCGCTGGCGAACCAGCTGACGTTTATCGTGGCCCTGTGTACGCTCATCATCGGTTACAAGCCCGCACAGTACCTCCACGCCCTTATTTGGAGTTCGAACGACATCCACCTGCTCGTCGTCAACCCGACCTGGAGAGGCTACGTGGACCTTGTCTCGATGTCGCCAGAGGTGCGCGACCAGTACAGCATCACCGGCGCGGACTCGCTGTACCGTAAGCCCATCCCGCTCGCAGGCGAGATATACATCTGCTGGACGATATACACCGACACAAAGGAAATCGTCAGCACGTGGAAGGCGATGCCTGACCCCGTGGAAATCGAGGAGGAAAAGGGCGCGCTGGAGTCGATGCAGCGCATCGTCGAGGACAAGTTCGACGACTGGCGCGACGACCTCCATCTCTCTAACTACCGGAAGAAGGTCGCGCGAGAGGACGCCGAAATCGCCGTCGCCCAACTGTGGGACGAAGGCGAGCGAGTCACGGGCGAGATGACGCTCAAAGAGCTGTACGACCGTGCTGAAGAGGAGGATATAGACCCTGGGGAGGTCACGGTCACCCTTGAAGACCAAGAGCAGATGCCAGGGGCGGCTGCAAACGATGCCCACCAGGGCGGTGAGACGGCATGATTAGCAGCTCTAAGCTGCGCGAGTCACTCCCCTCATTCAGGCTGCCTGTGCTACAGGATGCGGGCCTCATCCCGCCCGAGGAGCAGGAGTGGTTCGACCTCTACCGGCGGACGTACTCGGAGGGGCAAGGCGTCCACTACGAGACGGGTGAGCCCGCTGATGAGTACCACGAGTCAAAGACCTACGTCGACAGGGCACTCCCAGTCATTGAACGCCAAGTTGCGAGTGCCGTCAGGAACGGGAACGAGTCTGTTATGGACTTCATCCGCGGCCTTGACGGAGACGATGGTATTGACATCGCATACTGGGAAGAGTACGAGAAAATCAAGGACCTATTCCGTCAAGAGCCGCGCTACACTGACTTCACGAACTCCATCTTCCAGTGCGTGATTTACTCGTCGGCCGTCCCCCCGACCGGGCGCGGGAAGTCGAACACGATGTACACGCTCGTGGAGATGGCTCAGACCGTCTATCCAAACCTACGAGTCATCACGAACAACACTTCCGACGACTTCGAGACTGCGCCCGAACAGTGGGAAGACATCGAGAGACTCGTCCGAAGCGATGACGGCTGGAAGCTCCTCTGCATCGATGAGGCGGCACAATTCCTGCAGTACGCCGACCAGAGTGGCGGTAAGACCGTTTCCCAGTGCCTGAAGCTCCTCCGGCATAACCACTGCCACCTGTTGATGGTCGGCCACACGGGGATGGACATTCCGGCTGACATCCGCCGGCAAGTATTCTTCCTCGACAAGCAGAGCCAGAAGCAAGGCGTCTTCGGGTATGGAATCACCTCGAACGACATCGGGACGATGGAGGTAGCCAACGAGTTGTTCAAGGTCTCGAAAATCCCGCCCACGAACCTTGACTACGACG
This sequence comes from Halopiger djelfimassiliensis, assembly GCF_000455365.1. GTDB lineage: Archaea > Halobacteriota > Halobacteria > Halobacteriales > Natrialbaceae > Halopiger_B > Halopiger_B djelfimassiliensis. Next base: position 819,367 of record NZ_HG315686.1, read on the forward strand.
ATATAGACGACGAAGGAATCGAAATCAAGTTCGATGGTGGGGGAGTTACTAGCGAGTACATCGTTGAGGGCCTTGTCCGCGAAATAGGGCAGGTTAGCGACGAGATTGCCAAGATAGAAGAGTTAGAGGAGAAGCGTCGAGACCTCATCCGGGAACTTGACGAGGAAGGGGACCTCACCATCCGAGAGATTGCGGATGCGGCAAATGTGTCGAAATCCAAGGTTTCGAACATCCTCTCCGAGGAATTCGAATAGCCGTCCACGGGTTGGACAGCCCACATTCTGGCTGCCGCGCATAATCGACAGACAGTGAGCCGTTCGCCGAGTGGACGATTCCACCTGCACAGATACCCACCCTCTACTACGTAGAGGGTGACTATTCTCGGGCCGACCTCGTTGCGCTCGCGCCCGCTAAGACCTACCGTTGGTGCAGCCGCCAACCCGGGGAATACGGGGTAGAATAGGGGTTATTCGTCGTATCGCTCCATTTCGAGCCGCTTCTTCACTCCCGATACCGTTGCTCCCTCCGTTTGCCGGAGCGTCTTTAACGCCACCTCAACCAAAAACTCCAGCTCCTCGACCTTCTCTTCGAGGTCTCCACTCGCGCCCGTGTCTCCGTGTTGGGTGGCTGTTCGGGCCGCGAGAGCGTCGAGGCGGTTCTCGTGCCGGTCGAGACGGCCGTGCAGCTCCTCGAACTCAGACTTAGTGACCGTGACGGTCTGCTCGTCCTGGTCCTCGTTCTCGTTGAGGAGGTTACCGCCGATGTTGCCCTTCCGAATCCGCTGCTCGGCCTCGTCAGTGAGTACGGCGATGCGGGGCGGGAAGCCACCGTTGGGAGCTTCATCCGCTGTCTCGATGCGGATGAGGCCGCGCTCCTCAAGGTCTGGGAAGTAGTACTTAATCTCGCCCCGAGAGAGGCCTGCGTCTGCTCGAATCTGGGAGGTCGTAGCCTCTCCTCCGTGGCGCACCACCGACCGGAGGAACTCGATGTGCGTGTCGTTTAGGTCTGTCATACAAGTGTCACTATAGCCGAAGACTATTGGTTTACCCCTCAGGTTGCAACTACGCCATCCTAGGAGGCTACCCACTAGGATGTCCTCTGACGACCTCCTAGGGGGCGACGGTCTAACGACATCCCCATCGCGCGCGGACCTTTCACCACTGGCGCGAGGTGCGGGCCAGAAGTAGACGAGCGACTGTTGAGGGCGAGGGCCGAACAGCGCAACCCAACCCCGAATCCAAGGGAGGGGAATACCTTTAGAAATGGCAGTCAAGAAACAAGTATGGCAGCATCAGACCGAAGCGACGACGCACAGGCACGACGAGAACAGCTGACCACCGAAGAGCGACTCCAGCGACTGGAGAGTGAAATGGAGTTCCTCGACGAGGTCAGCATCGACCAAGGAAGCAGCCTCAACTTCCTCAACGACGAGAACAACGAGCAGTGGGACGAGATTATCAGCCTCCAACAGGAACTTGTAGAGCTTGAGAGCCGAGTTCACGAACTGGAGAACATGGGCATAGTGTTCCGACATTTACTCAACCTCGACGGTGTGAAGCCAGCGGGCCGCGCCGGAGACATCCGCGAATGCAACGGCGACCCCGACTGCGAGGTCTGCAACGACGAGGACCTAACTGACATCGACATCATCGGCGACGACGTAGAGTACATCGACTGACACCGCCGCCCCATTTCCCGAGAACCTGGCCCACGAGCAGCCGCTACACCGGCGCGGTGAAATAGGCGATTGTGAACGAGAGACCGACGTAGACTATTGCTCCGACAAGGAGGGCAGCTACGACCCGCCCGCTACGCAATGTGAGGACCGAGCTAATGGCAGCGATGAACACCGCGAACAGAGCCTCTGCGTGCGACGTAGGGGCGAGCGTAACGGTGAAAGCGTAGATGAAGCGGGCGATGGAGCCCCCAGCGGCCGAGGAGCTGGATAAGTCCCCGAACCAGAGGAGGAATGCACCCGCTACCCCGACGACAACCACCATAGCGACACTCAATGCCTCTTCTGGGTTAGTCCCGCCCCTCGTTCCCATACCCGAACTACAACATCACGATATATGATAATTTGGACGAGATAGAGATACAGCTGCTACCGACTGTACAGTAGTTTTAACCAATCTCGTACCTACCGGTTGGGTAACTGACTATGCCATCTTGGGACGGAGGAGATGTAATCGATTACGACGGGAACGAATTTGCTGTCGGGGAGCAATTGGAGGTCTCCACCCCAGACGCTCAATACGCCGAGATTCTCCGCATCGGACATTATACACGTACGAATGCTGACCCACTCACAGGATATGGGCAGATGAAGCCAACTTGGAGTTACGACATCGGCGTCTTTGACGAGGATGGAGAGATGGTCCGACGACTGGATTTAGAGGAAAACGAGGTACTGGAGCGTATCGAGGACGGCGAGTGGGAGCGCCGCCGAGAACAGTCCTCGCTGGATGACTGGGGTTCCTAACCCTCGTCTCGAATCCCAAATGCCGCTTCCTTGAACGATGGGAACGCCTCAGGTCCCCACTCCTCTTTCTCTGATTCCACGGTCATAAGGCCCTGATTCTCACCGGTCATAGTCTTACCAACGGGCGCAACAGCCATAGTACTCCCGACCAGCCTGTAAGCAGGGAAGTGTCACAAATAGTTTGATACTCCCACCGTCGAAACCCGGGTGTATGTCCGAAGCAGACACCGACGAACAGTTAGACCAATTCCTCCAACTCGTCGAGGAGAAGACCGGCGAAGAGCCACTCCCCGACCCACACCTCGGAGACATCTGCTGGATTATGATACACTACCCCATCGAGTTCCAGGGCGAGACGTTCCGCGCCGAATTCGACATCAACATCTCCGAAGACGGTGTCACCCCGCAATGGGGCGAAATCCTCCTCGACCTCCCGGACGAGGAGCGTGTGGCAATCCTAAACGACGTTGACATTACAGACCGAATCGGATACGCAGAGGGAGTAGAAGCACTCTACGAGTTCCAGGCGTCCAAGGACCAGATACCCGAGCTGATGGACGACCTCCAAGCGGCCCACGCCAAAGTCTACGGGTAGTCTGTCTACAGGAACAGGAACACGACGTGGGCGACGCCAGGCTATATGTCCGAGGTAGGTGATTGAGGAGCTACAGGTTACTGCAGACTGATTCTGACCTCCTCTATCACTGGAAGTCTCCGAAAGTAGCCTGCCCTCGCTCCGGCCGCTTCCACGTATTTGGTGATTTAGTATTCTCTTCCTCTTCTTCAACCTCCTCGCGCCCTCTGCCCTTTTGGTCATCTGACTCGGTCGAGTTTTCCTGTTCGTCATCTGTCTCATCTTCACGGAGGAGTGGAGCAGGGATGTAGTGGGAAGCGTCTTTCACGTAGGCGATTTGGCGACCAACGTGGTCGGTTAAGACGAACTCTGGTCTATCGGTGAACTTGTCGAAATCAACTTTGGTCCATCTGTACTGAGGCAGAATTCCTCGACTCAAGTGAGCATACATCATGTAATACCTATCTTGAGCGAGCCATTTGGGGAGATGAAACCGGGCTTGAACCTCGGGTACAGTCGGTTCCACGTCTAGCTCGAACGGCGGTTCCCACTCTTCAGCATCGGGAACCATCCAAACGAAGACCTTGTACGCATCATCCTCAATCTCTTCCCGGGTGAGGATGCAGCGGTCGCTCTCGAAATCACACTCGTACGCCCAGAACACGCTGTAACCAAGTCGATGGTAGTCGTGCTGAACCCAGTCAGCATCCTTATCCTCGTTCTTGTGCTGGACCTCAATTATGATACCCTTCCCGAATAGGGGGTCTGGCTCTTCAAATTCAAGAAGAACATCTGCCCTCCGGTACTCAGCGGGGCTTGGAATTTTACCTAAGTCCAGTGTAACCTCAGGTTCGCAGCGTTTCCATTCGGACTCGTCGTAGAGTTCTTTCAATCGAGAGGTGGCCAGAGAAACCCATTTACGGTGAGTTTCTGATTCTCCCCCTCCGCCTCTTCCCGAACAGGACTTACTATCCGCGGATGAGTTGTGAACGAAGTGTCGGGCTCGACCGTCTGAGGTTGGGCCACGAGGATGCATCTCGCCGCCGCAGTCGATACAGGTGACTTCTTCTCCGTCCTCGACCCCCTCCGGGATTACTCGCTCTCCGTCTTTCTCCCCAATCCACGGCATATTCGGCAAGTATCCAAGAAGCAGCATTAACTTTCTGCTCAGATGGAATGTTGGTTGAGCATGGAAAAGCAGGAGCACGATGTGAGTGACGCCAGGCTATATATGACAAGTCTCTCGTCGGAATCTATCGGAAACAATGACAGAGACGCTGAGAGACCAGATTTGGGACGCTACGATGGAGAAACTCGTCGCCGAAGGCAAGCTTAAGGCCGCCCACGTGATGGTCCATTGCGGGCTGGACGAATCCCAGCGACAGACTGTCCGGCGTACACTGCGGGCACTCGAAGAAGACGGCTGGCTCGAACGGGATAGCCCGCAATCTGGCATCTGGCGAATCGGCTGGAAAGGCCGGATGCTTCTCGACGTAGATGACGAGACTATCGAGAACTCACAAACCTAACGAGAAGTCACGGCTGCCGATTCAGCACGTCGCAATTGTCGAGGATTTTACGCTCCCTGATGTCCCGGCGAAGAATAGTCTCCGCCCACACTGAGAACGGAGTGTCCTCGGGACGGCCAACCCGGTCAATCTCTCCCTGCAGCATCCGCTCGACGAACTCCTCGAACGTCTCGTCGTTATCGAGTTCTGCGAACTCGTCACGGAGGTCGTCGATGTTCTCAACCTCGCTGATGTCGTGGTCTAAGACTGCCATACTGCGTCCGTCACCACCGCCCACAATAATATTGTCTATTTGATATGTGGGCACGTGGTCAGACGGTCACGTGACCACGTGGGCACGCCGCCGATAACCACCGATAAACCTTAAGTCCTATAAGATAAGTGATAGGTATGGGCGTACCCGATACCCGAGTACAGGTTCGCTGCTCTCGATGCACCACGACCCTCGTCGTGCCCCGCCAGTGCATCGACGCTATGGCCGAGTGTCCCGTCTGCGGCTACCTCCCCGAGGAAATCCGCGAGACGTACAAGCAGTAACGATGCGGGCCACGCTCACCCTCTGGGTGGTTCTCACCGCCCTCTTCGGCGCGACTCTCACCCTCGCCGGGTGGCTCAACCCGCTCGACGGCATCACGCTGGGCATCGCCTGCCTGGTCTTTGTCGAAGCCGCGAACGGCGACGCTCTCGCCGGTGGTCAGCGTGACTGACGCTTGGCGGCCAGTGTGCAAGCCCGATATTCTGCTCTACGTTGATGGGGATGCAGAGCCACGGTGCTGCCCGTGGTGCGAGTCTTGGTGGTGTCTCGAACAGGTAGACGCCGGTGGTGGAGAATGACCCGTCACGGACGCCAAGCCCGCCTCTTCGAACCGTACTGGGACGACGAACAGACTGTTATCGACGAGTGGGCGGCCACCCGCCAAGAAAAGCAATGATAGGGACCGTGACGAACCATCCATGTCCCGGATGCGGAACTGTTCTCCTGCGATGGGGCGAGGAACTCTCCTGCCCGGCCGCACACTGTCGCATCCGAATGGAGGGCTGCGACTGCCTCGACAGCGGGCTGAGCGACCATTGATTCACTCACGGGCCGAGAGCGCCCGAGAGCTGGCGGTTACCAACGATTCAGGAGCTTCTCAACGTAGTAATCGACCCACGATGGGTAGCGGAGCCATCGTAGCACGGGCAGACCGACCGTCCACCCGCATCGATGGCAGATGAGGAACCGGTCGCCGTCGAGGCGGCGAACGTACGCTTGACAGTTTGGGCACGTGCCCTCGTTCCGAGTGGTATCGTAGTAGTCGGATTTGAGTTGCCGGTAGTACTGCTCGCCGAACTCGATTTTGTAGACCCAGGTATCGCCGTTGACAGTGAGGTAGTCGTCCTCAAATTTCAGCTGCCACCCGTCGTTCTCGTAGACCTCGCGCACCCAGCGCGGCGGGTCTTCGAGCCGCTCCCACGACATACGTCGTGGATTCTCCCACATTGTGATAAGTTCACCGACCAACCATAACGACTTTCTATATTCTCTGGAAAGTGGAGTGTATGCACAATATAGACGGTGATGCGTTGGATTCACTCGGAACGAGTGCAGATGAGCTTGCTGCCATCGGCCAACTGCTCAACCGGCCGCGACTCGCACACATCTGGTACACTCTCTACGTAGAGGGAAACATCGTCCAAGAGGGTGACAACCCGTTTCTCTGGGATGGGCTAACCGTTTCCGAGCTGGAAGAACACCTGAAGGTCCCCCAATCGACGCTGTACAACGACATCGAGGAACTCGTCGACATCGGCGCAGTAGAAGTGGCCTCAGAATCCCAACCAAAAGGGTACAAGGCCACTTTTCTTGAGGCAGAGGGGGACATCGTCGAGGAAATCGATGAAGAAGATGCAATCGTCAACCCTCCGCTGATTGGACTGGTCGGGCAAGCATACGTCGATGAGAAGGTTGAAGAATTCCTCGACGAACACGGACACGACGCTGTCTGGGAGGCACTCTTGTTCTACAGAGCGAAGGGTGGTAGTCAGGCAGAACTCGGATACACTGACCTCATCCCTGACATCCCTGACGACCAGTTGGAGTCGATTGTGCCCTCGCTACGACATATCCTCCGGCAGATGTCACGAGACCCGGTCTGGGGCGGGGATTACTCAGAGGTGTTGGAGTCGGCTCAGTAGCCCGTCGGAGAAACTCGTAGGAATACGACATCAGCGGAATACCTTTGCACTCTGCGAACTACTATCAAGACGCCTTCACGAGTGGTCGGGACCAACGCACACTCAGTCGGGCGGCCCGCCGCCCGCTTTTCCGTGTCGTAGAACCAGCGATAATCCGACACCAACCTGTCAACCGACACACCTTAGACATATAACATATATTACCATTGTATGGCAAAGTCAACTGACAGCGACGAAGAGACCTACGAACTGACCCGCGAGCAGGTCGAACTATTGGTGACCGACATTGGGCCGGAACGCCGTGACCAAGGAGCGTTCGCCCTCGTAATGACCGCCGCCGGTTTGGGGCTGATGGTTGATGCCTCCGAGGTAACAATGGCCGTCGTAGGGACGCTACTCTTCAGTTTCGGGCTCTACTGCGCCATCCAGTTCGACAAGTACGAAGCCGACCTTGACGACTTGGCGTTCGCGCAGTCGTTCGACGAGTGGGCCGAGTCCGGTGGTCGAGATGACTGACGATTTTGACCCCGACGAGGTGGACATCCCCGACTCGGCCGCCCCCTTCGAGGAGGACCAAGAGCGAGTCATCCGCGAGGCGTACTGGGACTCGTACGAGACGAAGTACTACGACGAACTCTCCTTCGACTGCCCAGAGTGCGGGAGTCGGATGAACTTTATCGGCGACCAGCGGTTCAAGTGTCCGAACTGGCGATGCCGGGAAGAGCGGGACGTGGAGCTGGTGCGCGCCGGTGGTCGAGATGAGTAACATCGAGGTTGAGTACGCAGGCGAGGTCGAGAGGATGGGTTTTGTTCAAGATGTAGTCTGGTCCGCAGGACGCCAAGCCAAACAGCTAGCCCACTTCATCCTCTATGGGCCGCGCACCTTGGACGACCTGTAGCTCGTGTCGTAGAATAGGATACTCGGCGACGCCCGGTGTGCCCTCGACGCCCGTGGACCTTCTCACACCCGCCTGAATCCTACTACAGTAGACCCTTGATGCTGCCGGTGAGTTTAACGAGGAGCCAAACGATGGCGTATAACATCGTGTAGAGGCCCAACAACCACGAAGCCAAAACAACCAGTGTCGACGCTCCGAGCAGGAGGAGTAGTGCCCCAAGGAGGGAGCTTCCGATTCTCACCGGCAGCGAACTTGGGTCCGGTGCGGTACCCAAGAACGATTTACCCTTACTGTAGGCACCTGTTGTGAGTCTTCTCGCGGTATCTCTCGCAGCATCAATCGGAGTCGGTAGAGTGTCTAGTATGCTCATAACAAGCGTGTATCTATCATCAGAGATTTTTATACGTCTAGGATGGTAATTCAGAAACATGGACACAGGCCTGACCAACCGAGAGGAGTATGTCCTGACGAACGGGAATCATCCTGGTGCAGTTGAGAAGGGGTTTGAGTGGCTTCAAGAGGAGTGGCAAGACCCGGAGAACAGAGATACAGTAATCGCTGTCCCGAGCAAAGGAAACCTCGATAACATCCGAGACAGCCTAAAATCACTTCTCGGTGAAAGCGGGTTTAAAGACCTCAAGAGCAGCGACAACTACACTAATCTCGGAGAAGGCGTTCATCTCCACACAATGACGAAACGCATTCGTCCGAATAGATGGGATGGAGGGCCGGTATTGGCATTATTTGTCGATGACGAGCAACTGGAAGAGATAGACGAACTACGTGGGACTACATCAATTCTGGCGGTCCCTTGGCGGAGAGAGGATGTTAGCGATTGGGAAGACCGGTGGTCACCAGAGGTAGTCCAGTTTGACCCCAACGAGAACTGAAGTATAGCTAGTGGCCTACCCGAGCAGTATTGTCAGTTTGGGTTTCTCCTTACAGAAAACCAAACTCAATCCCGAAATCACCCCTATATCCACCCCAAACCGGGGCAGATTCGGCCCGTTCTGCAGATGCCAAAACTGACGCAAGACCTATAGTATCGGAAATCCAATCAGTTGCTATGCCAGACACTCAGACCGTCCACCGGTACATCGGCATCGGAGAGGTGGACAAACTGCGCGATGCCGCCCACGACCGAGACCTCCGGTACAACTCGCTCGGCCGCCGGCTGCGCGACGAGGTCCTCGTCGTCCTCGGCATCGACCTCGGCCTCCGCGCCGTCGAACTCCACCGCCTGAAGCGGTCGATGTTCCGACTCAATGAGGGCGAGGTGATGCTCCCCGGCGCGATACAGAAGGACTATCCTGTCGAGGACGCCAGCCCGAAGCCCGCGACGCTGCGCCTTGACCCATACGACCATTTCGGCACAGTGCGGTTGCTCCGCTCGTACTTCGCCTCCGAGTGGTATCAGGAGCGCGACAGCGACTACGTCTTCCCGTCGCGCCAATCCGACCAGATGACAACCGAGTCCATCAGGAATACCATCGAAGACCTCGCCGTCGAGGCCGATGTCATAGTCCACCGGACGGACGGCGAGCCCGCCAACCCTGAGGAACTCCACCCGCACGCCCTCAGGCACAGCGTAGCAAACTATATGCTCGCTGCAGACGCCAACCTCGTCGAGGTGCGGAACAGACTCCGGCACCGGAGCATCAACACCACCGAGAGAGTCTACGACCACTTCCAGAGACGGTGATTCTACTTCTTGGCAGACGAAAAACCGTCCGAGCTAGGAGACAGAACTTAAAAGTAGCATTCTGAGAATGTGCTACCATGGGGAATGACGAGGGGCTAACAAAAGATGAGTTAAACCGTCTCTATTACGACTATTCACCAGTTAGCGAATTCCTCAGAGAGGCGGTTCAGAAGACACAACCCCATCTCCTATGGTTCATCTTCGGAATATTTCTCGTGCAACCGGTGTTACTGGTGTCTGCTGACCAACCATTATCGGAATTACCTGTATTGGGATGGCATCCTGGATTAGCCCCCTTAGCAGTGACTACCATCGGTTGTTCACTTCTGATTTACAAATTTCTGCTAATCCAAGAGCATTCTCTCCATAGCCAGCCCCCGTTCAATACGCCTGAATGGATTTCTAAACAACGGATAGCACTTCTCTTCCTCTCAGTTACATTCGCCCTCACGATTCTCATACCGTTATTTCACGGCATGAACATACCAGAGGGGAAGCCAGCGAGTCCATTCAACGACACATTCCTGCAACTCAGCGGTCTCGCGGTCCTCCTATCCTACAAATACATCTCCAAGGTTTTGTGGGATATGCTAGAACTCACCAAGAATGAGTTTCGGGCATTTGGAGTCATGCTTCTCGCACTTGCAGTTGTTATGATTTCTTCACTCAATTTCCCAATGTTATCCAGTGTAGACCTCTCTCTACGGCAAAATGCCAAGATGATGGTTACATCTGGACTCATAATTGCATCACTCTATGTCGGAGTCTCTAGGCAGCTCAATAGTCTTCGAGAGTCTTACCCAGAAGATACCGGGAGCCCTCAATCTCGACCGTTGGCTATCCTTCGAGAAAGTCGATTAGTCTCAGTCGGAGCTGGAACCATCGTGGGTATCGGTCTGCCTCTCGCTGCTTCGGTCGAAACTGCACGAAATGCTGGCGTAGAGTACGGTGACATGCTCATCATTGACCATCTGATAACGGGGTATATGAGTGCAGTACTCGGTATTGTTGCTCTCGTCTGGTTCTATCTTGTCCTCACAGTAGTGATTGCAGCACTGTTAGGAGTTACCGGCATTCTTGGACGAGTCACAGTACGGTTCCACAGCCGCCTACAAGAGTTTAAGTAGCAAGCCACGGCCAACCGCGGCCATGCACCCTCGCCTTGGAGACCGTGTACGAATTGACGTTCCCGACGAGACAGACCCCGACTTCCGTTGGCATGGCGAGCCCGGCTTAGTCATCAACATCACTGAGAGCGAGCTGGGTCCCATCTACTCCGTCGGTCTCGAAAACTACTCCATTACCATCGACGCCAGTCCGCGAGACCTCCGGCCACCGGTGAATGATAGATTAGTTCGTTAAAACAGTCAAAGAGATGCTTGAACATGGAGATGTGGCAGAGTTGACTGACACGGAACTTAAGTGCAAGTAAGGCCCAAAATAGGTGATGGCTGAAAAGTCACTGAAGGAACTCTTCGAAGCGATTGAAGATGAAGCAGAGGGGGACGGAGCTGCGGCAGGGGAGGCGGAGGAAGCTGTTGAGCGAGACCGGTTACAGAGGTTGCTTGATGCTACAGACGAGGAATGGGATGAACTGAGTGTTAGAGAGCGTCTCAGTTTGGTATCTGCTCTATTCAACTATTCAGATAAGTACGACGAAGTAGAAGGGTTGGAGCGGGTAATCGAACTAAATGACCAACTTGACGTTCAGGACCTTGAGCCAGAATATGCTGCACAATGGTACTACCAATTGGGGAACGCTCATTCAGCCTTAGCGCACAAAACAGCCAGTGGACCGCGAAAGCTCGACTTTTTCGATAGCAATCACTTCATCGAGGCGATTGGTTACAAGCGCGCTGCAGTTGTCCAAGACGACCTCGATAAACTCTCAGACTATCGAATTAGTCAAACGTACTGTAATTTAGCGAACATCCTGGCCGAAACTGGCCGGAGTTCTGAAGCTCTGAGACTGTACAATATTGCCCTTGGTGTCAATCCCGACCACGGGATGGCTTTAGCGAATCGAGGACAGACTAAATGGGAATACTCGCTGTTTCTATTCGATGAACATCAAAAGCATATGTTCCTCCATTCGGCGTATCTGGATTTGAAGGTAGCTCTGGAGAACGCTGACGACATCCATCCAGGAGCTGAGGCAACTTTCCGCTCGACTCTTGAGCAGTTGAAGCCATTTGCGGATAAAGGCAATTCGATACACGCAGAAGACGAGAGGTCGTTAGGTGACTCAGAAGAGGAAATAGCATATAATGAATGGGTTTTGGACAATCGTCTCTTTCTGAACCCCCTTAACGACATTTCCACTCATACCTGCGCCGCTTATGATGATTTTCATCTACCGAACATGATTTTACCGGAGGGGGACTTCCCGTACCCCGGTATGTATAATCGAATGAAACAAGAATTCGCCTCTGCTAGATATATATTCTACGAAGGTCTCACCGGGGATAGAAACCATTTCTCTGATAGACGTGTTCGACTAGAAAATACCCTTGATTACTCTGTATCTGGATACCGCACGGAGCAAATCAAAACCGCACTTCGCCTATCCTATTCAATATTTGATAAAATCGCAGTCTTCTTGAACAAGTACTACGACGTACACGAGATTAATGAAGGAGATGATGAGCCGAGTTTCGATGAAATTTGGTATCCCAATATGTCCTACGATTACCACAATCTCCATGATGTGTTTGAGAGCAGCACAAACTGGGCGCTTAACGCACTATATTGGCTAAAAAAGGACTTCAGTCACCACATCAGTGAGCGTGACGACGAATCATCAGTAACCGTTGCACACGAACTAAGAAGTGTCAGAAATGCAGCCGAGCACGACTACTTCAAAGTAATTGAAAACGGTTTCATTGATGAGGCTCGACACAGAGAGAACCCTGTGTTCCAGGATACAATCTACGACGCCATAGGAGAGCGTGAACTCGAACAAGCCACAATGGAGATGCTCCGGCTCTCCCGAGCGGCTTTGTTCTATCTCAGCTTTGCTGTACACATAGCGGAAGAGGCGAAGCGAGAAGCATATGAGGATGTCCTAGGGGGGATAAGAAGCACTCCCCTTCCGAACGAATTCAAAAGATAACTATCAGTCACCAACTTACGAGCTGCACTTCTTCTTTGCATCAGTGAATCATTTACATAAATCAATAGGGTAGGGGTGCATCCACACAGGTATGGCAAAGTTCCAGGCTGACAAGCTCCGCGAACTCGAACAGGCTAAGAACAGCGACGACGCAGACATCTCCGTCCTCGCCTTCGCAATCGGAGTCGAAGTGGCCGAACTCGAAACTATGAGCAAAGACGAACTCCGGGGCATTGCCCAAGCGAACGCCCTCGACCCCGACGAGTTTGACCTCTAAACACGCCGCTCTTTTCCCCACGCCCGCTGCACCTGAGGAGCGGGCAGCCGCTCGATATTCGCCAGCTCAACATCTCGTTCAATAAGCTGGTCCTCCTGGTGACCCAAGTCCTGATACGTCGAGATGTAGGCTAATATGTAACGGATGTGCGGGCACGTGCGCTCCTCCGGCGGCTGGCTTTGATGCCGCTCCCAAGCGTCACAATCGCACGCTGCGCCTCGGTAGATGTTCATCTCCCCGTCCGCTGGCTCGTACCAGACCGAGGTTGAGAACGAGTCAACCCGCCAGTGAAGGACCAGCCACCCCTGCTCGCTCGACACCATCTTACCAACACTCCAGGGGGCTGACAGATAGGCTTTGCTGCGCGGCCCTACTCCGCGCCGAGGTTGCAGACGAAATCCAACCGGATGAAAGCGACCTGCTGCTCTGCGACCATCACTAAGTGCCCCTCTGGTTCACTGTCTCGGTACTCTAACTCGGCCTCAGGAGCGAGCGATAGGTCAGACGGGTTATCCCACTCCGCGCGCCATCCATCAGGAATACGTACGATTTCGTCCCCGTCAAGGTCAATGGCAAGCTGGTCATCGCGCTCCCCCACATCAACAATATCGATAACGTAGAGGTCTTCCTGGGGCTGCTTGATGCCGGCTTCTTCGAACTGTTCGGTCCACTCGTTCGTGGCCTCAATTACGGTCTCAGCGATGTCGTCCGGTACGTTTCCCATGGTTGGGGGTGACCCCAGGGATTATTACCTCTTGCCAAGTTGGCTCCAGCAGGAATCGTGGCACGGCTCCGACCCCAAAGTCCTCACAGCTTCAAATCGCCGACCCGTCGTGCGAGTCGTAGCTGTAGCCTCGACGCTGTATGGCGATTACCCGTGGCTTCGAGGATAGTTGTGAGAGGATGGGCGCTGCAGGATTTGAACCCGCGACAGCTTGGTCCGAAGCCAAGTACTCTGTCCAGACTGAGCTAAGCGCCCGCACCTGATCCGTATCAGGTGGGTCCGTATAAGTCACTCGATTTTCACCGATTCCGACAGGCGTCGACACACGCCGCGGTGAGACGACTCGAGCCCGCGATCGGCTGCCAAAATACGGCTCGTTCCCACCGAATGAAAACCACCGGAAGGGGTCTATGTAGTGGTGGTCTATGCGGGGATATGACGGTCAACGAGCCACCCGTTCCGGAGGACGGAAACGACGATGCACCGCTCGAGTTGCTGTCGGACGACGAGGGGACCTGGACGGCCGTCCCGGTCGATGCGAGCGGCGACGAGCGGGTGACCAAGTGGCTCTCGATTTCGGCCGACGACCTCTGTGATCTCGAGGAGTGGCGGTAACGGGCGCGAAAGCGAGCGGCGACGGCCGCTGTTGCGGATCGTACGGTTTAACCGGTCCCGTTGAGCAGTTGCGTCCATGACAGCGGGGGAGACGATCCGCGGGTTGGTCGAGTTGACGCGGCCGGTGAACGTGATCGCCGCGAGCGTGCTGACGTTTATCGGCGCGTTCGTCGCCGGCGGGGTCACAGACCAGTCGCTCGAGGTGGCGGCCGCCGTCGGGGCGACCGGGCTGGCCGTCGGTGCGGGGAACGCGATCAACGATTACTTCGACCGGGAGATCGATCGGATCAATCAGCCGGAGCGGGCGATCCCGCGGGGGGCGGTGAGTCCTCGGGGAGCGCTGGCGTTCAGTGTCGTCCTCTTCGTGATCGCCGTTGCGCTCGCGGTGACCCTGCTGCCGCTTGCGGCGATCGCCATCGCGGGGATCAACCTCGTCGCGCTCGTGGCGTATACGGAAGTCTTCAAGGGGCTGCCGGGACTGGGCAACGCGCTGGTCGCGTATCTCGTCGGAAGTACGTTTCTCTTCGGCGCCGCGTCGGTCGGGGAGATCGGCCCCGCAGTCGTCCTCTTCGTCCTCGCTGCGATCGCGACGCTCACGCGGGAGATCGTCAAGGACGTCGAGGACGTCGAGGGCGACCGCGAGGAGGGGCTCAACACCCTTCCGATCGCGATCGGCGAGCGGCGGGCGCTCGTGGTTGCCGGCGGCCTCCTCGTACTCGCCGTGCTCGCAAGTCCGATCCCGTACGTGCTCGGGTACTTCGGCGGAACGTACCTGCTCGTCGTCGTTCCGGCCGACGTGCTCATGCTCGGTGGGGCCTACGAGAGTTTCGAGAACCCGACGGCCGGTCAGGCGCGGCTCAAGTACGGCATGTTTCTCGCGGCGCTTGCGTTTATCGTCGGTCGGACTGCCCTCGAGTTCGGTGCCCTCTAGGAACTTCACGTTTCGAATTGGATCCCGATAACGTTTCGAAGTTACCGGAGCTAGTGGGGCGCTAATCAAAAGTACTATAAGCGTAATACCGAATCTACATACCAACCTGAACGGTACCAGCGGTGACGACGACCACCGCCGCAGATGGATGTGAGTATCTGGTATGTATGACCTAGACGTCCTCCCGGACACCGAACTGGATCCGGGGACGAACGTTCTCATCGCGGGCCCGCCGCTTACTGGCAAACGTCAGATCGCGCTCGATATCCTCGCAAGCGGCGCAGACAGGGGAGACGGATCGATCGTGGTGACGACCAAAGACAGCGCCGAGAAGATCCTCTCGGCGTTTACCGAGCGGGTCGGCGGGGATGTCGACGTCGGGATTGTCGACTGTGTCACGAAACAACGCGGCATCGGCACCATCGAAGCCGATCCACGGGTCAAGTACGCGTCCTCGCCCGTCGATATGACCGGCATCGGAATCAAGCTCTCCGAGTTCCTGCAGGAGTTCTACGAGGAACGTGGAGTGACCGAGAACCGCGTGCTGTTGTACTCGATTTCGACGCTGCTCATGTACTCGGATCTCCAGACGGTGTTTCGGTTCCTCCACGTGTTTACGGGCCGAATCCAGAGCGCGAACGCCCTCGGCGTTTACGTCGTCGACTCGACCGCCCACGACGATCAGACGATGAACACGCTCAAACAGTTGTTCGACGGCGTCATCGAGGTCGATCAGGGCGACGAGAACGGGCCGGAGATCAATACGGTCGGGCTCGCGACGTAACCGACCCGACCCCGGCGCTTCTGGCCGGCCCACGAGGTGACCCGGAGAGGTTTACGGCCCGAGCGACTACCGCCGAGTATGGCGGTCGATTCCGACTCGGAGATCCGAGACGTGCTCGCTCACGAAACGATCGCGGTCGTCGGCTGCTCGAGTACGCCGGGCAAAGCGGCCCACGACGTCCCGAGCTATCTCCGCGAACAGGGGTACGACGTGATCCCGGTCAATCCGTACGCCGACGAGATTTTCGGTCGGCCGGCTCCGGATACGCTTTCGGACGTCGAAACGGAGATCGACGTCGTCTGTATCTTCCGGCCGAGCGAGGAGGTCAGCGATATCGTCGACGAGGCGCTCGAGCGCGACGACGTCGACGTTATCTGGACACAGCAGGGGATTCGTGACGACGACGCGGCCGAACGGGCCGAACGCGACGGTCGGCAGGTCGTCCAGGATCGGTGTCTGAAAGTCGAACATCGACGACTCGGTGCGTAGTGCATTGGGGGACATCAAAACCGGCGGTGCTGTGGCTGACAGCCTTGGTTTGAAACGAACGGCAGCGGAAGGGGTGTGGTCACCGACAGAGACTTACCCGCAAGCGCTGTACACAGTAGCAGTACCCATGTGTGACCGGTCCGGGAGCTGTTCGAACGACGGCACCTGCCAACTCGTGCTCAAAAACCGGAATACTGGGATGGAGTTGGTCGAACACCACTGCAAGGCCCATCTCGTACTCCGGGTGTGGGAGGTCGAACGCGACGAGGGGCTGGCTGTCGTCGACGCGACCACGCTCCATCGGTCATCGTCACCGGGCTGAGGCGACGTCCCCGCCTCGAGCGCGATGTCTCGCCTCGAGCATGGCGAAAGGCAGGAGACGACGGACGACCGTTGTCCGGCCGTGTTTCGGAGCTCTCGAGAGCGCACTGATCGGTGAAAGCGGTTATCCGTTCGCACATACGTTTGAGACAGTGGCACCTACAAGTACGTCTGCGAACCGCACAGAACGATGGGTATGAAGGTGTCGTCGTTGTCGAGTGATGCCCGCTGCGGCAGTCATTCGTCTTTTGACGTCTTTCCAAAGTAGAGGCATCCTCAACGGCTCTGATAACTGCTGTCGGCTCGCTTCACAGAAGCCCGGCAACGACGAGCAGCGCTATCGAGACACCGCTCGCGCCGAGAAACCACGGTCGCGCTTGAGTTGCAGCCGCGACCGCTGATGTCTCAGATGGGCTGCCGGTCAGTCGACGGAACCCGAAGAACAGCACGACTGCGAGGACGAGCCACAGGCCGACCATCGCCAGTACGAGGTTTCCTCGGCCCGTCGTCTGGAGCGATTCGGCAGTATATAGGGTTCCTGCGAGATGGCCGCCGCTGAACAACAATAGAAGGACTGAGGCCCCCGTAAGATGCCAGAATCTCCGTGCGATAAGCGTCAGCGCTTCCGCACTCAGCAATTCGCTTCGCGCTGCCGGGATAACAGCCCCTGCAATCACGAGAGTCCCACCCGTCCACAGCGCAGCGAAGACCGTGTGGATGGTCATTACTACATCAAGTACAGTCGTCATTGACGAACCCCCGCGCTCGATTGCGCATCAACCGAAACGGAGTTGCGCGATCGACGCATTGTGCTTATACGCCCAGCGTTTCTGGGGGTGACTCGGGTAGTAGCTCTGTATGACATCAGTCGATTATTCGGGGCAGGATATAAACATCAAAGGAGGTGTCCCAGAGTCTGGGATGAGTACCTGTGAACGACCAGAAACAGCAGTAACGCACCACAGCGTGCTATTCCAGTACCCTGGGAATGACCGTGGACTCTATACGCTCTACGACGGAAGAATTGAGCAATATAACATGGCGCACGTGAAATGCCACAGCGAGTATACAATAGACAGCACCTAAGATGAGCGAACAAAACGTTGATCCGAATCGACTATCACTGATTCCGTCGAACATTTCATTCCGAGAATCATCGACTGAAATGGACCGATGGTCGTCCGAAGAACCCAATGAACCCGCCCTCCCGATGGTGTTGAAATCCCTCGACGACGATAAATGTCGAACCATACTCACGCTCTTGGACGAACCGAAGTCCGCCAGCGAACTCTGCGAGGAGTGCGGTCTATCGAGTTCGACGGTGTATCGGAAGCTCGAACTGCTTCGCGAATCGATGCTTGTCCGTGAATATACGGAGGTTCGGCGTGACGGACCAAACGCGACCCTCTACGAACGCGATTTTACTGATATCTCGATCAGTGTCACCGATGACGAGTTCACGATAGAGGTATCTCGACCTAAAGAAGACCCAGAAGATCGGATGGCAACGTTCTGGTCCGCAATGAAGGAGGAGTCGAAATGAACCTATCTATTGTTTTGCTCGGCGTCGTCAAGATTACTGCCCTCGTTCTCGGGGGGATTGTGTCTCTGATGGCATACAGAGCGTACAATCGCACGCGAATCGCGGGCCTCCAGTTCTTTGCGATAGGGTTGGCGCTCATCACACTTGGAACGTTTCTCGTTGGAGTGTTCCATCACATCGGTGGAGCTTCTGCTATCATCGGGATGACCCTCGAGAGTGTGATCATCAGTATTGGGTTCGTCGTGATGATCTATGGGCTCAGCCAGACGTAACGTCCGAATCGGTCTTACTGAAGATCAGTCCTTGAGCTAGTTTCGTCGACCCAACGACTAGTTCTCCCATGTCCTGGGAACCTTCCATCTCTCCTTATCAACCCTCATCGGAGTGAGCGTATGGACAGGCCCACCATAGCTATCAGTCAGTCAAATCCCTCACCCCCTGCCATAACAGGCGGTGGTGGTAATCGATGAAGCGAAACCTGGCGTCCGAGTACGCGGACCTAATCGCATCGCGGAGTAGGTTACTCATCGTACTGTTGCTCGTCATCAGCGCCGTCGTTGGTGCTGGCGCGATTGTCGGTACGACTGGGGAGGGACAGATCGGCCAAGCCGACATCGATTCCCCAGAACAGGCGGCACTTGACCGCATCGAAGCAACGTACGAGACGGACGATGCAGTCGTTTCACAGGTCGTTGTCAGGGACGAGGGTGATAACGTACTCACTCGCGAATCGTTACTCAAAAGCCTCCGTCTTCAGCGGGCCCTCCGAGAAAACGAATCGGTCAATGCGACACTTCGTGACGGGACGGGGATTATCGGCATCGAGAACGTCGTTGCGAACGTTGCATACGCCCACGATCGGGGTGAAAACACCGGCACGTCGGCTGTCGACAGGGGTTCTGGAAACAATACGTCGGTGACAGGGCAGGGTCAGTCGTCAGCACCGACGCTCGACCAGCAGATCACAGCACTTGAATCCAGCACTGACGAGGAAGTCGAAACGTATCTCAGCCGTCTCCTCGACTCAAATACCTCTGTCTCCGGCAGTGATCCAACCCAATTTTTGCCGACGGATTACGAACCAGGAACGACGAGTGCCGACGCGAGAACGACCCTCGTCTTTCAACGGAGTCCGAGCAGTTCGACGGCGACTCCCCAGACGGTGAACGATGCACAACTGGTCATCGGTTCGCTCGTCGAGAAGCGCTTCGACGACGCGTTCGTGTTCGGACAAGGTATCATCGATGCGGAATCCTCGCAGGCGATCGGCGACACGTTCATCATCATCACGCCTGTCGCCATCGTCCTCCTCCTCCTCGTCCTCACGATTGCCTACCGGGACCTCATCGACGTTCTCGTGAGCCTCTTCGGAGTGGCCGTCGTGCTGGTTTGGTACGCTGGCATACAAGGGTGGCTCGAGATTCCGTCGAATTCGACCCTGATCGCCGTTCCGTTCTTGCTTATTGGCCTCAGTATCGACTACTCGCTCCACGTCGTCATGCGCTACCGTGAAGCCCGAGAGGGAGCGCTCGACACCACCGATGAGAACGTCGGTCGACGCGACCCTACGACGGCGATGCGTGTCGGAATCGCCGGCGTCGTTGTCGCTCTTGCTACCGCCGCATTCTCGACGGCTGTCGGGTTCCTCTCGAACTACACCAGTCCGCTGGGCTCGATTCAGGATTTCGCCATCCTGAGCGGTGTGGGTATCGTCGCGATCTTCGTCGTTTTCGCTGCGCTTGTGCCAGCCATCAAACTCGAACTCGAACGGTTCTTTGACTGCCGTGGCCGCGGCCGTCATAATCCCGCCGTCGGCGTTGGTTCGGGGCGGCTGAACCGTGTTCTCTCGGGCACCGCTACGGTGGCCCGACGCGCCCCAATCGTCGTCATCGTCCTTTCGTTGCTCCTCGCCTCCGCAGGCGCGTACGGCGCAACGAGTATCGACACCGAGTTCAACCAAGCGGATTTCATCCCGCAGGATGCACCGCCGTGGATGGAGACACTCCCGGAACCGTTCGCACCCGGCGAGTATGAGGTGAGCGAGAACCTCGAGTACCTGAGCGACAACTTCCGCCAACGCGGAGAGGAAGCAGAGGGGCAGATACTGATACGCGGGAACGTGACCGCGCCAGCACTGCTCACCGCAACCGACGATGTGACCCGGAATACGAACAGCAGCGGCACGGTCGTCGTCGGTTCCGATGGAAGAGCCGCTATCGAAAGCCCAACATCCGTCCTTCGTGCGGTTGCCTCGGAAAATCAAACGGTCGCAGATGCAATCGAAGCCCGTGATACGGACGGTGACGGTCTCCCAGACAGAGACGTCGCGGCAGTCTACGACCTGCTGTTCGATGCTGCTCCCGAACAAGCATCGTCGGTCCTCTATCGTGCCGAGAACGGGTCGTACGAATCTGCACGGCTAACTGTCGGCGTGCAGAGGGACACCTCGGCTCAGTCGGTCGCAGGGGACGTACGAAACGTTGCCTCGACCATCGAAGAGGACGCCCCAGTTCGAGCCATTGCAACGGGCGGTCCGATCATTACTGCCGTGGTCCAGAGTGCTCTGTTCGAAACGCTCGTCGAAGGGTTCGCTATCACACTCGGGGTTATTCTCGCGCTACTTATCGGCATGTACTGGTGGCGGTACCGAACACCGGAGTTGGGAGTCGTGACGCTCGTGCCCGTTCTGATCGCGCTTGCGTGGTTGCTCGGCACCATGTCCGTGCTCGATATTCCGTTCAACAGTGAGACAGTCGTGATCACGAGTTTGGCGATCGGCCTCGGTGTGGATTACAGCATTCACGTCAGTGAGCGGTTCTTCGACGAACGCGCTCGCCACGATTCGCTCGTCGAAACGCTGGCAACGACACTCGAGGGAACTGGTGGTGCGTTGCTCGGAAGTGCAGTGACGACGGCGGCGGGCTTTGGGGTACTCACACTGGCGCTGTCACCCCCGCTCCAACGCTTTGGCATCGTCACCGGGTTGAGTATCGTCTACGCGTTCATCGCATGCGTGACGGTGCTTCCGTGTCTGCTTGTGGTTCGGGAGCGCGTGCTCACACGATTGGTCTGAGCACGAACGAACACGCGTGCGTTCTTCCACCGATGTCGTAACTTTCCAAATCGGGGAGGCCACTTTGTGATCCAGCGACGATCTGAATGTTAGCCGATAGTGTCCGTCTGGCCGGGAGTGATGCACGAAGAAGAATCTACACTGTGTCAGAATCGGTCTTGATACGAGAACCTACAGGTTCCCTTCCGCAGGGTACTTCTTAAGATACTGGTGGTTTGTCGGACTTCAAACAGTGACACACGTGCGAGCGGGCGGCCCGACCGTCCGATCGAATCAGGAACTCCACTCCTCGAACGACCGGTAGATCCCCTTCGAGAGGTAGCGTTCGCTCGAGTCCGGAAACACCGTGACGACCGTATTGTGCGGCGTCTCGATGTCCCCGTCGGCGATTTCCCGGGCGACCCGTCGTGCGGCGACGCTTGCAGCGCCTGCACTCGAGGCGACGAGATGACCTTCCTCGCGGGCGAGGCGCTTGAGTTCGTCCTGTGCATCCCGGTCGGAGACGGGGTAGACCGCATCGACCAGTTCGGGGTCGAACAGTTCGTTCGTTTCGACGTCGTGGGTTCCGATCCCCTCGATCTTGTACTCGTCTTCGGTACGCTCTTCGCCGAAGAGTTCACCGTAGACCGATCCCTCGGGCTCGACGGCTGCGACGTGTGTTTCCGAATCCTGCTCGAGCGCGTAGCGGGCGATTCCCATGAGCGTGCCCGCCGTTCCACAGCCGGCGACGACCGCACCGACCTCGCCGTCGAGGGCCTCGTAGATTTCGGGACCGGTCGTCTCGTAGTGGGCTTCCGTATTCAGCGGATTCGAGAACTGCTGGGGGACGACGGCGTCGTCGAGTTCCGCGGCGAGCTCGTGGGCGCGCTCGATCGCACGCTCCATGCCGTCCTCGGTCGGCGTGTTGATGATCTCTGCGCCGAGGGCCTCCATCAACTGCTGTTTCTCGACGCTGAACCGCTCGGGAACGACGAAGATCGCGTCGAGTCCGAGCTGCTCGGCGGCGATCGCGAACCCGATCCCCGTGTTGCCCGCAGTCGGCTCGACGATCGTTCCACCCGCCGGCACGTCACCCCGTTCGAGCATCCGCTCGAGCATATAGCGGCCGATGCGGTCTTTGATGCTCGCGCCCGGATTGAACGACTCGAGTTTCGCGTAAATACGAACGTCGTCCGGGCCGCCGTGAACGTGGACGAGCGGTGTCTGACCGACCGTCTCCAGCACCGATTCCAGCGGTCGCTCGTGGATAGTCATCGTGCTGGCAAATGTTGCCCCCACTGTTAGCAGTTGCGATACGACCGCTACCGCCGGACCCGGTCGACGACGACGAAAACGTATCCGAACACACAGTTGTATACGGAGCTTTCGAGACGGGAAACGCGAGACGAGATCACAACCCGTGGATCGACGTTACTCCGCCGTCGCGTCGGTCGACTCGCTTTCGGCGGTCGAGTCCGCGTTCTCGTCTGTCTCCGAGTTTGCGTCGCTTTCACCCTCGCTTTCTCCGTCGAGTTCGGCCTCGTCGATCGCCGCGTCCGCGAGGATCTGCTCGCCGTCGATCCCCTGTTCCTCGGCGATCGCGAGCAGCAACGCCCGCTGTTCCGTAAGCTGGTGGTCCAGCCGCCGTACCGTATCGTGGGTGTCGTCCATCTCCTCCTCGAGGCTGATAATTCGTTTCTGGAGTTGCTGTACCTGTTTGTACATCGCTTCGGCCCGGTCCGAAAGGCCCTGAATCTTCTTTGCAGTGCTGCCGAGTCCCATACCCGTGTGATGTGTTGGCCGGCTAATGGGCCTTTTCCTCTCGGTACATGGTCCTGAACCTCTTGTTCATTATTACCATGGTTCGAAAGTCTTATTACGAACCGCGTTCAATCATCGACTGAATTCGAGGTGAACAGCCATGGTGCTCCGACCGAGCGCAAGCACCTGGACCCAGAGCCTCGACATGCCATCCCAGCTGTTCGGTGACCGCGGAGGCAGCGACTACGAACTGTACGAAGAAGACGACGAGTTCGTCCTGACGATCGACATGCCGGGGTTCGAGACCGACGAGATCGATCTGGCCTGGGACGAGGGTGTCCTGAACATTGCCGCCGAACACGTCGACGACGAACGCGGCCGGAAGAAGACCTATCACCGCCGGTTCCGGTTCCCCAAGGACATCGCCGACGACGAGATCGTCGCCGAGTACACCAACGGCGTCCTCGAGGTCGCCCTGCCGATCCGGGGTGCGACCACCCACGGCAAGGAGATCCCGCTCGAGGGCTAACGTCACCCGATCGTCGCCGGTTCCGTTGCGTGTATCGCCTCCGGGCACCGCCGCCGATGAACCGCGTCCCGGCTCCGGCCGGTGAACCACCCCTCCCGTCGACGCGTCCGTTCTCTCGTGTCGACCGGTCGTTTCTGGTCGTTTCGGAGTCGACGGCGGCATGCTCGCGCGTCGACGGTCGAGACGATTCGACCGATGCAACTCAGCGTAAAACCGCTCAAACGGAAAGACGCGGGGAGTGGTCTCGCCTCGATCGACCGGGCCGCGATGGACGAACTGGGGGTCACAAGCGGTGAGTTCGTCGCGATCGAGGGCCGTGACGGCCGCGTTATCGCGCGGGTCTGGCCCGGCCGATCCGAAGACACCGGGCGAGGGATCGTCCGGATCGACGGGCAGTTGCGCCAGGCCGCTGGCGCGCGGATCGACGACACCGTCTCCGTCGAAGCGGCCAACGTCGAGCCGGCGTCGACGGTTACGGTCGCGCTCCCGGAAAACGTCCGGATTCAGGGCGACGTCGGCTCGTATCTCAAGGACAAACTCTCGGAGCGAGCCGTACGCCCGGGTGAGACGCTCTCGCTCTCGCTCGGCTTCGGACTCCTGACGAGTCGCTCCGGCCGGCGACTGCCGGTAACCGTCGTGGACACCGAGCCGAGCGGAACGGTCGTCATCACAAGCGGGACCGAGATCGAGGTCGTCGATCGGACCCCGGACCAACTCGAGATCGAGGCCGAAGGACCGATCGAAGGGGGCGACTCCCGGGGGGAGACGCCGAACGTCACCTACGAGGACGTCGGCGGGCTCGACGACGAACTCGAGCAGGTCCGGGAGATGATCGAATTGCCGATGCGCCACCCCGAACTGTTCAGAGCGCTCGGCATCGAGCCGCCCAAAGGCGTCCTCCTGCACGGGCCGCCGGGCACCGGCAAGACGCTGATCGCTCGGGCGGTCGCAAACGAGATCGACGCCCACTTCCGGACGATCTCCGGCCCGGAGATCATGTCGAAGTACTACGGCGAGAGCGAAGAGCAGCTACGCGAAGTCTTCGAGGAGGCCGCGGAGAACGAGCCGGCGATCGTCTTCATCGACGAGCTCGACTCCATCGCCCCCAAACGCGAAGATGTCCAGGGTGACGTCGAACGCCGCGTCGTCGCGCAACTGCTCTCGCTGATGGACGGCCTCGAACAGCGCGGCGAGATCACCGTCATCGGGACGACAAACCGGGTCGACGCAATCGATCCCGCGCTGCGCCGTCCTGGCCGGTTCGACCGCGAGATCGAGATCGGCGTCCCCGACGTCGACGGTCGCGAAGAGATCCTCCAGATCCACACCCGCGGCATGCCGCTTGCCGAAGACGTCGATCTCGACCGCTACGCCGAGAACACCCACGGCTTCGTCGGGGCCGACCTCGAGAACCTCGCGAAGGAGGCCGCGATGACGGCCATGCGGCGGCTCCGTCCCGAACTGGATCTCGAGGCCGACGAGATCGATGCCGACGTCCTCGACGAAATCGAGGTCACCGCGGACGACTTCAAGCGCGCGCTTCGCGGGATCGAACCCTCCGCGATGCGGGAGGTCTTCGTCGAAACCCCCGACGTCACGTGGAACGATGTCGGCGGTCTCGAGGCGGCCAAAGAACGGCTCCGGGAGAACGTCCAGTGGCCGCTCGAGCACGCCGACGCCTACGAGCGGGTAAACCTCAGTCCCGCCAAGGGCGTGTTGCTGTACGGCCCGCCGGGTACCGGCAAGACCCTGCTCGCGAAGGCCGTCGCCAACGAGGCCCAGTCGAACTTCATCTCGATCAAAGGCCCCGAGCTCTTCGACAAGTTCGTCGGCGAATCCGAGCGGGCCGTCCGCGACGTCTTCGAGAAGGCCCGGGCGAACGCGCCGACGATCGTCTTCTTCGACGAGATCGACGCCATCGCGAGCGAACGGGGCAGCGGCGTCGGCGACTCGAACGTCGGCGAACGGGTCGTCTCTCAGCTGCTGACCGAACTCGACGGACTCGAGGAACTCGAGGACGTCGTCGTCATCGCCGCCTCGAACCGGCCGGAGCTGATCGACGACGCCCTCCTGCGGCCGGGCCGGCTCGACCGTCACGTCGCGGTTACCGAGCCGGACGAGGAGGCCCGCCGCGAGATCTTCGGGATTCACACTCAGGAGCGGCCCCTCGCCGACGATGTCGACCTCGACACCCTCGCGGCCGAGACGGCCGGCTACACCGGCGCGGACATCGAAGCCGTCTGTCGGGAGGCCGCGACGATCGCGGTCCGCGATCACGTTCAGGCCGAAGCCGCCGGTGAGGAGCGCGACGTCGACGAGATCGTTCTGACCGCCGGGCACTTCGAGCAGGCCCGACAGGAGGTCTCGCCCGAATCGACCGCGGCGTTCGAAACCGGTCCCGAGGCGGGCGGCTTCGACGAGGTCCTCGAAGACGCCGAAACCGAAGCCGAGTAGGCGGGTCCACACGGAGGGCGACTGCGCTCTCCGAGTCGCGGCTCGCCGACACGGCCGACCTCCGAACGCCCGTTCGACCGACTTCTCCTCGAGCGTCGTTTCGACGAGCCGCCGGACTTCATCGGGAACCTATATGTCGGCCGACTTTCTATCGGGTTTTATGACAGTTTCGAGGGAGCCGAAATCCCGTCGTCGGCGTCGGCGCGATCTGCTGACGACCGCCGGCGCGACGCTCGTGACCGGTCTCTCGGGTTGTATCGACGCACTCGAGGGGGAGACCGAAACGGACCCGGCAGCCGATCCGACCGGTTCGGGAGACGATCCGGCCGAGTCGGTCGCCGAATTACGACCCGACCTGACCGACGCCGGGTCCTACCGGATGCACCAGTACGGTCCCGATCACGTCGGTGCCGCGGCCGGTACGGGACCGACCGCCGACGTCGAAGCCGCCTGGACGTTCCGCGAGGGCGAGGACGACTCGTACTACGAAATCGGGTCGCCGGCAGTCGTCGACGGGACGGTGTACGTCGCCGAGGGACGCTCGGTCGGCAACGACGGTGCGGAAACGACCGTCTACGCCCTCGACGGCGCAACCGGCGAGATCGAGTGGGAGTGGACTTACCCCGGGACCAACTCCTTCGGCGGGACCGTCGTCGCCGACGGGACGGTCGTTCAGGGGGTCGGTCCCTCGGTCGTCGCCCTTGAGGCCGACACCGGAACCGAACGCTGGCGGGTCGATCGCGACCTCAACGACGAGGTGACGGTCGCCGACGGAACGGTCTACGCCATCGAGACCACGTACTCCGGTCCGCCGACGCTCGTCGCGATCGACCTCGAGAGCGGGCACGAGCGCTGGACCGCCGCGTTGGCGGACGACGGGACGTACTGGCCGACGCTGCCGGCGGTCGCTGATGGGATGGTCTACCAGGGTGGGAGCGAACTCGTCGCGCTGTCGGCCGCCGACGGCGAGCGGCAGTGGTCGCGCGACGTCGAGCGCCCGGTTACCGGACCGCCGACCGTCGTTGACGATGCTCTCTACGTTCCCGTCGGCGACGGCACCGTCGCGGCGTTCGATCGGGACGGAACGCCGCGCTGGAGCCAGGCGGTCGAAAGCGCTGGCCAAGGGTCGGGACTGGAACCCGTCACGTCGCCGGCCGTCGACGACGGCACGCTGTACGTCACGAACGCGTGGCAGCTGACCGCGTTCGAGGCCGAAACCGGCGAGAAACGCTGGACGACCGAAACGGGCAGTAACGATCCGCCCGTCGTCGCCGACGGCGTCGTCTACGCCGGCGGGCTGAACACGATGGAGGCGTACGACGGGACAGACGGGAACCTCCTGTGGCGATACCGGTCGGACGCCACCTCCGGCAGCGGCGACGTTGCGCCGGTCGTCGGCGGGGCCGTCTTCTTCCCCAGCGGGGGACTTCACGCCCTCATCGAACCGGACGAAGCGTCCCGATAGAACCGCAAGCGCCGCCGCCTCGAGCGCGTGAGATCCCCGTTCCCTCCGGCGATCGGAGAGGCGAAAGGTCCTTAAGTTCGCCCCGACTACGACGAGATGGATAGGTCGGGCAGTTAGGCCCTGCTCGTTACCCGCAGTATGGCCTTCAGCGGGGACCGAACACCGCGGGCGTCCGGTCAGACCGGCCGGGGCCCCGGGAGCCAACGTGGAAGCCTCGTCCGTCGGGGACAGCGGTCCGCGATGGCCGTCCGCAGGGACGTCCCATCGCGGTTAGCCGGCGACAGCCCATCAGGCGCGGAAGCGAGCAGTGGACCGCCGGACACCTGTCGCTCGACGGGTCGCGGGGTGGAGAAGGCAACCGGGATTCCCCCGACCGGAACGCCGGGCAACCGTGGGTTCCACATTCATACCGTATCGTTGTACGGCGAGCGGCGGCACTCCTCTCGAGACACAGCACAACCCGAAAGTAGCAACCACGAGGGTCTCCTCGCACAGCAGTCGGTAAACGATCGTTTCGGTCGCAGGGATCGCATTCCGTACGGCCCTCGGTCCGTGACTGCCCAGAGCAGATACCGTTCCCGATACATCGAAATATTCGGCCCGAATAGTCATCGTATGGACGTCCCGTACGGGGCCGGTTCGAATCGGACTCGTCACGGGTCCCGTGCTCGCGGTACCGTCGTCGCGTCTCTGCTCCTGACGGGGTGGAAACCCCTCACTCGAGGACTCCAGATCGCCGCTATCGTCGGTTGGATCGGTCTCTATCTCCCGCTGTTGTGGACGTAGTAATCGATCTCGGTAACGGGCAGCCGTCCGGCCCGCGACCGTCCCGTCCGAAGGCGGCGTCGACGGGAAGAAGTAGCCGCGATCGCAAGTCGATTGGTGCTCCGGCCCGAGGAGTCGGTATGATCTCCCTCGCGCTTTCGGTCCGACAGTGTGACTGCCCGTTGAGCGCGGCCAGTGGAGCCCACGACGTGGCGTTCGTCACCCCACACTGGCACTACCACCACGACCGGTCGCGGCTCGAGCTTCGCGTACTCGCGGAGGGCAGCGATCGAACCGAAGTCGAACGCGGGCTGGACGTGCTCCGGACCCACGAGGAGACGAAATCGTTCGAACTCCTCGCCAAACAAGGGCACGCGGCGCGGGCGCGTCTAACGATGGGAACGACGAACATGATGGGGGCAGTGGTCGAACACGACGGCTATCTCACCGGCCCCTTCGAGAACGTCGGCGGGAGCGAGCGCTGGGAGATCGGCTTCGACGACGAGGTCGCCGCCGAGGGCGCGCTGGCGGCCTTCGAGAGACACGACGACGAGTACGAGATCCGCGACCGGCGACGCGTCGACCCCGCGACGGTGCTCGAGGACGTCCGCGCCGACGTCGTCGGCACGACGGTACTCGAGGGAGCGCGCCGACTGACCCGGACCGAACGCGAAACGATCCGCCGGGCCGTCGACGCGGGCTACTACGACGTTCCGCGGACGGCGACGCTCGGCGACCTCGCAGCGGCGCTCGAGGTCTCGGACGCCGCCGTCTCGAAGACGCTGCGCCGGGCCGAGCGCAAACTGCTCGCACCGACGGTGACCGCCCTCGAGTCGACCGATCGACACGCTCGCACGACCGGCGAGTGATCTGTGAGCGACGGGGTTAACATCCTAACGAGAGCACCCATCCCCGGGAGCTTCGTAATCCAGCGTGTGATTCGAAACTGGAACCGTGACGTCTCGCTCTCGGGAACGATTCTATCGACCGTCTCGACGTATCTGTTCGCGCTGGCACCGCTCGCTGCGGCCGCCCTGTGGGGCGGCCTCTATGTCGTGAGCAAGTGGGGCTTCGACGCCGTGCCGCCGCTGACGCTTGCGTTTCTGCGGGTCGTCGTCGGCGCGGTCGCGCTGCTCGTCGTCGTCCAGTTGACGTATCCGGCACGGCAGTTTACGCGGCGCGATCTGTTCGGATTCACCGCGCTCGGGGCCGTCGTCGCCACGTCGCTTGCGACCCAGTTTCTCGGCACTGCGCTGACGACGGCGAGTCAGGGCTCGCTCATCACCGTTCTCACGCCGGTCTTTACGATCCTCTTCGGGGTGACGCTGCTCGGGGAGCGGCTCTCGATGCGGCTGCTCGTCGGCATGCTGGTCGCTATCGCCGGAACGATCGTCGTACTGACCGGCCAGTACGACCTCTCGGAACTGGCCGGCGCGGCGACGACGGGTGTCGTCATGCTCCTGCTGGCGAGCGCGACGTGGGCGCTGTACACCGTCTGGGGAAAACCCCTGATCGACCGGTACTCCGCCCTCGAGACGGCGACGTACTCGTGTGTCGCCGCGGTTCCGATGCTCGCGGCGCTGGTGCCGCTCGAGGTCGCGGTCACCGACGCCTCGCTGCGGGCGATCGAACTGACGCCGGCGCTGATCGTCGCGGTCCTGTATCTCGGGCTGCTCGGGACGGCCGCAGCGTGGTATCTCTGGTACAAGGGAATGGAGTACGTCGACGCCAGCGTCATCTCGGCGTTTTTCTTCAGCCAGCCCGTCGTCGGCGCGCTCTTCGGGGCGACGCTGCTCGGCGAATCGCTCGGGTCCCGGTTCGTTCTCGGCGGCGTCGTGATGGCCGTGGGTGTCTATCTGGTCTCGACGACGCGAACGGCCGCGTAGCTGACCGTGAAAAATACCGTTTGGTAACAGTAAGATTTAGGGCAACTATTGTGGAACGGTAGCATGATGGCGCTGTTCAGATCCGTAGCCAGACTCGGTTTCGTCGTGCTCGTCCTCCTCAGCGGGTGTATTACGCTCGCTCCGCCGGCGATCGACAACGGCGTCGCTGCCGAGGCCGATCCCGATCCGGACGAGGTCTTCGACGGCGCGTTCGTTCACAGCGACGATCTCGAGGACGTCCACGGCAACCAGACGACGATCGTATCGACTGAAAACGGGACACACACCGAAGTCGTTCGCGTTTCCGAACGCCCCTACGTCGATTTCCGCAGCGAAGTGCTCGAGTCGTCCGTTTCCGATCGCGTCGGTGAGCAGTACGTCTCCAACGCCTCGGCGTCGTGGTGGTACGACCCGAAATCGAACACCGCAAGCGTCTTCGAACCCGACGACCCCTTCGACAACGAGGCGGTCCGCGACGCACGGGCCGACGAAGCCGACCGCCAACGCGACCTCTACGATCTCGAGTACCAGGGGACGGAGACTGTCGCCGGCCGTGAGGCACACGTTCTCTCTGCAACGGCCAAGAACGAATCCGTTGTCGACGAAATATCGCTGCTCGTTGGCGATACCGAGTTCGTCTACGCGCTCGAAACGGTCGATCCGTCCGAAGAACTCGACATCACCGAACAGACGATCTGGATCGATACGGAGTACAAGTATCCGCTGCAGGAAGAACTGGTCGTCAACGGAACGGACGACGACCAGTACGTGATGACCGAACGGTTCGAGACGATCGAGTTCAATACGGACCTGTCCGACGATCGGTTCGCGTTCGAGCCGCCGGAGAACGCGACGGTCGAAGAGCTCAATTGATTGTGTCCGGCACGAAACGCGACGCCGGCTATTCGGCCGGCTGAACGACGCTCGAGGGGTTCTCGAACGCCAGTCCGCCCTCGAGCGTCCGGACCGGGTACGGGATGTCGATCCCCTCCTCGTCGAACCGTTGCTTGACCGTGGTGACGTACTCGCCTTTGATTCGGACGAAGTCCGCCCGCGAGGGGTCTTCGATCCAGAACCGCGACTGGAGACCGACGTCGGAGTCGTTGAGTTCCGTCACCCGGACCGACGGCGCAGGGTCGTCCATGATGTCGGGATGTCGTCCGGCTTCCTCGACGATGCTGTCGGTTGCTTGCTAGATGTCGTCGTCGCAGTAACGTGGCGGTACTGTAACCGAGTTGACTCGACTCGCGCCCCCCGTGAACGGCGCGACTCTCTCGCTGTTGAAAGGTAGTGGGACCAAACCGGGGACGGCGGTCATCGATGCACGACGGCCGTGTGG
This sequence comes from Halopiger djelfimassiliensis, assembly GCF_000455365.1. Classification (GTDB taxonomy): domain Archaea; phylum Halobacteriota; class Halobacteria; order Halobacteriales; family Natrialbaceae; genus Halopiger_B; species Halopiger_B djelfimassiliensis. Next base: position 850,778 of record NZ_HG315686.1, read on the forward strand.
CCGCGCGTTTCGACGAGGTCGGCGTCGACGCGGTCCGCGAGGTCGGCCGCCTTCTCCTCGGTCGAACTCCCGGCGCGGGCGGCGCGCAAGAACTTCACCTTCACGAGGTCCCTGTTCGAGAGCTGATCGTCGAGTTCGTCGACGACCGATTCGATACCGCTCTTGCCGACCCAGACGGTGACGTCGAGGTCGTGTGCTTTCCGTTTGAGTTCCTGTTGATCCATAACCCCGCCTAGGGGGGCGACCCGCTTGAATCTTCTCGAAACGAAACCGCTTCGAACGCAACGTGACGATCAGTCCTCGTAGGGGTATCTGGCGTGGTGACCACACTCACAGGTGACGACGACGTGGCCGTCCTGTAGCCTGACGCGGGCGTTATCACCCGGTCTGAGATACGCATCACAGGCGTCACAGGTGAACCGCCGAAACGTCCGCGGAAGCGAAAGTCGGTTGCGCTCGGCGACGCGGCGCGCGAGTCGGACGTAGTAGCGGGCACGGTCGTCGTCGTCCGCCGTCGCCGCCGCTCGAGCGAGGTCGTGGAGGCGCTCGATCCGTTCGACGGCGATGTCCGCGGTCATGCGTCCGTGTTTCGTCGGTGCACCTATTGGTGTTGCGTTCCGCGCTGGAACGAGCCGCCCGGAGCGCGATCGCCGCCGCCGAACGGCGCTCGCGCGGGAGTACCGTTTTGAGGCCGGCCGGTGAGGATACTGGTTCGTGCGAGTCCTGAACTACCTCGAGTGCGGATCGCTGCTAGCACGCAGCGGGATCAGTACGGCCGCCGCTCAGCAACGGACGGCGCTGTCGCGGATCGCCGACGCAGCGTTCGCCGTCGATCTCGAGGTCGTGACCGATCCCTGGCGCGACCCACGGTGTGCGTTTCGGGGCGGCGCGGCCACCTGGCCGATCGTCGACTACGACCTGGCTCACTGCAACGCGGTCGGTCCGGGTTCGATCGCGGTCGCACGACACGCGATCCGAACCGGACGGCCGCTGGTCTTGCACGCCCACGTTACCCGCGCGGACTTCCGCGACAGCTTCCGCGGATCGAACGCGATCTCGAGACCGCTCGGGCGGTATCTCCGCTGGTTCTACTCGCAGGCCGATCTCGTGTGCTGTCCCAGCCGAGCAACGAAGCGCCACCTCGAGAACGAGTCGGTCGACGCACCGATCGAACCGATCACGAACGGCGTCGACGTGGCGTCCCTGAAAGGGTACGAACGGCTCCGCGAGCCCTATCGGAGCCGGTACGGTATCGACGGCGACGACCCGGTCGTCTTCGCGGTCGGGAACGTCTTCGAACGGAAGGGCGTCTCGACGTTCTGCCGGCTTGCCCGGCAGCTTCCATACGAATTCGTCTGGTTCGGCCCGTACGATCGCGGGCCGCTGGCGAGTCAGGCTATCAGGAAGTGGACACAGGAGCCGCCGGACAACGTGACGTTCACCGGATGGATCGACGACAAACGCGGGGCCTTCGGTGCCGGCGACGTGTTTTGTTTTCCGACCCGGGTCGAAAACCAGGGCATCGCCGTTCTCGAGGCGATGGCCTGTGGAAAGCCGGTCGTAATACGCGATATTCCCGTCTTCGAGGAGTTTTACACCGACGGGAAAGACTGCCTGAAGTGTACGACGGACGCGGAGTTCCGGAACGCGATCGAGCGGCTCGCAGCCGATCCCGGCCTCCGGCGACGGCTGGGTCGAAACGCCCGCGAGACCGCCGCCGAACACGATCTCGAGACGGTCGGCGAACGGTTACTCGAACTGTACCGACAGGTATCCGTTCGGAGTGTCGACGATTGAGCCGCTGAATCAACGAATCCGTGATTGGAAAGATTCTTAATCATTCCATGCAACCGAATGTAGTACGCAATACTGTTATATACCAGAATAATAGGGGTGTCATAGAACGGAATGAATCACGAACTCAGTAACCCTGACGACGGCGTCAGCCGACGGTCGGTGCTGGCTGCGACTGCAGCCGGGCTGGTCGGCTCGACGGGCGGTTGTATCGACCGCGTCCAGAGCGTCGTCGATCAGGACGGAGACGATCAACTCTCGCTCTCTATCATGACCGTCCCCGCGGACGGCGACAGGGAGAGCGTCCAGATCGCCCGCCAGCTCGAGGCGAACCTCGAGGCGGTCGGTGTGGACGTCACGGTCTCGATGCGGTCTCGGTCCGAGTTTCTCGAGGCGGTACTGATCGAGCACGATTTCGACCTCTACGTCGGTCGCCATCCTGCCGATTTCGATCCCGACTTCCTCTACGAGGCCCTCCACTCGACGTACGCGAACGAGGCCGGCTGGCAGAACCCGTTCGGGTTTACCAGTATGGCGTTCGACTCGTCCCTCGAGACACAGCGCCGCGCGGACGGCCAGGAGCGAGCAACACACGTTGCATCGGTACTGAACGGACTGGCACAGGAGAAGCCGTTTGAGCCGATCTGTATCCCATCGGAGTATCGAGTCGCCCGAACGGATCGGTTCGACGGCTGGGAGGACGACCATCTCGCGACCCGACTGGGCTATCTCGGGCTCGAGTCGGGCGAAGGCGTCGACCGGCTTCACGCCCTCGTCACCGACGCTCGACCCTCCCAGAACGTCAATCCACTCTCGGCGACGATCAGGGAACGGGGGACCGTCATCGACGTCCTGTACGACTCGCTCGCGACCGTCGACGTAACGGACGACACGACGTCGCTTCGGCCCTGGCTCGCCGCCGACTGGGAGTGGAACGATTCGACGGCGACGGTAACCCTCCGCGAGGGCTGTCGGTTCCACGACGGCGAACCGGTCACCGCCGCCGACGTCGCGTTCACCTACCGCTTTCTCGCGGACACGACGCTCGGCCGTGGACCGGTCCCGTCACCGGCACCGCGATATCGCGGCCAGGTCGCGGCGATCGACGACATCGAGGTCGTCGACGACCGCCGGCTGACGGTCTCGGTAACGAGCGGCCAGGAGGTCGGCGAGCGGGCGTTTACCGTCCCGATCCTCCCCGAGCACGTCTGGCGGGAACGGGTCGAATCCCGCATCGGTCGACCGGACGAGTTCTCCCCGCCACAGGGGAAATGGGGTGTCGTCACCACGGACAACGTTCCACCCGTCGGGAGCGGCCCCTTCCAGTTTGCCGCCCGCACCGAGCGCGAACACATGACCCTCGAGCGCTTCGACGAGCACTTCACGCTCCGAGAGGACGTTTCCCTCCCCGAACCGACCGTCGAGGAACTGCGGTTCGGCGTCGATCCGGGAACCGCGTCCTCGATCGAACGGGTCGCCGGCGGTGAGGCGGACGTCACGACGTCGATGCTCGAGACGTACGCCCTCGAGGAGATCCCGGACGCGCCCGAAATCGAACGGCTGGAATCGCCGTCATGGACGTTCTATCACGTCGGCTTCAACACCCGGAAGACGCCGTTTAGCAACTCACACTTCCGGCGTGCGGTCGCCCGACTGCTCGACAAGGAGTGGCTGGTGGAGTCGGTGTTCCACGGTCACGCCACGCCGGTCACCGCGCCGGTCGCCGACGAGTGGGTACCCGACTCGCTCGTGTGGGACGGTGAGGATCCGGTTACGCCGTTTGTCGGCTCCGGCGGCGATCTCGACGTCGAAGCCGCCAGAGCCGCGTTCGAAGCGGCCGGCTTCCGGTACGACAGTGACGGACGGCTCTTGGGGCAGTACTGATGTTCACCGAGGTATTACTGCGGGTCGTCACCGTCGTCGTCGGGCTCATGCTGCCGGTGGCGATTGCCGTCTTCGTCGGTCGGCAGCGACTCGCGACGGTGCGTTCCGAGTGGAAACACCGCCTTCGGGTCTGTGGGCCGACCATCGCCGTTTTGCTCGTCGTTTTGGCACTCAATCGGGTGATGCGCCAGATCGGTCCCGGACTCTCCAGAGATATCGGGATCCACATGACGGAGGTATTCTACGACCTCGAAGGGGAGTTCGTTCTGATCTTCCAGACCATCCAGACGTCGGAAGTGACGTCGTATTTCACGTTTACGTACGTGTATGGCTACACGTTTTTGCTGCTCTTTCCGGTCGTCGCCTACTTCGCGCTGTCGGATACCGTCCCGTTTCGGCGACTCCTCGTCGCGTATTCGTTCAACTACGCGTTGGGGTTGGTGCTCTACATTTTCGTGATCGCGTACGGCCCACGGAACATGATGCCCGAGTTGGTCGGCGAGACGATGCTCTACGATACGAAACCGGAGTATCAACACCTCACCCGACAGGTCAACCGCAACACCAACGTCTTCCCGTCGCTTCACACCTCGCTTTCGGCGACCGTCGCGACGTTTGCCTACATGACTCGCTCGGAGTATCCGAAATGGTTCCCCGTCGCGACCGCCCTCGCGGTCAGCGTCATCGTCTCGACGATGTATCTGGGAATCCACTGGGGGATCGACGTCGTCGCCGGTCTGCTTCTGGCCGCGGTCTCCGTCGCGCTCTCGATCAAACTCGTCGGTCGATGGTCGGTCTCGGCGGGCCTCGAGACGATCGGAGCCGTGCTCCGACCACCCTCCGACGACCCGTCGACGACCGACCGGGAGTGACGACGCCGCGACGGCAACGCAATACTGTTATACCACCGCCAGCGAACTGTGACAAACGAACGAGATGAGCGAAGCCGCCCCGGATGCCGACCACGGTCGTGAGAGCAGTACCGGCGGAGTCAGTCGCCGAGCGATGCTGGCCGCGGCGACAGGCCTGACCGTCTCGAGCAGCGGGTGTATTCGGCGGGTCCGCAGTATCGTCAATCGCGACGCGATCGAACCGCTCTCGCTCACGATCACGACCCTCCCGGCCGACGGCGACAGGGAAAGCATTCAACTCGCTCGGGAAATCGCATCGGTTCTCGAGGCGGTCGGAATAGACGTCTCGATCGAAATGCGGTCCAACGAGGAGTTCCTGCGGGCGATCCTGATCAACCACGACTTCGACGTCTACGTCGGTCGCCACCCCGGGGGCACTGACCCGGACGTTCTCTACGAGGCGTTGCACTCCCGGTACGCCGAGGAGGCGGGCTGGCAGAACCCGTTCGGGTTCACGAACCTGACGTTCGATACCCTCCTCGAGGAGCAACGTCGCGCCGTCGGTGAGGAGCGATCGGCGGCCGTCGCAACCGTGCTCGAGGCGCTGGCCGTCGAACAGCCGTTCGTCCCGATCTGCGTGCCGGAGGAGTACCGGCTCGTCAGGAGCGACCGCTTCGACGGCTGGAACGACGGCCACCTCGCGACCCGGCTGGGCTATCTCGGGCTCGAGTCGCTCGGGGACGCGGACGGGAAGCGAACGCTCCGCGTCGTTCATACGGATGCGCGGCCGTCACAGAACCTCAACCCGCTTTCGGTCGAGTACCGCAATCGGGGAACGTTTACGGATCTCCTGTACGATTCACTGGCGAGCCCCGACGTGGACGCCGTCGCCGGCGACGGGGAATCCGACGGGATCGAAACGCTTCGACCCTGGCTGGCGGCCGACTGGGAGTGGTCCGACGACGCAACGATGACCGTGGAACTCCGCGAGGGCTGTCGGTTCCACGACGGCGAGCCGGTCACCACCGACGACGTCGTCTTTACCTACCGCTTTCTCGCGGACACGACCCTCGGGGACGGCGAGTTCCCGTCACCGTCGCCACGCCACCGTGGCCGGGTTGCGGCCGTCGACGGCGTCGACCGGATCGACACACATCGGGTCGAACTGTCGTTTGACGCCGGTGACGCCGCGGCCGAGCGTGCGCTGACGGTCCCGGTGTTGCCCGAACACGTCTGGCTCGACCGGGCGACGAAAGCGGACGTCCCCGGCGTTCGCGTCGCCGACGGGACGACCGAAGCCCTCGTTGCCGACAACGTGCCACCGGTCGGGAGCGGTCCCTTCCGGTTCGTCGACCGGGCCGAGCGCGAACACGTCACCTTCGAGCGCTTCGACGAGCACTTTACGCTCCGGAAGGGCGTCGCCCTGCCGGAACCGACCGTCGACGAACTCCGGATCCGGATCGACCCCCGGAGTACGTCGGCCATCGAACTCGTCGAGACCGAGAGCGCGGACGTGACGAGTTCGACCCTCGACACCTACGTACTCGACGACGTGATAGGGTCGACGGGCGACGGCGTCGAACTGCTCGAGTCGCCGTCGTGGACGTTCTACCACCTCGGGTTCAACGCCCGACGGGCACCCTTCAGCAACCCGCGATTTCGCCGCGCGGTCGCGAGGGTGATCGACAAGGCGTGGCTGGTCGAGACGGTCTTCGACGGATACGCTCGCCCAATCGCCGCGCCGGTCGCCGACGAGTGGGTACCCGACTCGCTGGCGTGGAACGGCGAAGATCCCGAGACGCCGTTTCTCGGCTCCGACGGCGATCTTGACGTCGAAGCGGCACGCGACGCGTTCGAAGCCGCCGGATTCAGGTACGACGAGACGGATCGACTCCGGGTGAGACGCTGATGCTCGGCAGAGTACTGCTGCAACTGGTCGTGGTCGAGACGCTGCTGATCGCCGTCTCGGTCCCCATCTTCGTCGGCCGATATCGGCTCCGGGATACGCTGGCAGAGTGGCCGGAACGCCTGCGCTCGATCGCCCCCGCTACGGCCGTGCTTGTACTCGTCCTGCTGTGTAACAACGTCGCCAGACAGGTCGTCCCCGACCTGTCGTGGATGATCGGCCGGAACCTCACCTGGACGATCTACGACCTCGAGGGGCAGCTTATCCCCTGGATCCAGTCGTACGCGACGCCCGCGGTGACGGCGTACTTTTCCTTTATGTACATCTACGGCTACGTCTTCCTGCTCGTCTTTCCAGTCATCGCGTACTTCGCGCTCTCGAACACCCGGCCGCTCCGGGAGTTGCTGGCGGCCTACACGCTCAACTACACGCTCGGGTTGCTCTGTTACGTCTTCGTCATCGCCTACGGGCCGCGAAACATGATGCCGGAACTCGTCGAGGCGCTGCTGTACGATACGTATCCGGAGTATCAACACCTCACCCGACAGGTCAACCGCAACACCAACGTCTTCCCGTCGTTGCACACCTCACTTGCGACCACCGTCGCAGTCCTCGGCTACCGGACGCGGTCGATCTATCCGAAGTGGTTCCTCGTCGCGACTGCGCTTGCGGTTTCGATCGCGATATCGACCATGTATCTGGGGATCCACTGGGGAATCGACGTTCTCGCTGGAATCGTGCTCGCGTACGTCAGCGTCGAGTTCGCCGGAACGCTCGTCGGTCGCTGGTCGCTCTCCGAGTGGCTCTCCGGACACGGCCGATCGCTCCGGAGATGGGTGTGGCGGTCACGTTCCAACCGTCACGATGCCGAACGATCCCCTGATCGGACGAAAACGCACGATACCGAGGAGTAGTCACACTGGTTGCTCGGCGATGACGAAAACGGGAATCGGTCCGTCGGAAAAGCCGTTACTCGTCCTCGAGCGCGTCGGCGATGCGCTTTAGCGCACGCGTCTGGTCGCGCATTTCGTCCCGAAGCTGGCGCACTTCGCGGACGAGTTCCTCGTTGCCGACCTCCTCGCCGCGACCGCCCGGCCCGCCGGGGCCGCCGCCGGGGCCGCCACCCATCATGCCGCCCATCATCTGTGCGAACGGGTTGCCACCCATACCGCCGGGGCCGCCGCCACCACCGAACGGACTTTCAGGGGGTTCGCCCTCCCCTTCGCCCTCTTCGGCGCGTTTTTCGCGGATCTCTTCGACTCGCTCCCGGAAGGATTTCTCTTCGGCGTCGTCGCCTCCCTCGTCGGGGGATTCGTTTTCGTCCGTCATACACTCGGATTCTGGGCCGTCGCGGAAAAGGATTGCCATGTTTCGAACCGAGGGACTGCCGGCGGAGTGGGTCCGCCGGCAGTCCGGAACGATCGATCGCGGCGTACCGGCGGGTGACCCATCGGATGGCAGTGGTTCGAATCGAAGCACCTGCTATTGCACCCCACAGCCTGACACGCCCACTCGTGTCAATTATTGGGTAACTAAATGACCGAACCGAATCAGCCGTCCGCCGGAGACGGGGATCGGCCGGTACGGGTCGAACACGAATACGACGCGGAAACGCCGCCGAGCATCGCCATCGTGCAGGCGATCGCCGCGATCGAAGGTATCGATCCGATGAACTCCCCGGCCGCTCTCGGTATCACGCTCTACGATCACGTCGACACCGAGGCGCTGGATCGACTCGTGACCGACGACAGCGTCGGTGCGATAACGATCGATCTAGCGATAGAAACCGAGCGACGGTACGCCGTGCGGGTACGAACGAACGGCCGACTCGTGGTCCAACGGATCGAGCAGTCCGTCGAACGAGTGGAATGACGTCAACCGAACGATCCCAGCGACGACTGAAGGCTTCGGTCCGTCTCGCCGTCCTCGAGATCGTAGCCGACGAGATCGCGCATGTCGACGGCGTAGGTCGTCCCGCCGTTTTCGAGGACGAGCAACCGCCCTTTCACGCCGACGACAGTTCCCGTCGCGAGCGTCTCGCGGACCGGTCGCGACTCGAGGTCGATCCCGTAGTCGAACGCGAACCGCTCGATGACGTCGAACGGTTCGAGTGCCCGCACCCAGCCGTCCGTATCGACTTCGCTCGCGAGCGCGGCGACTTTCGGGCCGGTGCGGACGCGATCGACCAGTCGGTCGGCGATTTCGGCCTCGATTTCGCGGGCGAGTCGACCGTTCGAGACGGTGTGGACGTGGGCCGCACGGTCGGCTCCCTGCTCGCGGAGTCGGGTCTCGAGCCGCCGGGTTCGGGTGACGCCCACCTTGAACGTATTCGGTGCGAACGCGGCGATGTACACGGCGTGGTCCTCGTAGCAATCCATCTCGTCTTTCAGACAGGTGCCCGTACACCGGGCGCAGACCCACGTACTCGTGTGGTAGTCGCAGTAAGGGGTTTCGGGCCGGTCGCACGGACGGTGATCGTCGTCCTCGAGGACGCCGGCACAGTGGCGGTCGCCGAGCGAGTACGAGAGGCGGTCACCGGCCTCGAGCGACTGGCGTGTAACCTGCCGTCTGTCGCCGTCACCATCGCTGACCAGAAGCGCCGATCCGCGGCCGCTCGGTTCGTACCCGACCAGTTGCACGACGGGGGGTTCGGACCGGGCGCAAATAGGCGTAGCGCTCCCGGAACACGGACGCCGTCGCCGACCGCCGACCCGAAACGTTGTAAGTTTCCCTACAGTATTTACGAGGATATATCCGCCCGGTGAAATAACTACAGCAGCAGTCCCTACCGACGGGAATATACCGGTACGACGGCCCCTCTCCCGGTCCGCCCATAAACATACCATTATTTATATAAAATATATAAATTGTTTGCGGAGCGGGAACTCGAGGTCACTGCCACGATGGCACCATCAGATTCGGACGGACACGACGGACTGGAAGCGAAACAGCGGCGGGCGTTCCTCCAGCGTGTCGGGCTGGTCGCGACGTCGAGCGGACTCGTCGGAACCGCGGCTGGGTCCGACGAAGACGAGACGACGCCGGCAGACGACGAAGCCGGGTCGGACGAAACCACCCCACAGCGACTCGACGGAACCGTTTCGCTCACACACGGCGTCGCGGCGGGCGACGTCACCGCGACGACGGCAGTCGTGTGGGCGCGAGCGGCAAGCGAAGCCACGATTCACGTCGCGTACAGCGACGACCCGTCGGAAGACGACCGCGGCTACGATCGGCTGTCGGTCGACGGCGAAACCGACCACACCGGCCACCTCCGACTCGAGGGGCTCGAGCCCGGAACGCGCTACCGGTACTACGTCTGGGCCACGGACGGGGAGACCACGTATCGAACGCTTGACGACTGGGCCGACGGCGCGGACGCGCAGGAGCGGACCGGCACGTCGGCCCTCTCCGACGGCGAACCGAACGGCGGCGACTCGGCCGAACGCCCCGACACCGACGGACGACCGACCGACCGCTCGAGCGCCGCACCGGACGCCGACGCGATTCCGGACGCGGTCGAACACGGGACGTTCGTCACGGCACCCGCACCCGACGACGACGCGGGCGTCACCTTCGCCTGGAGCGGCGATACGTGGGGGTACGGGAACGACCCCGTCGAGCCGCCGTTTCCGGGGCTGCGGACAATCGCGGAGCGAGAGCCGGATTTCTTCCTCTACCACGGGGATACGATCTACGCCGACGCGAAGACGCCGGCCGGGAAAATCACCGACAACACCCCGATCGACGACGCGCTCGGGATCTACCGGGACAAGTACAAGGAGATGCGCGATCCGCCCTCGGAGATCGCTCCCCGAACGAACCTGCAGGAACTCCTCGAGTCGACGTCGGTCTATACGGTCTGGGACGACCACGAAGTCGTCAACGACTTCGCGGGACCCGTCGAGCCGTTGATGCCGGCGGGACGCCGCGCGTTCCGGGAGTACTGGCCGCTCGACAGGGACGACGACGCCCGGCCCGGGGCGTCGAACCGGTTCTACGATTCGTTCCGCTGGGGGAGCCACGTCGAACTGTTCATCATCGATACGCGCCAGTACCGCGATCCAAACGTCGACCGCGACGAGAAGTCACTGCTCGGGCGCGAGCAACTCGAGTGGCTGCAGGACGCGCTCGCGGCGTCGGACGCGACGTGGAAACTCCTCGCGTCGCCGGCCCCGCTCGGCTATCCGTCCGATTCGTGGGTCACCGCCGGGGATCGGACCGGCTACGAAGGGGAACTGCTCGAACTCCTCGAGTTCGTTCGGACGGAACCGATCTCGAATCTGGTGGTCGTCGCCGGCGACATCCACAAGTCGGTCGTGGGGGCGTTCGATCCGGACGACGACGGCGAGTTCGAATTCGTCGAAGCCACTGCGGGACCGCTGGGTGCGCCGGCCGGAAAGCCCGCCGACCTCCATCCCCCGCTCAACCCGACGGAGTTTTTCGCCAAAGGCGAGTATGCCAACTTCGGGACCGTCGACGTCGACGAATCGGGCGAAACGTTGACGATCAGTATTTGCGACGAACACGGGGCCGAACAGTTCACGAAGACGTTCCACACCGCCGACGTCGATCCCGGCACGGAGCCGGTCGATCGAATCGAGAGCACGTTCGACGAGGGGACCGACGGCTGGCTCATCTCGCAAAACGGTGGGAGCACCCAACCGGAGTACCGCGAAAGCGGCGGTAATCCCGGGGGGTACATCCGCGAGGCGGAAAACAAGGGCGGCATCGCCTGGTACTATCAGGCCCCGTTCAAGTTCCTCGGCGACCGCGAGGCGTTCTACGACGGGACGCTTTCGTTCGATCTTCGACAGGAACGAACGGACCAGCAGTTCGACGCCGATCCGATGGACGGCGGGGACGTCCTGCTCGCAAGCGGCGAGACGAAACTCGTCTACGAGTTCCGCGGCCCGGACAGCAAACCGGGGACCGAGTGGACCTCGTTCGAGGCCCCGCTTGACGCCGACGCCGGCTGGATCGACCTGACGGCTCGAGAGCCGCTCGCGACCGAAGACCGGCTTCGGGCCGTCCTCGCCGATCTGGAGGTGCTTCGAATCCGCGGCGAGTATCGGAACGGAGACGACGCGAGCGAACTCGACAACGTCGTCCTCTCGCGGTAACCCGGGGACGACGGGCCGGTTCTGTTCGCCACGGGAAGAACTATCAGTAATGAGTCCAAACGCGGAATCATGAGCCTCGAGGGAACGCTCGAGACGACAGGCGACGCGACCGGCCCCGTCACGTTCCAGTTTACCGTCACCAACACGGGAGCCGAACCGATCGAACTCGAGTTCACCGACGCGTGTAAAGCGGAGTTCGTCGTCGAAGACGACGGCACGGAGATCTGGCGGTTTACCGAGGGACGGATGTTCGCCCAGGTCATGAGTTCGAAGACGCTCGACCCCGACGAGTCGTTGACGGTCGACGCGGAGTGGGCCGATCCCGACCCCGGCGAGTACGACGCGGTCGCCGAGCTACGGGCGCGAAACGAAACCTGCAACGCCGGGACCGAGATCACGGTGGCGTCCGCGCCGTGACGAACGCGGGGCGGCCGGAAGCCGGCGATGGAAACCGACAGCGAAGTCCCTAAACCATCGCCATCCTAAGCCGCTCGTATGCAAGCGCTGGTTATCGCGGCCCACGGATCGCACCTCAATCCGGACGCCTCGGACCCGACCTACGCCCACGCCGACGCCGTCCGCGAAACGGGCGCGTTCGACGAGGTCCGCGAGGCGTTCTGGAAGGAGGAACCCCACTTTCGGGAGGTGATCCGAACCCTCGAGTCCGACGAGGTCTTCGTCGTCCCGCTGTTTATCAGCGAGGGATATTTCACCGAACAGGTAATCCCCCGCGAGTTACGCCTCGATGACTGGGATCCCGACAAGTGGGACTCCGACGGAACGAACGCGTCACAGGTCACCCTCGAGGCCGAGGACGTGGGCAAGACCATCCACTACTGTGGTCCGGTCGGAACCCACGACGCGATGACGGACGTGATCGTCCAGCGGGCCGAAAGCGTGACCGGGGACCCCGACGTCGGCGACGGGTTCGGCCTCGCGGTCGTCGGTCACGGAACCGAGCGAAACGAAAACTCGGCGAAGGCGATCGAGTACCACACCGAGCGGATCCGCGAGCGAGATCGGTTCGACGAGGTCAGGGCGCTTTTCATGGACGAGGAGCCGGAAGTCGACGACGTCACCGACTACTTCGAGAGCGACGACATCGTCGTCGTCCCGCTGTTTATCGCCGACGGTTACCACACGCAGGAGGACATTCCCGAGGACATGGGGCTGACCGAGGACTATCGGCTGGGGTGGGAGGTTCCGGCCGAGGTAGCGGGCCACCGCATCTGGTATGCCGGTGCCGTCGGGACCGAGGGGCTGATGGCCGACGTCATCCTCGAGCGTGCCGCCGACGCCGGAGCCGACATCGGCGATGCGGTCGAGGCGGTCCGGGAAGCGACCTCGATCGAAACCGATGCCGAGACGGAGCCGAGCGCGGAGCCGGGGGACTGACCCGTGACCGAAGATAGCGCCGGCGTCGAACCCCTGCTCGAGGCGGTCGACGACGACGGGATCGAGTTCGACGGCCTCCGGATCGATCGCGGAGACGACGGCTACGCCCTCGAGACGCCCGACGAGACGTGGGCCGGCCTCGACGAGGGCGACCTGCGAGACGCGCTCGAGCCGCTTGAAGCGTACGTCACGAACTGGCGCTACTGGCAACGGTCCGTCGGCGGCTCGGGGACCGCCCGCCGGGCGTTCCTCCGGTGGTGTGAACGGGCCCCGCTCGAGTTCGCAATCGACGATTCGGACGGCGACCATCCGTCGGTCGACGAACCGTTGTCCGTTCCCGACCGGTACGAGGTCCTTCGAGAGGGGTTCGACCGCGAGTGGGGACAGCTCCGCATCACCGCTCGGCTGGTCGACGATGCCGACGATGATCCGGCTGGCGAGCGGGTCTACGACCTCTGGCACGTCGACGATGCCGACACCGACCTCGCCGAACTCGAGGTCTACGACGACCCACGCGACGCCCGCGAGATCGCCACGTACGACGAGGACGGACGGTACCGGCCGCTGAAGACCGCACCCACGCTCGCCTCGGGGTGGGCCTTCACCGGCCTTTCGGCCGACGAACTCGTCGACGCCGTCGAATTCTTCTATCCGGCGACGATCGCGAACTGGCATCGCGAACGACGGGGGTCCCTCGACGTCGACCACTGGCGCGAGACCGCCGAGCGACAGACCGGTATCTACGACGTGATCGACGAACTCCCGCGGGAGGCCGTCGACTGGATGGCCGAAGCCTGCTGTGTCGACTCCCAGTGTCTCCGCCGTCGGGAGTGGGAGTTCGAGGCGGGCGACGAACTCGACGTCGACGGCGGCGACGGCCGGTTCCCCTGCCGGGAGCCGTGTTCGCTCGTCGTCGCCGCCGCCCGCAAGTGGACCGTCCTCGAGTCCGAAACCGAGCGGACGTACGAACTCGAGTTGACCACGAGCGAACTGAACCAGCTCGAGGAACTGATCGACGCGGTTGCGGACGGACGGACCGACGAGATCCGCGAGGCCGACGTCTACGAGGGCGCGAACCGCTATCGTGCGCGATACCTTCGGGCGAAACGGTTCGACGACGAGGGGAACCTCGAGGTCAACGAACTGACCGAGGAGTAAGTACACTCGCAGGCGGCTCGAGGCCTCGAGTCGCCGACTATCGAAGCAATAGCGAAAGCGCCACCACGAACCCGACGACGACGATACCGGCCCCGATCGTGGCCGCGGGACCGCCGATCGTCGCGGCCATCGTCGTTCCGATTCCCAGCGAAACCACCCCGAGCGCGACGACGGCGACCGTCGCCGGTTCGGGACCGCCCACGCCCGTCAGCCGGTCGAGAGCCGTCGGTTCCGGCTCCGATCGGGACGGTTCCGCGAGCGATTCGTCGACATCGATGTCGGGCGGTCCCGGCGTAACGGTGACCGGGATCGAGACGGCTTCGGAGCCGTACCCGGTCAGGACTTCGAGGTGACCGTCGACGGACTCGGCGATGGAATCGGTGTCGACGGCGATCGGGACGGCGGTGACGTCACCCGGCTCGACGTAGTAGTTCGGGGTCTCGAGTGAGGCGATCCGTTCGAGATCACCGTCGAGTCGGCAGTGAACGTGTGCCGGCGACTCGTGGCCGTGCAACCGAACCACGATGGACTCGCTCGTTTCGATCGGTCCGTCGTCTCCGTCGACCTCGAGCGAGTCGGAGACGCCGCGATTGACGTGGACGGTGACCTCGGTTTCGGGCACGATCGATCAGGCCGATCAGGCCGGCGTTTCCCCGCGCATGTCCGGCGGCAGCAGGTTCGGGATGCCGTCGTCGACCGGATATCGTTCGCCGCATTCGGTACAGACGAGCGCCCCCGCGACGACTTCCTCGTCGTCGTACTCGGGGTCCTCGAGTTCCAGTTCGTGTTTGTCCAGCGGACAACGGAGGATGTCAAGCAACGACTCCTTCATAGTAGATACGCTTGCCGCGTTCAGCAAAAGGCTTCGGGAACGTCGGAACGACGAGTCGGTCGACGGTGCCGACCAGTGAACCTTTATACGATATCGTGCTTGTGACTACCAATGGAGCCGAAGGTTTCAGTGGGGTGACCAGATTCGAACGTATGTCCGATACTCGTCTCGCCGACAGCATCAAACGACTCGGCGCGGTCGCATCGACGCTCGAGGAGTGTGAATCGATCGACGACGTCTACTCCCGTGCGGTAGCGACGGCAGAACGCGTCATCGAGAGCGACGCCGTGATTATCTGTACCGTCGAAGACGGCAGGTTCGTGCCACAGGCGGCGAACGTCAACCGGCTGATCCCGGCCGAACCGTTGACTATCGAGGACGGAATCGCCGGGAAAACCGTCCGCGAGGACCGGACGTACGTCGTCGACGACCTCGAGTCCGATCCCGACGCAGCACCCACGAACGAGTCGTTCCGGTCGGTCCTCTCGGTTCCGCTGGACGGCGGCGGTATCGTTCAGTTCCACTCGACGGAACGGGGGGCCTTCTCGGCCGTCGACCGCCATCTCGGTGAACTGTTCGTTGCGACCGTTACGAACGCCCGCAACCGGGTCGCCTACGAGACGGCGCTCGAAACCGAACGCGACCAGTTCGCGGCGCTTTTCGAGAACGTCCCCGACGCAGCGTTGCAGTATCGAATCGAAGACGGACGCCCGATCATCGACGCCGTAAACTCCGCGTTTATCCGCGTGTTCGGATACGATGCCGAAGACGCCGTCGGCGAACCGGTCGAGAAGCTCCTCCTACCGGCCGACGAGAGAACGGAGTCCGGAGCCGAGCCGGAACTGACGAACGCCGTCGAACTGGACGCGCAGTCGGATATCGAAGTCGTCCGTGAAACCGCGTCGGGACTGCGGCCGTTTCTGTTGCGAAACGTCCCGGTCGCGACCGACGACGAGACGAGCCGTGGCTACCTGATCTACACCGATCTCACCGAACTGAAAGTACGCGAGCGGGAACTCAGACGAAAGAACGAGCGGCTCGACCAGTTCGCGAGCATCGTGAGCCACGATCTCCGGAATCCGTTGAGCGTCGCCAACGGTCACCTCAAACTCGCGCTCGATCGGGACGGAGATGCGACCGACGAACTCGAGGAAGTACGACGGGCACACGAACGGATGGACCGGCTCGTCGAGGACCTCCTGGCGATGGCACGCGACGGGACGGTCGACGATCCAGCCCCGGTCGACCTCGCGACGGTCGCGGGTACGGCCTGGAACAACGTCGAGACGGCGACCGCATCGCTCGAGGTCGCCGCCGATACGCGACTCGCCGCCGACCGGAGCCGACTGTTACAGCTGTTCGAGAACCTCTTTCGAAACGCGATCGAACACGCCGGCCCGGACGTAACCGTCCGCGTCGAGGACACCGCAAACGGGTTCGCCGTCGCGGACGACGGCCCCGGGATCCCCGACGACGACCGGGAGGCCGTTTTCGAATCGGGCTACTCCGGGACGACGGACAACACCGGTCTCGGTCTCGCCATCGTTCGCCAGATCGCCGAAGAACACGGCTGGAACGTCGAAGTAACCGGCGGAAGCGACGGCGGTGCCCGGTTCGAGTTTACGGACCATCCCCTCGAGAGCATGGATAGACTCGGAATCGTCGACCAGCGGCCACAGGGGTCCGGATGACTCGAGCAGCCGACACGGATCCCGTGTCCCTGTCGATAGACGGAACGACGCTTCGTGCAAACGATATCGCGAGCAACTGTGTCTCGTTCGATCTCGTCGGGTGGGACCGGCTGGCAACGCCCCACGAGTTCGACGAGCCGATCGACGCGACGATCGTCGGGAGAGTCTCGGAGATCAGATACGATATGCGGAATCTGGTCGATATCTCCCGGCTCGACGGCTCGCTCGATCCCGACGGCGGGACGGAAACGACGCGGTTTGCGGAGTCGAACATCACCGGTGAGGACAACGAACGGCTGGCGCTTCCCGACGGGGAGTACGCCTGTCGGTTCGATTCCGCGCTTTTCGTTCGCCTCCGGTTCGACGGGGAAGCGACGATCCGAAACCAGCCGTGTGGGCCGCTGACGATATCGTTTCGCCATCCGACGCGGGTCACGTTCGGGTTCAAATCGCCCGTCGACTACCCCCGCCACGAGCTGACCGTCGAGCCGTCGCCCGACGGCGTCGCGACCGCGCTCTCCCATCTCACCGCATCGATCGAGACGACCACGGCGGACCGCGTGCACCGTAATTACCGCGGCTACCCGCCGTTAATCGAGTTCGGCTCCGAAACGCGGATTCCCGAACCGGTCCGTGAGGCGACGCCGGAGACCGGAATCGAACTCGTCGTCCCGTCACGGCTGTCGGCGCTCTTTCCCGTGGCCCCGCTTGCGTACTACCTCGGTGCACGTCTCCGGACGGGTGACGTAGAAACGCCCGTTCTTCGCGCATCCCGGGTCGGGCTTCGATACGAGTTCGACGGGAGCGACCGACTCGCAACGGAAGCGATCTCGCTCCTCCGGCGGGCGTTCTTTCTCGATCTGCTGTCCTCGTGGGCCGATCCCGGAAAGCCGACCGTCAGGGAGTACGAACGGCTCGAAGCCGTCGGTATCGACCTCGAGAACTGGGTCGACCGTCCCCTCGCGGAACGGATCGACCACTACCTCGGATTGCCGACCGCAACCGTGGACGAAATCCTGCCGGAGTGGCCCTATCGAATGGCCGTCACGCCGTCGATCGATCACGTATCAGTGTTGCCACACCTGTTGTACGACATCGCCGCGATCACCGTTCCCTCGGAACACGACGGCCGAAGTTCGTCGCAGTCGTCGGAGTGTCCCGGACCGGGCCGGAGCGATTCCACGGCAACCGATCCGCTGTCGACGTGTCGATGGATTCGTGGCCGGCTGGGAGACGGCGAACTCGAGGCACCAAGCGATGGGACGAGAGGTTCGTCGACGTATGCGACGTTTACGGCGCTTCCGAGCGCGTACGAGAACCGGCTCTCGGATCTCGAGCAACGCTCCGACGAGCGGGAGATCACCGTCGTGTTCGCGGCCGATCGCGTGCCGGAGTCGGGACGAACTACCGTCGTGGACAGGTACGCCCGTCGATCCGATGTCGTCTCGCCCGCGGTCGAGCGAATCG
This sequence comes from Halopiger djelfimassiliensis, assembly GCF_000455365.1. Classification (GTDB taxonomy): domain Archaea; phylum Halobacteriota; class Halobacteria; order Halobacteriales; family Natrialbaceae; genus Halopiger_B; species Halopiger_B djelfimassiliensis. The sequence continues at coordinate 868,879 of NZ_HG315686.1, forward strand.
ATGACCCGACGCGGGCGGAACTGGCCGAGGCGTTCGCCGACGGTGCCGACTTCCTTCATTATGTCGGCGACTGTGACGGCTCGGGTCTCGCGTGTCGGGACGGCTACCTGACGCCGGCAACGCTGGACGAAAACGACGTCGGACTGTTCCAACTCGATTCCCCCCGTTCCGGGGCGGTAGCGACCGACCTGATCGAAACGGGAAGCATCGCCGGCGTCGTCGGTGCCGACCTCCCGTCGACCGTGGACGGCTCCGTCTCGACGACGATCGGCGAACTGGTGTTGGACGGCCAGAGCCTCGCGACGGCCCACGCCTGTGCCAGCGACGGAACGAACGGAGCCGGCGGACGCGTCGTCGGGGACGGCACACATCGGTTCGTTGCAAAGTGGAAACCGTCGCCCGTCCACACCCTCTCGACGGACGCGGACGGAAACGTGCGTGCGATAACGGTCCCGTTCCCGGTCGATCCGGTCGGCGGTCACTGGCGAGGCAGCCGGCCGGAGCGAAAACGCCTGCTCCCGGCAATGATCACCTACGAGGTCGCACAGGACGAACTCGACGAGTTCATCTCGGGTGCGTCGATACCGATTTACTACGACGGGCGGTTTTACTGGCCCGAAACGCAAAAACAGCTCATCTATCCCGTCTCCTAGACGGGTGGTTACGCGTACGGGTCTTCGACGACCACGGTTTCCTCGCGGCCGGGACCGACGCCAACTGCGTAGATCGGGACCTCGAGTTCGTCGCTGATGTACTCGAGATACGTCCGGGCGTTCTCGGGGATCGCATCGTACCCTTCGTCGGCCACGTCGCTCCAGTCGACGTCGTCCCAGCCCTCGAAGGTCTCGAACGTTGCCTCACAGCGTCCCCACTGTTCGGTCGTCGGTGGCATAGTGAAGATCTCCTCGCCGTCGAACTCGTAGCTGTGGCCGACCTTGACCTCGTCCAGACCGGCGAGGACGTCGATGTGGTTGATCGCAAGCCCCGTAAAGCCGTTCGCGCGGGTGGCGTGGCGCAACATCGGCATATCGAGCCAGCCGACGCGGCGGGGACGGCCCGTTACGGTGCCGTATTCGCCGCCTTCATCGCGGATGTAGGTCGCCAGCTCCTCCTCGTCGTCGCCGGCACCCGCGTCGGGATCGTAGCCGGGCGTCTGTCCCTCGACGCCGCCGAGTTCGGTCGGGAGCGGACCGGTGCCGACCCGCGAGAGGTAGGCTTTGACGATACCGATGACCTCGCCGTCGCCGACGACGGTCGGGCCAAGTCCCGTTCCGACGGTCGCGCCGCCCGCAGTCGGGTTCGAAGAGGTGACGTAGGGGTAGACCCCGTGATCGATATCGAGCGACGTCCCCTGTGCACCCTCGAGCATGACGTTGTCGCCGGCGTCGATGCGCTCCTGAAGGAACGAGCCACAGTCGACGGTCATATCCTCCTCTGCGAGCCGGGTTCCGTACTCGCGGTAGGTTTCGAAGAGGAAGTCGATGTCGAACGCCTCGCCCGTTTCAGCGTCGAAGACCTCTTCGGCGAGGGCCTTCTTCTGGGGGACGACGTACTCGAGGCGTTCGCGGAGGACGTCGGGGTCTAACAGATCGCCGATCCGGACGCCGCGTCGGCCCGCCTTGTCCTCGTAGGTTGGGCCGATCCCGCGTTTGGTCGTTCCGGCGGCGAGGTCGTCTTTCTCCGATTCCTCGATCCCGTCGAGGGCACGATGATAGGGAAGGATAACGTGTGCGCGCTCGGCCACGCGAATGTCCGGGTCGAGCCCCCGCTCTCGAAGCGTGTCGATTTCCTCGAACAGCGTTTCGGGATTGACGACGCACCCGTTGCCGAGCACACCGACCTTCCCCCGGACGGCTCCCGACGGAACGAGCGATAGTTTGTACGTGTCACCGTCGTAAACGACGGTGTGTCCGGCGTTGTCGCCGCCCTGATACCGGACGACGACGTCGGCAGCGTCGCCATAGAGGTCGACGACGCCGCCCTTGCCTTCGTCGCCGAGTTGCGACCCGACGATTGTGACGGTCATAACAGCGGCGGATTCTTGCCGGGCCGATAAACAGATTACGGTATTGGCGAACCGGATACCGCCGAAGTGTCCACGAGCGTGCATACCCGGGCCGACGATTCCCGACAACCAACACGAATCCGTGAGTACCCGAGGCGGGAGCCAAACGCGGTCTCCGCGACCGGTTCGAATCCGAATCCCCTTCCGGTGGCAGGTGCTACTCCGTTGCAACCGGCCCGTCTCGGCTTCGCCGCAAACGGAAGCGTTAACTACTCTCAAGAACAACCATCGAGTTGAGAGTGGCCGTCGCCGTCGTTTCAGTTCTCGAGAGTAACCTTTAAAAGCCACAAAGACAAGTTAACAAATGCCATGATAGACAGACTTGAGAAGGAAGTCGATATGTTGGAACGGCATCTCCAGGTCCTGAAGATGGTAATCGAAAACGAACCCATCGGGATCGTCAAGATGTCGAACGAGACGGGCTATCCGCATCACAAGGTCCGCTACTCCCTCCGCGTGCTCGAGGAAGAGAACCTCATCGAACCCTCCAGCCAGGGCGCGATCAAAACCGAACGCACCGTCGAATTCGTGGACGAACTCGACGGCAAACTCGACGACATCATCGGCAAGCTCGAGGGCATGAAGATCGAAGACGTCGCCGAAGTCGAAAACTGATCTATCGCCGCGTCACCGTTCGGAGTACTCCCCCGAGAACCGCTGACCTCCGGATTTCTCGGTCAGTTCGATTCCACCGAGCGACTGCGTTCTGTCCCCGTCGTTGATCTCTGGGATCGGCCACGAACGGCCGATTTACGAGCAACCGCCGCCGAGGGTCTACAGCTCGGGGACGTTCATGTGGAACCCTTCCGAGCGCGACTCGACCAGACAGAGGTGATAGCCCCGCTTGCGCGAGAGATTGACGTAACTCAGTTTCGACCCCCGACTGAGGAAGCCGCTACTCGTCGCCGCTTCCGTGACCTCGAGTGCGCCGGGCTCGAAGTAACTCGAGGTGACCGCGATCGCCGCCGCGAGATCGGGATGGTTCGCCTTGACCGCCGACGCCGCTTCCTCGAGTTCCTCGAGGGTCGTCTGGGTCGCCGGCTCCCGCGAGTCGTTGAGCGTCGCAAGCACCAGCGGGTTCCCCATCTTGTCGAACGCGACGACGTCGAAGGTCACCTCGTCGGGAACGTCGTCGGTATCGTCGTCCTCGAGCGAGATCGTCGCCTGAAGCTCGGCGCGGTCGATCCGCGGGATCGCATCGTAGAGGTCGGCCAGCCCGTCCGCGTGGCCGGTGTCGCGGATCTCGTAGAGGACCATCTCCGTGAGCCAGTCGACGAACCGATACTCCATCGACGAAGTGAGGAACTCCTCGTACGATTGTCCGTCGACGACGACGTCCGCCGCGTCGAATCCCGTGTGATGCTCGAGCCGGAGGTTCGACGCGACCTCCTCGCGGTCCGCGTTGCCGTCGTGGGCCGTCTCGAGGGTCGGCTGACTCTTCGAGTCGTATCGGACGAAGAGGTTCGTCCCGGAAAGGGCCTCCGCGGGCGAAAGCTCGGTCCCCCCCGACGGTCCCTGCGGTCCCGCTCCGTCACGGGCCCGTTCCAGTTCGGTCTCGAGTTCTTCGATACGCGCCCGAAGCCGTTCGACCGTCGAGGACAGCTCCTGATTTTCGGCTCGAAGCTGTTCGCGCTCGGACTCCAGCTCCTCGACTTTCGTCGCCAGCGCGTCGCGCTTTTCCTCGAGGCGTTCGATACGCTGTGTGAGCGCTGCGGTTTGCTGGTTGCGGTTACCAGCCCGCCCGGCGTCGGAGCCGGTTCCGGACTCGGCTCGGGACGACGAACTGCGCTGCTGTCGGGCGTTCGACGCCGCTCCGGTCGCGCGAGCCTCCGACGCCGTGGTTCCGGATTCGATGGTTCGGGAACCGGTTCCGGACCCTGAACCTGCCGCTCGGCGTGTGCCAGCCCGCTGGTCGGACTCCGTTCCGGCTGCCGTTTCCGAACCGGTCGCGTCGGTCTTGTCCGGATCGATCGACGGGATGCTTCGCGTCTCCCGCCACTGTTCTTCCTCTTCGAACTGCTCTTCGAGTTGCTCGTCGGATCCGCCCTGTGTCCCGTCTACCGCAGCCGATTCGGTCGGATCGCCACCGCGTTCGGCGTCGGCCTCCGCCGACTTCGTGGCACGGGCGGCCTCCGTTTCGGGTTCGTCCTCGCCCTCGACCCAGGAGATGTCCTTCCGGTCGAGTTCTTCGGCTGCTGCCTCTACCTCGGCCGGATCCGGACTCGAACTCGAGGTGACCGTCGAGTCCGGGTCCGCCTCCGTCCCGGTCGTGTGTGGCTCGTCCGTCGCTCCCGCGGCCGTCTCCGTCGGCTCCGGGATGTCGACGCTCGGTTCCGATACCTCCGTGTCGGCAGTCGACTGGTCGGACGACGGGTCGCTGGGATCTCTGGTAATGCTTTCCGTTGGTTCCGGCTCCGACGTCACTCCGGTGGCCGTCGTAATACTCGAGGAGTCCTCGGGTTCTTCGCTGGAAACGGGCTGACTGCCGCTCGAGATGTCAATCGGTTCGACACCGGATCCGGTCGACTCGGGGGCCGGTTCGGTGCTCGCGGAGTCGCCGGCGCTGTCGGTCGACGCGGAGTCGGTGCCGGCGGTTGACCGGGCGTCGCTCTCGTCGGCACCGGGAACATCGGTGACGTCGATTTCGACGTCGACGACCTCGTAGATGCCGACTTCGTCGGCGGCGCGTTCGAACGCCTCCTCGCCGGTAAGCAGCCGCTCGGCGTTCCCGATGTAGGCCGCGGCCATCCGACGCCCGCCGTAGTAAACGGCGTAGTAGTCGCCGCTGAGGACGTTCTCGCTCAGTTCGATGTAGCCGGTGAACGAACCGCTCTGGAGCGTTTGATCGACCTCCCGGAGCGGCGTCTCGTTGGTGTAGTATTTGGCTCGAGTTTCGCCGCCGCGTTCCTCCATGGTACAGAGCAACGGCAACGACGGATGCGGTGCCTGATAAACGGTTCCAGAAGCGCTCTCGAAGTCCTCGATCTCGCCGTCGAAGACGCCGACGACGCGACCGTTGAGCATGAATAGCCAGGAACCACCCCCAGCGACGGCTCCCGAAAAGCCACTATCAGCGAGATCAGAAAGGCCATCGTAACCGCCACTGAACGGGCGAGAATCCCACTGCTCGACGCGCTCTTGCGTGCGCGGGTCCATAGTTCAACAAGCGGGAACCGGAACAAATACGTTTCGCCTAGATTTTCGACTCGGCGTCCTCGGCCAGCTCCTTCATGCGCTTGCCGATTCGGCCCGCACTCGAGAACTCGTCTTCGCTCATCGCACTGGCGAGGGCGTTGCCGAGGACGAAGACGGCGTGTTTGTGCTCGCTTTTCGATTTGTGGACGTGGGAAGGATCGACGTCGAGCTGTCGGTACGGATCGAAGAGAGTCTCGTCGACCTCCTCGCGCTCGGAGAAGTATTCCATAATGACGACGAGTTCTTCGTGGAGCTCGAGGAGTTCGTCTTTATGCATACACCGGTGTATGGACGGTCTCGGCTTAAGAGTTGTGTGCCGAGCGATGCCAAAACGGGGCTGGGAGCGGTCAGCAGGACACTACGGCCCGTTTATCAACCGCGGAGATCGGCCCGTCGCCGAACGCGACGATCGAGAATCAGTCGGCGGCGACCGAAACGTCCCTGTTTCGCTGGCCAGCGGGGAACCAGGCGAGTTCGTGGTCGGCCGTAACGCGGACGGCGACGCGCTCGTCGAGGTCGATCCGATCGGAGTGATTGTGCATACACTCGATGGTTTCTCCGGAATCGAGCTCGACCCGATAGAGAACCGTCGGGCCGAGATAGCGTCGATAGACGACGCGGCCGTTGGCTTCGGCGTCGTCGGCCGGGAAGGCGGTTACGTCGTCCGGACGAACGAGGAGGTCGATCCCGGTTCTGTCGTACTGTTCGGCGAGGCCGTTGACGTCGTCGCGTAACACGCGCCCGATGGCGGTATCGACGTGGTCGCCGTGGACGTCGCCGGAGAGAAAGCTGGCGTGACCGAGAAAGCCGGCGACGAACCGCGATTCGGGCTGTTGAAAGACCCGCTCGGGGGTGTCGATCTGTTCGACGTCGCCGTCGTTCATCACGGCGACCCGATCGGAGATCGACAGCGCCTCCTCCTGATCGTGGGTCACGGAGATGGCAGTGACGCCCGTTTCCTTGATGATCCGCCGGACTTCCTCGCGCATCTCGACACGGAGGTCGACATCTAGGTTCGAGAACGGCTCGTCGAGCAACAGCATCTCTGGTTCGGGCGCGAGCGACCGGGCGAGTGCGATGCGTTGTTGCTGTCCGCCCGAGAGTTCGTCCGGGTAATCCCCCCCGTGATCCTCGAGACCGACGAGTTCGAGCAGTTCGTCCACTCGTAGCTTTCGTTCCGTTTCGGTCCAGTCCCGAAGCCCGAAGGCGACGTTCTCGCGGGCGGTCAGATGGGGAAACAGGGCAAACTCCTGAAAGACGATGCCGACGCCGCGGTCCTCCGGCGGGACGAACTGTCCGTCGCCCGCGACGGGATCGTCCTCGAGTCGGATGCGTCCGCCGTTGGGTTTCTCCAGGCCGGCGATCAGCCGCAACGTCGTGGTCTTGCCACAGCCTGACGGGCCCAGCAACGTGAGGATCTCGCCGTCGTGGACGGACAACGACAGGTCCGAGATCACGTCTTCGCTCCCGTAGCGTTTCGCTACGTTTTCGAGCTCGAGTACGACATCGTCCGTCGACGGCGATGATTCGGACTCTCGGGTCAGTTCGTCGGCCGCTGTCGTAAGTAGTTGTCCGTTCGCCATGTATCAACCCCCCGGCGTCCGCGGGCGCACATGTGGTTTAGGCACTCCTAAAACACTTATAGTTGCCGGTCCCCTCCCACCCGCCGGGAACTAGAGTTCGACGCCGCTGGGGATCAGACTGTGCTGGCGGAGCAGGTTCCCCTCGTCGTCGTAGACGAGGAAGGTCCGTTTGTCGTAGCTGACGAAGTGATCACCGTCGAGGGTGATTTCGACCTCGTAGCGGCCGTCGTCGCTCGCCGCCTCGCCGTAGCCCCGAGCCGCGCGAATAAACCGCAACACGTCGTCGGCGTCCTCGTTGAGTTCGAGAATGAACTCGCCGGTGATGCGGTTCGTGACGCTCACGACGCCCGCGGCATCGCTTCCAAGCGGCTCCTGCAACCGCAGGGCGACGTCCGTCTCGCCGGCATCGAGGACGTCGCCGTCGGGACCGGTAAGGCGCTCGCGAAGCATCGTCGACGGGCCGGTAAAGTCGATCGATACCGAGGGTTTGCTCGGTTCACCGTCGGTTTCGACCCAGTCGACATTGTTGACATCTAACGTGAAGTGCTCGCGCCTCATTCCGTGCGCATCGGTTAGCGCTCCCACCGTATGAACGTAACGCACAATGGGCTCGTTCACCGGAACGGCACAGCAGCGACGAGCCGTCCACCCAGCGGAACGAACCGATGCCGCTGAACAGCCACCATCGGTCGTCCGACGGCGTTGCGAACGGTTTTTGCCCGTCCTCCGACGATTTCCGACAATGGTCGAGGAGCAGAATCGACGGGACCGCGTCGCCGACGAGACCGCGGACCGCACTCGGCGCGCCGCAGTCCGTGACACCTACGACAGAATCGCGACGCACTTCGCCGCCACGAGGGAGTACGCCTGGCCCGAGGTCGAGGCGTTCGTCGACGCACACGCCGGTACAGCAGGACGCTCGAGCAGTGCAACCGGCCACGACGGTCCCGCGGTCGGCCTCGATCTCGGCTGTGGAAACTGCAGACACGCACAGCTGTTGGCCGAGGGGGGTCTCGAGCGCGTCGTCGGCGTCGACGTCAGCCGCGGGTTGCTCGAGACGGGACGCGAGAGGGCCGCCGATCGGGAGTTCGCCGTCGCGTTACTCCAGGGCGATGCGGCGACCCTCCCGCTCGCCGACGATAGCGTCGCCGTCGCCGTCTACGTCGCGACGCTCCATCACCTGCCGACCCGGCGTGCGCGCCGGGCGAGCCTCGACGAACTCGCCCGCGTCCTCGCGCCCGGCGGCCGCGCGCTCGTCAGCGCGTGGTCGACCGCTCACGACCGCTTCGAGCGAACGGAGGGATTCGACACGACCGTCGAGTGGACGCTCCCCGGCGGCGAACCCGTCGACCGTTTCTACCACATCTACGCGCCCGACGAGTTCGAAACCGACATCCGCGAGAGCGACCTCGCCCTCCGCGAGTGGGAACTCTCGAGCGGGAACTGTTACGCGACGGTGGCTGGACCGCAGTCGGATGGGTGACATCCTCTCCGGCGTGAACGCCGGAGCTTCCCGTACCGCAGGTTGGGATATTTGCTGGTCTACGATACGACCTGTTCTCTCGTGGTGAACGTCCCGCTCTCGCGATCGAATAGGTAACGCGCCCCGAACCCCATCCATTCCGAAAAATATTACCGAAGGCAACAAAACGATATTTTCGACTGTCCCAGCCCGTATTTTACGCCATCTGTATAGATATATCACCGCTACGCAAACCGAATAAAACGTTCAAAATGGATACTAATCGTGTAAAGAAGGTCCAGCTTTTATGATTATCACTCCTGGAACCCCCGAATGCGCTATGACGCGCTTCACCCGACGTTCGGCGCTGAAGTTCGCAGGCGCATCACTTGCCGCAGCTACCGTCCCCGCGACGGTCTCCGCAGACGGTAACGGCTGGACGATCGCCGAGACGCCGATCGACAGCAGCCTCTCCGACGTCGCCCACACGGCGACAAACGCCCACGCGGTCGCGTGTGGTGGCCTCGTCATCGAACGGACCGACGCCGGGTGGGAGGTCGTCCTGCAGGGCGGTCCCACCGGCAACGGGAACGACCTCCTCGGAGCGGACACGACCGACGACGGCGAACGACTCTGGATCGTCGGCGCGAGCGGCGCGGTCGGCGAGTACGACGTCACGACCGGCAACCTCATCGACCGATCCGCACCGAACGATTACACGGCGAACTTCAACGACGTCGCCGTCACCGGCACTGCGGGCGACGCGGACGTCTACGTCGCCGACGATTCCGGGTCCATCCACTACAGCTTCGACAACGGCGCGGAAGGCACCTGGGAGTACGAAGCTCCCGGCAGCGGTGCCGGACTGCCGGCGATCGAGTTCTACGACGACCGGTCGGGCCACGCCATCGACACGAACGGCCGGGTGTTCGCCACCGACGACGGCGTCACCTGGAACCCGATCGGCATCGAGGACGCCGACGTCACGTTCTACGGCCTCGACAGCGACGCCGCCGACGACGTCACCGTCTGTGGCGGCAACGCGTCGATCTTCGAGTACGACGGAAGCCAGTGGACCCCCGAGAGTCTCGGCGACGCCGACCTCTTCGACGTCGAAACCGAGAGCGGGCACGGCTACGCCGTCGGCAGCGGCGGCGCGATCTTCGAACTGGATAGCGGCGAGTGGACCGTCATCGACACCCCCACGGGCGAGAACCTACAGGCCGTCGCCCGCGGCTCTACCGATATCGCCGTCGGCGCTGGCGGCGAAGTCCTCGAGAAGTAACCCCTAGCTTCCCGCGTTCCTGACCTGGTTCCGCCCGGTAGCGACGGCCCGACGGGCCGTCCTCGGGCGAAGCAGGTTTCGGCTCGAGTTGGCAAGCGTCACGCCACCGGTTCGGTTCGATACTTGGTATCAAGTAGATACTCAATCGGAAAAGGAAGAGCCTTAAACGTGGAGCCGAAATCGGGAACTGCGCGCGGATGGTCTAGTGGTAGGACCTGAGCCTTCCAAGCTCATGGCCCGGGTTCAAATCCCGGTCCGCGCACTTCTCGACGAACGGACGGCGGAGAAAGTACTCGAGAGGGTTTTTCGGTCACCGTTTCAGATCAGTACAACCAGTTGTCTATTCCAAGCGTGCCCTGACGGTAACGGCGAATCCGCCGCTGACGACGGACTGAGAACTGGACAGTCGCTCGAGGGTACTAACGGCAGCCACGGCGTCCCTGTTCGCTTCGAATCGTGGTGAGTTCGTGCCAGCAGCCGAACGATGCGGCGTCGAATCGTTCGTCCGGGTGCTGTCTAAGTTCAAAAAGGATGGCGAAAACAATAGCGGTATGATAGCCATCGCTGGATCGAAAGGAGGGTGTGGCAAGTCCACCGTTACGCTCGGACTCGCCGAAGCGTTCGCCCGGGCTGACACACCCGCGATCGCCATCGACGCGGACAGACAACTCCCGAACCTGCATGTGATGACCGATCTCGACCGTGAGCCAACACTTGCTGTACTCGATCAAGGGAGGGACCTTCGGGAAATCGCACAGCAACATCCTCAGGAACCCAATGTCGGCGTCGTTCCTGCACCCAAGTCGTCGCAGTCGTTCGAGTTCAGTTCGCTTGAGGAATATGTCGATATTGACGGGCGACAAGTACTGATCGACTGTCCTTCCGGTGCCGGACCGGATGTCGTCGATCCATTGAGTCAAGCCGAGGGTGTGGTCATCGTTGCATCGGACACCGAACGGAGCCTGAAAGCTGCAGAAACGACGATTGAGATGGCTCGCCGACTCGGCGCTCCCATCTATGGGGCCATTCTGAACAAATGTTCGGAGATCCCGACACCGGCGACCCGCTGGGAGGGTGTCCCAGTACTCGGATGTGTGCCCGAGCGACCATCACCGCTGTTGAACGATGAGGTTTCGCAAGCTTTCGACGAAATCGTCGAGCAGTTGGCCACACAATCACCAACTGACCGGGCACCACCGGAATACGCTGGTGATCGGCTCCCCACGGGAACCAACGAGATCGATCGACGGCTCGGTGGAGGACTTCCGGCCGGGACCATCGTCACACTCGTGGCGGATCCCGCGAGCCAGTCGGAACAGCTCCTGTATCGAGCTACCGGCGTCCGCGGAACGCTCTATCTCTCTACCGAGCAGTCACGGGAGAACGTTCGTCGAGCAATTGAGTCGACATCAATCGGGTCCGGAACACCGACAATCAGACGTGTCGCCGGTGATGAGGGACTGGATGAGGCGCTCACGCTGATCGATAAACTCCCCGAAACGGCCAATCTGATCATTGATCCGGTCAACGAACTCGAGCGACACGATCGTTCAGCATACGTTTCGTTCCTCAATGATCTCAAAGATCAGCTCGTCGAAACAGACAGTATCGCGATCTTGCACTGTGTGGACGACGATTCGCGGAACCGATCAGCGACACTTCGGGTCGCTGACGCGGTGTTCGAGCTCGAAACCGTTGCTCCCGGATGTGGCTCCGACGTCGAACATTACCTATCGGTACCGAAGTATCGTCCGGATGCCGGATTTACCGAGACGATCCCGATCGAGTTCGCCGGCGGGAATAGCATGTCTCCAATCGAATCCCAACCGAAGTCCGATTGAGGTGATTCGAGATGGTTTCCCTTCCCTATGAATCATTGATCGGAATCTCGTATGGGTTACTGACTAGCTTCGTCCCCGCACTGGTTATCGGAGTGATCGCGATCGGCGTCGCCATAACCCAAGAGCGTTCACTGCCCGTCCTCGCCGGCCTTGTCGTCATCCCAGTGTCGATCGGAACCGGAGTTTACGTGGGAATCTTCGATCCGAGTGCGGGTTTCTCACAGGCACAACGGCTTGCGATGGCATCGGTTGTTGCAGGCCTACTCGGTCTCGTCGCGACGAGTCAGGGAAACCGTATTGCGAGTGAACTCCCGAAGGATCGGACGTTACCGATCGTCAGGGGAAAAGCGCTGTCCGCAGATGCAATCGACTCCGTCGACGCTATGGGCCAAGTGACAATCCGTCCAACCGGTGCAATCCGTGAATTCGAAGGATATCCACCACTGTCGCCAGCGCTTCGAACTGCTCTTGAGGACGGAGCGTGGCGATTCCCGGCCGATCTCCAACTGGCCGAACTGGAGCGGCGACTTGAACAGCGTCTTCGGACGGAATACGACCTTTCGCAGGTCGACGTTTCCGTCGACGGACGCGGTCGAGCGACGATCGCTGCCGCGCCCCCGGCCAAAGGTGTCGCGACGACGATTCCGGATGGTTCCCGAGCCGTAACCGTGACTGGACTGCTTCCGACGGGGATCGAACCGGGTGACAGCATTGCGATCAGTGCTGACGGCGAGACTATTCAGGGCGAAGTACTTGCGATCGGCGGCGAAGCCGACACGACCGATACGGGGAATGAAGACATCGCCTCTCCGTCAGACGATCGTCGATGTGCGGACGCAGGTTTCGATGGAGGAGAAGGGCGGGCCACGGTCGTTGTCAAAACGACTGATGCCGGGAAGTTACTCGATGCTTCTCAGCATCGCATTGAGGTACTCCCGAGCGGTGACAACCACGCATTCGAGGCAGCGGCGCTCTTAGAGGACGCCGGTCAGCCGGTGACCGCGGTCAAGTTGACCGACGATGACTCGGTCGAGCCAGAGACAGCACTCGGTGTCTGTAGTGACGGCCAGTGGCGATTTGCCGATGATCGCACGGCTCCCGATACCCTAACACGGGCCTTTGTAGCCGGCTCCCCACGAGAGGTGAGTGAACAATGATCTCCGTCGCGAACCTCGTTGGCTTGGGCCGTGAGGTTGCAATCGGTATTACCGGTATGGCACTGCTGGCGGCAGTCGTCAGTTTGCTCGTTTCGGGAGCATATCGGTGGGAAACGACGCGCTCGTCACCGCCCGGTACCGCGGTTCTTGTCGGTCTTTCGACCGTAGCAGGATACCTGTCGTACGCCATATTCAGTTCGGGGACGCTCCTTATGAACGTCCCACTCGATCATCAGGCCAGCGCCGGCTACCTGCTCGCGACGTTTTTAGTCGGCGGGACCGTCGCAGCGGCTGGCAGCCGACTCGGCGATCGTATCGCCTGTCAGGTTACCGGCCTCTCGAGAATTGACGCAAGCGGCGAGGCAGCAGCGGCCGTCCGGTCGGCCCGACTCGGTGTCGATCTCGAGTTACCTGACACGATCGACGATGCGGAGGGATACCGTTCGGTCGATACCGATGTCCGCCGAGCGCTCTCGAAAACGATAGTCAGACTTCCACACGGCCTGTCCACTGCGGAGCGACGCGAACGACTCGAGCGACACATCGAGCGCGACTACGAGGTCAGTTATGCCGACGTAACGATGGACGAGGACGGTGCCGTTGATCGCGTCCTTGTCGGTCGTAACTCCTCCGGGCTAGGATCGATGCTTCCTCCGAAAACAGTCGGTATCGCGATCCGAGGCGACCCCGCGCCGAATGCGAGCCTCGGCGATCCGATCGAAATCTGGTCGACGGACGGAACGGAAGAGGGCGGACAACTCGTCGCAACAGGAACACTCCGAACGACCAACGGATCAGTCGCGACCGTAATCGTCGACGCCGAACATGCGTCCGAACTCTCCGCTGACGAGCGCTACCGACTGGTCACACATCCTGACGAACCGACCGATGGTTACGAGTTTGCATCGACGCTCCGAACAGCCGATGAGACGATCATCACTTTGACGGTCGATTCTGATGGCCCGCTCGCGGGCGAGTTCGTCGGCTGGCTACCCGGACGAGTACTCGTTCTCGATCGCAACGACGAACTGTTCCCGCTTCCCGAGGACAACGAGACGCTCCAAAGCGGGGACGAACTCTGGCTACTTGTCACGCCGACCGATTTGACTGCGTTCGATTCCGCCGTCACTGACGAGATTTCAGGCGAGTTGATGTAGAAGTTTAAATTGTGTCACGAATATAGTATCGTTATGGTGTCGGTTGAAACGAATGCCGAACGAACGAGGGGGATTACGACGGTGCGGGTGGTCGTTGCGAATACACACTCGACGCCACAGACAGTTCGTCTACGATGCTGTCTCGATGGTCCCGTCTGGCCGCCACAACGAGACGGTGTCATCGATCCACGGTGGGACGATGGGATCTGGGAAACGACGATCCGTCCTGGCCGACGCCGCGGTGTCGGGTTCGCGAGCCCGGAGCCGCCGACCGAGCCTCTCGTGGAAGTTGTCTCGAGCGAGCGTCACAGGAGTGATGACTCCGTAACGTCACCCTCGGAGGTGCTTGCCGATCTCGATGGCTGGTGTCCGACGAGCGAGGTGCTCGAGCGCAATCCATGATCGTCGCCGTCACCGGTGGAAAGGGTGGGATCGGTAAATCGACCACGTCGTGGAATCTCGGACGCGAACTCAACGCCGTCGTCGTTGACGCGGACCTGACGGCTGCTGACCTTCCGCCCGGCACCGGTCCCGATCTTCACGACGTGCTCGCCGGCCGCGTCGACCCGCCCGCGGCAGTCGAAGATGTCGGTCAGGTCTCGATCTTACCCTGCGGGCGAACGCTCTCGGGTGCCCGTGCATCGAAGCTGGAACACCTCGATCAAGTGCTCGAGCGTCTCGAGCGGGAGTGGGAACACGTCGTCGTCGACTGCCCGGCCGGACTCGCCCGCGATGTCGGTATCGAACTTCGAAGTGCTGACCTCGCGGTACTCGTTACAACACCGGCTGAGACCGCACTGGTCGACGCGTTTCGGACCTATGAACTCTCGGAAGATCTCCGGACCCCAGTCGCTGCCGCTGTTTTAAACAAGGCCGATTGCGAGACTCACGATGACCTCGCAGACCGGATCGGACGGACGCTTGGTGTCGAAGTAACGATCGTCGAACAACAAGATGCAGTTGCCGATGCGCAGGCGAAGTGGACTCCTGTCCGCGACTATGCGCTAGACGCACAGGCAGTCGAGGCGTATGAAGCGGTCGCAGATCGGCTTGAGCGTGCACAGCGGCGGCTCTCAGAGCGCCCTGATACTCTCTGAGCTGCTTTTACTGCGTTCGAAAAGGAACACCGGGTACTGCGGTAACTCTTCTACTGGCGTCGAACAACGGCGACACCAATAGCAGCTACGATCGCGATGAGTGCGACCGCAGGCCCGAAGCCGGGAAGACCGTCGTCGCCGTCGCTCGTCTCGGAGACGGAGACGGTC
>NZ_HG315686.1:883914-898469 GCF_000455365.1 Halopiger djelfimassiliensis
TTCGAGCCGCCGGCGTCGACGGTGACGGTCTCGTCTGCGACGTGGTCGCCGTCGATCCGGAGTTCGACCGTCTCCGTGATCGGCTGGTCAGCCTCGTTGCTGAACTCGAGGTCGATCCCGTACTCGCTTTCCGCGGCGGCCTCCTCGGGCAGTGAGAGCGACTCGAGGGAGACGGTGCCGGGTTCGACGACGGTGAGGTCGCCGAGTTCCTCGTCGCCGACCGCGACGGTGCCGCTTTCGGCGGCGGTCCAGCTAATCGTCTCGGTGGTTTCGCCGTCGGCGTCGACCGCGACAGTCGTCGAGGCGACTTCCTCGCCGTCGACGGTGACCGTGGCGGTTTCCGAGCCCGGACCGCCGGTGTTCTCGTAGCTCACCGTCGCCTCGACGGTCGCGCCCTCGACGGCCGCCATCGACTCGAACTCCGCCCCGCTGAACTCGATGCTCGGCGGCTCGAGGACTTCAACCGTCGCCGAATCGCTGGTTCCGGCGACCGTCGCCGTCAATTCAGTTTGCCCGGTCGACTTCGCCTCGAGACGCCCGTCGGAGACGGCCGCGACCGCCGCCTCGGAGTCGTAGTCGGCGACCTCCGTCGCCGTTACCGTCGACCCGTCCTCGAGCGTGAGTTCGACCGTCACCGACGTCGTTTCACCTTCGCCGATCGCGGGCTGGCTGACCTGCAGGTCGACGTCCTGAACCTGCCACTGGAGCACCGGATACTCGTCGGTGGCAGTCCAGTAGTTGTCGAAGTCGAGGTCCATGGAACGTTTCGCGGCGGCTCCGGTCATCTCGTCTGTCTCGAGACCAGTCCCGAAGTTCTTGTCTGAGGCCCCCACGATCTGATGGGTGGTTTCCGTATTCCAGTAGCCTGTGTTCATCGATGCTTCGTCCTTCGTATCCCCGGCTATCCCTCCGAGATTTTCGCCGGAGTGAGTGATCTCACCAACGGCGTACACGTCGGAGACGTGTGCATTATGACGACCTATCAATGCACCCGCTGCCTTGCCATCTGTTACCGTAGCAGCAGCATAGGAGTTCCGAATCTCTGCTCCGGCAGTATGCCGGCCGACGAGGCCGCCAGCGAGTTCATCTGCGATCTCTTCTCCAGTCGCATATGCTTCTCCAGTCGAATATGATTCACTGACCTTGTGTCCGTCCCTGTTCTCACCAACCAATCCGCCTGCCCGGTCATCGGCAGAGACGGTGGCGCTGCTTTTTGACTGCTGTATCAAACCGCCATGAGTTCCCTCACCTGCGATACCACCAACCTCGTCCCTTGCCTCAACGTACCCGGACGTATACACGCGTTTTATCTCACCGTAATTTTCTCCAACTAGGATTCCGGATCTAATATCAGGAGTCCGAACCTCGGCGTCCTCGATAGTTACGTCGCTGATGGTCCCATCGTTCCCGCCAAAGAGTCCAAGACCCGACTGGGACCGCTCTATAGTAAGGCCGGTGATCGTGTGTCCCTGCCCATCGAACGTCCCGCTAAACGGTGTTTCGTGCCGATCACCGTGTTCCCGATCGCCGATCGGCTTGAATCCAGCGCCACTGTTCCATGATTCAGTCTCGCTGGCGTCGATATCGTTTCCGAGCACGTAATGCGCCTCGAGATCCTGTTCCATCGCCTGCAGTTCCTCGACGTCCGTAATCACGTACGGATTCGCTTCCGTTCCCTCTCCGTCCAGATCGCTCAGGGAAGCCCCTTCGGAAGCAGCGGCAGGGCTGATGAATACGAGCCCGGCTGCGGCCATTATACAGAACAATAGCGCCAGATCGACCTTTTTATTCAGCATTTTACTACAAGTGCTTCTCATAGATATATATCCTTTTCTGATTGATTATATTATATAAAATGAACGTGCGAGCTGCTCAGTCGACTACAAGCAATTCGTCGTTTGGCTCGTCGTCTGCCCAATTCGTACCAGTTGGGGGTTTCACGTCAAACTCAATCGTCCCGGTATGTTGGTCCGGTGGCAGTTCTAGGTTTTCGTTAGTGAAGTCGAAAGTGACTGAATTGTCGTCACTACCAGTACCCTCTACAATAGCGTCGTCCATGTGTGCTGTTCCCGGTTTCGCTACGAGCGTTGCATCATTAACTTCATTCCCCTCCTCATCAACCACAGAGACAGTGAATTTATTGTCATTTCCGCCTACTTCTACGGTGTCATTCTGAAACGCTACATCTACTTCAGTATCGCCCTCGAACGTTCCAATCCCGCCGAGGATCTGTAGCATGATTCCCAACGACATGACGCCGACGATCAGCGCGATCACGAGTCTGATCGGCAGGCCTTCGATCGCACGGTGGTCATCGACGAACGAACGCTTCGTTCTCGAGGGGGAACCCCCTGATTTCGTTCGTTGCTTTGAGCGCATACCTTAGTTGGATTCGCCATCTGACTTAAACTTTGGATCGAAGGTTCAAGTGCAATGGAGGGACAACTACGCCTATGAGCTTCGTTATCGGGCGCGGATCCGACGCTGAGACGACACAGGCAGGGTATCTCGGGCGGTACCGTGCGCTGGACGGCAGCGAGGGTGCCGAATTGCATATCGACCTCGATGGCCCCCACGCGATGCTGATCGTCGGTAAACGCGGCTACGGAAAGTCGTTCACCATGGGCGTCGTCGCCGAGGAACTCGCACGCGCACCCGGTGTTGCGCCGACGATTATCGACCCGATGGGGGTATTCTCGACGCTCGCCGAACCTGCGGAAGGTGAGCCGGTTCCAGTCGAAGTCGTTGACGAACCGGCGGTTTCCGCGGCCACTCTCGACCCGCGTTCGTGGTGTTCCCTGCTTGGGCTTTCACCCGAGAGCGGTGCTGGTGGTCTCGTCTGGCAGGCTGCCCAAGAAACACGAACGCTCGATGAAATGCGCCGCCACATCGAGGCCACTGACGCGCCGGATACTGACAAGCGCGCCGCGACTAACCACGTCAACCTCGCCGATTCCTGGGGCGTGTTCGATCCGGACGGACTCGACGCCAACGACCTTGCCAGCACGGCCATCTCCGTCGTCGACGTCTCCGGACTCGACGCCGCGCCGATGAACGCTGTCTGCCGAGGTATCGGGGAAGCGCTCTATCGTGCACGCGTTGATGAGACGATCGACCGACTCCCATGGCTACTGATCGACGAGGCACATACGTTCTTCGACGGCGTCTCGGAGTCGGCCCTACATACGATTCTTACGCGCGGACGTGCACCGGGTGTCAGCCTCGTTCTCGCAACCCAGCGTCCGAGTTCAGTTTCGGATACTGCGATCTCACAGTCGGACGTACTGATTTCCCATCGGCTGACCGCGGAGGCCGATTTAGCGGCACTGGATTCGGCCCAGCCGACGTACATGAACGAATCGCTCGATGAGCGACTGCCGACCGAACCCGGCGAAGTGGTCGTGATCGACGACGCAACCGAGACGATCCATGCCGCCCAGATCAGGTTCCGTGATACGCCACACGGTGGTGGAAGTCCGAGCGCGCGTGAAATGGCGGACCTCGATTAGACGGCTTACCGTGAGTCACAGTCACAAGTCGACTCCCCACACTGCTGTCGAAATTTAAATGTGAACGGGCAGAAAGCAAAGATATGACCGATATCGACCGACTCGACCAACGCCTGTCAGCCGTCGAACGAGTCGTCGTTGACGGTGACGTGACGCTCGACGAACTCACGGAGTTGACTTCGGTGGTAGAGACAGTCTCCGAACTCGAAGCCCGCGTTGACGAACAGGAACAACGCATCGCTGACCTCGAGGCGGCCGTTCAATCGATCGAGGGCTACGTGGGTAACGTCGAGTCGATCAACGACGATGTCGAACAACAGGCAGCCTCCGCAATCGCAACTGTCGATCGACTCGAACGCCGCATCGAGGCGCTCGAAGTTGAGATCGATGACCTGAAGGGTGGAATTCTTGAGGACGAACTAACAGACGATGCAGATGCGGACGGCGGGACGGGTAACACCGAGATGGGAACGGAAGAGAAGGGCGCAGTCTTCGAGTACGAGTCGACTAACAACGAGGAACTAACTCCAGAGCAGTCGGTTAAAGAGATCGTCGACAGTGACACGGAGTCACGTTCGATCGTCGACGATGGAATGGACCGACCGGTATCGTCCGCGAGTCAGGAGACAGTCGACTCGGCACTCGGTGGTGAAGACGAAAGCGAAGGCAAGCAGAAGCGTGCCTCTGCCCAAACGGATAACACCAACGGTCAGGACGAAAACGGAGACGGGTTGTTCGGTTCGCTTCGGTCCCGGCTTTCATGATCCGGTACGTTCTGGCGGTGCTATTGACAGTCGCGCTTCTCGGACTGGCGGGGATCGCAATCGATGCGGGAGCAAGCGACAACACCGAACGGGAGCTACAGACCGCGATCTCCGATATCGAAGAGGCAGCAATCGAACTTTCCGAAGACGAGGAACTGTCCCCGGCGAATCATCCCGATCCACAGCGGGTAGTCGAACTGTCGATACCAGCAGGTTCGTTGACGACGGAAGGAGTCTCACATTTCGAGATCAAACCTGTTGACGACAATGACGCAAGCATCGCGAAATACGTTCTCGATGACGGTACGAGAAATCAGGAAATCATCGAGCAGCGTATCGTCTACCGTGACCCGGCTGATAACCGGACAACGGAGATCAATGGCACCGGAACACAGCAGCTCAGGCTCGTTCTTTTGCCGGACGAGGACGGTAATCCAGTCGTAGTCGCAGAGCCACCTGAATAGCGGACCGCCTAACAACTGACTCTCGATAATGGCTTCCGTCCACTGGTGTTCCTCGCAACTGGGTAACTGAATGTGGAACGGTCGTTACCGTCCCTGTTGTATAATTTTAAACCGGAAGGGGATGCCAGATTGAGTATGGCATTGGACGAGGCCGAGCGAACGGTGCAGGATTTCCTCTCGGGGATCGGCCTCAGCGGGCTATTCGGCGACGAGAAACTGGAAAGCCGGTGTGACTGCGAACTCGAGTTCGATGATCGGACGCTCGTTGTCGACGCATCGGAGTGCAACGGAAACCTCGTGGAGTCGCCGGACTGTCGGCACTCGGTCGTCGAGAGGTTGGCGGATCGTGAAGCGGAGGCGATTGTCGTCCACTCGAACGGTATGAAATACCGGTATGGGGCAGACGACACGGAGTTTCTCGGTGCTGCCGGACGGTTCGTCGAACTAATCGGGACTCGCGATGAGGTACTCGCTCGGGAGGTCGCTCGAGATCCGATCGATGGAGCCGCGGGGCTCGAGACACGGGTCGATGCTATCGGAGACATCGCGATCGAATCGGGGCTATTGGACGCTGTCACTGGTGTTGAGGAGTACTCTGACGTGTTTTCACCCCTGGTCGGACTGCAAATCGCGTATTACTACGTTGAACAGTCGATCGAGGGCAATGCACGGCTCGTCGATGTGAGGGAGATTGAAACCGGCAGCACGGCACGAATCTACGAGCGTGAGGACCAGCTCCCGCTATACGCGCTTGATATCGTCGATCTTTCGTTTGCGTCTGAAGAGCGGGAGCTGATCGTCGACGGATACGAAGCCATCGCGGAGGGCTGGGTCGAAGGTGACCGTGCCGCGTCGCGGGCGATCGAATTCGTCTCGGATGAACCGGTCGATCCGACGCTGACCACCGTACTGGAGAAACACACCGACGGCTACGGCATTCTGGAGGATCTGTTTGCCGACCCGGAGGTAACCGATGTCTACGTTACGTCCCCAGTGACGGATAACCCCCTCCGAGTCGAACTGGACGGGGAAGCCATGGAGACGAACGTCCATCTCACCGAGACCGGTGCGAAAGCGTTGGCGTCTCGAGTCAGGCGAACCAGCGGCCGCGCGTTCTCGCGTGCGAAGCCGACGATCGACGCGACGGCATCGCTGGCGAACGGTCGTGGGCTTCGGATCGCCGGTGTTACCGACCCGGTTGCGGACGGTATCGGGTTTGCCTTCCGTGAGCAGGCCGACGACCGGTTTACGCTGCCGGCGCTTGTCGCTAACGGAACAATGCCAGCGGAGGTCGCAGGCTTTCTTTCGACAGCAATCGAGCGAAACGCTGCGACGTTGATCGCGGGTACTCGTGGATCCGGGAAAACGACGCTGCTTGGAACGTTGCTCTACGAGGTGACACCGGATACTCGTACGGTAATCATTGAGGACACGCCGGAACTGCCGGTCGGGCCGCTCCAGTCGGTCGGTCGGGACGTACAGGCACTGCGAACAGGAACCGGAGATGGTCCGGAGATTTCGCCGGCCGATGCATTGCGAACGGCGCTTCGACTCGGAGATGGCGCACTGGTCGTCGGTGAGATTCGTGGTGAAGAAGCCCGCGTCCTCTACGAGGCAATGCGCGTTGGTGCAAACGCGAACGCGGTCCTCGGGACCATTCACGGGGATGGTGCCGCTGAGGTCTACGAACGCGTCGTCTCCGACCTCAAGGTCGAACCGTCGTCATTTAGCGCAACTGATCTGGTTATCACGGTTCAGGCGTATCGGACACCCAGCGGCCGTAGCCGCCGCGTCGCTCGCGTTGAGGAAGTCCTCGGAGACGGCGATGACATCTGGTTTGAACCGCTCTATGAACTCGATGAAACTCAAGCTGTTCCGACTGGGCGTATCGATCGTGGTGAGAGCCGGTTCGTCAATGCGATGGCGGGCCCGACCGAAGAGTACGCGGACGTCAGGCAAGCGATTGCCGATCGCACGGAATTGATGAAGACTCTTGCCGATGACGGGCGGGTTTCGCCGGACGAAGTTGCTGCATCCTACACTGACCGGGGGTAAAAAC
Organism: Halopiger djelfimassiliensis; assembly: GCF_000455365.1. Taxonomy (GTDB): domain Archaea; phylum Halobacteriota; class Halobacteria; order Halobacteriales; family Natrialbaceae; genus Halopiger_B; species Halopiger_B djelfimassiliensis. Next base: position 890,711 of record NZ_HG315686.1, read on the forward strand.
GTGACACTTCATACGACGGTCGTCCGTGGTCTCGCTAAACTCTATCCGTACGATGTCGAAGCGAGCGATGACCTCGTCGATTCGGTTCGGTTTATCAATGCACCCTACGACGCCGAGACGGTCATTAGAGCTGGATACGGTGCAGGATTGCTCGGTGCAGTCGTCCCGCTCCCACTGTTGTTGTTTAACGTACCCGTGCTGTTCATTGCGGTGTTCGTACTCACGGCATCGCTTGCGTCGATTCATGGGGTTCACTCGGCACCGCACCTGATCGCGGCCTTCCGTCGAACGGAAGCACTCGGAGATACGCCGAATCTCATCGGCCGTGCAGTGTTGCGGATGCAGATCCAACCCTCGCTGGAAAATGCCGTCCGGTTCGCTGCACAAACCGGTAACGGACCACTCGCTCGAAACCTCGGTGCTCATTTCAACCGGTCGAAAGGAACACCGCATGCTGGACTGCTGTCGTTCTCCGAAGAATGGTCGGAGTACTTCCCGGCGCTTCGGCGTTCCTCGACACTTCTGGCGACTGCCCAGGACGCTCCCGAGGGAGAACGCGGACGGACTCTTGACCGGGCATTGTCTGCCATCCTGGACGGAACGCGGAGCCAGATGGCCGAGTTCACGGCGTCGATTAGAGCACCGACCACTATGCTCTTCGCGTTCGGTATCCTTCTGCCGCTGGCGCTGATCGCACTCGTCCCCGCCGCGCCGCTAGCAGAGATTCAACTCAACATCTGGATGTTCGTCCTTCTGTACAATATCGTGTTACCGGCTTCGCTAATCGGTGCTGCACTGTGGTTGCTTGTTCGTCGACCGGTTGCGTTTCCGCCGCCGAAAATCGAGCGTGATCACCCCGATCTTCCCGACAGACTCTGGCTCCGAACCGGATGGGGGCTTCTCGCCGGCGGTGTAGTCTACGCCATCGTCGAAGCCATTGGTCCCGCGTATCTCTCCGAAATCGTCGGATTTGGTGTCGGTCTCGGTACGGCACTACTTGCAGTCTATAGTCCGATCCTTCAGATCCGAAACTACGTTCGGGACGTGGAAGAGAACCTGACCGACGCGCTGTACATCGTCGGCCGACAGGTCGCTGAGGGAGAATCCGTCGAGTCCGCAATCGATCTCGCTGCCGATCGTGTCCCTGCCGAGACCGGCGAAGTATTCGAGCACGCCGCCGGTGTCCAGCGCCGACTCCACACCAGCGTCGAGGAAGCGTTCCTCGGAACCTATGGTGCGTTGCGCGACGTTCCGAGCCAGCGAGCCCGTAGCATGGCAGCACTGCTCGCGATCGCCGGTGAGGAAGGAAAACCGGCCGGCCGGGCCATCGTCTCGATGGCTGACCATCTGGAAGAACTCGAGGAGGTCGAATCCGAGACGAAACGCGCCCTAATGAGAGTGACAAGTACACTTGATAACACTGCTGCGTACTTCGGACCGATGATCGGCGGTGCAACTGTTGGGATGGCAGATATGCTTTCCGCCGAAGATATCAACGTTGCCGAAGGGTTTGGTGAGGCGACCACACTTGCAACCGACCAGCTTGGAATCGTCGTGGCCGTCTACCTGATTATGTTGGCGTTTATTCTGACGCCGTTGTCGTACGCACTCCGGTACGGTATGGACCGGACGCTATTCGGATACCACATCGGCCGGACCCTCGTCTCGTCAATGCTCCTCTTCGTGCTGACCGTCGGATTGATCGACGTCGTGCTGCTCAACCCGGCCTGATTGAGGATCAGTGTCGCCTTCACCTCGTCTACTTTGCCCCCTTCCAAACCTATTGGATAACCCCCTGTGGAACATAATTCATCTGTTGAAGTTTATATAGCAACGGGAAGACAGATGCGGTATGGACCTGGAGGCCCCGGTTGATGCGTGGTACGTTTATCTCGCAGTAGCGATCATCAGTGTCGCGCTTGCGGGGCTTGCGCTGGGAGTCTCGACGGGACCGCCTCCGGATGCCAACGAAGCAGCCAACACGATCGAAGGAACAACCGGAAGCGACTACTCCGCTAGTGCCTCCTACGAGCACGACGCAGATGTAGTGACGATCAACCGTGAGACGATCACGATGGAGAACGATCACGGGACATCCCACGCGAGTTTCTCGTACGGGATTGCCGTCCCGGTGAACGGACACGAACGGTTAGAGAACCTCGTGTACGGATCCACGTTCGAGGAGGAGTATAAAAAAGAACTGTCGGACCCGGATACGCACGCGTTTCAGGTTTTTACGGAGGATGTCGAGGAAGCGTTCGACGACAACACCGGTGAGCCACTCCCCGCGAACGGAGAACTTCTCTCCCGACAGATCGTTGTCGACGCTGGAATCGATGAGATCGAGCCACTGTCAGAAGAAGCTAAGATAAAGGTTACAAAAACTGCCTATTTGCCAGCTGAACCGAGGATTAGGGGAGAGAACATCCGAGAGGTGACGCTAAAATATGATGGTGTCGAAGACAGATCGGTTCGCTTCTATGTCGAAGGCGACTACGCCGGTTGGAGTACGTTCGACGAGGAGAAGGAAAAGACGTTTGAGGATGGTTCGGGTGAAATCACTCTCGAAATCAAATCCTCAACAGCGAAGCAACCTGCTGCAGAACCCGTCAAGTTCGAAGTCGAATTCGAAGAGGACGGCGAGTTGCCGGAGGAGACGTGGGAGTCCGATGATCTCGAGATCGGTGAGACACACAACTGGGACAACGAGATCGAGCGTGAGGCCGAGTTCGACCACGACCACTCGATAATTGGCCTGAATGATGGAGGGAACTATTATGTCACACTCGTTATCGTCTAGAGCCCAGACCGAGCCCTTTGCGGCGATCATAGCGGTCTCGATGCTGGTCATCGGTATCGGTATCTATGCAGTGTATCTTCAGGGTGTTCTTCCGGGAACCAGCGAGCAAGCGACGGCAGATCAGACGATCGATCGGATCTGGGACGAGATTGAGGACGACGGCGTGTTCCACACTCATGACAACGCCAACGACATCGACTCCCTCGTTACGGACAAATCGCTTCCAGCGGGTGCGACGGTATACGTGAGTGTGACCGCAATCGACGAAAAGAAAGAGCGAGTCGTCGCCGAGGCTGCGTTCCCGTCAGGATATCCAGACGAGACGGACGCCTCCGATGTTGCCGAGCTTGAGCAGTATATCGAGGAAAATGGACCACCCGACGATGCATCCGTCGCGACTCAGTCGATTCCGGTCGCCGTAGAGAACGAAGCTGATGTCCGCTCCGGAACACTCCGGGTGACAGTATGGTGAGACATAATCGAGCGATTTCGACGGTAATGGACGTTTCGCTGGCGCTGCTGATCATCAGTGGATGCGTGTTGATGATTGGTGTCTATCTCCATAGTGACGATGATTCGATCGATGACGACCGTGCGGATCGGGCCTATCAGACGCTTTCTGGGTCGACTGTGACGATTACGTACGATATGACAAACGAGAACGAGTCGGGCCAGGCACCGATCGACAGCGACCATTTCGACGTTCCGGAAGGTCTCGAACCTAAAGAAAACCCGGAGTTGTATCGGGTCACGACGTACGATGCGGCAAGCGCGTTGTTAGCCGAGGCAGCGATCGTAAATATCGAAATCGACGGTCACGAGCCACTCGCATACGCCGACGAAGTGGAACGATCAGTCGACGCCGCTATCCAGGGACAGTTGGTCGGTTCGGATGATTCCGTATACGCCGTCGCAACGTGGGAACCGTACGAGAACAGTTCGATCCGCGGCACGGCAACTACCGGCGAGCAACCATCACAGACGGCGGACGTCTCGAGTACGAGCGTAACCGTCTCGACGAAGATGGCAGGTGCCGACCATGAGGAAATCGCAGGAGAGTTCTACAAAGCAAGGGAATCCAGCGGTGACGGCGTCGATGGTGCCGCCAATGCGCTTGCTGACGTGATCGTCGAAGCGATGTTCCCGGTCGCTGAGACCCAGTACACCTTGGAGTCGACACTCACCGAGAACTCCGTAACGAAATACGACTATCGAAAACTCGCACTGGCGTTCGGTGACGACAATCTCAAGGAGGACATCAATGAGGATATCAGTGGTACTAATCCGAATACCGGAGAAGCAAACGACAAGCTCGCGGATGCGCTGGCTGAAACGATCGCTGACGACATGCGGGATGATCCGATCTCCGATGAGCTGAATCAAACACACGCGACACACAGCCATAGAGACGATTTCGAAGCGGCAGCAGCACCACTTCTCGAGGAGTACGTTTCGGTCGAGACTGTCGACTTGACGGTACAAGCTACCAAGCGATAGCTATGACGCGGAAAAAGCACAATCCACGGACTGTATCGATTGCGGACGATGACAGGGCTCGCATTCCGTTCGCGATGATCGCCGTTTTGCTGCTCGTCGCAAGCATCGGGATCATCGGAGCGCTCGAACAGCGCTCGGATCCAGTGATCAATCAGGACGCTGATCTGGTCATGGACCGGAGTGAAACTGCAGCACAGTCGGAGCTACGGTCGGCAGCTGTCGACGCGAGCCACAAGGCGGTCAGTGCGCCGATCATCGACGCGAGCGGGAGCGATATCGATGCTATCAGCGTAAGCAATGACCAGGATGAAAACTTCAAGAACTACCTCAAACTGCTTATCTACCTTGAGGCACACGACCGTCTGTCCTCAGCCGGTCAAAACGTCAACACCGACGTCAAATCAACGGTTTCGATTCCGAAGGTTTCCAAGAACGGCGGCAAAGGCCTCTCGCCGGACGAGGCGATCGACGAGGTGGAGTTGACGATCGGTGACGATCCCACCACTGACCTTGAACCGGGGCTGCTGGAAGTGACGATTCAAAACGTCGAGATCGACGCCGAGGTTGACGGCAAGGACCTCCCGTCGGAGACGAGAGCGGTTACAGTAACCGTCGGATCGCCAGTAATGCAACTGAACGAGCGCACTACGGAGTACGAGGACCGTCTCAATCAGGGGTTCTTCGAAGAGGCCGACGATGGACTCGACACCGAACTCGAGGGGCTCGGCCAGCACATGGCGGCGCGGCTGTATCCGTTCGCGTACTTCAAGTCCGGCTGGGATCGGATGCACTCGACGCGAAGCCCTGACGATCACGACTTCGAAAGGGTCCTCGAGCCGAACCACACGGAGGTGCTCGCAAACCATGCGATTTTCTCAATCCAGGAGGACGTGTTCGGAACGCAGGACCCGTACGCGGAGCGGACGCTTCGTCCCGGATACATCTGTATGGCATATCAAATCGGTGATTCAATGTCCGGCGGTGGCAACGATGACGATACTGCCGATATCGTCGACGGAGACGAGTTCGGAATGAAAAACGATTCCGACGAAGTCGAAGACAAAGGCATAGATATCGAGGAGCAACTCTGCGACGGCGGTGAGGTACAGAAGTGGCTGTTCGGTGATAAGGCGACCGGCGAACTCCCGGATATGCCGGAACTCTCGACGCTCATTCAGGACGGGCTCGGTGAGATGGAGGTCATGAACGAGGAAGAGGAGATCCCTATCGCCGAGGCTGCGGAGGTGTCGTATTTATACTATGACGCCGCGGGCCATCTTGACGAGGCCAAAATGTTCGCGGATCGGACGAACGACGCGATAGACAAGGTCGAGAACACGTATCGGGACGATGTCGAAGAGACGATCGACGATGACGAAGATCCGCCAGAGATCGATGACAGCTCGAGAACGATTCGGAGCATGACCGAAGAACTCTACGATGTCGACGTCGAAAGGGATGTCTCCACGTCTTCGAGCGGCAGCCTCCCGTCGCCAACCGCCCCCTCGCCCAGTTACAATTACACGAACACGAAATTCGACGTAGAGATAGCGGACGTTCTCGAGGTGAACGCGAATCACGACGAGTATCCGAATCCCACCGACCGGACGATCCACGAGATGGACGCACGCGCTCTGGTTGAAGTGGAAGCCGACGAGAAGTGGGTACACGATGACCCGTCGAACGCGAGCGCTTACGGAGAACAGAGAAAGGTCACACGTTCACCAACGGAAAACGTTACGGTAGAGCTAGATCTCGAAATCGAAGCCGAGTACGACTTCTACGAAGAGGGGCTGTACAAGGACGATTTCCCGATCCAGAACGATCCGGACATCAACTACGATTATCGGTACCTTCCGACGACCAGTGTTGATGTCGAAAACAAGTTCAATACGATCAAGAACGAGTCCGAGGTCGCCCCTCCAAAGAAAGACCCGGGAATTGAAATCGAGATCGGTAAAAGTACGAACTTCTTCGCGCCGTTCGTCGACTCCGCGGTCGGCGTACCGGACGGGTTCACGTACTACGGATCGATCGAGGACACGCTAGAAACGAACGGCGCAGGAATCGGCGGAGATGTCGACTCTACCAGCGATATCGAAGACAAATTCGAGGACGCGTTGATCACTGACGATTCCGATTATCAGGAATCGTACGATCTGGGTGATATGAAGTCGATGAGCGAAGAGGAGAAGATATTGGACGATCTGAACGAGGAACTCAACCAGACACACAACGAGTTTACTGACTGGATCGAAGACGAAAACAACACATACACCATAGAGCGGACGGAAATGCTGGATTCGGATGCGAAGCCGATTTCGGGGGCAATTGACCATATCGAAGCGGTAGAGGATGACTTCGTCTATCGCAATCTTTCCGCCGACGGCCCCGGAGATACGTTTGAGACGCCTGGGGAGCTATTGACGGCCCAAGTCCGGAAGGCGTACTTCGACCGAATGTATCACTATATCGAGTCGATTGCCGATCAGTACGAGAATCGGGTCGAAGATGTAGAAGAGGAAATCGACGATATGGGTGGGCCGGCCACCGATGCGGGAGACGAGGTCCTAGGATTCGCTCAAGATGTTCTAAATGCGGATATCGAACGCAGTTACGAGGAAATCGAGGGATCGCCAGTACTCGACGACGCACAGTACGAAGTCGCTGGATCTCCGACCTACCTGACCCACGAAAACATTTCCGAGGATCAGGATCCAGCAGTCCGACCAGAAGACGCGACCATTACCGACTTCGATGCTGAAACCGAACACGTTCCATTGACGATTCAAAGCAACAACCGGGCACCTTGGCCGGGTGTCCCGGTCACACCCGTCCCGCCGTCGTTTTGGCTTCTCCAGATCAATTCCTGGGAGAAAACGATCAAAGGAGAGTATGCCCGCTTCGAGGTCAGTGCAACGATCGGGGACCCTGCGGATGCGGATCGACTCACCTACGTCCGGGAACACCGGCCGATCGAAGTCGAGTTACACGACGGTGAGACGGTCGAGCTCGGCTCGAACGAACCCATCGACTTCGAAAGCACAACTGAAGTCGTCGTAGCGATGCCGGGGGGCGTCGTCTCTACGGGATCGATTCCGTCAGTTGGGGACACGGATCCGAAGATCAATGGACAAACAGCGTGCTCGCCGACATGGGAACATATCGGACCGGACTTCGATCCCGATGTTGACACAAATATGGACGAATGTGATTTCCCGGACGATTAACGAGGAATACATCTGATATAACCATATAAAACATCAATTATCGGTACTATACTAGGTACATCTTGTTTCGTATTTTCCTAAACCCACCCCACAAACCACATAGTTAAATACAGATACGTGGAGCCACAACAGGACTGTATGAACGACTCCAGTCACACTCGCTTCTGTCGTCCTCCGGTAGAACTATCGGCAGTACTACCGAACGAGGTCGATTCATGACGTTCGCTCGACT
>NZ_HG315686.1:899290-923584 GCF_000455365.1 Halopiger djelfimassiliensis
CCAGGTCGGGAAGAACGAACCGATCAACTTCGAGACGTATACGGAGGTCATCGTACTTATGCCAGGTGCGGTCATCTCGAAGGGTGGACCGGTGCCAGCCGTTGCTGATGGAGACTATGACCCTAGAGGGAAAAAATATTGTTCAGACACATGGGTCGTGTTTAGTTTGTAGCATTGTGCCAGACGGCGAAGGCTTGGAGCCACGATTCTGCTGTTGACGGTTTTGCGTGACTGAAACAGTTTGAGAACGAAGAGGTACGTCGTTTTATCCACGAAAGACACGTTCAGCAGCGTTCCGATTTCCATGTTTTTCGTATCGAAATCGGAGCCCAGATCGGCGGAGTGCAGTCTGAAGATGTTTTGCTCCATCGACGAGAAACACAGCATCGTCGAGATCATGTTTCTCAGTAAGTTCTTGCAAGAACCGTTCTGTCAACGCGGTCGTAGTCGTCGAATACAGCCGAATATGGAGGATTTTGTTCGTTTCTGGATCGACAGCAGTGTACAGCCAATAGCGATGTTCGTCGAGTTGAATCACCGTTTCGTCGAGCGCGACGTGATTCGGATCCGCATCATCTGCCGGCTGTAGATCGCACTTGTGAACCCAGTCATGGATCGCCTTGCGACTGCGTTGGACACCGAACTTCTCTAATTCTCGAACGGTATTCGAAAGCGATAAGCCGGCGAGATGGAGTCGCATACCGAATTCCATTAGCCGACGCGGTGTCCGCTCTCGCTCCACAAAACTCAAATCAATCCAGTCGCTACAACCGTTGAGGCGGTCGATTTTTGCCATAGACCAGCACAAAATCGTGCCGCCTCACTTTTCACGCTTAACGAAACAGCGCCCGGACCATAATCGCCGTCGTCCTCGACGCCGCCTGGCGAAGCGTCGGCCGTCGCCTTGTCGCCGTCGTTGCTCAACGCGTTACAGCCAGCGAGAGTCGCCATCCCGACGGTTGCACCCGCACACGTCGCCAGCCATCGCCGACGGCTTTGTCCATCCGGAGCTATATATTTACTTATCAAGACAGTTCTCGGTAATGAACAATTCGGAATTTCTGTTATTCGCTGTGTCTTGGGAAGCAGATTACCGTGAAAGTCATTGATCCAGTCAGTAACAGTCAGCCACCCCATATTCTCGAGCAGTGGCCGCTCGAGATCGTACTCCCGACTCACACACCGATCAGTGCTCTGGAGAGCGATGTCCTCGACTTTGACTCAGGCAAGACAAATTAGTGTTATTTTCTGACTGAGACGATCACGTCAGAAGATCCACAGTCGATCACTGCCGCGTACGATCGCCTCGAGTAGCCACCCGGAAGAGCGGACGGCGGGGCGGTGACTCGAGGGCGGCCACGATAGCGTTCCCGTCCTCGACGGATATTTCCATGTCGTTCTGATCGTCGAAAGAATGTACCGAGGACCTGACCGACAGGTTCGACCCGGAACGGGCGAAAGAGCACTGTTCGGCGATGAAAGACGACGTACTGCGGACCCGGTGCTGGCGAAGTCGGTTTCGAGCGGTGGCCCCGATCGGACGGGTTACGCCTCGAGTGGCGTGTCGACAGCCCGATCGTCGAAATCGATCGTGGCGGCGAAGACGATCCCGAGGACCGTCCCGAACAACACGTGACCGACGAGGCTCTGGACGGCAGCGCCGGGGAAGTCGGCGGCCGCGCCGGTTCCGATGGTTTCGAGCCAGACGGGCAGCACGAGCAGCGGAAGGATCGCCCAGATCGCCAGCCCGAAGACGAATCCGGCACCGACGACCCGGAGCATGAGGCCGGTTCGGGAGAGCGCTTCGGTCTCGGGATTCGTCTGGACGATCCCGAGGATCGGCCGTCGGGTGATGAGAAAGCCGAAGACCAGCCCGAGGACGATGCCGTGAGCGATGTGGATCCCCCAGCCGACGACGCCGACGGGGTCTAGGCCGTAGATCGCGGGGATCGCAACCGAAACGATCTCCGGATCCAGCGCCCACATGAGGACGCCGAACGCGGCCGCACCGATCGCCCCCCCGAGCGCGCCACCGATGGGCCATCCCTTGCGGCTTCCGATGCCGATCGTCGACGTGTTTTCGGACTCCGCGCTCATAGCGGGCCGTCCTACTACCAACGGTAACAAAAGGATTTGTCCGGCAGGAATCCTGTGTAGTCGCGTTGCCGGGACAAACGTGAGGACGTGACGCTTAGGTACTGGGCGGCCGAACGACCGCCGTGGCCTACGAATACGAACTGCTGGGCTGGCCGCCGGACGGGCCGAAACTGCGCCTCGATCACGAGCGGTTCAGCTACGCCGGCAAGTTCGTCATGACGAACACCGGGAAGGCAGTCGCCCGCGACGAAAACGGGACGATCGTCGCCGCCGTCGCGTTCAACGAGGACCGGACCGACGAATCGACGCTGTGGTTGCGGTATGTCACCGTCGAGCGCAAGCGGCGCGGCGAGGGGATCGGACCCGCACTGCTCGAGCACGTCCGGGAACGAGCGCTCGAACGCGGCTACGATCGCCTTCGGATCGCCGTGAACAACCCCTTCGCCTACGAGGCGTGTTACCGGGTGGGGTTCGGATACACCGGCGAGACGACCGGAATCGCCGAACTGGTGCTCGAGTATCCCGATCCGAACGGGGACGGCGAACGTGGCGACGACGGAACCGTTCCCGCCGAGGCCTACCGGGCGGGTCTCGCGGCGTTTCGCGAACGGGACCTCTCGGAGGCCGAGGAGCGGTTTCTCGAGTCCAGACGCAACGGTGGACCGCCCGCGACGGCGGACCGAACCGACTGAACCGCAGCCGATTTCGAACGCGACGTCGGGACACGACAGCCGAAGCCAACGATTCAAATCCCAGTCCGCCCAAGTGGTCGCCGATGGGAAACGCTGCCTTACGCGATATCGCCGTTATCGAAGAGATCCCCTTCGCGGAGGTCGAGGGTGTCGTCGCCGTCGACGCGCACAACTGGCTCTACCGGTATCTGACCACGACGGTCAAATGGACCGACAGCGCGGCGTACACGACCGCGGACGGCACCGAGGTCGCCAACCTCGTCGGCATCGTTCAGGGGCTGCCGAAGTTCTTCGAGAACGACATCACGCCGGTGATGGTCTTCGACGGCGGCCCCTCCGAGCTGAAGGAAGACGAGATCGAGTCCCGGCGCGAACAGCGCCGAACCTACGAGGAGCAACTCGAGGCCGCCCGCGAGGAGGGCGACGAGGTCGCGATCGCCCAACTGGAATCCCGAACCCAGCGGCTGACGCCGACGATCCAGGAGACGAGCCGCGAGCTACTCCGACTGCTCGACGTGCCGATCGTCGAAGCGCCCGCGGAGGGTGAGGCGCAGGCCGCACACATGGTCCGGCGGGGCGACGCGGACTACGTCGGGTCCGAGGATTACGACGCCCTCCTGTTCGGCGCGCCGCTGACGCTACGGCAGTTGACGAGCAAGGGCGATCCCGAACTCATGGATCTCGAGGCCACCCTCGACCACCACGCGTTGACGCTCGAGCAGTTGATCGACGCGGCCATCCTCATCGGAACGGACTTCAACGAGGGCGTTTCGGGAATCGGCCCCAAGACGGCAATCGCCGAAATCACCGAGCACGGCGATCTCTGGAGCGTCCTCGAGGCACGCGGCGACAGCGTCGAGTACGGCGACCGGGTCCGACAGCTCTTTCGCGACCCGAACGTCACCGACGACTACGCGTTCGACGCGACGCTCGATCCGGATCTCGAGGCCGCACGGGAGTACGTTACCGACGAATGGGGCGTCGCCGCCGGCGAGGTCGAACGCGGCTTCGAACGCATCGAGGAGAGCGTCACGCAGACGGGACTGGATCGGTGGACCTGACCCTCCGGTTCGAGGGCCGGACGAACGACTGACCGACGCTCTCACGGTTCGCGCGCCCGACGGCCGGAACAGAGGCAGCTCAACTCGAGCAGTCCCGCCCGAGCTCGCCGGAGACGAACTCGGCGGCGTTGCGGACGGCCCCGACCGAGGAGAGATAGCCGACGCCGACGGTCGTCTTCAGTGCCTTGGCCGCTCGGCCCGTCAGGACCGCCGGGCCGACCTGTGCCACCGCATCGTCGCCGACGCTGACCAGCCACCCCGGCGAGTGGAAGGTAAACGACTCGAGGTGGGGTTCGAGGGCCGCGGCGTCGTCGCGCTCGGCGTCGACGAGACGGCCGATGTTCTCGGCAGCGGTCCGTGCCTCCCGGACCGCAGACTGCGCGCTCGCGGGCACCGCGTCGCCGGTGGCGTCGGTTACTCGCGCGGCATCGCCGACCGCGAACGTGCGTGTGTCGAGTCGCAGGTCGTCGCCGACCGCGAGTCGATCGCCCTCGAACGCATCCGGACCGCGGATGCCGCCGGTCCAGACGAACTGATCGTACGCGACCGACTCGCCCGATTCGAGGGCCACGTGCGTCTCGTCGGCCTCGATGACGGTCGCTTCGGTCCGGACCTCGACTCCGTACGCCTCGAGCGCTCGCGTGACCGCCCGGCCGAAGTTCGCCGGAAATCCCGGCGCAACGCGATCCAGTTGCTCGAGGATCGTTATCGACGCCGTTCCGCCCGATTCGCGGGCCAGTGCGGCGAGCTCGCCCGCGACCTGGACGCCGGAGAGGCCGGCCCCGCCCACGACGATCCGACCCTCGTCGCCCCGGATCACCTCGAGTGCTCGCGACCGAATCCGGCGGGCGTGAGCGAGCCGTTTCAGCGGCGTGCCGTACTCGGCGACGCCCTCGATCCCGTAGTAAGCGGTCCGTGCGCCGAGACAGATCGCCGCGACATCGTACTCGAGGCGGCCGTCGGACAGCGATACCACGCGCTCGTCGCGGTCGAGTTCTTCCACGCGTGCGACCCGAACCGTCGCCCGCTCGAGCGTCGCGGGCAGCGAGACCGTGATTTCGTTTGCAACGCTCGGCCGCCGGATCACCCGGTGGAGTTCGTGCTGGACGAGGTGGTCGGGCGATTCGTCGACCAGCGTGATCCCGACGTCGGACGGGAGATCGCGCTCGAGCAAGCGCGTCACGGTCAACCCCGCATAGCCCGCGCCGAGGACGACGACGTGCATACTATCACGGACTGGCCCGAGACACATATACCGGGTGGCGACGCCGAACGACAAACTGTGTGAGCCGGCTACCAACGGTATCATGGGGAACTATAGGCTGGTAGATATGTAGGATCAATACGTGCTATGTCGGATCATTCGACCGAAGAGAACAGCGTCGATGGGGCGCTCGAGGACGCACACATCGGGGATCTGGTTTCGGAGCATCTCGACGAGATCGACTACAAGATCTACCGTATCCTGAACGAGGACGGTCGGATCTCGGATACGGAACTGGGCGAACGCGTCGATCTCTCGCGGACGGCCGTTCGCCGCCGTCGCAAGAAGCTAGAGGACGAAAACATCATCAAGATCATCGGTGTTCTGGTTCTTCAAGAGGTCGAACTCAGCTACGCTGACGTTCAGGTAACGCTTTCGTCCGGCGCGACGAGGGACGAAATCGACGAGTTCATCGAGTTTCTGGTCGATCAGGAACTCATCTACGAGGTCGACGAGTACCTCGGTCGGTCGGATGTCCTCGTTCGTGTCTGGCATGCCTCGTTACAGGACGTCAAGACGTACGTCACCGAACTCATGCAACACGACATCGTCGAGGAGTACGAAGTGACGCCGGTGATCAAGACACACAAGGCCTGGCACAGCAATATCGAGGGCACCCTCGATCGGGACTGACGCCGCGGTGATCGTCGAGACAGCGACCGGGGCGGGTGTACTCCCGAGCGACGGTGACGGCGATAGCCCGACCCGCCGTGACACGGCGTCTCAACGATCCGCGGAAGCGGACTCGCTCAGTCGCCGCCGTCGCTTCGCGGTCGCTTCGGCGTCGAGTTCGCCGTCGTCGATGACGACGCCGTACACGTCCGCTGCGGTTTCGGCAGTGATGTAGTCGTCGTGGTAGTCGGCCAGTACGCGTTCGGGGTCGCGCTCGAGCGGGTCGCCCCAGCCGCCGCCGGCGCTCGTGACAAAGCGGACGGTGTCGCCGGCCTCGAGTTCGTAGTTGGTCAGCGTCCGGTGGCGTTCGGTGGTGCCGTCGGCTTTCAGGATCTCGATGTAGTTTCCGTCCCCGTCCTGTCCCCCGTCGACGCCCCACGGCGGGGACTCTGAGTGGCCGAACGACGCCGTAATGAACGCGCCGCTGTCGTTGGACACCCTGTAGTCCTGAACGAAGCCGGTTCCGCCGCGGAACTCCCCGTGGCCCGCGTCCTGTGGCGTATCCAGCGCGAACCGCTCGAACAACAGCGGGAACCGCGTCTCCATCACTTCGACCGGCATCTCGAGGGACTCCCCGTCGCCGCTACGGACGAGGACGTCCGCCCCGTCGCGGTCGTGGCAGGCTCCCGATCCACCGGGCTGGGGTTCGACCACGAGGAAGTCGTCCCCGGTTCGGTCGTCGGTGCCGCCGACGATCGTCGAGCAGACGCTCGCGAAGTGGCCGGCCGACAGCTTCTCGGGCAGCGCCGGCGCGAGGGCCTTCCACGGGAGGTCGGCCGCCATCGCCGACGACTCCCAGTCGGTACCGATCGGCGCAGGCTTGGTCGCGTTCAGGACCGTTCCCTCCGGAATGACCACCTCGAGCGGTTCGAAGAGCCCGCCGTTGGCTGGTGCGTCCGGGGCCGTAATCGCCCGGAACACCGCCCGAGCCCCGCTGGCTGATGCGGCATACGGGGAGTTGATCGGCCCGTCGGTTTCGGGATCGGTCCCGGTGTAATCGAATCGAACGGAGTCGTCGGTGATCGTCACTTCGACGGTGACGGACACCGGGTCGTCGGTGATGCCGTCGTCGAGGGAATCGTCGGCGCGATAGGTTCCGTTGGGGAGCGACTCGATCTCCTCGAGTACCAACCGTTCGCCGTAGTCGAGCCACTCCTCGACGGCGCGTTCGAGCGGTTCCGTGCCGTACCGCTCGGCGATCTCCTGGACGCGTTCGACGGCGACCGAAAGCGACGCCTGCTGGGCCTGCATGTCCCCGAGCGTCGTCTCCGGCATCCGGGAGTTCGCCGCGACGACGTCGCGCAGGCCCCGGTTGAGCCGGCCCTCTTCGTAGAGTTTGACCATCGGGTACTGGACCCCCTCCTGAAAGACGCTCGAGGCGTCGGTCGCCCACGACCCGGGGTCCTTGCCGCCGATGTCGATCCAGTGGGCTTTCGATGCGGCGAACATGACGATCTCGTTTTCGACGAACACCGGTGCCACCATCGCGACGTCGTTGAGGTGGGTGCCGCCGCGGTAGTCGTTGAGGAGGACGACGTCGCCGGGATAGAACCCGTCGAGACCGAACTTCTCGACTGCTCCCTCGACGCAGAACGGCAGAGTGCCGAGAAACCCCGGGACACCAGTTGCCTGCGCGACGACGTTGCCGTCGGGGTCGACCAGCCCGAAGGCGTAGTCGAGGGTCTCGTAGAGCACACTCGATTTGGCCGTTCGCCCGAGGTTGATGAACGATTCCTCCGCCGCGCTCTGGATCGCGTTCGTGATGACCTCCCGCGTGAACGGGTCCAGAGCGGATTCGGTAATGGTGCTCATTGCTGGCTGATTCTGAGGTTGCCGTACTCGTCGACACGACACGTCTGGTCGGGATGGACGAGGGTCGTACACGCCGGCTCCTCGACGATCGCCGGCCCCTCGAAAGAGCGGTTTGTCGGGAGGCGCGACCGGGCATAGACCGATGTCTCGTGGCTTCTTTCGGCCCCGAAATCGACGATGCGGCGTTCCCGGCGTGCGTCCGCGAGCTGTCCGTCACGCTCGAGGGCATCGATGGTGGGGTTGGGCGCGTCGGCCGTCGCGGTGAGCCGGAGGGTTACCACCTCGATCGGGTCCTCGAGCCGGAAGTTGTACGTTCTCTCGTGGCGACGGTGGAAGAGTTCGACGGTCCGCTCGATGGCGGCTGCCGTCAGCCCCGACTCGTCGGTCCGGAGGGGTATCTGTACCGTGTGCTCCTGTCCGCTGTACCGGAGATCGACGCTGCGTTCGATCTCGATGTCCGCGGCGGTCACGCCTTCGGCGGCGAACTCCTCGCGGGCGCGTTCGACCATCGCCGCGAACGCGTCGGCGATCGGTTCAGCCGCGTCGGGTTCGAACGATCGGACGAGCGTCCGGACGTAATCCCGGCGTCGATCCGCCAACAGCATTCCCCACGCCGAGAACTGGCCCGGTGCCCGGGGGACGATCACCTCCTTGACCCCGAGTTCGCGGCCGAGCGTCGCTGCATGGAGTCCCCCGGCCCCGCCGCTTGCCACGAGGACGAACCGTCTAGGATCGTTCCCCCGACGGAGGGTGACCTGCTTCAGCGCGTGTGCCATCTTCGAGTTGACGACCTGAAGGATGCCGTGGGCCGCCTCGCGGACGCTCGTCCCGAACGCGTCCGCGATCGGCTCGAGGGCCGCGTGCGCGCGGTCGGTATCGAGTGTCATCTCGCCCCCGAGGAAGTACTCCGGGTTGAGCCGTCCGGTAACGAGGGTGGCGTCGGTGACGGTCGGCTCGGTCCCGCCGCGGCCGTAACAGGCCGGCCCCGGGTCCGCCCCCGCACTCTTGGGGCCGACGTCGATCGAGCCGCCCCGATCGATCCAGGCGATCGACCCGCCGCCCGCGCCGATTTCGACGACATCGACCACCGGCACCTGCACCGGAGCCCCCTCCTCGCGGACGGAACTCTCGAGCCAGTATTCGGTGCCGATATCGACGCCGCCGTCCTCGATGAGCGACGTTTTGGCGGTAGTGCCGCCCATATCGAAACTGATGACGTCGGGTTCCCCGACGCGGTCGCCGATCCGTGCAGCACCGACGACGCCCCCGACCGGCCCGCTTTCGACCATCTCGATCGGGCGCTCGCGCGCCCGGCCGAAGCTGCTCGTCCCGGCATTGCTCTGCATGACGTACCGGTTCCCGTCGACGCCGTTCTCGTCGAGGTAGGTCTCGAGGGTCGTCAGATACTCGTCGGCGATCGGACGGACCGAGGCGTTGAGTACCGCGGTGTTCGTCCGCTCGTATTCCCGATACTCCTCGGTGAGTTCGTGGGAAAGCGTGACGTAGGCGTCCGGATACGCCTCGGCGATTACCTCCCGGGTTCGGCGTTCGTGTTCCGGATTCGCGTACGCGTTGAGGTACGCGACCGCAATCGTTTCGATTCCCCGCTCGCGGATCTCGGCGACCGCCTCGCGAACGTCGGCCTCCTCGAGAGCGGTGACGACGGTGCCGGCCTGATCGATCCGCTCGCGGACCTCGAAGCGGTCCCGGCGGGGAACGAACGGTTCGGGTTTCTCGTACCGGAAGCCGAGCATGTCCGGTCCGTTGGCGCGGGTGAGATCGAGGACGTCCCGGAACCCGTCGGTCGTCACGAGCGCACAGTCCTCGACCTCGCGTTCGGTGATCGCGTTGATGACGATGGTCGTCCCGTGGACGAACTGTTCGACGTCGGACAACGTCAGGTCGCTTTTCGAGAGCACGTCGACGACGCCGTCGGCGCAGTTGTCCGGCGTCGTCGAGGCCTTCTCGAGCGACAACGTTCCGTCGCGGACGGCCACGAGGTCGGTAAAGGTACCCCCGATATCGACCGCGACACGCGTGCTATTCGCACTCACAACGAGTCACAATGTGAGGCGCACAATTAAACTTTCTGTGTACTATCTATCTTAATTATGTCCGTTTCGATCTACAGCATGTGTGAAATAGCTCGGTATTCGACAGAAACAGTCCGTGACGAAACGTCGGGCCGTCACGGGGAATCGCACGCCCCGTAAACGAGGGTGCTGGCGAAGCGACACTGTCGGTCCCGCCACGCTCTCGAGACGTCCTCAGCGGTCCCCGAGGACAGTATAGACGAGTCGGACCGGTTCGTCGCCCGTGTTCTCGCTGTAGTGGGGCGTTCCGGCCGGGATGACCGTCACGGACTCCGGGCCGACGGTGCGCCGGTCGCCTCCCGCGACGAGATCGATTTCGCCCGAGAGGACGATCGATATCTCGTCGCCCTCGTGGCTCGTGGTGTCGCTCGCCGGAACGCGCTCGCCGGGGTCGATGACGTAACTCCCGACTTCCGTCTCCGGATCCTCGCTTCGGAACAGCGCGTACGGGTCGCCGTGACTCTCCTCCCAGACGTTCGCGAGTCGATGGACGGTAACGTCACTCATGCCCAGACGGTCGGGTTCAGCCGGGGTAACTCTTTGGGCGAACATGTACACAATAAGTACTCTAATACTGTTTCTACTACTCATTTTGTTAAATACTATTTTCGATACGTGTACTATACCGCGGATTTCGACACAAATTATATTACCAATGCCGTCGACGGTTCGAATATTGAGGTGAGATAACACGTGACAGAACGGCTGGCAGTCGACATCGGTGGCACGTTCGTCGACGCGATCACCTTCGATCGCTCGACTCGCGAGGTCACCGTCGAGAAGGTATCGACGACCCCGGACGAACCGGAATCGGGCGTCCTCGATTCGATCGAGAAGGTCGGCGCGACGCTCGAAGACACCGAAGCGTTCGTCCACGGGACGACGCTCGGCCTGAACGCCGTCCTCGAGCGGGAGGGCGCGACGACGGGGATCATCACGAACGAGGGGTTCAGGGACGTCTACGAGATCGGCCGGACGAACGTCGAGCGGGAGTCGATGTACGACATCCGCTACCAGAAACCGGAATCACTGGTTGCCAGACGGCGACGCGTCGGCGTTCCGGGACGGTTGAACGCCGACGGCGAGGAGGTCGAACCCCTCGACGAGGACGCCGTCAGGGAGGCCGCGGCCACCCTCGTCGACGAACAGGGCGTGGAGGGGATCGCGATCTGTTTCCTCCACTCATACCGAAACCCCGCCCACGAACGCGAGGCCGCACGGATCGTCCGCGAAGCCTACCCCGACGTCAGCGTCTCCATCTCGAGCGCGATTACCCGCGAGTACCGCGAGTACGAGCGCACGAGCACGGCCGTGATGGACGCGTACATCAAACCGATCTTCGAGACGTACATCGACAACCTTGGTTCGGAACTCGCCGAGCAGGGGTTCGACGCGCCGTTTTTCGTCACCCGATCGGGAGGCGGGACCCTGACCGCCGACAGCGCGACCGACGCGCCGGTACAGACCATCCTGTCGGGGCCGGCCGGCGGCCTCATCGGCGCGTCCCACGTCGGCCGCGAGACGGGACGGGAGGACCTCGTCACCGTCGATATGGGCGGCACCAGCCTCGACGCCTGCGTCATCGAGGACGGCACGCCCGCCGTGAAGTACGACTCCCGACTCGAGCACCAGCCGCTGATGATCCCGGTCTACGACATCCGGACGATCGGGGCGGGCGGCGGCTCGATCGCCTGGCTCGACGGCGACCTCCTCAAGGTCGGCCCCCAGAGCGCGGGAGCCGAACCCGGCCCCGTCGCGTACGGCCGCGGCGGGACCGAGCCGACCGTCACCGACGCGGCGGTCGCGCTCGGGTACATCGATCCCGACGACTTCCTCGGGGGCGACATGGAACTCGACGCCGACGGAGCCAGAGCGGCGATCGCCGAGACGCTCGCGGAGCCGCTGGACTCGAGCGTCACGGACGTCTCCCGTGGCGTCTTCGACGTTACGCTTGCCAACACCGTCGGTGCGATCCGCGAGATCACCATCGAAAAGGGCCTCGATCCCC
Organism: Halopiger djelfimassiliensis; assembly: GCF_000455365.1. GTDB lineage: Archaea > Halobacteriota > Halobacteria > Halobacteriales > Natrialbaceae > Halopiger_B > Halopiger_B djelfimassiliensis. The sequence goes on from NZ_HG315686.1 coordinate 910,990, forward strand.
GGGAGTTCTCGATGATGGCCTTCGGCGGCGCAGGCCCGATGTTCGTCCCGCTTTTGGCCCGGGAGATGGGCGTCGACGAGGTCGTCGTTCCGCGGGCTCCCGCGGTCTTCTCGGCGCTTGGCATGCTCATGGCCGACGTCGTCTACGACTTCGCGCGGACGAACATCGAGGCCCTGACCGACCTCGAGCCCGCGGACCTCGAGGGGACCTTCGCGGACCTGGACGCCGAAGCGATCGACACGCTGGCGGCCGAAGGGTTCGACGAGGAGGCCATCCATCTCGAGCACACCCTCGAGATGCGCTATCTGGGACAGGAACACACCGTCGAGGTGGACGCAAACGAGTTCGACACGATCGACGAGATCGGCGACCGGTTCGAACGCAAACACGAGGTGCGGTACGGACACGCGATGGACGACCCGGCGGAAGTGGTCCACCAGCGGGTCCGCGCGATCGGACGCAACGACAAACCGCCGCTCGAGCGCCGTGAAGCCGCCGACGGCTCGGCCGAGCCGATCGGGTCCCGGGACGCCTACTGTTTCGCCGTCGACGAGCGGACCGCGTTCGCGGTCTACGACCGCGGCGACCTGCCGCCGGGGGCGTCGATCGAGGGGCCGGCGATCGTCCGCGAACCGACGACGACCATCGTCTTCCACTCCGACCAGACCGGGACCGTCGACGAGTACGGACAGCTCGTCATCGACGGAGGTGACTCGCGATGACCGACGCGAACGCGACCGACGAACTCGACGCGGCCACGGTCGAGGTCGTTCGAAACTACCTCACGTCGGCCGCGACGGAGATGCAACGGACGCTGATCAGGACCGCCTACAACACCATCATCTACGAGATCCTCGATTTCGGGATCTCGCTGTACGACCGCGACCGGAACCTGATCGCGGACTCGCCCGGCCTCGCGCTGTTCCTCGGCGCGAACGACTACGCCTTGGAGAAGGTGGTCGAGCACGTCGGCGAGGAGAACATGGAGCCGGGCGACGTCATCCTGATGAACTACCCCTACTGGAGTTCGACGCACACCCTCGACGTGGGCGTGTTCGCGCCGATCTTCCGCGAGGGACCTGACGTCCCCCGCGAGGAGAACGACCTCATCGGCTACGCCGCGACGCGTGCCCACTGGCTCGACCTTGGCGCGAAGGACGAGGGGTACGTCCTCGACTCGACGGACGTTCATCAGGAGGGCGTGATCTTCCCGGGGACGAAGGTGTACAAGGGCGGCGAACCGGACGAGGAGATCCTCGATCTGATCCGGTTCAACTCCCGCATACCGGACAAAGTGCTCGGGGATCTCAACGCCCAGATCGCGGCGATACGGACCGGCAAACAGCGGCTCCGGGAGCTACACGGCAAGTACGGCGGCGAAACCGTCGGTCGGTGTATCGATCGGATCCAGAACCATGGCGAACGAACCGCCCGTGAAGCCGTTCGGGAACTTCCGGACGGAACGTGGTCCGCGGTCGACTACGCCGACGGAACGACCGGCGACCGCATCCGGATCGAAGTCGAGGTCACCATCGACGGCGAGCGGGTCCACGTCGACTTCTCGGGATCGTCCGAGCAGGTCGACGAACCGCTGAACATCCCGCGGGGGATGACCGAGACCGTCTGTAAGCTCTGTTTCAAGGCGATCACGACGCCCGGGGAGGACTCGAACGCCGGGCAGTACGCGCCGCTTTCGATCCACGCCCCCGAGGGGAACCTCTTCAACGCGAGCTACCCCGCGCCCACGTTTACGATCTGGACCGGGATCGTCAGCGTCGACGTCGTGTTCAAGGCGCTGGCGAAGGCGATGCCCGAGCGGATCCCCGCGAGTTCGGGCGGTGACCTCAACGACGTCATGCTGTTCGGCGAGGACCCCGAGACCGGACGCCAGTTCGTCGAGGCCAACAACGACGCCGTCGGCTGGGGAGCAACGAACGACCACGACGGGGCCAACTCGGTGATGCACGTCACCGAGACGATGGTCCAGAACATCCCCGTCGAAGTGTTCGAGAACAAAGCCCCCATCTCGTTCGACGAACTCTCGCTCCGGCAGGATTCCGGCGGCCCCGGCAAGCACCGCGGCGGTCTCGGACTCCGGCGGGATTACCGCATCGAGCATCCGGTCGGCGCGCTGTCGATCGTCCAGAAGACGCGCGAGCCGGGCTGGGGGATCGACGGCGGCGAACCCGGCGCGAAAAACGGTCTCGTCCTCGATCTCGAGGACGACGCCGACGAGCGCGTTCAGGTGCTTGTCGACAACACCGACCGCTACGACGACGACAAGCTCCGGGTCGGGATGTTCCGCGGGACCTTCCACGAAGGCGAGGTCATCTCGAACCGTACCGGCGGGGGCGGCGGCTACGGCGACCCGTACGACCGCGATCCCGAAGCCGTCCGTCAGGACGTCCTCGACGGCTACGTCTCCCGGAAAGCGGCCCGCGAGGACTACGGCGTCGCGATCACCGACGACGGCGAGATCGACGCCGCGGAAACCGAACGACTCAGGTCCGACTGACACGAACGACGACAACGACACCACCATGACCGACGCCACCGTCATCGAGGACCGACTCGAGCACGCCCGCGAAACGCTGCGCGAGGCCGGCGCGGACGCGCTCGTCTGCTTCCCGAGTTCGAACATGCACTACCTCGGCGGCTTCGACGAGGAGCCGATGGAGCGGCACCTGTTCCTGATCGTGACGCCCGACGACGAACTGTTCGTCGCCCCCGAGATGTACGACGCACAGATCCGGGGCGAGTCCCCGATCACGGACGTTCGAACCTGGAGCGACGGCGACGACCCCACGGCCCTGCTCGAGACGATCGGCGACGAACTGGGGCTTTCGGGCGGCCGGCTGCTGGTCGACGACCGAATGTGGGCCATGTTCACGCAGGACCTGCAAGCGACGTTTCCCGACGCCTCGTTCGGGCTTGCGAGCGAGGTGCTCGAGGAGCTACGGATTCGGAAGGACGCGGCCGAACTCGAGTCGCTCCGCGAGGCGGCGGCGGTTTCCGACGCGGTCAGCGAGGCGATCCGGGGGCTCGGCGCGGACGCGATCGGGATGACCGAACGCGAACTCGCGACCGAGATCGAGAACCGACTCGCCGATGCCGGCGGCGATGGGGTTTCCTTCGAGACCGTCGTCGGGAGCGGCCCGAACGGCGCACAGCCACACCACCGCCACGGCGACCGGACGATCGAACGGGGCGATCCCGTCGTCCTCGATTTCGGCACCCGCGTCGACGGCTATCCCGGCGATCAGACCCGGACCGTGGTGTTCGACGGCGAGCCGTCGGCCGAGTTCGAGGCCGTCCACGACGCCGTGCTGGAAGCCCAGAACGCCGCCGTCGAGGTCGTCGAACCGGGCGTCGAGGCCCGCGCCGTCGACCGCGCCGCACGCTCCGCCCTCGAGGATCGGGGCTACGGCGAGCGGTTCCTCCACCGGACGGGCCACGGCGTCGGCCTCGACGTCCACGAACCGCCGTACATCACGAACGACAACGACCGCGAACTCGAGCCGGGGATGGTCTTCAGCATCGAGCCGGGCGTCTACCTCGACGGCGAGTTCGGCGTCCGTATCGAGGATCTGGTGGTCGTCACCGAGGACGGCTGCGACCGGCTGAACCGATCGCCCCGAACCTGGCGGCCGCTCGAGGAGTAAGGCTCCGCGCTCCCGTCCCGCCGGATCCGTACCGACGCCTCGCAGGGCGGTTTAGAACAGGTGCTCGTCGTCGTCGAGCAGTCGAGCGGGACCGCCGACGTCCCAGGTCGTCGTCGAGACGCCGCAGTCGGCGACCGCTTCCTCGACTTCCTCGGCGTGCTCTTCCGTCGTGTTGACGTAGACGCTCGCGCCGGTATCGGTCGAGAAGTAGACGGGGATGTCCTCCTCCTCGCGGAGTTCCCGCACGCGGTTGAAGACGGCGAGAGTGGCCGGCTGCCAGTAGACCCACCCCGAGGGGCCGGTCATCGTGGTCGCGGCAAGCGACAGCGAGTCGTGTTCGGCGAGTTCGAACGCGCGCTCGAACTCGTTGTTCCGGAGCGCGTCGCGCATCTCCGCGAGTTGGCCGTGGACGTGGGCCATCCGCGACTCGAACATGTGGCTGTCGGCGGCCTCCTCGTGGGCGTCTTCGGTCTCCTTGTGGTAGGGGACGAGTCCGACGATGATCTTGAGGTCCTCGTGGAGGTCCGTCGGGATCCGCCGGGAGCGACAGTCCTCGTCGTTCAGGCCGGTATGGAGCTGCGAGAACGCGCCGGTGACCGCTCGCGCGGCCGACGCGGAGCCGACGCGAGCGATCGTCGACACCTCCTGTTTGGTGGCGTCGAGTTCCGCCGCCTCCGCAAGCGCCATCGCCGCGGCGGCAAAGCCCGACGACGACGAGCCAAGCCCGACGTTGGTGGGGAAGCTGTTCTCGCTCTCGAGGCGGACCGGATAGACCGTGTGCGCGGCGTCGGACATCGATCGGGCCTTCTCGACGACGGCCTCGACCCGTTCGTAGGCTCGCCCGTCGAGCTCCTCGCCGTCGACGACGAACGTGTCCTCGTCGTGATCCATCGAGAACTCGACGGTCGTCCGGGTGTGGCTCGGTGCCGTACAGACGCTGATGCTGTCGTGGTACGGGAGCCGCTCGATTTCGTCGCGCATCCCGTGGTACTTGACCAACCCCTGAATGGGATGGGCCATCGCGGTTGCTTTCATACCCTCACACGTGAGTGAAGGCCGCTTAAAGCTCACGGCATTCGTCCGGCCCGACGCGGTCGCTCGAGCCGAGATCGAGACGTTCCCGCCGGAACCGAATCCCTCAAATGGCCGCTCTCGAAAGGGAGGGCTAATGGGAACGCCGCTCGAGAGCCGCGAAGACCAAGCCGAAACGATCGTCGAGCGCCTCGAAGAGGAGTATCCCGATTCGACGATCTCGCTGCGATACTCGAACCGCCTCGAGTTGCTGATCGCCGTGATCCTTTCGGCCCAGTGTACTGACGAGCGGGTGAACAAGGAGACGAAGGGCCTGTTCGAGAAGTACGACGGGCCGGCTGACTACGCCAACGCACCGCAGGACGAACTGGCCGAGGACCTGAACTCGATCACCTACTACAACAACAAGGCCACGTACATCCGCAGCGCCTGCGAGACGATCGTCGAGGAGCACGACGGGGAGGTGCCGGACACGATGGACGAACTGACGGAGCTGTCGGGCGTCGGCCGGAAAACGGCAAACGTCGTCCTGCAACACGGCCACGACGTCGTCGAGGGGATCGTCGTCGACACGCACGTCCAGCGGCTCACCCGTCGGCTGGGACTGACCGAGAAGGAGTCGCCGGAGGCGATCGAGCGGGAGCTGATGGACCTCGTCCCCGAGGGCTACTGGCAGCAGTTTACCCACCTCTGTATCGACCACGGCCGCGCGGTCTGTACCGCCCGCAATCCCGACTGCAGCGAGTGTGTCCTCGCGGATATCTGTCCCTCCGAGAAGGGCGACGGCGAGATCGACCTCGCCTCGGGAGAGCCCTGGTAACCGGATCCGGGCCGACCGTCGCAAGCCCAACGCCTTTTCCGCGACCGGCGGTAGCGCCAGCCGGGATCACGATGACCGACAACAGCGACGAGACCGGCACGGAAGAGCACGGGCGGGACGTCGAACTGGCCCGCGAGGATACCGACGCCGAGGACGAGGAGGAAGGGCTCACCGAGGAGGAGATGGAAGCCCGAGAGCGACAGGACGAGGAACAGCGTCGACAGGATATCGAACACAAATCCGCCGATCGGGAGGCCGACGCCCTCGAGAACGCGAACCCCGACCACCACCGGGACGAGGAACCGTACAACAGCTAACGCCGGTCCACCGCGGTCGCTGTCGACCGGCGATCCCGAGTTTTTCACGGCTACCGGCGGGGTCCGGCGCTCGAGCAGTCGGCACACGCCGTGGTCGTCCAGTCTCACCGCATCTCGAGTGCACCGTCGGGAACGACGAGTGTCGGCAGCGTTCCGTCGGCAGACACGGTAACCCGTGCGCCGACGGCGACCGAGGCCACTGATCGATCGTCGGCGACGAGCGTGACGTTGCCCTCGTCGCGTTCGACGGTGAGGACAACGTCGTCGTCCGGAAGCACCCAGCGTCGCGTCTGGGTGACAAACGGGGCGATCGGCGCGACGGCGACCGCGTCGACGGCCGCCGAGACCTGTGGGGCCTCGATCGCGCTTGCGTAACCGTGACTCCCCGCCGGCGTCGCAACGACGACGCCGTCGGCTCGAAACGTCGCGACGACGTCGCCGCGGCTCCGGACGCCGTACTCGGAGATACGGGCGGGTTCGTCGGTAACGAGCGTGACGTCGAACAACGCCCGACTACGGGTGTCGGTATCGGCGGCGTCGCCGGCACGGTCGACCTCGGCCGCGAGGATCGTCCGCGGACGAACGCGCACATCTCCCTCGAGAACGGCCGCAAGCGCCTCGGAAAGGTGGGTGCGGTCGACGCTTTCGATTCCGGGGATCGGTCCGACCGGAAGAACGGGAACGCCGGGCCGGGCGCGAGCGATCCCGGTCAGAGCGGGTTCACCGGCCGCGACCAGCACTGACGGGTCGGCCGCCAACACCGTATCGAGGTCGCCGCTCACGACCGTGACGTCGGCGGTCGAAAGCGGATCGGCGAGGGCGGCGGCGTCCGGACGGACGATTCCGACTTCCGGCTGCTCGTCGTCGGGCCACGGGGCGTCCATATCGCTCCGTTGGCGCGGATCGCTCAAAAGCGTAGGGTCGCCTACTCGTCGTAGGGCCAGTCGCCGGTGATGCGGAGTCCCTCGGCGAGCCCCTGGGCCTCGAGATCCGCCGCGATCGCTTCGGAATCCCGATGTTCGATCGTCCGCTCGTCGCGTGCCAGTTCGACGACGAGGTCGGTCAGCAGTATCGCCTGCTCCCGAAGGGTTCGGGGCTCGAGCTTCTCTATGGTATCGGCAAAGGTGTGGCCCCAGCCGCGGCCGACATCGTCCGACGTGGATTTGACGTGATAGCCCGGCACACCGTGTTGGACGAACGGCCAGTGGTCGCTGTGGGGACCGAGTTTCGGCACCGTCTCGATCGGGTGATCGTAGCGGTCGGCGACGTCGGTCGCGGCGGCCTCGAGTTCCGCGAACCCGTGTGTGGTAAGCGACAGCGTCCGGTTCCCGACCACGCCGTCGTTGTTGACGATGGCACTGATCGTCCCGTGGTCGGTGTGGTCGGCGTAGTGCGAGGAGCCGACCAGTCCGACTTCTTCGGCCCCGTAGGCGACGAACTCGACGCGGGTATCGAGTTCGTCCTCGCGATCGGCCAGCGCGGCGGCGATTTCGACGACCATCGCGGTCCCCGCGCCGTTGTCGAGTGCCCCTTCGGCGATGTCGTGGGCGTCGACGTGACTCGTCACGAGGATCCGCTCGTCGGTGTCCGGGCCGAGTTCGGCGTGGACGTTCTGGCTCTCGGTCGGATCGGACGTTCGCCCCGCAGCGGAGCGTGGCTCGTCGGCGTCGTGGGTCTCGGCGTCGACCTCGAGTTCGATCCGGTCGCCGGTAAACCGCCTCGCGAGGCGCGCACCGACCTCGTTCGAGACGCCGACGGCCGGGATTTCGCCGATCGGGTTCGCGTCCGTGCCGACGCTCCCGGTCGGCGGGAGACAGCCCTCCACGTGGTTGCGGTAGACGAAGCCGACGGCACCGTTGTCGACGGCGTGGTAATACTTCTCCCGACGGTGGATGTACCGGTCGTGGTAGTCCGGAACGTCGCTTCGGACCATCACGACGGTCCCTTCGAGGTCGCGTGCCGCGAAGTCCTCGGGGAGACCGTAGCCGAGATCGACCAGCGGCGCGGTCACGCGGTCGGCCGGACTCCGCGGGAGCGCGATACAGTCGAGTTCCTCGTCGCCGGCGACGATCGCGCTCTCGCCGCGGGTCCAGCCCTGAATTTCGAACGGCTCGAGACGGGCGTTCCGCGCTCCGACCTCGGCGAGCGCGTCGCGAGTTACCACTGCGGCTTCGCGTTCGCCGTCGCTGCCGGCCATTCGGTTGCCGATATCGACCAGTCGCTCGAGGTGTGTCCACCCGACGTCGCTCGTGAAAACGTCACCGATCCAATCGCTCATGTGGGCCGTATGGAGGTGCGGTCTGGTAACTGTACCGTTCGTGACCGACCACACCCGCGTTCTCGAACGGCCGTTTGCCGACCGGTCAGCCGTACAACCGGTTTTCGGCACGAAGAATGAATCTTTTTCACGTCCCTCCGTCACGGGGGGAGTATGCGGGAGACGCTTGCCGAGTGGCGGCCGACCGTCGACGAGGCCATCACCGACCTCGTCCCACGGGAGATCGACGCCGAATACCTCGAGTCGTTTTTCGGCGAGCCGACCTACGAGTACGATCCCGACGGGATCCAGCGGGCGCTGTCGGACCCGCTCTGGGACCTGCTCGATCGGGGCGGCAAACGGTGGCGCGCGGTGCTCTTTCTCGTCTTCGTCGAGGGATTCGGAGAGGACCCGGCGGAGTATCTCCCCTACGCATGTATTCCGGAGATCCTTCACAACGGGACGATCATCGTCGACGACGTCGAGGACGAAGCCGCGAAGCGCCGCGGGGACCCGGCGCTACACCACGTTTACGGCCGGGACGTCGCCCTGAACGCCGGCAACGCGATGTACTTCCTGCCGCTGAAGATTCTGACCGCGAATCCCGCCGACCTGCCGGCCGACCGGCGACTGGCCGCCTACGAGATGCTGATGGACGAACTCAACCGGACACATCTCGGACAGGGAATGGACATCTGCTGGCACAACGAACCCGCCGTCCGGGTCAGCCCCGCGGAGTATCTCGAGATGTGTGCGTGCAAGACCGGGTGTCTGGGCCGGATCGTCGCCCGACTCGCCGCGATCATCACCGACCAGCCCCCCGAAGTCGAGCGGGCCGTCGCCAACTACGCGGAACTGACCGCGGTCGCGTTCCAGATCGGCGACGACATCCTCGACGTCGAGAACTCGCTGGGACGTGCCGGCGAGTTCGGCAAGGAGTTCGGCAACGACGTCAGGGAAGGCAAGAAGACCCTGCTCGTGATCCACGCCATCGAGGAGAGTCCGCCGGAGACGGCTGCGCGACTCGAGACGATCCTCGAGCGCGATACTAATACCGACGAGGAGGTACTCGAGGCGCTGTCGATACTCGAATCCGCCGGCAGTATCGAGTACGCCCGCGAACGGGCGCTGGAACTGGCCGAGAAGGCGCGAGCCGAGATCGACGGCCTCGACTTCGACCCGGAAACGACCCGCAAACTCCACGAGTTCACCGAGTTCGTTATCGAGCGCGAAGAGTAACCGAGCCGGACGGTCCCGCTCCGGTGACAGTCCGGCCGCCGTGACGGACACGCGAACCGAACGGCAGGGGTAGCTACTACGGGCCGGCCGTTGTACGACGGCTATGGCCGACCGTTCGAGTTCCACCTCGAGTGCGACCGCCGCCTCCCAGCCAACGACCTCGAGCCCGTGGCCCGTGCTCGTGGCCGTCGGCCTCGCCGCCTCGGAGGTCGGTATCGTCGTCGATCTCTTCCCGGTCGCCGTCGTCGGACTCGTGGTCTTCGCTGCAAGCGTCACCGGGATCGTCGCCGAGTCGAACCGGTTCGGGAACCCGCGATCGTTCGCGTACGGCTTCGGCCTCCTTTTCGTCCTCGGCGGGACGGCACTGTATGCGGTCGGGACCGGACTGGTGACGCTTGCCCCGCTCGAGGGGCTTGTCGGACTGGCGAGTCGCGGGTCCGCGATCGCCGTCGCCGGCCTCGTAACGATCCTCGGAGCGGCCACCTCCCAGTATCGATGAGTCGACGCGCGTTCGACGCCGAAATCGCGCTCGATCTCGCGGTCAACCTCATCCCGCTCGCGATCATCGTGTTCTTCGTCGTGCTCTTTGCGGCGTTCAACCCGTGGGGGTTCGACCCGCTCCGGTCGACGATCCAGTTCGCCGTGTTGCTGTCGGTGATCATACTGCTCGGACTCGTCACCGTCCTCTCGGCTCGCGTAATCGAAGGCGACGAACGGACGCGGGGCCAAGAGAGAGAACAGTGATCGCGGACCGCGCGTCGTCAACGCGTGACTCGTCGTCGACACGCGAATAGCGCCGCGACTGCGTGACTCGAGGCCTCAGTTGATCACGAGCAAAAACCCCGTCATCGCCATCAGGATCGCGATCCCGACGAGCAACAGCAGGAACAACTCCTTCTCGGAAAGCCGTCGCTGGAGAACGATCCCGGACGAATCGGGCTTGTCAGGACTCACGGGCGATCACGACCGCGAATACGACGACGAGTACAATAGCGTTTGGTTCGCTCGAGTCGGGCCAGCTCGTCCGAGTCGATCCGACGGCGGTCGCTCGTCGATCGAGGCGGCACGCGTGCGTTCGCGTGGCGGTCACGCGCATATAGTTACGTCGGACTTGCCAGTAGATATAAGTCGGTCTGCGTGTTAGTTCTCCCCGGAAGCTACCGTCTCCAGAACAGTCGCGGGGGCATGCGCTGAAATGCCCCGGGTGCTGGAGACACCCGAGACGTGGCTTCCAACCCGGATAGGTCTGAAGCCATGATTGCGTACTCGCTCCCGAGACATAAACGTCTCGCACGACAGTCAGCCCGCCTGATACGGGGAGCGACGCGTCCGAGGTGCGTTTTCGGGCCGACTATGTTACTGGGTTACATCCACGGCACGTCGGCTCGAGCGATAGCGACAGCGACGGCAATATCGACGTCGCCATCGGCGGCCGGTGGGGACCGGTTCGTTCTACGGGGGTCTACCCATGGGGGACGCATCTCGGCACGTGGCTCGAGCGGCCACGTCGTGGCACGGACCGATCCGGGACTGCGGGATAGTGCGCTGGCCCGTGAATGTTCAGTGTGGCCGGATGATCGACTGCGCGAATCTACGCCGGTCGTGACGGCCTCACGCGGCTTCCAGCCCCCTCCCGTCCCCGCCGCCGTCTCGAGGACTCCGAAGATGGGTCCGCGTTCTCGAGCACGAACGGCCGTTGACCGTCGAGTCACGCCTCGCGCTCACGGATACATCAACTCGAGAGAAACAATTATGTTATGTCAATCTAAATGAGGAGAAAATGAACCGGACCACTGGACAGTGTCGACGCCAGTCCGGAGACCGAGCGACGGAGGGAATGAGATGACGAAGAAACGCCGGAAACGCGAACGCGAGCGCGAACGCGACAAGAAGTCCTCGAACGCGGACGCTGATCAGTCTCGATCGGCCGGCCGATCGTCTCGAGCGAGGAACCCGGCCGCAGTCGCCGGGCCAGTCCCCGGCGAAGGGGCCGCGGTCGAAACCGGGACTGCCGCTCCCGACGCGGTTACCACCACGCCGTTCACCGATGCGCCTGCGTATCTAACGCGACGCGAAGAACAGATCCAGCGCGCACTCGCCGGCACCGATACGACTCAGGGCGACGTGCCCGATACCGTCCTCGAGGTACTCGGCGACGGTGGCCAACCCCTCGAGAAGCCCATTCAACGCGCTCTCGAGGAACGGATGGATGCAGATTTCAGTAACGTCCGGGTTCACACGGGCGCGAAAGCCGCCGAGGCGGCTGAATCGATCGATGCGAAAGCGTTCACCTGCGGCAACGACATCGTCTTCAATTCCGGCGAGTACGATCCCGAGAGCGCGGAGGGGCAGTTCCTGCTGGCACACGAACTCGCTCACGTTCGCCAGCAAACCGGTGCGGCGATCAGCATGATGCCTCAGTCGGATGCTAACTTGGAGATCGATCCGGATCCGCAGTTAGAGCGAGAGGCCGACGAGGCGGCCCACGAGGCGCTGTCGGATGAGCCACTGACGATCAATCGGATGGGGACGGACGTTCACGTCCAGCGAGTGGCAAAGAGCGCCGAGTCGATGACCTATGAAGGACTCGACACGCTCACTGAAGCGGTGGCCGATCTGCGGGAAACCGTCACTGAAAACCAGCGAGAGATTCAAGACACAAAATCCAACTTGAGTGCGCTCGAGGATGAAGTACACAGCGGCTGGGCAGATAAGACGGCCGGTGCCGCTGCGGCTGTCGGAGCCAGTGGGATCACTGCAGGGACACGAGCGGCGACCGAGACTGACCTCGGAAACGCCATCGCGGGCAACGAGATGCTGATGGATCTCTTGCCGACGCTCGCCCAGAACGGTGATGTGGTGGCCGCTGCCGGTCTGACGGCGGTTCTGGCTGGCGGCACTTACGGCCTCCAGCAGGCCATCGACGGCGCGGGAATCCTCGAAAAACTCGGGGACGGTTACAAGAGTCTCAGAGATCGCCTCTCTATCTTCAACGACGACGAGGAAGGCCAGCGCGAGAAAGAGGAGACTGATGGAACAATGGATTCAGTTAGAAACTTGGTGAATAGGTGATTGCGGTGGAAGCTTCAGTCCATGGAGAACAAGACGGGCTAGTAGTTGTAGATGTATTTGATAACAATGGAATGGAACATGCAATTGCCGTTGAGACCGCTGGATCTGTCCATCAACATGCCCAAGACGGCTATCCAGATGATCCATCAAAACGGACGAACGAGGAAGACGAGAGCGTATCTCAGGCACGTCGTTT
>NZ_HG315687.1:0-250337 GCF_000455365.1 Halopiger djelfimassiliensis
GGTGCGACCTCGCGGGAATCCCCCATCGACCCCCGCCGACCGCCGGACTCGAGCGGGCCGGTTCGGCACGACCGCCGAACGCGACCCAAACACGCACCTCGGACGCGCCGCTATCCGTGTCGAGCGAACGGAATGTCGTGCGAGACGTTTATGTCTCGGGAGCGGGTACGCAATCATGGCTTCAGACCTTTCCGGGTTGGAAGCCACGTCTCGGGTGCCTCTAACACCCGGGGCATTTCAGCGCATGCCCCCTGCGACCGATTGGAGACTGTAGCTTCCGGAAAGAACTAACGCACAGATAGACTTATATCTACTGATGAGTGTGCGAAACTATCGCCATCGAGGGCTTCATCGACGCTGCACTCGGATCGAGAACGATGGGACGGGTTGGGTGGCTCGAGTCGCTGTCGGGGCGGCCGAGCACGAAGAACCACCGAGTAGGGCCAAACGCTAGCAACTCGACCGTCAATCCGGTTTGCGGTCGGGGTTGTCGCTTACCGCCGTGATCACGGCTGCGACAACGGTCGTGAGATTCATGCACCCGGAGCGCCAACCGGGGCGCATGAACAGACGGAACAAAGTCCTCGCGTTCCTGTTTGCCGTGCTCATGGCGACGTCGATGGTCGCCATGCCTGCGATGCATCTCTTCTAGGCTTGCGGCCCCCCGCCACGGTGGGTGGGAACCCGCCTGCGTCTACCCGTCGGTATCCCAGACGTCAGCCAGCGGGCTCGAGTCCGACGACCGGCGTCTCCGACCCGACCGCCCGCCGTCGCGGTCGGTTCCCGGGTCGCTCGTCGTCCCGGCCGTCGACCCCGTTCCGGAACTCGCGGTCGTGGTTCCGGTCCCCGACCCTCGTCGCCGGCCGCGCGTCGGCGTCGACGAGGTCGTCCCGAGCGCCGCTCGCGGCTCGAATTCGGGGAGGTCCGGGCGTTCCATCCGGTCGACCTGCGATTCGAACCAGTCGGGCATATCAGTCCGCGCACGCTCGAAGAGATCCACCAGACTCGAGTCCGCGAGATAGGTCGCCCCGTGATCGTCGGGTGCCCGAACGACGCGGCCACAGGCCTGAATGACCGTGCGCAACGTGGTGCGATAGTACCACGCCCATTGTCCCTCCTCTAAGCGGTGGGCGACCCGCGAGTCGCCGGTGTTGAGAAACGGCGCTTTACAGAGGACCTGCCAGCGACAGAGTTCACCTTTGAGATCCAGCGCTTCCTCCATCTTGACCGAGAGGAAGACGTCGGGATCGTCGCTCGCCTTCCACCCCTCGAGGGCGGCGTCGCGGCCGTCCCGGTCGTGGACCCGGATTCGGTCGCCGACGCCGAAGTCACACAGGAGATCCGCGAGCCGTTCCTGAATGTCGTAGGAGTGGGCGTGAACCAGCCCCTTCTCGTCGGGGTGTCGCTGCATGAGCCGAACGATCGTCCGGGCGATCTTCGGCGTCGTTTCGTCGCGGTGTTCGTAGGTCATCTTCCCCTGTGTCACGTCGTACAGCGGGCGGTGTTCGACGGGGAAGGTGTGACCGACGTCGACCAGCGCGACGTTGTCAGGGGTCAGCCCCACCTGCCGGCAGAACGCGTCCTTGTTGAGGATCGTCGCCGACAGGAGCGCGAACCGGTTACCCCGATCCCAGACGGTGTGCTGGAGGTACTTCTCGGGGTTCATCGGCTTGATCGTCAGGGGGCCGCCGCGTGGCTCGTCATCGTCGTCGGCTCGAGCGCCGGGAGCGGGATCGGACTGATCGACCAGCCACGTCGTCGGGCTCTCCGGATCGCGGTAGTCCGAGACGAACCAGTCGAGTTCGCCGATGAGTTCCTGCAGGCGATCGCGCTCGCGTACCTCGGCGGGGGTAAGCGAGTCCTGCGTGAGCAGTTCGTCCTTGCGTCGGGTGCACGTCTGTGCGAGGTTGTCGGCGTACCGGACGGCGCGCTCGACGCCGTCGACCTCGGGGACGCGCAACTCGTCCCAGAACGGGACGGTCCGGGGACCTAACTGGATCGTCGCGTACATCTCGGCCCACTCGGCGAGGCCGTGGGCCTCGTCGACGACGACGACGTCGCGCTTGCGAAAGACCTCGCTGCCGGCGGTTTGCATGAAGTACGCGAGCGTCATCGCCGCGATCTCCCGGTTCGAGGCGATCGCCCGGTCCGAAAAGTAGGGACACCGATGCTTGACCGAGCAGTCGTAGCCCCGTTCGCGGACGCAGGGTGCCTGGTTGACCGGCGTGTTGCGCTCGTCGGGCAGGATACAGGAGTAGTTCGACTTCCCGCGGATGACGTTCAGGTCCGAAAGCAGGTCGTCGGCCGCGACGTCGTCCAGTTGCGAGACCTGCGGCGTCGTGTAGTACGCGCCGGTGGCGTCGCTGGGGTCTGCCTCGTCGACGCGGCGAGCACAGCCCGCCACCGCCCGCGCGAGCAGCGACTTGCCGCTGCCGGTCGGCGCACGGACCAACACGACGTCGTTGCCGGCGTCGAAGGCGTCGCGAATGTCACGGAGAGCCTGCTCCTGATTCCCGCGGTAACTCGGCGCGGGAAACTCCTCGAAGATCCGCTCGGGATTCACCGTTCGACTCACGGATCGGCCGGGTCCTAAAGGCTACGGACCGTTGCGCGCGCCGAAACCGAGCCGGTTCGATCGACGACTCGATCGATCGATCGGTAGGGGCCAGCTACCCGCGGATAGCCGACCGATTACAAATACGAACTCGGCCGTTCGCTTCGAGCGTGGAAGGGTCGCTCAGCGGTAGAGCACCGCGGTGCCACCCGGCCCGCGGCGGCACTTCGCCTCGTGGCGTTCGAATCCCACCCCTTCCGCTTGCGGCTGCGATCACCGCGGCTGTCAGTTGCTCCTGACGGGCGGACTCCCCGCGGTCGCGCTCGTACCCGTGATCGCGTCTCGGACCCGGTCGTCGCCTCCACCGTCGCAGCCGCCCGATTTCGATTTTCGTATGCCGGTCGCCCCCCACCGAGGACACACTGGTTCCGGAACTGATACACGGACCTGTTGGGCCGTGGCGTTATACGGATCCATCGAGTACCTCGCTCGAGAACGGAACCATGGGGAAAACCGACCGCAACCCGGACGACTGGGACCTGTCTATCGAAGACGAACCGGAACCGAGCAACCGCGTGATCGGGGCCGTCGCGAGCGCGGCGAACGTCGACCCGTTCGAGTGTCCGCCGCTCTACGAAACCGTCAATCCGTCGGCGTTAAACGACCTGTTCGACGAACGGGCCGTTCACGGACGGGTCACCTTCGACTACGCCGGATACGAAGTAACGCTTGCCAGTAACGGCGACGTCACGCTCGCCGATCCTGACGAGCCGCCGGAAACCGACTGACTCATCGACGACCGGATCGTCGCGTCGGTCTCACAGCACCCCGAGCCGGGACGTTTCCCCGTCGACCTGCTCGAGGCGAGTGACGTCCTCGGCGGTCGGCTCGTCGGGCAAGGCCTCGATACACGGATAACACAGCAGGTGTTCCGTTCCGTCCTCGAACTCCAGGGTCATCGCGGTCCCGTCGCTTCCGTCGGCCTCGCCGAACGTCCAGATGTTTGCGACGCCGCCAGCGACCGAAACCGTGCGCCCGCAGCCGTCACAGGAGTCCTGTGCCATACACGAGCATCAGTCCCGAGCGCTGAAAGTCGTTCCCCCGGGACCGATCGACGTTTACCGGTCGCAGTGCTACTGTACCCCATGGAGGTGAACTGTGAGGGCTGTGCCGGGTGTTGTCTGGACTGGAAACCGCTACTCGAGGAGACCGAGGGCGGGACCGCCCGGCGCGCACGCGGTTCGTTCGGCGACGGCGAGGCCGACCGACGAGTGCCGCTCGACGACGATCCCAACTTCGTCCCGCTTACCCGCGAGGAGGTCCGGACGTTCCTCGAGCGGGGGCAGGCCGCCGCGTTGACCCCGCGGTTCTGGCACGCCCGGGAGGAAAACGAGGGCGTCGAGATCGACGGCTACCGCGTCGCGGCCGTCGCGGGCCGACCGGCGTTTTTCGTCGGGCTTCGGAAGCCGCCGAAGCCGGTCGCGCCGGTCGGCCGGTCGGAGCCGTCGTGGCTCCCGACGTGTGTTTTTCTCGATCCGACGACGCTCCAGTGTCGCATCCACGACACCGAACTGTACCCCGACGAGTGCAGCGCCTATCCCACGCACAACCTCGCGCTCGAGCACGAAACCGAGTGCGAGCGGGTCGAAGCGGCCGCCGGCGGCGAGCGGTTGCTCGATCGGGACGTCGAACACGAGCCAGAGAGCCTCCTGCTCGGCGTTCAGGCGATCGGCGAGAAACTCTTCTGCCATCCCGATCCCGACGCGCTCGAGGGACTCATCCGACGGTGTGCAAACGGCGACCTGACGGCCGCGGATCGGGCCGAGTGTCTCGCGGTCGCGGCCGCCTCCAGCCCCGGGACCCTCGCGACGTCCGACCACCACTACGAGTGGGGACGAGAGCGGGCGCTCGCGGCGATGGTCGACGGCGACGAACCGGCTCGGAACGACGATTCCTCGTGGGTCGGCCCCGCGATCCGCGAGTGGCACCGACGACGGACGGCGGCGGACGGAGCGGTGCCGTCGGCCGATATCGCGGCCGCTATCGAAACGGCCCGTGGCGCGCCGGAGACGCCGGGGTGGGACGCACTCGAGTAAGGGAACCGACTCCTACGCGCGTCGCTCCCGGGCGACCGGACCGAAGAGAGGAAAGGACAGCCGTTAGTCCGACTTGATCTGCTCGAACTGGTCTAGCAACTCCTCGGTCGAGTCGCCGGAATCGTACTCGACTTCCCCGTGATAGATCGTCCGCTCGTCGTCGAAATCCGCATCCACCTTCGAAGCCTGCTGCTCACGGCGTTCGTGTTCGTCTTCGTCATAGGCACCCATTGACATGGCAAGTATGTACATAGTAGGGGTGTAGCACACATCAATGTAACGGTCCCTCATGTTCCGTTCCCACGCCGACGGGAGAGGCGCGGGAACTGACGTAAGACGTATGGCTTCCCGATCCGTAGCGTGGCTGTGGCACGGCCGCTTCGCTTTCGATATTCGCCGGCGTCCTGGAGCGAGCAACGCGTTCGACACGAAATTCTCCAGCCGCTCCGAACGAACATCGGCGCTCACGCGGTGACGCCGCGGTTCGAGATCGGCGGGAACTGGGCGACCCACCGCTTCGAGATGCAAAACGGCGACGTCGCCCTCTTCGCTCGCAACGGCGAGGAAGCCTACTGGATGGGCAACACGGAGACGCCGTCCGCGCTGTGGCGCACCGACAAGTTCGGCTGGGGAGAGATCCCGTATCACGTCTCGCGGTGGACACAGCGGGAGTTGCTCGCCACGCTGCACGAGGAGGACCCGTGGCTCGCCGAGTACCCGCACCTGTCGTGGTTTTTCCTGCCCGTGTTCATGTCCAAGGACGGCCGCGAGTCGACGCGAGCGTTCTTCCGGGAGCACGCTGCCGGCTTCCCGGACGCCGGCCGGCGGGAGACGACGCGGTTTTTCGAGGCGTTCCTCCGGACCGGAGCGCTCGACGAGTACCGACACGTCATGTCGGGCAAACTCGGGACCAGCGATCACGTCGATCGGGTCCGCATGAGCGCCACCATGGGCGAGTTCATCACCGCGAAACTGCTCACCGATGCCGGGTACGACGTCGTCCCAGAAATCGAAGTCACGACGGGACACTCGCTCGACTTTCGGGCCGAGGCAGAGGGGACGAACGTCCTCGTGGAGGTCACCCGGCCACAGCCGCCGAAACACCGCGCCGCGTCGGGGCCGGTCGCCGCCGTGCGCGATACCGCCGAAACCAAAACGAACGGCCAACTGGCCAAACACGGCGGCGGTGCCGTTCTCTTCGTCGACTGCTCGAGTTTCCGCGACGACACCTGGAACGCCGTCCGCGCCGAACGCCCCGACGTGCGACACCGCCCCGCGGTCGTCTACCGCGCCCGGCCCGATGGCCACGTCGAAGGCTACCGGAAAGGATCGGTACCGCTCGAACTGGACGCTGCGATCGAGTTTCTCGACTGAGTTCGGCCGCGACGAAAACAGGACGGAAACGTTCGTTAAAAGGACACCGCGTCGGGCGAGTACGGACTGCCGACGGGGGTCGGATCGCGGTCGCTGTAGCCGACGCGTCCGACTGCCTTGTCGCTCACCGCGGAGTAGACGGCAAATCGAGCGTCTTCCGGGGACTCGAAGGTTTCCGACTCGAGGCGGGCGAGTACATCGCCGACCGTCTCGGTACCGTTCGGGAGTTCGAGGGTTCGATCGCCGTACTCCTCGATTAGTTCGTCGGTCGTGGCGGGATACTCGTGGTCGTCGATGACCTCGCCGGTGCCGTTGAGCAGCATTACGCCCTATCCTCCGTGAACAATGATTATAAACATTTTCCATATACGACCTGCAGGACGACCATATTCCTTATACTGCTAGTATGGCCTCGGTCGCGGAGTCGAACGAAGAAATCCATTTACGGGCGAGGCTGCTCGGGTAACCTATGCCCTACGCCGATCTGCACGTCCACACGACGCGGTCGGACGGCGGCCTCGACCTCTCGGAGGTTCCCGCTGCCGCACGCCGGGCCGGCGTGGACGTCGTCGCGGTGACGGACCACGACCGGTTGCAACCGTTTGCCGACCCGATCGTCGAGCGCGACGGCGTGACGCTCATCAACGGGATCGAACTCCGCGTCGAGATCGACGCCGACGGGTCGACTGACGCGCCGGACCGCCGCTCCGTCGGCGGCCAGCGCGTCGACCTGCTGGGATACGGGCTCGAGCCGACCCCGGAACTCGAGGGCCTCGTCGACCGCATCCAGACGAACCGCATCGAACGCGGGCGGGCGATCGTCGACCGCGTCGAGGGCCGCCTCGGCGTCGATCTCGGCGTCACCGTCACCGACGGGTTCGGCCGCCCCCACGTCGCTCGCGCCATCGACGCCCACCCCGACCTCGAGTACGACTACGAGGACGCCTTCGAGCGCTTCATCGGGGACGACGGCCCCTGTTTCGTCCCGCGGGACGTGCCGTCGTTCGACCGCGGCCGCGACGTCCTCGCCGACGCCGGAGCGCTCGTCTCGCTGGCCCATCCGTTGCGGTATCCGGAGCCCGAACGTGCTCTCGCGCTTGCGAGCGACCTCGACGCCGTCGAGTTGTGGTACCCGTACGGCCGCGACGTCGATCGAACGCCGGTCGAACGAACGATCGACCGGCACGGACTCCTTCCCACTGGCGGCAGCGACGCCCACGACGAGACCCTCGGCGTCGCCGGCCTCTCGCAAGCCGCCTTCGAGCGACTCGAGCTGACAGCACCCTGATGAAAACCTGGCCGAGAGCGGAGGGTTCAATGCATCGTGGCTCCAATGGCCGATTATGAACTGTCACTACTGTGACCGTGAGGCCGCCTTCGCCGCCGAATCGGAGGGCCTCAAAGTGGGTCTGTGTGAGGAACACTTCCGCGAGCGGTTACAGGAACTCGCCGAAGCCGACGGGCTCGAAGCCCTCAAGGAGAAAGTCGACGTCGACCGGGCCGAGTAGTTCGCCGCCTTTTCGCGTCGGAGCTAGGGATCAGGCCGTCCGTCCGGCGTCGACGTCGATCGCGTCGACCGGACAGACGTCCACACAGAGCATACAATCGATACACTGGGCCTCGTTTGCGGGATCGGCTTTCTCCTCGCTCTCGGGGTGGCCCGGCGTCTCGACCCACTCGAAGACGTCGACGGGACAGTCCTCGAGACAGGCCCCGTCCGCGATACAGAGGTCGAAGTCGACCGCGACGTGCGTGCCGTGGATCCCGAGTTCTTCGGGTTCGTCGACCGGTCCCCAGACGTCGTGGCCGTTGTGTTCGTCGACCTGCTCGCGGTTTTCGTTGAACTGCGGATCTATGGCCATTGCTAGCAGGTCCAAACGGCGGACGCGTACTTAAAATTACGGACTCAGTTCACGAACGTGCGACTGAGAGGCAAACGCTCTGGTCGCCGGACAGCCCGGCGACCGGGAGTCGCTGGAGTCGGAAACGAACGTCCACCGAACGACACCCTCGGGAGTGAGATGGGACGGAAGGACGGGCACATGCAGGGTCACCCGGTTTCTGTCCCCGAACGAACAATACGGAAATGGCATTCGAACCACCGGTGACGTGCCCGATCTGTCAGGATACCTTGACTCCCGATCGAACGCTCGAGGATCACCTCGTCGGGACCCATACGCACCGCGAAGTCGTCCGGTACCTGCTCTTCCGGCGCGAACGGGTTGGAGCCGGAACGATCTAACGGGCAACGCCTCGAGAAGCAACGAGCGGTCGTCGAGACTCGCGCCGCTACCGGACGGAGGTGGTCGCTGACGGATCGGGTCGATCGTCCGACGGCACGAGCGGGGAGAGCGCACTGGCACCGCAGGGACACCCGTCGACGCTACCGATGGGAACGAGATCGTCGGTCGGCGTCACCCAGACCGCGAACGTTCTGTCACACTCGGTACAGCGTGCCGCCGTTTTTCG
This sequence comes from Halopiger djelfimassiliensis, assembly GCF_000455365.1. Lineage (GTDB taxonomy): Archaea > Halobacteriota > Halobacteria > Halobacteriales > Natrialbaceae > Halopiger_B > Halopiger_B djelfimassiliensis. The sequence goes on from NZ_HG315687.1 coordinate 8,494, forward strand.
CCGCGTCTCTGCTGCCATTGGACGGGATTGCACATCGGGATAGATAACTGTCCCGTCGTTTCGAGTGGGATCCTCGGGCTGTTGTAGCGACCGTGACAACGGGATCGTCGCGGACACAGCGACGGTCGGGTCAGTAGCCGAGCGAGAGCGCCCAGTTGACGACGAGCGCGACGAATACGAGGGAGAGCAACGCGGCGAGGACGCCGAACGAGACGCCCCAGCCGAAGAAGTCCGCCACGAGCCCGGTAACGACCGAGCCGAGCGCGCCGACGAAGCCGTAGACTGTCCGGACGAGTCCGAAGCCCGCTCCCCGTTCGGACTCGGAAAGGACGTCCATGAACCGCGGCAACAGGGCTGCCCCCCAGCCGAGGCCGGTCCCGAGCAACAGAACCGCGGCGACGAGGGCGAAAACGCCGGAGACGACCACCAGCAGGACGAAGCCGGTCGTGGCAAGGACCATACAACCCGCGGTCGCGAAGTCGCGCCCGTACCGGTCCGACACCGCGCCGACACCGACCTGCGTTACGGCCTGGACGACGAAGTACGCCGCGAAGACCGTCCCGGCGAGTTCGTCCGACTGCCCGCGATACTCGACGAGAAACGTCGGCAGAAACGATGACGTCGCCTGCCAGACGAACGCGCCCGCGATCGCCAGACAGACCGGAAAGGCGATTTGTGGCCGCGAGAGCAACTCGAGGAGGGGGCCGAGTTCGAATCGCTCGGCCATCGGCTGGTCGGGGCGGCGCGGTGCCGTCGGACGGACGCGCCACGCAAAGAGGACGAAAACCGGGATAGCAACCGCAGTGCCGATAGCGACGGCGGGTCGCCAGCCGTACCGGACGCCGATCCAGACCGCGATCGGCGGCGCGACGAGTCCGGCGGCGGGACCGCCGCTGTTGTGGATACCGATCGCGGCTCCGATTTCGTCGTATGTCCGCGTCAGAAGCGTCGTCGCGACGCTGTAGTGGAGTCCGGCGACGGCCCCGAGCAGGACGGTCCCGATCACGAAGCCCTCGAACACCGGCGCGAGCGCGAGAAAGCCGCTCGCGATCGCCGTCCCGCCGACGGCGACGAGGACGACCGGCCGTTCGCCGTACCGGTCGGCGAGGATGCCGCTTGGAAACTGCGAGAGGAAGTACGCCATCCACATTCCCGTCAGCGAAACGCCGATCAGGGAGTTCGAAACGTCGAACGCGTCGATGATCTGTGGGACAACCGGACTGATCGCCAGCCTCCCGACCATCGTCGCGAAGAACGCGAGCGTACACAGCGTGAGCACCGTCTCCTGATATCGCCAGCGCATCGTCATACCGTCACGTCTCAGCCGGCCATCGAGCGGCTATTCGTTCGTCGCCGGCCCCGACGGATGAGCGTATTGATTCCGGCAGCCGAGCAGCACTCGAGCGTATCAACTCCCGGACACGTGACCGCGTTCTTACGGCTGCTCGAGCACGCGTCCGGTCGCCTCGAACGCGGTGCCACCGTACGTCACCGTCCGCGTTCCGCCGTCGTCGTAGCCGACGGGTCCCAGGGCGGTGCTCCGGTCGGTCTGCAGGCGGACTTCCGTGACCCCGTTCTCGAAGAACGGGAGCGTGTTGCGAAACGCCCGGAACGGACGACGCGACAGTTGTTCCTCGATGAGTCGCTTGTCGCCGTCAGCACCGTCCGTGCGCGTGACCGTGAACGTCGCCGGCCGGCGCGCGTCGTCGTGGTTTGGCAACCGGACGACGATCGTCTCGCCCTCGCGTTCGACCGACGCCTCGGACTCCGGGGCGATCGAAAGGGTCGGTGCCTCGAGATCGAGCATCGCCGCGTGGGTCTCGTCGTCGAGGCTGTAGCCGACGGTGTAGGCGTACCGCCCGCCGCCAAGGTGGCCGACGGTACGAACGCCGTCGACCGGGATCGGCTCGCCGTGATAGAGGTGAAGTTCGGTCTCGTCGATCTCGCCAGGGGTGATGGATCCGGCCGGGAGGGGCCATCCCCACGGCTCGACGGGAAACCACTTCCCGTCGACCAGTTTGTAGAGTCGCCACCGGTACGGGTTCCCGACCATCGGCTCTCGAGCGCGGTTGACGAGGTCGAACTCGACGGCTCCGGGTGCGGTGACGGACTCGACGTCGGGACGGAGGGACACCTCCGTCGTCGGCCCGGCGTCGTGATACCACGCCGTCTCCGAATCGGGGATGGAGGGGACGGCCGCGTCGGCGAACCGCGACGGGGCTGTCGGCCCCGGTTCGTCGGTGGGCCAGATCGCGATCGAGAACCCGTCGCCACGCCGGGAAAACCGGTACGTTCCGGAACCGATCGGCGGTTCATCGCGATCGTGATGGCCGACCAGCGAGTACTCGAGGGCGAGCCGTTGCTCGCCCTCGAGCGTGATCGTCTCGGGGAACCACTCGTCACGGACGGAGGCGACGCGCCAGCGCCCGTCCGCGTCGCGGTCGACGGCGGGAGCCGTCTCGACGAGGTCGTGGTCCGCGGTTGGAACGAGATAGACGATGCCGCCCTCGTCATCGCGACTCAACGGGGGGTCGTCGAGGACGACGAGCCGACGCGGCCTGAACGTCTGGGCGAACGGCCGCCCGTTCTCGATCACGGCCGTCAGGCGGGCCGGCGAGTCGTTCGTCGCCGGCGCTGCTAAATCGATCTCGAGACGGAGCCCATCCGCCGTCGAAAAGCGACCGCCGACGACCGCCGCCGACAGCGGGGCGGTCTCGAAGTCGACGACGGTCGGGACGTCCTCTAGCGGCGACGCGACGTCCCGATCCGCCGGGACCGATCCGGGTTCGTGGCCAGCCGAGCCCGTTTCGTTCGACGATCGTTGTGAATCGCCGGCAAGTTTCAGACACCCGGCGACGAGGGCAGTACTGCCCGAAGCGGTAGCGAGGAACGTACGGCGGTCCATGCGGGAGTAGTCCAGCGGTTCCGACATAAGTTTTCAGGAAAGGAACACGACCGCCGTCGCCGCCGCGACGCCGACGGGTGGGATGGACGGCGAACGCACCGCTTTTGCACGTCCCGTCAGTAACGCCGGTATGGACCTCACCCATCGCCCCCGGCGGCTCCGACAGGACCGGGTTCGCGGGCTCGTCAGCGAGACGCGCCTCGAGCCATCGGATCTCATCGCGCCGGTGTTCGTCGACGCGACGACCGACGAGCGACGGCCGATCGAGTCGATGCCCGGCCACGAACGGGTCCCGATCGACGACGCCGTCGCCCGCGTCGAGGAAGTCCGCGAGACCGGCGTCGAAGCCGTCATGCTCTTCGGGATTCCGGAGTCGAAAGACCCGGAGGGACGCCGCGCCTGGGCCGAAGACGGCGTCGTTCAGGAAGCGGTCCGGCGGATCACCGACGCGACCGACGCCTACGTCATTACCGACGTCTGTCTCTGTGAGTACACCGACCACGGCCACTGTGGCCCGCTCGAGGACGGGTTGCGGACCGACGACGACCACGGCCCGGCCCGCGATCCGACCCTGACCGTCGACAACGACGCGACCCTCGAGTCGCTCGAGCGGATCGCCGTCTCCCACGCCGCGGCGGGCGCGGATATGGTCGCTCCCAGCGGGATGATGGACGGGATGGTGGCCGCCATCCGGACGGCGCTGGATCGGGAGGGCCACGAGCACGTCCCGATCATGAGCTATGCCGCCAAGTACGAAAGCGCCTTCTACGGCCCGTTCCGGGACGCGGCCGACGGCGCGCCGGCGTTCGGAAACCGCCGACACTACCAGATGGACCCCGCGAACGCCCGCGAAGCTCTCCGTGAGGTCAGGCTCGACGTCGAACAGGGGGCCGACGTCCTGATGGTCAAACCCGCCCTGCCGTACCTCGATATCGTCGGCACCGTTCGCCGGGAGTTCGACCACCCGGTCGCCGCCTACAACGTCTCCGGCGAGTACGCCATGCTCCACGCCGCCGCCGAGAAGGGGTGGCTCGATCTGGAGGCGGTCGCCCTCGAATCGCTGCTGTCGATCAAACGCGCGGGCGCGGACCTGATTCTGACGTACTTCGCGGAGGACGTCGCAGAGCGGCTGTAAGCCGTCCCGGCCAGATGCGGCATCGTTTCGACGCCATGCTGGACGACACGTTCGTCGGCGGCGGCCGGCTATTAGACGATCGTCAACTCCCGGGGAGATCCCCGCCGTCGCGCGGCAGATATTGTCGCGCGCGAGCGATCGCCGGCCGATACGTCACGTGAAACCGACGATCGGTCGAAGTTATTGGCCGATCTCCGACGGTAGCGCCCGACGGTGGTTGACGAACGCGGAATAGATGGCCGTCGTTCGAAAAACACGTCGTTTCCAATCCCCTTATATGGATTAAATCCACATTAGATTTGGACGGTTTATCCTATTACCTATTGTTTCCACACGTTTGTCAACACTAAACCTTAAATAGAACAAGTACAACCAAATAGAGCGTGATTCAGAATACAATCATGGCCGATGCACTCAATAAGAACCTTGTTTGTATAGTTATTCCCTGCAAATGTGGCGAGGACATGGAGGTGACCGGTTGATGGATCCGACGCTTCTACAGATCGATCCGCAGGTCGTCGCCGACGGAGTCAATCTCCTGTGGGTGCTGATCGCGACCTTTCTGATCTTCTTCATGCATGCTGGCTTCGCCATGCTCGAGGCGGGCCAAGTGCGCTCGAAGAACGTCGCGAACCAGCTGACGAAGAACCTGCTGACCTGGAGCGTCGGGGTGACGGTGTTCTTCCTGCTCGGTGCCGCGATCGAAAGTTTCGCCGGCGGTACCGGGATATCGTTCGCGTTCGCGGCCGACAAGGCCAATGCGTGGGTCGACTGGCTGTTCGGCGCTGTCTTCGCGATGACGGCGGCGACCATCGTCTCGGGAGCCGTCGCCGGACGCGCGAAGCTCCGGGCATACGTCGGGTACACGTTCGTGCTCGCCGCGGTCATCTACCCGGTCGTCTCCGGGATGGGCTGGGGTGACGCGGGGCCGCTCACCGCCGACGGGATGCTCGGTGACGCGCTCGGCGTCGGCTTCCATGACTTCGCAGGCGGGATGATCGTCCACGGGATGGGCGGCATCGCCGGCCTCACCGCCGCGTGGGTCCTCGGCCCGCGTATGGATCGGTACAACGAGGACGGTACCGCGAACGTCATCCCGGGTCACTCGCTGACCTTCGCTGCGCTCGGCACGCTGATCCTCGCGTTCGGCTGGTACGGGTTCAACGTCGGAACCGCCGCGACGGTGTTCGATCCAGCGGCCGCCGCGGACGGGACGCTCGCTCTCGGCGACTTCGCTACCGTCGGCCGCGTCGCGATGACGACGACGATCGCGATGGCCTGCGGCGCGATCGGGGCCGGCCTGATCGCCTGGCTCAAGACCGGTAAGGTCGACACCCTCTACGTCGCCAACGGGTTGTTGGCCGGCCTGGTCGGCATCACCGCGATTCCCGACACCACCGCCTGGTGGGGCGCGTTCGTCGTCGGCGGCGTCTGCGGGGCACAACTGCCGCTCGTCTTCGAGTTCGTCGAGACACGCCTGCAGATCGACGATGTCTGTGCGGTCTTTCCCGTACACGGCTCGGCGGGGGTCATCGGGACGCTCCTGTTCCCGTTCGTGGCGGCCCCGGGTGAAGTCGCCAGCGTCGGCCCCGCGTTCGCGGCTCAGATTGCGGGCGTCGCCGTCATCACCGCCTGGACGGTCGCTGCGACCGCGATCATCTTCGGCGCGTTCACGGCCGTCGGCCAGGCTCGAGTCACACCCGAACACGAACGGGAGGGACTCGACGTCTCCGAACACGGCGTCGACACGTACCCCGAGTTCGGCCAGCCGGACGTCGCTGCCGACGGCGGCCCCGCCACCGAGGTCCTCCGTGCGGACGGCGGCGACTCCACCGACGGCGACCTCGAGATGGTTACGGCGATCGTCCGCCCCGACCGTCTCGGGGCGATCAAGACGGCGCTTGCGGACGTCGGCGCGCCGTCGTTGACCGTCACGAACGTCTCCGGTCGCGGCTCCCAGCCCGCCAAGAAGGGACAGTGGCGCGGCGAGGAGTACACGGTCGATCTCCACCAGAAAGTCAAGATCGAGTGCGTCGTCGCCGACGTTCCCGCCGCGGACGTCGTCGACGCCATCGCCGAGGCCGCAAACACCGGTGAACCCGGCGACGGGAAGATCTTCGTGTTGCCCGTCGAGGACGCCTACCAGGTCCGGACCGGCAAAACCGGACGGGACGCCGTCTAAGTGCGCGGCTCGAGGGGATCGCCGTCGACCCTTTCCGTTCGTCGATGGGAACGCTCGAGTCGGCCGCTCGTTGCGACACACTCGAGGCGTACACGTTCGGCAGCTAACGGCGGCTCGCGGGGGAATCTCGGTACTACTTTCCCGTCGGCTTTCATACAGCCGGGTATGAGCGACGACAACTCACGCGAGCTGTACGACCGGGCGCTGTCGGTCATGCCCGGCGGGGTCAACTCGGCGGTTCGTGCGGCGATCGAACCCTATCCCTTCTTCGTCCGGAAGGGCGACGGCGGCCACGTCATCGACGCGGACGGCAACCGCTATATCGACTGGGTGATGGGGCTCGGTCCGCTCCTGTTGGGCCACACGCTGCCGGAACAGGTACAGGCGGGGATCCAGCAACGGGCCAGCGAGGGGCCGATGTACGGTGCGCCCACCGAGATCGAGGTCGATCTCGCGGAGTTCGTCGTCCGCCACGTCCCCAGCGTCGAGAAGATCCGGTTCGTCAACTCCGGTACCGAGGCGACGACGTCGGCCGTCCGCCTCGCGCGGGGCTACACCGGCCGGAACAAGATCGTCGTCATGCAGGGTGGCTACCACGGCGCTCAGGAGTCGACGCTGGTCGAGGGTGATGCCGAGAACCCACGCCCCTCCTCGGCGGGGATTCCGCAATCGTTCTCCGAGCACACCCTGCCGGTCCCGTTCAACGACGAGGACGCGATGCGGGCGGTCTTCGAGGACCACGGCGACGACATCGCCGCCGTCCTCACCGAGCCGATCCTCGGCAACCACGGCATCGTCTACCCCGAAGACGGCTACCACGAGTTCCTTCGCGAGATCACCGCGGAACACGGCTCACTGCTGATCTTCGACGAGGTCATCACCGGCTTCCGCGTGGGCGGGCTGGGGTGTGCCCAAAGCGAGTTCGGCGTCACGCCCGACCTGACCACCTTCGGCAAGATCATCGGCGGCGGCTTCCCCGTCGGCGCTATCGGCGGCCGCGCCGACATCATCGAACACTTCACGCCCTCCGGCGACGTCTTCCAGGCCGGCACCTTCTCCGGCCACCCCGTCACGATGGCCGCCGGCCTCGAGACCCTGCAGTTCGCCGCCGAAAACGACGTCTACGGGCACGTCGATCGACTCGGCGACCGATTGCGCCGCGGCCTGACCGACATCGTCGCCGATCAGGCCCCGAGCTACACGGTCACCGGCACCGCCAGCATGTTCAAGGTGATCTTCACCCGGGACGGTCCCGACTCGCTCGAGGGCCAGTGTGAGGCCGGCTGTCGACAGGACGCCGACTGTCCGCGCTACGACTACGCGCCGAAAAACGCCGCCGACGTGAAAAACGCGGAAACCGAGCGCTGGCGGCGCATCTTCTGGGGCCAGATGAAAGACCAGGACGTGTTCCTCTCGCAAAACCAGTTCGAGTGCCAGTTCGTCAGCTACGGCCACACCGACGAGGACGTCGACCGGACGCTCGAGGCCTACAAGGAAGCGCTGTAGGGCCGCAGGTCCCCGCCGGAGGCGAGTCGGGGTGCAGGGATCGACACACGTATCCACCGCGGTCGGGAACGTCAGCCCAGTCGATGACCCCGGTGTCGACGAGCGTCGACGAGACCGACTGGGCGCGGGTCGTCGAGCGGCTCCTGTATCTCTTTCCGCCGGTGGTCGGCGTCGGTATCGTCGGCGTCCTCCAGGAAACCGAGCCCGGCGTTCCCGGACTCCAGCGGGGGTTGCTCCTGCTTAGCTCCGTTGGATACACGTTCCTTACGTTCGGACTGGCGACGGCGCTCTTTTTCGACGCCCGACGGGTTCGCCGGCGGCCACGAGCCAGCGGGAACTGGCAGCCGAACCCGTGGCTCAACGCGGTTTTCGCGCTCGTCTGGGCACCGGTTGCCGGCGTGAGCTATCTCGCGCGCCGACACGGACGCTTCGGAACGCCGCCCGGTCGGGCCGACTGGTGGCTCATCGTCGCGCTCTCGCTCGGAACGACGGTATTCGGCACCGTCGCAGCGGGGGTTGCGGTCGTCTTCTCGCTCCCCGGACTGCTCTCGACGGCCGTTGGAACGGCCGGCGCGGTCGCCTTCGGGACGTTTCCGGTCGCGATCCACCAGGACGCGGCCTACGTCAGCGCCACGAGCGACTCGTGGCGGCCGAACCCGGGGCTGTACCTCGGGTTAGCGTTTCTGAGCCTGTTCGCACCGCCGCTACAGCCGCTCGTCGCCGGGTACTACCTCCTCCGGCGACGGCGGACGCTCGGAACGCCGTAGCGACACAGGCGACGAAAGAACGGAGCGGGAACGTCTCAGTCGTCGTCGCTAACCGGCTCGATGGAGTCGTCGCCGAAGATCCGATCGGCGATGACGTGGCTGCGGGTTTCCTCGGCCGTCGCCTTCCGCTGGAAGAGCAACTTCGCGGCGACGTCCCACGCGAAGACGGCCGCCCCCAGAATCAACAGCGTGTCCCCGGGCATGCGCAGCCAGAACAGCGTCTGGATCAGCCCGCCGTTGTAGAACTCGAGGCTGCGCGAGGCGGCGTACCCCTCGGTAAAGGCGACCTCGAGTTGCAGGAAGCCGACCGGCAACAGCGAGAGGAACAACATGAGCGCGAGGCCGGCGTTGCACAGCCAGAACGACCAGCGGAGTCGCCTGTCCGTCCACTTCTCGGCCCGGGTGGTCACCCGGAGGATGTAGACGGCCATTCCCATCGCGAGGAAGCCGAACGCGCCGAACATCGCGCCGTGGGCGTGGGCGACGGTGAGGTAGGTCCCGCTCTGGAAGTAGCTGATCACCGGCAGGTTGATGAAAAAGCCGATGACGCCCGCGCCGAAGAAGTTCCAGACGCTCGAGGCGACGATGAAGTAAAACGCCATCCGGTAGGGGAAGTCCGTCCCCGCGGTATCCATCGCGCGGTAGTGGCCAAGCGCCTCGTAGAGGATAAACAGCAGCGGGATGAACTCGAGCGTCGAGAAGACGCTCCCGATGGGGAGCCACACTTCGGGGAGGCCGGCCCACCAGTAGTGGTGAGAGACGCCGATGATACCGCTTCCCATCACGAGCGCGGCCTGGAAGATGACGGCCTTCTCGGCGGACTTCTTGGACAGGAGGTTCATCGAAACCAGCGTCAGGGCGATGACGACGAGGACGAAGAATTCGAAGACGCCCTCGACCCACATGTGGACGACCCACCAGCGCCAGAACTCGGTCATGACGAAGTTCGTCTTGGGCGTGTAGAGGAAGCCTGCCATGAACAGCAGCCCGATCGAGCCGCCCGCGTAGACGATCATGTGGGCCAGCCCGTAGCGAGGCTCGCGGTCGAGCAAGGGTTTGAAGCCGCGCGCCACGAGTGCGGTCCACCCGAGGAAGCCGACCAACAGCCCGGTCTGCCAGATGCGCCCGATCTCCAGGTACTCGAGACCTTCGTTACCCAGCAGCCACCACAGTTGACCGTCGAAGGCGTTGTTGATGCCGAGCCAGATACCCGCGAGGCCGCCGACGGCGACCACGAGCAACGCGCCGACGAGGCCTTTGACGTACAGCGCCTGTCGACGCGGCTCACGGCCGGTCAGAAGCGGCGCGAGGAACAGGCCGGCACCGAGCCACATCGTCGCGATCCAGAGGACCCCCAGATCGACGTGCCAGGTTCGAACGATCGTCCACGGGAGATACTCGAGGATGTCGATCCCGACGGCTTCGTGAAGCCCGAAGAAGTCGTCGCGCTCGACGTAGTAGTGGGCGAGCAATCCCCCCAGCAGCGTCTGGGCAACGAACAACAGCGCACCGATGAGGACGAATCTGGTACTCAGGAGTTGACTCGGCGTCAAATCGATATCGCGCGGGTGAGGGATCGAGACGCCCTCGGACTCGGGCTCGGGTAGTTCGACGGCCCGGTAGAGCCAGATGGCGATCCCGGCACCGGCGACCAGCAGGACCATCGCGATGACACTCCAGGTCATCACCGGTCCGCCGGCGTCGTTGCCCGCGGCGGGCGAGTACGGGAAGTCGTTGGTAAACGAGGCGTCCGAACCGGGGCGGTCGGTGTGGGAGATCCAGGCGGTCCACAGCGCGAAGTCGGCGAACTGCTCGGCCTCTTCTTCGCTCGGAATCAGTCCCTCTTGAACGCCACGCTCGCGGTCGCCCTCGTGGTAGCGCTCGACGTACTCTTCACGGACCTGCTCGTGGGCGTACGCCTCGGCCGCGGAGTACTCGACCCGCTCGCCGTGCGTACTCGACTGGAGTTCCTGTCGGACCGTTTCGTCGATCCCGGCCTGTTCGGCCGTCTCGAGGTCCTCGTAGGCCGTCTCGTACTCTTCTTGCGCGTAATAGTCGCGCATGTACTCGGTCTTCAACTCGAGCGCGTCGGCAGTGTAATCCGTATCGTAGTAACTACCGCGGCCCAGCATCGACCCCTGATTCATCAAGCCGTTCTCCTGAAAGACCATCTTCCCGGACTGGACGTCGGCGCTCGTCGCGACGGTCTCACCGTCGGGGCCGACGATGGTATCGGGGATTTCCGGTTCGTTCGCGTAGGACAGCCACGCCCCACCGCCCATGACGATGAGGTTCACGACGAAAATCGTCGCGAGAAACATGGCGAGTTGCTTTCTGGTTACCTTCATCACGTTCGGTACTCGGCCTTCAGTCCCCGTCAAATAACCCAGTAGTTCCTACGAACTGGAAAAAAGCAGGAACACGTTCGCGTCGGGGATTACAAGGTCGGGACCTGAAGGTTAGTTCGGAGCCGTCACGATCGCATCGCGGTACCGCTCGATCTCCTCGAGAACGGTTTGCCGATCGCTCTCGTCGACGTCGAACGATGCCAGCGCCTCGTCGAGGTGGGTCGCGATCGCCTCGAAGTCGTCCGGGCCGATCCCGAGGTCGGCGTGGGCCGCTTCCATGTCCTCGCCCGAGTACTCGACGGGGCCGCCGGTGACGGAACTGATAAACTGAGCCTGATGGGCGCGTTGTTTCTGCATATCCACGTCGTCGAAGTAGTGTGCGACCTGTTCGTCGGCCATGATACGATCGTAGAACTCGTCGACGACGTCGGCGATTACGTCCTCGCCGCCGAGTCGGTCGTAGAGGGTTTCGCTCATCGAACGTGTGTACTAAACTGAGATACATAAAGGACGGTACGAACTGGTTCGGCCGAAATCCCCCGATAGAAATACGTCTCGGGAGCGGACGGTGTGCACTCGAGCGGGCGTCCGTCTCGTCGGGCAAGCGTGCGCTTTTCATACCCCAGGCACCGACTGGCGCGTATGAGAACACGTGGGACGTTGCGACTCGCGACGCGGGGCTCCGCGCTCGCTCGACGACAGGCCTCGCTGGTCAAGGAGGCCCTCGAGGAGCGCCGGTACGAGGTCGAACTCGTCACGGTGGAGACGACGGGGGACCAGATCAGGGACGAACTGATCCATCGGCTCGGGAAAACGGGCGCGTTCGTCCGCGAACTGGACGAACGGGTTCTCGACGGGGACGTCGACGGAGCGATCCACTCGATGAAAGACATGCCGACCGAACAGCCGGGAGAGCTTGTGACCGCGGCGGTCCCGGAGCGGGGTGCGCCCGGCGACGTCCTCGTCACGCCCGACGGAGCGACCCTCGCGGAGTTGCCCGAGGGGGCGACCGTCGGGACCTCGAGCCTCCGTCGGCGCGCGCAACTCCTGTCCGAGCGGCCCGACCTCGAGGTCGAGCCGCTGCGTGGAAACGTGGACACGCGCCTCGAGAAGTTGCTCGCGCCCGCGCTCCAGGCGGAACACCAGGAACGATCTGAGGCGGACAAGGAGCGAAAGGCAAACACCGGCGACGAGGAGTTCGAACCCGAGTACGACCGCACCGTCGACGAGTGGTTCGACGACCTCTCGGAACTCGAACGCCAGGCACTCGGTCGCGAGATCGAGACCGAGTACGACGCCATCGTCCTCGCTCAGGCAGGCCTGGAACGGAGCGGTCTCGCGTACTCCGTCGACTATCAGGAACTGCCGACGGAGACGTTCGTCCCCGCGCCGGGACAGGGGGCGCTCGCGGTGACCGCGACGGACGGGGAGACGGCCCGCGAGATACAGTCCGCCATCGATCACCCGCGAAGCCGCGTCGAGACGACCGTCGAGCGCACCGTGCTCGCCGAACTGGGCGGCGGCTGTATCGCGCCGCTCGGGATCTACGCGATCGTTCAGGGGGAGTACGTGTACACGACCGTGAGCGTCTTCGACCGCGACGGCGAGGAGTCGGTCACCGGCAGCCGGGACCTGCCGATCGAGGGCCACGCCGACGCGGCCCGCGAGTTCGCCGCCGATCTGGCGGGCCGTGGCGCGGCGGCCCTGATCGAGGACGCCCGGACCGACGAAGAGGGCGACGTCTCCGCCGAAGATAAGCCCGCGGGGAAATAGCTAGCCGTATTGAAATGGCAGGACGCGACATCGAACCCGAGTCCGGAACCGTCTATCTCGTCGGCAGCGGCCCCGGCGATCCGGAGCTGCTGACCGTCAAGGCGAAACGACTGCTCGAGCGCGCGGACGTCGTGCTCCACGACAAGCTGCCGGGACCGGAGATCATTGAACTGCTCCCCGCGGACCGGCGGGAGGACGTCGGCAAGCGCGCCGGCGGCGAGCGAACGCCTCAGTCGGCGATCAACGAGCGACTGGTCGAACTCGCCAGCGAGGGGAAATCGGTCGTCCGGCTCAAGGGCGGCGATTCGTTCGTTTTCGGCCGCGGCGGCGAAGAAGCCCAGTACCTCGCCGCCCACGAAATCCCCTTCGAAGTAGTGCCCGCAGTCACCTCGGCGATCGCCGCGCCCGCCGTCGCCGGAATCCCCGTTACCCACCGCGATCACGCCTCCTCGGTGTCGTTCGTCACGGGTCACGAGGACCCGACCAAAGACGAGTCCGCGGTCGACTGGGCGGCCCTGGCCGCCACCGGCGGCACTATCGTCGTGTTGATGGGCGTCGGTCGGCTCCCCGACTACACGGCGGCCCTGCGCGAGGCGGGGATGGACCCCGAAACGCCGGTCGCGCTCGTCGAACGCGGCACCTGGCCCGGCCAGCAGGTCGCGACGGGAACCCTCGAGACGATCGTCGACGTCCGCGACGAGGAAGGCATCGAACCGCCCGCGGTGACGGTGATCGGCGACGTCGCCGGCACCCGCGAGTCGGTCGTCGACTTCCTGCGAAACGATTCCACGGGGGCCGTGGACGCCCCGGAGGACCGGTGATGAGCGACTCGCCGACCGTCGCCGTCTTCCGTCCCGACGACGACCGCATCGAGGCCGCCGTCTCGCTGCTCGAGTCGCTCGATGCCGACCCCGTTCCGGACCCGATGCTCGCGATCGATGCGACGGGCGCGACCCCACGGACCGACGCCGAGTACGTCGTCTTTACGAGCAAGACCGGCGCGGAACTGGTCTCGCGGGTGGGCTGGGAGGCCAGCGACGAAACCGTCTGTGCGATCGGCCCCGCGACGGCCGAGGCGCTGCGCGAGGAGGGGTACGCGGTCGATCTCGTTCCCGAGGAGTACACGTCCAGCGGTCTCGCCGCCGCACTCGAGGGTCGCGTGGCCGGGAGTCGCGTCGAGGTGGCCCGCAGCGACCACGGCAGCGACGTGTTGCTCGAGGGGCTGGTAGACGCGGGCGCGTACGTCCACGAGACGACCCTGTATCGGCTGGTTCGGCCGGAAGACAGCGGGGAATCGACCGCGCTGGCCGCCGCCGGCGAACTCGACGCCGCCTGCTTTACCTCGTCGCTGACCGTCGAGCACTTCCTCGACGCCGCCGAGGCCGGCGGCGTTCTCGAGGCGGCCCGCACCGGCCTCGCGGACGCCGTCGTCGGCGTCATCGGGGAGCCGACGCGCGAGACGGCTCTCGAGCACGGGATCGACGTCGATCTGGTCGCCAGCGAGGCGACGTTCGAACGGCTCGCAAGCGAGACCGTCGCGGAAGCGACGGCGACGGACCGAGCCTGACATCCCCGCAAGTATTTTGATCGGCCGTTCGAACCGTCGATCGATGACCGAAACGGGCCGGAACCACACGCGGACGAACCGAAGCGTCGACGGCGGTCGGCGAGGGAACCGATGAACGGGAGTCGCCGGCGGTTTCTGGCGGCCGCGACCGCGACCGTCCTCGGCGGCTGCGCCGAACCGGGCACCGACGCGACCGGAACGGGGGGTCGAAACGTCGGAGACCGGGCTGTGGCTGACGTCCACCACGACCGCGAGGGAACGACGATCGGATTCGCTGGGGACGCCATGCTCGGGCGCAACCTCGACGAGCGCTACGGGCAAGACGACGCCTCGCCGGCCGCCGTCTGGAGCGACCTCCGGCCGCGGCTCGCGTCCCTCGATGCGGTCTGTTGTAACCTCGAGTGCTGTCTCTCGACGCGCGGGGAGCGGTTTCCGGACCGGGCGTACTACTTCCGCGCCGATCCGGAGTGGGCCGTTCCGGCCCTCGAAGCCGGTAACGTCCGGTTCGTCTCGCTGGCGAACAACCACATGCTCGATTACGGGCCGACCGCACTCGTCGACACCGTCGAAGCGCTGGACGAAGGCGGGATCAACCATGCAGGGGCCGGCAAGGGGCCGGCGGATGCCCACGCCCCGGCCACGTTTACCGTCGACGGCGTCGACGTCGCCGTCGTCTCCTTCGCGGATCACTTCGAGGAGTACGGCGTAACTGACGACCGACCGGGAACGGCGTACATCGAGTGCGACCGCGAAAACGACGAGACGCGTCGCATCGTCGAGGACGCGCTCGAGCGGGCCCGCGAACACGAACCCGACCTGCTCGTCGCGTCGTTGCACTGGGGATCGAACTGGGTCGAAGAGCCCGGCGCGGAGTACGTCGCGTTCGGCCACTGGCTCGTCGACCAGGGTGTCGACCTCGTCCACGGCCACAGCGCCCATATCCCACAGGGGGTCGAACGGTACGGGGACGGCCTTATCCTGCACGATACCGGCGACATCGTCGACGACTACGCCGTCAAACCCGAACTCAGAAACGACCGGACCTTCCTCTTCGAGGTCGGCGTCGACGACGACGGCACGCTCGAGGACCTCCGGCTCGTGCCGGCCCGCATCGACGACTACGCGGTCCATCAGGCGGACGAAACCGACGCCGAGTGGCTACACGAGACGATGGTCGACCGCTCGGAGCCGTTCGGGACGACCTACGAGCGGGACGGAACCCACCTCCACCTCTCGCTGTAACGCGAACGGGGTTCGACGGTCGAGTCCGCGGGTTTATGACGAACGCCGCACCAAGGGTTCGCCAATGGCAGGGCCGATTCCCGATCTCGAGGAGCGTGCGACCCGCTGTGCCCGACGGCTGTGTGCGGCCGACCGCGTGCTGTTGGCCTCCCACATCGACGCCGACGGCCTAACCAGCGCCGCGATCGCCGCGAAAGCCCTCGAGCGGGCGGGGATTCCCTTCGAGACGGTCTTCGAGAAGCAACTCGACGCGGACGCGATCGCCGCGATCGCGGCGACCGACTACGACACGGTCTACTTTACGGACTTCGGGAGCGGCCAACTCGATATCATCGGCGACCACGAGGACGCGGGCGATTTCACGCCGGTCATCGCCGACCACCACCAGCCCGCAACGATCGACGGGGACGGCGAACCGTCACGCGCGGACACCGAGTACCACCTCAACCCGCTGTTGTTCGGGATCGACGGGGCCGCAGAGCTCTCTGGGGCCGGCGCGAGCTACGTCCTCGCACGAGCGCTCGCGGACGTTGCCGACGGATCGGACGCGGCGGTTGCGGCCGACGGAAGCGGAGTGGACACCGCCCCTGCGCGGTCGGACAACCGCGATCTCGCCGCGCTCGCCGTCGTCGGTGCCGTCGGCGACATGCAGGCCTCCGGCGGCGAACTCCACGGCGCGAACGCGAAGATCGTCGACGAAGGCGTCGACGCCGGCGTGCTCGAGACCGGCAAGGACCTCGCCCTCTATGGCAAACAGACCCGGCCGCTCCCGAAACTGCTCGAGTACGCGACCGACGTCCACATCCCCGGCATTTCGAACGACGAACGGGGGGCGCTGCGCTTTCTCGACGGACTCGACCTCGAGTTGAAACGGGACGGGGAGTGGCGGCGCTGGTCGGGACTGACAAACGAGGAGAAGCGAACCGTCGCCAGCGCGCTCGTCAAACGCGCCGTCTCGAGCGGCGTCCCGCCGAAGAAGATCGACCAACTCGTCGGCACCGCCTACGTCCTCAGCGAGGAGCCGGTCGGGACCGAACTCCGGGACGCAAGCGAGTTCTCGACGCTGCTCAACGCGACCGCCAGATACGAGCGGGCCGACGTCGGGCTCGGCGTCTGTCTCGGGGATCGCGGGGCGGCCCTCGAGCGCGCCCGGACGCTCCTGTGCGATCACCGCCGCAATCTCTCGGAGGGGATCGACCTCGTGACTCGCGAGGGGGTCACGGAAGAAACGAACGTCCAGTGGTTCCACGCGGGCGATCGCATCCGCGAGACGATCGTCGGCATCGTCGCGGGGATGGCGATGGGAAACGAGGGGATCAGCCGTTCGAAACCGATCGTCGCGTTTGCGGAGAAATCCGAGTCCGAACTCAAGGTATCGGCACGGGGAACCCACGGACTCGTTCGACGTGGGCTTGACCTCTCGGCCGTGATGAGCGAAGCCTCGCGAGCAGTCGAAGGCGACGGCGGCGGTCACGACGTCGCAGCAGGGGCGACGGTTCCGAAAGGGAAGGAAACGGAGTTCATCGAACGGGTCGACGAGATCGTGGGCGAACAACTCTCCTGACGCGCGGCGGCCGGTTCAGGACCGATCCATCGACGCCGGCACGGTCGGCACAAGCGGCGCGTTCGACGTGAGTAGATACGTCGACTTGCGGACCGCACCCTTGGCGTACTGGACCGTACTCTTGTGGATCGGGGTCCGTTTGCCCCGGATCTGCGTTCGGCCCTCGAGGATGGCCTCGACGAGTTCGTCGCCGTCGATGTCGGCCTTGGTCGGGTTCTCGGCGTCCGGCGTCACGAGGATCTCGGTGTAGGCCTTGCCGACGTTGGGCAGGTAGTGGGCGTCGCTCGCGCCGATCTCCGGATAGCCACGTCTGCGGGCGAACGTCCGGGCCCGCCGGTTTCGATAGCCGGTAAAGAGCATCGAGTTGTAGGTCTCGATCGCGTCGGCGTCCTCGATATGGCGTTTCCGGACGCCGTGGCGGCTGCGCTGGAAGGGATGTGGAACGATCGCGATACCGCCGAGTTTCCGGACGGCCGCGACGGTTTCCATGAACGGCTGGCCGGGATCGGGTCGTTCCTCGACGCCGATCGCAAGCAAGTGGCCGTGTCGCGTCGAGACTTCGACGCCGGGGATGCCGACGAGGCCGTAGTCCGGGGCGAGGTCGGCGGCCCGGATCGATTCGCCGATCTCGTCGTGGTCGGTGATGACGACGCCGTCGAGGCCGATGTCGGCTGCATGTTCCAGAATGAGTTCGATCGGCTCGTGCCCGTCGTAGGAGTCGTCGGAGTGAACGTGAAAATCGATTGCAAACGGAATGTGAGTCGTCATAGGAGTCAGCGGGGTGGGTACCCTCAATAGCTCGTTGGGCCGCATAAACGCTGTGCTGCGCGCCGAGTCACGCGAACCCACCAATTCAATATAGCATTATAAGATTTATCGATGGAGTAGTCGGCCGTTTCGAAACCGGATTCTCCAGTCGGTGTTCCGGACCAACGCGCCGCTGGTTGCTCGAGCGGGCGCTAAAACGCGAACACGCAGGAAGACCAGTTACGATTCCGACCGGCCTCACGATGAAAACGTGAAAGCCACCATCACTGCGACCGAACGACCGGAATCGTCGCCCGCCAGCGGGTATTAGGTTGGCCTAAAATTCGGCAGGTTTATCATGTTTTAGGTCACCCTAAACAATACGAAGCGACGGACCGCGATCCAGTGTCGGCGGAGTCGAGCGGGCCGGCGTCTGGCTGTAGAACGCGGTCACGTACGGGATCAACGCCCAGAGAACCAATGGTCGGAACGACGCTCCGAGAGATACGCCACCGCATCGAACAGTTGGCAACCGACGACGGGGACTACTACGTCATCTGTGGCCGGACGGGGGAGTTTCCCGTTCCGGTCGCCGGCAAACGGTTTCCGACGCGAAAAGCCGCGGCCGACGCCGCTCGAGCGACCGAGCAGTACCGCGCCGCGCTCAGACGATACGATCCGCAGGCACCCTTTTACGAGCCGATCGTCTGCCAGCGACACTCCGTGACGGAGGCGGCGGACCTTCGGGACGCCTCGGTCCGGAAACCGGACCCCGAACGATCCCACCGTTCACACGGCTCGATCGGGACCTCGTCCGAAGACGACACCGACGCCGACGACGAGAGCCCGTTGATCAGCTTCTGTCACGACGTCTCGGGGGCCGTTTTCGAGGCCCTTTCGGCTCGGGATCACGCGGCCGCCGAAACGGCGATCATGGACACCTATCTCGCCGCCGCGGAGGCTGTCACCGACCGGGATGCGCTCTGTCTGGTGTTGCTCGAGACGATGGCGACGGAGCTCGGCCGGCACCTCACCGCGGACGAGCGGGGCCGCCTTCTGCGGACGGCCGCGGCGAACCTCTCGCCGGTTACCCGCGGCGACGATCCGGTCGAGGGGAGCCTGTCGCACCTGCGAACGCTCTCGTTAATCGGCGAATACGACGTGACGCGGTCGACAGCCGACGCCGCCTGGACCGTCTCCCTTCACGGGTACGCCATCGAAAGCGACGGGCGACGGTTCCCGATGCTCCCGATCGGAATCGATATGCTGCGGCGAACGGCGGGTTCGAGCCAGTCGCTCGGCGTCGCGGACGTCACGGCGCTTGGGGACGGCGATTGGGAACTCGTCGTGACAGACGGCGACTCGGAACCGGGCAGTCTGGTCTGTACGGGGAGGATATAACATGGGTGAGACGGCGATCCATCGCGCACTCGAGTGTGTCGACGCCGAACGCGACGCGGTCGCGGAACGCGAGGCCGGGTTCGAGGCGTTCGTACAGCGCGTTCGGGACGTCCCGACGGAAGCGGCCGCGCCCGTCGGAAGCCAGTCGGCGACGCAGGTCGCCTCGACGCCGGCACAGAACGTCGTCTCGGTCCCGAATACCTCGCCGACCCCGACGCCGTCTGCGGACGGCTGTGAGACCGTTCGGCGGGCCTTCGCGGAAACGATACTCCCACACAGTGATGACGACGACAAATCGCTCGTCGAAACCATTGCGGCGGAACTGACCGAGGACATCGCCGTCGCGCTCGCATCGGACGCCCAGTGGACGCCGGCGCTCAAGGAGACCGTCCTCCAGAAGGCGACCGAGCGCCGACGGCAAGCCGACCTGCTGCAGGAGACCCTCGAGACCGAAACGCAAACGCTGGCGGACGCGGCCGAGGAGATCGACGAGATCAGCGCGTGGCTCCAGACGACCGCCGAGGAGTCGCTGTTCGACTACGGGTTCGAGGAACTCCGGACGAAACACGACCGCCTCGAGACGTTCCGAACGCGTCTGGAAACGCTGCTCGAGGAGCGACAGCGACAGTTTTCCGAGTCGACGAACCGGTACGGTCGGGGCGGGACATCGTATCGGACGCTGGTGTCGTACCTGTACACCGACGGAACCACGCAGTATCCGGTCCTCTCGACCGGCGTTCGGTTATACGAGATCTGTGGCTCCTGCCAGCGAACGGTTCGAACGCATCTCACGCGACGCGTCTAACACGGCGCGGGCGGCCAGTTATCCCGGTTCGGAGAGCCCGTTCGGGACGAGGTCGGCGAAGGAAACCCGGTCGAGGATGCTGCCGATCTCGATCGGATTCGTCGGTTCTTCGACGTGGTCGTGGATCCGGTGCATACACTCGAGCAGACCGTCGACGGCTGCCTGCCGCGTCGAGACGCGGCCGATGGCTTCGGTGATCGCCCGATCGGCCAGCAGGTACCGGTATCGGAGTTCCCAGCAGTGACTGAGTCCCAGTCCCGGATGGCACCGATCGGGGGTTGTCCGGTCCGCGATCAACTCGAGCGGAGGGCAATTGCGACGGTACGAAAACCGCCCGTCACGGAGTTCAGCGGGTCCCCACCCCGGCGGGAGGGCCTCGCGGGGAATGGGGTGTTGATCGGTCGTCATGTAGGTCGATATCGACGGTGACTCGGGTGTCGGTTCCGCTTGCGTACGCACCCCCCTATGTAGGGACCCCCTACGGTCCCAGCGTGACGACCGGTTCCCATGTGCCGGCCGATCGTCCGACTTTTGTCTCCGCTCGCGCTCGTATTCGACATGGCCGACTCCAGCGCGGATTTCGATCCCGAAAAGTTCGAGGACAAGTACGCCAACTACTTCCCGGAACTCCAGCAGGCGTACAAGAACGCGTTCAACCGGATGAACGACCGGTACGACTCCGAACTCGTCCACGCGATCGACCAACAGGTGTTGAACGAGAGCGAACCGTTCTACGAGGGCGACGGCGAGTTCCGCGTCGAGCTGCCGGACGATCCGTACGATCGGCTCTCGGGCGTCCTCGTCGAGCAGGAGCGGTTCGAGTCGGTCCTCGAGACCCACGTCGAGGAGATCGAGGCGGAACTCCAGCGGGTCTTCGGGTTCGTCTGAGCCGGCGCTCGGTCCGCACCGCTGTCGGCAGGCGAACATGGAGGACGGAAGGTTTAGGGGGGCTGATACCCAAGGGTGCGCTATGAGCACCGAGACCCAAAACGACGGGGACGACCTCGAAGACCGCGTCGCGAACTTCCTGCGACGGAACTTCCCGCAGATCCAGATGCACGGCGGCAGCGCAGCGATTCAGGACCTCGATCGCGAGACCGGTGAAGTCACCATCGCACTCGGTGGGGCCTGCAGCGGCTGTGGCATCTCCCCGATGACGATTCAGGCGATCAAGAGCCGGATGGTCAAGGAGATCCCCGAGATCGAGCAGGTCAACGCACACACCGGCATGGATGCCGGTGGCGACATGGGCGGCGGAATGAGTCCGTCCTTCCCCGGCGAAACCGTCGAGGACGACGACGGCGAAGCCGACGAAGGGCCGGAAGCACCGTTCTAGGTCGTCGCCGTCGCTTCGCTCCGACCGGTATTCGAGTTTTCCTCGCGACAGCTATCCGATAGCGGCGAGTAGACGGACCCGATCAGCGCAGCCCTCGACCCCGCTCCCACGTTCGAACGAGCGCCGTCAGCGTCCGGTTGATCGGGACCTCGAGTCCCAGTCGGTCGGCCTTGTCGACGACGTAGCCGTTGATGGCATCGATTTCCGTACGCCGGTCCGCCAGCACGTCCTGGTACATCGAGGACGTGTTCGTGGCCGTCTCCGCTGCGACCTGTGCTATCGCCTCGATCGCCGTCCGGTTCGAAAGGTCGATGTCGGTCCCGCGAGCGACGCGAGCCGTCTCACGCGCCGCCGTACGAGCGATGTCGTTTGCCGGCGGCTCGAGGACGGCCCCGTTTTCGGTCGCCGTCAGGGCCGTCACCGCGTTGATCCCGGCGTTGACCGCGAGCTTTTCCCACTGCCGGGAGGGCATATCGTCGGCGACGGTCGTCTCGAGTCCTGCCGCCGAGAACGCGTCCCCGACCCGGTCGGCGCGTTCCGACCGTCCGCCCGTCGGGGGACCGAGCACGATTTCGCCGGTCCCCGTACACTCGACGACGCCCGGATCCCGGCGGATCGCGCCGTAGGTCGCCGTCCCCGCGAGAACCGGCGCATCGAGACGCGCCGCGAGGCGTTCCTCGTTTCCCATCCCGTTTTGCAACGAGAGGATCGCGTCGAACGATCCCGTTTCCAGTGTGTCTGCCGCCGAATCGGTGTCGAAGGACTTGACCGTGACGACGACGAGGTCGGCCGCGAGGTTCCGGCCGTCGGTCGTCGCCTCCGGGGTGACGCGGGCCTGGACTCGTCCCTCGACCCGAAGACCGGACCGGGAGATGGCGTCCGCGTGTGCCCGGCGTGCCACCAGCGTGACGTCGTGCTCGCGAGCGAGCATCCCCCCGACGAGACTCCCGAGGCTGCCAGCACCGAAGACGACGACCTCCATATAGCTCGCAGTGGGGGAAGCCCGCTAAAAACAGTTTTCGTCCGGCCTCAGTCCTCGGTCCAGTAGTAGAGGGATTCCCGCGTGGCACCACAGGACGGACAGCGGTCGGGAAGGTCCCGCTCGAGTGCCCCCAGTTCACCGCAGTCCAGACACCGCCACATGAGTTCGGCCTCGCCGAAGTTCTTGCCCGCCCGAACGTGGTGGACGCTCATCCCCTCGAGTCCCTCCCGGAAGGACACGTAGAAGCCGTCTTCGTCGATCCCGCGGACGTGCCCGATTTTCGTCCCGTCCTCGGTGTAGACGTCCGTTCCGAACCCGATCCGTGGGAGTTCTCGTTCCATCCCCATGTGAATCGGTGACACCCGGAGGAAGATAAAGGGAGTCCCAGTGTTACTGCGGGTGAATTCGACGAGTTCGTGAGTGTTTCGAACCTCTGGACGCTCCGTCTATAAATTACATTGTGCGATATAAAATATCCCGGCGACGGGAAGCGATCGGCGGGTCGACGTGTACGGTATGACAGAATCACCCATGGTAATAGAAATCGATATAATCCCGCAGTCCAGACGAATGGAGAGTGATCTCCGTGACCTCGTATTCGTCTGCTGTCGATTTCCTCGCCGAAACCCTCCGGTTCGGCTTCGAACGACGCATCGATCGGCCTACTCCCGGAACAGGCCGCAGTAGAAACCGGCGGAGAGGTCGCCCCGCTTGTCCCGTATCGAGCCACGACGCCCCCGCGACGGACGGCCATCGATCATGACCGGAACCGGCGTTACCACGGTCGGCGACTGTCGAATCGCCTATCGGCGGGCGGGAACGGACGGACCGCCGATCGTATTGCTCCACGGTGCCGGGATCGACGACGCGACGGTTTCCTGGCGACACACCATCGACGCGCTCTCCGACGAGTACCGGGTCTACGCACCCGACTGGCCGGAGTACGGGGAGAGTACGGGTTCGGTCGCGCACACGATCGACACGTACGTCGAGGTCCTCGACGGGTTCGTCGAGACGCTCCCACACGACCGCGTCTCGCTTGCCGGCATCTCGATGGGCGGCGGCGCGGCTCTCGGATACGCGCTCGAGCGCCCCGAGCGTATCGCGTCACTGACGCTCGTCGACAGCTACGGACTGGGCGAGCGGCTTCCGAACGCGATCCCGTGGAAGCTCCTGACCCAGGTTCCCGGAGCCGCCGAGTTCGGAAAGGTCGCCTGTAGCATCACTCACGAAACCGTTCGGCTGGTTCTGGACAGGCTCGTCGCCGACGCCGGCGCGCTTCCCCAGCCGTTCATCGAAGACGTCAGAGGAAAGCTCATGACACCGGGATCGATGCAGGCGTTCAAGGCGTTCCAGCGGAACGAACTCTCGTTCGACGGGCAGGTGGCGACGAACTTCGTCGACGAACTCGAGTCGCTGTCGGTCCCGACGCTGCTCGTCCACGGCAAACAGGACCCGCTCGTCCCCCCGGAGTGGTCGGTACGGGCCGCGGATCGGATCCCGGACGCCGAACTGGATCTGATTGGAAACTGCGGTCACTGGGTCTCGCGGGAGCGACCGAACCGGTTCAACCGGCGGCTTCGGGAGTGGCTCCCCGACGAGCAACGCGTCACTGCCCGCCGGTATTCAAAGGGTCGGATGCCGGGCGTTACTCGCCGGCACTGAACGCTCGACGACGGGCCGAGACGCGTCTCAGTCCTCGGTCCAGTACATCAGATCCTCCCGTTGGGTACCGCAGTTCGGACACGTCTCCGGAAGTCCGGCATCGATATCGCCCATCTCGCCACACTCCATACAGCGCCACATCAGGTGTGCTTCGCCGAACTCGTGGCCCGAACGGGCGTGCTCGACGCTCATCGCCTCGGCCCCCTCGCGGGTCGTGACGAAAAACCCACTGCGCTCGAACCCCCGAACCCGGCCGATTTCGGTTCCGTCCTCGTCGTAAACCCGCTGGCCGAGACCCACGTCGTGGACCGCTTCGACGGCCTCCGATTCGCCCTCTCTCGACGGTGTTTCCCCGGTTTCAACCATACGCTCTCTCCGCCGCTGAGACGGATAAAGACACAGCGCGCATTGTTCGAGGGAGTCGCTTCGGGACGGCGAGTCGATCACCCCCGACGTCGGTTACATGAAGTCCTCGATACCCGACTGTTTGTTCTTGTCGTTCTCGAAGATGCTCTCGAGGGATCGTTCGAGCACCTCGAGCCGCTGTTTCGTGTAATCCCGGCAGTCGTACTCCTCGGCGACCTGAATGGCCGTCTGCATGTACTTGTTGACAGAGCCCTCGTGGACGGTGAGGTTGACCCGGCCACCACATTCCCGACAGTCCCCGGTCAGGGGCATCCGGCGGAACTTCTCGCCGCAGTCGAGACACCGGGTTTCCTGCCGGGAAAACGCCCGGAGGTTCCCGATGAGGTCCGGCAGGAAGTGATACTCGATGACCCGCTCCGCGACGTCGGTTTCGTCGACGGCCTCGAGTTTGCGCGAAAGCTCGAGTTGCGCGTCCATCTTCTCCATCATCGATCCCAGCGTCTTGTACGCCGAGAGGTCGGGACCCATCGCGATGTCGCTCGTATCGTGGGTGTGCTCGAAGCCGGTGTATTCGCCGTCGGTGCCGAGCGTCTCCTCGGCGATCCGGATGTCGACCTCGCCGGGATCGGCCTGCTCGCGGGTGGCGAGGTAGAACTCGCGTGGGTACTGGGAGACGATGTCCATGTTGTGGGCCTCGTCGTCGATCTCGGAGGGATCGATGCGGGAGGACATGACCAGGGGCGCGTCCATCTTACCACCCCTCTTGTCCGGAAGGAACGATTTACTAAAGTTGAGAAGTCCGTCGAGTAACAGCATCACACAGTCCTCGTCACCGTCGCACTGACCGACGAATACGTCGTTGGCAACGAGCGTGTTCGTCCCCTCGACAGTGAGACAGTACGTATAGTCGATATCGCTTTCGACGATCTCGACTGACGTGACTTCGTCGAGCCAGACATCTCCACCGTCGGCAAAGAGACGCTGCGAGCGCAGTTCCGTCGACGCGAGAACGTCGTCGATCGTCTCCTGTTTTCGCTCGAGGTGGAATCCGACGTGTTCGGCGAACCGCGCGGCGTTTTCGGATGTGATCTTGAGGACGTGTGTTTCGAATTCCGGGATTGGTTCTTCGTCTCCGTAGAATTCGGAAATAGCTCCGGTAGATGGCTGTCGCGTTTCCCGATACGTCTTCGCGGCGACCCCGAACCGTTTCAGCGCGGCAACGAGATCGTTCGCGAGTTCGTCGCTGATCGGATGTGCTCGAATCTCGATACGATCACTCGAGGCGCTTCCGTCGCCGCTGAAATACGCGGCTAAGAATGCACGTAAGTGGGACCGAGGGCTATCGAAGAGATACTGGGGGATGCGTTTCGTCTCCGCAGTCGAGCCGAGGTCGAGTACGTCGGCGAACAGCGTCGAGACAAGCCGGCTCGAAACGGTTATCTTCCACTCGTTTTCTTCGAACGCCTCGATCGACAGGGCATCCCGGAACGCGTCGACGATCTCTTCTCTGGCCGCTTCGTCCGGTGTACAGATAGTCGTCTGGTAGAACGAGCCGTCCTCGCGACGAGTGAACCCTTCCGCAGCGTAGTACCCGAGTAGCGTCGCGATCGATTCGTCGATTTCGAAGCGGCGGCGAACGCTCGCGGTGTCGCGTTTCACGCCCAGTGTCACGTCGTCGGGGACACGCTCAAGGAGTTCGTCGCGGTCGAACAGCGAGAGAAGCGGACCGACCGGGACGCTGTCGCGATTGACCCAGTTATAGACTGTCGACTGAGAGAGATCGAGGCGTTCGGCAACTGGTTTGAGATACGCCCTTTCCGCCGTCGCGTCGTCGAGAAGGCTTTTGATTCGATCGGAGCCGAGGTCTCGAACCACGAGCGATTCATTGGGAATCGCGTCTGCGTCGATAAACGCATCCAGTAGGTCGATCGTTTGCGACGTTCCCTCGACGTCGATCGACTTGGGAGTGGGAAGTTCGTCACCGGTCGAGAGCGTACGGGCATCGATCGATTCGAGCCCAGACGGGGTCCATCTGTGGAACGTGTGATCAGGGGTTACGGTCAGGGCTCGCCCGCTCCGAGTTTCGACGCGAACGAGATGATCGGGTGCAGGGTGTTTCGAGATCGACTCCACCGGACGCTCGACGGTCGTTCCGTCCGACGTTACCGATGGGGTGGAGAGACCGTCGACCTCCTGAACGAGCGTCCCGACATCGTCTTCGGTCGGGTCCGTCAACCGATCTTCGACGAGCCGTTCGATCGGTTCGTAGACTCGGCTGCCGTTCTCGTCCTGATACCAGATCTTCGTCTCGGGATGGAAACAGTTCCGTCGCTTTGCGGCGTGGAAGTACGGGTGGGCGTACCCAACTGCCGCGCTCGTAAATCCGACGACCCGACCAACCGTCGCCGCGCTCGTGTGCGGTGCCATCCCAAACACCAGTTCACCGACCAGATCCTGTCGGTCCTCGAGTTCGTAGAACGGTTCGAGCCCGTAGTACTGTTCCAGCAGATCGTCGATGAAGTCCGCGGTCTGCATCATGTGCTCGGCCGCGCCGTCCGAGAGGACGATGTCCTGAACCTTGAGTTCGACCAGTTGGTCCTCGTGGGTCAGCGGCTCGCCGTGGATGTCCGTCTCGTAGCCAAGCGCCTGAAGCTGGCCGACGTCGACGTCGAGTTCGCTGGCCCGGACGGCCGTGACCGGCAGGTCGGTCATGTCGTAGCGGACGGTGCCGTCCTTGAACGCCGAGACGTCGTGTTTCGCCCGCAGAACCCCCTTCTCGATCGGTTCCGGGATCTTGTTCGTCGACGACAGCCCCTTGACGCCTTTGAGGATGTCGAAGGCGTTCTCGCGTTCGCCGACCGCCGACAGGGCGGATCGGAACTCGTCGTTGACGTCGATCTCGCGGGGTTCGACGCAGGTGGCCTCGATCTCACAGCGGTCACACTCCACGCGGCCGGCCTCGTCGGGTTCGACCCGCTGGTCGCAGTCGGGACACCGATAGTCCGGGACAGTCCGTGCGTTGCAGTCGGGACAGCGGTTCTTGAACGTCTCCGCCCCACAGTCGGGACAGCGCTGTCGGCCGACCTGTACCTCGACGACCCCGGGAGTATCGGACATCGTCTCGGCGTGTTTGGCGGCGTCGGCGACGTTGCGCTGTGCGCCGCCGGCTTCGCCGATCGGGAACAGGGTATGGACCGGCGGACTCAGGTCGCGGCGCTCGGACTTTTCGGGCCGGCCCATCCGGTTGCCGATCCGTGTCGGCGCGCGTTCGCGGACCTCGAAGGGGGCGACCTCGTTGACCGCCTCGATCGCGTTGTCGCCGTCCTCGTCGTGCCCCCAGTTGCGGGCGCATTCCGAGAGGTCGTCGCCGGCCCACGTCCGCTCGAGTTCGATGCCGGCCTCCGGGGGTTCCAGCGTCGCCCCGTCGGCGACCGCCTGCCGGGGCTTGCAGCCGACCGTACGGACGAACGGCCGCCAGTCGTCGATTTCGATGCGGCCGTCGCCCTCGCGCTGGCGGTGCTCGATGACGATCGTCTCGAGGGCGTCGGCGACGGCGTCGTCGTACTCGAGGACGAGGATGCTGTCGTCCCCGTTGCCGTTGACGCTGCCGTCGCCGTCCCCCTCGATCCGCCCCTCGGCGACCGCCGCCGCGAGCGTCCGAAAGTCGTCGACCGAGAGATCGTGCCAGAGGTAGGTGTATTCGGGGTGTAAGGGCGAGTCGTACGCGAGCGCCCATTCGAGGGCGTCCTCGGGGGCGGGAAACTCGAGGTCGATCCGGGGGTCGTCCTCCAGTGCCTGAACGTCGACACCGGCGGCCTCGAGGTCCTGCACCCACCACTCGTAGGTGTAGGAGGCGGGCGCAAGCGGGTGGTTGTTCTCGACGAACTCGCCGTAGTTGACCAGGTACTCGCCGAGATCGAGGATCTTCTCGACGCCGTTGCGGATCTCGAGGGCGTCCGCGGGATCGTCGATCCGGCGGACGTCGCCGTTTGCGAGTTTGACGGTCGGACCCTCGATGGAGTCGACGGGGACGACCCCGGCCGCTTTGCCGGGCCGTTCGGTCTTGATCTGGGTTCCGGTCGCGAGGAAGTCGTCGACGAGGTGCATCGCCGCGGGGTGGACGCCGGCAGTCGCGAACCCGTGATTGCGCGCGCGGCCGTAACGCAGCCGGAAACCGCCCTCGGCACAGGGGTGGGAGAAGACGGGACGACCCGCGATCAGGTCCCGGAGGAACTTCGTCGATTCGTCGACGCGGGGCGGCCCCTGCGGTCGGTCGGCGGACTCGTCCGTCGATTCCCCGCCGTCTGCCTCGTCCCCGTCCGTCTCGTCGGGTTCTTCCTCGTCATCGCCGTCGTCGGCGTCCGACTCGTCCACCTCGTCGCCGTCGTCGTAGTAGGTGCCGTCGATCAGGTCCTGCAGCCACGGCCAGTCGACCTCGTCGAGGTTAGACGTGTAGCGCTGGATCTTCGGGGCCTTGAGCGCGATCCCCTCCGCGAGGACGAGACACATCCCGCCGCGGGCGCTGTTGGTGTCGACCCGCTCTAGGTCCCGAAAACCGGAGACCTCCTCGTCGCCCGTCGCCTCGCCGTCCAACATGATCGGCATGTGCTCGGCGATGAACTTCGTCTCCTTCCCCTTCGGCGTGTACTGCAGTCCCGTCTCCTTGTCGTAGAGGGCGATCTCCTCGGCGTAGCGTTCGATCTCGTCGTCGCGGGCTTTGTACTGATCGAGGCCCACGAGCGCGCGGGTGTAGTCGGCCACGAGCACCGACAGGGCCTGTGCGGTCCCGCCCGCGGAGCGGATCGGACCGGCGTAGTAGACGTTGACGAACTCGGTGCCGTCGTCGTTCGCTAAGATTTCGACCTTGTCGATCCCCTCGATGGGGGCGGCGACGACCCCCTCGGTCAGCAGGGCAACCGCGGTCCGGACGGCCCCCTCGACCTTGCCGGCTTTCGTCTCGTAGTCGCCGACCCGACCCTCGGCGAAGTCCTCGGCGAGTTCGAGGGCGGCCTCCTCGCGGGACATCTCGCCCTCGAGTTCGCGGACCCGTTCGGCGACGCCGTCGATCCCGAGGATGTTCTCGACCCGGTCGGCCATGTCCTGGGCGACGGGGATCTCGACTTCGGGTTCGGGGTCCGCGCCGCGTTCTTTGGCGCGTTCGGCGACGTCGAACGCCTCGTCGAGTTGGGTTTCGAGCCGCTCGAAGTATCGCTCGTCTTCCTCGCGCATATCAGAGCCAGAGATCGAGGTCGGTGGCGTCGTCGTGGCGTCGCTCGAGTGGGGCCTCGAAGACCCGCATGTGGAGTTCGCCGGCCCAGACAGTCGCCGACTCGAGGTGGCCGGCGTAGGTCCGGCCCTCGTCGTCCGAGAGAACGGCGTGGGTGTGTGCGAAACGCTCATCCTCTAGCAAGGAGACGTTGCCGACACAGCTTGCGACCTCGAGTGGCTCGTCGAACTCGATCGGCGCGTACTCGCGGTCGCGTTGGTCGTAGAACCAGAGTTCGGCGTCCCGGACGGCACCGAGCGCGGTAAACCAGGCCGCGTCGGCCTCGACCTCGGTCGCGAGCGCCTCGATCTCGGCCCGCCAGTCGGCACCGGTCTCGAGGCGGGCGACGTACTCCCCCGCAGGTTCGACGGCTCGGTAGTTCATACGACGCTACTGTGCTCCCGAGTGGAAAAAGAGCACCGTTCGTCCACGACGGGATCGACCGGGAAACCGGAAGGTCATACATGTACGTTTATTCCCACCTTCGTAGCTTTTTGTACTTCATTGGCCAGATAAAAGGCCGTTACTCGGCGGACAGGTCCGGTATCGAGGTGGTTTCCGTGATTTGGGAGAGGATAACAAAGGGTGGCCGAACGTGTACCTCGAGGAGAATGGTACAGAAGTCACCGTATCTGACCCGTCGTCGGGTTCTCGCCTCGGGAGCGGCGATTTCTACGGCGGCCGTGGCAGGGTGTATCGGTGGGGATGGAGACGACGGTCAGGGGAACATCATCGATCCGTCCGAGTACGACTACGACCGGGAGGAGCCGGACGACGAGGAAGCCGCCCGACAGAGCACGATGGAGTACACACAGGAGTTAGAACGGGACGAGGACTTCGACCCGATCCACTCCAACGACGCCTACAGCACGCAGGTGTACCAGCTGGTGTTCGACAGCCTCTACGACTGGGACGATGGACTGACTCTCGAGCCGAAAGTCGCCGTCGACATGCCGGACGTCGAGCGCGACGACACGCGGTATATCTACGAGATCCACGAGGGGATCGAGTTCCACAACGGCGAGGAGATGACGGCGAGCGACGTCGCTCACTCCTTTATGGCCTTTCAGGAGGAGGACAGCGTCAACGAGGCCCAGTACGATATGATCGAGTCTGCCGAGGTCATCGACGACTATCAGGTGCAAGTCGACCTCGAGCACCCCTACGGCCAGTGGGAACTCCAGACGATGGCGATCAGCGTCGTCCCCGAAAGCGAACGCGAGACCGAATCGGACCGCGAGGAGTTCAACACGAACCCCGTCGGCTCGGGGCCGTTCGTCTGGAGCGACTTCGAGTACAACGAGTACGTCACGCTCGAGCGCAACGACGACTACTGGGACGATCCGGAACCGTACCTCGAGGAGATCACGTTCGTCGACAACGTCGACGACGCGAGCCGGATCAGCGAGATCCGGGCCGACGACACGGACGCCATCGCCGCCGTCCCCAACGACGACTGGAGCGAACTGGAGGGCGACGACGACATCCGGGTCCACATCAGTGAGAGCCCGTCGTACATGCACCTGACGTTCAACTGCCGCGGCAGCGCCCCCACGAGCGACCCGGACGTTCGACGCGGGATCTGTCACGCGTTCTCGATGACCGACTTCGTCGAGACGCACATGAACAACACGGCCCAGCCGCTTGCGGCCCCGATTCCGCCGATCACGAACGAACAGTGGAACTTCCCGATCGACGAGTGGCGCGAGGAGTACTACCCCGAGTACGATCCCGATCGGGCCGAGGAACTGCTCGACGGAGCAGTCCCCGACGACTGGAACCCGTCGGTGCTCGCACCGGGCGACGTCCGGGGAGATCTCGCCGAACGAATCGTCACGCGGCTGGACGAACTCGGCTACGACGCCGAAGCGCAAACGCTTGACTTCGGGACCCTGCTCGATCGGACCGTCTACAACGAGGATCCAAGCCCCGACGACTTTCAGGCGTACATCCTCGGGTGGACCGGCGGTCCGGACCCCGACGCCTACCTCTACAACCTCTATCACGAGAGCCAGGTCGGGGTCAATCAGGCCCACTTCTACGAGGGCAGCGATAGCTTTCACGACGACATCGCCAAGGCCCGCGAGATGGCCGATCAGGACGAGCGGTACGACCTCTACGAAGGGGTGATGATCGAGATTCTCGAGGAACTCCCCTCGTTACCGGCCTACTCCGAACACAACACGATGGCCTCCCGGAGATACGTCAAGGATCTGCACGCGCATCCGGAGGTGCAATCGAACCCGCGGATCGTCTCCGGCTACGGGAACGTCTGGACCGACAACTGACCGCCTCCCTATCGTCCGGTTCGGTCAGGCAACCGGGCCGGACGATCCGTGACGACCGAAGGAAGATACGACATGGGACTACTCCGCTACACCACCGTTCGCATCCTGCAAGCGATCCCTGTGCTGATCGGGATCACCGTCATCACGTTCGTCCTCGCGAACCTCGCGCCCGGCGACCCGGTGAAGCTGATGCTGCAAGGACAGGAGGTCGATCAGGAAGTCATCAGACGGATCGAACGACAGTACGGACTCAACCGACCGCTACACGAACGGTACGTTACGTACATGACGAACATCCTGCAGGGGGATTTCGGCCAGAGTATCCACCGCGGGCGGCCCGTCGAGGAGTTGATGCTCGACCGGGCACCGCCGACCCTCCTGTTGGTGCTGTCGGCCTACGCGTTCGCGCTGGTGACCGCGATTCCGCTCGGAATCATCGCCGCGACGCGGCGCAACGAACCCGCCGATCACGTCTCGCGGATCGTGGCGCTCATCGGCGTCAGCACGCCCTCGTTCTGGATCGGCATCATGCTGATCCTCGTTTTCGCCATCCAGCTCGGGTGGTTCCCCTCGAGCGGGCTGGTGTACCCGTGGCGCGGTCCCGATCACTACGGCTACAGCGGCTATCCGGAGCTTGCCTATCAGACGATCAAGCACCTGTTACTGCCGATGGTCGCGCTCGGGACCTTACAGATGGCGACGCTGATGCGCGTCGAGCGCACCCAGATGATCGAATCGTTGCAAGGGGAGTACGTCAAACTCGCTCGAGCGTACGGCGTGCCCGAGCGGACGATCCTCCGGAAACACGCCTTTCAGGTCGCCCAGTTGCCGATCATTACGATCGTCGGCCTCAATCTCTCGACGGCGCTTGGTGGGGCCGTCCTCACCGAGTACGTCTTCAACATCAACGGGATGGGGCGGCTGTTTCTGGAGGCGATCCAGCAGCTCGACTATCAACTGATCATGGGGATCACGATCGTGATCGGGACGATGTTCGTCGTCGGCGTCATCATCACCGACATCTCGTACGCGTACATCGATCCCCGCGTTACCTACGGAGAGCGTGAGTAAGTATGGCAATCGGCGAATCCCAGATGGACAGCGACGCTGGCCCCTCCGAAGACGTCGAGGCGAAGTACGGCTGGCGCTATACGCTGTCGAAGGTCATGGAGGATACGACCGCCCGATGGGGGCTGTACGTCGTCGTGTTCGTCCTGTTGATTTCGGCGTACACGATGATCGATAGCAACCTCTCGCGGCTCACGTTCGGCGCGATGTCGGACTTTACGTTCGCGGAGACGCTCCCGATCTTCGACCATCCCGAACGCATCCCGCCGCCGGGGGAAGGCGAGCCGAACGTCCCGCCGGCGTTTCACGCCGATGGATCGTTGAGCACGCCGCTTGGGACCGATCCGAACGGGCGCGACTACTTCACCCGGATCGTCTACGGCGCACAGGTGTCGGTAAGCGTCGGAATCGCGTCGACGCTCATCGGCTTCGTCGGCGGGACGATCATCGGTGCCGTCTCCGGGTTCTACGGCGGCCGGATCGACGATCTGTTGATGCGGATCGTCGAGACCGTCTACGCGATTCCGCCGCTGATCCTCATCATCGTCTTTACCGTGTTCGTCAGCGGCGGAAGCCCGGATATCACCTACGCGATCGTCGGCGTCGGGATCACGTTCATCCCGGTGTTCGCACGGATCATCCGAAGCGAAGTCCTCTCGGTTCGCGAGATGGACTACATCGAGGCGGCCCGGGCATCCGGCGTCAAGAACCGCAACATCATCCGCAGACACGTGATCCCCAACAGCTTCGCGCCCGTACTCGTCTACGCGACCCTCCAGATCGGCGTGACGATCCTCATCGTCGCCGGGCTCTCGTTTCTCGGCTACGGCGCACAGCCACCCACGCCGGACTGGGGCCAGATGCTCAACACCTCACACGGCTACATGCACTCGAACGTCTGGCTCTCGATCTGGCCGGGACTCGCGATCCTGATCACGATTATGGGCTTTAACCTCTTCGGCGACGGCCTGCAAGACGCCCTCGACCCACGAATCAACGACTAACCCATGTCAGACCCACTCCTCAGCGTCGAGAACCTCAAGACACAGTTTTTCACCGAAGCCGGTACAGTTCGCGCAGTCGACGGGATCTCCTTCGAGGTGTACGAGGGAGAGATCGTCGGCCTCGTCGGTGAAAGCGGTGCCGGAAAGAGCGTCGCCTCGATGAGTTTGCTGCGGCTCGTCGAGAGTCCCGGCGAGATCGTCGCCGGGGAGATCACGTACAAGGGCGAGACCATCTTCGGACTCGAGGAAGGGCCGGACGGCGAACTCCGGGAGCGATCGGAGATGCTCTCGAACGAGGAGATCCGGACCCGAATCCGGGGCAACGAGATCGCCGTCATCTTTCAGGACCCGATGGAGTCGCTCAACCCCGTCTTCACGGTCGGCGGACAGTTGCGGGAGTTCATCGAACTCAACCGCGACCTCCCGGAAGACGAGGCACGGGCCGAAGCGATCGACATGCTCCGGGAGGTCGGAATCCCCGACCCGGAGGAGCGATACGAGGAGTATCCACACCAGTTCTCCGGGGGGATGCGCCAGCGCGTGCTGATCGCCATGGCGCTTGCCTGCGAACCCAGCCTGATCATCGCCGACGAACCGACGACCGCCCTCGACGTCACCGTCGAGGGCCAGATCATCGATCTCGTCGACGAACTCCAGGCGAAGTACGGAACGAGTTTCATCTGGGTCACCCACGACATGGGCGTCGTCGCCGAGATCTGTGATCGGGTGAACGTGATGTATCTGGGCGAAATCGTCGAACAGTCCCCCGTCGACGAACTGTTCTACGAGACGAAACACCCCTACACCGAAGCGCTCCTCGAGTCGATCCCCCGCCCCGATCGGACGGTTGGGGAACTCGATCCGATCGAGGGCGTCATGCCCGAAGCGATCAACCCGCCGTCCGGCTGTCGGTTTCACCCGCGCTGTCCCGACGCGAAAGAGGTCTGTCAGCGCGTCCATCCCGACAACAGGGTCGTCGACCGGGCCGACGGCCACCCCCACCGTGCGGCCTGTGTCAAACACGACGCCTTCGACGTCGGGTACGACGGGAGCAGGCCGCTCGACAACCTCGCCGACACCGGCGACGAATCGGACGATCAGCTAACCGCCCGGACGAACGGCGGAGGTGATGACGGTGAGTAAGAGCGACCGCGACCCCGGACGGCTCGGCTCCGAGATGACGGGTGACGACGTCGCCCACGGCGAGGCGCTGCTCCGGATCGACGGCCTGACGAAGTACTTCAACCAGGAGTCCGGATTGTTGGCCGGTCTCTCGTTCGAACCCGGCCGGTTCCCGCCGGTCAGTGTCGACCAGCAACGCGTCAAGGCCGTCGACGACGTGAGCTTCGACATCCGGCGGGGGGAAACGCTCGGTCTCGTCGGCGAGTCCGGCTGTGGCAAGAGTACGCTCGGCCGGACGATTCTGCGGCTGCTCGAGCCGACGAACGGGAGTATCTACTTCAAAGGAACCGATCTCGCCGCCCTCGGCGGCGAGGAGCTTCGACGAAAGCGGTCGGAGATGCAGATGATCTTTCAGGACCCGCAGTCCTCGCTGGACCCCCGGATGACGATCGGCCAGATCATCGAGGAGCCGATGCGGGCCCACGACATGCTAGACGAGGAGGGCCGGGAGGAACGGGCCAAGATACTGCTCGAGAAGGTCGGATTGGACCCCCACCACTACAACCGCCATCCACACGCGTTCTCGGGCGGCCAGCGCCAGCGGGTCAACCTCGCGCGGGCGCTGTCGGTCAATCCGGACTTCATCGTCTGTGACGAACCGGTAAGCGCGCTCGACGTCTCCATTCAGGCGCAAGTGTTGAACACGATGGAGAAACTCCAGGCAGAGTTCGGCCTCACGTACCTCTTTATCGCACACGACCTCTCGGTGATCCGGCACATCTCCGACCGCGTCGCGGTGATGTACCTCGGGCACGTCGTCGAACTCGCCGAAAAAGAGGAACTGTTCGAGAACCCACAGCACCCGTACACGCGGGCGTTGCTCGAGTCGATCCCCGTGCCCGATCCGCGGGAGACGGGGGCACGCGGGGTCCTCGAAGGCGAGGTGCCGAGTCCAGTCGATCCACCCACCGGCTGCCGGTTCCGGACCCGGTGTCCGCGGTTGATCGCACCGGAGGGTGAGTCATGGAGCGACGAGGAGTGGGCGCGGACGCGGGCGTTCATGCGGGCAGTCAAGCGGCGGACGTTCGAACCGATGCCGGCCGCCGAAATCGAAGCCGAGTTCTTCGACGGCGAACTCCCGGCCGGCCGGGCGGGCGAGGTCGTCGCCGACGCGATCGATCTCGTCGCGTCCGACCGCGACGACCGGGCAGCTACCGACGAGCAGGGCGCGAAATCCGCTAACTGGGCGGCCGCGACCGAGTTGCTACTCGAGTCGTTCGCCGAGCGGAGCATCTGTGCTCGCGAACGACCCGCCTACGAACTCGAGTCGGAACACGGAGCCGGGACGCACTTCGCGGCCTGTCACCTCCACCGATGACGGCTGACGGCGGACCGCTGTAATTCGCCGCCGATCGCGGATCGGCGGCCGTTTCCCACCAGAGAGAACAGATATCAGATATATCAGTACAGCTCTCGGTCAGTAGGTACCCGCCCCGCTATATACGCCGTATATCGGATAGGTAGGACTCGAAACAACTGATCGAGTACCGTGGAAACCGCGACCGCGGCCGTCGGAGTGACACGATCTTTCACATCATAAATACTTATACGGCTGCCAGCTCTATTTACTCGTGTATGAGTAAGATCCTCGCCGCCGTCACGGCCGGAACGGAACGACTCGCAACGGCACGACGAACGATCCGCCACTCCCCGGAGTTCGGGGACGACCGCACCGCGAACGAGGACGGCCGCCCCGCGACGCGTATCCCGCCGGGTGGCTTCCTTACCGGATGAGTCGCCGGCCCGATGCGGTCCGACGTTGCGGTCGCGTTACTCGAACACTGACGCCGGGTTTTTGAGGTACACGTCCTGTTCGGTCACCCGCTCGTAGATCTCGTAGAGCGTTTCCACGGCACCCTCGTCTGGATCGAACCGGATGTGTGGCGCGTTGTAATAGCCGCGACAGCTAAGCAGGAAGAAATACAGCGTTCGGTGATGGGTCGGCGTCGCGTCGACGACGCCCAGTGTCCGCCCGCCCAGATCGTCCGAGAAGTCGTTGAGCAACGAGGCGATATCGTCCTGAAGTTGCTCGTCGGGACGATACCGCGGGACGCCGAACGTCCGTTCCATGTACGTCGTCGCTGCCTCGAGAACCGGGTTCGAGTCGAGTCCGGTCGGATCCACGGTCCGGAACGTCTCGTACAGGCCGAGCACCGTCGACAGTTCCTCGCGGGTGACGGCGATCGGCACGACCGGATCGCCACGCGGGAGCGAGTACTCCGGAAACGTGTGTGCGCCGGGGTCGGGAAGGTCGGTAAACACGCGTTCGAGCGACATGTATGATAGCACGGACCACAGAATCAAACCGGTTCGGGAGTCCGGCGATAACAGGCGTCACTCGATCCGGATCGTCGTCGAATCGCTCGGTCGATACCGGTTCTCGTGTGTCGCGACGAACGCCCGGATCTCGTACTCGCCGGGGTCGGGAACGACGGACTCGCGGCGGTTCTCCGTCCGCTCGAGTCGGCCGTTCCAGGTGATCGACGAGCCGTCACGCTCGAGCGCGTCGGCGTCGGTTCCGGACTGAAGATCGGATCGCGGCTGGCGCGCGTCCATGGCGAGCGACTACTTCACGAACCCCGATAAACGCCGTGCCGATCGAGGCTCCGGAACCGGGACTGCGGTCTCGAGCGGCGATAACATCGCCGTCACCCGGGGAAACCGATGTCCAAGAACGGCTATTACAGTTCGGTTTCTACAGTTGGTTACACGATGTTACCAGTACTCGAAACGCTACCGCTGACCTTCGACGCCCCCGTCACGGGGGAGCTGTTTCTGATCGCGCGACTCCTGTTCGGGGGCACGCTCGCGTTCATGGGCCTGAACCACTTCCTTGACCTCGAGAACATGGCGGGCTACGCCGAGATGAAAGGGATTCCCGCGCCAACGTTCTCGGTCGCCTTCTCCGGCGGTCTGCTCCTTTTC
Source organism: Halopiger djelfimassiliensis (assembly GCF_000455365.1). Classification (GTDB taxonomy): domain Archaea; phylum Halobacteriota; class Halobacteria; order Halobacteriales; family Natrialbaceae; genus Halopiger_B; species Halopiger_B djelfimassiliensis. Next base: position 46,518 of record NZ_HG315687.1, read on the forward strand.
GGCGGTCTCGGCGTCGCCGTCGGCGTCGCCCCGACAGTGGCCGCGAGCGCACTCGCGTTGTTCCTGCTCGTCGCGACGCCGACGATGCACGACTTCTGGGCAGTCCCCGACGAACAGCGCCAGAGCGAACTGACTAGCTTTCTGAAAAACGTCGGCCTGCTGGGCGGGTCACTCGGTCTGCTCGCGCTCGGCGCGCTCGAGTGGCCGTACGCGCTCGGCGTCGGCCTCTTCTAAGAACCCGAGAACGGAGACGAAATCGGCGAACGAATCGACGGGTCCCCCAGTTATCGCCAGGCTCGAAGCGGCATCGCGTCGTCCGCCTGCATCGAAAGCCACGCGCCGTCGGCCGAGATGTCGGCGATGACGTACTCGTCGCTCGAGTCGGTCGAATCGATCGAACCGACGACCGTATCGTCGGACGGCATGGTGTGGGGGTTCGTCACCATGTATGGGAGTGACAACCACCCATATATAAACGCATCGAAACTGACTGTCCGTTCCGCCGACGGATGAGGTGCGTTCGCGGGCACGCGAAACACTGGGTTTATACTCATTTTCGCCCTACGTTGGGGACATGAACGTAGCCGACGCGATGACGCCCCGCGAAGACGTGGTGACCGTGGCGCTACCGGGCACCCGTTCGGACGTTCTCGAGTACCTGCAAGAACGACCGTTCTCGTCCGTCCCGGTCGTCAACCCGACGGACGACGGGCCGGAGTACAGAGGGCTGATCTCGCGCGACGCACTGATCGAACAGCCCGACGAGGACCAACTCGTCATGCTGATGGACGACGTCCCGACGACGACGAAGGAGACGTCGCTCGAGGAAATCGCGCGCACGATGGTCGAAGAGAACGCGCGCCGCGTTCCCGTCGTCGACGGCGAGTTCGAAGGGATCGTGACGGTGACTGACGTGATCCACGCGATCGCGGCGGGCGAGCAGTCGGTCGACGGAGTCGTCGGGGACTACGCGAGCGAAAACGTGAACACGACCTACGAGGGGGCACCGCTGACCGTCGCCGAACGGGAACTCTCGTACGCGAACGTCCCGTACACCGTCGCGCTCGACGACGACGGCGACATGAGCGGAGTCCTGACCGAGGTCGACATCATCGAGGTCGCCCGCATCGTCGAGGGAGAGGAGGAGACCGGCGATAACTTCGGCGATCAGGACGACGAGTGGTCTTGGGAGGGGATCAAAGCCGTCGGCAGTCGGTATCTGCCGACGCGGGACATCGAAATCCCGAACGGTCCCGTCCGGGAGTTCATGAGCGACGACGTGGTGACGGTCTCGGCCGAGACGTCGATCACGGAAGCCGCACAGCGGATGATCAGCAACGACATCGAACAGATCCCGATGGTCACGGGCGAGCAACTCGTCGGCATCGTCTGTGACGTCGACGTTCTGGAGGCACTTTATGAGTGAACACGAGCACGCAGCCGCGGACGAAAGCACGACGGAGGCAACGAGCGAAAAGCTGGTCGAACTGGCCAAGCGGCGGGGGTACTTCTTCCAGTCCTCCGGGGCCTACGGCGGCGTCGGCGGCTTTTACACCTTCGGTCCGCAGGGAGCGTCCCTGAAAGGCAACGTCGAGGACGCCTGGCGTGATCGGTTCGCCGTCGCCGAGGGCAACATGGAGATCGACGCGCCGACGATCATGCCCGAACCCGTCTTCGAAGCCTCCGGCCATCTGGACGGCTTCGACGACATGCTCGTCGAGTGTCCGGACTGCGGGGAGAGCCACCGCGCCGACCACGTCGTCGAGGACAACACCGAGTACGAGGACGCCGAGAGCCTTCCCATCCCCGAAGTCGAGGAGGTAATCGCCGAGTACGAGCTCGTCTGTCCCTCCTGTGGCGCGGGGCTTGCGGGCCAGGCCGTCGAGACGTTCAACCTCATGTTCGCGACGAACATCGGTCCCGGCGACTCCGACCCCGGCTACCTGCGCCCCGAGACGGCACAGGGCATCTTCGTCGAGTTCCCCCGCCTGAAGGAGTACGCACGCAATCAGCTTCCCTTCGGCGTCACCCAGATCGGCCGCGCCTACCGCAACGAGATCAGTCCGCGTCGCTCCATCATTCGCGTCCGCGAGTTCACGCAGGCCGAACTCGAGTACTTCATCGACCCCGAAGAGGACGACCCCGACCTCGAGCGCGTCGCGGACGTCGAGGTAACGCTGTATCCGGCCGCCGAACAGAACGCCGAGGACGGGTCGCCGATCGAGACGACGATCGGCGAGGCCGTCGAGGAGGGCGTCATCTCGAGTCCGTGGGTCGCGTACTTCCTCGGCGTCGCCAAACCGTGGTACGAGGGGGTCGGCGTCGACATGGACCGGTTCCGGTTCCGCCAGCACCTCTCGGGCGAGCGCGCCCACTACGCCGCGGACTGCTGGGACGCCGAGGGCGAGATCGACGGCAACTGGATCGAACTGGCCGGCTTCGCCTACCGGAGCGATTACGACCTCTCGAAACACGAGGAGTACTCCGAGGACCGGTTCACGATCTTCAAGCAGTACGATGAACCCAAGACCGTCGAGCGCGCGACGGTCGACCCCGACATGAGCTACCTCGGTCCCGAGTTCGGCGGCGCGGCCCAAGACGTCGTCGACGAACTCGAGGCCCTCGCGGCCCGCGACCGCGAGGCCTTCGCGGGCGAGACAGTCGCGATCGAACTCGAGGACGAGACCCACGAGATCCCCGTCGAGAAGACCGGCTTCGCGGTCGAAGAACAGACCGAAGCGGGCGAGCACATCGTCCCCCACGTCGTCGAACCCTCCTTCGGCGTCGGTCGGCTGGTCTACACTGTCCTCCACCACGCGTATCGGGAAGACGAGGTCGACGGCGAACAGCGGACCTACCTCGCACTCGAACCCGAGGTCGCGCCCACGTTCGTCGGCGTCTTCCCGCTGCAAAGCGACGACGACCTCGAGACGACCGCCCGGGAGATCGTCGACGACCTGCGCGGGGCCGGCCTGTCGGTCACCTACGACGACTCGGGCAACATCGGCCGTCGCTACCGCCGACAGGACGAGGTCGGCACGCCCTTCTGCGTGACCGTCGATTACGAGACCCTCGAGAACGAGGCGACGACCGTCACGGTCCGCGAACGGGACACGACCGACCAGAAACGGCTGCCGATCGACGAGCTAGCGGAGACGCTGTCGGCGATTCGAGACGGCGAGTTGGCGTTCGAGGAGCTGTAAGTCGTCCTCGAACGGAGTCCCATCCGGAACCGGTTGGCAGTGATCGACGGACTGAAGGTCGCTTTGTTCGAGGAGTGAGGTGATGGCCGACGAACTGAAGCGCCGACTCGTTCACGCGAGCGGCTCGGGACTGGTCGCACTCTATCTGCTCGCGGACTACGTCGATCTGGGGCTGACGTGGCCCCGGTTTCGGGTCCTGATGGTCGTCCTCGCGGTCGGGACGCTCGCCCTCGAGTTCATCCGACTGCGCGTCGGGCTCGAGTGGTGGCTCTACGAGAAGCTCACCCGGGAGTACGAACAGGACCAGTTCGCGGGCTATGGCTACTACATGGTCAGTATGACGATCGTCGTCCTCGTGTTCCCCGCCGTGATCGCCCTGCCGGCGATGTTGATGCTCGCGCTCGGCGATCCGATCAGCGGGGCCGTCTCGGACGATTCGCTCAAAGCGGTCAAGGGACCGAAAGTGCTCGTTACGATGTTCGTCGTGAGCGCGCTCATCGCCGCCCCGTTTCTCTACACGACGCCGCTGGCGATCGTCGCCGCGGCCCTCGGCGCGACGCTCGCCGACGGCGTCACGGTCCGGCTCGACGACTTCGTCGTCGACGATAACCTGACGATCCCGATCTACGCCGCCTGTCTGGCGTATCTCGCCGTGGAGTTCGTCCCGGTCTGACCCGACCCGACTCCAAGCGCCGCTGCCATCACCCGTTCAGTCGCCATGGTTCGGCGTTGAGAACCGCTGCAAAGGTGATCCATACGAGATACGGCACGAGCAGCAAGCCGGCTCGGCGATCCGCCGAAACGCGATGATCGTCCCGGCGACGAGCGCCCAGAGGACAACGACGACCGAAAGCGCGAGTCCCAACAGGACGAACAGGGCCGTCCAAGCCACCGGGAACGCGATGTCGGGCGGATAGAACCACGGTTTCTCGAGCGCGCGTTTCACTTTCACCGCGCATTCTCAACCCTTAACCGCGACCGCGTCGAACCGGCGGCCATGCCAGCACAGGACGAGGAACCGCCCTCCATCGAGCATCCGCTGCTCGAGCCCGATTTCCTCGAGCGCCGACTCTACCAGTTGAAACTCGCCGGAACGGCGGCGAACGACCACACGCTCGTCTGTCTCCCCACCGGGCTGGGGAAGACGACGGTGAGCCTGCTGGTCACGGCCCGCAGGCTCGAGGAGGTCGGCGGGAAGTCGCTGATGCTCGCGCCCACCAAGCCCCTCGTCCAGCAACACGCCGATTTCTACCGGGACGCGCTGCGGATTCCGGACGAGGAGATCGTCGTCTTCACCGGCGACGTCAGTCCCGACGAGCGCGCCGCCCTGTGGGACGGGGCGACGGTCGTGATGGCGACGCCGCAGGTGATCGAGAACGACCTCGTCGGCAGCCGCGTCTCGCTGGCCGACGTCACCCACCTGACCTTCGACGAGTGCCATCGGGCGACCGGCGACTACGCCTACAACTACATCGCCGAGCGCTACCACGCGGACGCCCGCGACCCGCTCGTAACGGGGATGAGCGCATCGCCCGGCGGCGACGAGGAGGCTATCCTCGAGGTCTGTGAGAACCTCGGCATTCGGGACGTCGAGGTGATGACCGAGGAGGACGCCGACGTCGAGGAGTTCACCCACGACACCGACGTCGAATGGGAGCGGATCGAACTCCCCGAAGCCGTGCTCGAAATCCGGGACGCCCTGAACGAGGTCATCAAAGAGCGTCTCGAGAAGCTCAAGGAACTGGGAGTGGCGAGTTCGACCCAGCCCGACCAGTCCCAGAAGGACCTGAACCGGATGCGGGCCGAACTCCAGCAGTTGATCAACAACGACCAGTCGGAGGGGTTCGAGGGGATGTCGCTCCACGCGGAAGTGATGAAGCTCCGGCAGGCCGTCACGCTCGTCGAGACCCAAAGCGTCGAGGCCGTCCGGCGGTACTTCGAGCGCCAGCGCAATCAGGCCCGTTCCTCGGGCGCGTCCAAGGCGAGCCAGCGGCTGGTCTCGGACCCCCGCGTTCGGGAGGCCATGCGCAAGGCCGATGGGTTCGACCAGCTCCACCCCAAATACCGGAAAACGCGGATGCTGCTGGCCGAGACCCTCGGCCTCGAGGGCGGCGAGCGGGTGATCGTCTTCACGGAGTCCCGCGATACCGCGGAGGCGCTGACGGACTTCCTGTCGGGGAGTTTCGACGCCAAACGGTTCGTCGGCCAAGGTGACCGCGAGGGGTCGGACGGGATGACCCAGAACGAACAACAGGAGGTACTGGACGAGTTCCGGGCGGGCGAGTTCGAAGTGCTCGTCTCGACCTCCGTCGCCGAGGAGGGACTTGACGTGCCGGAAGTCGACCTCGTGCTCTTTTACGAACCGGTTCCGACGGCGATCCGCTCGATCCAGCGCAAGGGGCGGACGGGTCGGCAATCCGAGGGGCGGGTGGTCGTTCTCATGGCCGAAGACACCCGCGACGAGGCGTACTTCTGGATCTCGCGCCGTCGCGAGAAGGAGATGGAGTCGGAACTGCGCGAACTGAAGGGGATGGCCGACGACCTCGCGGACGAACTCGACGATTCCCAGCAGGCCCTGACCGATTTCGAGACCGACGGCGACCGCGGGGCGGAAGTGAACGACGAGGGGGCCGACCCCGACGCCGTCACCGATTCCTCCAGTGGAAGCGGGGGGGATTCGACGCGGCCCGGGTTACAGGAGTTTTCGGACGCGGTGCCACAGGTCGAGGACAATATCGAGACACACGAGCCGTCGGCCGACGGCGACGCCGTCGCGGTCGTCGCCGACCAGCGGGAGATGGACGCCAACATCGCCCGGGATCTCTCGAAACGTGAGGAGATCGACGTTCGGCTCGAGACCCTCGACGTCGGCGACTACGTCCTGTCGGATCGGGTCGTCGTCGAGCGCAAGTCCGTCGCCGACTTCGTCGACTCGCTGGTCGAGGGCGACCGGTCGGTCTTCGAGCAGGTCGGCGCGATGGCCCGCCACTACTCGCGGCCGATCGTCATCGTGGAAGGCGACGGCCTGTACGAACAGCGGGACGTCCATCCGAACGCGGTTCGCGGCGCGCTCTCGAGTCTCGCGGTCGATTTCGGCGCGAGCGTCCTGCGGACCGAAGGCGAGGGCGAAACCACCGAACTGCTGGCGGTGATCGCGGGCCGCGAGCAGGAGAACGCGGACCGAACGGTGTCGGTCCACGGCGAGAAGGGGTCGAAGACGCTGGCCGAGCAACAGGAGTACGTCGTCTCCTCGATCGCCGAAATCGGCCCCGTCACCGCCCGCTCGCTGCTCGAGGAGTTCGGCACCGTCGAGGCGGTGATGATCGCGAGCGAGGACGAGTTACGGGAGGCCGACGGCGTCGGCGAGGTGACCGCCGAGCGGATCCGTGAAGTAATCGGCAGCGAGTACACGGGAACCGGCCGCTGACGGCTCGAGCACGTCGCGGGGCCGGCAGGGAGGTTACCCCTCGTAGCCCGCGTACTCCATCAGGTCCGCGAAGACGTCGGTGTCCATGACGTCCCGGTAGACGATGGCGTTGACCATCCCGCCGGGGTAGGCGTTCCCGTTCATCGCGTGGTCGACCTTGTGACAGTGCAGCAGGTAGATGCCGGGATCGGCGTCGGCCTCGAACTCGATGGTGTGTCGTTGCGCGGGGGCGATGTTCGTCACGTCCTGTTCGTACTGGGCGGCTTCTGGGATCTGGCCGCCGTCTTTCTCGACGACTCTAAAGCGGTGGTTGTGCGTGTGCATCGGATGGGACATGTAGCCGGCGTTGACCATGTGGAGGCGAACGGTGTCCCCGCGGTCGACGATGATCGGCGAGCCGTCCTCCGGGTGGATGGTCCGCGGGAGGCTCTTGCCGTTCATGGTGAACACGTCCGGGTTCCGATCCCGAGGGCTGTAATCGACGTCTTCGCCCGCGAACTGCCGGTTCAGCCGGGAGTCCCAGTCTTTCACGGTGAAGAAGTACTCCTTGTCGGCGGGCTCGTACCCCTTCGGGTCGACGCGGAAGATGCCGTACATCCCCATGTCGATGTGGCGGTGAGTCTGGTAGTGGCAGTGATAGAGGTGGGTCCCCGGGACGTTCGCCGGAATCGTGTAGGTGTGTTTCTCGCCGGGATCGACCGTGATCCCGGTCGTCGTCGGCACGCCGTCGTTCTCCCAGGTCTTCTTCGCGCCGTGGAAGTGCAGCGTGTGCGGGTGGTCGTTGTCCGTGTTGTCAAGCGTCACTTCGATGTCGTTCCCTTCGGTCGTCCGGAGGATCGGCCCCGGGACGCTGGGCTCGCCGTCATCGGCTTGGAACGCCCAGACCCGCGGGAGTTCGACCGGGCCGCCCATCGAATCGAGCGGGTGGACGGCATGTTGGGCCGACACCGAACGCAGCGTGACGCTGCCGCCCTGTTCGTCGACCTGGACGACCTCGGGGGGACTCGTCCAGGGAAGCGACGAGGAGTCGTCGGCCGGCGGCTCCGCGGCCGCCGGCTGCGGCTGGGACCCACCCTGATTCGTCGTACAGCCGGCCAGCGCCGCCGTTCCGGCACCCGTTGCGGCGATAAACTCGCGTCGCGATACCCCCAGTCCGGGCGCACCAATACGATCTCTCATGACAGCTTATCCTACGAAGACCCACCGTATAACGGGGGTAGCTGGTTCCTACCGGACGGGAACTGACGGAACCGGGTCGGTACCGAAAGACGTCCCTCGAGTCGACTCCCGGTCTCGTCGGCGCACGCAGCGTCGGTTCGCACTGGTCGTGGCTCGAGCGGTTGGAGAACCTTAGCGGAGCGTGTTCAACGTCTCGCTGGCTTCGCGAGCGGCCTCGAGACACGCCGTCGCGTGACGCGGGTCGTCGGTCGCGGCCGCCTCGCCGGCGAACTTCTCGAGGGCGCGAACGAGCGACTCGCGGGCGGCCTCGAGGTCGCCGTCGACCGGCGTCGACGTGCCGGAACGCTGTCCGCGACGCCCCACCGAGCGGCGTTCGTCGCCGGCGGATCGGTCGGTCGATGCCGACTGTGAGGGCGGCGTTCGGACCGGTTGTGACCGGGCCGCGGTTTCAGGGGCCGACTCCCGATCGGTCGGCGTCGCGTCGGCCCCGCCGCGTTCCTGACGCTCCCGGCCGGACGGGTCGATGGCCGCATCGCCGTCGGTCGTCGCGTCGGTACCGGCAGCGGGCGTCGAATCCGTCCCCGGCTCCGCCGCTCCGGTTTCGGTCTCGGTATCGGCACCGTCGGCTTCGTCTTCGGCCGGCTGGGCCTCGAGATCGGTCCCCTCGACGGCGTCGGGGTTGCCGTGACAGCTCGGACAGAAGGTCGTCCCGTTTTGCTTGAACAGCGGGTCGCCACAGGTCCCACAGTGGGTGTTGGTCATCGTCGCACCCTTGAGAAGCAGGTCGCTCATCCGCTGGGTGGCCTCCCGCTCGGCCTTGTCGCGCTCGTACTTCTCCCGAAGTTTCTCGCGCTCGGCTTCCTTGTCGAAGTCGCTCATGTCCGTCTAGAGGGTCTCGGGTGTCGAAAAGGCTACGACACGACTCGAGACCGGACGTTCGACGGCGACCATTCGATGGGATCGCTTCGACTCGAGCCGCGAGCCGACAGGGGTCAACTCACTCGATGCGACGGTACATCGCCTTCGAGTCGGGACGGGTCTCTTCGTACCCGAACTGTTCGTAGAACCCGTCGACGTCGGCCACGAGGTTCACGTACGCGTTCGGCGGAGCCGTCCCTTCGAGGAAGGTCTCGAGGGCGGACATGATCCGCTTCCCCAGTCCCCGGCGCTGGTGGTCCGGATGGACCGCCATATCCGTGATCTGGTAGACGGTCCCGCCGTCGCCGACGATTCGGCCCATGCCGACGACCTCGTCGGTCGGTTCGTGAACCGCAATCGCGCCGTACAGCGAGTTCGGCAAGCCGCGTTCGATCCCCTCGAGCGATCGCGGCGGCATCCCGGCAGCCTCGCGCAACGCGGCGAAGGTCTCGGGATCGGGGAGTTCCTCGCGAACGCTGTAGGGGTCGGCCTCGCTTGAATCGGGCATGTGAGTCCCGAGACGCGCCGTGGAAAAGACAGTGGCGGGTTCGTCACAGCACGTCATGTGGACCTCGAGTCAGGGGCCGTCCTCGAGCGCGGCCTCGACGGCGTCGACGGCCGCCTCGGGGGTCTCGACGGGTTCGATCTCGAGGGCGGGAACGTCGTGAGTTCCGAGTCCGACGACGGGACGATCGTAGATCGCTGCAAAGCCGATCTCCGAGAGCGTTCCGGCGCTGCCCGCGAGGGCGATGACCGCGTCCCCGTTCAGCGGAACGAGCGCGTTCCGGGCGTGGCCCAGACCGGTCGCGATCGGGTGATCGACGTAGTCGTTGGCCTCGGCGGGGCGCTCGCCCGGAAGGATGCCGATCGTCGTTCCACCTGCCGCCTTCGCACCGCGGCAAACGGCCTCCATCGTTCCGCCGCGACCGCCACAGACGACCGTGTGGCCGCGCGCGGCGAGTTCGCGGCCGACCGAAGCCGCGAGGTCGGTTTCCGCTGCCGTGATCGTCCCGCCGCCGATGACGCTAACACGAAGGGGCATGTACGAGGCGGCGTTCCGAGTCCCTATTATCGGTTCGGTCCGAGAGTAACGTCTTCGTGCCGCTCGAGCGGTCGAACGTGGCCGGCGGCCCGGCTCGTGGACCTAGTGGTTCGACGATCGACGTATCGAATATCGTCACATTCAGGCTTGCGTAGGAAATCCGACGGATTTAACGCAGGCGCGGCAGGAGGATTACGTGGTATGACGAAAGTTAGCGTAGTCGGCGCGGCCGGAACGGTCGGGGCCGCTGCGGGCTACAACATCGCGCTTCGGGACATCGCGGACGAACTCGTCTTCGTCGACATTCCGGACAAGGAAGACGATACGATCGGGCAGGCTGCCGACGCCAACCACGGGGCAGCCTACGACTCGAACACCACGATCCGGCAGGGCGGCTACGAGGACACCGAAGGCTCGGACGTCGTCGTCATCACCGCCGGCATCCCGCGCCAGCCGGGCCAGACCCGCATCGATCTGGCGGGCGACAACGCGCCAATCATGGAGGATATCGGCTCCTCGATCGCCGAATACAACGACGACTTCGTCACCGTCACCACGTCCAACCCCGTCGACCTGCTGAACCGTCACCTCTACGAGGCGGGCGACCGCGCACGCGAGAAGGTGATCGGTTTCGGCGGCCGCCTCGACTCCGCCCGGTTCCGCTACGTCATCTCCCAGCGCTACGACGCGCCGGTCCAGAACGTCGACGCAACCATCCTCGGCGAGCACGGCGACGCGCAGGTCCCCGTGTTCTCCAAGGTCCGCGTCGACGGTCAGGACCTCGAGTTCGACGACGACGAAAAGGAAGAGCTGCTCGAGGAACTGCAGACCTCGGCGATGAACGTCATCGAGAAGAAAGGCGCAACCGAGTGGGGGCCGGCCACCGGCGTCGGCCACATGGTCGAGGCCATCCTGCGAGATACGGGCGAAGTCCTCCCCGCGAGCGTCAAGCTCGAGGGCGAGTACGGTCACGAGGACACCGCCTTCGGCGTCCCCTGTAAGCTGGGCTCCGACGGCGTCGAGGAGATCGTCGAGTGGGACCTGACCGAGTTCGAGCGCAACCAGCTCGGCGAGGCCGCCGAGAAGCTCTCGGATCAGTACGACGAGATCGCGTAGTCCGATCGTTAGCGACCGCCTTTTTCCCGTCGGTTCCGAACGCGGACCTCGGTCGGCCCGGGATCGAGCGTCACCCCGAGCGACGGCTCGAGCGAGTCGGCGACGCGGTCGAACTCGACGCGGCCCGCGATCGTCGCGAGCGCGAGTTGCAGCTCGGTCATCGCAAAGCGCATCCCGAGACAGTGTCGCGGGCCGCCACTGAAGGGGAAGTACGCGTACTCGGGTCGGTCCGGGTCTGACTCGAGCCTTCGGCATCGCCCGTCGTCACCCTCGTCGTCCGCGAGCCAGCGCTCGGGTCGAAACGTACCGGGATCCGTCCACCAGCGGCCGTCGCGCTGGATACCGTATATCGAGAGTTGGAGGGTCGTCCCGGCCGGCACGCGATACCCCGACAGCACCACGTCCGATTTCGGTTCGCGGTAGACGCCCGTCGCCGGCGGGTAGAGTCGCAGCGCCTCCCTGACGACGGCCTCGGTGTACGCGAGCCGATCGAGGTCCTCGACCGTCGGCTCCCGGCCGCCGCAGACGGCCTCGAGTTCGCGGTCGAGTTCGGCCCGGACCGCGGAATCACCCGCGAGCAGCCAGCACGTAAACGCCAGCGACGTCGCGGTCGTCTCGTGACCGGCGAAGAGAAACGTGATGAGCTGATCCCGCACCGCCTCGGGAGGGAGCCGGGAGCCGTCGGGGTACTCCGCGCGGGCCAGCAGTGAAAGGAGGTCGTCGCCCGCCGCCTCCGACGCGCGACGCTGCGCAACCAGATCGTCGACGAGCGACTCGAGGTCGGCCATCGCGGCCTCGTACTCGCGTTCGACGCGATCCGGGAACCACGAGGGCAGGATCGATCCGAGCGCGAGTCGCCCGGGAGACGCGTAGTCGTTGACGGCGTCCGCTGCCCGCGTGACGACGGCAGCGCGATCGGACTCGAGCGGGAGATCGAACAGCGTTCGGGTGAGGACGCGCAGTGCGTACGTCGACATCGCGTCCCGAAGCGCGACCGTCTCGCCCTCGTCCCAGTCGTCGACGAGCGCCGCCGCCTCGTCGACCATCGCGTCGGCGTACGAGCGGATTCGATCCGGCGTGAACGACGATTGCAACAGTTGTCGCTGGCGACGCCACCGCTTTCCCTCGGTGAACAGGATTCCGTCGGGCGCGATGAGTTCGCCGAAGTCGGTTTCGAACTCGCCCTTCCGGAACTCGTCGGCGCGCGAGACCAGCACCGTCTCGACGGCGGCGGGTTCGAAAACGAGCGCGAACTCGGTGCCGTAGGCCTCGTAGGCGACGACGTCGCCGCGCGCTCGGGCCGACCGGAGAAACCCGAACGGATCGCGGGCGATCGACAGCGTGGTCCCGAGCAACGGAATCCCCCGCAGTCGTGGCGGTCGTTCGGCGTTCGTCCCCGTCCCTTCCGCGGCGTCGCTGGACCGCAACGAGTCCGTCTCGGTCATGTTCGAACGGAGGCGTGGATCGGACGTCGGATTTCTCCCGAAGTGCTGAACTTCTTTATAGTGGACGACGAGATACCAGTATGCAATCGGCGGATCTGACGCTTCGCCTGCCGGAGTGGATGCAGCTTCCTGTACCCGTACCGGGGGTGGAACTCGAGTTCCATCGGGAGGAACTGCTCTCCTGGCACGTCGACCTCGAGACGGAACGGGTACGGTTTCTCTCGCTGATCGTCGGCGATCGTGGCGCGATTCGGGAAGCAGCGGCCGATCTGGACGTCGTCCATCGGTTCGATATCACGCCGGTCGACGAGGAGACGTTCTACGCCTACGCCGTGATGGACGTCCGCGCCGCCGACGAGCGTCTGATGGGTACGTTCGACGAACCGGGACTCGTGATCGTCCCGCCGATCGTCTACACCGGTCCGGAAACCGTCCACGTTACCCTTCTCGGCGAACCCGAAGCGCTGGCGGGCCTGCTCGATCGATTCCCCGAAGACGTCGGCGTCGAGGTCGAGCGGGTGAGCGATCATCAGCGCCGGGCCGAGACGCTCGCGGGCAGGCTGACCGCACGACAGTTCGAGGCGATGGAAACGGCTCGCGAACTCGGGTACTACGAGGTGCCGCGAACGGCGTCGCTGGCCGAGGTGGCGACCGAACTGGGCTGTTCCGAAAGCGCGGCGTCGACGCTGCTCAGGACGGTCGAATCGGAACTGGTCGACGCGGCACTGGGACGGTAAACGGTCGCGTGGTCCAGTGACGGAACACACCAGTCCGCCCCGGCACGAAAGAACGCAGGCCAGTGACTCTCAAAGGCAGTCAGCCGCCGGTCACGATGTCGAACGGATTCGTGCGATCGCCCATGGAAAAGTATCTGTTTTGTTTTATTCATGCTATAGTATAGTAGTATAAACCCCCAATGACGGGATTTATCCGGATCGAGTCACATAGCATCTCGGTAACATATGGGGGGTACGGGAACCGATCGGAGACGAGGGGTTTCGCAGGTAGTCGGCGTCGTCCTTTTGATCGGGATCGTTCTCCTGGTGTCGGCCGTGGCCAGTTACGCCGTTCTCGGGCTCGTCGAGCGGCCCGATCCCGCACCGAACACGGTGATCGAACTCGAGCAAACGGACGACGGAGACGGGTATCAACTACTCCACGAAAACGGCGACGAGCTAGAAGGCGACCGGGTCGAACTCCGGGGTGTCGCCGACGAAGAGGCACTGCACGGGCAGACGTTCGGCACGGCCGACAGCGTCGGCGTCGTGCCGCTCGAAACGGAGGTCAAACTCGTCTGGCACGGCGATCACACGAGCTATCTCCTGCACACTTTCGAGGTCGAATCGGTGCCGTTCGAGGTCGATTACCGGTGTGAAGAGGCCGAAACGCGGATCGAGAACAACGGCGATCTGGACCTGAACGGGGCGGTGATCGATTGCGACGTAACGGAGGAAACCGACACGGGGAAGACCGATATCAACATCGATCTCGATGCCGGCGCTGCAATCACCGGCACCGTCGATACCGACGGCGACGTCGATCTCGACGGATCGACGGTGGCGGGCGATGTGACGACGGACGCCGACGACATCACGATCACCGACGACAGCGAGGTCTACGGTGACGTCGTCGCGCAATCCGAGACGAATATCGATATCGACGGCGGGTCACGTGTCCGCGGTGTCGTCGTCTCGGACGGCGGGGACGTCGACCTCGACGACGTCACGGTCGAGGGCCACGTCTACGCCGACGAGAACGACTTCACCTGCTCCGGCGACACGACGATCGGTCCCGACGGGGCGAGTTGTAGCGAGTACGATCCGAAGAGTCCGAGCGAATACTGATTCGGATCCGGAAAGGGACGCGAGCGTTTCGGACCGGAGCTTACGGAATCAGCTGCTCGCCGTCGTCGTCGTAGATCACGATCGCATCGACGGGGCAGGTCCGGGCCGCGAACTTCGCGTCGAGTTCCGCGTCGTCGGGCACCTCGCGGACGAAGACGCCGTCCTCGACCTCCTCGCTGCCCTCGAGTTCCGCCTTGCCCTTCGATTTGTCTTCCTCGAAGGCGTCCCACTCGGCAACACACTGGAACATCCCGATACAGGTGTCCTCGTCGAACTCGACTCTCATAAGCGGAAGTTGGGTCGATCGCCGTAAATCGTTAGCGATCGCCGTGATGATCGATGATAACAGGAATCAAATGTCATCGTGTTTTTATTATCGGGCGGCCCGTCGGCACGGATATGTCACGTGATCGGCCCGGATCACCGGTACAATCGGATCGACGGGCGACTCGAGTGACCGCCGATCCGCTCGGCAAAGCGATGCTCGCACACCAGCGCGACGAACCGGGACGACTCGTCTACAGGGACGGAGCGGACGTTCAGGACGGCAACGTCGCGGCGTTTTACTTCTCGACTCCCGAGTCGTGGGGGCCGGAGACGGTCGAGTGTCTCGAGCGACTCGCCGATCGCGAACCGATCCTCGACGTGGGCTGTGGGGCGGGGAAACACCTGCTGTGGTGGGCCGACCGGGACGTCGAAGCCGTCGGCGTCGACGCGAGCCCGAACGCGATCAGGGCCGCCCGCGAGCGCGGACTCGAGGAGGGGCGGCTGTTCGTCGGGGACATGTTCGATCTGCCGATCGAAACGGGTGCGGTCGGTGCCGTCCACGCCGTCGGAACCCAGATCGGACTCGGCCGGTCGCTGGCCGGTATCCGAACGGTGCTCGCCGAGTTCGCTCGCGTCACGGCCGACGACGGGAGAGCCGTCGTCGACAACTACGATCCCACGCGGCTGGACGACGGGTTCTTCGGCTACCGATCGGATCCCCGCACCGGGATCGCCCACCGGTGTTTTCACCTCGAGTTCGAGCGCGAAACCCCGGACGGGGACCGCCGCCGGGAACTCGGCCGGACGTTGCAGTTTCTGCTCTGTTCGCCCGCTCGTCTTCGCGAAGCGACGATCGGGACGCCGTGGTGCGTGACCGCCACGCGGCGGGCGAACGGCGACGCGTACTATAGAGCAGTACTGGAGCGGCGATAACCCTCGCTCGAGCGCGGGGTATCCTCGGAGGAACGCTTTTCCGACCGGTCGTGGAAGCCAGCCGGACGGGATGGTCGCGTTCTCGGGTGCGGTGCTGGTCGCGATCGCCATCGTCACCTGCCTCGGGATGGCGTGGGTCCTCGGAGCCAACAGCAACTCGCCGCCGTTTGCCCCGGCGATCGGCGCGAACGCGATTTCGACGATGCAGGCGGCGTTCGTCGTCGGGGTACTCGCCGCCGCGGGCGCGCTCACACAGGGTGGCAGCATCTCGCGGACGATCGGTGCGGGACTGATCGACGGCGTCACGATCACGCCGCTTGCGGCCATCGCGGGACTGCTGACCGCCGCGACGTTCATGGGAATCGGGATCTACACCCGCTATCCGGTGCCGGCGGCGTTCGCGACGACGGGAGCGATCGTCGGCGTCGGGCTCTCGCTGGGCGGCGATCCCGCGTTCGACACCTACCGGCGGCTCGGGACGTTCTGGGTGCTGGTCCCGATCATGTCCGGCGGGCTCGCGTACCTCACGGCGACGATTCTCCGGCGGGACGACGTTCCCGAAACCGTCAGCGTCCCGCTGCTTGCGGGCGTCGTCGGCGTGATCGTCGCGAACGTTCGGCTCGGCGTCATCCCCGATCCGGAGGCGACACAGGGGACGCTGGCGCGGTTTCTCGCCCGGCAGTTCGGCGGCGGGCCGGCACTCGTCGGCGGCGTGGAGACCGGCGTGGTGGTCGTCACGGCCGGGTTCGGCGCGCTCTCGTACTACTGGATCCGCCGACGCGTCCGGGTCTCCGTCGAGAAGGGAATCCGGTCGTTCGTGGTCGTTCTCGGTGGTATCGTCGCGTTTTCGTCGGGTGGGTCACAGGTCGGGCTCGCGACCGGACCGCTCGAGCACCTCTTCCGGGTCGAGCTCGGGCTGCCGTCGATCGCCCTGTTGTCACTCGGCGCGACCGGAATCCTCGCGGGCGCGTGGATGGCCTCGCCGCGGCTCCTGCAGGCGACCTCCCGGGAGTACGCCCAGCTCGGCGTGCGGCGTTCGATCGCGGCGCTCGTCCCGGGCTTTATCATCGCACAACTCGCGATCGCGCTGGGGATCCCGATCTCGGTCAACAACATCATCCTCTCGGGGGTCATCGGCAGCGGCCTCGCGGCGGGGTCCGCCGGCGTCTCCAGACGGAAGATCGGAGTCACCGTCACCTTCTGGCTGTTGACGCTCGGGACGTCGACCCTCGTCGGCTTCGGACTCTACCGGCTGCTCGCGGCGACGATCGGCGGCTGAGAGCCTACAGAACCCCGGTCGTCACTCGAGCACAGTCACCGGACCGGCGGTGCGTTCGACGACCGTCGCGGCGACGCTTCGGCCGAGAAATCGCCGTACGAGGCCCTTCGTGCTGGCGTCGTGACCGTACATGACGACGTGATCGATCCCCTCGTCGGTCGTATACCGCGGCACGACGGTCCCCGGTCGTCCCGCCACGGTCTCGATCCGAACCCGATCGGTCCCGCCGGCAGCGTCGACGGCCTCGAGCAAGTTCGTCGCCCGACGGCGCGCCTGTGTCGTTCGGTCCTCGCGCTCGAGCACGCCGCCCTCGCTGAGCGGCGCGTCCAGCGGCGTCACGACGGCCAGCAACGTAACTTCGGCGTCGGGAAACGTCTCGAGTGCGTATTCGAGCGCTCGGTCCTCGCTCGGGCGGCCGAGGGTCGGCACGAGGACGCGATCGGGGGCCGAAGCGACCATACGCGGACTTCGGCAGCCACCGGTATCGGTCTATCGCCCCGCAGGGGTCGGGAGACGACCGCGACCCGGCGGCGGTTGCGCCGTTGAAAGTGCTGGCGCTGGGCATCGCGGGCGTACGCGCCACGTCCCGTCCGCCGTTCGAGTACTCGGAGAACCGTGTTTGCTGCACAGCACCGTCATACCGCCGCTCGAGCCACGATCCCGAAACAGCAGCCGCGACACCGACCAGTCAGTATCCTAACGTTCTTTAGGATAGATTGCGTACCGCACGGATGCGCACGAAAGTGCGCATGAGCCGGAGTGCCTGGTTGGTGCCGCGCACTCCGGCTCGGACACACGCCCCCGCGGAGCGGGAGCAATCCACCATTGGCGTTGGCGAAATAAAGACCTGCCGACGTTCCGCCGCTCAGTCGCAACTGTCGCCGGTTCGTCGCTGGTTGCTCTCCGCCGTGTCGGGGCTTACAAACGGAGAGACACATGGTTTCGAGCATCACACTTCACTGCGACTGTGGTACAGACGTCCGTGTCGCGACGACGGACAACACGGCAAGGTGTTCCGACTGCGGGACGACGTTCGCGCTCTCGTTCGTCGAAGACCCCGACCATGCACCCAGCACTCGTCACGGCACTCGAACGAATCGCGGCCCGTGAAGGCCGCGATCCGACGGCCCTGCCGCCGCTGTACGAGGCCGTCGATCCCGACGCAGTGACCGCCGTCCTCGAGTCGAACCCGGGGGTCACTGTCCGGTTCGCCTATGCCGGCTACCGCGTCGTGATCGGCCCCGGGCCTGACGAGATCGGAGTGATCGACGCGGGAGAGTGACGGGGCACTGATCGGCTACCGCGGGGTTCCGCGGTTTTGGTTCGGCCCCGCTACGCTCGCCGCGCTCGAGCGCGGCGCAGCCGTCGGCTCTCGAGTCCTGCGATCCTGATACCGGCCGCGTGGTGGCGTCGAGCACGTGCGACGCTACCCGCAAACCGAGATCGGTCTCGAGGGACACTTCCGTTCCAAGCGTCGAACTGGGGCGCTGCTGTCCTGCCGTGTGCCGTGGCCCGACTCGTGAGCCGACAGCCGCTGCCCTTCCGGACGATCCGGATCGTCCGCTCCCGCGTTGAACGCCGTATCGTCGCCGCGGGTAACGGCGTTCGCGTCGATCGCGAGGCCACGCGACTCGGAGCAGGGCCGAACGGAGGACGTGAGACGACAGTTTAAACCGCAGGACGCGCCAACTGCGGGTAATGAATATCGAGGAGCTGACGGGGCTCCCGCCCGGTGCCGCCGATCACTTCCGGAGCGAGGGCATCGAGGAACTGTACCCGCCACAGGCCGAGACGGTCGAGGCCGGCGCGACCGACGGCGAGAACCTCGTCGCCGCGGTGCCCACCGCAAGCGGGAAGACGATGATCGCCGCGCTCTCGATGCTGTCGGCGATCGAACGCGGCGGGAAGGCGCTGTACATCGTTCCCCTGCGAGCGCTCGCCAGCGAGAAAAAGGACGAGTTCGAGGCCTACGAGGAGTTCGGCGTCACGGTCGGCGTGACGACAGGCAACTACGAGAGCACGGACGACTGGCTCGCCACGAAAGACATCATCGTCGCCACCAGCGAGAAAGTCGACTCGCTCGTTCGCAACGGGGCCGACTGGCTCTCGGATCTCACCTGCGTCGTCAGCGACGAGGTTCACCTCATCGACGATCGGAACCGGGGACCCACGCTCGAGGTCACGCTCGCGAAGCTCCGCCAGCTCAACCCCAGCCTCCAGGTGGTCGCGCTCTCGGCGACGGTCGGCAACGCCGACGAAATCGCCGACTGGCTCGACGCCTCGCTCGTGGATACCGACTGGCGGCCGATCGACCTCCGAATGGGCGTCCACTACGGCAACGCCTTGCACTTCGACGACGGCTCGACCAGCGAAGTGCCCGTGGAGGGCTCGGAGAAACAGGAGGCCGCGCTCGTTCGCGACATCCTTCAGGAAGGCGGGTCGTCGCTCGTGTTCGTCAACTCCCGGCGCAACGCCGAGGCCGCCGCCCGACGGCTGGGCGGGGTCTCGAGGCACGAACTCACCGCCGACGAACGCGCCGCGTTGGCGGACCTCGCCGCAGAGATCCGGGAGGTCAGCGACTCCGAGACGAGCGACGACCTCGCTGACTGCGTCGAACGGGGGGCGGCATTCCACCACGCGGGGCTGGCGAGCGAACACCGCTCGATCGTCGAGGACGCCTTCCGCGACCGGCTGCTGAAGGTGATTTCGGCGACGCCGACGCTGGCGGCCGGCGTGAACACCCCCGCCCGCCGCGTCATCGTTCGCGACTGGCGGCGGTTCGACCCCAGCGCGGGCGGGATGGCCCCGCTTGACGTTCTCGAGATACATCAGATGATGGGGCGTGCAGGTCGGCCGGGACTGGACCCCTACGGCGAGGCGGTCCTGCTCGCGAACAGTCACGACGAGCACGAAGAGCTGTTCGACCGGTACGTCTGGGCCGATCCCGAACCGGTCCGCTCGAAGCTGGCGGCCGAACCCGCCCTCCGGACGCACGTGCTCGCGACGATCGCCTCCGGGTTCGCCCGTACCCGCGATGAACTGCTCGAGTTCCTCGCGGAAACGCTGTACGCGAGCCAGTCGACCGAGGCGGGCCGGCTCGAGGCCGTGACCGACGACGTGCTGTCGTACCTCGAGCGCAACGACTTCATCGAGCGTGACGGTGGCGGTGCCGACGACGCCGACGGGGCGTTCACCTCCGCGGCCGACCTCGCCGACGGCGGGCGGGACGAGGACCTCGCGGCGACCGATCTCGGCCACACCGTCTCGCGGCTCTACCTCGATCCGATGAGCGCCGCCGAGATCGTCCACGGGTTAGAAAGCGCCGACGAGCGGCCGACCCCGCTCGGCCTCTACCAGCTCGTCTCGCGGACGCCGGACATGTATGAACTCTACCTGCGCTCGGGCGAGGACGAGACGTTCGGCGAACTCTTCTTCGAACGCGAGGGGGAGCTGTTGGGCGACGCCCCGAGCGAGTTCGAGGAGAACCGGTTCGAGGACTGGCTGGCCGCCCTGAAGACGGGGAGACTGCTCGAGGACTGGGCCGAGGAAGACGACGAGGACACGATCACAGAGCGGTACAAGATCGGTCCCGGCGACCTCCGCGGGAAGGTCGACACCGCCGAGTGGCTGCTCGGCGCGGCCGAGTCGCTTGCCCACGAGATCGACAGCGAGTGGACCGTCGCGGTCCGGGAGGCTCGCGCCCGCGTCGAACACGGCGTGAGCGAGGAACTGCTCGAACTCGTCTCGGTCGGCGGCGTCGGCCGCAAGCGCGCCCGCCGGCTCTACGAACGGGGGATCGAGTCGCCGGCCGATCTCCGGACCGCGGACAAGGCCGTCGTCCTCGACGCCCTGAAGGGGGCGAAGACGGCAGAGAACATCCTCGAGAACGCCGGCCGCGAGGATCCCTCGATGGACGGCGTCGATCCCGCCGGCGGAGACGGGACGGCGGACACGGAAACGGCAACGCCCGACACGGGACGGGACGACGGCGACGACGAAGCGACGGCCGACAGCCAGTCGAGTCTGGGTGATTTCTAATGCAGGTGTTCGAGTGCCGACTCGCGGTCGACGACCTCGACGCGTTCGTCGCCGAGCTGGGCGAAATCGGGGACCGAACCGACACGACGATTCAGGCGTTCGACGCCCGCTACGTCGCCGATCGACGCCACCTCGAGCGGGCCGTCGAACTGGCCGATCGGGCCATCGAGCGCGGCGAAAACGTCGCTCGAGACCGCGGCGTCGAGATCCTGCTGTACGCCGCCGGCCGGCGGCAGATCGACCGCGCCCTCGAGATGGGCGTCACCGAAGGCGAGACCCGGGCCGTTGTGCTGGTCGCCGCCGAGGGCGAAAGCGGCGACGAGCCTGCTGCTCTCGAGGCGCTCGCGGATCGTGACGCGGTCGTCGCGAGGGAACCGACCCTCGAATCCGTCGACGAGGAAACCCTGTGTGAGTTCTTCGAGATCACCGACGCGGAGCGAGCGGCGACCGACGCTCCCCTCGGGGCGCTGGTTCGCGAACGGGTCGCCCTGCTCGAGGTCGAGAAGTAATCAATAACTCTGACATTTCACAGTCGTTTTGGTCGGCGTCGTTTAGTATTCTCGGGGAACACGCCCGTGAGACCGCATATCCGCATCGACGAATAGAATCGGAAGACAACAGCTATAGTAGATGTCGGCGACTGCACGCGAGTGTATGTACAGGAAGGTGACGACGGTCTGCCTCGCGGTCGGCGTCGGACTCATCGTCACGGTCGGAGGACTCTTCGCGGTCGGCGTGCTCGGGATTCCCGACGCCGGACTCGAGGACAACTCGTGGGGAGCAGTCTCCGACGAGGAGATCGAAGTGATCACGACGGTCTGGCTCGACAACCCGAATCCCGGACTCGAACCGGACGAGTTGACCGTCGAGTACGCGCTGGCGATGAACGGCGTCGACCTCGCCGATGGGTCGGCCGCCGACGTGGCGGTGCCGTCTGGGAACACTACGACCGAACTCCGGACCGACCTTCGCTACGATCGGCTGCCGGCGTGGTGGGTCTCGCACGTTCGGAACGGCGAAGTGAGCGACCTGCAGGTCGGCGTAACGGCTCACGCCGCCCTCGGGCCGCTCGAGGGATCGCCGTCGCACACCTATGAGGACGACAAACGGACCGAACTCGAGCCGATGATCGCGGACGCGGTTGCGGGACAGGAGGGCGAACACTCGCTCTCGCCGGTGAGCCTCGGCTCCGGGCCACAGCGCCAGCTGGTCGAGCCGACGGTCGAGATCCGTGAGACGGAAGCGGAGTGGGGGACGGTCACCGACGAGCGGACCGAACTCCACCTGAGCGTCGACGTTCATAATCCGAACGCGTATCCGTTGCCAACGCCGGCGCTGACCGGGGAGATGGAGTTCAACAACCGATCCGTCGCCGAGTGGAAAGCGACCGAGGTCGAACTGCTGGATGGCACTTACGACGAAACGATTCCGCCCCAGAGGAGCCGGGAGATCACGTTCGTCGTCGTCCTGGACAACGACGACGTCGTCGACTGGTTCGCGACGCACGTCGACAACGAGGAGGTGACCGACGCCGAAGTGCGTGCCCAGTTCGCGATGAACGTCAACGGCGAGACGGTGACGATCCCCGAAGACGAGGCGGCGATCAACTGCGAGTACGATCTGCGGACCGACATCTTCGTCGACCAGTCGGCCGGGCTGGACCGAAACAGCTGTGAGATCGTTCCGTGGGCAAGTCCCGACGACGAGGCGTTCGAGGAACTCGGCGCAACGCTCGAGGTACCCGTCGACGATCCGCCGTCGATCGACTAGGGGACCGCCGGCTCCGGGTCGTCGCTACCCTCTTGTGTAGTTACGTGATAGCTCGCGTATGGCCACGCTCGAGGACCCCATCGAGATCGGCGGCGTCACGGTTCCAAATCGGCTCTACCGCGCGCCGTTGCTCGAGTGTGCCGGCAACGGGCCGGGCGCGGTCGACACCCTGATCGACGACCTCGAACCGGCCGCGGAATCGGGCGTCGGCCTCGTCTGTCAGGGCGCGACGATCGTCCGCGGCGACGGCGGCTGTGCCGCGCCGGGGATGACCCGCGTCCACGACCCCGATTTCGTAGCGCGGCTGTCACGGCTGACCGACCGGATTCACGACCACGGCAGCCGGATCTTCGTTCAGCTCGAGCACGGCGGGCTGCGGAGCATGGAAACCTGGCACGCCGAGTACCGGCGCGAGAACCCGGATATCGAGCAACTCGCGGTGTCGACGCCGCCGTGGCAGTTGCGGCTGCTGGATCGACTGGGATTTCTCAAGTACGATCCGCACGTCCTTTCGACCGACGAGGTGTACGATCTGGCGGCCGATTTCGGCCGCGCCGCCGCCTCCGCGGTCGCGGCCGGCTACGACGGCATCCACCTTGCGGGGGCGAACATGGGGATCGTCCAGCAGTTTCTCTCACCGTTTTACAATCGGCGTGAGGACGAGTTCGGCGGCTCGCCCGAGGCCCGCCTCGAGTTTCTCGCCGTCGTCCACGACGAGATCCGCGACCGCGCCGGGGACGTTCCCTTGCTGACCAAAGTGCCGGCGGAGACGCCCGCGCCGCCGTCCCCGATCGTCCGGCGGAAGCTCTCGCTGGACGACGGCGTCGGGATCGCCTGTCGGCTCGAGAAAATCGGTTACGATGCGGTTGTCCCGGTTCGGACATCGGTCGTCTGGGATATGAGTATCGTCCGCGGTGAGTACCCCCGGCGTGCGTGGGAGAACGAACGGTTGCGCGAGGAGTACGACGCGGCATTCGGCAGTCCGGTCAGGCGACGACTCGTCAGCCTGGCCAACCGCATCCAGTCGCTCCAGTACGACTTCGAGCCAGCATGGAACGCCGACTTCTGTCGGCGGGTCCGCGACCGGGTGTCGATCCCCGTCCTCGCGGAAGGCGGCATCCGCGAGCGAGCGCAGATGGATCGCCTGCTCGGCACGGACGACGGCGACTGCGACGGCGGTGCTGCCGACGCGGCCTGTGATATGGTCGGGCTGGCCAGACCCTTCTACGCCGAGCCGCGGCTAGGGGCGCGACTGCTCAAAGGAGAGAGTGCCGAAGTCGACGCTCGAGGTCGAGACGGGACGAATCCGAGCGTCCTCTGTGAGAGCTGTAACAACTGTACCGTTCCGCAGGTGACGGGCGCGCCCGGAATCTGTCGAACCCCCGACGTGCTTCGCGAGCGGGGCGAACTCGAGCGCAAGGGTGCATACGACCGGTCCGAATCGTAGCGGCAGCCGATTCAACCGCTGACGGTTCCGTTGGTCAGTTCCTCGAGCGTGCCTTCGACCGTGTAATCGGGCGCTTCGACGCGGAACTGCGAGTCCGTCGACCCTGCATAGTGTAACTGGAGGGTGTACGAGCCGTCATCCTGAATCGGTGCCACTTCGACGCGGTTCTCCTCGAGTTGCTCGAGGAGGACCATCTCGCCGGCGTACTCGGAATCGGTCGTGCCGTCGATCTTGTACAGTTCCCATTCGGCGTCAATAGCCGAACCCTCGAGCGGGTAGCCCCCGTTGATCCATCCACCGAGGCCCTCATTGATCGCGTACGTGTGTTCGTATCCCGCATCGATCAGGGCGGCGGCGCGCTGAGACGACAGGTGATGTGGACACCCGCAGTAGGTGACGATCCGGGTATCGGTCGACCACTCCTCGACCGGATCGTCGTCGACGCTGCCAGCGTCTTTCGCCGGCGAGAAGACAGCGCCTTCGATCCGCCGTTCCTGATACTGGGTCCGAGTGCGCGCGTCGGCGAACTTCGCCTCGTCGTTTTTGTACCACTCGTAGGCGTCATCGACCGGGACGAGCGGAACGTCGGTCCCGTTGGTCGTCGTCGTCTCGTAGTCGAACTCGTTTGCGGGCGTGCCGTTGTCACCGAGACATCCGGCGACGGCTCCGAAGGCCGCCGCTCCCCCGACAGCAAGAACCGTCCGTCGATTCATACCAGTCCTCTAGCAACGAGGGGGAGAAAGGGTTTCTGGTGACACCACCGTTACCGGTGACCCCTTCGTTTCAACTGGAAACCGGGAGACGACGCTGGCACGGTGCTCGAGTCGAAGGATCGAGAGAAGTAGTCCATCCTGGATTCGAACCAGGGTCGAAGCCCCCAGAAGGCTTCAGGATTGGCCGCTACCCCAATGGACTGTGCGCTCGATTGTATGTCTGGGGGTAGTTTATCGCTTTCGATTCGACGCTGCCGGTTTGGGAGTGAACATGGCCCACCGATTGCCGCCGAGGTGGCCCGCCGCGTCGATCCGCAGCCTCGCGTCGTGTCTCGACCCTCCGAGGGTTCCCGACCACGGCGACCGGGAACCGACATCCCTTTTTCCCGGTCGAGCGCACGCTCGAGTATGTACGTCGGACGATTCGTCGTCGTCGGTCCCGAGGTCGGCGCGTACCGCGTCTCCTCGCGATCGTTCCCGAACCGCGAGATCACCGCTCGAGACAGCGCGCTCACCGTCGG
Source organism: Halopiger djelfimassiliensis (assembly GCF_000455365.1). Lineage (GTDB taxonomy): Archaea > Halobacteriota > Halobacteria > Halobacteriales > Natrialbaceae > Halopiger_B > Halopiger_B djelfimassiliensis. The sequence continues at coordinate 71,660 of NZ_HG315687.1, forward strand.
TCCCACGGCGGATGCACCGGAGACGGACAACCCATACGTCTCGTACAACTGCCTGCGGATCGTCGAGACGCCGGCGGGAGAGACGGCCGCGTTCGGAAACGGCTCCCACGTCGATCCGATCGCGGAGAAACTCGAACTCGGCTACCCCGCCCGCGACGCCGTCGCCGAGAGCCTGCTCGCGCTGGATTACGAGAAAGACGACTACGACACGCCCCGCATCGCGGCGACGCTCGACGACGACGGCAAGGCGCTGATCGGCACCGTGCGCAAGGACGCGTTGGTGGTCGAAACCGTCGACGAACCGACGCTGGTCGCGACCTACGAGAAGAACGCGCCCGAACCGATCGACTTCGAGGCCGACGGAGCCACGAACGCGGCGAAGACCGCCTACGACCTCGAGTTCGAACACGCCGTCTGTGCGGCCGGTCTCGTCCGCACCGACGATGGTTTCGAGACGGCGATCGAGAACGGCGACTGAAGATCACCGCTCGAGTCGTCACGCCGGTTACGACCACACGGGTGCCGGCTAACCTACAAATCCGTCGGGTCTGTTACTCTCGTGCATGAAGGTCGGACTCATCTCGGACGTCCACAGCAATCGAGTCGCGCTCGAGACCGTCCTCGAAGACATGCCGCCGGTGGACGAACTGCTGTGTGCCGGCGACGTGGTCGGGTACAACCCGTGGCCGGCCGAGTGCGTCGATATCCTTCGCGAACGGGACGTTCCGACCGTCGTCGGCAACCACGACGCCGCGGTCGTCGAGGGGACCGCGTTCAGGTTCAACGAGATGGCACAGGCGGGGCTCCGACACGCCCGCCGGCAACTCGACGACGAGCAACTCGAGTGGCTCGCCGAGTTACCAGCCGAACGGCGCGAGTGCGGCGGCCGGGTAAAGCTCGTCCACGGTCACCCGGACGATCCCAAGCGATACACGAGGTACACGTATCCGGGGGAGTTTTCGGCCGGCCTGCTCGACGACGAGGACGTCCTCGTACTCGGCCACACCCACGTGCAGGGCGTCGAGCAGTTCTCGGAGGGGATCGTCATCAATCCCGGCAGCGTCGGCCAGCCACGGGACGGCGACCCGCGGGCGGGGTACGCGGTCGTCGACTTCGACGCGCTGACCGTCGAGACCCACCGCGTCGAGTACGACATCGAGACGGTCCGGGAGGCCGTACAGGCGGCCGGGCTTCCCGAGCGGACGGGCCGGCGGCTGGCTCGCGGGAAGTAACCGATCGGTGCCGATATCGACCGGCCTCGAACGGTCCAGAGCCGGCCGCAAACTCGAGGAACGGAAACGAACCCTTTTAGATGCACAATCGGCGTAGTGTCGGGCATGAGAGACACCGGCCACACCGGGCGCACCGTCGAGAACCGCTCCCGTCGCGCTGTGGCCCGGTGTTGTCGGGACGGCCGGGGTCACACCTCGACAGCGATGACGGACGTGGCTCCGGTTTCGGGGACACACGACGGGACACCCTCGAGTCGGAGCGGAGCATGATCGGACGGATACGCGAAGACCTCCGGGCGATGTCCGAACGCGATCCGGCGGCGACCGGCTGGCTCGAGGTTCTCCTCTGTTATCCGGGTCTGCACGCCGTCTGGGCGCACCTGCTTTTCCACCGGCTCTGGAACGCCGGCTTCGAACTGCCCGCCCGGCTGTGTTCCCACGTCGTGCGGCTGCTGACCGGGGTCGAGATCCACCCCGGCGCATCGATCGGTCGCCGGGTGACCATCGACCACGGGATGGGGGTCGTCATCGGCGAGACGGCCGAAATCGGCGACGACGTCCACATGTATCACGGCGTCACGCTCGGCGGGAGCGTAAACGAACCAGTCAAACGCCATCCGACCGTCGAGGACGGCGTCCACATCGGCGCACACGCGACGCTGTTGGGCGATATCACCGTCGGTGCTGACGCGGCGGTCGGGGCCGGGTCGGTCGTCACGGACGACGTCGAACCGGGAACGACGGTTGCGGGAATCCCGGCGGAGCGCGTCGAGTAACGCGGCCGCCTCGAACGGACCCTCACGGTCGGTCTCGGTTACTGCTGATCGTCTACCGCTCCGTCCGCTCCCGGCGGCTGGTCCGAGGCGGGCACGCCCTCCTCGGTTTCGGCCGCGCCGGCGGACTCGCCGACGGCGTCGTCCGTCATCGTCGCCGACGGGTCGGAAGTGTAGCCGAGTTCGAACCAGAGCTTCGCGGTACACTCCATCGCCTCCTCGTCGAGTTCGGTCTCGTCCTCCTGCTGGTCGAGGTAGCCGTTACACCGGCCGTGTTTGACCACGTTCATCAGCGTCGCCGCCGAGCCACACTCCGGACAGTCGATGTAGTAGGTCCCCTCGTCGTTCTGGTGCCACGAGTCGGGTGTGAGTTCGGTGTACGCGGCGTCTTCGTGCTCGCGCTGGCTCATGAGTGTACGGAACGGGCCGACGCGGGTAAAGAGGGTCCCGGAGAGCGCAACCCGGGAGTCGGGCCACGCGACCCGCCCCATTTACCTCCTCGAGACGATCGAAACAGCGATCGACGGTTCGGACGAAACGGGTCGGCAAGCGGCCACAGACGCAGTGGCCCGACTCGAGTGACGGAGCGCACCGGAGAGCCAACGGTTCTGGCAGCGATATTACACCAGCGGTTCGACGAGTTCCGCGCCGACAGCGAGCAACTCCTCGACCCGCGGTTCGTCCTCGGCCTCGGCGTAGACCCGGAGGACGGGTTCGGTGCCGCTGGGGCGGATCAACAGCCACGAACCGTCGGCGAACTGGAGTTTGAATCCGTCGGCGGTGTTGACGCCCTCGACGTCGGTCCCCGCGACCGAGTCGGGGATTTCGGCTTCGAGGGCCTCGAGAACCCGGGACTTCTCGTCGTCCGGACAGGCGACGCTGCGTTTGTCCTGAACGACGGTGCCGTGGGTCTCGAGGAGGCGGTCGACCCGGTCGTCGAGCGGTTCGGCGGCGTGCATCGTGGCCGCGAGCAGCGCCATCAACACGCCGTCCTTCTCGCGGACGTGACCGCGAACGGTGAAGCCGCCGGATTCCTCGCCGCCGACGAGCGCGTCGTGGTCGGCCATCGCATCGGCCACCCACTTGAATCCGACCGGAACCTCGTGGACGTCCTCGCCGTATGCGTCGGCGATCCGATCGATCAGGTACGTCGTCGAGACGGTCCGGACGACCGCCCCGGTGTCGTTTTCGAGCAGATAGTCGTAGAGGGCGGCGAAAAACAGGTTTTCGTCCAGATAGCCGCGTTCGGGAGTGACGACGGCGAGTCGGTCCGCGTCGCCGTCGTTGGCGATGCCGAGATCCGCGTCGGTTTCGTCGTCGGTGACGCGTTCGATCAGCGTCTCGAGGTTCTCCGGGGCGGGTTCGGGAGCGCCGCCGCCGAACGCGGGATCGCGCTCACACCGCAGCCGCTCGACGGAAACGCCGGCTCGCTCGAGCAACGCGTCGGTCGTGTCCCGGCCGCTCCCGTATATCGCGTCGTAGGCGACGGTCAGATCCGCCGCGGAGAGATCGGCGCTGCCGGTGACGGCCGCGACCAGCTCGACTGCGGCGTCCGCGTGGGGACCGACGAGATCGACCTCCCGAACGGTACCGTGGTCGGCTTCGGGGAGCGGATCCGGCTCGGCGAGCCGGGCGGCGATGGCGTCGGTGACCGCGGGCAGCGCCGGTGCCCCGTCCCCCGGGATGAACTTCACGCCGTTGTACTCCGGCGGGTTGTGCGACGCGGTGACCGCGAGTCCACCCGGGAGGTCGCGATCGACGATAGCGTGGGCAACAAGCGGCGTCGGTCGATCCCGCGCGGGCATGATGACGTCGAAGCCGTTCGCACACAGGACGCGGGCGAGTTCTTCGGCGAACCCGCGGGACGTCTCGCGAGCGTCGTAGCCGATCACGACCGGTCCCTCGTCAGCGAGTCCGTCGTCTGCGAGATACGTGGCGACTGCTTGCCCGACCATCCGAACCCGCGGGGCCGTAAACTCCTCGAGGGTCGCCCGCCAGCCGTCGGTCCCGAAGCTAATCGTCTCCATGACGCGTTCATCAACAGCCGGGGCGAAAAAAGCGACGGGATCGGGGCAGATCGACCACACGGCGGTCGGCCGACTCCCGAGGCGCGGGGGAATCAGACGTCAGTCAGCGGCTGTTCGAACAGTCGTTCGCCGGTCTCGTCGCAGGTCACGGCGAAGACCTCGTGTGAGCTACAGCAGGATTCGACGACCTCCTCGTCGATGCTGACGGAGCCGCCGTCGGTCGGACACGTCTCGAGGAACATCCGGAGGCTGTTGAGGATCTGTCCCTTCGCTTCGGGGTCGTAGGTATCCCAGTCGTCGACCCACTCCGCGAGGGTTCGACTCGCGGCGACATCGGCGACGAGGGCCGCACGGGACGGCCAGCGCCCGGCGACGGCGGAGTCGGATCTGAGCACGCGGACGTCGTCGCGGGCCCCGATGTCGAACGACTCGGGATCGGCGTCGAATCCGAACGCGTCGATCGCAGCCGCGGCGTCGACACCCGACTCCGCCAGCGGGTCGATCTCCTCGAGCCATGCGGTCTCGAACGACTCGGTGAGACAGAGGTCGTCCGACTCCTCGCAGGGCTCGAGCACGTCGTGCTCGAGGAAGTACGCCTCGAGATCGATCGCGTCCACGGATCCGGCGTTCGGATCGGGTTCGGTATCGGCGGAGGCTGCGGCGTCGTCAGTGGCGGTACCGTGACCGTCGGTGGCGGTCGGTTCGTCGACGGTTACCGGCTCCGGAGCGTCGTCGGCCGAAGAGAGTCCGGCGGACGCGTCTGCGCTCGAGTCGACGGCACCGAGTCCGCTTGCGACGTCGGGTTCGGGCTCCTTGCCGAACCAGCGCAGGACCTCCGGCGGGAGATACCGCTTGGTCAACGTCGGTGTCCCGGGGACGAGATAGCCACGGAGGTAGATCAACGCGACCGAGAGCCCGACCGCGAGTACCCCGCCGAGTTTCGATTTCCGTGCGATAACGGAGCCAAGCACTGCCGCGATAACCAGGTTCAACACCGTACACGGAACACACCGATTTTCACCCGTGTATTCGGGTTGTTGCAGTTCGTCGACGATGTCGATATTCATTTCATAGCCATAAACGGTAGATGTTATTATCTATTTTTCGCCTCGGGGACCGCTGGCGGCGGCGTTCGACGGCGAACGGCTACGCGGAGTCGATCAACCGTTCCTTCTCGGGGCGACTCAACTGTTTGATCTCGTATTCGCGTGCCATCGCCGCCGACCGGGAGTCGAACCGTTCGTGATAGCGAAGGTCGACCGGCGTGCGGCCGCGCGTGTACTTCGCGCCCTCGCCGGCGTCGTGTTCCGCGATCCGTCGCTCGAGATCGGTCGTGTAGCCGGTATACAACGTTCCGTCCGCACACTCGAGGACGTAGACGACGTGATCGGCGTCGGTCATCGACGGTGGGATACGGGGGACACCACAAAAAGCATCTCGTCCGTGGGGCGTGTGTAGTTGCAGTCGCCGGTCGGCGAGCCGCTGTTTCCTGTCGCGGTTCGAAAGCGAAATCAGGTGCCGCGGGCGCGTTTTCGCGCTACTTCCGCGATACCTGCGTTTGCCGAACAGTTGATGCAGGCGTGGATCTCGCCGTGCTCGTCGGCGAACACGCGTGCAAAGCGCTCGGAGACGTGCGCATCGCAGTGGTTACACTTGGGCATGGTCACACCGGCCGGAGCCGGTACTCGGTGATAGTCGTGATATCATTAAAAGTCCTTTCCCAAACGCCGTTTGGCTTTTCGGTACGGAAAGAATATTTTCCCATATCCCGGTGACGATCCCTCAGTGACGGGCCGCGTCGATCGCCCGGGCGATCAACGTTGCCTGCGCACCGGCAACGAAGCCCGCGTCGATGTTGACGACCGACATGACGGTACAGGACTGCAACATACCGGCGAGGGCCGCCTCGCCGGCGCCGGCGTGGCCGTATCCGCTTGCGACCGGGACGCCGATGACCGGCGTGTCGACCAGTCCGGCGATAACGGTCGGGAGCGCGCCCTCCCGCCCGGCAGCGACGATCAACACGTCCGCCTCGCGGAGCCGGTCGACCTGATCGAGCGTCCGGTCGAGCGCCGCGACGCCGATATCGTCGATCCGATCGACCGTTGCACCGGCGTCCGTACAGACGACTTCCGCTTCGTCGGCGACCGGACCGTCGACGGTCCCCGCGGTGACGATGCCCACCGTCGCATCCAGCGACGGCGGATCGTACGTCGGCGTCGTGATCCGGACCGTCGAACTCCGACGCTCGAGCGTGGCGTCGGGAAACGACTCCTCGAGACACGACTCCAACGCGGCGACCTGTCGGTCGGAAACCCGAGTAAGCAGGGCACGGTCAGTCGTCTCGAGTGCGGTTTCGGCGAAAGCGACGACCTGTGCGGCGGACTTCCCGTCGGCGAAAATCGCCTCGGGGATACCCCGGCGCTGCTGGCGGGCCGCGTCGAACCGCCCCGCCTCGTCGGTCACGTACCCTTTGAGTTGTGCCTCCGCCTCCGCCGGCGACAGCGACCCGTCGGCGACGGCTTCCAGGAGTTCGCGCATACTGTGTCTGGGTAACGGACGTACTCGAATCCGTCGGCACGTGTCCGAAAGTGCGCGCGAGAACACTCGAGACCGCGCGCGAGCCGAATCGGGCCGCTCGAGCGGTGAAAAGCCGGTTTGAGAGATTCATAAGCCATATACTTTCCGGTGGTATCGGACGCCGAAACGGACGGAGCAACCGCTTCAACCACCGGATTCCGAAACATAACCACAACGTTTATATCATGGAAGGGGAAACCCGTACATCGTATGGCAGACCTTATCGTCAAAGCTGCTGTGAAGGAAGCGCTCGATGACAAGAACGTCGCCTCGGACTTCTACGACGCGCTCGACGAGGAAGTCGACGAGTTGCTCGAAGACGCTGCCCGACGCGCGGAAGCCAACGACCGGAAGACGGTCCAGCCCCGCGACCTGTAAGGGACGCCACTCGAGTGATTTTTTAGTCGACCCGACATCCAATAGCTGCGGCAGTCGACAGGAGGAGCCGGCACCGAATGCGTTCAGCGACGGCGCTGCGTGACGTACTCGTTCGTCCGGCCCAGCAGGACGTACTCCGTCTCCCGCAGGTCCGCGATCGACGCCGCACCGGTGACGAACATCGCCGTCCGGAGTTCGAGCACGAGCGTCTCGATCAGGTCGATGACGGCGTCGGTCCCCGTTCCGGCCGGTCCGAGAAACGGCTTCGCGAGGCCGCCGGCTCGAGCGCCGAGGGCGATGGCCTTCGCGATGTCTAGGCCCGATCGAACCCCACCGCTTGCGATCACGCAGTCGTGGACGGCGGCGGCCTCGAGCGTGCTGACCGCCGTCGGGATTCCCCAGGCGCGAAACCGCTTGCCGATCCCGGCCTGTCGATCCGCGCCGACGGCCGCCGCCCGGTGTGACTCGATCCCCGACCACGTCGTTCCGCCCTGCCCGGCGACGTCAATGGCGTCGACGCCGGCTTCAGTGAGTCGGGTCGCCGTTTCCCGGGAAATGCCGTTCCCCGTCTCCTTGACGATGACCGGTACCGACAGCGCATCGGCGATCCGCTCGATCGCCGCGAGACAGCCGCGGGCGTCGACGTCGCCCTCGGGCTGGACGGCCTCCTGCATGAAGTTCAGGTGGATCGCCATCGCGTCGGCGTCGATCATCTCGACGGCCCGCTCGACGTCGTCGACGTCGTACTCGAGCAGTTGAGCCGCGCCGACGTTTCCATAGAGGAAGGCGTCGGGCGCGACGTCCCGAACGACAGTGTAGGACTCGAGCACGTCCTCGTCGTCGAACTCCAGCCCGGCCCGCTGGCTGCCGACGCCCATGGCGACGTTCGTTCGACCGGCAGCCGCCGCAAGCGCCCGATTTAGCTCCGTGGTATTGGGATGGCCGCCGGTCATGCTCTCGATGACAAGCGGTGCCGCCAGTTCGTGGCCGAACAGCGTCGTCGACGTCTCGATCTCGTCGCGGTGTAGCTCAGGGAGCGCCTCGTGAACGAGTTCGACGTCGGCGAATCCGGCTCCCGAAGTCTCGACGTCCTCCTGCTCGATGATGCGAACGTGATCGTCTTTCCTGTCGGGTGTCTCGGGCATCGAATCGTCTCCAGCGGACGGTCGGAGCCGGCGATAGAAAAGCTATCCATTCACGCGCCGGTCGCCGGACGCCGCAGCAGCTGAACGTCGCACTCGAGTTTTTTGACGGACGACGGTGTGTGATCGGGTATGTTGCGCAAACTGTTGATCGCCTTCGGGATCTTCGAAATCGCGAAGCCGGAGCCGGTCATCGACGCGTGCGAGCGAATCGGCCTCGAGAACCCGGCGGAGGCCGATCTCCGACCGTTGGCCCTCTGGGGTGCCCGGGCCGAGGGGTTCGTGTTCGTCTGGCTGCTCGCGCGCCGCGAGTCGGGATCGCCCCTGATCAACCGCCTGCTGGCCGCGGCCGGCATCGTCCTCGTCGTCCTCCCGCAACCGATCATCGAACTCAGCCAGCGGCTGGTCTACGAGAACACCGACGACCTCGAGTTGAAACCGTGGGTGAAACCCGCGGCCCGGCTCCTCGGTGTGTTGTACCTGCTCGTGGTCGCCCTCTCGCGGACGGGACGGACGGAGGGAACTGTCGAGGGCAGCCGTCCCCGATCGGGATGAAGCGGCTGCTGGCGTTCGGGAGCGGACTGCTCGTGGTCGTCCCCCGACGGATCATCGCCCCCGCCGAGCGAATCGCGTTCGAGAACCCCGAGGACGGACGGCGTCGACGGTCGACGGTTCCGATCGCCCGGCTCAAGGGACTGGCGTTCGTCTGGGTTCTCGCCCGTGGTGCCGTCCGAGACAGCGACCGCCGGGCGGCGCTTGGACTCCTCGGAGTCGTCCTGGCACTGGTCCCGCGCTCTGCGCTCGAGAGTGGACTCGCCGTGGCCTACGAAAACCCCGACGAACTCGAGGTGAAACCGTGGGTGATCCCGGCAACGCGGCTGCTGGGGGCGTGCTATCTGGTCGCCGGGTTCGCCGCGGGACGGGCCGAGACGCCCCGCGGCGAACCGCCGGAGTCTCGTCAGTAACGCCGTCGGGAGCGATCAGTACGTCCGGCGTTCGACGCCGGAGTCGGTGCCGACGTAGGTCGCGTCGGCGAGGTCGACGAACAGGCCGTGTTCGACGACGCCGGGCAGCCGTGACAGCCACGCCGCGAGGTCGTCCGGGTTCGAGATCGGTCCGAACGCACAGTCGAGCACCAGATTCCCGTTGTCGGTGACGACCGGCCCGTCCTTGCGTTCGGCGTCGCGAAGCGTCGGCTCCCCGCCCCGCGTTCGAATCCGCTCGGCGACTACGGTATGGGCGTCCGGGAGGACTTCGACGGGAACCGACCGCTCGAGCCGATCGGTCAGCTTCGACGGATCGGCGACCACGACGAACCGATCGGCCGTCGCGTCGACGAGTTTCTCGCGCGTATGCGCCGCACCGCCGCCCTTGATGAGTGCGCCGTTTGCGCTCGAGTCGGGGTCGTCGACGACCTGATCCGCGCCGTCGATCGCGAGGTCGACGCCGTCGACCGCATCGAGCGTCGTCAGCGGGATGTCCGCCTCGAGCGCGCGGCGACGGGACTGGAACGACGTCGGAACGCCCCGGATCTCGAGGCCGTCGGCGACGGCCTCGCCGATCGCGTCGATCGCGTACGCGGTCGTCGACCCGGTTCCGAGTCCGACGACGAAGCCGTCTTCGACTTCCTCGGCGGCCCGTTCGCCGGCCCGCCGCTTCGCGTCCGCGGTACCGCCCTCGGTCTTCATAGGTGGGCAAGCGAGCGGCGGCGGGAAAAGCGTTACAGTTCGTTGTCGGGCGTCAGAGGTCGACGCGCTCGAACCGCCACAGGCCGACCGCGACGGGAACGACCGCCCAGCACGCAAGCAGGACGAACCCGAACCACGGTCTGGCGAGAAGCGGCGGCGACTCGAGGTCGTAGGCCTGCGCCATCTCGAACTGTGGCTCGCCGAGGACGGCGCTGATCGCCGAGCCGTAGGCGGCGTCCGGGGGAAGCGAGACGAACGCGAGATACCAGTCGGGAACCGGCATCACGAAGAGTTGGCCCTCGATGACGTAGAGCAGAATCTGGGCGGCCGTTCCCCAGACGACCCAAAACAGTACGATCAAGCCGAGCGCGGCGATCGCCGCCGTGGTTGTCGATCGGGCCGTCGCGGAGAGTCCCACGCCGAGACAGACGTAGACGAAACCGAACAGGATCGTCACCAGCGTAAAGCCCGCGTAGTCGACGGGCGAGACGTCACCGACGAACGCGAAGAGCCCGAGCAGGCCGACGGCGAACCCGATCAGGATCGAGACGGCGACCACGCCCGTTCGGCCGAGTACTTTCCCGAGGACGACGTCCCGGCGACGGTGGGGTAATCCGAGCAGAAACTGCAGGCTCCCGTCCGCTCGCTCGCCCGCGATCGAGCGGTAGCTGACGACCAGCGCGATAACGGGGACGAGAATCCCGGCGGGCGTCTGCAACGCGATCAACAGCTCCAGGGTCGATCCCGCGCCACCCTGTTCGAACAGCTCCGAGGCCCACGAGGCGAGGAACGCGCCACCGGTGGTAAACAGGGCGAACAGGACCGTCAGTCCGAGCAACACGCGCGAGCGAACGGCGTCCCGGAAGTCCTTCTTGGCGACGGTGATCGCGCTCATCGTCCCACCTCCGCACTATCGGCGGAATCGGTCGTATAGGCGGCGAACAGGTCCTCCAGCGAGGCGTCGTCGGTCTCGAAGTCCTCGACGGTTACGCCGAAGTCCTCGACCGTGTGCAGGACCGTCGTCTTCGCGTGGTTCTCGCAGGTGACCACGAGGGTCCGGTCGTCGGGGCTCACCGACGAGACCCCATCGATCGATTCGACCGCCTCGAGCGCGGCCGACGGATCGGTCGGGATTCGATCGAGGAAGACGCGAAGCCGGGTCCGGTTCGGGATGGAATCACGGAGTCCTGCGACGGTGTCCTCCGCGACCAACTCGCCGTCCCGGAGGATGCCGACGCGGTCACAGATCGCCTCGACCTGTCCGAGGACGTGCGAGGAGAAAACCACCGTCGCGCCGCGATCGTTCTCCTCGCGAACGATCTCGCGCATCTCGCGGGCACCGTTTGGGTCGAGACCGGTGGAGGGTTCGTCGAGGATCAGCAAATCGGGTTCGCCGACCAGCGTCGTCGCGAGCATGAGCCGCTGGGCCATCCCCTTCGAGTAGCCGCCGGCTTTTCTGTCGGCCGCATCGGCGAGACCGACTCGCTCTAGCAGGGCGTCGGGATCGTCGTCGACCCCCTTCGATTCGATCGCGAACGCGACGTGCTGGCGGCCGGTCAGCCGGGCGTACGGTTCGGCACCTTCCGGGAGGATGCCGGCCCGGGACCGGATCTCGAGGCTGGACGCTCGAGCGTCGAGGCCGAACACGCGTACGTCGCCAGTGGTCGGGCGGACGAAATCGAGCACGAGGTTGATCGTCGTGGATTTGCCCGCGCCGTTGGGGCCGAGAAACCCGTACACCTCACCTTCCTCGACGGTAAGCGTCAACCCGTCGAGGGCCGTTTCGGTGCCGTACCGCTTCGTCACATCGGAGATGTCGATCGCGGACACTGTTCAGTTCGGTAATCCACCAGCCCGGAAATAGCTTCCTTCATCTTTCGTCGGTGGAGAGACCGGCGTCTCGATCCATCGATCGCAGCGGCGAGGTCTCGGCGGATTCGGATCGGTGCTCGGGACCCGACGGGGACGTCTAATCTTTTTCGGCGGGGCTGTGGTTGACCACCCCATGGCCACGTCCGGAACCGGGAACGAGCCGGGAACCGACGGGGGGACGGCGGTGTCCCTCTCGAACGTCCGCAAGACCTACCGGGTCGGCGAACCCGTCCACGCGCTCGACGGGGTCTCGCTCGAGGTGCCACGAGGGTCCTATACCGCGATCATGGGACCGAGCGGCTCCGGGAAGTCGACGCTGATGAATCTCGTCGGCTGTCTGGACACGCCCACGGCGGGCGAAGTCGTCGTCGGCGGGCGGGCGGTCGGATCGCTCGAGGATCGCGAACGGACACACCTCCGCGGGACCGAGGTGGGCTTCGTCTTCCAGACGTTCAACCTCATGCCGCGGCTGAACGCCCTCGAGAACGTGGCGTTACCGCAGTTGTTCCGCGGCATCGACCGATCGACGCGGAGAGCGCGTGCGCGAGACCTGCTCGAGCGCGTCGGTCTCGGCGACCGGGCGGACCACCTGCCGAACGAACTGTCGGGCGGCCAGCGCCAGCGAGTCGCGCTCGCGCGGGCGCTGGTCAACGATCCGGCGATCGTGCTGGCCGACGAGCCGTCGGGGAACCTCGATACGGACACCGAAGCCGAGATCCTGAATCTCTTCGACGAGTTCCACGGTGCCGGAACGACGCTTCTCGTGGTCTCCCACGAGCGCCACGTCGCCGAGCGCGCCGACCGGATCGTCCACCTGCTCGACGGGACCATCGAGCGGATCGAGGAACTCGACGGGACGAACCCGGGTTCGGAACAGTAATGCGCCCCCTCGCGTTCCCGCGGCTGGCCTGGCGGTCGATCCGCGGGCACCCGCTTCGATCGGGGTTGACGACGCTGGGTGTCGTGATCGGAATCGCGGCCGTGATCGCGTTCGTCACGCTGGGCGCGAGCCTCCAGGCGGGCATCGTCGGCGACATCAGTCCCGACGACCGGCGCAACATCTACGGCTGGGCCGCCGATCCCGATGCCGAAGGCGGCCCGCTGGCGGGGGCCCAGCCGGTGTTCAGTCAGGACGACCTCAAGACGGTCGCCGGCCGCGGGGAAGTCGATGCGGCCTACGGCTACATGCCGCTGTCGACGCAAGCGCTCGTCTACGAGGGGGAAATCACACCCCAGAGCGACGCGCTGGTCGCCGCGGGGCCGCCGTACATCAGAACCGACACCCTCGCGGAGGGCCGGCAGTTCGAGATGGGCGAACGCGAAGCGGTGATCAATCCGGCCGTCGCGGGACAGTTCGAGGAGAACGTCTCGGTCGGCGACGAGTTGACCGTCGTGTTACAGGGAGGTCGACAAACGAACGTCACCGTCGTCGGGATCACCGATACGTCCGAGGGGCTGAGCCCGTTCGAGGGGTTCGAACCCTCGCCGCGGATCTACGTCCCGACCGATCCGTACTACACCGAGGAAGCCGCCGCGTCGATTCCCGGCCCGGACGCCGACGGGGAAAACAGCAGCGACGCCGCCGGCGATGCGCGGTACATGGCGATCGTGATCGAAGCCCACTCGCCGGCCGACGAGGACATCGACGCCGCCCGCGACAGCGCGAGCGCCTACCTCGAGAGCGAGGCGTCCGACGCGGGCGAACTGCTCGGCGACGACCTCGCGCTTACCTTGCAGACGAGCGCCGAACTGCTTCAGCAGCTACAGGACGTCCTCGACCTGCTCCGGAACTTCATCGTCGGTATCGCGGCGATCTCGCTCGTCGTCGGCTCGATCGGCATCGCCAACATCATGCTGGTCTCGGTCACCGAGCGCACCCGCGAGATCGGCATCATGAAAGCCGTCGGAGCGCACAACCGCGACGTACTCGGCCTGTTTCTGACCGAGGCGGTGATCCTCGGCACGATCGGGGCAGTGCTTGGAACCGCGCTCGGACTCGCCGTCGGCTATCTGGGGGCGTGGTACATCGAGTTGCCGCTGGTCTACCCCTACGAGTACGTCGCCCTCGCGATCGCCGTCGGGATCCTCGTCGGCGTGCTCTCGGGGCTGTACCCGGCCTGGCGGGCGGCGCGAACGGACCCGATCGACGCGCTCAGGTACGAGTGACGACCGCGGCGGCTACTCGTTGGGTTCGGACTCGCGGTTGCGTTCCCGGTCGCGTTCGGGAGCGGAGTCCGACTCGCGCTCTTCGTGCCACCGCGTCGGATCGAACCGCTCGGCTGCCGGCGCGTCCTGTCTGACCCCGTCGTGCTCGTCGCGATCCGATCCGAACGCGTCCGGTTCGTCCCGTTCTCGGGCTCTCTGGGGAGGCGCTTCCGGCCGCCGTCGGCCGGACGGGCGACCCGCTTCCATCCCGATCGAGCGACGCGTACTCGTTCGGTGTTCCGGATACTCCCGCGCGAGGTACGCGCCGAGATAGCCGCCGACGAGCGACAGCCCGACGGTATAGAGCAGGACGGTCATCGAGAGCAGTGCGGTCACGAGCAACACGAACGCGAACCCCTCGATCGGGACGGCGGTGACGCCCATCCCGAAGCCGACGATACCGAGCATGAACAACGCCATCGCGGCGAACGGAACGAACGTAACCGCTCCCGCGAGCGCGCCGACGATAGCTCCGTTGCGACCGTTCGGTCCCTCGAGAAAGCCGGCCACTGCGCCCCCGATCACGGTCGAAAACGGGATAAACGACAGGACGATCCCGACGACGGCACCGACGATCGCGTGGATGACGGTTCGGCCGCTCACCATACTGTCCCGACGACGAGCAGACGGAAAAGCGTCGGTGCTCCCGTCGGACTCAGTCGTCGGCGAGCTGTGAGTCCGGTTCCTCGGAGTGGGTGGTTTCGACTCCGGAACCGGCGTCGGACCCCGTCTCCTCCGGCGGCTCCTCGAGACTCGGATCGGCGAGCGTGACCTCGCCGTTGACCTCGTCGGCGAGCAGATCGACGGACTCGACGAAGACGGCCACGAGCAGCGGGCCGACGACGATGCCGATCGCACCGAGCGTAAAGAGGCCGCCGGTGAAGCCGACGAAATAGAGGCTTCCGGGGAGGCCCGCGGATCGGCGGGCCAGCCGCGGCCGAACGGCGATATCGGGCAGCCAGGCGACGAAGACGATTCCGAGCACGCCGATCAGCGTCGCGGCGACGAGTTCGCCGGCAGCGACGTGATAGCCAGCGATCGGGACGACGAGCAGACTCGGACCGATGATCGGGACGAACTGCAGGATAGCGCCGATGAGCGCGAGCATAAACGCCGCGTCGTAGCCGAGCAGCCAGAACAGCGGGTAGGCCACGAGAAACGTGGCGACCGACGTCGCGAGTTGCAAGACGTAGATCGCGTACAGCGTCTCGCGAGCACGCGTCGCCAGCGCGTACGCGACGTCCCGATACTCGTGGGGGATCGGTGCGATAGCGGCCCGACCGGCGGCGTCACCTTTGAGCAAGATTGCAAACAGCAGGATGACGAAAAGCGCGAACTTGATCGCGAGCACCGGAAGCTGCAGCGCAAACGAGCCCGCGACTCCGGTGAGGAAGTCGATCGCGAGCGCCTGTACCTGTGCGGCCTCGATCGTGTACGTGATCTCGAAGAGGGAAATCGCTAGCTCGTCGGGGAGTCCCTCGACGACGGCGATGATCTCGTCGAGGCGGAGATAGAGCGTCCCCAGGATCGGCGAGAAGACCGCCAGTGCACCCACGAATCCGAGCAGGGTCGCGGCGGCGGCGCCCGTCCACTCCGTGAGTCCGCGCCGGACGAGCCATCCCTGAACCGGCAACAGTACGTACGCAACCGTCAGCGCGAACAGGATCGTCCCGAGAACCTCGAGTAAAATGCCACCGGTAACGATTCCGAGCAACACAACGACACCCGCGAGGACGTACCGTCGAGTCCGATTCGATGGCGGGGTTTCCGTCTCCGCGTTCGCTGTCACATCCGTGACTCTCACCGAACCGATAAAATCCTTCGGACTGATCGAACCGGGGAACGGTCCTTAAGCATGCCGAACGAAAGGGACGAACGATGAGGCGACGGACGTTCGTCCGCGGCGTCGGCGGCGGATCGGTCGCGGGCATCGGCCTCGCCGGCTGTCTAACGCGGACCGGCGAGGACGAGGACCCGATCGACGAGGACGGGCCGTTGCGCGTCGCCAGCTACACCTCGATGGCCGCCGGGGGGCGCCCGGCCGGCCGCTGGCTCGGCGACGCGTTCGAGGACGCGACCGAGGACGCCACGGTCGAGTGGACGATCCCGGAATCGGGCATCGACCACTACATCCAGCGTGCCCGGTACGGCGCGGCGATCGATGCCGACGTCTACCTCGGTCTGACCGCCGGCGAACTCGCCATCGTCGACGACGCGCTCGCGCCCGGACAGCGGTTGTTCGAGAGCCTCGACCGGGAGCGCCTCGAGCACGACGGGCGAGTCCGCGACGACCTCGGGTTCGAGGAGCCACACGACAGGGTGGTGCCGTTCGATACGGGCTACGTGACCCTCGTCCGAGACGGCACCGCGATCGACCCCCCCGAGGCGTTCGACGAACTGCGCACGTCGGCGTACGACGCCTCGCTGCTCGTTCAGGATCCCCGCCGCTCGGATCCGGGCCGGGCGTTTCTGTGGTGGACCGTCGCCGCGTACGGCGACGACTACCTGTCGTTCTGGCGGGACCTTCGGGAGAACGACGTTCACGTGCTCGAAAGCTGGACGGACGCGTACGACGCGTACGTCCGCCGAGAGCGACCGATGGTCGTCTCGTACTCGACCGACAGGGTCGGTGCGAACGCCGCCGACAGGGACCTCCGCCGACACCGGATTACCCCCCTCGACGAGCGGGGCTACGAGAACACGGAAGGAGTCGCGGTCTTTTCGGAACGCCGGCGGCCCGACCTCGCCTACGAGTTCGTCGACTTCGTGCTCTCGAGTCGAGCACAGGCCGAAATCGCCGCGCGGAACGTCCAGTTCCCCGCGGTCGAACGCCAGTACGTCGACCTCGAAGACGCGTTTCTGGATCACGCCCGGGAGCCACCGGAGACGGTAACGGCGACCTACGACGACCTCCGCGGCGAACTCCGGGGACGACTCGAGGACTGGAGCGCCGAAATGGACGGTTGAACCGCCCGCCGACCCGGGGCTCCAGCGCAGTTTTATAACTGGGAACGTGGTACGTCGCTTCGCATGGCGCTTCGACGGCTACTCAGCAGCGACCCATCGCGGAGTTCGAAGCTCTACCTCGGGATCGGCGTTCTCTCGCTCGTGAAAGCGATCGCGGTACGCGACGATCGAGAACGGTTCCGACGGGAACTGGCCGACGCCGCCCTGTTCCTCGGCGTCGGGCTCGTACTGCGACAGTACAGCCAACTCAAGGAAGAAAAGCGGACGGAGATCGAATCACAGGTCCCCGACTGGGTGGCGGACATCGCGAGATCCGAACCGGCACGGCAAGGGGTCCGGAACCTCGCCAGACAGCGGTTCGGGGAGCAAGAGCCCGAACCGACCCTGCGGGACCGCGCCCGCGGCGTGCTCTCGCTGTCCGAATAACGACGGGCGCTCGAGGCGATCGGTCACGTTCCCGAGCCGACGTGCTCCTCAGACCGAATCGGACAGCGGCTCGAGTTCGGCCGTGAAGTGACGGAGTTCTGGAGTTGCCGGATTGGCCGTGATCTCGAGTCCGGGGATCTCCTCGGGGGATTCCAGGACGGACGCTGCGGTCTCGACGACGTGGTCGAAGTGTTCCCGGTGGTAGGTCCGGCGCGGCACCGCGAGCCGGACGAGTTCCGGGCGGTCGGTGTCGGGGAACGCGAAGCTCCCGAGTTCGACGCCTCGAACGCCGCCTTCGCGGTAGAGTTCACAGACCAGCGCCTGCCCGGGGAACGCCTCGTCCGGGAGGTGCGGGAGGGCCTCGCCGGCGTCGAGGTAGACCGCGTGGCCGCTGGTCGGCGTATAGACCGGGACGTCGGCCGCCGCGAGTTGAGCGCCGAACTCCCGGACCTGTTCGACGCGATCGGCGACGTACGCCTCCTCGACGGCTTCACGGAGGCCGACGGCCATCGCGGCGACGTCCCGGCCGGCCATCCCGCCGTAGGTCGGAAAGCCCTCGTAAAGGATCGCCCGTTGCTTGCACCGTTCGAACAGCGTTCGGTCGTCGGTGGCGACGAACCCGCCGACGTTCACCAGGCCGTCCTTCTTGCCGCTCATTACGATCGCGTCGGCGTAGCCGAGCTGTTCGCGGGTGACGTCGACGATGTCCGTCTCCGGGTCGGCGAACTCGTCTTCCCGCTGGGTGACGAAGTAGGCGTTCTCCGCGAACCGACAGGCGTCGATGACGAACGTCGCGTCGATTTCGTCCGCGAACTCCCGGACGCGGCGAGTGTTGTCGACGCTGACCGGCTGTCCGGCAGCGGAGTTGTTCGTGATCGTCTGGACGACAACCGGGACGTGCTCGGCCCCTACCTCGTCGACGACCGTCCGCGCTCGATCGATCGAGAAATTCCCCTTGAACGGGTCCTCCGAATCGGGGTCGTGTGCGGTCTCGACCGGACAGTCGACCGGGTCTGCCCCCTGATTTGCGACGTGGGCACGGGTGGTATCGAAGTGCGTGTTGTTGAGGACGACGTCGCCCTCCGAAAGGAGCGACCCGTACAGGACGTTCTCAGCGCCACGCCCCTGATGGGTCGGCACGATGTGGGAAAACCCCATCACGTCCCGGACGGCCGACTCGAGCCGGTCGAAGCTCTTCGATCCCGCGTACGCTTCGTCGCCGCGGATCAGCGCGGCCCACTGGGCGTCGCTCATCGCTCCGGTCCCGCTGTCGGTCAACAGATCGATGAAGACCTCCTCGCTGTTCAGGTTGAAGACGTTGTACCCGGCGGCGTCGAGGTTGTGTTCCCGCTGTTCCCGCGAGGGGAGCCTGATCCGTTCGACCATCTTCGACTTGTACGCGACCATACGCCTCCTGTAACGTGGAGACAGTTCAATTCGATTGACGAAACCTGCGGGCCGACGACCCGACTCGAGAAGCGGGGGACGAGTCCGTTCAGTGATGCGCAACTTCGAAACGCCGCTATCGGGACGACGGGTTCAGTCCCGGCTGTGGTCGTCCTCGGCCCAGCGGAAGTCGGTTCCGTCGTCGGTGTCGACCGCCCCGCCGAAGGCATCGTTTTCGATCCGCGTCGGCGTCGGATCGGGGCCGACGAGTTCCGGCCCCGTCGTAGATTCGGAACGGGACCGACCGTCGGTCTCGAACGTGATCGCCTCGAGTGCAGGGTCGTCCGGACGGACCGTGACCGACGGCTCGGCGACGAACACCGTTTCGTCCGGCAGAGCGGGTCCGCCGTCGGCGGTTTCGCGCTCATCACCGATCGCGTCCGCCCGTTCGGCGTCGGGCGAGAGGGACGCGAGATCGGCGAACAGTTCCGCGGCAGTCAGGTCGTCCGCGTCGACGGCGGCGTCGGTTCCCGGATCGTGATCGCCGCCGGCAGCAACGAGGTCCGCCGGCGAATCGACATCGTGTGCGGCGAGAACGGCGTCGGGGTCGGCATCGACGTCCTCGAACACTTCCGTTACTGTCGGGTCCGTACTCATACGCCCGGCCTCCACGACGGAGCCTTTCGTTACGGGCCGATTACCCGCGAGTGCGACGCTGTATCCGGCCCCTGACAGACTACGGCTACGCACGACAACCCTACCGATTCGAGTCAACGGCCGATTGACTGCGCATCGACGCGGCGCTGCTTGCTTGGCTTCGAACGCGGGACTCGAGACGACCGCCCGGTGGCGGGCTAGAAGAGGTCCTGTGTCAACTCGAGGGTCTTCTCGCGGTCATCCCACTCGACGAACAGCGCGACGCTGGTCGCGCTCGTGATGACGTCCTGCAGGTGGATCCGTTCCTCGGCCAGCGGCGTGACGATCTCGCTGATGATCCCCGGCTGGCTGGGGAGTTCGCCGCCAGTGACGCGGACGACGGCGACCGGGGAATCGACGGTGACACTCGAGAGTTCGTCGCGGGCGATGACCTCGCGGTGGAGGATGTTCTCGGCGCGTTCGGCCTCCTCCTCGTCGATGTAGAAGGTAACCGTATCCATCCCGCTGGCGACGGCGTCGATGTTGATGTCGCTCTCGGAAAGGGCCGCCGAGAGGTGATGGAAGATACCGGGCTGGTTGCGGATCGCGCGGCCGGCGACGGTCAGACAGGCGAGCGGGCGTTCGCGCAGATCCACGAGGTTCCTGAACTCGCCCTCGATGCTCGTCCCGCCCGAGAGGAGGTCACCGTGCTGGTAGTGGACGACTCGAACGTCGAGGGTCCCGTCCTTGTACGACAGCGCGGAGGGAGCGACGACTTCGGCACCGCGAAACGAGAGGTTCCGGAGTTCGTCGACGGAGATCTTGCCGACGTTGCGTGCGCCCTCGACGACGTGGGGATCGCCGGTCATGACGCCCTCGACGTCGGTGACGATGACGACCTCGTCGGCGTCCATGTACTTGCCCATCATCACGGCGGTCGTATCGCTGCCCCCGCGACCGAGGGTCGTGATCGAACCGTCCGGCCCCTCCGCGAGGAACCCGGTGATGACCGGCACCGTCTCGTCTAGCTCCTCGGCGACCTCGAACGCGCGTTGCCGGGTCTCCTCGACGTTTACCTCGCCGTACTCGTCGGTGACGACCGGCCAGTCGTCGCTGCCGGGTTCGAGGAAGGTCGCGTCGATGTCGCGGGCAGACAGCGCCGCCTTGAGCATCCGCACCGACGTGCGCTCGCCCATGCTGACGATCTGGGCGCGGTCGGCCTCGTCGGTCTCGAACGTGATCTCCTCGAGCAGGTCGTCCGTCGTCGATCCCATCGCGCTGGCGACGACGGCGATCTCGTGGCCGTCCTCGACGGCGGCCGCGATCGAGTCCGCGGCGCGGTTGATCCGGTCCCCGCTGCCGAGACTCGTCCCGCCGAACTTGGCTACGACCCGCATGCTGACACCTCACTAAACGTTCGCGTACTGGTGGCGTGGCTCATACTCCCTTCGTTACCAGAGCGAGCAGATAACTGTGTCCCATCGCTCGCATTTTTACCTGTGTTCCGACACCTTCGCTCGGGCGCTGGTCCACTGGAACGGCCGCCGCCGTCGGCGTCACCGGACGCTATCGCGGACTGGATTTATGGTCGTGCATAGCATTACCACACGCTAATGAACGTACGGGACGCACTCGAGGCCGACGCCGACGCGCTGGCGGCGATCGCCGACTCGCCGACCGACGTGATGCGCAATCTCGTCCACGACCGGACGGTACGCGTCGCGGAGGACGGGAGCCACGATCCCAACGCCGACGTCTCGAGTTCGCAGTACGACGGCTCCGATCCCGAGGACCTGCTCGGGTTCATCAGTTTCGACGCGCGGGAAGACACCGTTCACGTCACCCAACTTGACGGAACGCCGGAAGCCTGCAAGCGACTCCTCGCGGAACCGGTCCGGTTTGCCGAACGCGAGTCGATGTCCGTCGAAGTGCTGGTATCGCCAGAGACCGACGCAATCAAAGACGCCGCCGAAGAACTCGGCTTCGAACGGCAGGGGCAAGGGCCGCGGTTCAACGGCGCGCCGACGGTCCGGTTTCGACTCGAGCCGTCATAGCCGCCGCTGGGTCCCGTCGGCGGTGGAAAGCTGGGACTCGAGCGGCAGTAGGCTCCGGAACAGGGTTGCCATCGCCCAGTCACTCAACTGAACTTCTGGACGGTCACATCCAGCGTATCGAGGTCGACGATCGGCGCGTAGCCGGCGTCGGGGTCGATGTTGACGCTCTTCTGGAAATCGGTCTGGGCCTGCCAGCAGCCGGAGTTGATCGCGAGCACGCTGTGGTACTTCCCGAAGCCGAGTTTGTGGACGTGGCCAGTATGGAAGATGTCGGGGACCTCGTCGATCACGAGGTAGTCCTTCTCTTCGGGTGCAAGCCGGGTGTGGCCCCCGAACTGGGGCGCGACGTGGCGCTTTTTGAGCAACTGGTACATCGCCTTGTGCGGTTCGTCGTAGTTGGCCTTCTCCTCGGGCAGTTCCGCGATCACCTCGTCCAGCGAGACGCCGTGGTACATCAGCACGGACACGCCCTCGATCGTCACCGTCGACGGGTTGCTCACGATCCGTGGATCGTGGGCGGACATGATCCCCCTGAGTTCCTCGTCGAACCCCGGCTGGGGTTCAGCGAGCCGGACCGCGTCGTGGTTGCCGGGAATCATGACGATCTCGAGGTCGCCGGGGACCCGTTTTAAATGCTCGTTGAAGGCCCGGTACTGGTCGTAGATGTCGATGATGTCGAGTTCCTCGTCCTGATCGGGGTAGACGCCGACCCCCTCGACCATGTCGCCGCCGATCAGCAGGTACTCGACGTGCTGGGCCTCCTCGGTGTGGAGCCAGTCGGCAAACCGGTTCCAGGCGTCTTCCATGAACTCCTCGCTGCCGACGTGGACGTCGCTGATCAGCGCCGCCTGAACGTGACGATCCGCCGTCGACGGCTCGTGGGTCCGGGGAACGTCGGGGAAGTACATCGAGTCGACGAACGCGATCCCCGAATCGTCCGACAGCGTCCCCTCCATCGCCAGCACCTCGTCACAGAGCAACTCGTCGACCAGCTCGACGTACTCCCGATCCTTCATCACCAGCCACGGAAAGGTCCCCGTGGCGTCCTCGAGTTCGATCAGCCAGTGGCCGCTGGCCGTCGAACGAACGTCGTTGACGAGACCGACCATCGCGACCTCGCTTCCGCCCGGCATCGACTCGATCGATGTCGCCGGACGGTGATTGACCCGCCCCCGGAGTTTCGATCCGAGTCGCTCGAGTCGGTCGCGAAAGACCGAGACGAAGTCCTCGTACTCCCCCGTACCCGTACTCTGGCCGGTCATGTCGTTGGCGATCTCGAGATCTCGCTCCCCGAAACCACCAGTACGGTCGGAGGCCGACCCCTCCGTTTCAACTGGAGATCCCGAACTCGATTCGCCGGCCGTCGCCGTACCGGTTCCAGTTGAAACGGAGGGGTCTTCCTGCGAAGGGTTGGACTGAACGGCACGATCCGTGGAGGCGGCCGTCTCACCGCCCGTTTCGGGTCCAGTCCCACCGCCGGAATCGGCGGCCCGTTGCGCGCCGGGTCCGTTCGAACGCCCGGCGGCTTCCGTGAGGACCGCCTCGACGTGTGTCGGACGAACGACCAGCGCGTCCTCCGGCATTTCCTCGATGACGCGCTCGAGGACGGCGCGGGAGTCGTCTGACGACGCGATCTTCGTTACGGCCTCGCGCTCGGCGTTGTACCCGCGGCTGGTGAGTTCACTGACGATCCGGGCGGACCCCTCGAGTGGCACACGACTCGCATTCGTGACCGGAGAGAAAAGGCTAGCGAAACCCACGTCGGCCGTTTCGCTGCACTGCTCGTTGCCAGCCGTCTACGTTTCAGCCGAGAACAAACATCATATTGATCACCGTCGCCGAGAAATCCTTCGACCGATGGGGAGGTCCGACTCCGATTCCCGCGGGGCTTCCGCGGCCGACGATAGAGAGAACCGCTCCGATGCGGAGATCGATCCGCGGACCGAAACCGGTGACGGCCCGGCCACGTCCGACGCTTCCGGGCGCGGTTCGGCCTCGAGAAGCGAGACGACGGAAAACGGCGACAGGGAGACGGTCACGATCGAGGACGACGGTATCGTCCGCTGGTTCCTCCGGAGCGAAGACGACACCGTCGTCGTGGCCCGGGATGTCCTCAGCGGCGTCGCCCTCGTTGTAGTGCTCGGCCTCGTGCTCTTCGCCATCAGCGGCATCTGGCCGCCGCTGGTCGTCATCGAAAGCCCGAGTATGACACCGAATATGCAAACGGGCGACCTCGTCTTCGTCGTCGACGACGACCGGTTCGTCGGGGACGATCACGTGGACGGAACGGGTATCGTCCCGCGCGAGAACGGCGTTGAGACCGGCCACGAGAAGTTCGGCGATCCTGGCGACGTCATCGTCTTCAAGCCCGACGGAAGCGAGTCCCGGACGCCGGTGATCCATCGGGCACACTTCTGGGTCGAGGAGGGCGAAAACTGGGTGGAAACCAAGGCCGATCCTGTCGCCGTCGACGGCCGTACCTGCGACGAACTGGCGGCGTGTCCGGCCCCTCACGACGGGTTCGTTACCAAAGGGGATGCCAACGGGGGCTACGATCAGCTTCCGAACCGCGGGGCGGAGACCACCGTCATCAAACCCGAGTGGGTGACGGGAAAAGCGATGGTCCGGGCACCGTGGATCGGCTACCTCCGCCTGACGGTCGAGTCGAAGTTGTCCGCGATGGGACCGTCCACGCCGGCGGCCGGCCCCCTCGAGACCGGACGCGTCACCGCATCGGGGCCCGGGATCGCTTCGACCGCGATGTAATCGCTTCCCCCCGAGAGCAGAAAGTTGATTTCCCGGCCTCGCAAAACGGGTGACGATGAGCGGTTCCAATCCCGGTGATCCGGCTGATGATCCTGACGGCGGCGGACACGGACGCGACGGCCGTGATCATCAGGAGCGGACCACCGGTAGCGAACGAAACCCACCCGAGCGGTCGACGGAGGCCGCCGAGTCGAGTACTGTGACGATCGAGGACGACGGGGTCGTCCGCTGGTTCCTGCGGACCGAGGACGACACCGTCGTCGTGGTCCGGGACGTCCTCAGCAGCGTCGCTCTCGTCGCGGTGCTCGGGCTCGTACTCTTTGCCGTCAGCGGCATCTGGCCGCCACTGGTCGCCGTCGAGAGCGGCAGCATGGAGCCCAACATGGAGCGTGGGGATCTCATTTTCGTCGTCGACAACGGTCGGTTCGTCGGGGACGGTCCCGTCGACGGGACGGGCATCGTTACCCGCGAAAGCGGCGCGGAGACCGGCCACGAGAAGTTCGGCAACCCGGGCGACGTCATCGTCTTCAAGCCCGACGGAAGCGAATACCGGACGCCGGTGATCCATCGGGCACACTTCTGGGTCGAGGAGGGCGAAAACTGGGTCGACACGAAAGCCAACGAGGAGTACGTCGGCGGAGCCACCTGTACCGAGGTCCAAACCTGTCCCGCCGAGTACGACGGGTTCATCACGAAAGGGGACGACAACCCGGGCTACGATCAGGTCAGGGGCGGTGCGAAAACCGACGTCGTGAAACCCGAGTGGATCACGGGGAAAGCGATGGTCCGGATCCCGTGGCTCGGCCACATCCGGCTGACGTTCGACAAAGTCATCGGCGGCATGGTAGTCCCGACGCCATCTCCGACGCCGGGAATCGGCGGGGCGACTGCAGCCGGTTCGAGTCCGTCCGCCGGACCGACCGAGACCGCCGGCGTCTCCGGACTCACGGGAGTCGCCACGGGAGTAAGCGCAGGCCTCGGTGCCGGCGTCGCACTCACCGGCCGCCGATACCGGAACTGAGCGAGAGCCCGGCGCTCCGGCTTTGCTTTCGACCGTTGTCCGATCCCCGGTCGCACACGCATTCTTCGACCGCCGGGCCGACCGACGACTCGAGGTGAAACGACGGGCCGAGAGTCGGGTCGAAACGCGGGACGATCTGCTTTCTCGACCGCGAGGGGTTGGCGAGCGAGGAAAGGGCGGTTGACGATCGAGAGCGGCGACCGCCGAGTGACGGGATCAGTCGCCGGTCGTGATCCGGAGGCGGAGTTCGTCGCCGTGTTCGGGGACGTACCCGTTCGGATCGACGGGATCGCCGTCAACGGAGAAGATGATCTCCGTGTCGGAGTCGCGACCGTCGTAAACGGTGCCGTCGATGGTCACGACGTGGGCACCCGCTTGCTGTGTGTACTCGAAGTGGGGCAACAGGTCAATTCCTTCGGCGAACGTCACGGGGTCTCCCTCCATGTACCAGTAGTCGTCGCGTTCATGGAGGTGAAACCGGATCGAGTCGTCGGCGGCGTTCTCGGACTGGTATCGGTCGGCGGAGAGATCGACCGCCGTTCCGTCGACGACGACCTCGATCTCGCCGCGTTCGTACTCGACTTTTCGGTCCGCGAACACACAGCCGGCGAGCGACGCGATACTCGCCGTCGCGCCGATGACGTCCCGTCGCTTCATGTCGAAACGAATCCATCCCAGCTATATCGGTCCATCGAGTACGCCGGTTTTCCGCTCGTGTCTCCTACGGCGGACACGGATCGGTCTCGCACGTCAGTTCTCGAACCGTGCCTGTACGAACGGCTGGATGTCGTCGATGTCGCTCAGCCGGGAATCGGACAACAGGACCGCCTCGGTCTCCTCGAGCGGGACCGAGAGACTGATCTCCTTGGTACGGCCGTACCGCCCCTTCGAGACGACGACGGCGTTGACGATCCCGAGCATGTCCAGTTCGCTGATCAGGTCCGTGACCCGCCGCTGGGTCAGAACGTCCGCGTCGATCTCTTCACAGAGGCGCTTGTAGATGTTGAAGACCTCGCCCGTGTTGATGCTGTGAACCCCGTTTTTCTCGAGCAGGATGATCGCAAAGAGGACGAGTTTGCTCTGGGTGGGGAGCGTCCGGACGACCTCGACGACCCGGTCGAGTTCGATCTTGTCCTGGGCCTGCCGGACGTGTTCCTCGACGATCGTCTCGGACTGGGACCGCTCGGCCAGCTCGCCAGCGGTCCGAAGCAGATCGAGCGCACGGCGCGCATCCCCGTGTTCCTGTGCGGCGAACGCGGCACACAGCGGAATCACGTCGTCCGAGAGCGCGCCCTCCTTGAACGCGACCTCCGATCGATGTTTCAGGATGTCCCGGAGCTGGTTGGCGTCGTAGGGCGGGAAGACGATCTCCTCCTCGCCCAGCGAGGATTTGACCCGGGGGTCGAGGAAGTCGGTGAATTTGAGGTCGTTCGAGATACCGATGATCGACACCCGCGAGTTCTCGAGTTCGGAGTTCATCCGCGAGAGATTGTACAGGGTATCGTCGCCGCTTTTCTCGACGAGTTTGTCGATCTCGTCTAACATGATGACGACGACCCGTTCGTCGTAGTCGACCGCATCGAAGAAGACGCTGTAGACTCGATCGGTCGGCCAGCCGGTCATCGGAACTTCCTCGAACGATTCCTTGTCCTCCTCGAGCGTCTCGATCCGTTCCTCGAGATCGCTGCGGGTCTCGAAGGGAGTCGACTCGAGCGGATGGTCCGGTGGAAGGGCGGTTTCGGCGGGGGACTCGGGGTCGGTTTCACCCGACCCGTCGACGCTCGAGTCCGAATCATCGGCCGACGAATACCCCTCCGTTTCGACTGGAGAACCGCCGTGCTGCGGACCGATTTCGTCTCCAGTTGAACCGGAGCCGTCGGCATCGGTTGGCTCATCGTCACCGGCCCCATCGAGGCCGTCCGAACCGGAAAGGTCGTCCTCGAGCGTCTCGAAGAGATCGGCCTCGTCCTCTCCGGTAGCGGCCGAGCCATCGGATGAATCCTCGTAGTCCTCGAGGGACGACAGGAGGTCCTCGAGCGTCTCGATCCGATCGTCGATCCGACTCTTGTTTTTCTCGATGAACTTGTTAGCGAGTTGCGCCAGAACGCGATACTGCGTGTCGGTCACCTCGCAGTTGATGTACTCGACGTCACAGGGGACGCTGTACTTCTGGGAGGTACTCTCGAGTTCCTTGCTGACGAACTTCGCGCTGGCCGTCTTTCCCGTCCCCGTTTTGCCGTAGATGAGGATGTTCGACGGCGTTTCACCGCGGAGCGCGGCGACGAGGATCGTCGCCATCTTGTTGATCTGATCGCTCCGGTGTGGGAGTTCGTGTGGCGTATAGGACGGACGCAACACTTCCTTGTTCTCGAAGATCGGTTCCCCGCTGAGCAGATCGTCGAACAGTCCCTGATTTGACTCCTCGTCGCCGAGGTCGTCACTACCGAAGTCCGTCGAGAATCCGTGTGTTTCGTCTCCCCTGACGTCTTCCGAACCCGGGGGGTTCCCGTCGTCGTCTGACATTCGTCGTACACGCACCCCTTCGTTTCAGGTGGAAGTCGAACCCGAAAGCAGGAATATTGAACTGTAGACGAGCCAAACCGGCTCATCTACGATCCCAGTATCCAGGTTCGAATCCAGTTGATGCAAACGAAGCAGAGGAAGACCACGGTATTAAATTCTTCCCTTCGATTTGTCGCTCTAGTATATTATTGATACGCGCGTAAGTGTTGGACGACTCGAGCAATCGGTCTTGACTCCGTTCCTGCAGTGGACGGTTCGGACCGGATTGCGAATCGGGACGGGGTCTTGGACTGTGATCGAGAACCTTCCAACCGGGGGATAGCTCCGATCATATTATGTTGGGATGGTTCGGATTGGGCCGGCTGGTGACTCCTCGGAGAACGACACACCGTGGTACAGAGGGACAGTGGTGTATGCTACCAAAGGTAAGCGGAGATGAGGACCCCCCTCCCCCACCCCTTCGTTTCAACTGGAACGGTCGAACGGATGGGGTGGGGGAGGGGGTTCTCTAGAAGGGAGGGTTTTATGTTATTAGAGGAGAAACAGCATCCGCACTCCTAGCAAAAAGAAGATTTTACTAGACGGTATGGTTTTAGTTGCTAGTCTCAACTAGTATTTTCGATATTAGCCGCCCGAGTTACTAGAACAGTCGCTTTCCCGGAAAATCCTCCGGAGCGGGGTGTCTTCCTGCTTTCGAGGAGAAATCAGGGGGCAACAGAAGTCGGAGCCATCCGATTTCCGTTCCCTCCATCACTCGTCTCCAGTTGAAACGAAGGGGTGGGGGGATCCGTGGCCGGTTCGGAACGCCCATCTCGTCGGAGGGCTATGAAATGGTATTTAAACACATATGTATTCCTCTTGTCATCGGGTGAGATTCACCCAAATTCGTCTCTGATCTCCCGTCCGGGGTCCAGTTACCTTGTTCGAGGATTTGATCGTTCGTACGAGCGTGGGTGTCTCATGCTATCACAATTCTCTCGTGTTGGATAGTCAATGCGTTTGACGTAGGCTTAAGTGGGTCCAGTCAGTAGTACGGTCAGACGCACCCCGCGGTGCTGGAGGGCCCCAACGATGGGACTGTTCACAGAACTCAAAGATAGTATCTCTCGGGTTACGGACCGCCTGTTCTCCGAGCAGGAACCCAAACGAATCGGTATCTACGGTCCGCCTAACGCAGGAAAGACTACGCTTGCAAACCGCATCGCTCGTGACTGGACCGGCGACGCTATCGGCACGGAGAGCCACGTCCCCCACGAGACGCGACGCGCGCGAAGAAAAGAAAACGTCGAGATCGAACGAAACGGGAAGACGGTGACGATCGACATCGTCGACACGCCCGGCGTGACGACGAAAGTCGATTACGAGGAGTTCACCGACGAGATGGACGAGGACGACGCGATCCGCCGGTCTCGCGAAGCGACCGAAGGCGTCGCCGAGGCGATGCACTGGCTTCGCGAGGACGTCGACGGCGTCATCTACGTACTCGATAGCGCGGAAGATCCGATCACGCAGGTCAATACGATGTTGATCGGTATCATCGAATCCCGCGATCTCCCGGTGTTGATCTTCGCGAACAAGATCGATCTGGACGAATCGAGCGTGAAACGAATCGAGGACGCCTTCCCACAGCACAAGACGATCCCTCTCTCGGCGAAGGAAGGCGACAACATGGACGAAGTGTACGACTCGATCGCGGAATACTTCGGGTGATAACGATGCCGAAAGCAACTAACGCGGAGGACTCGGACGGTCCGGATGGCGTCCAGATCGACCTCATCAGTGGCGAACGCATGGAAGACATGGCCACGATGGAGAAGATCCGGATGATCCTCGACGGCGTCCACGACGGCAACATCGTCATCCTCGAGGAGGGATTGACGCCGGACGAGGAGAGCCGGCTCATCGAGGTGACGATGGCCGAAATCAGCCCGGACGAGTTCAACGGGATCGAGATCGAGACGTATCCGAAATCGGAAACGGGCGACTCCTCGCTGCTCGGTCGACTCATGGGCAACGAGGAGTCGACGGCGAAGCTGACGGTGATCGGCCCGGCAAACCAGATCGAAACGCTACACAAGGACGAAACGCTCATCAGTGCGCTCGTGTCCCGAGACTAATGCCACACGAATGTACGAACTGCGGTCGGACGTTCCCCGACGGCTCCAAGGAGATGCTGTCGGGGTGTCCCGACTGTGGCGGAAACAAGTTCCAGTTTGCCCCATCCGGTACCGGGACGACTGGATCGTCCGGGCCGTCCACGTCCGAGCAGTCCGGCGGGTCCGGAGCCACGGATCAGGCAGTCGAGTCGGGATCGGAACCCGATAGTATGACGACACGAGCCGCCGAAACCGTTCGTGACCTCATGTCCTCCGACTCGAGTTCTTCCGGGGACGCCGGGACGGAGAGTGATGCCCAGTCGTCGGGATCGAGCCCGCCGCCGAAATCCGACCCAGCGACCTCTTCGAACGAGACGGCCAGTAACTCGTCGGAAGCCGACGGATTCGCGGAGTGGCCCGATACGGCCCGCCGACCCGAGGACCGATCGTCGGCCACGGACGACTCGGACGAGAACGACGCCGGTGAATCCGCCCCTTCCGACGGAGCCGAGACGACCGAATCGTCGTGGACGGTCACGTCCGAGGAGTCGCCGAGTCAGGACGAGGGAACCGGTCTCTCGACGCTTGCGGACAGCGAGAACTCGGCGCAGGCCGACGCCCGAAGCGAAGTCGTTTCGTCGACCGACCTGCCGTCCGCCGCCGACGAGAGCAAGTCGTCGTTCGACGCCGGAGGAGCCGCCGATGCCGATGCTGGTATCGATGCGGGCGACGCGGAGACACCGCCGGCCGACGACGGCGAGACGCCACCGTCGGATCGCGGCCGCGTCGTCAGCGAACCGTCGGGCGAGAGCCCGTCGATCGAGGAACTCCGGGCGGAACTCAACGAGCAGTTCGAGAGCATCAAAATCGTCCGTCCCGGGCAGTACGAACTCAACCTGATGGAACTCTACAACCGGGAGGAGTATATCATCTCGTTGCAGGAGGACGGCCGGTACGTCATCGACGTGCCCGACTCGTGGCGTGACGGCGAGGAGTGATCTCCCGGTCGCCGACGGCGACCCGTTTCCGAGCCCAGCCGCGACGAGACAGATGGTTTTAAGCGATGCGCGTGATAGCGTCCGGGTATGAGCACTGCAACCAAGATCGTTCTCGCGACGGTCGCGGTCTCGGCGCTGTTGTCGATCCTGATCGTCTTCCAGCAGGTTTTCGCCGCCTGATGTTCGAGGCTCGCGACCTCTCGGACCCGCTCGACGACGTTCGGGACGAGCACGCGCCGGAGTCACTTGTCTTCGACTGCGAACGGGACTTCGAGACGCTGCCACCCGCGCTCGCCGAGGACCTCGGGTTGGTAGTTGAGACGCTCGAGCCGGCGAGCTATCCCGGCGCGTGGCTTCCCGACGACGCGCCGCGGCTGCTGGCCCGGTATGCGAGTTCGGACCTCACGATCGGGATGCCGGGCGACGGCAGCGTCGTCTGGACCCGACAGACCGACCCGCCGGTCGTGCTGGTCAAACCGCGGGTCGAGGGATCACCCGAGTCGTTCCTCGAGTTCCTGCTCGCGGAGGCGTTCGTCGAACTCGGCCTCGATGTCCCCGAACACTTTATCGGCTTTTTCGAGGACGAGTACCTCGAACTCGATCGAGCGATCGATCTCGATCCCAACAGCACCTATCAGATCGCCGCGGCGCTGTACGACGGCTGGATCGGGCTGCAAACGCGGACGATCTTCGCCGAGTGGCACGACGAGCGACCCGAACTCGCGGCGGCCTGGCAGGACGCCGGCGGTCGGCTCGAGGACCGCGTTGCCGGGCTTCCCCGGGCCGTCGCCCGCGGCGATACCGACTTCGCCGATGCGACGGAACTCGCCTGTGCGGCGATCAAACACGCGATCGAACTTCCAGCGCCGTTCGCAGCGCTCGATACCGACGCCTACCGGGATCACGGACCCGAGTTCGCGGTCAGGTGGGCCGAGAAGACGTTCGACGCGCTCGAGGAGTAGATGCTCGATACGCTCGAAAAAGAGCCGTTCGACGCGTCCGAAAACGAGCTGACGGCCGGCTCCGCTATTCCGTTTTTTCCGCTGCTTCGGTCGGTTCGACGCGCTCGAGGACGAGACGCTCCTCGAACCCTCCCCGGTCCGACCGTTTCCTGTGACGGCGATCCTCGAGTTCGGACAGGGACGTTCCTCGTGCGTCGAGGATCGCGTGAACGACCTCGAGCACATCGGCCAGTTCTTCGAACTGCCGGGACTCCTCGAACTCTTCGGCCTCTTCCGTAAGCTTCGCTGCGAGTCTGTCGGCGTACTCGTCGTCGTCGGCGACGTGAGTTACCGGCCGCTCGCCGGCTGACTCGATGCGTTCCGGGATTCGATCACGAACGAGCTTGTCGTATTCGGTGACGCGGTCGTCGGATTCGGACGGCATACGGTGAGTGGATGGCTAAACGAACGGTGTTTAGAATTCGGTTTCGACGGTTCCGTTTTCGTTCAGGTCGATCACGCCGTCGAAGCGTTCGCGGAAGTCGTCGACGAGCGACCCGTCGTGGGGTTCCTCGGAGAGATGAAAGAGACCGACGGCGTCGTGTTCTTCGAGGAGTTCGAGAATCCGTTCGACGGCCTCGAGTGCCGCGTCGTCGCCGGCGTAGTAGGCGAGTTCGGTCACGGAGTCGAAACTGAGCCGGAGCTTGCCGTCGTTGTCCGCCAGAAAGCCGTCGATATGGTCGACGATGCCGTCGACGTCGTCGGGTGCGGCGACGTAGTGGACGGTATCGCTCGAGCGTCGGGAGTAGCCCCGTTCGATGCTCAGCGTATCGAGGATCTCGGCGCGCTCCTCGTCGACGTCGTAGTGTTCGAGTTTCTGTTTGACTTCACGAGCGGTCGTTCGGGTCGAGACGACGAGGAAATTGTCGGTGTCGGTCTTGAGAAAGTCGGTGTCGATGCGGTCGGTTTCCCCCGTGCTCGGATGAAGCAGGAGAATCCCCGTCCCACCGGGGACCGTCTCCGGCGTGTCGTCGATCTCGAGCCTGTAGTCCATATTGCCGTGAACAACTTCCGGCACTGACTTAATAGTGCGGATGTCGGTGAGTTCACGCCGGTCCGGGCGGCTCGGCTCACCGTCCGTCCCCTTCCTACGTCCCACTTCGGTTCCAGTCACCCACCCGGGATCGCGGGAACGAACCCCTCCGGTTCCAGTGGAACCGATACCGATCGATCCCGTCGCTCCGGAGGTGTCCGTTCGTCCGGAAGAGGCGACGAAAAAGGGAACAGCGGATGCTGTTCGCTCGGTCCGAATCCGATGCCCACGGATTTTCGGCCAACCTAAACCTCTTCGCTACAGTATTTTTAGGCCACCCTAAAGAATCTGTCGGTCGAGCCGATCTCGGGTCCCCGATCGGAACCGCGCCGTTTCGGTGAACCGACCCATCGCCTCGAGTCGAACGCGTTTTGCGGCCGGGGGTCGATTCCTCGTGTATGAGCGTACGCGAGGAGTTCGACGAGTGGGCTACGAGCGGTCGCGACAAAGGCATGGAAGAGCGCCACTGGCATACCGCCAAACACGCGCTTGCACGGCTCCCGGTCGAACCCGGCGACACCGTCCTCGATCTGGGCTGTGGCAGCGGGTATGCCGGCCGTGCACTCCGGGAGACGAAGGACGCGGGTCGCGTCTACGGCCTCGACGGCTCGCCCGAGATGGCTCGCAACGCCGCATCGTATACGGACGACGAACGGGTCGGGTACGTCGTCGGGGACTTCGGATCGCTCCCGTTTGCGACCGACTCGATCGATCACGTGTGGTCGATGGAAGCGTTCTACTACGCCGCCGATCCACACGAAACGCTCGAGGAGATCGCCCGCGTGCTCCGGCCGGGCGGGACCTTCTACTGTGCCGTCAACTACTACGAGGAGAACGTCCACTCCCACGAGTGGCAGGAGTTCATCGACATCGAGATGACCCGCTGGGATCGCAAGCAGTACCGCGAGGCCTTCCGCGACGCCGGACTGGCCGTCGCCGAACAGGACAACATCCCCGACCGCGAGATTACGATCCCCGCCGAAGCCGAGTTCCCCACCGAGGACTGGGAGACCCGCGAGGCGATGGTCGAACGCTACCGCGAGTACGGGACGTTGCTGACCGTCGGCGTCGCCCCCTGAGTTCGACTCGAACCATCGTTTTTCCTGAGCCACCACACCTCCGTTTCGGTTCGAATTATCCCGTTTCTAGAACCCCGTTGTTTCGACTCGAACCCGCTCCCCGTAGGGTGGTTTTCGCCGCGAGTCTCGAGCGGAAACGACCCTGATCGGTAGACGACTTTACCCCATCCGTTCGCCCGCCGGAATCGCTACCTCGAGCCAGTTTTCTTCGGGCGGGAGCGGACAGTCGAAGGTGTCGCTGAACGCACAGAAGGGGTTGTATGCGAGATTGAAATCGAGAACGATCTCGTCGCCGTCCTCGAGATCCCGCTCCGGCGCGAGTTCCATGTACCGGCCGCCCTCGTAGGTTTGCTGGCCGGTCGTTTTGTCCCGGAAGGGAATGAACAACCCCTCCTCGTTCGGACGTTCGAGTCGGTAGGCCCCGAGTTCGTAGGTGCCGTTCTCGAGGTCCTCGTCGCCGCGATCGAGATCGAACTCGAGCGTCACGACGCGTAAATAGCGCATTTCCCGGCCGGCGGTCGTGTCCATCAGGACGACCGCCGGGTCGTCGTGGACCGTCGCCGTCGCGGTCACGCGGTAGTCGGGATCCGGTTCGAAGTAGTCCAGTCCGTCGAAGTCGTCCCGCTCTCCGGGCGGAATCGGCGACTGTTGATGGGTGGCGAAGAACTCGTCCTTTTCGGCGCGTTTGGCCTCGAGTTCCTCGCGCCAGCGGTCGACGTCGATGGCGTCGGCATCGCTCATACCGGACCAAGCGCCGCGGGACGGGAATGGGTTGCGTTTCGCTCTCGTCGGCTAGTCTTCGATCGTAAGCACGCCGTTTCGCGCGATGACGTCGCTGGCCTCGGGCGGGAGTTCGAACTCGAACTGCTCGCCGTCGGCGACGATGATCGCGGTCGAACCGACGACGTCCATTTCGATGTCCGCGGCGGAGTTCCCGAAGTCGACCGCGATGACGCTGCCGTCGTCGTACTCGAACGTGCGGACGACGGCGTCGTTTCGGCCGACCTTCTTCAACGAGTGGGGGACCTTCATATGCGCGGATAGGGGTCGAGTCAGGTAAAGGAGCACGCCGGCAGCATCCGGTCGGAGAACGATAGAGACGACGGACCACACCCGCGAAGCGCCCGTATGGGACGATTCGGCGTCTCGGTCCACCGTCCGGCGCGGTTCGTGCCCGGATATGCAAGCGGACCGCCGCCTCGACCGCGGGTTTTTGTCCCATGGCGCGGCTAACGGAGTCCGTCAACGCTATGGACGACCGTCCCCGAGTAGACGAGGAATGACCGACTGGCGCTCGATCTTCGGCCACGAGCACCCCTACGACGAGCAGGTCGACGGCATCGAGACCGCCATCGACACCGCTCGAGAGGGCGGCTACACCGTCATCGAGGGTGCCTGTGGCACCGGGAAGACGATGATCGCGCTCACCGCGGGGATCGACCTCGTACGCGATCCGGACACCGACTACGAGCGCGTGTTCGTCCTCACGAGCGTCAAACAGCAACTGCGCCAGTTCGAGGCGGACCTCGAGACGATCAACGAGAACCTGCCCGCCGACTCCCGTCCCGTCTCCGGACTCACGCTCGTCGGAAAGGCCGACGTCTGCCCGTACAACCGCGAAGGCGCGGGGGGGATCGACGACGGGAATGTCTACGACCGGTGTGACACGCTTCGGGACCGCACCCGCGACCTCACGGGCGAGGGAGGCGAGACGACCGCCGAGAACCTCGCTGCTCGCGCCCGCAGCCAGCAGATCGGGCTGGCCGACAGCGGCAGCCGGAACGACGGTCGCTTTCTCGAGACGGCGGGTGAGCCGACGCCGTACCCGCCGGCGCTTCCCGAGTACGGCGACGGCGGCCCGGTCGGTGCCGAAACCGAGTACTGTCCGTTCTACGCGCAGTACCTCGATGACCTGCCCGAGGAGGGAAGCGACGGCGACGCCGCCGAGGCGGTTCCATACGACTTCACCGACGCGGGGATGATCACGCCCGCGGATCTCGTCGCGCGCTCGGCGGCACACGGAACCTGCCCTCACTCGGTGATGGGGGCCGTGCTGGGTCACGTCGAGGTCGTCATCGGAAACTACTACCACGCGTTCGATCCCCGGACCACCGGCTCGTTTACCGGAGCCGTGCTGGACGAGTCGACGTTCGTCGTCTGCGACGAGGCTCACATGCTCGAGCCTCGCGTGCGTGATCTGGTCAGCGACGGCGTGGCGGACGCGACGCTGCGGGACGCCGAGACCGAACTCTCGCGGGTCATCCAGCCGATCAAGTTCGAGCGCGAGGGTCGCAACGCACAGGGCGGCTCCAAGACCGCCGACGCCGACCTCGTGCGCGCGGAACTCGACGATAGCGACGTCACGTACGACGAACTCAACCGTACCCTCGAGTTCATCGGCGATCTGCGGAGCGAACTCGACCGCCGAATCACGGCGCATCTCGACCGGAAACACAGGGGGTGGCAGTCGAACCTGCCCGACCTCGAGGACGACGAGATTCCGCTGCGCGACCCGGGCGAACCGGGCGAGGACGAACTCACCGAGTGGGCTCGCGAAGCGGGATACGGCGACGCCGACTGGGTCCGTGCCGAGTCAGTCGGTGCGGTCGTCGCGCGGATCCTCAACGAGGCCGAGGACGAGGACCGCACTCGCGCAGCGCCCGCGGTCGGCCGCGTTCTCGGCGAGTGGTATCGGCGGGGCCACACGGACTACTTCCGGGAGATCGAACTCGAGCGAACCTGGAACGACACCGAACCCGGGGACTCCTGGCGACGGGCCTACACCGCACGTCTTGCCCTGCACAACTGCGTGCCGAGCGATGCCATCGGCGAGCGTCTCGGCACTTTCGGCGGCGGCATCCTGATGAGCGCCACGCTCGAGCCGATGGACGCCTTCACCGAAGTCACGGGCTTGCAGTACCTCGAACGCGAGCACGACAGACCGGTCGTCAAGCGGCGCTACGGTCTGCACTTCCCCGAGGAACACCGCGAGAGCTTCGCGGTCGCCGCGCCGAAGTTCACCTACGACAACCGCGGCCGGCCGGGCGAGGAGAACCCGACGAGAACCCACTACACCGACGCCATCACGAAGGTCGCCCGTCTGCCGGGCAACGTCCTCGTCGGGATGCCCAGTTACAGCGAGGCCGAATGGCTCGCGGGCGTCCTCGAGGACCGGGTTTCGAAACCGGTTTTGCTCGATGCCTCCAGCGACGACGAGGCGACGGAGTCGCTCAAAAGCGAGTTCTTCGCCGGCGACGGGAAGGTGCTCGTGACGAGTCTCCGCGGGACCTTGACCGAAGGGGTCGACTACAGCGGCGACCGGCTTTCGGCCGCCGTGGTCTGTGGGGTCCCGATCGTCAACACCTCGAGTCCGCGCACGACGGCGGTTCGTCGGGCCTACGACGACGAGTTCGGGGACGGCTTTACCTACGCGCTGACGATCCCCGCCGTCCGAAAGGCTCGGCAGGCGATCGGTCGCGTCATCCGTTCGCCCGAGGACGTCGGCGTTCGCGTCCTCCTCGACGAACGGTACGCCCGCGATAGCTGGGACTCCGTGCGACCGTACCTGCCCGACGACGGCGAGTTCCAGCCCGTCAGCCCCGACATGCTCGAGGTCGGTCTCGAACGGTTCCGGTCGACGCTCGAGTCGGCGTCGAACTGAGCGTCGGTTCCGCTTTGCGAGTTAGACGGCGTCGGGTGCCCGTCGGTCCCGAATCCGCCGTTTGATGTCGCTGCTCGAGAACAGCGCTTTCCCTGCCGGGTCGAGCGGGCTCGCCCGTTCGACCCGGCAGTCGATCTCCCAATCGGCGAGCATGGC
The DNA here is from genome assembly GCF_000455365.1 of Halopiger djelfimassiliensis. Lineage (GTDB taxonomy): Archaea > Halobacteriota > Halobacteria > Halobacteriales > Natrialbaceae > Halopiger_B > Halopiger_B djelfimassiliensis. Next base: position 109,360 of record NZ_HG315687.1, read on the forward strand.
CTCGACCTCGCGTTCGTCGTGGTGCTGGTCGTGTCCCAACACGAGCACGTCGGGGTCGATCTCGCGGATCGGGACCGAGAAATCCTCGGGGTGGCCGACGCGAGCGTGGTCGACGGCCTCGAGCGCGGCGACGGTGTCGCGGCGCTGGTCGTCCGGAAGGACCGGCGGGGATTTGTGGGTGATCGACGCCGCCCGAGCGACGATGACGTACAGTTCATCGCCCATCGTGGCGGCTTCCTCGAGATAGTGAACGTGACCCGGGTGGAGCAGATCGAAGGTCCCCTGAGCGACGACGCGGGTCCGCGAATGTGACTCGGCTCTCGACCGCGACGTTCGCTCGTCGGCCGTCATCGAGACCCCCTCACGGTAACCGTCCGCGCCCCCGACGTTTCGGCGTACAGCGAGTACAGCAGGACCGCGAACCCGACCGCGGTGAAGGAACTCCGGATCGCGATGCCGAGGACGACATCCCCGCCGAGCAGGTGTGCACCCCCACCCAGCACCGCGCCGGCGACGATACACCCGAAGCCAAGCGCTACCGCACGCAAGGCCGCCGATCCCGTTCGCCGAAAGGCCCGGTAGGAAAGCGCCGCGACGGCCCCGCCGGTAACGAGCGTCGCCGCGTTCGCGGCCGCGATGAAAAGCGTGTATTCGGTCATTGGTTCGCGTCCCTCGGCGCTCGTCCGCCGGTCGACTCGCTCGAGCGCCCGGCTCCTGTCGGTACGTCCGCGGTTTAGCCACTTCAGTGCAGTCGGTCTTCCCACTCGAGAGGAACACGCCGGAAGATGTTCGGGCGAGGTCGTCCCGCGGCGATCGTACTTGGCCGTCGCTCCTCGCCGACGATCACGCGCGTTCGCGCGCCACGGCGACGCCGCGGTGTCGCCGCTCGTCGATCGGATCGATCGAGAAGCCCAGTCGTTCGTAGAAGGGACGAACCCCGTCGTCGAACCGCGCCGTGAGCCGCCCTTCCCGCTCGAGGGCGCGTTCGATCAGTGCGCGGCCGATTCCCCGATCCCGATGGCGGCGGCGAACACCGATAGCCGAGACGTGAGCGCCGGGTTCCTCGTGGGGCTCGAGGACGAGTGCACCGAGATTTCGCTCCGGTGGGGCGGATTCGACGATCGGTGCGGTATCGCTCGCCGTGCTCGTGCCGCTCGGGCTGTCGGTTGCATCCGTTCCGGCTCGCCGATCGCCGGCGACGAACACGTCCCCCTCGGCGATTCGTTGTTCGACGTTACCCGGCTCGAGCATGGCGGCATCGAGGATTCGCCGGACGTCGAGGGCGTCGTCCGCGGAAGCGGTGTGAACGTATACGGCCATTGTCGTCAGGAGGGAGTGTAGTCGAGTGCTGGTCTGCCGTGTTGCGATTCGTCGGCGCTCACGGACCAGCTACGGGTCGGATCGTAAAAACGGTCGGGCTTTCAACGGTGTTCCCGGTGAACTCCGTCGGGACCGATCGTTTTCTCGCCGGAATCGGTGTATTCGCCGGCCCGGCCTCACGTATATAGGGTCGTTCGGTGGACCACGCAAGGTCGAATTGCGTGGGTGAACAAGAAAGTCGACAGCGGTGTTGGAATAGTACACCAAAAGTCCGCGCCGCACTCGTCACGGCCGGCGGGGCGATCGTCGCAAGCGGAAATCTACGAGGTTGGTGCCTGGTTCTGCTTGCGTTTGTCCCGGGTCGTGACGAGTCGGCCAACGACTAATGCTGGCTGGTCTCAGTCGTTGCTCTCCGATCGTTTCGATCCCGTCCCGCGGGACGGCCACTCTACGACGTGATCTGTGACCGATCCTCGGCCAACAACCGTCCATGCTCGAGCCTTCGAATCGACTCGCGAAATCACAGCCGAATTCTGGTCGGTCAACGATCGAATTACCACATCGAGGTCTTGGTGACGCTCGAGGGCAGCGCCGTCGACGTCGCGACGACTCGGCTCGGGCACTGTGCTTGCGGCGAGCTTGCGGAAGGGACAATTGTTGTTGTGTACAAACCAGTGTGCTCGCTCGGGAGGGCAGTTCTCCCCGTCCGACCGGCAGCGACGGCGATTGACGGGCACCGGTTCGGCGGTTCCCGGCCGTTGATCCTACGGGCTTTAGGTGGTGGCGCTACTCAGTTCCCCGAACGGGAAGGGACGCTTTCACCAGCAATGACACACAACGCTATCGAGTTCGACGACATCGAAACCGCTCGCGAGCGACTCGACGACGAGTCGGTCGTCAAACACACCCCGGTCGAACGGAGCACGTCACTGGACGAACTGACCGGCGGCGAGGTCCACCTCAAGATGGAACACCTGCAGTGGACGGGTTCGTTCAAGACCCGCGGTGCGTACAACAAGATCTCCAAGTGTGTCGCCGAGGACGACGTCGAACGGGTCGTCGCCGCAAGCGCCGGCAACCACGCCCAGGGGGTCGCCCTCGCCGCGACGAAACTGGGCGTTGATTCGACGATCGTCATGCCCCGGACCGCCCCGCAGGCCAAGGTCGATGCGACGAGAAACTACGGCGCGGACGTGGAACTCGTCGGGACCGACTTCCGGGAAGCGATGGCGCACGCTCGAGAGCTGGCCGACGACGAGACGGAGTTCGTCCACGCCTACGACGACCCGGCGATCGTCGCCGGACAGGGGACGCTCGGCCTCGAGATGTACGAGGATCTCCCCGAGGTGGACACGATCGTCGTCCCGATCGGCGGCGGCGGTCTCATTTCGGGTATCGCGACTGCCTTCGCCGAGCTGTCGCCGGAGACGCGGGTCGTCGGCGTTCAGGCGGCGGGCGCTGCGACGGTTCCCGACAGCCTTGACAAGGGGCTGCCGGTCTCGCTCGAGTCGGTCGATACGATCGCCGACGGGATCGCGACCGGCGGCATCTCCGAGTTGACGCTCTCGCTCATCGAGGACCACGTCGACGAGGTCGTAACGGTCACCGACGGCGAGATCGCCCGGGCGATCCTGTTGTTGCTCGAGCGGGCAAAGCAGGTCGTCGAGGGCGCGGGGGCGGCGTCGGTCGCCGCGATCATCAGCGAGGAACTGGACGTCTCGGACGAGACCGTGATGCCGCTTTTGTGTGGGGGGAACCTCGATATGACGATGCTCCAGACGGTGCTCGTCCACGCCTTAAGCGATCGGGAACAGCTGCTCCGACTGCGCGTGCGCATCGACGACCGGTCGGGGAAAATGGAGGAGATCTCCGGACTCATCGCCAAACACAACGCCAACATCCAGAACGTCCGGCACGATCGATCGGCCCCCGAACTCGACGTTGGCGAGGCGTATCTCCGCTTTCAGGTCGAGACCAGCGGGGCGGGACAGGCGCGAGCGATCATCCGTTCGATCCGCGATCACGGCTACGAGGTCAAACACGTCAACGCCTGACTAGCCGCCTTTGATCAACCGCAACACGGTCACGTGCTCGCTTTCGACGGGCTGGTCCTCGGGGACGGGACGCCCGTCGACGAGGACACTCACCTCGTGAGGACTGAGATCGACCTCCCGGAGCACGTCGGCGTAGGTCGGTCGCGGCTCGCCCCCGCTCGTGCTCAACTGCTCGAGATCGAGTTCGTGGGTGGCCTCGCCTTTGACGTCGACGGTGACGCGCATACCACCAGTTACGAAGGGGGCGACTTGAGCGCGTCGCTCGCGGGGACGTCGAGCACGCCGCGTTGCGCCGTCAGTCGGTCGTCGGCTCGTCCGGTCCGATTCCGCCGCGAGATTCCCGGTCGCGCCGCCGGGTCGCCCGCCGGTGACCGTACAGTCCACGGGCGAGCGCGCCGAGTCCGAGCAGGAAGATCACGAAGTTGACGAGGCCGCCGGCGTACGGGACCTGCGCCAGCGCCGCGCCCCCGACCAGCCCGATCACCAGCGCGAACCACCGGCTCTCGAGGCCGACGAGCGACAGGAGCCACGCCGCGACCGCGTACCGTCCGTAGACGATCCCGACCCAGATCAGCAGGGCGAATCCGAACCATCCGACGAGCGAGAACGGGATCCCGACGACCGTGATCGCGATCGCGGTCAGCAGGATCGGGACGCCGACGAGCACCCCCAGCCCGACCAGTCCGGAACGGCCCGGGGCGTTCGCGACGCCGTCCGCAACGCGGTCCGAAAACCGCGGGAACAGGGCCAACAGGATCGCCCCGAGCACCAGGTTCAACGCGAGGACGTACAGTGCGAACAGCCACGAGGCGATCGGCTGGAGCGTCGGCGCGATGTCGACCCCGACCGACGAGTCCTGTTGAATCTCGCCCGCGACGGCGTCGGTGTTGCCCTCGAGCGCCCCGTTGTATCGGAGGTCGCCCTCGATGGCGGCGTCGTCGCCGAGTCGGATCGTCTCGGCACTGATCACCGCGTCGCGTTCGACCGTCCCGTCGACCGTGACGCTGCCGGCACCGGCTTCGAGGGTGCCGCCGACGGTGCCGTCGTCGGTGATCTCGAGACCTCCCGTCGCGGCCTCGACGTTACCGTCGACGGTTCCGGCTATCGTGACGCTGCCGGCGGCCGCCTGGAGATCGCCGCCGACCTCGCCTTCGATCCGGACGTCGCCCGCGACGGCCTCGACGTCGCCGGTGACGGTTCCCTCGACGATGACCGTCCCCGCGAACGTCTGGAGTTCGTCGACGGTTTCGTCTTCTTCGACGATGACCGTCCCACCGGACCGGGAGTCCGACTGGGCGACGACCGGCATCGTCATCGACCCGACGACGACGGCGAGCAGAACGACGAGCAGCCACGGTCGTACGCTGGGTTTCGATACCATACGCCGCGCTCCCACGAGTAGCGACAAAAAGTGTTCTCGTACTATCACTATTCGGTACCGTCATCGGCGCGAACCGGTCACGATCGGCACGCTCGTCGTCGTAAACGGTCTTTCGACATCCTGTCCGGCGAGCGACGCGTCCGCTCGACGGCGGCCTTCGGTCGTTTTATCTTCGCCCCCACCCTTGCACCGGTATGAGCGAGGCCGACGCCGAGGCGGCGGAGCCGACTCCCGGCAGGACCGAAGTCTGGATCGAGAAGTATCGGCCGGAACGGCTCGACGAGATCAAGGGCCACGAGAACATCGTCCCGCGCCTCAAGCGTTACGTCGAGCAGGACGATCTCCCTCACCTCATGTTCGCGGGGCCGGCTGGAACCGGCAAAACGACCGCTGCGCAAGCTATCGCCCGCGAAATATACGACGACGACTGGCGCGAGAACTTCCTCGAACTCAACGCTTCCGACCAGCGCGGGATCGACGTGGTCCGCGATCGGATCAAGGACTTCGCCCGCTCTTCGTTCGGCGGCTACGACCACCGTATCATCTTCCTCGACGAGGCCGACGCCCTCACGTCGGACGCCCAGTCGGCGCTGCGCCGGACGATGGAGCAGTTCTCGAGCAACACCCGCTTTATCCTCTCGTGTAACTACTCGAGTCAGATCATCGATCCCATCCAGTCACGGTGTGCGGTCTTTCGCTTTACCGAACTGACCGAGGACGCCATCGAGGCCCAGATCCGCGACATCGCGGACACCGAGGGTATCGAGGTCACCGACGACGGCGTCGACGCGCTGGTCTACGCGGCTGACGGCGACATGCGCAAGGCGATCAACGCCCTGCAGGCGGCGGCCGTCATGGGCGAAACCGTCGACGAGGAGACGGTCTTTGCGATCACCGCTACTGCCCGTCCCGAGGAGGTCGAGGCGATGGTCGAACACGCCCTCGACGGCGATTTCACTGCCGCCCGCGCCGCGCTCGAGGACCTGCTGACCGATCGGGGGCTCGCCGGCGGCGACGTCATCGATCAACTCCACCGCTCGGCGTGGGAGTTCGACGTTCCCGAGCAGGCGACGGTACGGCTGCTCGAGCGCCTCGGCGAGGTCGACTACCGGATCACGGAGGGAGCGAACGAACGGCTACAACTCGAGGCGATGCTCGCGTCGCTGGCGCTCGAGGACTCGTCGCTCGACGCCTGACACGCCGCGCTCGGCGCTCGTCTCGCGGCGTCGGACGTTCGATACGTCGCCGTTTACTCCGAATCGATCGCGTCGACGCCCCGAAACGCGAACGCAGTGCCGTCCTCGTCCTTGGCGACGCCGACGTCCCAGCCGTGGGCGTCGGCGATCCGCTCGACGAGTTCGAACTGGAGCCCGCTGCCGTCGGCGGCGGTCAGCCGCCCGGGGGCTGGGGTTCCGTGCCGACCGTCGTCCTCATCCGTGGCGGGTCTGTCGCCGGCGACGTAGAACCCGTCGTCGGTTGCACCGACGGTGACGGTCACCGGCGGCGCGTCGGCCCCGACATCGTCCGCTTCCGTCGCGTCGGCGTCTCCGGCGGCGACAGCCGCCTGTACCGTTGCCCCTTCGCTCTCGAGGACCGTCTGTAACACGTATTCGAACAGCTCTCGCAACCGCGTTCTGTCCGCCTCGAGAACGAGGTCGTTTTCGGTGACGAGTTTGGCGTCGCCCGTTTCGAGGGCGATCCAGGCGCGTCTCGCGGCGTCGCGGATAGCGATCGGCTCGACTTCGTCGAGCACGTCGTCACCGCGTGCGAGCCCCTGAAGGTCCTTGAGACGGTCGAGCAACTGCTCGTGGGCGTTCTCGATCACTTCGAAGTGCTCCCGGTCGCCGGTCTTCTCGGCGAGTTCGAGGTAGCCCCGCGCGACGTTCAGCGGGGTTCGGACCTCGTCGTCGACCAGCTCCACGATCGTCTCGAGGCGGTCGGTCGCGGTCGCGAGTTCGCGGTCGCGGCGTTTGGAGTCGGTCACGTCGCTGTAGATCAACAGCCCTTCGGGGTTAGTGGGGGTATCGTGTTCGGCGTCCCCGTCAGCGGCTCCCGTCGTCTCACACGGTACGAGCGTCAACACGAAGTCACGGACGCCGTCGCCGGTCTGGCGGCGAGTTTCGAACTGTCGCCGCTTGCCGGACCGGAGCGCGTCGGTCAGGGTCGCGGCCCGGTCCTCGAGTCCGGGCGGGACGGTGTACTCGTCGACCGCTTCCCCGACGGCCGTTTCGCAGTCGTCGCCGAAGACGGCCTCGAACCGGTCGTTGACGTCCCGGATGATCGGCTCGCCGTCCTCGATCTCGTACCGAATCGCAGGTTCCGGTACGTTGGCGAACAGATCGAGGAGGCGGTCGCGTTCGGCCCGTACGCGTTCGCGTTCGGTCTCCAGCCGATCGCGCTCGGCCGCGAGCTGCTCCCGTTCGCGTTGCAGGCGCTCGATGTCGTTGGTGAGCCCCGTTTCGCCGCGGTTTCGATCGAGTACGGCGGCGACGGTCTCGCAGAGGCCCGCGAGGAACTCGACGTCCGCCTCGTCGAACGCGTCCGGCGTGTCGGCGGCGATCTGCAGGACGCCGATGTCGCCGACGGGAACGCTACACAGGGCACGAGCGTCCTCGATCGGTCGTTCGATCGCGTCGCGATCGTCGAGGGCCGCGATATTCAGGGGCTCTCCCGTCCGGAACGCCTCGCCGAGCGGTCCCTCGAGCGGCACTGCGCTGATTTCTCCCTCGTCGATCTCCGGCGCGGTCGTCCGCGGGACCAGATCGCCGAAGTTGACCGTCGAAACCCAGCAGTGCTCGCGTCCGAGGGCGTCTGTCGCGGCCTCGACGAGCAGCGCAAAGAGGCGTTCGCGATCCCGACAGTCGGCGATGCTGGCCGTCGTCTCCGCGAGGGCGGCGAGCGTTCGGGACTCCGCCGTCCCGTCCGATCCCGGGGGTTCTTCCCCGTGACACACCCAGGCGATCTCGTCGACGAGATGCGAGACGGCGTCGTCGGTATCCTGTCTGACGTAGCCGTCGATCCCGTCGGTCGACTTCGCGGCCGTCGCCGCGTACGACGATTCGGTATAGAGAACGAGCGGCGTCGACCCGCAGGCTTCGACCACCTCGAGAAGGTGTGCCCCCGCCGGGGTCGTCGGCGTTTCGGCGAAGACGACGCAGTCGACGTCGGACGCCCAGTTCCGGACGCGCTCGACCGACGTCGTCGGATGGACCGATCGGTCGGGACCCGCCGACGCGCGCTCGAGTGCCGCTGCTCCGTTTTGGGCCGCGGTTTCGTTTGCGGCCACGTAGAGGATCGCTCGCGGTCCGTGACGCGGTGACGAGTGTTCCATCGGTAGCTTCGAACCCCTATTGGTCGTCTATATGTAGTGTCCGGAAGACCACGATAAAGATTCTGCTGGACGTATCGATCGCTGAGCCGTTCCTGTCGAATCCCGGGTATTGAGGCGATGACAGTTGTGTTCGGCCATTCGCGGCTCACCCGTCGGTTCGTGGCGACGATCCGGCAGGCTGTCGCTCGGTTCGTTCGGCGACGGTCGTTGCCCAGAGATACCAGTAGACGGCGAGGATTCCGATCGCGACGGGCCAGCAAAGGCCCGCGGGGGCGTACCACTCGCGGATGTATTCGGGGGCGGCGACGACGAACCGGGCGACGCCGACGGCGGCGACGACCGTCGTCGCGGTGACGAACAACAGGGCGTTCTCGTCGACGGGTTGCACTCTCCAGGGCCGGATCGAGCCCCGGCGACGGACGTCGGTCGCGAGCAATGCGAGCGCGCCCGCTGACGCGCCGACGGTCAGCGCGATCGCCGTATCGAGGTCGAACACGTATCGCCCGGCGGCGACGTCGCCGAGAACTACCGGAAGCAGCGCCAGCGCAACCGACATCGCCGGACCGCCGTTCCAGAGCGCATACCCCAGCGGAACGAACACCATCGTCGCCGTCGCGAGCGCGATAAGCAACGCGCTGAGCGAGTCGAACCGCGGCGTCAGCGGGTCGAGTTGCGTCGCGTCGATCGTGATCGCCGTCCCCGCGTAACTGGCGGTAAACAGTGCGATCAACGCGGCCACGTACGCGATCGTGATCGCCGTCCGCCGCCGTTTGACGCCGACGAGCGGTCCCTCGAGGACGGTTCCTGGATCGTCACGCCACGATCGGGACTGCCGTTCGTCGGAACTCATCGTGGCTCCGTGATGACCGTCGCGAGGCCGTCGTGGTCCGGCTCCTTCTCGTTTTGCAGGTCGATCACACCCGGGGAGACGCTCCAGCCGGCGGCCGCATAGAGCCGCTCGATCGCCCGGCGGCCCCGCTCGTAGGAGGCGATCCCGTGTTTCGGCCTGACGCTCGTGTCCTCGTGTGCCTGCATCGAGACGAGCCCCTCGAACGACCAGCACCTGACGTGATAGCGGCCGTTGGCACCGTAGTAGGTCTCGGCCGCCGTCGCCTGCTGGCGAACGTACTCCTCGGCCTCCCGATCCCACGCGTATCGCGTGTACTCCTCGATGTCGCGCAGCCAGCCCGCGTCCTCGAGGACGGCCATCACCCGCTCGAGTCCGTCCTCGGTAACGAAGACGACGTTGATCGGTGCCGTTGCGGCGACGCCGTCGATGCCGTCGGCCTTCGGGTCGACTCGGTAGTGATAGCGCGCGATCGGGGCCTCCCCTTCGTCGGTGATGGCCCCGTCGGTCCACGGGGCAACGGCGGCGGGGGCTTTTGCGCCCTCGACCGTCCCCTCGCCCATCGCGGCGTCGGGCGGCGACGGTAACGCGGCGATCCCGGCGACGGTTCCGAATCCGGTGAGTCCGCCCTTTCGGAGCAGTGTCCGTCTCGTCGGCATCGTCACGTGACCGTTCTTCGTCGTATCCAGACCGCCGGTACACCCTGTTCTCCGACTCGTTTTCGTTCGAACCCCACCATTACCCAACGCATCCGACCGCGGTGAGTTATTATTTACTAACTTCACCGGGCGGAACGAGTCTGGCAGTCACTCGCCCGTTCCGTGCAACTGCCGTTCGGACGGCGACCGCCGATTCTCCGGCCATGAACGTTGCGGAACTGTTTTAGGCGCTGGCTGGCCAACACATGTACAATGAGCGAACTGGCGGACGAGTACCGCCTCGAGTACTTCGAGGAGGAAGGATTCGTGCGAAAGGAGTGTCCCGAATGTGGGGCCCACTTCTGGACGCGCGACGAGGACCGGGTGACCTGTGGCGAGCCGCCGTGTGAGGAGTACGACTTCATCGACAACCCCGGTTTCGACGAGGAGTACAGCCTGGAGGAGATGCGCGAGGCGTTTCTCTCCTATTTCGAGGATCACGGTCACGAGCGGATCGATCCCTACCCCGTCGCCGCCAATCGCTGGCGAGACGACGTCTTGCTGACTCAGGCGTCGATCTACGACTTCCAGCCGCTTGTCACAAGCGGCGAGACGCCGCCGCCGGCAAACCCGCTGACTGTCTCCCAGCCCTGCATCCGGATGCAGGACATCGACAACGTCGGCAAGACCGGACGACACACGATGGCCTTCGAGATGATGGCCCACCACGCGTTCAACGCCCGCGAAGACGCCGACGCGGAGTACGCCTACGAGGGCGAGGTCTACTGGAAGGACCGGACCGTCGAACTCTGCGACGGACTCCTCGAGTCGATGGGGGCCGACATCGCCGAGATCACGTACATCGAGGATCCGTGGGTCGGCGGCGGCAACGCCGGTCCCGCAATCGAGGTCATCTATCGCGGGCTCGAACTCGCCACCCTCGTTTTCATGTGTATGGAGCAAGACCCCGACGGCGAGTACGAGCTCAAGGACGGCAACCGCTACTCGTACATGGACACCTACGTCGTCGACACGGGGTACGGGCTCGAGCGGTGGACCTGGATGAGCCAGGGGACGCCGACGGTCTATGAGGCGATCTACCCCGACATGATCGACTTCCTGAAGGACAACGCTGGCCTCTCCTACACCGACGAGGAAAGCGAGATCGTCGGCCGTGCGGCCCGCCTGTCGGGGAACCTCGACATCGACGACGTCGACGACGTCGAGGCCGCCCGCGGCGACATCGCCGATCGGATCGGCGTCTCGACGGAGCGACTGCGGGAACTGGTCGAACCGCTCGAGGACATCTACGCGATCGCCGACCACTGCCGGACGCTGGCGTACATGCTCGGCGACGGCATCGTCCCCTCGAACGTCGGGACCGGCTATCTCGCCCGGATGGTCCTTCGGCGGACGAAGCGGCTCTGTGACAACGCCGGGGTCGACGCGCCGCTGGACGAACTCGTCGACATGCAGGCCGACCGTCTCGACTACGAGAACCGCGATACGATCCGCGATATCGTCCGTACGGAGGTCGAGAAGTACCGCGAGACCCTAGAGCGGGGCGGCCGCCGGGTCGAATCGCTGGCCGAGGAGTACGCCGAGAAGGGCGAGCCGATCCCGACCGACGAACTGATCGAACTCTACGACTCCCACGGGATCCAGCCCGATATGGTCGCGGACATCGCCGACGACGCCGGGGCCGAGGTCGACGTTCCGGACGACTTCTACAGTCTCGTCGCACAGCGTCACGACACGCCCGAGGCGCTCGGTGACGCGACCGAACAGGAGGAAGACGACCGGTTCGACGAGCTGCCGGAGACGGAGAAGCTCTACTACGACGACCAGCAACGGACCCAGTTCGAGGCCGTCGTGCTGGACGTCTTCGAGCGCGAGGACGGCTACGATGTCGTCCTCGATCAGACGATGTTCTATCCCGAGGGCGGCGGCCAGCCCGCCGACACGGGGACGCTCTCGACCGACGACGCGACCGTCGAGGTCGAGGACGTCCAGATCGAGGACGGCGTTATTCTCCACCGGACCGACGAAAACCCGGGCAAAGGCGAGTTCGTCAACGGACAGGTCGACGGCTCCCGACGACGCCAACTCATGCGCCACCACACGGCGACCCACATCGTCATCCACTCGGCCCGGCAGGTGCTCGGCGAGCACGTCCGTCAGGCCGGTGCCCAGAAGGGCGTCGACTCCTCGCGGATCGACCTGCGACACTACGACCGCATCGACCGCGAGGACGTCAAAGCGATCGAGTCGCTCGCCAACGAGATCGTGATGGAAAACACCGCGGTCACCCAGGAGTGGCCCGACCGCCACGAGGCCGAATCCGAACACGGGTTCGACCTCTACCAGGGCGGGATCCCGCCGGGCGAACAGATCCGGCTGATCCACGTCGACGAGGACGTTCAGGCCTGCGGTGGCACCCACGTCGCCCGAACCGGCGACATCGGCGCGATCAAGATCCTCTCGACCGAGCGCGTCCAAGACGGCGTCGAACGCGTCACCTTCGCCGCCGGTGAGGCCGCACTCGAGGCCACCCAACGGAAAGAGGACGCACTCTACGAGGCCGCCGAGGTGCTCGATGTCGTACCCGAGGAGGTCCCCGAAACCGCCGAACGGTTCTTCGAGGAGTGGAAGGCGCGAGGCAAGGAGATCGAGGACCTCAAAGAACAACTCGCCACAGCACGGGCTGGCGGCGGTGGCGACGCCGACGAGGTCGAAGTCGGCGAGACGACGGCGGTCGTCGACCGGCTCGACGCCGACATGGACGAGCTGCGGGCGACCGCAAACGCCATCTCCGAGGAGGGCAAGATCGCCGTACTCGGCAGCGGCCAAAGCGGTGCCCAGTTCGTCGTCTCGGTCCCGGACGGCGTCGGCGTCAACGCGGGCGAAGTCGTCGGCGAACTCGCCGCGAAGGTCGGCGGCGGCGGCGGCGGTCCGCCGGACTTCGCGCAGGGGGGCGGCCCCAACGTCGAGGCGCTGGACGACGCGCTCGAGGACGCGCCGGACGTGTTGCGGCAGGTGCTGAACGCCTGATCGATCGACGTCCGTTCTTTCGAATTCCGATTTCACGGACCCGGGTATACGGCTGTTCGGAGGGACGCCGATTACGCGCCCTCCGAAAGCGTGAGAAAGCCGAACGCGGAGACGCCGAGCATGAAGGCAGCGATACCGGCGATGAGGAGTGTGTTGGCGTAGCCGACGATCGAGGCGACAGCAACGAACACTGGCGGGCCGACAGTCGTTCCGAACTGAAGAACGCTCGTTCGGATACTCATAATTCCGCCACGGAACGCATCGGGCGCGAGCGTGTTCAGTGCTGTATCAGTAATCGGTTCCGCAAACCCCTGCCCAATACCGAACAGGAACAGTGCGCCGGCAAGGACGACGATCGAGTGGGTGAGTGCAGCGAGTGTCATGCCGATACCGTAGGTCACAAAACCGAGCGTGATGAGCCGCTGGGGCGAGAGATGGCGAATGAGACGGGATGACTGTGAGGATGTCATTCCCATCGTCACTGCCGGGAGTCCGAGCAACAGCCCGATCGTTCCGGACGAGAGCCCGTAGGATTCGTCGAGAACGAACGGGATGATCGTGAGCTGTGCGCCATAGAGAATAAGAAAAATGCCGAAAACAGCTGCATACAGTCCGACGGCCCTCCTCAGCGGGACCGCTTGTACCGCGTTAGCGACGTAGGAGAGTCCGGAGGAGGTTTCGCTACTCTCGGGTTCAGTAAGGACCGCAGAGCCGGCAATAGCGACGACGATACCGAGCCCGAAGCAGACGAACGGGGCGGCCCACGAGAGCAGTGCAAGGCTACCGCCCAGTAAGGGGTAGCCAGCCGCGCCGATGGCGAGGATTGCCGCGTTCAGTCCAATGAGGCGGCTTCGTTGGGCTCCCGAAAACAGGTCCCCGAGCAACGTCACGGTGAGGCTCATAATGGCACTGCCGGCGATTCCCTGGACGACGCGGAGACCGAGAATTGTCGTGAACCCGTCGACAAACACGACTGCAATGCCACTGACGCCGAACAAGCACAGCGAAGGGACGAGGACGCGCTTGCGACCAACGCGGTCGGCGATGAGTCCGACGAACGGTGTGAGAACGACGCCAGGCAAGGTAAACGCCGAGATGAGCAGACTCGCTTGACTCGCTGAAATGTCCCATGCCGTCTGAATCGTCGGCAGTGCTGGGCTGATGAGGGAGACGCCCATGACGCTTACGAGCGTACTCGCAAAGATGATGAGGACCGTCCGTGATTGCTGCGTGTCCGTAAGCGGAATAGATAGATGTAATCTCATAGATACTGACGCTTGATACTTGTCCGCGAAAAATGCATCGAACAGTGGGTTCCATAGTGGCCCTCACGCTTACACGTTCGCCTTCACAGTCGGGAAGCCATTCCCACGGACTCGTCTCCCGATGGCGTCCTCTTCCCCCGAGTGGCGGAATCCGATCGATCTCGATATCGGTTAGATCGCTGAGTGTACAGGGTATCCGGTCGCCCGTGAGTCGCTTCCCTCGAGCCAACCCGTTGGTGACACTCCCAGTGACGCGGGTCGTCGATCGGAACCGAAACCGTCGCCTTGCTCCGCCCGGACAGTCTTTATATGCCGACCGCATCGAACGGTAGCACCTCGCTGTACTACGACCGCGCCGGCGAGGGCGAACCCGTCGTCTTCGTCCCCGAGGCCGGCCTCGGCGGCTGGCTGTGGGGCTGGCAACACGCCGCGCTGGCCGGGCCTTACGAGGTGGTCGTCTGGGATCTCCGGGGGACCGGCCGCTCCGACGCCCCGCCCGGCCCCTACGCCCTCGAGACGCTCGTCGACGACCTCGAGACGGTCCTCGCCGAGTGTGGAATCCGCAACGCGCATCTCGGCGGCTGCGGGCTCGGCGGCGCGATCGCGCTCGAGGCCGCCCGAACCTCGAGCCGGGTCGAGACGCTGACGCTGTTCGGAACCGCCCCCCGAGGGGCGGCGTTCGACCTCGAGCCGCTGTTTGCGCCGCCGGACGATCGGGCCGCGATCCGGGAGTCGCTCGAGGCGGGGCTCTCGGTCGACTTCCTCGAGTCCCAGCCCGACGTTCGGGACGGGATCGTCGACTGGCGGGCCGACGGCGACGCCGATCGTGCCGGCTGGGAGGCCCAGATCGCGGCGCTCGAGGAGTTCGACGCGACCGACCGGCTGGTCGAGGTGACCCAACCCGCTCGAGTCGTCCACGGAACCGACGACGAACTCGTCCCGGTCGAGGCGGGCCGGGACCTCGCACGGGGGCTCCCTCGCGGCGAGTTCGTCGGACTCGAGGGGGCGGGACACCTCGCGTTCGTCGAGCGATCGCGCGAGGTGAACGACCGACTGCTCGCCGCGCTCGAAGCCGAGGACGACTGAGCCGCTCTCGAAACGACACTTGTCGGTTCGTGCTTGCGAATGACTCCCCGGTGTACTACGTGACCCGGTGTCGGAGGGGGACACGTGACCCTCTCGCTTGCCCGCCGTGCCGAGCGCTTCCCCGATCGGCCGGCGGTCGTCGACGTCTCGGAGGAACGGCTGTACGCACCCGCCGAGACGGTCCACGAGGATCGGGTCTCGTACGCGGAACTGTCGCGACTGGCCGCGGAGACGGCGGCCCGACTCTCGACGCTCGAGGTCGACGCCGGCGACACCGTCTGTCTCGTCACCAGAAACCGGGTCGCGTCGCTCGCGCTTCTGTTCGCCTGTCGCCGTCTCGGGGCGACGCTTGCGCCGATCTCGCACCTGTTGACGCCGGTGACCGTCGAGCGCCCGTTCGACGCCCTCGAGCCCGAATTCGTCGTTGCGGAGGCCGCCCAGCGCGATCTCGTGCGATCGATCCCGTTCGATCGATCGGTGACGCTCGAGGAACTGGCGGCCGTCGATCCGAACGACGACCCCGTGACCGACGCCGACGATGTGGCGGTCGGTGCTGGCTCCGACTCCGCAACCGGCGGCGCGGAACGGCCGCTGGTGTGTCTCCACGGCGAGGGCGGTCGGCCGGTCGTCGGCTACACTGCGCGCGCCCTCGAGTGGAACTGCATCACGAGTCTCGTCGCGTGGGGCCTCTCTGGGACCGACGTCGGGACGCTCACCGCGCCGCTGTCGACGGTCGGCGGCCTCGTTCGGACCGCGTTCCCGTTGCTGTACGCGGGCGGTCGCCTCCTGTTAGACCGTGCGTTCGACCCCGGCGACGCGCTGGCCGCCATCGAAAACGAGCGGGCGACGGTTCTCGTGGGCCGGCGATCGGCGCTTCGCGACCTCGCGGCCGAGTCGGGGTTCGACGACGCCGTCGACTCGCTCGAGCGGGTACTCGCGGACGCGTCGGTTCCGGACGACGTCATCGCGGCGTACCGTAAGCTGGACGTGCCCGTCGCACGGGTCTACGGCCGACTCGAGTGCCCGATCGCGCTTTGTGAACCCCTGAAGGCGTCGAGCGATGACGAGCGGACCGGCGAGGATACTCCGGTCGGGTACCCCGCTCCCGACTGTCGAGTGTGTCTCGTCGACGAGGCCGGCGACGTCCTCGAGGGTGCCGGAACGGGACGGCTCCAGCTTGCGGGGCCGGTTCTGGCCGACGGATACGTGGACGCGCCCGTCGAGACCGGCGACCGGGACGCTCCCGACGATCGAACGGACGGGCGGTCGGACGAGACCGGCGACCGCGGCGACTTCGTCAACGGCTGGTTCGACACCGGCCGTTCGGTTCGGCGGGACGTGACCGGCACCTACTACGTCGACTGACGGCCGGCCGTTCCGGCGAGGGCTCCGACGCGCAGCCTCGAGAACGAGCACCCGGCCTGCCGTCGCCGATCGCGGCAACGACGGCGCGTGGCAGAAAGGCTATCCGTACCGAGTATCGACTAGCGACCGATGAGTCAGCTCCGTATTGCCGTCCTGAACGCGGCCCATCGGGACGAGAACACGACGCGGAACTTCCGGCGCGAACTCGACGCCTCGCTCGCGGAGTTCGATGTCACCGACGGCGAGGTGCCGGCCGGCTTCGAGTTCGACGCAGCGGTCGTCACCGGCTCCCGGTCGTCGGTCTACTGGGACGAGGACTGGATCCGATCGACCGCGGCGTGGGTCGACGACGCGATCGAGCGCGGCCTGCCCGCCCTCGGGATCTGTTGGGGCCACCAGTTGCTGGCCGACGTTCTCGGCGGGACCGTCGAGGACATGGGGGCCTACGAGGTCGGCTACAGCGAGATCGAGCAGGTCGCGGATTCGCGGCTGTTCGACGGTATCTCAGGGGAGTTTACCGCCTTTACCAGCCACTCCGACGCGGTCTCCGAACTGCCCCCCGGCGCGACCCCGCTCGCCGAGAACCGCTACTCGAACCACGGCTTCCGAAAGGACCGGGTCTTCGGCGTTCAGTTCCACCCCGAGTACGATCCCGAAACCGCCCGCGAACTCGTCCACCGAAAGGACCTCTCGGACGACCGGCTCGAGTCGGTCCTCGCGGAGATCACCGCGGAGAACTACCGCGAGGCCTGCGAGGCCAAGCTCGTCTTCGAGAACTTCCTCGAGTTCGTTCGTGAGATCGCGGCCGACGGCTCCGGGGCCGCCCCGGACGCCGACGCGGATGCGACGTCGCGGGCCGGCCGCTCCGATTGATTCGCCCGGCTTCGGTGGCCGGCGTTACCGCCAGCGGTCGAACAGCCGGTCGACGATCCTGCCGGACGTCTCCTCTCGCTCGATATCGTTCTCGCGCTCGTCGAGCAGGCGTTCGTACTGCGTGAGAATCGCCTGTCGGCGGCGTTCGCTCGTTTCGAGTGCGTGCTCGAGGGCGGCGATTCGCGCGCGGAGACGGCGTCGTTCGATACGGGCGGGAAGCGTCGATGTCGATCGACTCGCGTCGCGGTCGGAACGGACCGACGAGCCGATGGGCTCGAACGCGAGTTCGACGTCCGGATGCGGGTTTCGCGACCGTCCGTTCGTGGTAGACGTCGTCTCGAGGGGTCGTTGCTCGGCGGCCATGGGTCGATCTACCCTTACCGCTCGACGAGCAAAAACGTCAGTCAGTCGCCCGTCAGACTCGTTCGACGGGAGTTCGGCTCAGCTCTCGAGGTGCTCGAGTACGCTCGCGGTATCGGCCGGCACGGGTTCGGGATCGTTGCCGGCGGCGGCCGCGGCGTCGGGGTCTTTGAGCAGGTGGCCGGTCGTCAGGCAGGCGACGCGTTCGTCGCCGCCGACGATACCCTCGTTGCGGAGCTTTCGGAGGCCGGCGACGGAGGCCGCGGAGGCGGGTTCGACGCCGATTCCCTCGCCCGCGAGGGCCCGCTGTGCCTCGGTGATCGCGTCGTCGGAGACTGCGACGGCGGTGCCGCCGGTCTCGCGGATGCCGGGCAGGGCCTTCGGTGCGTTGACGGGGTTGCCGATCCGGATCGCCGTCGCCCGCGTCTCGACGTCGTCCCAGCGTCGGGTTTCGTCCGCGCCGTTCTCGATCGCTTCGACCATCGGCGCAGCGCCGTCGGCCTGCACCCCGGTCAGTTTCGGTACCTCGCTCTCCTCGAGTGCGCCCGCCTGAACGAGCTCCCGGAACGCCTTGTACAGCGCCGCGGTGTTGCCCGCGTTACCGACCGGGAGGACGATCCGGTCGGGGACGGCCCCGTAATCGGCGAGAAAGCCCTCCAGAATCTCGAGGCCGATCGTCTTCTGGCCCTCGAGTCGGAACGGGTTGAGCGAGTTCAGCAGGTACGCCTCGCCCCGGCCCGCAAGCTCCTGAACGATGTCGAGGCAGGCGTCGAAGTTGCCGTCGACCTCGAGGATGCGCGCGCCGTGGAGGCTCGCCTGTGCGATTTTGCCGGCGGCGACTTTCCCCGCCGGCAGCAGGACCAGCGTCTCCATCCCGCCGCGGGAGCCGTAGGCCGCAAGCGCCGCGCTCGTGTTCCCCGTCGAGGCACACGCGAGGCGGTCGACGCCGAGTTCCCTTGCGACGGCGACGCCGACGGTCATCCCGCGGTCCTTGAACGAGCCGGTCGGGTTCATCCCCTCGTGTTTGATCCGCAGGGCTTCGAGGCCGAGGTCGTCCTCGAGGCGCGGGGCCTCGTACAGCGGCGTTGCCCCTTCCCGAACGGAAACGCCCGCTTCAAGCGGCAGAGCGTCGGCGTACCGCCAGACGCCACGCCCCTCGAAGTCCTCGAACGTCGGCAGGTCGTCGTACCGCACTTCGAGCAGGCTCTCACAGTCGTCGCAGGTGTAGCGGACGTCGTCGAAGGGGGCGAACGTCGCGCCACAGTCGATACACTCGAGCCAGACGCCGTCGTCGGCGTCGTCGGGCGCCGTCGGCCGGTCGGCCGAGAGATTGAGACTCATTGTCGTCCGAGAGGGAACCGACGGGGAAAAAGGGCGTGGATTCGACGCTCACCCCTCCTGCTGGCCGTCGAACTCGTCGATTACGTCGTGAACCGTCTCCGTCCACGCGTCCAGCGCTTCGTGGAGCAGGACCTTCGTTTCCGGGAGCGCGATCGCAGTGTACTGGTAGACGTACCCGCCGCCGTCCAGCAAGCGCCGCTCTCGGCGAACGAGTCCCCGGTCGTGCAGCGTCGCGAGCGACCGGTTGACCGTACTCCGATCGCGCTCGAGGGCCGCGGCCAGTTCCTCGATCGTACTCCCGGGCCGATCACGGAGCACGAGGTAGGTTCGCGTTTCGTGACCCTCGATTCCGAAGACACAGCTCATGACTTCCTCGAACGGCGGGGCTGACTCCTCGAGCAACGCCACGAGCCGATGCCGATCGATCGCCATACGCCGCGTACGACGCCGCCGATAAAAGAACCGGTCACGAACCGTATCCCATCCTCCGAATACAGGCTCGCATCTCGCGTTCGCTCTCGTGGCGGTGCAGCCGCGTCGGCGTGTCGCAGTAGTACACCGACCCGTCGTACCGGAGAACGATGTCGTACTCCTCGTTGCCGACCGTCGTCGTCACGACGACCCGCCGCCCGTCCTGAATCGCGGACAGGATCGCCTCCGTGTCGAGGTCGCCCGCCGAGATACGGAGCGGCTCGGTCATCGCGTGGGACTGCACCGCCCCGCCCAAAGAAGGTTCGCGTGACGTCCCACCTTCGGCATCGCACTCGGGGTCGAACCCGCCGGCGGTTGTGCACGACCGCTACCAGACCGGGATACCGCTACATCCGACCATGATCCACGACAGCATATGGCATCGGAAACACAGTCACGAACGGCCGATCGAACCACGACCGCACTCGAGCCCTGGCAGGCCGGCACCGTCGGCGGCATCATCGGCGCGCTCGTCTTCGGCGCGCTGATGGCGGTCCAGACCCCCGGCGTACTCGAGCAAGCGATTCCGGCGCTGTACGGGCTCGAGGGCGGCCTCGTCGGGATGACCATCCACGTCGCACACGGAGGCGTGCTCGGGGTCGTCTTCGCGGCGCTTTTGGGCGCGGGTGGGCGGACCGCGGTCGGTCCCGCGACGGGCGCTTCGGTCGGCGTCGGCTACGGCGTCGTCGTCTGGGCGATCCTCGCCGTCGTCGTCATGCCGCTGTGGCTCTCGGCCGTCGGGTTCGAGATGGCACCGCCCGTGCCGAACGTCGCCGTCGAGAGCCTGCTCGGCCACGCGGCGTACGGACTCGTGCTCGGGCTCACGTACGCGATCCTCGAGTGAGTCGTTTCCGCCCGGTTTCCAACCGCTGAAACCCACACCGCGATTCTATCCACCGTCCGCTTCGTCTCTCACTCGAGCAACCAGCTCAACAGCGCCTTCTGGGCGTGGAGCCTGTTTTCGGCCTGATCGAAGACGATCGAGCGGTCGCTCTCGATGACCGCGTCGGTGATCTCCTCGCCGCGGTGGGCGGGCAGACAGTGCATCACCGACGCGTCGGGCGCGTGCTCGAGCAGGTCCGAGCACACCTGAAAGCCCTCGAAGGCGTTCATGCGGACGTCGCGTTCGTCCTCCTGTCCCATGCTGATCCAGACGTCGGTATAGACGACGTCGGCGTCGGCCACCGCCTCGACGGGGTCGTCGGTAAGCGTCGGATCGCCGCCCAGATCGCGGGCGCGCTCGAGGACCTCGTCGTCGAGTCCGTACCCTGCGGGCGTCGCGACGGTCAGGTCGAGATCCGTCAGCGCACAGCCGACGGTAAACGACTGGGCGACGTTGTTGCCGTCGCCGACCCACGCCGCGGAGACGCCCTCGAACCCGCCCTCGTGTTCGCGGATCGTCTGGAGGTCCGCAAGCGTCTGGCACGGATGGGCGTCGTCGGTGAGGCCGTTGACCACCGGCACGTCCGCGTACTCCGCGAAGACCTCGATGTTCTCGTGTTTGAACACGCGGGCCATCACGGCGTCGACGTACCGCGAGAGCGTCCGCGAGGTGTCTTTCAGCGGCTCGCCGCGGCCGAGTTGGATGTCGTCCTCGCCGAGGAAGACGGCGTGACCGCCCAGCTGGGTCATCCCCGTCTCGAAGGAGACGCGGGTCCGGGTGCTGGGTTTCTGGAAGATCATCCCCAGCGACCGTCCGTCGAGATCCTCGTGCTCCTCGCCGGCCCGCTGGGCGCGCTTGTACTCGTCGGCACGATCGAGAAGCGCGGTGAGTTCCGCTGCTGTGAGATCGTCGATCTCGAGGAAGTGGCGGGGGTCGTCCGCGTCGCTCACGCGTTCCCACCCCCGCGCAACGTCGTCGCGACCGCCGTCAGAACCTCGACGGACCGGTCGAACCCGGCCAGCGAGAGTCGTTCGTCTGGCGCGTGGTCGAGATCGGAGTTGCCGGGACCGTAGGTGGCCATCGGGCAGTCCCACGCGTCCGCATAGAGGTTCATGTCGCTGGTCCCGGTCTTGCGCAGCAGGCGGGGCTCGCCGCCTTGCTCGCGGATCGCCACACGGAACGCGCGGGCGACCGCTGTCCGGGGGCTTTCCATCACCGGCGGGATCGGCTCGTCCCACGAGACGGTGCCGGTTCCGAGTTCGGCCTCGGCGGTCTCGCGAACCGTCTCGGCGTCGAGCGCCGGCGGGATCCGCAACTGGACCTCGAGCGTCGTCTCGACCGAGAGTCCGTCCTCGCTGATGCCGCCGTCGATGGCGACCGGCTTGGCGGTGACGCGCTCGAAGACCGGCTGGTACTCGTCGCGTTCGAACGCGTCCTCGACGCCCGTCCACCACCGGGTCGCGTGCTGGATCGCGTTCGGTTCGGGGCGGGAGGTGTGGCCGGACTCGCTGGTCGCGACGTACGTCCCCGCGAGAAAGCCCCGATAGCCGAGCGTGATCCCCGTCGTGCCGCTGGGTTCGCCGTTAACGACGGCCCCGGGCGCGTCGCGGTCCGCGACGAGGTGGCGCGCGCCACGGGAGCTCGTCTCCTCGCCGACGACGCCGACGAAGGAGACGCCCGTCCGGACGGCGGCGGCGGCCATCGCGGCCAGCGGCCCGGTCGCGTCGACGCTGCCCCGTCCCGAAGGACGTCCTCGCCTTCTTCAGCGGCGATATCGTTCGCCACGTCCTCGGCCGTCGCCGACTCGATTTCGACCGGGATTTCGCCCGGCACGGTGTCGATATGCGAGGTCAGCAACACCGCGTCGTCGGCGGGCGCACGGACGTTGCCGACCTCGTCGAGCCACGCCTCCCGGTCGTGCCCTTCGAAGAAGGTCACCAGTCGCTCGGCGGCCTCGCGTTCCTCGCCGGTCGGCGACGGGATCGAAACGAGGTCGTGCAACAGCTGTCTCGCTTCGTCGAGCGATACGGCGGTCGTTTCGGACGTACTCGCGTTCATGATTCGACCTCCGTTTCGGGCGCGATGCTCTCGGTCAGTGCCGCCACGAGTCGATCCGCCTCCGGCTCGTCGATCACGAGCGGCGGCAACAGACGCAGCACGGTTCGACCCGCGGGCAGCGCCAGTACCTGCTGGTTCATCGCCAGATCGCGTGCGACGCGGTTCGCGCCGCGTTTCAACTCGACGCCGACGAGCAGCCCCTCGCCGCGGACCTCGCGGACCGAATCGCCGAGCGCCGCCTCGAGTTCGTCGACGAGGTAGTCGCCGATTTCGGCCGCGTGAGCGGGCCACTTCGCCTCGACCAGCGTCGAGACGGTCGCGTGGACCGCCGCGGCGACGACGGGACCGCCGCTGAACGTGGCGTTGTGCGAAGCCGCACCGTCGGCGATCCAGTCTCGCACCGCGACCGCGCCGACTGGCAGGCCGTTGCCAAGCCCCTTCGCGGTCGTGAGCACGTCGGGCGTGACGCCCGCGTTCTGGCAGGCCCACATCTTCCCCGTGCGCCCCATCCCGGTCTGGACCTCGTCGAGGACGAGCGCCGCGCCGGCCTCCTCGGTCAGCTCGCGGGCGGTCCCGAGGTAGTCCGCGGGCGGGACGTTGATCCCGCCCTCGCCCTGAATCGGCTCGAGGATCACGGCCGCCGTCTCGTCGTCGACGGCGTCCGCGAGTTCCTCGCCGTCGCCGTAGGGAACGAACTCGACGTCGCCGGCCAGTGGTTCGAACGGTTTCTTGTACTTGTCCTTCCAGGTGGCCGCGAGCGCCCCCATCGTCCGTCCGTGGAACGAGCGGGTCGCGGCGACGATCTTCGACTCGCCGGTCGCCGAGCGGGCGAACTTCAGGGCGGCCTCGTTGGCCTCGGTCCCGGAATTACACAACCACGCCCCATCGAGGCCGTCCGGCGTCGACGCGACGAACGCCGCGTAGGCGTCCTCGCGGGACTGGACCGGATAGGAGGAGTCGACGAACGTCAGTTCGCCGACCTGCTCTCGTACCGCGTCGACGACCGCCGGGTGACAGTGTCCAAGCGGGGTGCAGGCGAAACTCGCGCCCGCGTCGAGGTACTCCGTCCCGTCGGCGGTGTAGAGGTAGGGTCCGTCGCCGCGCTCGATGTCAATGG
Organism: Halopiger djelfimassiliensis; assembly: GCF_000455365.1. GTDB lineage: Archaea > Halobacteriota > Halobacteria > Halobacteriales > Natrialbaceae > Halopiger_B > Halopiger_B djelfimassiliensis. Next base: position 132,801 of record NZ_HG315687.1, read on the forward strand.
GCTTGCTCCCGGAGACGAAGTCGAGGTCGCTCATTGCGCTGTCCCCTCCGCTTCGGCGTCGGGTTCGTCCGCGAGCACGCCGGGCTCGAGCGTCGTCCCCTCGCCAGCGAGCGCGCTCGTGATCGGTTCCTCGGCGTTCGCGGTCGCGACGGTCACGGAGGACGCCCCGCCGGCAAGCGCTTCCTCGGCGGCCATGACCTTCTTCGTCATGAAGCCCTCAGCGGCCGCTTTTACGGCTTCGAACTCCTCGGGGGTCGACGCCGACTCGATCTTCGTCGCCTCGTCACTGGGGTCCGCGTAGATCCCGGAGACGTCCGTGAGGACGACCAGATCGGCCTCGAGCGCGCCCGCGATCGCCGCAGCCGCGCGATCCGCGTCGGCGTTGACGGCCGTGTACCCGCCGTCTTTCTCCGCCCCGAGGACGGGAACGGAAACGACGGGCGTGTAGCCGCCCGCGAGCAGCGTCTCGAGCAGGTCGGCGTTGACCGACTCGATCTTGCCGGAGTGGTCGCCGCGTTTGATCTTCTTCTTGCCGTCCGCTTTGACGCGGACGGCGGACTTCCGTTTCCCTTCGAGGAGTTTGCCGTCCGTGCCGGCAAGGCCGACGGCGTCGACGCCCTCGTTCTGGAGCGACTCGACCAGATCGGTGTTGAGCTTGCCCGGCATCACCATCTTGAAGACGCCCATCGTCTCCTCGTCGGTAAAGCGCCCGACGACGCCGTCGGGGGTCTCGACGTAGGTGGGCTCTTTCCCGAGTTCCTCGAGGGTCTCGTCGACGGCGGTCGAACCGCCGTGGGTGAGGACGACGTCTTCACCGTCTTGCGGGCGCGTCCCGCTCGACTCGTCCGCTGAACGTGGTTCCGTGCTTCCCTCGACGAGCGAAGCGATGTCGGCGAGAGCACCTTCGGGATCGACGGCGCGAGCGCCGCCGATTTTCACTACCACCGTCATTTCAGGGTGCCCCCACGGGGTGGAGCCCCGTAAACTCGAGTCCGGCGGTCTCCTCGAGTCCCAGTGCGATATTGGCGGCGTGGACCGCCTGCCCGGCCGATCCCTTCATCATGTTGTCGATCGCCGAGAAGACGACGACGCGCTCGTTCGAGGGGTCGAGTTCGAAGCCGACCTCGGCGAGGTTGGTGCCGGCGACCGCCTTCGGTTCGGGGTAGCGGTAGACGCCGGAGCCGCCGGCGGCCATGCGGACGAACGGCTCGTCCTCGTAACAGCCGCGGTAGGCGTTCCAGAGGTCGCCCTTCGAGACGGGCGAACTCGGGAAGACGTGGCTCGTCGCGCTCGCGCCGCGAACCATGTCCACGGCGTGGCAGGTGAACGCGACCGAGGCACCGAGGAACTGTTCGATCTCGGCTTCGTGGCGGTGACCGATCGGCGCGTACGGGCGCACCACGCCCGACCGTTCGGAGTGGCTCGAGGCCTCGCCGCCACCGGCCCCGCCTTCCGAGGAGCCGACCTTTACGTCGACGACGATCCGCTCGCTCCCGTCGAGGATGTCGTGCTCGAACAGCGGGTACAGCCCGAGGATGGTGGCGGTGGCGTTACAGCCGCCGCCGGCGATCAGTTCGGCCCCCGCGAGGTTCTCGCGGTTGATCTCGGGCAGGGCGTACTCCGCCTTCGCCAAGTACTCGGGTGCGTCGTGGCCGTCGTACCACTCGTCGTACTGCGTCTCGCTCTCGAGGCGGAAGTCGGCCGAGAGGTCGACGACGGTGTCGGCGTGCTCGAAGAACTCGTCGATCCGGTCCATCGAAACGCCGTGGGGCGTCGCCGCGAACAGGACGTCGACGCTCTCGAGATCGTCGGGGCCGGTAAAGCGCAGGTCCGTCCCGCGAAGGGGCGGGTGGACCGAGCCGACGCTCTTGCCGGCTTTCGACCGGCTGGTGACCTCGGCGAGTTCGACGTTCGGGTGGCCCGCCAACAGACGCAGCAGTTCCCCGCCGGTAAACCCCGAACCGCCGATGATCGTCGCGGTGACGGCCTCGGCGTTCTCGTCGGCCCCGATCTCGGTGCCGACCGCCATCAGGCGCTCACCTCGAGTTCGTCGTCGACGGCGTTTGCTTTCTCCTCGAGCCAGTCGACGACGGTGGCCGCGACGTCGGTCTCGACGGCGTCGTCGAGGGCCTTGAACTCGACGGTGTGGTTGACCTCGTGGACGGTATACGAGTCGCCGGTCTCCATCAGATCGATGCCCAGCAGTCCACCGCCGACGGCGTCGCTTGCCTTCTCGACGAGTTCGCGGGCCTCGTCGTCGAGTTCGAAGGCGTCCGTCTCGGCCCCTTTCGCGGCGTTGGTGATCCAGTGGTCCGACGAGCGGACCATCGCGGCGATTGGCTCGCCGTCGGTCGCGAGCACGCGGATGTCACGTCCGGGTTTCGCGACGAACTCCTGGACGTAGAACACCTTGTGCTCGTAGTGGCCCAGCGTCGCCTTGTGCTCGAGGATGGCCTCGGCGGCCGACCGGGAGTCGATCTTGGCCATCAGCCGTCCCCACGATCCCACGACGGGTTTGAGCACACAGGGGTAGCCGAACGATTCGATGGCGTCCATCGCGCTCTCTTTGGTAAACGCCACCTTCGTCGCGGGCGTGGGAACGCCAGCGCGCTCGAGCGCGAGGCTGTTTTTCACCTTGTCGGCGCAGATCTCGGCCGTCTCGTGGCTGTTGACCACCGGGACGCCGTCGGCCTCGAAGAACGTCGTGGCGTACAGGCTCCGGCTGGTGGCGAGACAGCGATCGACGACGAGGTCGAGATCGGCAAACGCCTCGGGGACTTCGCCGATCTCGAAGGTGTGCTTGCGGACGTCGATCTTCGTGATCTCGTGATCGCGGTCGCGAAGCTCCGCGAGCAGGAGCTTCTCGTCTTTGCGGATCCGGGAGTAGAGGATTCCTACCTTCAAGGTCACTCACCCCAGTCCTCTTCGAGCTCGGGTGCTCGCTCGAGGACTGGTGGCTCGGTGTCGATGACTTCCAGTTCGGCACCGCAGGTCGTACAGTCAACGATCTCACCCGTTTCCAGATCGTCGTGCAGGGACAGTTCCGCCCCACACTCGACGCATTCTGTCATTGTACTCCCAACTGGGCGCTGATACCCCTTAAACCCTTCGAACTTATAAAATTAGTTATATATCGTATACTGCACTCTAACGGTGCAAAAGTGGATTATTTCACGCTTGGTCCTATTCTATATCATTAGTTTGGTAATTAGTCCCCTCGCGGGGACGGCGGCGGGAGCGGGGCCCCCGTTCGCTCGCAGGGCCGGGGTTTTCCGGCGCGCGACGGTCGCGGTTCGCGTGGCTTCCGACGGACGCGACACTCAGACATAGCCGTTCACCTCCTCGCGGAGCGCCACGCGGGCGTCCTCGAGCGCCGTGGCTTCCGCCGACCGCGTCGCCTCGTGGGCGTCGCGGGCCTCGCGGGCCGCCTCGAGTTGTGGCACGATCGCGTCGGGCGCGGGTCCGCCCCGCGAGTCGCGGCTCGCAACGCTCTCGGCCGGATCGAGGGCGTCCTCGACGGCGTCGGGGTCGACGAACGCGGACAGCGATTCGCCAAGCACCTCCGCCGCGGCTGCCTCGAGCGCATCGCCCTCCCCGGTGTTCGATTCCGCGATCGTTTCGGCGGCCACGGCGACGACTTCGTGGGCGCTGCGAAACGGCAGGCCGTTGGCTGCCAGCAGGTCCGCGACGCCGGTCGCCGTCGAGAACCCCGCGTCGGCTTCGGCGGCGAGGGTCTCCTCGTTCCAGTCGGCGGTCGCCACCGCCCCGGCGGCGACCTCGCTGGCCTCGACGACCGCGTCGACGGTCTCCCACGCGTGGGTGGTCGCCCGCTGGAGATCGCGGTTGTACGCGCGGGGTAGTCCCGTAAGCGTCGTCGTCAGCCCCTGAACGCCGCTTGCGGCGTCGCCCGCGACCGCGCGGACGAGTTCGAGCGTGTCGGGGTTTTTCTTCTGGGGCATGATCGACGACGTCGACGCGTAGTCGTCCGAGAGATCGACGAATCCGCGGTTCGCGAAGATCACGACGTCCTCCGCAAGCCCCGACAGCGTCGTCGCGTGGGTCGACAGCGCCTGCACCGTCTCGAGCAGGACGTCCCGGCTCGAGGCGGCGTCCATCGAGTTCTCGACGATCCCGTCGAAGCCAAGCAGTTCGGCGACGCGCTCGCGGTCGATGTCGAAGGTCGTCCCCGCGAAGGCGGCCCCGCCGAGCGGCGACTGATTGATCCGGCCGTAGGCCTCGAGCAGCCGCGCCGTATCGCGGCGCACGGCTCCTTCGTAGGAGAGCGCCCAGTGGGCGACGGTCGTCGGCTGTGCGGGCTGGAGGTGGGTGTAGCCGGGCATGACCGTCTCGCGGTGCTCGTCGGCCACTGCGAGCAACGACTCCCGGAGCGCGAGCGTCGTCTCGATGGCTTCCAGGACGCCTTCCCGAAGGCGGTAGCGAATACAGGCCGCGACCTCGTCGTTGCGCGAGCGCGCGGTGTGCATCTTCCCGCCGTCGTCGCCGATACGGTCGATGACGGCCGTCTCGATCGCCTCGTGGACGTCCTCGCCGTCGGGCAGGGAGCCGTGGCCGTCGACCTCGATCGCGTCGAGCGCCGTCAGGATTTGCCCCGCCACGTCGTCCTCGATGATCCCCTGTTCGGCGAGCATGAGGACGTGCGCCCGGTCGACCGCCAGATCCGCCTCGAAGATCCGGCGATCCGCCTCGAGCGAGGAGAGAAAGCTCCGGGCGGGGCCGCCGCTGAAGCGGTCTCGCCGGACGACGCTCTCGTCGCCGTCGATGCCGTCACCGTCGGCCACCATCTCGTGGGCTTTCTCTCCGGTCATGGTCACTCAGTGCCGCTTCCGTCGGTGGCGATCTCGACGGCGTCGTCGTCCTCGTCCGCCGTCGATACCGCGTTCGCGAGGCGACGCTGGAAGCCGTGGTACTTCGCGACGCCGGTGGCGTCGGCCTGCTCGATCTTGCCGACCGTTTCGGTGTCGAAGGACGCGTGTTCGGCCGAGTAGGCCGCGAACTCGCTGTCACGCGCGACCGGACGGGCCTGTCCGCCCTCGAAGCGGATCGTCACCGTCCCCGTCACGCGCGTCTGCGTCTCGTCGATGAAGCTCTCGAGCGCGTCGACCAGCGGCGCGTCGATCAGCCCCTCGTAGCCCTTCTTCGACCAGCGTTGGTCGATCAACTGCTTGAACTCGCGTTCCTCTTGGGTCAGTACGAGCCCCTCGAGGGCCTCGTGGGCGTTCAAAAGCGTCGTCGCGGCGGGGTGTTCGTAGTTCTCGCGCACCTTCAGCCCGAGCATGCGGTCCTCCATCGTGTCCGTCCGCCCGACGCCGTACGCGCCGGCGAGGTCGTTGAGGGACTCGATGAGGTCGACGGGTTCGTACTGCTGGCCGTCGACGGCGACGGGATAGCCCTCCTCGAAGACGATCTCGATCTCCTGACTCTCGCCGGTGGGTGGGCTGGTCCAGTCGTAGATCTCCTCCGACGGGACGTAGCTCGGGTCCTCGAGGTCGTCGCCCTCGACGGAGCGACTCCAGAGGTTGGTGTCGATCGACCAGTCGCCCTCGTTGCCGCCCTCGACGGGCAGTCCTTTCTCCGCCGCGTACTCCTGTTCCCACTCGCGCGTGAGGCCGAGTTCGCGGACGGGCGCGATCACCTCGAGATCGGAGTCACGCCAGACGGCTTCGAAGCGCAACTGGTCGTTTCCCTTCCCGGTACAGCCGTGTGCGATGCCGGTACAGTCCTGTTCGCGTGCGACCTCGAGGATCGCGTTCGCGATCACGGGGCGGGCAAGCGCCGTTCCCAGCGGGTAGCCCTGATAGGTCGCGTTCGCACGAACGCTCTCGAGACAGAGCTGTGCGAACTCGTCTTTCGCGTCGACCACGTAGTGATCGAGGTCGAGCGCTTCGGCGGTCTCTTCGGCTTCGGCGAACTCCTCGGCCGGCTGGCCGACGTCTACTGTTACGCCGATCACGTCATCGTATCCGTACTCCTCCTCGAGCAGCGGCACACAGACAGTCGTGTCCAGGCCGCCCGAGAACGCAAGTGCCACGCGGGTCATATCGTACTCGAGTGAAACGGCAGGAGGGACTTAAATTCATTGGTTAAGATTACGAAAATTAGTGGTATAGAGCACTCTACGCGAGAAAATCGAGGATTTTCGGGAATCGAAAGCAACCGGGGCAAGGGTGAGTAATGTAGTACGGGCTCAACGGCCCGGTCGTCGCGGTCGTCGCGGCGCGACGGCTCCATCGGTACCGAAAACGGAAACCGAACGACCGACGGAGCGGCTCATTGGTACCGCATAAGAAACCGAAGCTACTTAAACCCTACTCGAGTGGCAAGCGTTACCTGTCACTCTTCGATCTCTTCGTCCGGCAGGGTGAGGACGTTCTCCCGGCCGATCCGGAAGACTTCGATCTCGCCGTCCTCCCGCAGTCCGCCGACGACCTGACTCGTCTTGGCTTCGGTCCAGTCCAGTTCCGAGACGACTTCCTGTTGTTTGATCCGGCCGCCCCGCCTCTCGAGCAGCTGCAGGACGCGTTCTTCGTTGCTCAGCAGCTCCGGCGGCGGCCCGTTCGACTCGGTGCGGTCCGCCGCCCCATCGGTTACCGCGTGGGCGGTCCCGTTCGCGCCGCCGGTCGGCTGTTCGCGACGGTCGCGGGTGAGCCACCACCCGACAGCACCGACGGTCACGAGCACCGAGAGTGCAGCTAGGACGGCGAGCCACGGCATCGACGGTCCGCCGTCGCCGCCGGCCGGCGTTTCGCCGTCCTCGGACTGCTCGATCATCACGATCAACGGCTGGTCGTCGGTAAATTCGGTCCCGTCACCGGCCCAGAAAACCGCGTCCTCCGGCGGATCGTCCGGCGTCGGTTCGACCTCGTGGACGACGTACCCGTCGGGCGGGAAGACCCGTAACGTCGTGTCGTCGACGAGCGTAAAGCCCGCCAGCGCGCTCCCGGCCTCCATTCGATTCAGTTCGACGTAGGCGAACGATTGCCACTCGAACGTAAACTCGACGTGGCCGAGATGTCGCGGTGCGGAACTCGTCTCGGTGGTCACCGAGACGTTCGTGATTTCCATCGTCTCTTCCGTCTTGCTCTCACCGGCTTCGAGGATCTCGGTCCAGTCGGCTCTCTCGGCGGCGGCGTACGCATCTGGGTTCTCCTCCACGCCGGTCTGAAGCCGCTCCCACGACTCCGCCGACGTGTTCTCGAACCGGTAATCGATGACGAACGTCGCCGATCTGTTCTCGTGGAGGAAGACGTCGATATGAACCTCGTCGGCCTCGTCGAGCTGCTCGCTCTCGGTGGGCTCTTCCTGGAGCGTCACTCGTTGTACCCCGGTCTCCCCCAGCGCGGACTGCGAGGCCGCCGGAACGAGCGCCACCAAGCACCCAACCACTACGAACACGCAAAGCAGGGCCCGTAGCCCCCTTACATCCATTACGTCACACTCCCCGTGCCGGCTAAATAGGTCTTTCCGACGGTCCCGACGGAGCGTTTTTCAAACCGGTCTTCGTATCCGAACGTATATGCTCGACATTCGTGGCTCGCTCGCGGTCGAGACGCTCCTGAAGATCGTCCTCGCGCTGGTCGCCGTCCTGCTGGTCCTCGAGATCGTCGGGATCCTCTTCAGCTGGGCCGTCCAGCTGTTGCGTCCGCTCCTGTTGCTGGTCGTCGGCCTCGTCGTCGTCCTGTGGCTGCTCGACCGGCTCTGAGGACTCGAGAGAACGCTAGACTCATACGTCGACCGCTCCTACCGTGAGTGCAGTGTACAGCGTCAACGTTCCGGTCCCCGGTCGCGTTCGAACCCTCGCAAACGAGCTCTACCCCGAGCTGGTCGGGTTCGACACCGTCCGCGAGGACCACTCGTGTCTGCTCAAGCGCCTCGGCGACGCCGACCACGTCGCCCAGCTTCAGCACCGCACACACCGCGCGCTCGAGGGCGCACCCGCCGTCGAGGCGCGGATTACGGGTATCGACTACTTCGAGGACCCGCCGCTCGGCTCGGCTCCCGTCGTCTACCTCGCCGTCGAGAGTCCCGGTCTCGAGACGATCCACGCCGATCTCACCGACTCCTTCGAGGCGGTCGACGGCCTCGAGGGGACCGATTACGTCCCCCACGTGACGCTGGCCCGCGGCGGTGATCTCGAGACCGCCCGCCGGCTCGCCGAGCGGGACATCGATCCGATCCGGTGGACGGTCAGCGAACTCGAGTTCTGGGACGGGGCGTACAAACTCCCAGTGAGCCGTGTCTCCTTGCCGGCCTGACATCCGCGTTCGAGCGGCCAGAAGCTATTATACACGTGTCTCGGTATCTCGTCGCATGCGTCGACGAACGGCACTTTCGCTCGCGGCAGTGGTTCCGTTGGCCGGCTGCAGCGGCCTCCTCGCCGACGACGGAGTCGATACGACGATCGGCGAGGACGAACGGGTAGAGTTCTCGGCCTCGGAAGGGGCCGAACTGACCGTGTCGGTCACGGTCGAAGAAATACGCCAGCCGGAGGACGAATCGGGTCTGGAACGCGACTCGATCTCGTTTCGCCTCGATCACGCCGAGGAAGGCGTGATCGATACGTGGTCCGTCTCGGAGTCGAAAACGTTCGATCTGACGGTCGATCACGGTGGCACACACGTCGCGATGGTGACGAACGGCGTCGCACACGTCACCATCGAGTAACCGGTCTCCGGCCCGCAGACAGACGGCGAGAGTCTCCGGTCGGCGTTTCTCTCAGGGCGACGGCGTGTCGCCGTCGTAGGCGCCGTGATCGCCGTAGAAGTTGAGCATCGCGAACTTGAGCTTCTCCGGTTCGATGTCGAGCAGTTCCTCGCGTTCCTCGTGAGGGAACGTGCCGTTGACGCTGTATCTTCCGAGATCCGATTTGGCCGACCCCGAGTAGCGCCGATCGAGCAACGCACGAACGCCGACGTCCTCCGGCGAGCGGATGACCCGACCCAGCGCCTGCCGCGTCTTTCGGACGGTCGGGATCTCGACGGCGTAGCGCCAGCCCGTCTCCGTTCCCTCGAACGCCGCGTCGTAGGCCTCCTGGACGGCCTCGGCACGGTCGTCGAGGTGGGGGTACGGGACGCCGACCACGAGCACCGTGCGGGCATCGTCCCCGTCGAAGCTCACCCCCTCCGCGAGCGTTCCCCACAGCGACGTACACAGCACGGCGTCGTCGTCGTCGACGAACGCCTGTCGTTCCTCCTCGACGGCCACGCCCGGCTCGTCCAGATAGACGGTTTCGCCCCGCCGCTCGAGGCGCTCGGCGTACCGGGACGCTTCGCCGTAGTTGGGGAAGAACGCGAGCGTGTTGCCGGGGGTCATGCGAGCGGCGTCGTGGATGGTCTCGGCGACTTCCTCCTGAACCGCCGGGTCGTCCCGATCCGAGGCGAAAAGCGGCGGCGTCTCGACGGCGTACGTCCGGCGGTTTTCCGCGGGGAACTGCAGCCCGTAGGCCATCGTGACCGGATCCTCGAGCCCCAGTACGTCCTCGGTCACATCGAACGGTTGGAGGGTTGCGCTCATCAACACGGTCGCCGACACCTCCTCGAACAGGCGACCGGTGACCTGACGCGGGAGACAGGTGTACAGCTCCGCTCGGCCGTAGACCTCGTCGGTTCCGGCGTCGCGGGTGACGGAGACGACCGGATACAGGCCCTCCTTTGCGCCCTCGTTCATCCACGCGCTGACGAAGGCCCCTGCCTGCAGGGTCTGACACTCCGTTCGCGTGGCGGTTTCGCCCTCCCGGTAGGCTTGCTCGTACTGTTCGTCGAGTTCCTGCCCGAGCTTCATCGCCGCCTCGAGATCCGCCTCGATCCCCTGTCCGGAGTAGCGCTGGAGGAACTCCATCGTGAGGTCGTCACGGCGATCCTCGTTGGCGATGGGGACGTCCTCCCAGTTCTCGTCGATCCGTTCCCGCTCGCCGAAGCCGAACGACTCCTCGTAGGTCTCGACGAGCGCGCGGTGAAACGCCGAGAGGACGTTCGCGGCGTCCTCCGAGCGCGGGTCGTCGGTATCGGCGAGTTCGTCCAGCGCGGCGTCGAAGGTTCGCTCCGAACAGGTCCGGGTCGCGTGCTCGCGGGCGGCGTCCTCGACGTTGTGGGCCTCGTCGAAGACGGCGATGACGTCCTCGGGATCGCGGCCCAGCCAGCGGAAGAACTGTTCCCGAATCGTGCCATCCAGCAGGTGGTGGTAGTTACAGACGACCAGATCGACGCCCTCGATGCCTTCCTTGAGGAGTTCGTACCCACACAGCTGTCGTTGCTCGGCGTACTCGTAGATGTCGTCCGGCGTCCGGACGTCGTCGAACAGCCAGCCGAAAAACCCGTCCGTGTCCCGTGTCAGGTTGTTTCGGTAGTAGTCACAGACGTTCTGGTCCTCGAGGTCCTCGAGCCGGTCCTCGATGGTCTCGAGTTCGTCCATGACGGCGCTGCGGGCGTCGGCCGCGGCCTCGTCGCCGCTTTGGCTCTCCGCGAGCAGTTCGCGCTGGCGGCGCTCGAGTTGCCGTTTGTCGCGTTCGGCGTCGACCAGCGCACGGGTGTTGTCCCGCAGCGCCTGACACTCCTCGTAGCCGACGTCGATGTGACACATCGACCCCTTGCCCTTGAAGACGACCGCACGGATCGGCTCCTCGCGGGTGATCGCGCGGGCTTCGGCGACGAACTGGCGCATCTGCTGGTGGACGTTGGTCGTGATGACGACCGTCTTGTCCTCCTCGCGGGCGACCTCGAGGGCCGGCACGAGCGACGAGAGCGTTTTCCCCGTTCCGCAGGCCCCCTCGAAGAGGACGTCCTGCCCACGCACCAGCGAGTTGTAGATGCGGTCCATCGCCTCGCGCTGGTTCTCGTAGGGCTGGTCGTACGGGAAAAAGCGCATGTACCCGGCTGTGTCGGACACAGCGTACGATAGGTTCCCACTGCGATAAAAGGATTCGTCTCGCGTGACTGTTGGCGTTCGTTCCGGATCGTCACCCCAACGAGTATGTTATCGACATTTGAAACGTAGAATTATGGATCCGATCTCCGGAACGATCGAGGAATACGAGTCAAACGCCGACGCGTACGTCCGGAAGTACCGGTCCGAATCGGTCGCCGCCCGGTACGGCGAGCCGTTTTTCGACGCGCTCGCCGGTGACCGACTGCTGGACGTCGGCTGCGGCCCCGGATCGGACGTTTCGACGTTCGAAGCCGCCGGGTACGACGTAACCGGGCTCGATCCGACGTCGTCGTTCCTGCAGGCGGCGCGCGACCGCGACTCGAGGGCGTCGTTCGTCCGGGGCGACATGCGTGATCTGCCGTTCGACGACGCGGCGTTCGACGGCGTCTGGAGTTCCGCGTCGTTCCTGCACGTCCCCCGATCGGACGCGACCGCGACCTTGCGCGAGTTCCGCCGAGTGCTCCGTCCCGACGGCGTCGCTTTCCTCCTGGTCAAACGCGCCCCGACGAGTGTCGGCGAGTCACGCGACAGGCACTTCGAGTACTACCGCGCGGACGAAATCCGCTCGATCGTCACGGACGTCGGGTTCGATCCGCTGTTCGTCGAGACCGAAGCGAACTGGGTCTCGGTCCTCGCCGGTGTCGAGCCGGACGGGACGGAGGGCGGTTCCCAGCGGTAGCCCGCGGTTTCACGTCGCCGTCAGCGATCCCCGGCCGGCTATCGCGCGGTACAGCGACAAACGTGTCCAAGCCAACGCCTCGAATATGACCATCCCGGGGTACGATTCGAGCAACATCGCGGAGTTCACACTCGAGTCGGCCGGCGCTCGCGTCGCCGTCGTCGCTGGCGTCGTCCCCGACGCGTTCGGCCTCGCAAAGAGCGCGCGGGAGCCGCCGGTCGACGCGCTCTCGGAACCCGTCGATCTGGTCGCGCTCGACGAACTGAAAGCGATCGAGGCCGTTCGCGTGTCGCTCGTCTACGATCCGTCGGAACTTCCGCCGGGGGCGAGTCCGACCGACGTTGCCGTCGCGGCCGAAACCGACGAGGGCTGGGAACCGTTGCTCTCGACCGTCGACCTCGCGGAGACGACCGTCGAGGCGGTGTTGAACGATCGACCACCGGGAACCACGGTCGTCGCCGGCTACGACGACAGCGCCGATGGGGGCGATCCCTCGACGTGACCGCTCGATAGCAGGTCGAAAGGAACGTCACGCCCGGTCTCGAAGTTCCGGCCATGATCGCGATCTTCGCCGATACGCACAGCAGCCACGGTCACGAACTCGAGGGCGACGCCCTGTCCGCGGCCCGGAACGCGGAGACGGTGATCCACGCGGGCGATTTCACCAGCGAGGCGGCGCTCGAGGCCTTTCAGGAAACGTGCGACCTGTTGTTTCCGGTCCACGGGAACGCCGACGGTGCGGCGATCCGGGAGCGGTTGCCGACGGCCCGGGTCGTCGAAGCGGCCGGCGTCCGGTTTGCCGTAACACACCGCCGCGACGGCGGCGAAACGGGGCTTGCGATGTTCGGACGCTCGCGGGACGCCGACGTCGTCGTCTCGGGCCACACCCACCGCCCGACGGTGACCGAAACCGACGACGTGTTGCTGGTCAATCCCGGCAGTCACGCCCAGCCACGCGGTCACAGGCCGGGGTTTGCCGTTCTCGAGGACGGTGACGACGTGCTCGAGGGGACGATCCGCGAACCGGACGGGACGCTCGTGGAGTCGTTCGAGGTTCGACAGAAGTGATCGACTGCGGGCGGATTCGATAGCGTCCGTCATCGACGTCAGCGGGGTCGTCTCGGAGGGCGACAGCGGAGGGCGGAACGTCAGCGAGGGACCAAACGGGGCGCACGGGCTGTCGGAAGACGGGGACGGTACGCTACGGCTGGGCTGTTCTCGATCGTCTCGGGCGGAGGCCGATGATCGAGCCGCATCTCAGTCTACGGTGGGTCAACGGATATAGTCAGCGTAAGGTAAAAATCCGGTTTTAGTTACCTGCAGTCCGGCGACCGGCTCCGTCGTTCTCGGCCCGCTCGTACAACGTCGAAACGGTTTTGCACACTGACACTGTACCGGCCGCGTATGCTGGGCCTCATCCCTGACGATCCGGTCATCATCGCGGTCGTCGTAATCCTGCTCTCGCTGGTCTTCTTCTCGTACCTGCTGTTACGTCGGACGATCCTCGAGTTCCGCGACGGCATGGAAGGCCGCTGAGAGCCGCCCGCACGATCGACAGCTTCGGCCGATGTTCCCGGCGTTAGCCGAACGTCTCCGCGATCCGATCGAGCGCGAGATCGACGTCCTCGCGGTCGACGTTCCGGTGTGTACAGAACCGCACCGTCGTCGGTCCGAACTGCGTTGCCACGACATCCCGTTCCCGAAGCCGCTCGAGGACGGCTTCGGGCTCGCGTCCCGTCTCGGAGACGTCGACGAGAACGATGTTCGTCTCGGGCGCTTTGACATCGAAACCGTCGATAGCCGCGAGCCCGTCCGCGAGTCGCCGAGCGTTCTCGTGATCCGTCTCGAGATCGTCGACGTTCTCGAGGGCACACAGCCCCGGCGCGGCGATGAGTCCGGCCTGTCGGAGTCCGCCGCCGAACAGTTTCCGCGTTCGGCGTGCCGCGTCGATGAACTCGGCCGAACCCGCGAGCATCGAGCCGACGGGCGCACCCAGCCCCTTCGAGAGACAGAACATGACCGAATCGACCGGCTCCGTGAGATCGGTACCCGGAACGTCGAGGGCCGTCGCGGCGTTGAACAGGCGCGCTCCGTCGAGGTGGACCGGAACGTCACGCTCGTGGGCCGCCGCCGCCGCGTCGGCGATGGCCGCAGGTTCGATCGCGAGTCCGCCGCGGGCGTTGTGCGTGTTCTCGAGACAGAGCAGTCCGGTGCCCGCTCGGTGGAGGTCCTCCTCGATGTAGCCCGCGGCGACCTGTTCGGGGGTCGGGACGCCCCGCGGACCGGCATCGAGCATCCGGACTTGCAACGCGGCGTGCTGGGCGAAGCCGCCGAGTTCGTACGTGACGACGTGGCTCTTTCGATCGGCGAGCACTTCCTGACCGCGTTCGGTGTGGACGCGAGCCGCGATCTGGTTTCCCATCGTCCCCGACGGAACGTACAGTGCGGCCTCCATATCGACGATATCGGCCGCTCGTCTCTCGAGTTCGTTGACCGTCGGGTCCTCGTCGTAGACGGCGTCGCCGACCTCGGCGGTACGGGCAGCCTCGCGCATCTCCTCGTCGGGTTTCGTCACCGTATCCGAGCGCAGATCGATCATGGTCGACGTAGCGAGTTGCGGGGTGAAATAGTCGGCGACCTGTCCGTCCGTTGCCGTCCCGAACGCTCGCTCGGTTGCCTCGAGCGCCAGTGCGACCTCGGGTAGCGGGGTCGGTCCGGGAACCGACGATGACAACCGAGCGGAAATTTCAACACGAATACTGACGGACGAACTAGTATGGGTTCCCCGCTCCAGATCGCCGTCGGACTCGTCGCACCGTTTACGCTGATACTGACGGCGACAACCTCGTTCAGGGGGGAGTTCGACTATCGGACCGGATCGAAGCCGCCGGACGGTCGCCCTCGGGTCGGGTGACTCCATGTCCGAATCCGATGCCACGACGCGGCAGTACACCCGCGCTACCCGTCTCGTCCTCGCCTTACGAACCCTGGCGTTTGCGTTGCTCGTCGTCGGATTCGGCGGCTGGCTGCTCGAGGACGGCGCGGTCGCTCTCGAGTCGCCGTTTACCGTCGCGTTTTTCGTCGGCACGGGATGTGCGTTCGCGTCGATCTATCTGGGGGTGGTTCTGGCTGATGGCGGGAGTGATCGATGAGCGAATCCGTTCGACAGTCGCTCGCGCTGTCGTATTTCGATTCGAAAATAGTTTCCCTCCGGTGGCAGAAATTGCCAGCTATGGATCCACGCATCCGCGAACACGCCGAGATCATCGCCAGCCATTCGGTCGATCTGCAGGCGGGGGACAACGTCGTCATCGACGCCCATCCCGTCGCCGAGGATCTGGTCGTTGCGCTCCACGAAGTGGTCGGGGACTACGGCGCGAACCCGCTCACGACGACCCAGCGTGCCGGCAAACGCCAGCGTCGTGCCTTCCTCCGCGCGGCCGACGGCGAGTTCGAAACCCCCGAGCACGAACTCGCGCTCATCGAACACACTGACGTCTACATCGCCATTCGGGCAAGCGACAACGTCACCCAGACAAGCGACGTCGATCCCGAAACCAGCGCGGCTTACCAG
This sequence comes from Halopiger djelfimassiliensis, assembly GCF_000455365.1. Lineage (GTDB taxonomy): Archaea > Halobacteriota > Halobacteria > Halobacteriales > Natrialbaceae > Halopiger_B > Halopiger_B djelfimassiliensis. Next base: position 147,995 of record NZ_HG315687.1, read on the forward strand.
CAGGCAAAGCGCCCGATCCTCGAGGAGCGCCTCGGCAAGCGGTGGTGTCTCACCCAGTACCCTGCACCGGCGAACGCCCAGCTCGCCGAGCTGTCCACGGAGGTCTACGAGAACTTCGTCTGGGACGCGGTCAACAAGGACTGGGAGGAACAGCGCGAACACCAGGCGAACATGGTCGAAATCCTCGATCCCGCCGAGGAAGTCCGGATCAAAAGCGGCGACACGACCGACGTGACGATGTCCGTCGACGGGAACCCGACGATCAACGACCACGGCGAGCACAACCTGCCGGGCGGCGAGGTCTTCACCGCTCCCGAACCCGACAGCGTCGAGGGCGAGGTACTGTTCGATATGCCGCTGTACCATCAGGGACGGGAGATCACGGACGTCTACCTCGAGTTCGAGGGCGGCGAGGTCGTCCAGCACTCGGCGGCGAAAAACGAGGACGTCCTTACCGAGGTACTCAACACCGACGACGGCGCGCGCCGCCTCGGCGAACTGGGAATCGGGATGAACCGCGACATCGACCGGTTCACCTACAACATGCTGTTCGACGAGAAGATGGGCGACACCGTCCACATGGCGGTCGGCCGGGCCTACGACGACACCGTCGGCGAGGGCAACGAGGCCAACGACTCCGCGGTCCACGTCGACATGATCGTCGACATGAGCGAGGATTCGTTCATCGAGGTCGACGGCGAACGGGTTCAGGAGGACGGAACGTTCGTCTTCGAGGAGTAGCAACCGCGAGTGACGACGGGAACGAGCGGCTTTTTCATCGAAGTTTTTGCGCGAACGGTTGCCGAAGGCAACCTGAGCGGAAAAAGTTCGGAGTGGGACGTTCGTCTTCGAGGAGTAGCAACCGCGAGTGACGACGGGAACGAGCGGCTTTTTCATCGACGTTTTCGCGTGGGCGGCCGTCGCCGACGGCCCGTCCGACGTGACGATGGGTCTCGAGTCGGATGGGATGTCGGATCGGCCGACGACAAAAGACCGGCGCGCCGGGAGTCGTTCGGGGCCGGGGTCAGTGCCTACGATTCCTAGTTGTGTGCTGTGTAATAAAAGCTTTATTACAATTTTCAATCCGCGAAGCAAACCGGGGTCGACCGTGGGACTGCGCCCGCCGACCTCGAGTCCCGGTTTCGGGTCGGAATGGGAGATGTCGACGGAATCGGAGACGCCGAAGGAGTGGGAGCGGTGACGCGTTCTGACGCTTCGGCCGCAACGGCCCCGCCTCCGGCTTGTCGTCGGGACTCGAGACGGACGGCGCGACCGTCAGCCGTCCAAGAGCACCTTCGGCGGCAGCCGGCAGCCACAGGGACTGACGATTCCCTCCATCGGCCCGCGGATCGTGACCGTCGTCAGCGACCGGCCACAGAGCGGGCAGTTCGCGGGCGGCGTCGGGTGGGTCGACTCGAGCCGATTACCCGGCTCCGCGACGGACCGGTCGGCGGTTTCGGTTTCGTCCATCGGACTCACCACCATCGCGGCCAGTGGCCGCTCGAGCGCGCTGCTGTTCGGGAGAGGCTGTTCCACGGGCTTGCGGGACGTTTATATCCCGTCAGAATGTACGGAATCATGCTTTCAAACCTCGGAGGGTTTGGAAGCCGCGTCTCGGGTGTCCTTGCACCCGGGGCATTTGTGTACCCCGATGGAGACGGGCTTCCATTCTGATTGTTAATGTTATTTCACTTATACCTACTGGATCATTCCAGAAATAACGGAGATAGGCGGCATAGCGCGCTCGAGTCGGCCGGCTCCGGCGGATCGCATCGAGGCCGTGCTAGTATTCGTCGCCGTCGTCGGGACTGCCATCGGGGCCGCGGACTGTGACTGCGACCACAACCGGGAGCGGCGGTCGGTGGCGGCTTGAGCGCCGCTATTCGTCCTCCGCCCGGCTTTCGCGCTCGAACTGCGCGAAGAACTCCGCCATGACCTCCCGCCGGGACTCGCCGAGGCGGCGTCCGGGTGCCGTGTACAACGCGTCCAGCCGCTCCGTCGCCCACTCCCGAAGGAGCGTGATGTCCGGACAGTCGGACGCCGCCATCCCGTGCCCCGACGGCCTGTCGAGCACCGCGTACCGTTCGCCTGCCCGTCCCGATCGCTCGCCGACGATACAGGCCAGCCGAACGATCCCGACCGCTCCGGTCGCTTCCAACTTGTCCGCGTCGAAGAGGAGTTTCGCCTCGAGGGTCTCCGGTTCCGGGGAGCGCGACCGAATACTGTGCGCTCGGATACAGCGTGTGACGGCCTCGATCCGGTCGGATGCGACCTCTTCGGCCTCGAGCAGTGTCGCCGCTTCCGTCGCGCCCCAGTCGTTGTGATCGTCGATCTCCCCCGTCCGCTCCCGCGGCCGCCCGATGTCGTGAAACCACGCCGCTGCGGAAAGGACGTCCCTCTCGACCGATCCCTCGCACTCGCTTGCCAGCCGAAGCGACAACTCCCGGACCCGTTTGGCGTGGAACCGATCGTGTGCCGGGAGGGCATCGTCGTAGTACGGTCTCGACAACTCTCGAGCAAGAGTCCCTAATTCCGAATCCATGAGTTACGAAATTTTCGCTACCGGTAGTATAGTCGTTGTGGAATTTGCAGGCGACAGTACGAAACGAGTACGGTAACCGGGTGCTTTCGACGTTCGAGGCCGTCCTCGAATCGATCACCGCGAGCGGAATCAGGCGGCGATGGGACGCGTTCCGTGCCGTTGAGAACTCCGTTATGACGGTCGTCGAATCCGTGAGGGCCTCGAGAAGATACGAACCTTTTCACACGCCCGAAGTACGTCCCGTCACGGGGTGGAACTACGCGTCGCTGGCCCTCCTGTTGTTGACGATCTCGATGCCGGCGAATATACTCAGGTAGACGACGACGCGGATGCTGAACGTCGTAAGGAGTGATCCCACGGTGGTGAGCTCCGTTCTATCATAAGCTATCCCACACATCTCCCGCTCAAAAAGGCGCGGGACCGAGACCCCCGATACGGACGGTATTCCTCGTCGAGCGCGTTCCGAACCCTGCGTCAGGCGACGAGAGCCCCGACCATCTCGGCGACGGCCTCGAGCTCGTCCTCGTTGACGCCGTGGCCCATTCCCTCGTAGAGTCGCATCGTCACGTCGGCGTTCATCGACTCGAAGACGGCGGCCGTCTCGCGGACTCGCGTCTCGGGAATGTGGGGATCGACGTCGCTACAGCCGAGAAAAACCGGGGTGCTCTCGAGATCGCCGGGGTACTCGTCGTCGAGTTCCTCGCCGATGAGGCCGCCGCTCAGGGCGGCGAGCCCGCCGTAGCGTCGCGGGTTTCGGGCGAGGAACTCGCTGGCGAGACACGCGCCCTGCGAGAAGCCGACCAGCATGACGCGCTCGGGCGAAATCCCGGCGTCTCCGGCCTCGTCGATCGCGTCCGCGATCGCCTGCAGTCCCGAGGTTCGGCCGGGCTCGTTCCGTTCGACGGGCGCGAGAAACGAGTCGGGGTACCACGTCTGTCCGGCCGCCTGCGGCGCGAGGAACGCGACGCCCTCGCGGTGGACCTCGTCGGCCAACTGGATCATCCCTCGGGCGGTCGCACCGCGTCCGTGGGCGAGCACGAGCGCCGCCTCGGCGGATTCGAGCGGCGTGCCGCCGGTGACGAGCCGCTGGTCCTGATGGGGGCCGTCGTCGGTCATTCGACACCCCCGACGCCCGCGCTGGCGTCCGGCAGGTCGTACTCGACGACCTCGAGACCGACGGCCTCGATCGCTCTCCGAAGATGGTCGTCCTTGGCGTACTCCGCGCCGTCCTCCTCGCGGAGTCGCTGGGCCGTCGCCAGCACCTCGCCGCGGCGGTCGTCCGGGATCTCGTACTTGTCGGCAGAGAGTTCGATGACCAGTCCGTTGTTGTCGGTGGTGTAGATCGAGTGGAAGATCCCTCGATCGAAGACGTTGTACCGGTGGCCGGCGTCCTCGAGCGCCGCCATGACGTCCTCGTAGGTGTCGGGATCGACGCTGAAACAGAGGTGGTGGACGGCTCCGACGCCGCCGCGCTGTCCCCGCGGGTTCGACGGCCGGTCGTCGCTGACGAACACCGTCAGGATCCGTCCGTCACCCGTATCGAAGAACAGGTGTGTCTGGGAGGGGTCGTCGAGGTTTGGCTGTCGCAACACGAGGGGCATTCCGAGGAGGTCGCGGTAGAACGCGATCGTATCCTCGGCGTTGCTCCCCCAGATGGTGATGTGGTCGGTTCCCGTCGTCTGAAACGGACTGTCGGGTCGGTCGGTCGTGACTGGATGGTGGGATTCGTCGGACATTATCGGAGTTCGGTGGTCGCTGCGGTCGGTTCGCCGACGGGGCGTGCCGTCGGGACCGTCGATATCGCGGCCGCGGCATCGACGGACGCTCGAGAGCCGGTTGAGTGCTGTGCCAGCAGTATCGTCGTCGGCGGCTCTCACCCCCGGTGTCGGGCATCGGGTCGTGTCGTCCACTGGTAGTCACACAGTGTTACTGCACCGCCATGAATCCAGCAGAGACGCCGCCCCAACCACGTAACACGGGTGTTATCGGCCGCTGAGGCCGGATTACGGCCGCCGCTCGACGGGGCGGGTCGATCCGCCCGGCACACGCAGGCTCAGCGGCTTCACGTCGCACCCCCCTATCCCGTACTCCACACCACGGAACCAGCCCCGGACGCCGGCGACGACGGTGCGCTCGATACGTGTTCCGGTATCGGCGTCCGGCCACCAGTAGCGGCCCGGTGACGGCTTGCTCGAGGGCCGACGTGGACCACGATCCAACAGCGATATCCATGAAAACCAGTCTCGAGGTGGAGTACTGGGTCGTCGATACGGACGGCGATCTGGCACCCCCCGAAGCGCTGCTCGACGTCTCCGAGCGGGTCGATCCGGAGTTCGTCGAGCCGATGATCGAACTCAAGACCACTCCCTGCACGTCGCTGACCGCCCTCCGGGACGAGTTCGTCGGGCTCCACGCCGACGTGCTCGAGACGGCCCACGAGCAGGACAAGCGGCTCGTCCCGCTGGCGACGCCGTTGCACGCCGGGCCGTCGGAGATTCCCTACCGCGAGAAGCGAGGGACCGACCTCCAGCGCCGGATCGTGGGGCCGGCGTTCGACGACGCCCGCGTCTGTGCCGGCACGCACATCCACTTCGAACGGTCGAACGTCGTCGATCAACTCAACACGCTCACGGCGCTCGATCCCGCCTTCGCGCTCGTCAACAGTTCGTCGTACTACCGCGGCGAGCGACTCATCGAGTGTGCGCGCCCGTTTCTCTACCGGCGCTCGTGTTACGACGCCTGCCCCGAGCAGGGACAGCTCTGGCCCTACGTCGACAGCGTCGCGGAGTGGGAGACCCGCCTCGAGAACGCCTACGCGTGCTTTCGCGAGCGGGCGCTCGAGCGCGGCGTCGATCCGCCCCGCTTCGACGACGAGTTCGACCCCTACGATGCGGTCTGGACGCCGGTCCGGCTGCGCGAGGCGATGCCGACGGTCGAGTGGCGCTCGCCCGACGCGGCCCTGCCGAGTCAGGTCCTCCGTCTCGCCGCCGCGGTGCGATCGATCGTCACGCACGCCGACGCTCGGGGTACCACGATCGGCGACGCCGAATCGCCGTCTTCCGACGGCGGGGCCGACCCCGTGTCACTCCCCGAGTTCGATACCGTCGAGACGATCACCGACGCCGCCATCTCCGGCGGGATCGCGGACGCGACCGTCCGGTACTATCTGCAGGAACGCGGCTTTACACCCTCGGCGTACGAGCCACTCGCCGATCGTCTCCTCGACCCGGATTCGATCGGATCGCGGACCTCGCAACTCTCGAGACGGCGCGCGAAGGCCCTCCGTCTCGACGCTGCGAGTCGGCTCGAGGCCGACCTCGAGAACCGGCGCGCTTCCGCCTGAACCCGTAGTCGAGGGCCGTCAGCTATTGCCCGGGCCGTTCCCTCGGTGTCCCGGCGGCGTTCCGGCGTTGCCGGGACAGACACCGTCGTGACCGGGCGCGTTTCCGCTGTTTCCAGGGCTGTTCCCGCGATGACCGGGTGCGGTTCCGCTGTTGCCCGGACACTCGGTGTCGTCGCGTTCCGGCTGCTCGTCCTCGTTCGGCTCGTAGGCGTCGAACAGCGGGAACGAGTCGTCGAACGCCGTCGTCTCGAGCACTGTGGGATCGCCGGCGAGATTCCGCTCGTCGTCGACGACCGCGTCCTGATTGAACCGGAGGTCCGTCCGCAGTCGGGACGCAAGGTCGTTGAGGTGCTTGGTGTGTTCGGTCGATGCGGCCGCGCTTCCGAGCAAGACGACGGCTCCGCCGTCGTTGCGGAACTCGCGCAGGGCGAGCAGTTCCTCCCACTCGAGTTCGCGAACGGGCGCGGTGACCAGAACGGCACGCGGGGTCCGTTCCTCGGCGGGCAGCGTCTCCGCGAGGTCGTTGATCTGCCGGAGTCGCGTCCCGACGCCCTCGAGATACCGGAGGTAGTACCTGCAATCCTCGAGCGAGAGCGATCCCTCGGCACCGAACTGTCCTTGGCCGCCGGCGACGATCACGTCGCCGTCGGTTTCCGAGAGGTAGTCGATGAGGTTCGTCAGGAACGGGAAGTTCCCGTACCCGCTCGTATCGACGCCGAACCCTTCGTCGGCCTCGTACGCTTCGTCGATCAGGAGTCCGCCGACCAGCGCGACGCGGCGTTGCTCGTCGACCCCGACCAGCGGGATGTCCCCGTCGTACGCGACGCCAGCCGCGAGTCGCTGTTCGGCGCTCGGGGACGCCGCGACCGGGACCCGATCGTCAGGCAGGTGGCCGTCGTCGCTCCGAGTGCTGTGAACGCTCCGGGCCGACGGGACGAACAGGGTGTCGACGGGGTCGTTGCGTTTCTCCGGTAGCGCGTCGAGGTCGGCCGCCGACCAGACGCCCCGTCCGGCGGCGAGGGCCTCCTCCTCGAGTGCGGCCAACTCGTCGTGTGTCCCGAATCCAGAGGAGTACACGCGGGCGTACCCCTCCGCGATCAGCTCCCGGTTGTAGGTCTCGGAGAACGAGCCGTCGCCGGGATCCGCCTCGAAGTCGTCCGGATCGTAGTGGACGTAGCCGAGCAATCGCCCGTAGTTCCCCCGAACCGGCTCCGAATCGTCGAACGTCACCGTGACGCGACGGCCCTCGATATCGGGTTCGTCGATCCCCGCGCCGTCGGGTGCCAGCCGTTCGAGCGCGAACTCGCTTGCCTTCTTCCCCCACGACTCGAGGTGGTCGTCGGCGTCGTCGGGGATGCCGAACCACTCCTCGGGGTCGTTGTCCGACGGCGGCGTCTCCGCGGTGTCCACGCCGACGTTCCGAACGCTCTCGCGATAGCCGTACTCGGTGTCGAATTCGATCTCGACGGTGTCGCCGTCGAACACGCGGACGACCCGGCCGTAGTACTCCCCGTCCCGTTCGAACTCGATACCGACGCCGTCACGGGCCGCGAAGTAGGCCTCCGGTCCCGAAAACGCCGTTGCGAGCGGGACGTACGCCGGTCCCGCGTTGTGCGTCTCGTCTTCGACCTGCCCGCCGTTGAACCGGAAGGCGAGATCCAGCCGCTCGGCGATGTCGTTCATGACCGCCGTTCGGTCGTTCCCGCCGAAGTCGGACTGATCGAACAGGAACACGGCACCGCCGTCCTCGACGAACGACTCGAGGGCCGCGAGTTCCGGCTCCTCGAACTCCCACCGAGGCGTGGTGATCACGAGTCCGTCCGCGTCCGCGAGACTCGACGCCCCGCCCCCGAGGTACGTTTCGTCGATGGCCGTCGTCGTGAACACGTGCTCGTCCCAGCCGGTCGCGTCGTCCTCGACCTGGTCGGCGTTGAACCGGAACCCGAGCCCGAGCGCGTCGGCGATCTCGTTCAGGGCCGCCGTCTCGTCGTGGTCGCCGTAATCCGACTGATCGTGGAGCAAGACCGCGCCGCCGTCGTCGACGAACGACTCGAGGGCCGCGAGTTCCGCGTCGGTGAGCGACGTCGCGGGCGAGGTGATCACGACCGCGTCGGCGTCGCGCTCGCCCTCGAGCACCGCGAGCAGATCGGTGGTAGCCTCGACGGTGTAGCCCGCCGTTTCGACCTCGTGGATAAACGTCTCGAACCGCCCCGTATCGTAATACTGGTCGTGGCTCTCGTCCCAGTAGACCGTCTCCCCGTCGATCACCGCGTCCCAGACGTTGCGAACGAACGTCCGGTTCTCGTCGTGGTCGCTTTCATCGGTCACGAGCGGTGCACCGAACCCGACCACGCGGTCGTCCCGTGTGATCAGGGGTATCCGCTCGTCGTCGGCATAGTGGTACCCGTCGTCGCCGGTCCGGTCGCCGTTCGTCGCCGACTCCGGTGCCCACGCGAGGACCTCCAGCCCGTCGGCCGCGTCGACGGCCGCTTCGGTAAGCGCGCCCCCGTCCGGCGACAGCTGACTCGCCGTCGAGTAACACTCGAGGCTCGCGCCGCCGGTCTCGAACTCCTCGAGCGCCCGCAGCTCGTAGCCGTTGCCCTCGGCGTAGCGCCGGAAAATCCCGTGGCTCGCGAGGTCCCAGTACTGCTCGTGGCTTTCGTCCCACAGGACCGTACTGTCCGGTCCCAGCAGTTCGTCCCAGACGTTGAGCATGAACTGCTCGTTTCCGACGTCGAACCCCCCGTGCTCGTCGCTGAGAAAGCCGGCGCTGCCGATCCCCAGCACGTTCCCGTCCCGTGCGATCAGGGGGATCCGCTCGTCCTCGTAGCGGACGACGTCACCCTCGTCCGTGCCGTCGTCCGCGATCACGACGGACGCGTCCGTCGATGCCCAGGCGACGACGTGGTCCCCGTCCGTCAGCGGCCCGCCGTCCGCGCTCACCTGCGCGGCCGTCGAGTAAAACGACAGGGCCTCGAGCCCGTCGTTCGCGCTCGTCCCTGCGCCCGTATCGGCGCTCGACGTCCCCGCCGCTCCCGGCAGGGCGAGCGGCCCCGTTCCGGCACCGAGCAACGAGACGAACGACCGCCGATCGATACCGTCCTCTCTTCTGGATCGAAACGAGTCCATGCGCGCCCTGCGTCCCTTTTTTCAATAAAACTTCGTAATTGGAAGATGGTGGAGTATGTGAGATATATTCCCGAACAGGCTCCGGCGGCGGCCGCGGGAACCGGAGCTTTTGTCTCGAGAACGTTCGGAGGCGGCCGTACTGGGCGGTCCGGGGATCTCGAGCACTCTTTCCGGGACGCCGATCGCTAAAAGATGACCGAACTGATTCGGACTCGTGTTGGGTTCCGGACTGGAGTCAGCAGCCCACGTCCTCGGCCGGTATCGACTCCGTTGCCGGTTCCCCTTCGGGAATGTCCAGAAAGATCACGTAAGCCCGTGCGCCGTCCTCGCTGTCGGCCGTGTGAACGGCACCGGGATCGATCCACGCATCGCCCGCCGCGTAGGTACGGCTGACGCAGTCGTCAGCCATGGTGAACTCGATTTCGCCTTCGACCATGTGGACGATGGCCATCCCGGGGTGTTGGTGCCAGCCGGATCTCGCCCCCGGCTCCCAGGTCACCTCGGCGACGATGACGGACGACGGATCGTCCATCTCGATGTCGATGGACTCGTCGTCCTGACCATCGGCGAAGGTGAGTTCGAACGTCGCGGCCACGTCGTCCGGGAAGGTCGCGTGCTCCCCGAGTATCTCGACCTGAAAGCCCTCGTGGTCGCCGTCGTCGTCGTGCTCACCGTTTTCGTCCTCGTCTTCCTCGCCCGCGACCGCAGGCGTCCCGACCGCGAGCGCGCCCGTCGTGATCGCGCTGGCTTTCAGTATCGTCCGGCGCAATACGCCGCTGACTGATTCGGTTGCGCTGACCATAGTATCCCTTTCGCCCCGTCGAGTACCGCTGTCTCGGGGCAGTCATCCCACGATGACACGCGGCATATAGCTATCAACTCTGTAATATGGATGGTTTTCGCTGTCGCTGGCACGTTCGGTTGGCACACGCTCGGTTTCCGGCCCTGTCGAACGATTGCTGAGCAGACACGAACCAACCGTCTCCGCGTTACCGTTGTATTCTACTCGTGTCTCTTCAGGAACCCGATTCCGTCGACGTACAACCGCAAGCAGTTCCATCGAACTCCGAAACCTCGACGTTGTGTTCGGATCGCTCCGATGGATCTCACGATCGGTATCGATCGTATAGTCAGGCGCTTATTGTCCTCGGGCGCATCGTATCAAGTGGAATCGCCAGACAGAGCAGAGGGCCGTGATGTAACACCACGATATCGAGCGGTTCGAGTGGGTGACAATAGACCCGAACCCCGAGCCGTCTTGCATATCCGACCGTGAACTGCGGTAACGGGCACGATGGGATTTGAACCCACGACCGTCGGATTAGAAGTCCGACGCTCTAATCCGGACTGAGCTACGTGCCCTCGAGTAGGAATCCTCGATCAACCGGTATAAGCGGTGTGGATTTTCGTTCCGAATCCCGTCGGGAGCTTCGAGACGCGAGCGGGGCCGCCGGGGCGTCGAGCGACGAACACAGCCCTTATGCACGTCTCGCCGGTACGTTTCCTCGATGCACGTCATCGGAACGGTGGGTCTCCCCGGCAGCGGCAAGGGCGAGGCGGCCACCGTCGCACGCGAGGAAGGGATCCCAGTGGTAACGATGGGTGACGTCGTTCGCCAGGAAACGGCCGATCGCGGCCTCGACCCGACGAAAGACCACGGGAAGGTCGCCAAGGCCCTGCGCGACGAGCACGGGCCGGCGGCGATCGCCGAGCGCTCGCTCCCGATGATCGAGGACCGACTCGAGGACCACGACACGGTGGTAGTCGACGGCATTCGCTCCGATACCGAGGTCGACGTTTTCGCCGAGCGGTTCGGCGACCGGTTTACGCTCGTCAGTATCGAGGCCCCGTTCGAGGTTCGAGCCGAGCGGATCGACGCCCGCGGCCGGGACGCGGACGAGGACGACGGCGGCGAGGGGTTGGCCGCCCGCGACGAGCGCGAACGCGGGTTCGGCATGGACGACGCGATGGATCGGGCCGACGTCGTCGTCGAGAACACCGACTCGCTCGAGGCGTTCCACGATCGGATTCGGGCCGTCATTCGGGAGGGATCAAGCCGAACGGACGAGGAGTTGACTACGGAGGGACACCAGTCATGACCGATATCTACCGCGTCGACGTCGAGATCACGGCACCGGTCTACGACACCGAAGTCACGAGTCGCGTCGCGGACGCCGTCGCCAACGTCTTTCCGAACGCCGACCTCGAGGAGGAGTTCGGGGAGATCAGGGGCGAAACACACTCGATGGATCACTTTTCGGATCTGCTGCACCGACAGGAGATCCTCGATACGGCCCGCGGCGAGTTCTTCGGCAACCGCGAGGGAGACACGTTTGCCTTTGCGCTCAAGAAGCAAGCGGCCTTCGAGGATCGGGTCAACTTCTCGGTCGGCGAACCGGACGAACTCGGCGAGATCAGCGTTCGCGTCCGCGTCGAGGAGCCGACCGTCGAGGAGTACATCGATCACATCGCGCCGCCCACGGAAGACGGCCGGCCGGTCGAGGGGTGAGTTACTCGAAGCGTTCGACGGCCTGCTCGTACCGACTCGAGGGCTCGTCCCAGTCGACGACGGCGAAGAAGGCGTCGATGAAGTCGCCGCGGTCCGGGCCGTAGTCGTGGTAGTAGGAGTGTTCCCAGACGTCGAGCGCGAGGATGGGGTGACTTCCCCACAGCGCGCCCTGATCGTGCTTGTCGACGACGACGGTGCGCAACTGGTTCGAGAAGGAGTCGTACACCAGCAGCGCCCAGCCGCTCGCGTCGGCGGCGGCGGCGCGGAACTCGCTCTCCCAGGCCTCGTAGGAGCCGAAGTCCCGTTCGATGCGGTCGGCGAGTGCGCCCGTCGGTTCGTCGCCGCCCTCGGGGTCCATCGACTGCCAGAACAGGTCGTGGAGGATGTGCCCCGACCCGTTGTGGGTCACGTTTCGGATCGCAGCCGCCGAAGACGAGAAGTCGCCCGTCTCGCGGTTTTCCGCGAGCGTCTCCTCGGCGCTGTTCCACCCGTCGACGTATCCCTGATGGTGGGTGTCGTGGTGCCAGGTGAGGACCTGTTCGGAGATGTGTGGTTCCAGTGCGTCGTACGCGTACGGCAGCGGCGGCAGTTCGTAGTCAGTCATCGTGCTATCGAAACGGAGGGCCGAAACCGACATGAGTGTTTCCTGAACCGTCTTTTTGTAACGTTTCTCACAGTATCCGACGCGTCGGGCGATCGTGCCACGAGTTTAACACGATGGGGGCCGTAGCGTTCGGTATGGCCTATCGGTTCGTGCGTGCGAAACCGAAACTGGACCACCTGCCCGAGTTGCGAGACCGACTCGAGAGCGGCGACATCGAACGGATGGAGCCGTTCGGTCGCGCGATGACGAAATCGCTAACCGACGCCCGGTTTGACCCCAAGACGGGGGAGGCCGTCTGGGTCGAGGAAGATTACTGCTCGCCGCCGCTGGCGATGGAACGCGAGGAGGTCCTCGACGACTACTTCGAGACGGTGACCGTCGTCGAGGAGAACGTCGACGAAGCCGCGGGCTGGAAGCGCATCGAGGACTATCCGTCGCTGTGGGAACAGATGACGAGCGAGGCGTGACGAGGTCCCGGTCGGCTCGAGCGTCGTCCGGCTGCGACGGTCAACCGGCAGCATGAGGGCGGGGGATAATGTGCCACGAACGAATAGGTATGCCGACATGCACGGCACGATACCCGTCTCGGAGATCATGGTCACGGACGTCGTCACCGCACCGCCCGACGCGACCGCGACGGAGGCCGCGACGCTGTTGCGCGACGAGGGGGTTAGCTCCGTCGTCGTCGTGCGTGACGACGAGCCGATCGGCATCGTGACGGAGGGTGATTTCGCGACGCAGCTCTGTGAACGCGAGAATCTCGGCCGGCTCGAGCTCGCCGAGACGATGTCGGCCCCGATCGAGACGATCACGCCGGAGACGTCGATCGTCGAGGCCGTGTCGGTGCTGCGCGAGGACGGACTCGAACACCTTCCGGTCGTCGAACGCGACGGGGCGGACGACACCGGTACGCTCGTCGGCATTCTCACGACGACGGAACTCTCGTACTTCGTCCCGCATCTGGCTCACCGGCGGGGCGGCCTCGAGACGAAACCGCCGCGACGACGGGTCCGGACCGACACCCAGTACGAACGCGACGACTGGGAGTTCGAGTACCGCGGCGAGGACGAATCGACCGTCTCGGTCGGCGACGTCGCCCGCTTCTCGAAGCAGCTTTCGGCGGACGACGTCGAGGCGTTCGCCGAGATCACAGGCGATACGAACCGGCTTCACCTCGACGAGGAATACGCCGCCGAAACCCGCTTCGGGACGCGGATCGTCCACGGCGTGCTCGCGAACGGGTTGATCAGCGCGGCGCTCGCACGGCTTCCCGGGTTGACGATCTACCTCTCACAGGAGAGCAGCTTTCTCGCGCCGATCGGCGTCGGCGACCGGGTCACCGCCGTCTGTGAGGTCGTCGAGGACCTCGGCGACTCGAAGTACCGGATCGAGACGACCGTCTACGATGGCGACGATACCCTCGTCCTCGACGGGGATTCCGTCGTGCTCATCGACGAACTGCCACCGGAGTCGGCGTTCGAGACGGGGGCGACCGCCGACGAATAATCCTCCCGGACGGACACGTGGTTGCGACCGACAGGTCGAGTCTCCCGGCGATTCCGCCGGTCAGTCGTCTGTACAGGCGTCGGCATCCTCGAGTGCCGCCTCCGCGTCGGCACGGTTTCGGCGGGCGGCCGCGGCGTTTCTGTCGGCAGCAGCGGCCGAGGCAGCGGCGAAGTGTTCGGCCGCCGTTCGAAGGTGGCCGCTCTGGCAGCCCGCCGTCTCGAAGTACGATGCGAACCCGCTGGGCGACTCCGCCGCTCCCGACTCGAGCGTCTCGACGGCCGTTTCGAACTCGGATTCGGCGTCGGCGAACTCGGTTTCGGCCCGGTCGTGCTCGTCGGCGTCCGCGTGCTCGCGTCCGCGCTCGAGGGCCGCATAGCCCGCGAGCATCGCGTCGTAGCCGTCGCCGAGGGCTGCGAGCGAGTCGACGGCGTCCCCGAGCGCGGCCGCGCCCGCCTCGACTTCCTCGAGGTCGACGACCGCGAGTTCCTCGAGGCGCTCGGCGTCGAGGTCCTGAAGGGCCGCGTTCGTCTCGTCGAACCGCGTCGCTGCCGTCTCGATCGCCGCCGTTCGCTCGTCGACCGTCGTCCTCGCGTCGTCGAGATCGCCCTCGCCCACGATGGTGTCGGTGACGATGGCGGCGTCGTCGGCGAGCGTCTCGTCCGTGACTGTCGCCGTTACATCGATCAACCCCTCGAGAACGTCCGCGTACGCCCGTAGTTCCTCGATATCGCCGGCCCGATCGTCCGGCAGTTCGTCCGCGGCGGTCTCGAGGTGGTCCCGTGCCTGCTCGAGATGTGTTCGGGGTTCTTCCGGATCGAAGTCGACGCTTTCGGGGTCCTCGAGTTCGTCCCCGGTATCGAGCGCGATCGCGGCGTCGTTCAACCCGCCGACCGCTCGACTCAGTTCCCGTTTGCCGGTTCGATCGTCGACTTCGACGCCGCTGGAGTCGCCGCCGAAATCGCCGAGACAACCCGCACACGCCACAACCGCGAGTCCGCTACCTGTGTAACCGAGATACTGCCGACGGTTCATTCGACTCGAGGATCGGACTCACCGCTCTTTAACGTGATGACCAACATTTCAATAGTGTGTGATTATGGAGAACGGTAGAAACGTGTTTCTCGAGGGAGCTGTCGCACGAATAACTCGAGACTTCGAATAGCTGTTGGATATCGATGACGAGTTTTCGACCGAAAGCGCGATCGATCGCGGCGGGCGTCGGCGGGCTATCCGAACGGTCCCATGCCGCCCATGCCGCCGCCACCGCCGCCGCCCTGTTGCATCTGTTTCATCATCCGCTGCATCTCCTGTTCGGAGCCCATACCCTGGAACTGCTTGATCGTCTTCTCCATCATCTTGTACTGCTGGAGCAGTTCCCGGACGTCGTCCTCGCTGGTGCCCGACCCGCGGGCGATGCGCTCGATCTGGCTCGCGCCGATGGCCTTCGGGTACTCCTTTTCGGCCTCGGTCATCGAGTCCATGATGACCGAGAACTTGCGCATCCGCTCTTGGGTGACGTCCATCGCGTCGTCGGGCAACTGATCCTTGATCCCGCCGCCGAAGCCGGGGATCATGTCCATCACCTGATCGAGCGGCCCCATGTTGTTCATCGCCTCCATCTGCTTTTGCATGTCGTTCAGGGTGAACTGACCCTGCAACATGTCTTCGGGATCCCAGTCGTCTTCCTCCATCTCGGTCTCCTGCATGGCGCGCTCGACGCGCTCGGCGAGCTGGCCGAGATCGCCCATGCCGAGCAGCCGGGAGATGAAGCCGTCGGGTTCGAACCGCTCGATGTCCTGTACCTCCTCGCCGGTCCCGAGGAAGGCGATCGAGGAGTCGGTCTGATCGACCGCCGTCAGCGCACCGCCACCCTTCGCGGTCCCGTCTAGCTTCGTGATGACGACGCCGTCGATGCCGATCGACTCGTCGAACTGCTGGGCCTGTTCCTTTGCGCCCTGCCCGATCGCCGCGTCTAACACGAGCAGCGACGTGTCGGGTTCGACGACGCCTTCGATGTCCTCGATTTCGTCGATCAGATCGTCCTCGAGCGCGTGCCGACCCGCCGTGTCGACGATGTGGACGTCGGCTTCGCTGGTCTCTTCGAGCCCTCGGCGGGCGATCTCGACCGGATCGTCGTTGTCGGGGTTGCCGTAGAAGTCGACCTCGGCGCGCTGGGTCATCTCCTTGGCCTGGTCGTAGGCACCGGGCCGGAAGGTGTCGGTCTGGATGACCGCCGGTCGCAGTCCCTTCGTCGAGAACCACCAGGCCATCTTCGCGGCGGAGGTCGTCTTCCCCGACCCCTGCAGCCCGGCCAGCAGGATCGTCTGTTCCTCGAGGGGGAGGTGGGTCGACTCGCCGATGAGATCGACCAGTTCCTCGTAGACGATCCGGAGGACGAAATCCCGCGCCGGCGTACCGGCCGGGGGTTCCTCCTCGAGTGCGCGCTCTTTGATGTTGTCCGATAGCTCCTGGACGAGCGAGATGTCGACGTCTGCGGAGATCAGCGACCGCTGGATCTCCTTGACGATCTCATCGATGTCTTCCTCGCTGATTCGTGACTTCCCGCGGAGTTTATCCAGCGTTCCCCGCAGAGAACTCCCGAGATCGTCGAGTACCATTTGCTCGGTCTACGAGGCCACGGCGTTAAAGGCTTTATCTAGGGACCTGCCGGCGGAGACGAAACTCCGTCCCCGGTCGGCACCGAACCGTGTGACGCGGACCAGTCACCCGAGGATGCGCTTGCGTTCTTCCGGCGTGAGTTCGACCGGGCCGACGGCGACGGGCGTGCAGTGTTCGCACTCGAACGCGCCGTCGCCGTGTTCGTAGGTCCGGACCGGCCGCCCGAACAGGAAGAAGGCGTCGCGCTGGTGTCGCGTGATGACGGCGTCGGCGCGTTCCCCGCAGTTGGGACACCACTCTTTGTCGGCCGGTTCCTGATAGGTCACCTTGTGGCGACCGAACAGGAGGCCGTCGTAGGCCTCGGACTCGGTCCGTTCGATGAGCGCCTCCGGCGGGAGTGGATCGGACTCGAGTTCGGTGTCGTACCCGCTTTCGGCACCCATGGTCGCGGTGACGTAGGGGCCGACGCTGATCCGGTTGTCGCGGCCGACGACGTAGACCGTCACGTCGACGGCCTGTCCCTCGATGCGGACCTCGTTACCCCACCCCGTGACGTAGACGGTGAGGTCGTGCCTCGCGTCGGTGACGGTCAGTTCGTTCCGGCCACCCCTGACGGAGACGCCGTCGCGCGGGTCCCGGACGCTTCGGCTCCGTTCCCACCCCGACACGGACACCTCGTAGTCCTCCGGCGAGCGCGTGGGTGCGGCCGCGTCGTCGTGAAAAACTTGCTCGGCTCCGACGGCCGAGACGACCTCGGCGGCCCCGTGTTCGACGAAGACGTCCTCGACCTCGGTGACGATCGCGTCGCCGTCGACGCGGTCGACGTAGCCGTCCTCGAGATCGCCGGTCAGCACCGTCCGGACGGCGTCGGAATCGACGCGGTCGTCGCCGGGTGAGACGTCCGTAAAGACGTACTCGGGGTCGAAGATCGTGAGCGTTCCCGCGACGGCGTCGGCACTGACGTAGACGTCGGCCGCACCCCGGAGTTCGACGGGCGCGGTTTCGCCCCCGCCGACGTGAACGTCGCCCGTAAACTCCCGTCGAACCGCGTCCTGATCGCCGCTCATGATACTCTCGGGGTTCTCAACCGGCTTACTTCAACGGTTCGAATAGTTGCGACAGAATACCGATTCCGGTCGGAAAACCTAAACTACTTTGTGATTGAACTGTCACGGGAATCCATGAATCGACGGCGGTTCCTCCGGGTCTCTGGGGGTGGGTTCGTGACCGCGAGTGTGGGACTTGCCGGCTGTCTCGGGAGTGACGACGACGACGAGCGACCGCCGCGGGAGTCGGAAGTGTTCGACGACGTTTCGATCGATGCCGGGACGATGACGGTCGAACTCGTCTCGACGCCGACAGTGCAGTCGACCGACGACAGCGTCTCCGAGGACGCGGTCGTCGGCGCACTGGTCGGGCCGCTGTTCCCGGTCGGAACCGCCCGTGCCGGGTCGCGCTCGAGCGGCTCGGGGTCGGGCAGGAGCGGCGCGACCGGCCGCGGCAGGGGTGGCTACTCCGACGCACCGACGGACGGCCGCACCGGCTGGGCCGTCTACGGCGGGCACCCCCACCATCACCACCACGACCGGGAGGACGAGGCGACGACGTACCGCGCGGCCATCGCGACCCTCGGCGTCGTCTACGTCGGCTCGAACCAGACGTATCAACGGAAGTCCCCGGGACCGGACTGGGGACGGGGCGACTGGGACGAGACGCTGTCCGACGTCGATCCGGGAGCGACCCTCGCGGTCGACCTCGCGACGCTCGGGGACGACTCCGTCTCGTCGCTTGCGATCGGTTCCGGGTCCGTCCCCGAACCCGAGCCGGAGTCCGATTCGGCGGGCGAAACTGAAACCGGGGCCGGGACCGGGACTGACGCCGACTCGAGCACCGGCGACGACGCGGCGACCGCCGACGAGGGCTGGTACCGCCTCGGAACGCACCTCGAGTCACCCGCCGGTGAGGCCGATTTCGAGTGGGAGGCCGCCGACTTCAAACTCGAACGAGGCTCCGACGGCGGGCTCAGTATCGACGAAGCGTGGCACGTGCGGCCGCGGCTGTAGCCGGTGGTCCCGTTGTCCTCGACCGATCCCCGAACGCCGTCACCCGATCGTCTCGAGCGTGATCCCGTGAGCGGGACTGCCGAAGCCGTCAGTATCCATGTCAGACGATAGATCGACCGAGGGCGTCGACCGGAGTCCGACCGGAGCGAGCGACGGAACGGACGAGCGGCCACAGCGACTCGTCACCGATCGGCGGGTAGCGCTGGCGGCGACGTTCGTCGTCGCGTTCTGTTCGATCGCGTACGAACTCGTCTATTCGGAACTGCTCACCGTCTTCTTCGGCGGAACCGTCCTCCGGTACTCGATCACGATCGGCCTCTATATGTTTTCGCTTGGCGTCGGCTCGGTGTTGTCGGCACAGTTGGGCGAACCCGAGTCGAACTTCCTCCGGACCGAGGTTTACCTCGCGATCGCGGGACCCGCGGGGGCGATCGCCATCGTCGCGATCAACTCCCTGCCGTCGCTGACTTTCGCCGGGAAGGAGCCGGCGGTCCTCCTGCTTTCGCACGTTCCGATCGTCGTCGTCGGCGTCCTCTCGGGGTTCGAAGTACCGTTGCTGACCGACCTCGTCGAGGACCGGGAGGAGACGATCTTCGCGTCGCTGGGTCGGCTCTACCCGCGGCGGCTCGTCCGCGGCCTCCTCGGCCTGTTCTTTACGGTCGACGATCCGGACGAGCGCTCGTTCTCGGAGGTCCTCGGTGTCGACTACCTCGGCAGCCTCGCCGGAACGGTCGTCTACGCGGTGGTGCTGTACCCCCGCGTCGGACTCGTCGTCACCGTCTTCGCGCTGGGACTGCTGAACGCCATCGCCGCGCTCGCCTTCGCGGCGTGGACGTTCTCGGGACGGACCCGTACCCTCTCGCGACCGACCGCGGGCCAGTGGCAGGCCCTCGTCCTCGTGGGGTTGCTTCTGACGGGGACCTACGCCGGCCTCGTCGGCCACCCGGGAGCGGTCGACCGCGCGGTGACGACCACCTACCTCGAGCGCAACATCGAGGGCGAGTACCCCGAGGGAACGGACGTTCGGACGCTCAGCTACGACACGACGCCCTATCAGACGGTGCTCACCTACGAACGCGACCTCGAGACCCACGCCGACACCGAGCGGTGTCTCCACCTCGATCAGGCGTTACAGTTCTGTGATACGTGGGTCGACTCCTACCACAGCGGGCTCGTCGACGTTCCGATGACCACGTTCGACGACCCGTCGTCGGTCGATGTCTTGCTCGTCGGCGGCGGCGACTACATCGCCGTCGACCACCTCCGGCAGTACGGCGCGTCGGTCGAGCAGGTCGACATCGACGGCGAGTTCCTCGCGATGGCTCGCCAGCGGGAGTTCTTCCGGGAGTTCCACGATGACGCCCACGAGTACGACCGGCTGAACACGACGACCGAGGACGCGTTCACCTACCTGCAGGAAACCGAAGGGACGTACGATCTGATCCTGCTCGACGTGCCCGGCGCGCGCAGTGACGAGACGCTGTCGCTGTACTCGACGGAGTTCTATTCGCTGGTTCGTGACCGCCTGAGCGACGACGGACTCGTCGTCTCGTGGGTCTATCCCCACGCCGACCACCCCGCCCACAACGAGGTCTACACCGCGACGCTGCGCGAGGCCGGCTTCGAGCGCTACCTCCCCTACTACGTCTACGACGACCTCGACGGCGACGGCCGACTCGAGCCCGGCGAACGGTTCTACGTCCTCGCAGACGGGGACGGCCCGACGCCGGACCCCGACCTCGAGCGCGCCGAGAGCGAGTATCTCCGCGAGCACGCCGGGGCGTTCGACGAGTGGCGCTGGCGCTCGATCCCCGACTACCGGGGCGTCGAGCCAAACAGCGTCTTCCGCCCGAACTACGACGTCATCGTCGACTACTGACCATGAACAGCCAGACCCTCCGCTTCGTCCACGACGACCGGCCGCCCGCGACCGACGGCGTCCGCGTGTTCGACTCGCTCACCCGGCCGTTTCTGGGGACCGAGTTCACCTTCCGGATCATCGGCAGTTCCCACTACATCAGCGCCCCGGCGTACGATTTCTACGAACTCTCCGCCTGTGGGCCGGTCCCGGGTGGCGGCTGTGAGGTGACGGCGATCCCGCTCGACCCGGCCCAGCCGTCGCGTCGTCTCGGGTTCGAGACCGACACATTGGGTTGCGAGACCGTCGTCGACCACCGGCCGCTGTCGGCGTTCCCTACCGACCGCCTCCGGTCCCGGCCCGACTCGTTCGACCTCGCGTACGCGTTCGACGGCAACCCCGAGGCCGTCACGACGATCGAAATCGGCGACGACGGCTACGAGACGTACCACACCTATCCGGAGTTCGACCTCGCGCTGTACACGCGATCGGAATTCGTGATCGCCGATCCGACGGCGGACGACCGGACCGCTCGCGTTCCGGATTCGGTTCGATAGTCGGAATGTCTTCTAAACGTATATGATGGTCGTTTTCGTAACGGCACGTAATGTCCGACGAATCGGGGGGCGGTGACGGGAGCAACACTGACGGTGAAACCGGGGACCGAGACACGGACGTCCTTCTCACGGCCGACGAGCCTGTGGACGTCGATCCGTCGATTCTGCACCTCTCGCCGGCCGAACGGGAGGCTCGCGGGATCACGGACGACGACGTCCGCGAGGCGTTTCGAGCGGTACTCGTCTCCGGAACCGACGAACAGAAAGACCTCCGCGGCGTCACCCTGCCATCCCTCTCGCTTGACCGAGCCACGATAACGAGCGCCGACCGAAACCCGGTCGATCTCAGCGGGGCAACCATCGAGGAACTCTCGCTCGAGTACTCCCGGGTTACGCTGCCGCTCGTGCTCGACGACGCGACGATCGGGGCGCTTCGATTGAGAGAGGCACACCTCGAATCAGCCCTGTCGTGTTCGGATGCGACGATCACCGGTCCCGTCGACTGCTTCGAGGCACGGTTCGATGACGACGTCCTGTTCGACGGGACGACCTTCGACGGGCCGGTCGACTGCGACGAAGCGACCTTCGACGACGACGTTCGCTTCGACGGTGCCACGTTCGACGACGCGGTTACGTTCCGCGCCGCGGAGTGTCACGGCGATTCGAATCACCTCGAGGACAACACGAGGTTTTCCGCGGCGACGTTTCGCGACGCCGTGAGCTTTCGCGAGACGGAGTTCGGCTTCACCCGGTTCGACGGCGTCACGTTCCACGGCGACGCCGTCTTTCAGGAGGCGACGTTCACCGGCGACGCGGAGTTCGAACGCGCTGACTTCGGCGCGCTCGCGGACTTCGACGAGGTCCGGTTCGGCGGCGACACCGCGTTCGACGGGGCCGCGTTCCGGGGGCGAGCGGACTTCCGTGGGGTATCGTTTGCCGGCGGCGCACGGACGCTGGTCGACGACGCGAGTTTCGCCGACGCGACCTTTCACGAGGAGGCCACGTTCTACCACGCCTCGTTTCGGTACGTAACGTTTGCCACCGCCGAATTCCGCGCCGATGCACACTTCGAGTCCGCGAGGTTCGACGGCGACGCCGACTTCCCCGATGTTACGTTCGCCCGCGAGGTCGACTTCGACGAGACGCGGTTTCGCGGGGATGCCGACTTCTCGGGCGTCTCCTTCGACGGGCCGTGCGTGTTTCGCGGCTGCGAGTTCGAGGGCGGTTCGAACCACCTGCAAGACGACGTCTCCTTCGAGTGCGCCCGGTTCGCCGACGACGTCGACTTTCACGACGCCGAGATCACGAGCGTGAACTTCGAGGGGACGGCCTTCGGCGGAACGGTCGATTTCAGCGGCTGCGTCGTCTCCGAACGGATCGACATCAGGGCGCGGGGGATCGACGACGACGCGTTTGTAGACTTCTCCCGCGGGAAGATCCGCAGCGGCCGTATCGTTCAGCCCGCAGAGGGCTGGGTGCGCTACGACCTGACGCTTGCGAGCATCGGCGACGTCGATCTCGAGGCCGAGCGGGTCGACGACCGCAGACAGTTGCTCGATTACTTCCGGTTCTGTCGGACGGAGTTCGACGAGTTCGACGGCCACACGTTCGATTTCAGCGGCCACCGCGAGTATCTCGACCGAAACGGCTGGACGATCCACACCTTCGACGAACCCTCGGCTGTCGACCCCGAGTACGCCCTCGAGATGAGGCCGGAAGTCGTCGAGACGACCTACCTCAAGGCCAAACAGAGCGCACAGGACGTCGGCGACATGAAGATCGCCGGGGAGTTTCGCGTCAAGCGCCAACAGTACAGCCGGAAAAAGAGCCTCGGGGTCGTCCGCGACGCCGAGGCGGGGCTGTTGACCCGGACGAAGAACTTCGGCCGCGCGGTCGAGAACCTCTTTTTGGGGGTTACCTGTGGCCACGGGATGCGGCCCATGCGGATCGGCCTCGCGTTCGCCGTCGCGCCGCTGTTTTTCGCGATCCCGTACGCGTTCGGCGGGCCGCTGTTCGAAACCGGAGCCGAGGGCTTCTACGAGAACCTCTATTTCAGCTACATTAGCTACACGACGATCGGGTACGGCGACATCGGCCCGCAGGGGCCGCTCGCCCGCCTGCTTGCCGGCTCCGAGGCGTATCTCAGTACGATCCTGTCGGCGCTGCTCGTGTACGCGCTCGTCAAACGCTCCGAACTGTAACCGACCGATCGCTGTCGGTGCGTATTTCTGCCGACGGCGACAACTCACACCGATGAGTTCCGAGGAACCCGTCGATCTCGAGGACGTCGGCGTCGATCCGAACGACTACGACGCACTCGAGGGCGCGGACGTACAGCTGCGAGTCAACGAACACGGCCTTCACATCGTCGACGACCTCGAGACGGGCGTTTCCAGCCAGGGACAGGACCCCGAGGAAGCGATGGCGAACCTCGCGGAGGCGGTCGACTCCTACAGGGAGGCGACCGACGACGAGACGGCCGACGATTGGTTGTAACTCCCTCCCTTCGTTCGACAGCCGGTGTGGTTATATGATGGGGGTGGATACGGGCAACTATGACGGCTCGACGGGATCGCGTCGAAACGGTATTGCGGGCGATCGTTCACGAACTCAAGGTCGAGCGCGTGACGTTCATGGCCGGCAGCATCGCGTACAACGCCTTCCTCTCCCTGCTTCCGTTGCTGTTGCTCTTGCTTTCGATCATCAGTACCGTCGGGAACCGGACGCTCGAGGAAGGATTAGTTTCGATTACGCGCGCGGCGCTGACCCCCGGCGCGGCGGACGTACTCGTCGCGGAACTCCGGTCGGGATCGGCCGGGGCCTCGATCGTCGGTCTCGGCGCGCTCCTGTGGGGGGCGCTCCGTATCTTTCGGAGCCTCGATATGGCGTTCTCGGATATCTACGAGTCGCAGGCTGCGAACACGCTGCCAAACCAGATCCGTGATGGGATCATCGTACTGGTCTCGGTGACGGCCGTCGTCGGCCTCGTTGCCGCCGTCGAAACGCTCGCGCCGGGTGGACTCGGCGGAGCCGGCGGGGTCGTCGGCTGGGTCGTCCAGCGAGTCCTGCTCGTCGTTGCCGCAGGGGCGGCGTTGCTGCCGATGTACTACCTCTTTCCGGACGAGGAGGACATGGCCGTCGTGGAGGCGCTTCCGGGCGTGGCCGTCACCGCTGTCGGTCTCGTCGCCGCGGAATCGCTGTTTCGCCTGTACATTCAGTACAGCTCCACGAACGCCGAGAACAGCCTGCTCGCCGGTATCATCGTCCTGATGACGTGGTTGTACGTCAGCGGTCTCGTCATCCTCGTCGGCGCGGCCGTCAACGCCGTGCTCTCGAACCGAAGCGAGGACGTTTCGATCCAGCCGGTGATCGGTGGCGTTCCCGTCGACGAGGGCGACGAGCACGCCGACGCGACCCCAGCGGACGGGATCGAGGTGAGCGGCGGCGATCCCACGGATCCCGTTCGGGCGATCGACGACCTTCGCGAACGCCTGCCGACGGCGACCGACGTTCGGATCGTCGTTGACGGGAAGGCCGTCGCGGTGCCGCCGCCGGACCGGATCGACGCCGACCGCGAGACGTCACCGATCCCGTTCGTCAACGACACCGTTGGCGTCGATCTGTCCTGGAACGTGCCGGACCGCGACCCCGATTCCGACGACGAGCAGCGAGCCGAACCGGCGGCCGACGAACGCGACTCGCAGGCTCCAACTTTACGCACGCAGTCGTAGTCCGGCGCGTATGCCGGAGTACGACGTCGTCGTCATCGGGGGTGGATCGGGCAGTCAGGTCGCGACCGCGGCCGCGGACCGCGGTCTCGAGGCGGCCGTGATCGAACGCGGTCCCCTCGGGGGTGCCTGTGTTACGCGTGGCTGTGTCCCGTCGAAGGCGCTTATCCACCGGGCCGACGTCGTCGACGAGGTGCGACGCGCCGAGGCGTTCGGCGTCGCGGCCGAGGTGACGGGCGTCGACTACGACGGGATCACGACCGCGATCCGCGAGACCGTCTTCCGGAAAGCGAATCGGCAGGAAGCGAACCTGCGGGAGGGCGACCACACGACGCTGTACGCAGGTGAGGCCCGGTTCGTCGACGAGCGGACGCTCGTGGTCGATCCGAACGATGGCGGCGACGACATCCGGGTTCGCGGCGACGCCGTCGTCATCGCAGCCGGCAGCCGTCCCGTGATCCCGCCGATCGACGGCATCGAGGACGTCTCGGTTCTCACCAGCGACGACGCGCTCTTTCTCGAGGAGCGACCCGACGACCTCGTCGTCGTCGGCGGCGGTTACATCGGGACCGAGCTGGGCTATTTCTTCGGCGCGCTCGGCACCGACGTGTCGATCGTCGGCCGCAGCGACCGGCTGGTGCCACGGGAGGACACTGACGTAAGCGAGGTCGTGACCGCCTCGCTCGAGCGCTATTGCGACGTCTACACCGGCTACGAGGCCACCGAAGTCGAGCAGGGAGACGGGGATATCACAGTCACGGCGGCCTCGACCGACGGAACCGACGACGCGGTCGATCTCGTCGCCGACGATCTCCTGCTGGCGACCGGCCGCCGTCCGAACACCGACGCCCTGAACCTCGAGGCGGCCGGCGTCGAGACCGACGACGAGGGGGCCGTCGAAACCGACGCAACCCTCGAGACGACCGCCGACGGCGTCTGGGCGCTCGGCGACGTCCTCGGCGACCAGCCGTTCAAGCACGCCGCCGACGACGAGGCCGTCGTCGTCTCGGCGAACGTCCTCGACGGGGTGGGGCGAACAGTCGACTACGAGGCGATGCCTCACGCGATTTTCACCAACCCACGGGTCGCGAGCGTCGGCCGGACCGAACGCGAGCTCGAGGACGAGGGCCGGGAGTACGAGGCCGTGACGGTGCCCTACGGGGCCGCGCCGCTGGGGATGATTCTGGAGGCCGACGACGGGTTCGTGAAGGCGATCGCCACACCTGACGGCGAGATCCGTGGCTGTCACATCGTCGGCCCGCAGGCCGAACTGCTGATCCACGAGGTCGTCGTCGCGCTGGACAGCGCCGAGGGGACCGTCGACGACGTGGCGAAGCCGGTCCACGTCCATCCGGCGCTGAACGAAGTCGTCTACGCGGCCTTCGACGAACTCTCGGACAAACCGTACTCGACGGCCCCCGACTGGCGGGACGTAAGCGACGGGTAACGGGGCGACGAGCGAGTTACGCCGACCGCTCGACGATCGTAACCGTCGTCGTCTGCCGCTGGAACCCGGTATCGAAGACGGCCGTTCGGTCGCCCGACTCCACGTCGGAACCGATCGTCGCGTGGGTCGTATAGCCGGCGAGCGTGTCGCCGTCGATCCGCTCCGAGAACACCTTCGGCGGCGCGCCCGGGACCTCGAAGACGCCCTTGAACGGCCCCGGACCACCCTCGTTCCGGACCCGAACGTCGACCGTCGCGATCGTCCCTGGTCGAACCTCGGCGTCGGCGTCGAACGAGACGCTCGTGAGACGAGGGGGATTCGACAGGCGATCGAGGACGTCCCGATAGACCGGATGCGATTCACCGCCGACCAGCACTGTGGCGCTCTCGGCCGCTACGTTCAGCGGTACCTCGAATCCCACGTCGAGCCGGCCGTCCGCCGTCGCGGTGAACGAACTGGCGTACTCGGTCCCGTCCAGCCGAAGGGCCACGTCGCTCGCATCGCTCGTCGGTGCGCCGAACGTGACGACGACGTACTGCCGGTCCTCGGTCGCCAGGATCTCGGGTCGTCGCCCGTCGCGCGGTCGTACGTACTGGAGCATCGCGGAAATCCCCGCTATCTCCGCCGACGCGGTTTCGCCGGGGCGGTCTCCGGTCTCGCTCGACGGCGACCCCTCGGAGCGAGAGGACGAACAGCCCGCGAGCGCGCTCGCGCCGGCGGTCGCGAGGAGAACCCGACGCCGGTCGACGACTGCGTTCATAGGCCACGATTCGTATCGGCGAGCATCAATGTACGGGGTCGGACGGGATAGCGGCCCGCCAGTCGACAGCGCGCTGGAACGCGCTACGCGTCGACGGGCCCGTGTTCTACCTCGCCCTCGTGGGCGAGCCACTCCGTGAGGCTCCCCTCGTAGACGTTGACGTCGTCGTAGCCCAGCGCGTCGAGCACGACGTAGGTGTGGCTGATCCGGCGAGCGGTGTTACAGTAAAGGACGACCTCGCGGTCCGGCGTAATGCCGTACTCGGCCAGCAGCGTCTCGAGCTCGTCGGCCGGCTTTAACCGACGGCTCTCCTCGTCGACGACGTCGCGCCAGTCGAACCGAACCGCGCCGGGAAGGCGCGCCTCCTCGAACTCGTCCCGTTCGCGCGTATCCACGACGACGGCGTCGCGCTCGAGGGCTGCCTCGACGGTTTCGCGGTCGATCAGCGGACTCTCGTCCGGGGACAGCGGATCGGGATCGTACTCCGTCGACTCGACGGGCGGCGCTTCGGTCGCCGCCTCGTACGCGCGATTCCAGGCGCTGTAGTCGCCGTCGAGCAGTTTCACGTCCGCGTGGCCGTACTCGCGCGCGGTGAGTACGAACCGGGCGGCGAAGACGCCGTAGGTGTCGTCGTAGGCGACGATCGTGTCCTCGGGGCTGATACCGGCCGCCGAGAGCAGGTCGGCGAAGGCCTCGGCGCCGGGGAGGGTCCCTCGGTCGACGTCGCTCTCGTCGCGGTAGCTCTCGAACGGGACGTTCACGGCACCGGGAACGTGCCCGATACCGTCGAACTCCCAGCCGTCCCTGACGTCGACGACCCGGACCTGCGGATCGTCGAGTCGCGCTGCGAGCCAGTCGGGGGCAACGACGGATTCGTCCATCGTCCCCACGGTCACAGCGAAGCCCCGAGAACACATCGATCCCGGCAGGCTTCCCTCCGCTACCGAGATAGTGGCAATTATTACCCATTTCAGGCCGGGTGGGTGCCAGTTTCGGCCCGTCGTTCGTCGGGGTTTCGTGGGATGCGACGCTAGCCGTCGGCTCCGGCCCGCGACCGCGAGCCGCCGCTCGAGGAACCGGCAACTGTCTCCGGCACGGTCGACCCCCGTCCGAAATTGTCCGCTTCGGGAGACACTATGTCCCCGGGGTACGATGGGCCGTATATGGCAACCGACTACGCCAAAGACGTACTCGTGTCCGCCGACTGGGTCGAGGACCGACTCGACGAGTTCCAGGCCGACGACGCTGCCCTCCGACTGGTGGAGGTCGACGTCGACACGGAGGCCTACGAAGAAGCGCACGCGCCCGGCGCGATCGGATTCAACTGGGAGACACAGTTGCAGGACCAGACCCAGCGGGACATCCTCGAGAAGGACGACTTCGAGGAACTGCTCGGCAGTCACGGCATCAGCGAGGACGATACCGTCGTCCTCTACGGTGACAACTCCAACTGGTTCGCCGCCTACGCCTACTGGCAGTTCAAGTACTACGGCCACGACGACGTGAAACTGCTCGACGGCGGCCGGGAGTACTGGCTCGAGAACGGGTATCCGACGACCGACGAGCAGCCCGACTTCTCCGAGACCGAGTACGACGCCGCCGGCCCGCGGGAGAACATCCGCGCCTACCGCGAGGACGTCGAGAAGGCGATCGAACGCGGTGTACCGCTGGTCGACGTCCGCTCGCCGGAGGAGTACCGCGGCGAGGTGCTCGCCCCGCCGGGACTGCAGGAGACCGCCCAGCGTGGCGGCCACATCCCCGGTGCGAAGAACATCTCGTGGGCCGCCGTCACCAACGACGACGGCACGTTCAAAGATCCCGACGAACTCGAGGAACTCTACGCCGAGGAGGGAATCACTGGCGAGGAGACGACCGTCGCCTACTGCCGCATCGGCGAACGGTCGTCGGTCGCGTGGTTTGCCCTGCACGAACTGCTCGGCTACGAGGACGCCGTCAACTACGACGGTTCCTGGACCGAGTGGGGCAACTTGGTCAGCGCCCCGATCGAGAAGGGCGAGGCCGAGTGAACGTAGTGAGCGAAGCCTCGAATCGGAACGGGGAGCGCAAGCGACCCGTGGAGAAGGGCGAGGCGGACGACTGAGGGAAGTGAACGAGTCCGTCTCGTAGCGAAGCGGGGAGCGACCCGTGGAGCAGGGCGAGGCGGACGACTGAGTATAACGAAGGAACTCTCGTATTCCGTTCGGCGCTCTCGAGCAGGGTAGCGCGGCTCGTAGCCGCAAACGAGCGACGGAACGGGCGATCGATGGGTGGCCCGTCCACCGCGGTCCCGAACGGAATTGCTTTTCAATTCGATGTCGTAATTCGAACCGATGGACGATGAAACCGAATCGTGGATCGCCAGTCGGAAAACGACGAACATGCTGCTCGCGTTCGGAATCGTCGTCCTCGCCGCGGGCTTCGTCAGCGTCGGTGATATCGGCCCCGCCTCGATACGATTCGTTTCGGAGACGCTCCTCGTTTTGATCCTCGTCGGTGCGTTACTGCTCGTCCTCGGGTACTTGATGCACTCCGACGGTGACTGACTCGAGGCGACAACTGGTCACGTAGACGATACTCCTAACTCCCGTCCGCTCGAATGCCCGCCTATGGTCGATTTCGAGACGTTCGTCGAGACCGTTCGCGAGGAAAACCGGACCGCTCTTTCACGACTCGGCTCCTCGAAGTCACTCTATGCGGACACCGGCGGCGACATCGAGACGGAACCCGTTCTCGAGGCGACCGTCGACGCCGAACACGCCGCCTGGCAGACGTTCGATGAGTGGGCGGACACCGAGGATCACGAGGCCGCTCGCGAGGCCTTCGAGACCACGGCCGCGGAGGAACGCGACCACTTCGAGACAGCCAGCGAGCAACTCGGCGACGACGCCTACGAGCCACGGACAGTACCTGCCCTCCACGAGTACCTGCGTGGCCTCGAGTCGACGATCGAACGCGTCGGCGCACTCGCCGGACGGATCCTCGCGAGCAAACGCTCGAAAGAGCAGGTCGTGGGCTATTTCGTCGGCGACGCCGACCCACAGACCGCCGACGTGTTCCGTGGCTTCGGCGACGACCTCGACGCCCAACTCGAGCGGACGCAAGCGTTGCTCGAGGACGTCTGCGAGGGTGACGACGACTGGGACCGGGCCACGGCGGCGGCGACCGGCGCGATCGAAGCCGCCTACGAGGAGTACGTCGAAAACCTGGAAGCGATGGGGGCGAACCCGAAGCCGGTCTGTTGACCTAGACGCCTTCGACCGTCTCCCGGAACGCACGGAGCGATTCGAGTGCCGCGTCGACGTGGGTGGCGACGTCGCCGCCTTCGTCGTCGGCGATTTCGGTGAGGATGTGTTCGTGGCGTGCCAGTCGACCGTGATCCGGGCCGCGATCGGCGGTCGCCAGATCCGCGAGTTGCGTGGCCTGGTTCCGGAGCCGTTCGCGGGCCGTCTCGTCCGCGGCGGCGTCGGCCGCGTGCTCGAGCGATTCGGCTGCGTTCTCGAGTTCCGTTCGGACCATACGGATCCGTTCGGCGGCGGCCGACAAAACGTTTCACCGACCGTCGGGTCGTTGCGGTGCCCGACGAACGACGGCGACGGCCAGTTCTCAGACGACCCGTTCGACGCGGCCTTCCAGTTCGAGGTGCGTCACGCTATCGGGCGTCAGCCCGGAGACCGCGTCGTGGAAGTTCGAGCGATAGCTTGCCGGACCCTCGTGGGCCATTTCGGCGGCGCGCTCGCCCGCGATGCCGAACGCGAGCGTGCCGTGGACGGCGGCCGCGTGATCGTCCTCGAGCGCGCCCCGGAAGGCCGCAAGCGTGACGCCGAGCATACAACCGGTGCCGACGACCGTCGAGAGCATTTCGTGGCCGGCGGTGAGTCGGTAGGCGCTGTTCGAGTCCGCCACGACGTCCTCGACGCCCGAGGCGACGACGGTCGCGCCGGTCGAATCGGCCAGCGAGCGCGCGGTGTCCTCGATGTCGTCGTAGTCGCCGATCGACTCGACGCCTTTTACCTCTGCCTCGACGCCGGCGAGGGAGCTGATCTCTCCGTAGTTGCCCTTGATAATGCTGAACTCGACCTCCTCGAGCAGTGCCTGCGCGACGCTCGCCCGCGTCGGCGTCGAGCCAACCCCGACCGGATCGAACACGATCGGCACCCCGCGTTCGGTCGCCGTTCGGGCGGCGTCGTGCATCGCCTCGATTTTCGTTTCGGGGACCTGTCCGGTGTTGAATAGGACCGCATCGGCGAGTTCGGCCATCTCGCCGGCGTCGCCGGGCGAATCGGCCATCACCGGCAGCGCATCCCAGTGGAGGGTGAGGTTGGCCACGTCGTTCATCGTCACCTCGTTTGTCAGCGCCTGAACGAGCGGTTCGGAATCGGCGATCGATTGCAGGGAGTCGGCGAGTTCCGCGCCGGTCACGTCGATCTGGTCAGCCATCGCCTTCCGTTCCGTTCCGGATACCCTTCGCGGTTTCGACGGTCCCTGCAAGGGAGGCAGTCGCGGCCGTCGGATCCGCAGCCGCGGTGATCTCCGAAATCACGGCGACGCCGCTCGCCCCAGCGTCGACGACCGGCCCCGCGTTGTCGGCCGTGATCCCGCCGATGCCGACTACCGGGATCGAGACGGCATCGACGATCTCGGCGATCCGCTCGGGACCGACGCCATCCTTGTACTCGGCGACGTCCTTCGACGTCGTTCCGTAAACCGTCCCGACGCCGAGATAGTCCGCGCCCGCGGCCTCCGCCTCGAGGGCCTGGTCGACCGTCGCGGTCGAACAGCCGACGACCGCGTCCGGCCCGAGCAGATCGCGTGCGACCTCGACCGGCAGATCCGACTGTCCCACGTGGACGCCGTCGGCGTCGATCGCCTCCGCGATATCGATCCGATCGTTGACGATCAGGTCCACGCCCGCGTCCGCGGTCAGTTCGCGTATCTCGAGGCCGAGTTCGTACCGCCAGCGGGCGTCGGTGTCTTTCTCACGCAGTTGGACGACGTCGACGCCGCCGTCGATCGCCGCCTCGACGATTTCGACGGTCGAGCGCCCGTTCGAGAGCGATTGCTGGGTGACGAGGTACGTGCCGTAGTTCGAGGGATCCATAGCCGAGATGGGGGAACTGCGCCACTAAGCGGCTTCGAAGCAGCTACGACCGCAACAGGGACCGAACGCCGGTCGTGACGACACTGTACACGAAACCAAGCGTCGTTCGGAGGTCGCTGTCGGAGCGGGTCAGGGACGGAACCGTAACGAACGCGGCGATGACGAGTCCGAGTACGCCGGCGAGGGCGAAAATGGGTCGAACCGGGACAGCCACGATCGCGGCGAGCAGGGCCGTGAACGCGACGAGCGCCGGGAGACCGGCGTGAACGACGGGACGAACTGCATCGGACGGAGGGCTGTCAGGACGCAGCGTTCGGCCAAGCCGGTGGAGTTGCCAGCCGCCGAACGTCCCAAGCGATGCGCCGAGTAACAGAACGGCGTCCGGATCGGCGCTGCTCACGACGAACGCGACCGCAC
This sequence comes from Halopiger djelfimassiliensis, assembly GCF_000455365.1. Lineage (GTDB taxonomy): Archaea > Halobacteriota > Halobacteria > Halobacteriales > Natrialbaceae > Halopiger_B > Halopiger_B djelfimassiliensis. The sequence goes on from NZ_HG315687.1 coordinate 180,175, forward strand.
CGAGGACGACCGCCAGCGAGAACGCGACCACCCCTTCGTCGGACGGCACCCGTGTCACCGCCCGGCCCGCGACGAGTACGAACGCGAGCCCGATCCCGACGCCGGCGACGACATCGACGAGGTAGTGGACTCCGAGGGCCACTCGCGAAAGACAGACCACCGCGACGATAGTCGCCGCTCCGAGGACGCGCTGCCGGAGCGTGCCGATCGAGAGGCGACCGGCCAGACTGGTGTAGACGACGGTCGTGATGAACGCGTGCCCGCTCGGAAAGCCGTAGCCGTCCGCCGTCGCCGTCGCTTCGTACAGCGGCCGGATCAGTACCGGGAGCGTTTCGAGGGCAACGAGTGGCTGCTCCGGCCGCGGCAAGGCGAACACGTGTTTCAACGCGGTGACGGTCGAGAGGCCGGCGAGCAGCAACCCGGTGACGATCGCGGCGTCCTCGCGTCTGTCGGGCCGAAACAGGTACAGAGAGCCGACGAGAAGCGCGAGAAACCACACGTCGCCCAGCTGGGTGACGAGGGCGACGAGGACCGCCGCCCACTCGGGGATCACCTCCTGAAGCGGCCCGAACTCTCCGACTCCTCGAGACATACCACTAGCTACCGAGTGCCGGATACATAAGATTCCGCCGACCGACACGTGCCGGCCGGTCGGCGGAGCGTCGTCGCTCGCCGCCGGGGCGTGCCGCTAGTGGCCCTGATCGTGGGGGTTTATCGCCGTTCCGTAGTTCTCGGCGTGGTCGGTGTAGTCGATAAAGCGCGGGGCGTCGGGATCGAACGGCCGCTCGAGGCTCTCGAAGGCCTTCTTCTTGTCCCAGCCCTGGAGTTTCCCGACCGCAGACTTGTCCTCCAGATCGTGGTAGTCGAGTTTCGGCTCGGTCAATTCCCAGGCGTTCATGCCCTGTTCGGTGCGAATGATGACGCTCGAATACTCGTCGGAGGAACCGACGGAGCCGACGGTAACGTCCGAACAGAAGCCGGTGAAGTCGGCACACTCGTCACAGCCTTTGAGCGCGGCGTCGTGGAAGTTCTCGATGTCCTCTTCGAGGATCATCTCGCCGTCGTGGTCGTAGACCATTAGCTTGCCATGCAGGACGTCCATCTTGCCGATCTCCGCCGGCGAGATGCCGCGTTGCTCCTCGAGTTGCTCGCCCATGAGGCTGTAGTAGTTGAAGTTCTTCGTACACATCAGCGAGATCGTGTACTCGACGGCGCGGATGCCCTCGTTCTGGGCCTGATAGTCCCACTCGAAGTCCTGCAGGGCACGGATGCCCTCGATCTCACACGGCGTCCCGACCAGAGCCAGCGAGAGGTCGTCCCAGTCCTTGTCGGGGAGCTTGTGCTCCCACTGGTTCAGATCGAGGTTGCCCAGCGCGAGCGTCTGGTTGTAGACCGTGCCGGCGTTTTCGATGAGTTCCTGTTCGGTCGTCGCGAGGAAGCTCTCGGCCTTCCAGGGTTCGTCGTCGCTTTCGGTCGCGATGAGCGCGCCGTCGATCTCGCCTTCCTCGAGCAGCGTCGCGAGGATGCCGGTGACGACGCCGCCGTCCTGAGCGTCGTCGGTCCAGTCGTCCTCGACGCGTGCGGAGAACTCGGTGATCGGGTCGCCGGCACCCTTGACGTTGTCCTCGCCGCCGGTGATCTTCCACTGGCGTTCGTACCGCATGCCGCCGCGGGGGCAGAAATCCCAGCAAAGCGAACAGCCGGTACACATCTTGACCAGCTTGGGGAGATCGTCCTCGCCGACGCCGATCGAGTCCGAGGGACAGGCGGCGACGCAGGTTCCACACTGGATACACCGACCCTCGTCGATGACCGCCTCGTCGAGTTCCATAAACCAGGTCTTCTCGTCCGGCGTTTCGATGTCGTTCATCGAAGAGCGGATCGAGTACTCCGGCGTTTCGAGATCGACGCCCTCCGGGATGCCGACGCGAGTGTCGGGCGCGTCGTCGTAGACGTCCTGACTGACGCCCTCGGCGGGTTCGGTGAACTCGAGGTCGCCGAGTTCTCCCTGCTCGTCGACGTTGGCGACGCCCGCCCCGTCGGTGGCGACCCGCTGGTCGGTCGACGCGGCGTCGGCCGTTCTCTCGCCGCAGGTGCAGGTCTCCGGCGAGCAACTGTCACCGCCGGCGCTGCTCCCATCCGTACGGATCGCACCCTCCCGAGCACGGTCCGTCCCGTCTCGAGACCGCGGCGCAGCGCTCCCCGTTTCGGGGACCATCACGGCTTCGTCGTCCGTACTTGACTCGGGAACGCGCGGGAACGCGCGCTCGGCAGCCTCGTCGGAGCCGTCAGTCCCCATGGGCGACACCCCGTGCGACCGGCGCATCCGCTCCCTGCATGATCCCCCGGAGCCGCTCGTTGTCGACGCGGCGGGTCCACTCGTAGAACTTCTCGCCGGCCTCCCGCTCGTCGCTGTAGACCTCGAACAGCTGCTCGAGCGCCGGGATCACGGCGTCGGCGGGCACGGCGTTTTCCACCCAGTCGAGGAACTCGTTGTCGGCACCCAGCGATCCGCCGAGTCCGAAGTCCATGCCCTCGACGATACCGGATTCGTCGTCCGTATCGAGTGTGACGGTCTCGCCGCGGAAGCCGATGTCCGCGATCTGGGGCTGGGCACAGGAGGCCGAACAGCCGGACATGTGCATCCGGATGGCCTCGATGTCGTCGGGGACGTCGATGCGCTCGTCGAGTTCGCGGGCCCAGCGTTTGGTGCGCTTTTTGGTCTCGATGATGGCGTAGTTACAGAACTCGTTGCCCGTACAGCCGACGGCACCGCGGGAGAACGGCCCCGGATCGGGACTGTACTCCCGAGCGAACGGCTCCGCGAGCAGGTCGTCGACGTTCTCCTCGGGGATGTGGGTGATGAGGAAGTTCTGATCGGTCGCCAGCCGGATCGAGGCGTCCTCGGTGCCGTACTTCTTGGCGGCCCGGGCCGCCTGCGCGAACTCGTCGCCGCCCATGCGGCCGGCGATCACGTTGAAGCCGACGTATTTCAGCCCGTCCCGTTTCTGGTCGTGCACGCCGACGTGGTCGCCCTGATAGCCGACGGTCAGATTTCGGCCGCCGTCGGGCAGGTCGACGGTACAGCGGTCGCGAACGGCTTCCTCGAACTTCTCGGCTCCCATCTGCTCGACGAGATACCGCATGCGGCAGACGCCGCGGTTGTTGCGGTCGCCGAGTTCCTTGAACGCCTGGGCGACGGCACGACAGAACTCGACGGCGTCCTCGGGTCTGATGAAGGCGTCGAGCTCCGACCCCATCCGCGGGCCGTCGGAAAGGCCGCCCCCGACACGGGCGTGGAACCCGTAGAGGTGCTGCCCGTCGATCTCCTTTTTCGCAGGGACGAGTCCGACGTCGTTGATCTGGGACTGCCCGCAGTCGTGTCGGCAGCCGGTGATCGTCATCTTGAACTTCCGCGGGAGGTTTGCGTACTCGCGGTTCTCCGTGAAGAAGTCGGAGACGGCTTCGATGACCGGTTGCGCGTTGAAACACTCGTGATCGCCGAGACCGGCCGCGGGACAGCCGAGGACGTTCCTGGCGGAGTCACCACAGCCCTGAATCGTCGTCAGACCGACCTCGTCGTAGCGCTCCCACATCTCGGGGACGTCCTCGACGCGGATCCAGTGTTTCTGGATGTCCTGTCGGGTCGTGATATCGAGGTACGCGTCGCCCCAGAGTTCGTTCTGTTCCTCGCCGCCGTACTCCTCGGGTGCGACGGCGTAATCGGCCGCACACTCCCCGATGACCTCGGCCTGTTCCGGCGTCAGGTAGCCGCCCGGGGCCTTGGTCCGGATCATGAAGTACCCCTCCTGCTTTTGGGCGTACATCCCGGCCCATTTCAGCCGTTCCCACTCTCCGTCGCCGGCGCGTGCTTCGATCTCCTCGAACGTCAACTGCTCGTCGGCGTAGTCGTACACGTCCTCGACGACGTCGAGCGGGTGTTTCTCCTGTTTGTGTTCTTCGACGGTGTTCATACGACCCACCCCCGCCGAGCGGTGTCGGTCAGCGGGTCGATCGGGCGCTCTTGACGGACCATTGTTTGGCGGGTAATACGCACCCGTCCCTATACCACCCCGCAACAAGGCGAATCATGACGGGGGTCGTTTGCAGCAGTAAATATTGCCCACTGTCTCCCTCCCCCGTTCCGACGAGCGACGGAGATCAGCCCGGTCAGGTCACGACGAACCGGTTTCCGCGCCCGGCCGCCGGCGGTCGTCACTGGTACCGGTTGTATTCTCCGGTAGACGTGCGTGATTCCGGTTTCAATCGACCGTCGCCGGCCGATCGGACCGTCGGTTACCACGGACCACCGGCTTCGCTGCACTCCCAGCCAGCTATTCGAAGCAGTCGACAGGGGTTCCCTCTCGCCGCGGATCGGGTTTGAACGCCGGACCGTCGGCGATGCCGTCGTACACTGCCCGGAGGAGGACGTGGTTGTCAGCGTAGTAGGTCGTCCGGACGTCCCACTCGTCGCGTTCCGCGTGGGCGGTCCCTGTCGTCACGTCGTAGACGACCGCCACCAGCACGGCGTCGCGGTCGCGGTCGGTTTCGACGTCGGTCGCCTGTCGAGCGGTGAGGGAAAACTCGAAGCTCCGCGCCTGATTCCCGTATCGTTCGAGCAACTCGTTTCGCCGGTACGCGCGCTCGAACTCGGTGACGTACTGACTCGCATCCGCGGACAGCGAGTCGGGGCGGGACGGATACTCGAGCGGGTCGGGGGCGTCGTCGTCGCTCGGGTCGCCGGGAACGGGACGGGAAACGTCGGTACAGTCGTACGTCGACGGGTCGACGGGGCCGCTCGGGGCCGGCGTCTCGTCCGATCCGGTCAATCGACTCTCGAAACACCCCGCTGTGAGCCCGGCGAACGAGGCGACCGACGTAAGAAGGGCACGGCGAGAACGGGAAACGCGCATACCTACGTGTCAATAACCTATTAGAAGTGCTTTGTGTCTCCGATCGAGTGGGTCGTCCCGGTCGGTCGAAAAGGTGTCACGCGAAACGGCTGTCGTTTCGACCCCGAATGCCGACCGCCGGACGCGACTGCCGAACTAGGCGTCCGTCTCGAGCAACCGGTTGACCATCTCGTCGGGATCGAACCGTTCGATGTCGTCGTAGCCCTGTCCGACGCCGAGGAACAGAATCGGTTTCCCGGTGACGTGAGCGATCGAGATCGCCGCGCCGCCGTTAGAGTCGGCGTCGGCTTTCGTCAGGATCGCGCCGTCGATCTCGGCGGCCTCGTTGAACTCGCGGGCACGGTTGACCGCATCCTGGCCGGCGACTGCCTCGTCGACGAACAGCGTCATATCGGGATCGACCACCCGGTCGATCTTCTCGAGTTGGTCCATCAGCCCCTCGTCGGTGTGGAGTCGTCCCGCGGTGTCACCGAGGACGATGTCGACGTCGTTGGCTTCGGCGTACTCGACGGCGTCGTACAACACTGCGGCGGGGTCGCCGCCCTGCTCGTGGCTGATGAGTTTCGTCCCCAGCGCGTCGGCGTGTTCTTGGATCTGTTCGTTTGCCCCGGCGCGGTAGGTGTCGCCGTTTGCCATCACCGTCGAGTAGCCCCGCTCCTCGAAGTAGCGGCTCATCTTGGCGATCGAGGTGGTTTTGCCCACGCCGTTAACGCCGGTGAAGACGATGGTGACGGGCTTGTCCTCGATAGCGATGCGCTCGTCGAAGTCGAACTGGCCGACGCTGATCACGTCGAGGATCGCCTCGCGAAGGGCGTCCTCGACGACTTCGCCGGTCGAGGTCGTAAACGTCCGCGTTTCCCCGACCAGCTCGTCGCGGATGGTATCGAGGATCTCGTCGGCGACGCTCATCTCCACGTCGCTCGAGAGCAACGCCATCTCGAGTTCGTGCAAGGGGTCTTCGAGGTCCTCCTCCTCGATGACGAACTTTCCTTTCACGAAGGATTTGGCCTTGCGCCCGAATCCGGTCGCGTTGTCGTCGGATTCCTCCTCGGTCTCGGAATCGGCGTCGTCGGTCGGCTCCCCGTCGGTGGCACCCGAATCCTCCGCGGGTTCAGCCGCCTCGGAGTCGGCTTCCGGCGGGCGTGATCCGTTCGCACCCCCCGGTTCGGTCCCGACGTCGGCGGCCGACTCGGTTTCGGCCGTCTCCGGCGTGGCCGCGGGCTCCGCTTCAGCCGTCTCCGGTGTCGCCGCGGGCTCGGCAGCGGCCCGTGGCTCGGCCTCGGCTTCGACGTCGGCCTCGGCTTCCCCAGCCGCTCCCGTCGTCTCGGAAGCGTCCGCAGCCTCCGTCGCCGTCTCCTCTTCTTCGAGTTCGGCTTCGTCGACCTCCTCGACGTTCTCTTCGGCGGCTTCTTCGGCGTCTTTACGGAAGCTCCCGAGCTTCTCTTTCAGGTTATCGAACATGGGTGTCGGTAGGGGTTTCGAACGGGGTCGGTGCGGTACTCGTCGTTACTCGTCGGGGTTCTGGCCCTGCCCCATCTGCTGCATCTGCTGTTGCATCGCCTGCTGCTGGAGTTGCTGGGCCTGCTGTTCGAGCTCCTCGCTTTCGGTCTCGAGTTCGGCGATCTCCTCGTTGAGGTCGTCGATCCGGTCGTCGAGGCGCTCTTTCTTGTTCTCGAGGGCGTCGACGGCGTCGTCCTGTTCGAACTCCGCGGCGTAGTCGGCACCGAGTTCGACGATCGCCTCGTCGATGTCCTCGATCGTCGCCCGGAGGTAGGCACCGCCGCCGAGCGGGACCTGAACGGTCGAGTCGGTCTCGAGGGTCTCGAGCGCTTCGATGGCCTCGTCGACTTCGGTCTTTTCCTGCTGGATGGCCTCGACGTTCGTCTGCAGGGCGTCGATCTCTTCCTGAATCTCCTGTAGTTCCTGGGACAGCTGCTGGAGTTGCTGCTGGCTCATTGTTCGTCGACCTCCTCGAGTTCGATCTGGGTCCGTTTGAGACCGTGCTGGCTGCCCAGCTGTGCGTAGGTGTGCTCGCGGGCGACGTTCTCGTTTTCGGCGTCGATCGACGTTTCGAACTCCGCGTAGCCGTCGCGGCTCTGGAACCGGCCGGTGACCGTGAATTCACTCATAGCTATCCCTCCGGCAGGCAGTCGGAAGAATCTTCCCTTCCGTCGGAGCCGTCGGCCGGATCGCGGTTCGGCGGTATAGCCGACGGCAATCGATTTTACGCGCAACCGCGTATGGCCGAACGCGACGCCACCGACCTTCTCCCGAGCGAGCGCATGCGAACCACGGCACTCGACGGCGAGGTCACACAGATCCACCGCGGGCATCGATACGCCGACGACGGCGAGACGTTCACGATCGCCGGAACGACCTTCGAAGTGACCGCGGTCACGGAGCGTCCTCTCGGCGAGCTGACCGACGAGGATGCCCGGGCCGAAGGGATGGCGGATCTCGAGTCGTATCGCCGACTGCTAGAGCGTGTCCACGACGACTTCGAGTGGGACGACGAGAGCACGGTCGTCCGGCATCGATTCGAGCGGCGCTGACCCTGTCAGTCCTCGAGCCGACGCCGGCGGTCGGGGCGCACGACCGCGGCGAGGCGACGGGAACGCATCGCGGGACCCACACTGGGGGATCGATACGCCGCGATCAGACACCACATGACGCCCGTCGCCAGGAGACCGCCCGCGGCGAGGTACATTCCCATCGACGCGAACGTGATCGCATAGACCCCGCCGAGAAGCATCTTCGGCAAACTCGTCGCGAGGGGAATCCGTGCGTTCGCGTTCCGAACCGCGGGCACGAGTACGATCACGGAAAGCAAACTGCCGACCAGAAAGAGCACGTCCTGCCAGACCATACAGCATACACTCGCGCTCGAGTAAATGTAGGTTCCGGTCGAAAAACGGCGTTTCAGACGACTTTCTGGCCGTTCAACCGGTCAAAAGCGCGACTCGGACTCGAGTCGCTTACTCGAGATATCCCAGCGCGTCCTCGATCCGGCCCAGTTCCGGTCCGGTCGTGTTCTCGCCGACGACGTAGCCGGCCTCGTTCGCGATCAGGCCCGATCCGACAAGCGGCGCGCCGTAGTTGACCGTGCCGACGTCGGCCCGGACGTCGAGCACCGATTCGAGGACGTCCAGTTCCTCGTCGGTCGCCTTCGGATGACAGAGCACGCCGGCGTTGGTCGCGACCGCGGCGGTCCCGACCGTCCGGACGCCCGCGAGGTCGCCGCGTTCGACCGGCACCTCGAGGGTGTCTTTGATGATCTGGACGGCCTCCCGCGAGAGATCGGGATGGACGTAGGCCCCGTAGTCGTTCGCGAGGACGACGTTCCCGGCGGCGTTGACGTTACCCGGCAGTTCCGCGACCGGAACGTCGATCTCCTCCTCGAGTCGATCGCGCTCGTACTCGAGCACCCGCGAACTGACGAGCAGCCCGTTTTCGTTACCCGTAGCTAAGGCACCGACCGTCGAGGAACCGCCGACGGTCGTTTGGATCGCGGGCACCTCGAGTTCGTCGGACAGGTCGGCGACGACATCGTCGTCGACGTCCTGGCGAACGAGCACGCACGAGTCGGTCGCGCGGGCAAAGACGCCGACGTAAGCCGACCCGGCGAAGGCGAGGCGTTGCAAGTTTAGTCGGCGACCTCGGCCTCGACGACCGCTTCGCCCTCTTCGTCGAAGCGGGCCGCGCGGACGCGAAGCTTCCGCGGCGGGTTCGAACGGCCCTGTGACCAGACGGCCTCGTTGATCGAGGGGTCCAGTCGGATGGCGTCCTCGTCGACCGCGAAGTGCTTTGCGAGGTGTTCGCGGACGAGTCGCATCGCCAGATCCGCGGCCTCGTGGTTAGCCCCCTTCTTGACGTCTCGCAGCGGAACGGTAACGACGCGTTCCTCGAAATCACTTGCACTCATCGTTACTCGTCAGTGTCGTTGCGCCGCCAGTTGCGTCGCTTCGGGTTCCGCTGGACTTCCATGTCGGTTTTCATCATAACCCAGGCCGGAACGCGGCTGTTCTGGTTCTCGAGTTTGGCAAGTCGCTTCTTCTTGCCCTTCGATTTCTTACCCATAGTAGCCGAACGTAGCCCGCGGTGGCTTAAAATCTTGTCCATCTTGAAGGGACCGTTCGTTCGAGGCGTAACGCGTTCGTCGCCGCCGGCAACGGGATTCCGTCGGTTCGGCAGCCTTTCTCTCGGTGCCGATGGCGATTCGATCAGTGAAAAGTCGTTCCGTCGACCGTGTTGGTGATTGCTATCTCGGCTCTCGAGTGGCGTTGATCGGAGACGATCGAAGAACGGCGGCCGTGACGGCGTGTCGAGACGCCGATCTCAGGCCTCGAACCGTCGCTCGAGGGTCCGCGTGACGCCCTCACAGGTTGCGTCGCTGAGGCCGGTCGTGTAGGTCCACTCGTCGATCCCTTCGAGACCGTCGTGTCGATAGAATCGGCTCCGGTCGCCACAGCCGGTCCCGTGAAACCGGGTCCCGCCGCCGATCCGGTCGGGGCCGGCGTAGGCGGTCGCCATCGGGGAGACTCGAAGGGTGCCGTCGCCGTTGCTGACTGCCGCCCCGAGTTCGTGGTCACAGACGGCGTCGTCGATGGCCGTCACGACGTCGGCCTCGAGAAACGTATGGAGCGTCTCGTGGATCACCATGTTCCGCGTCACCGCTCGCGAATCCCAGACCTCCGTCGCGCCGACGTTCGCGACCGCCTGTGCGTCGCCGCTGGTCCCGTCGTGCTCGGTGCCCACGGTGGCGTGTGGCGACAGCGTCCCACCGTATCCGACGCGGTAATTTAGCGGCGACCAGTCCAGAAGGACGTGACAGGTGCGCCCGTCGAGCGCGTCGCGTGCACGCAATCGATCGCGGAACCGTTCGAGGACCGTCTCGAGCGACGGCAGCACGGCCTCGGACGAGAACGGCGTCTCCGTGGGCGGGAACCGAATTCGGTCGCCGCGCTCGATGTAGAGCTCGAGGTCCGCGAGCCGACCGTGCTCGCGGGCGTATGCGAGGACCTGATCGAACGCGTCCTCGATGGCGTTCGCTGCGGCCGCCAGCGGCTCCGGCCAGACGCCTCGCAGGTCGTCGGTCCCGTACCACACCCGTGCGTGAAGCGGCACGACGCCCGGATAGACGCGCACGCGGACGTCGCCGTGTTCGGCGGCGTCGGTGTGAACGGTCGCCGCGTTCTGCGCCCCGACCGCTGACGTCAGACCCGCACCGCCGACCGCAGCGAGGACTTCCCGGCGCGTGACGGGCCACCCGGGGCTGGTGGGGACGAGGCCGGTCGCTCGCTCGTCGTCGCTATCGTCGCCGAGTCCGGTGGGACCGGTGTCCATCGTCTCGCGGACGATACACCGGGACGGCCCATTATGTCCTGTTCAGCAGTAGCTGACTGTCTCCGTACGTGATACACTCACTCCAGCGGGAACGATTCGACCGTCGAGTACACCGGTCCCGTATCGGTAAGCGTACTCTCGGTCAGTCGCACTTCGTCGACGGTGGTCTCCCCGATCGTCGGATCGCGGTCGCGCACGAGTTCCTGTACCAGGTCTTTCCCGCCGGCGTGTTCCATCCGTGCGAGCGTGACGTGTGGGGTAAACTCGTGGGACTCCGGATCGAACCCCATGTCGGTCGTCCGATCCTCGATGGCCTCGTGTAATCGGGTGAGCTCGTCGCCACCGGTCTCGGTGCCGAACCAGACCACGCTGATGTACTCGAGGTCGGGAAATACTCCCAGTCCGCCGTAGCGAACCCTAAAGGGGTCGACGTCGGCGTCGTCGACCGCGGTCTCGAGCGTTCGTTTCAGTTCGGACAGCCGGGCTTCGTCGACGTCGCCGAGGAACTTCAGAGTGACGTGGGCCTGCTCGGGATCCGTGAAGTTGAGTCCGCTCGCGTCCGCGAACTCCGTCTGCAGGTCGGCGATCGGGTCCGCGAGGTCGTCGGGCAGGTCGACGCTGACGAACAGTCGCATACCGGATGTCGAACCGGAGTCCTATTCAATCGTGGCACCGGCGACGAACGAATAGCGGGGCGTCGAGTCAGTTCTCGAATTTCTCTCCCATCTCGGTCGCGTCCTCGAAGACCTGATAGGCAATGAGCTCTTGGGCCGCCTCCTCTGCGATCCAGATCCCGAGCTTCTCTTCGTCGGGATTCGAGAGCGTCACTGTAGTCGTGTCCCGTCGGCCGTCAGGGGTCGTCCCGTCCGCAGTCGGCTCGCTCTCGTCTGCGGTGTCGGTTTCGTTGCCGTCGTTCGTGTCAGCCGCGTCAGAAGCGGAGTCGCCATCGCTCGTCTCGGTGGCGTTTTGCTCCCCGTCCGGGTCGGTCGCGTTCTGATCGGCATCGGAACCCGGGTTCGGACTGGGATCTTCCGCGAAGGTAAGCGTAACCTCGTAGTCGCCGGCACCGTCCCAGACGTCGCCGTAGTTTGCCATCGAGTCGTCGTCTTCGTCGTCTCCGTTGTCTTCGTCGTCCTCGCTCGCTGCGAGTTCGAACGACTCCTCGAGGACCGATTTCCCGTCGGGATCGGTGATTTCGATCGTTCCCGAGATCGGCGTGTCCGCACTGTTGAAGACGTTTACCTCCTTCAGGGCGAGATCAACGAGGTAGTTGGCAACCCTCGTACAGCCGGCAAGCGAAAGCAGCGTCGTCGTGCCTCCGGCAGCGATGACTGCGCGCCGTGAAACGGGGAACCGGTTGTCATGGAGGGCGATTCGGTCGAGTGGGGGCGATTTGACGGGGACATATCCACCTGAGATAATTAGTTGGATAAAATAAGTTTTCCTGTTGATCGTACTCGAGTGCGAACCGTCGGTCAGAGGTCGGCGGTACTGAACTGGAGATAGCCGAGCGCAAGCGGGACGACGAGCCAGCCACACAGCACGATCAGCGCAGTTACGGGGTTGACGTACCACGGGGTCGTGGCGGCGAGGTGGGCCTGTGAGCCTCCGATTTCGAAAAGGGTTGCGACGAGGTGACGGTACGCCTCGCTTGGCGACGCCAGCTGGAGGCCGACCGCCCAGTCGGGCATGTCGCTCGGGAGTGCTATTCTGAAGCGATACAGGAGCCGTACGAACTGGTTGATAAACCAGTTCCATCCCAGATCGAGCACGACGTACGCACCGATCGCCCTGATGAGGACCTGTCGTCCGGCGGTCGTACTCATCGAGCAGGCCAGCGCGATCGAGACGAACACGGCACCGTACAGGACGGTCGCGACGACGAAGGCCAGATACGGTGCCAGCGATACCGACTCGTACTGGACGACTGCGATCGAACCGCCGACGATCAAACCGACGACTACCGGGATGGTAAGGACGAGCAACCGGCCGACGAGTTTCCCCACGACGAAGTCCCGGCGGGACTGGGGAAGCGACAGCGAGAGGACGAGACTGCCCGATTCCCGCTCGTAGAGGACGGCCTTGTAACCGAGCACGATACCGACTATCGGTAACAGCCCGTGGACGTTCGCAAACGTCGTCTCGACGAACCCGTCAAACGGCCCGGAACGCGGACCGAAGACGACGTTGCCGAGGATGAAAAGCCCCACGAACCCGATCAGCAGGAGCCAGATGGTCCGCGATCGGATCGCGTCCCGGAAGTCCTTCCGCGCGGTCGATTGCCAGTTCATTCGCGATCACCCGTTTCGGGAGTCGTGTGGTCGAACATCGTCGTTGTTGAGGGGAGTCGGTCGGTCATAGGTCGGTGTTGCTAAACCGGAGGTAGCCAAGCGTTACCGGAACGACGGCCCAGACGAGAAACAGCGCGAGCGCGACCCACTCGCTGAGGTACCACGCGTCGGACCCGGCGTACGGCCCGGCTCTCTCGATGAAGAACCCGGTCAGGATTCGATCGTACAGCGTCGCGGGGTTGAGTCCGAACAGGAACAGGACGCCGTCGGGCAACCCGGCGTCGGTCAGCCCGATCGTCTCGAGGCCGTATCTGAGGCCGGCCTGAACGGGACTCCAGAAGAGGACGAACAGTCCGTAGAGTCCGAACGCACTGACCGTCGCGAGGTGTTTCGATCGCGTGAGCATCGAGATCGCCGTCGCGGTCGCGGTGAAGATCCAGCCATAGAGGACGGTGACGACGATAAAGGCCAGATACCACCCGAGAGCGAGCGAGCCGAAGGGGTAGACGACGAGTGCCCCGGCGACGGCCAGTATGGTGATAAGCGACGTCGCGAAGGCGAGCGAGCGGCCGACGAGTTTCCCGACGACGAGATCACCCCGGCTGTACGGCAGCGACAGCAGTAGCGTCAGCTTGCCGGACGCCCGTTCGGTAACGATGGCACCGTGCCCGAGGAAGACGCCGATCAGGGGCAGGAGGTGATTGATGCTCCCGAGCAAAACGCCGTCGCTGATGAACGTCCGCGTCGTGACCGCCCCGTCCGTGGTGATGGGATAGAAGTACCCGCTCAGGACGCAGGTGATAGCGAGCAGCCACAGCAGCCACCGGATCGCACGGGAGTCACGCGTCGTCGCGTACTCCCGGCGTGCGATCGTCGTCCACGACATCAGTTCACACCGTTGGTGTACTCGACGAACATCTCCTCGAGCGATGCCTCCTCGGTTCGGAAGTTCTCGACGTCGACGCCGGCTTCGTGGAGCGCGACCAGCACGGTCATTTTGGCGTCGTTCGTACACGTGACTTCGATGCGGTTCTCGTCGGGGTTCGGCCAGACGTTTTCGACGCCGTCGAGCGACTCGAGTCTCCCGACGACGTCCGTCTCGAGGTCGTCGACCGTAATCAACAGCTTCGTGCCGCCGCCGACGGACTGTCGGAGGCCGTCGATCGTATCGGTTGCGACGACCTGTCCGTCGTACAGGATCCCGACCCGGTCACAGACGGCTTCGACCTGTTCGAGGATGTGACTCGAGAAGAAGACGGTCGCGCCGCGTTCGTTTTCCTCCCGGATGACCGTTCTGATCTGCTTGATTCCGTGGGGGTCGAGCCCGCTTGTGGGCTCGTCGAGGATGAGCAGGTCCGGTTCGCCGACGAGTGCCATTCCGAGGACGAGTCGCTGGGCCATCCCCTTCGAGTAACCGCCTGCCTTTTGATCGGCGGCGTCTCGAATGCCGACCCGCTCGAGAACCGCCATCGGTTCGGCGTCGGCCGCTTTCGCTTCGATCGCGTACTCCATGTGCTGTCGGCCCGTCAGCCGATCGTATACCGAATATCCGTCGGGGAGAACGCCCATTCGGGATTTCACCTCGACATCGTCCTCCTGACAGTCGTGTCCGAATATCGTCGCCTGTCCGGAGTCCGGCTGGGTGAAATCGAGAAAGACGTTGATCAGCGTCGATTTACCTGCGCCGTTGGGACCGAGAAAGCCGAAGATTTCGCCTTCGTCGACCGTCAGATCGACGCGATCGAGCGCCGTTACGGTACCGTACCGCTTGGAGACGTTCTCGACCGTTATTGCACTCATACCTGTTAGTCAATAAACCATTCCTATATGTCTTTATGTTCTGATACCATTCCGTTTTCCGCGGCGTCGACTGTCCCTCGGTCTCCCGCTCGGGCGGTCGATGTTCGGGTCGCAGGCCTTAACAGTCGTCACCGCCACATTCCGTTCATGACTGACCGAGAGGGCGATCGCGATCACCGCTTCTCCGAAGGGGAGGGGTTCGAGGACCCCTACGACGAGTTCGATCTGGATCCGCCGGAACTGGACGTCGATCCCTCGAAGGTCGACCCGGTCGACTCGCGCGTCGTCGCCGATACGCTCGACGAACAACACGTCGGCAGCGACGAGGTCGACGCAAGCGAGTTGCTCGACGTCGGGTTGAACTACATGCAGATCAACCGGTACGAGCAGGCGACCGAAACCTTCGAGCGGGCCGCCCGGTTCGCCGAGGACGACCGCCTCGAACAGGAGGCCTGGGTCAACAAGGGCGTCGCCCACGCCGAACTCGAGGAGTACGACGAGGCGATCGGTGCCCACCGCGAGGCGATCGCGATCGACGACTCGAGCGATCACGCCGCGACCGCAGAGACGAACCTCGCGTATGCGCTCTGGGAGTTCGGCGAGACCTCGCAAGCGCTCGACCACGCCGAGCGGGCCGTCGAGATCGACGAACGGTTCGCCGAGGGCTGGTTCAACCGCGCGTTTTTCCTCTCCGAACGCGGTCTGGCCGAGGAGGCGCTTCACTGTATCGACAACGCCGTTCGGCTTGGCCTGCGTAACGCGAAGGTCCTCGAAGAGAAGGCCCACATTCTCGAGGAACTCGGCGAGTACGACGAGGCCGAGGAGATCGCCGAGGAGGCAAACGAGATGCGCGAACGGGCCGAACAGCGAGTCATGGAGGAACGGCGGGAAATGCACGGTCAGGGACCCGGCGGCGCTCAGGCCGACCTGCCCCAAGACGAGGTGGACGTCACGGAGCCGGGTCGTGAACTCGACGGCGACCGCGATCGCGAGTGGGAACTCGAGTGAGCATGATCGTCAACGAACGGGAGACACAGGAAGGGTTGCTGGTCGCCGTCTGTGACGACGACGTCCTCGGGGAGACCTTCGAGGAGGGCGACCTGTCGCTGACCGTCACCGAGGAGTTCTACGGCGGCGACGAGGTCGACGAGAGCGCGGTCGTCGACAGCCTGACGCGGGCGACCGTCGCCAACATCGTCGGGACCCGGGCCGTCGAACTCGCCGTCGAGGAGGGCTTTATCGACGAAGCGAACGTACTCGAGGTCGGGCCGACGCTGCACGCGCAGTTGCTACGGATGCAGTGAGCAGCGTCACCCTTCCGGAGGTCCCACGGGGTCGCCATCCGACTGCGGCGGCACCGGTGGCATGCGGGGTGTCGTCTCGATCACCAGATCGCGGATCGTCGCCCCCGCATCATCGAGTCCCGTCACGACCCGCGCTTTCGTCGCCGGGTCGGCGATAACGCACGTCAGCGTCCTGCCGGTCGCGCCGGTGACGGTGACGCCCGCGATCGAGTCGAGGATGTTGCGGCCCCACTCGGCGGGGTCGGCGAGCGTGAGCGTCATCGTCGCCCCCTCGCGGCGTTCTTCGACCGTCTCGACGGCGACCAGCCGTCCGTCGGCCACCACCCCGACACGGTCACAGAGCGGCCGGACGTGACCGTCCCTGTGGCTCGAGAGGACGGCCGTCGTCCCCCGCTGGACCGCGGCGGCAACGAGTGTCTGCACTTCGCGGACGCCGCGGCGATCGAGCCCGGTGAAGGGAGCATCGAGGAGGAGCAGGTCGGGATCGCCGCTCAGGGCCATCCCGACCGCGAGCCGTCGGCGTACTCCCGCGGCGTACTCGCCGACGGGCCGCGCGAGGTCGGCGGCCGAGAGCCCGATTCGCTCCCGGATCGCGTCGGGGTCGTCGTCGGCGTCCGCGGCTTCGAGCGCCGTCTCGATGTGCCGACGGCCGGAACGACTCGGCTCCATCTCGAACGCGTCCGGGAGCACACCGACGCGCGATCTGAACGCGTCGGTCCCGTCGCCGGGATCCGTCCCCAGTACCCTTACCGTTCCCGCCGTCGGGCGAGTGACCCCCCGAAGTACGTCGATCGTGGTCGACTTTCCTGCGCCGTTCGGGCCCAGCAAGCCGAACGCTTCGCCGTTCTCGATACGGAGATCGAGGTCGTCGACGGCGATGTGATCGCCGTACCGTTTCGTCAAACCGCTCGTCTCGATTGCGGGCATCGTCGTCCCGTTGCGCCGACGGGACCGATAACCAGCCCCCACGGTTTCACGGCCGGAAACTGTGGGATCTTTTATATCAGCTATCCGTACGAACGAGCGAATGACCGACGATGAGGATCGAGAACTGCTCGCGTTGCTCGACGACGAGTACGCACGCCGCATCCTCATCGCGGCCAGCGAGGAACCGATGTCCGTCGAGCGCCTCACCGACTACTGTGATGCGTCGCCGCCGACGATCTACCGGCGGATCGACCGGCTCACCGAACAGGGGTTTCTCGACGAGTATCAGGAGCTCGATCCCGATGGACACCACTACAAGACCTACAGCACTCGCCTCGAGCGCGTGGCGATCGAGATCGCCGACGGCTCGATGGAGACCGACGTGTATCGACGCGACGAGGACCCCGCGGATCGGTTCACGCGACTTTTCGAGGACCTGTGATCACGATGGTCGGATTCCCACTTCAGGCCGTCTCGGGCGACACGCCGGTTGTCGCGGTCGCCGTCTTCCTCGGACAGGCGACCGCGTTCGTCCTCGCCTGCTGGATCGCGAAGCGTTCCTACGACGGGTATCGGGACGCTCACCGACGGCCGTTGCTCTGGCTGGCGCTGGGGATCACGCTGCTTGCCGCGGTGCCGACCGGCGTTCGATTCCTGCTCCCGACGCTTCTCGGGGCGTCCTCGTTGACGACGACCGTGTTCGCGACCGCGAGCGAGATCGTCGGCCTCGCGGCGATCCTCTATACCGTCTACGGTCGCCCGTGATTCGCCCCGATCGAACGAGGTGGCGGCGATGACCGCGGGCGTCGGTACCGTCGCTCCCGTTCTCGAGACGACGGCGTTCGGACTCGACGAGGCGACGACGATCTTTTTCATCGGGCTGACAAGCGCTGCGCTCGGAACGATCGTCACGTGGACGGCCTACCGTGGGTACGCTCGCAACGACAGCCGGCCGATGCTGTTTCTCGGTACCGGCGTCGCGTTGCTCACGGTCGTTCCGTTCGTGCTCTCGCATGCGGTCGATCGACTCCTCGAGGTGGCCGACGCGACGGTGTTGCTCGTCGTCACCGCCTGTCACCTGCTCGGACTGCTCGCGATCGTTCGCTCGTTCAGGAGGCCCGGTTCAGAATAATGTCGAGTATGTCACCCGCACATTCCACAGCCGACGCGGTTCTTGCACGTATCGTGGCGTGGCTGCGCTGGTTTTTCGGCGTCGCCGTTCGCGAACGAACCTACGGTACCCTCGCGTATCTCTTGGTAGCGTTTCCGCTGGGACTCGGCTACTTCATACTCCTCGTGATCGGAGTCAGCCTCCCGCTTGGATTCGCGTTTGCGCTCGTCGATATGGCGGTTTCGTCCCCTATCGCGCTGCTCATCGCCGGGATTCCGATCCTCCTGCTCATGATCGTCGTCGGAATCCCGCTCGTTCTGTGGGTGCTTGTGTTGACGATCGAACTGGCCGCCCTCGAGCGGGTCCTCGCCGAGCGGTTGCTCGGGGCCGACATTTCGACGTCCGAGCCGGCCCGGACGTTCCGCGAGCGGGCGCGACGTCTCGTTCTCGACCGGGGGACGTGGAAGGGGATCGGCTATCTGTTCAGCAAGTTCGTCCTCGGGGTCGTCTCGCTGATCGCCCTCATTGTCGGGGTCGCGTTCACGTACGTACTGGTCGCCGCACCGCTTCATTATCGGAACCGATCCGTCGGGATCCACGTTGCCGGGCCGATCGAGTTCGTCCCGGAACTGACGTACCGACACGACGGCTGGGCCGTCGATGTCGTGTCCTCGACGACGCTCTCGATCGCCGACGGCGAACTGATCTCGCTGTACGTCGATTCGTTCGCGTCGGCGTTGGTCGTTTCGGCGGTCGGCGTTCTGGTCGGGCTCGTCGTGCTCCACCTGTTCAACGCCCTCGGGTGGCTGTATGCACGCTATACGGAACTCCTTTTGCGCGGGACGCAGCCGTCGCTCTTCCGTGAACCGCCGACGCAGTGACCCGGCGCTTCCGATCGCCGCGGCCGAACCGGCAATTCGAACCGCGCGGCCGGGATACCGGAAAACCGCGCCGTCGACGGACCGAAGAAGTGTTTTGTATGGGGTTCCTGCTAGTGCGTAATGAGCCACCAGAACCTCGAGACGCTCGACGCCGAGGCCATCCGCGAGGAGTTTCCGATCCTCCAGCGGGAGTTCGACGGCCAGCAGGTCGTCTACCTCGACAACGCGGCGACGACCCAGACCCCGGAGCCGGTCATCGACGCGATGAGCGACTACTACCGCGAGTACAACGCGAACGTCCACCGGGGCATCCACCACCTCAGCCAGGAGGCCTCGATCGCCTACGAGGAGGCCCACGACCGCGTCGCGGAGTTCATCGGTGCCGCGGGCCGCGAGGAAGTGATCTTCACGAAGAACACGACCGAAGCCGAAAACCTCGTGGCCTACTCGTGGGGACTGAACGAGCTCGGTCCCGGCGACGAGGTCGTCCTCACCGAGATGGAACACCACGCCTCGCTGGTCACGTGGCAACAGATCGGCAAGCGCACCGGGGCGGACGTCAAGTACATCCGCATCGACGAGGACGGCCGTCTCGATATGGATCACGCCCGCGAGCTCATCACCGACGATACCGCGATGCTCTCGGCGGTCCACGTCTCGAACACGCTCGGCACCGTCAACCCCGTCTCCGAACTGGTCGATATCGCCCACGACCACGACGCGCTGGCGTTTATCGACGGCGCACAGGCCGTCCCCAACCGGCCCGTCGACGTCGAGGCCATCGATGCCGACTTCTACGCCTTCTCCGGGCACAAGATGGCCGGTCCGACCGGCATCGGTGCCCTCTACGGCAAGCAGCACCTGCTCGAGGCCATGCAGCCGTACCTCTACGGCGGCGGGATGATCCGCAAGGTCACTTTCGAGGACTCCACCTGGGACGATCTCCCCTGGAAGTTCGAACCCGGCACGCCCCAGATCGCCGAAGCCGTCGGTCTCGTCGCGGCGATCGACTGGCTCGAGGACATCGGCATGGAGCGGATTCGGACCCACGAGGAGGAGATCGCCCGCTACGCCTACGAACGGCTCGAAGCCGAGGACGACGTCGAGATCTACGGCCCCGAGCCCGGACCGGACCGGGGCGGCCTCGTCGGGTTCAACCTCGAGGGCGTCCACGCCCACGACCTCGCGTCGATCATGAACGATCACGCGGTCGCGATCCGCGCCGGCGACCACTGTACCCAGCCCCTCCACGACAAACTGGGCGTGTCGGCCTCGGCTCGCGCGTCGTTTTACGTCTACAACACGCGCGAGGAAGTCGACAAGCTGATCGCGGCCCTCGACGACGCTCGCGAGCTGTTCGCGTAATCGATCCGCGAACGGCGACATCGCGTTGTTTCTCGATATCGGGCGCTCGAGCGAGCACCGAAGTGACGAGTCAGGAGGAGTTAGCGGTGGTCCCGCCGGCCGTTCCGGTGTTCAGTACCGTTGCGATACCGGCTCCGAGAAGGACGCCGACGACCACCTGTCCGTAGACGAGATACGGAAGCGGATCGTGCAACGTGAACGCCGTCGTCAGTACTATCTCTTTTCCGCTCTTTTCCATAGGTCGTATTCTTGGATAGATAACATCAATCTCCTCGATATCGGGCGAACCGCGTTCGAGGTCGGCGCGTTTATGTCCGATCGATGAAATCCGACGACTATGCTCGAGACAGTTCGCACGCGTGCCCGCCAGTACTTCGGGGACGCCTCGCCGGCCCACGACTGGCACCACGTCGAGCGGGTCGAGACGCTCGCCGAGACGCTGGTCGACCGACACCCCAGCAAGGGGATCGACGACCGCGTGGTGACGCTTGCCGTGTACCTCCACGACGTCGGCCGCGAGCGGGAAGACCGCGGCGCGATCGACGACCACGCGACGTGGGGAGCACGGGAGGCCGGTCGAATCCTCGAAGACGTCGACGCCGACCGGGAGACGATCGATCGCGTCCAGCACTGTGTTCGCGCACATCGGTACTCGAACGACGTCGATCCCGAGACGCTCGAGGCGAAACTCGTCAGCGACGCGGACAACCTCGACGCGCTCGGCGCGGTCGGGATCGCTCGCGTGTTCGCGTACGGCGGCGAACTCGGCCAGCCGATGTACGATCCCGCGGTCCCGGTCGCCGACGACGAGACGATCGCCGGCGCGACACAGTACAATCACGTCCACAAGAAGATCCTCGACCTCCCCGAGCGCATGTACACCGACGTCGGCAGGGAACTCGCGGCGGAACGTGCGGCGTTCGTTCGGGAATTCCTCGAGCGGTTCGACGGGGAAGTAGCCGGGGACCGCTGAGTGACCGATCGGCCGCGCGCCGACGGAGGCATCGGCCCCTTCTGAAACAACAACAAACCCACAGCAGGTTTTTTGATCCTGCTGTCCGTACTACTCGCTGCCGAGGTGAGAACGATGTACGAGAAACCGATCGGCCGTCCCGAACGGGATCCGTTCGAGACCCTGGTCGGCGTTCTCGCCGCGGTAACCCGGTACGATCTCCTCCTCGGGATCGTTCCGCTCGTCTTTACGGGTGCACTGGTCGCGGCACACGTGCTGAGCGTGTCGATGGTGCAGGCGATGTTCGTCGCAGCGACCATCGGCGCGTTCGTCATCGTCGATGCCTGCTACCTCAACCCCCCGACCGACCAGGGGTCCGCGTAGCAGTATCGACCATCAACCCTTCCGGAGGCGGATCGGCCCGCGTTCGCTGTAACTGATCGGCGTCACGTGCGCTCGTGTACCTCCGCGTCTGGCCGTCGCCGAGCCGTCGGAGTAACCGGTCGTGGTAACGGGGGCCGAACGGCCCCGGAACCCTTTTACAACTCTCTCGTCTATTCGGGACTACCGATGGGACTGGGCTCTGATATGTACAGACAGCAGATCCTCGATCACTACAAGAACCCACGGAACTACGGGGAACTCGAGGATCCCACGTTCTCTCACGTCGGCGAGAATCCGATGTGTGGCGACGAGATCCGCATGGACGTCGAACTCGCTGATGACGGCGAGACGATCGAACGGGTGGCTTTCTCCGGCGACGGCTGTGCGATCAGTCAGGCCTCCGCGAGCATGCTCTCGGGCGAACTCGCGGGAAAAACGATCGACGAGTTGCTCGAGATGGACCGCGACGACGTCATCGATATGCTCGGCGTCGACATCTCGCCGATGCGGGTCAAGTGTGCCGTCCTCGCGGAAAAGGTCGCACAGGACGGCGCGGAGATCTACAGGGGCGAACTCGACAAGGAGAAGACGACGACCGAGGATTGAGTCGCCTCGGCTCAGTTTCCCGACGCCCGCGGTCGGGCGTGTGACCGTCCGTCCGGACGCTTTCTTCGTTTCAGTTCACCGTTCCGGAGCGACCTCGTACAGCGGGTTCCTGACGATCCCGTGTTCGACCGCGTGGGGCCGTTCCGGCAGATCCCCGTAACCGAAGTCGACGATCCGGTTGCGGTTCAGGGTCAGCTTCGGGAACGTCGGATCGAGCAGGTCGAACAGTTCGAACCGCTCCTCGAGTTCGGGGAACCGCTCGTGGTAGGCCTCGATCGCGGCCCGGACCTGCCCCCAGAAGCGTTCCTCGGAGTAGTCGTGATGGCGGACCAGCAGGTCCGCGAGATAGCGGTAGACTCCGACGAACAGGCCGTAGACGACGAACAGTCGGAGTTCGCTCGGCGGCACCGACAGGAGCACGTCGTCGAGGTCGTCCGGCAGGTCCTGTAGTTCCGGGATGGGGTACTCGCTGACGTTGACGTCGTCGACGAAGTCCTTGACCGCGAGCCGGGACGGCAGCCCGTCCTCGAGGACGAGGATCGTGTTCTCCCCGTGTGGCGAGAAGGCGGTTCCGTACCGGTAGAGGTAGTGCAAAAGCGGCGGGAGCATCGTATCGAACAGCTCCTCGAGCCACGCCTCGAGCCCGAGTCCCGAGCGGTCGACCAGCTTCGAGACGACCGGTTCGCCGTCCTCGACGTGCAGCAACGCCGAAAGCGTCATCGCCCGCTCGTCGTCGTCGATCATCGCCGTGACGCTCTCGCGCCAGATACAGCCCAGTAGTTCGTTGTACTGGTAGGCCGGCCCCGAGAGCGCGTCGAACGTCGGATGGTCGAAGTTCACGCCCGCGATTTCGCCCGGCAGGACGAGTTCGCACTCGTCGCGAAGGAACGGATCGGAATTACGGATGTCCTTGACGTACTCCGTAACGAGCGGCGCGGCTTCGGTCCGCTCGCCGGGGAGGCCGCGCCAGACGAGCGTGTTGCTGATCTTCATGGGGAGCTTCACGTTGTGCTTTTCCGGCTCGTCGGCGTTGACGAACGTCCGAACCGACTGCATGGGGCGGTAGTCGTCCGGTCCCGGACCCAGCGGGACGATGTCGTCGGTTGCGAGCTGTGCCCCGAACAGGGGGACGATGGCGTTTTCCCACTGCCAGTCGTGGACCGGCAGGAACAGGTAGTCCTCGGGCTCGAGCCCGCGGTCTGCGAGTTCGTCGCGGAACCGATCGTAGTAGCCGCCGAGTTCCGCCCGGAACAACGACTCGTACTCGAGTCCTTCGACGCTCACGAACGAGGCCGCCTCGCGCGAGACGCCACACCACGACAGTCGGATCGGCTTCGAGCGCTCGGGCGCGTAGTCGCGGTAATCGTCGTATCCCCAGCCGACCCGCCCCTTGTTGAAGGTGAGCCACGGGTGGCCGGTCATCTCGCCCTCGATCTCGGCGTAGCTCATCTCGAGGACGGATTTCCCGTCGTCGGCGTCGATGTGGGAATCCGCGAGCAGCGTTTTGGCGTACTCGCGCACGAGATGCCCGGCTGTAATGGAGTCCATCTCGATCGTCGGCTCGATATCGACGACGAACTGGAGCGGGTCGGCGGCGGGTTCGAACCCGTCGCCGGCGTCGCGTTCGATCGAATCGGTCCGGACGCTGATACTGTCCCAGGCCCGTTCTTGGGCGTCGAACCGGTAGGTCGTTCCCGCGAGGTCGATCCCGTATCGCGTCCAGTCGTCCGCCGATCGATCGGTTTCGACCGGCTCGGGAGCGACGAGATCCTCGTAGGTGAACTCACGCAGGATCTTCGCGAGCAACTCCCGGCCCACGTCGTTCCAGCGGTCTTCGGTCAGCACGTCGTCCAGCGTGGCGATACCGTCGAGTCCGTCGTCGTGATCGATGTCGTGTCGGTCCATTGGTCAGTCCGTTCTGTCGGGCGACTGCGTCGTGTCGGTGCGAACCGGTGCGTGGTCGGCGAACTGTTCGAGATCGAAATCCTGGTAGACGGTGTCCCGGTCGACGGGGTAGACCTCGCGGTCGGCCAGTTGCGAGATGATCACCGCGTTCCGGTAACAGCCCAGTCCGAGGTCGGGCGTTCCGACGCCGTGGGTGTGCAGTTCGGCGTTCTGGACGAAGATCCGGCCGTCGTCGCCGGTCCCGAACTCGCCCTCGAGCCGGTAGTCCTCGGTCACACGGGGCCGGCCCCGGTCGTCGAACGCGAGCCGATCGGCCAGCGGCTCGAGAAACGCCGGGCTCGGCCGCTGGTATCCCGTCCCGAAGATCACGGCGTCCGTCTCGAGGGCGAACGGGCGCTCCTGCTGGCGGTGCTCGCACTCGAGCCGGTAGCCGCCTTCGCGGCGCTCGATGTCGGTCACGGCGGTCGTCGCGAGCATCCCGAAGTCAGGCTCGCGGTCGCCGATCGACCGCTCGTAGAGGGTGTCGTAGATTTGCGCGCTCGTCTCGACGTCGATACCCTTGTACAGCAGGTCCTGCTCGGCAAGGAGTTCGTCCTTCCGGGATTGGGGGAGATCGTAGAAGTACCGCGTGTACTCGGGCGTGAAATGCTGGAGGCCGAGCTTGGAGTACTCCATCGGGAAGAAGCCGTCCGAGCGGGTGAGCCAGTCGAGCCGGTAGTCGTGTGCCGATTGTCGCTCGAGCAGGTCCAGCACGACTTCGGCGGCGCTTTGCCCGGAGCCGACGACGGTAATCGAATCGGCGTCGAGGGCGGTTTCGCGGCCCTCGAGGTAGCGGGCGGTATGGAACAGGTCGGCCTCGCCGGCGAACTCGCGCGCGAACTCGGGGACGGCGGGGCGGGAGCCGATGCCGACGACGAGGTCGTCGGCGCGGTAGCGGTACGTCCGCCCGGTTTCGGGGTCGACGGCGTCGACGACGAACGCGCCGTCGGCCGCCGTCTCGGTGTTCGCTTCGACGTTCGTCACCGCGCGACTGAACTGCGTCGCGGGGACGGTCTCGGCGACCCAGCGCAGGTAGTCGTCGTACTCGCGGCGAGGGATCTGGAACGTCTCGTAGAAGTAAAACTCGTAGATGCGGTCGCGCTCGCGGAGGTAGTTGAGAAAGCTGTATGGGTTGGTCGGGTCGGCCATCGTCACCAGATCCGCGAGGAACGGGACCTCGAGCGTGACGCCCTCGATTAGCATTCCCTCGTGCCAGGCGAACTCGGGTTCGCGCTCGAGGAAGACGGCGTCGATCGCGTCGTCGGCACCGTCGAGCAGCGCCGAAAGGCCGAGGTTAAACGGTCCGAGGCCGACCCCGAGGACGTCGTAGCGGCCGCAGTCGACGACGTCGCAGTCGCCGCCGGTGGCGGAACCGTCGCGTTCAGTCACCGTCGCTCACCTCCTTGCCCGCGGTCTCGCCGTCGCCGGTCGGCGGCCAGATCTCACGCTCGAACCGCTCTCGCGGGCAGACGATCAGTTGTGCCGTCTTCTCCTCCTCGGGGAACTCGAACTCGCGACGGAGGTCGCAGCCACACCGCTCGGCCACCGCGAGGACGGCGTCGTTCCGGGCGTCGGGTTCGCCGACCACCCGCTCGGTCTCGGGATGGCGGAACGCTAGGGCGAACATCGCCCGGAACAACGCGGTCGCGTAACCGTGCCCCAGGTATTCTTCGGGGCCGATCAGGAGGTGAACCCCCTGATCTGCCGGCTCGGCGTCGTAGTACGCCGCCAGATCGTCCTCGGCCGCCCAGTAGCGTTCCCAGTAACTCATCGGCACGTGATCCAGACAGCCGACGTACAGCGTCTGGTGGTCGTCCGCGAGCTTCTCCCGGAGGGTCTCCCGGAACGCCGGCAGCGGCTCGTCGAGTTGCCAGTAGGGTTTGACGTGCTCCGAGCCGAGCCACGCGTGCAGTCGGCCGAGGTCGCGCTCGAGCGAGACCGGGCGAAAGCCGATGTGGCGGTCGATCGTCTCGTCGTAGTACTCGAAGTCGTACTCCGAACTCACCGTCGCATGGGGGCCGCGGGCGGGGTCGGATGCCGTCATCGTTCCACCTCCGGTCGCGCCGCATCCGTCCCGGCGGTGACGTCGGCAAGCGGATTCGGAACGTCGGCGTAGACGGATTGTTCGTCGATCGACGGCGCGTCGAGTTCGTCCAGCCCCCGGAATCGTGTCAGGAGGTTCGCCTTGCGCGGGACCGTCTCCGACTCGAGCAGCGGTTCCAGAATCGACGTTCCGGGTCGGTCGAACTCCCGGAGCGACTCGAGTTCGGCCCGGAGGATCGCGAGCAGTCGCGATTCGTCGACCAGCCCCGCGGTCCCGAAGGCGTTGATCAGCCCGATGGCGTTGTTGAGCACGACGTAGTAGCGGATCCGTTCGTCGGCGACCGCGTCGGGACAGATGGTGTCGGCCCGTTCGCCGACGCCGGGACAGACGGAATCGACGCGGTCGTAGGCGTCCTCCGGGAAGTAGTAGCCCTGATTGTCCCGGTACCGGAACTCGTCGGGGTAGCCCGCTTCGTCCAGCGTGAGCACGCTGTTTTGCTGGTGGGCCTCGAGACCGACTCCCCACTCGAGGTAGAGCCACAGGAGCGGACGCACCGAAATCTCGAGGTAGCGGCGGAACCAGTCCTCACTCACGGCGGCGACCGCGCGTCCCTCGCGGTCGGCGATCGACTCGACGATGCGCCCGAGGCGGGACTGCCCGTCCCCGATCGGGTCCTGACAGAGCGCGACGACGGGCGTCGCCCGCCGGGCGTCCTCGCCGCGGAAGGGGTTGTCCCGGAGGACGACTTCGAACCCGGACTCGTCGCCGTCGCGACCGAACGCGTCCGGATCGACGGTCAGGTAGGCCGGATCCCGGAGCACGTCGAAGTCGGGGAACCGCTCGCGGAGTTCGTCGCCGAGGGCCGTCTCCAGCAGGTCCGCGATCGCGACGCCGCGTTCGAGTTCCGGCCGCTTGTTCGTTCGGACCGAGTTGGTGATCTCGACGGCCAGCGATCCCTTGACCATGAACGGTGCGTCGGGGGCGTACAGCGTCCGCACCGATGCCGTCGGGAAGAACTCCCGCCCGAGTTGTCCGAGCGACTCGAGTTTCCCCGCGGAGACGAGGTTCCGAACGGCGGGCCGCTCGAACAGTCGGTCGGCCTGCCACGGGTGGACCGGGATGACCACGTCGTCCACCGTCAGCCGGTCACACAGCGAGTCGGGGACCGCCGGATCGTCCCGCAGGGCGTCGCGGACCCACTCGGCGGCGTTCGTCTCGCGGGCGGAGCCGCCCTCGACGATTTCGGGATCGGCCCGCACGTAGTGCAGCGGGAACGATCCCTCGAGTTCCGGGGCGTAGCGCTCGGCGTGGCGCTCCATTCCGCGGCGGCTCTTCGGCGTCGGATGTCGGAGGTGGCCGAAGACGAGCGACTGCTCGGCCTCGCGGAACGTGAAGTCCGTGCCGTACAGGGCATCCCGGTCGTCGACGCGGGCGCGGACGTACCGTTCGACGTTGCGACACGATCGGACGACCCGCTCGAGGAGGTCGTCACGGGTTCCGTCGCCGCCGCGCTCGAGTTCGAGGTCCTTCGTGACAAGCGTCGCGAGCGTCACGTAGTCCAGTTCGATCGGCTCCCCGTCGGTTCCGTGCAGGTAGTACGCCGGCAACTCGAACAGGTGTCGGCCGGTTGGGGAGCGATAGCGCACGGGGACGAAGAGGGCGACGCCCTGGTTCGAGAGCGAACACTGGAGGACGAGTCCGCTTGCCGGCGTGCGGTCGATCGGCGCGTCCGCGGCGGCGACGAACTCGCCGGCCCCGGTCTCGTGGCAGTAACAGTTCAGGAAGCTCTGTACCGCTGCGTCGCGTGCGGCCCGCGTCGGGTCGACGCGACAGTCGTCGGTCGTGGTAGCTCGTGGTGTCATGCGGAATCGATCACCTCGCGTTCGAGGGCGTGGCCGCGGTCGAGGACCGCTTCGAGGGCGTCCCGGAGGTCGGACATCGTCGTCCGGGGGTTCAAGAGGGTGAACTTCAGGGCCGGCGTGTCGTCGACCTCGGTCCGGGCGAGCAACACTTCGCCGTCGGCGAGGAGGGCGTCGCGGATCGCGTGGTTCACGCGGCCGATCGGGTCTTCGGTCGGTGAATCGCTCCGTTCGGCCGCCTGCTGGAGCCGATCGGACCGGTATCGGAAGACGACCGTACTCAGTTCGGGATCGCAGCACAGTTCCAGCGACGGCTCGGCCCGGATCTCGGCCGCGACCGCGTCGGCGAGATCACAGACGTACTCGACGCAGTCGGCCAGTCCCGCCCGTCCGACGGCGTTGAACGTCACGAACGGCTTCAACGCGTCGAACCGGCGGGTCGTTCGAATCGATTTCGAGACGAGGTTCGGGACGCCGGCCGCGTCGTCGCGCTCGGGGTTGAGGTAGGCCGCGTTGCGCTCGAGCAGCCGGTAGCGGTCGCCGTCGCGAAGCAGGAAGGCCCCGCAACTGATCGGCTGGTAGAACAGTTTGTGGAAGTCGACGGCGATCGAATCGGCGCGGTCGATTCCCGCGAGCTTCGGTCGGAGGCGACCGCTGATCGCACACGCCCCGCCGTAGGCGGCGTCGACGTGGAGCCAGAGGTCGCGGTCGGACGCGCGGTCGGCGAGCGCATCGAGCGGGTCGATGCTGCCGAAGTCGGTCGTCCCCGCGGTGGCCACGATCGCGAACGGGTGGCGGCAGTCGGCCTCGAGTTCCGCGAGCGTCGCGTCCAGTCGCTCGAGATCGATCCGATGGTCGTCGTCGGTCGGGACGGTCACGACCGCGTTTTCGCCGAGTCCGAGGTGGTGGGCGGCCTGTTTGGCCGTAAAGTGGGCGTCCGCCGAACACAGCAGCCGGAGGTCCGTCCACTCGGGGGGCAACCCGTCGGCCCGGACGGAGCGGTCGAACCGCGTCTCGCAGTACCAGTCGCGAGCCAACAACAGGCCGAGGGCGTTCGATTCGGTGCCACCGCCCGTGAAGACGCCGTCCGCCCCGGTCGGATAGTCGAACAGGGCACAGCAGGCGTCGACGACGCGTTCCTCGAGTACCGACGCCGCGGGTGCCTGATCGAACGAGTCCAGAGACTGATTCGTCCCCGATACCAGCACCTCTGCCGCCAGTGCCGGAATCGCCGGCGGACAGTGAAGGTGAGCCACGCAGCCGGGATCGTGGACGCGGACCGAGTCCGCGAGGACGTCATCGGCGACCGTCTCGAGGACGGCCGCCAGCGACTCGCCGTCCTCCGGCATGACCGGCTGCTCCTCGAACCGGTCCCGGAGCGCCTCGTGATCGGTTCCAGCGTACGGCCCCTCGATCGACGCGAACGATTCGACGAGGTGCGTTCGAGCACGGTCGATCGCGTCCGCGTAGGCCGCTTTACCCTCGGCCCCGCCGAGGAAGGCGCGTTCGGCCGCTGGGGGCGGCGTTGGGATGTCGACATCCGCCGTGTCGGTCGGCCGGGTCACGTCGGCACCTCCACCTCGTCGGTCACGGCCGCACGGACGCTTTCGTGGACGATTTCGCCGATCTCGTCGATCCGTGTCGCCGAAATCGTCAGCGGCGGGAGGAACCGGACGACGCTGCCGCGACGGCCGCCGGTTTCGACGATGAGTCCGCGGTCGAACGCCGCCGACTGGACGGCCGACGCGAGGTCGCCGTCCGCCGGATAGCGCCCGAGCGAGTCCGGCTCACCGTCGGGGTCGACGAGTTCCACCCCGAGCATCAGCCCGCGGCCGCGAACGTCGCCGACCGCCTCGAACGTCGCGGCCGTCTCCTCGAGGTGGCCCCGCAACCGCTCGCCCATCGCCGCGGCGTGGTCGTCGAGGTCGTGCTCGAGGACGTAGTCGATGGTCTCGATACCGGCGGCCATGCCGAGCTGGTTGCCACGGAACGTCCCCGCGTGCGCGCCGGGCTCCCAGAGGTCGAGCGAGTCGTCGTAGACGACGACCGACAGCGGCAGTCCCCCGCCGACGGCCTTCGAGAGCGTCATCACGTCCGGGACGACGTCGGCGTGTTCGATCGCGTACAACTCGCCGGTGCGGCCGAGTCCGGTCTGGATCTCGTCGACGATCAGCGGGACGTCCTGTTCCCGGGTGATCCGGCGGATCTCGCGGAGCCACTCGTCGGGGGCCGGTACCGATCCACCCTCCCCCTGAACGGGTTCGACGATCATCCCCGCGGGATCGACGATGCCGCTTTCGGGATTCGAGAGGGTCCGTTCGACGTACGCGGCACTCGTCCGCCAGCAGTCCTCGCCGCCGAGTCCGAACGGACAGCGATAGGCGTAGGGGTACGGCAGGTGGTGGACGTCGGACATGAGCCCCGGGATCGGCTCTTTCGGCTCCGTATCGCCCATCAATCCGAGTGCCCCGTGGGTCATCCCGTGATAGCCGCCCTGAAAGGCCAGCATCGACCGGTTGCCCGTGGCCGTCTTGACGAGTTTCAGCGCGGCTTCGACGGCGTCGGTCCCCGCGGGACTACAAAACTGCACCGTGGCGTTTTCGGCGAACTCGTCGGGCAGGCTCTCGAGCAACCGATCGACGAACCGCTCTTTGACCGGCGTCGTCAGATCGAGCGTGTGAACGGCTCGATCGCGCTCGAGAAGGTCCTCGATCCGCTCGACGACCGCCGGATGGTTGTGCCCGAGCGCAAGCGTTCCCGCGCCGGCCAGACAGTCGATGTACTCGTTCCCGTCGACGCCCTCGAGGATCGCCCCCTCGGCGCGTTCGATCGCGAGCGGCAGCGACCGGGGGTACGTTCGAGCGTTCGACTCCCGCCGTGCCTGCTGTGCGAGGAGTCGTTCGGCCGACGAACCGCCGTTGATCACGGCCGCTCACCCCCTGTGGGCGATCGATCGACGGACGGAGCCGGTAGCGAGTGTCCGTATAGCATGTGGATTTTAGGCTAACCTAAATAATGAAAAGCGTATCGGTTTTTAGGACAACCTAAAAACTATATCGTATTCCTGAATCCCGCGAATTCGGAACGTAGAGGGATTAAAATACGGTCACAACGGAGTTGTTGGCGGCTGATGCGGACGGTAATAACGTGTTTTCTCGAGTGAACGTCGAGATATCGTAAATGTGCCGTAGACGGGAATCGAACGTCGATGATCGGAAGTCGGTACGTAATCGAGATATCGGTATATGATTTCCGATACAAATAACTCGGTTCGAAACCGGGGGTTCGTTTAAAAGACCGACATCGTCCGGGTCGATACTCCCGAACCCGGATCGACAACTGTTCGTCTCCACCTCTCGCGTTCGGGTCCCGAACGCGATCGAAACCGGTACCGCGACTGGCTGATGGGAACGAAACGAAACCCGTACTGCAACCGGGAGCCGGGAACCGCTACTCGGGTTTCAGCCCGCCGTCCTCGACGCGCATGACGGCTTCGCCGTCGGCGAGGTTCGGCGCGTCGACCAGCCGGACGATCCGCTTGTCGCCTTTGGACTTGCGGAGGTAGATCCGGAACGTCGACTTGTGGCCGAGGATGTTGCCGCCGATGGGCTGGGTCGGGTCGCCGAAGAACGAATCAGGGTTCGAGGCGACCTGATTGGTGACGATCACGGCGGCGTTGTAGAGGTTGCCGACCTTGTCGAGGTCGTGGAGGTGTTTGTTGAGCTTCTGCTGGCGATCCGCGAGTTCGCCGCGGCCGACGTACTCCGCACGGAAGTGGGCGGTCAGCGAGTCGACACAGAGCAGTCGAACGGGATACTCCGAGTCCTCGTGTTCGCTCGCGAGTTCCTTTGCCTTCTCGGCCAGCAGCATCTGGTGGTTTGAGTTGAACGCCTTCGCGACGTGGATCTTGTCGAGGACGTCGTTGACGAGTTCCTCCATGGCGTCCTCGTCGCCGGCCGCCCCCTCGATTTCCCGATCCTCGAGTGTGGCCTCGATCGTGTCGTCGGGCAGGCCCCGAACCATGTCGTCGATCCGCTCGGGGCGGAAGGTGTCCTCGGAGTCGACGAAGATGGCGCTGCCGTGGAGGCCGCCGACCTCCTTGGGCAACTGGACGTTGACGGCCATCTGGTGGGTGACTTGGGACTTGCCGGCTCCGAACTCGCCGTAGACTTCGGTGATCGACTGGGTCTCGATCCCGCCGCCCAGCAGGTCGTCGACCTCGTCGATGTGCCAGCTCAGTTTGCCGATCTTGTTCCGTCGCTCGAGTACCGTCGACCCGGTCTCGAAGCCGCCGATGTCGGCGGCGTCGCGGGCGGCGTTGACGATGTCCGCAGCGGTGGACTCGCCGACATCGGCCGTGTTCGACAGCTCCGACGGCGAGGCGACGGCGAGACTCTGGAAGGAATCGAAGCCTGCATCGTGGAGTTTGTCTGCGGTCGCCGGTCCGACGCCGGGGAGTTCCTCGAGATCTGCTTCGGGCATACTCCCTCGTTGTGCCGGCCCCTTCATAAACCCTCGTTAACAGGGGAGT
This sequence comes from Halopiger djelfimassiliensis, assembly GCF_000455365.1. GTDB lineage: Archaea > Halobacteriota > Halobacteria > Halobacteriales > Natrialbaceae > Halopiger_B > Halopiger_B djelfimassiliensis. The sequence goes on from NZ_HG315687.1 coordinate 212,430, forward strand.
GGAAGTGAAAGTGCGGACCGGCGTCGGGACGAACCGCGGTCACAGCGATGGGTTTAGAAGGAATAGAGTTCTCGCAGGCTCACCGCGAGGGGTCGTCGTCCCACGCGAGACAGTGGAGGGTTCCGTCCTCGCTGCCGACGTAGAGCCGTCCGGGAGCGACTGCGGGTGTACTTACGACGGCAGCCTCGAGCGAGGCGTACCACAGGAGATCGGGCTCGTCGGCGTCGATTCCGTAGAGCGAGCCGCTCGCGTCGCCGACACAGAGGACGTTACCGACGACGACGGGACACGAGCGGACCGGCCCGTCGAGTTCGATCCCCTTCCGCGAGAACAGCCACCCGCGCAGTTTGCGCTTCCCGACGGTCGTGTCGGTGACGTGGCAGTAGCCGTCCGTCGCCCCGACGAACGTCGTTTCGGCGGCCGCGAGCACGGTCGGCGAGGTTGTGAACCCGCCTCGAATTTCGTACGTGAACCACGTCTGGCCGGTCCCGCCGTCGAGCGCGAGCATCGTCCCGTCGTCGTCGGCGACGTACACCCGACCCTCGGCGACCGTCGGTCCGGCCGCAACCGTCCCGTCGGTCGGTGCCGACCACGCTTCCTCGCCCGTTTCGGCCTCGAGCGCTCGAACGCTGCCGTAGTCAGTCCCGACGAAGACCCGTTCCGACCGCCAGCGGTGATCCGCGTCCCGATCCTCGAGGCGCGTCGAGCCGAGATGCGTCGGTTCCTGCTGTGTGTCAATCGGGTCCCGTCCTCGGACCTGCTCCCGACCGTCTGCGATCGCCGGCCTGTCGACCACCGCCGACTCGGTTTCGTGGCTCCACAGTTCGGTTCCCGTTTCCGTCTCGAGCGCGATCAGCCCGTCCGCGTGTCCGACGTAGAGGCAGTCGTTCGAGAACGCGAGGCCGGCGGCGGTGAACTCGGCGGGGAGTTCGACGTGCCACCGTTGCTCGCCGGTCGCGGTATCCAGCGCGTAGACCGTTCCCTCGTCCGTTCCGAGGTAGAGCCGATCGCCGGACACGATCGGGGTCGCGTCGGTCGCAGCCGTCGTCTCGACGACCCACCGCCGACGGCCGGTCTCGCGTTCGAGCGCGTAGCAGTTCCCCCGGTCCGTGCCGACGTAGACGCTGTCGCGATCGAACACCGGCGACCCCGGCGATCCGACGAGGTCGGCCGACCACGTCTCGGTGACGCGGGCCGGCCCCTCGAGATCGCGCCGGCAGCCCGAGTTTCGCGCATCGCCCTTGTACTGGTTCCAGTCCGTCACTGATCGGGAGTACTGAACGAATGGGGATAATTGATGTGCAACGAGGGCCGGGATCGGACCGGACCCCTTCGATACCGGGGCCGAAATCACGAGGTCGGCGATCGACCGTGAGTCCCGCTCGAGCGTCCATCGGACGGTATGACGGCATACCGCTGGGAGAAATCGAACGGGGGTTCAGGACATACCTGCCGCCGAGTCGGCACTCTCGACGCCGGAGAACTCGAAGCGGGCACCCCCGTCGGGGGTCTCCTCGATCGAGACGGCCCAGCCGTGGGCCTCGGCGATCGTTCGGACGATGTTGAGTCCGAGCCCTGTCCCATCGTCGTTCGTCGTGTACCCCATCTCGAACACTTGCCGTCGCTTGTCCGTCGGGATTCCGGGCCCGTCGTCCTCGACGACGAACCCCGCGTCCGTTCGGCGAACGGTGACGGTTACGTCCGTACCGGCGTGGTCGAGACTATTCCGAAACAGGTTCTCCAGTAGCTGGCGCAGTCGATCCCGATCGCACGATACCGCGCCCAGTTCGCCGTCGATGCGAAGTCGGGCCTCGGACGACCCGGCCGTCGACCAGGCCTTATCGACGATCGGCCGGAGCGCAACGGGACGGAACTCGTCGACCGTTTCGCCCTGTCGTGCGAGGGCCAGCAGATCCTGAATGAGGTCCTCCATACGGGCTAACGCGGCCGCGACCTCGGCCAAGTTTTCGTCGGCCCCGTCCTCGTTCTCGCCCGCCTCCGTTCCCCCCTTCCGCTTCTCGCGCGCGAGCTCGAGGTGGCTCGTCGCGACGTTCAGCGGGTTCCGGAGGTCGTGGGAGACGACGCCGGCGAACGCGTCCAGCCGTTCGTTCTGTCGAGCCAGTTCCCGCTCGTGTTCCGCCAGGCGATGCCGGGCTTCGATCGACGCGATGGCGTGGCCGATCGTCTCGCCGAGTTCCGCGAGCACCTCCTGTTCGTGTTCGTCGAACACGTTTTGACGGTCCGCATAGATACTACAGAAACCGTACGCGGTCCCGTCGTGGACGATCGGAACGACCGCAAGCGACTGCACGCCGCGACGCTCGAACAGCTCCCACCACGGCTCCATCGTCGGATCGGCGAAGACGTCCGGAACGCACTGTATCTCGCGGGTTTCGATGGCACGGCCGCCGGCACCGTTGCCGGTCGGGCTGTCGTCGACGGTGACCTCGACCGACGCGACGTACTCGTCGTCCAACCCGGCCCATGCGGCGGGGCGAACACGGGACGTCGCACCGTCATCATCGTCGTACCGGCCGATCCAGACCCCCTCGTAGGGTTCGGACTCGCTCAACCGGTTGCAGACGGCCTGTTCGAGGTCGATCCGTTCGGCCCTGTTTACCAGCTCCTGGGTCGCGATCCGGATCGTCTCGTTGATGCGGTTTAATCGTTCGACCGACTGCTGTCGTTCCAGCCCGCGGACGTCGTAAACGCCGACTAGCAGACCGACGAGAGACCCGAACGTCGCGGTATTGAGCAACGCGAGGAATGGCTTCATGACCGGGAAGCCGATAATGACGAACGAACTGAATATCCAGACACCCAGCGCTGAAAGCGATAGGGCACCGGTGACCGTCCACGCCAGCATCCGGTCCGCGAACTGAGCCGAGACGAGGCGGTCTCGAGCGAGCGCCACGCCGACGACGATCATCACCAGCGAGAGAACGAGCGGAGCCCCGTCGAGAAACACTTGTTCGGGAACTGACCGGCGCTTGGCGAGGTTCGCGAGGTGAACGAGCGCGGAGAGGACACCCCCTCCGCCGATGAGTCCGCCAACGGCCTGATTCGAACAGTCTTTCATGCCGTCGCTCCGTCGTTAGCAGGTGATGCGGAGCCGCAGTGATAGGCGCTCCGGCCTCGTATCAGCGAGTTTATCAACGAGCCCCGGCTGAACACCCGTTCGATCCTCCGGCTCGGTTCGGCTGCAGCCGACGGCACGGTCGGAATGACGGAAATACGGCAGAAAAATCGGGATCAACTGGTGTATGGCGTAGTTGTGATGATGTGGCGATCCGATGTGGTCGGTGTGGGTTCCTGCCGTGTACGTCTCACTACCCGCCGAGCCGGGATAGCAGTGACCCCAACAGGATTTGGTATTCCGCTCACTCCCACGGATGGGTCCCGCCGTCGCTCGGCCACAACGGGTACCAGTACTCCTTCTCGCGCTCGATCTCGAGTTCACCGTCCAGCGCCGCCTCGAGTTTGAACTCCACGCTCGAGTCGCGTTCGCGCCCTGTTCGGGGCGCGAACGGGTAGAACGACCCGCGGCGGAACGAGTAGATCCAGTACGCCGGTCCGTCCCGGCTTCGATAGGCGAAGACGGCCGCGAGCAGCCGCGAGCCGTAGCCGTGCTCGATGAACGTATCCGCGGCGAAGTGCATGCTCGTGATCAGATCCTCGGGATCGCTGTCCTCGAGGATCACCCAGTGGTAGCCGTGATCGTCCTCCGAGACGGTGAACTCGGTCCCGGTTTCCTCCTGTCCGGCTTCGAGGATCGCCTCGACCTCGTCGACGGCTTCCCGGAAGCTGTGGGTGTCGACGCCGGAGAAACAGAGCGCACCGACGTCCAGCGGCTCGTAGCCGAGTTCCGCGTCCATCGTCACGTAGGCGGTGCTCATCCCGAAGAGGTCGTCGGGATCGGCGTCGCGGCTCGCGTCGGCCTCGGCGCGCAATCCGAGTACGGCCCGCAGTCCGTCCAGCAGTCCCATAGCCGGACGAAGGGGGCCGAGCCCTTAGAATCCACCTGTTGTGGGCTCACCGCCTGCCGATCACGGTTCTCGAACGCAACGCTCGGCGACGATCCGACGGCCGAACGCCACACCGCAGTCGCGGTGATCGATTGTGGTCCCGTCCTCAGCCGCCGATAGTATCGTCGTCTGAGGCTGCCCGAACCAGCGCTTCGTCGACCGATATCTCGCGTCGCGTCGCGTATACCCACACCACCACCAACGCCAGCATGAGGGTCACGAAAAACAGGTTGAGTCCATCGAGAGTATTCCACACACCGGGAAACGTCGTCTCGAGTCGTATCAGTGCAGGAAACTCGTCTCCCGGAGCCGCTGTCTTGCCGAAGACGGCGACGCCAGCGAAATTCGTCGAGACGTGTAACCCGATCGGAAACCCGAGATTGCCGGTAAGAACGTACGCGAGGCCGAAATACGCACCGCTGATCGTCGTCGAGACGAGGACGACGGGAACGGCCACCCCTTCCTGTCCCGTTGCTTGCCAGTAGTGGATGACTCCGAACGTGAGCGAACTGATGAGCCATGCCAGCCAGACGGCTGTGGCGGGCGAGAACCCCCGCTCGGCGAACCCCTCGGTGGCGTTTATGATGAATACGCCTCGAAACAACGTCTCCTCCCAGATGCCGACCCCGACGAACGATAGCAGCGTCAGCGCCATTCCGACGGCGAACGCCGACGATCCCGGCGAAACGATCCCGGTGACGCTGGCCCAGCCGAGGCCGAGGTACGTCACCGCGATCAGCGCCTGCCACAGCAGTCCGATTCCAACGGCACCCACGAAGTCGAACCACCAGCGGCGGTCGACGTCGAACCCGTACTCCCGGATCGAACGCCGGTCGACCCGTCGAGGGATAACCACGAGGACGACGCCGGTCGCAACGACGTATCCCGTCGCAGTGACGACCCGCTGATAGCCGTCCGGGATTCCGGCAGCGGCCGACGCCCGGAAGATGCCTATCGCGACCGCGAGAAAGAGGCCGAATGCGAACACTATCCGCCACGTCGCACGGATGCGGCCCTCTTTTCGCCCACGAAACAGCAGCCGTATCGCGTTCGGGAGACGTCCGATCATCGATGTAGTCGCCCCGACGATGGACGCGGGACTATAACGCGGGCATGAACTGTCGGGCGAGTCACTCTGCGAAAACCCTTTCCGTGAGGACCGCACCCGGTTGCCGGCCCCGCTCGTCTATCGTATCGACGATCGATACATCAACGATCCTGACGGGCGCGGCCGTTATAGGCCTCGATCCCCTAGTTGTGTCGAATAGCCCGCCGACCGACCCACCATCCCTGACGCACCCATGAAAACAACAGCGTCACCGAAAGCACCGCTTCCAGTACCGCCGACCGACCACCTCGAGGGCCGCTCGCGCCGGGCCCGCACCGAACCGATGTCGGTGCTCTCGCTCGGCGACGGTCTCTACGAGGTCGAGTCGGCCAGCGACCACACCTACCTCGTCGACCTCGAGAGCGGGCGCTGTACCTGTCCGGACCACACCTTCCGCGACGTCCGGTGCAAGCACGTCCGCCGGGTCGCCATCGAGATCACCGAGGGGCGGACCCCGCCGCCGGGCGAGATCGCCGTCGAGTGTCACGACTGCGACGCCACCGTCTTCGTCGACGAGGACGCGACCGACCCGTTCTACTGTTCGACCCACGAGATCACGCCGGGCGATACGGTCGTCGACCGCGAGACCGGCGGCCGTCTCACCGTCGTCGACGTCTCGGCGTTTCGGGCCGACGCCGTCGAGATCCGCGACGCGGACTGTACCGTCGCCGAGTACGGGACCAACGAGGACTACGATCCCGACGTTCCCGTCGTCGGCGCGGTCTACCCCCACGCCAGCGTGAAACCCAACGGCGTCGTCCCGGGATCGCTGAAGGTCTACGTCTTCCCGCGGACGCGACTCGAGAAGGTCTCACCTGCGCCCACGCCGGACTAACGAGATCGCCGTCCCGGAGTCGCCGGCCACGGACCCCTTCGTCGTCTCTCGAGACGGTTACTCGAGCAGGTCGGCCGCTTCTTCGACCTCCATCACGCCCTGCTGGACGGCGTTCAGGACGCGCAGGATCTCCTCGTCAGGGCCGTCGTCCGCTTTGCCGACCTCGGCGAGCGTTACCTTCTCGGATTTCCCGACGAACTCGGCGAAATCGACGCCGTCGGCGACGGCCGTCTCCTTTTTGACGCGGTAGTTGCCGCCGTCGGTGACGTAGAGGTCGCCGGGGTGGAAGAAGTACCAGTCCTCGCGGTCGAACCGGACGCCGATACGGGGTTTCGCGCCGAAGTTCTGCGCGAAGTAGATCAGCGCTTCGACCTCCTCGCCGGTCAGATAGATCGGGTCACCGGCGCTCGATTTCGCCTCGATCGCGTAGAAGATCTCGCCGTCGCCGGCGAGCACGTCCGGGAGTTCGCGTTCCGTTGCAGAACCGCTTGCGGGTGCACGCATCACCGCGAAGCCGGCCTCGTCGAGTTCGTTGACGAGTTCGCGTTCGCGGCGGTCACCCTTCGCCTGAGACATACCCGTTGCTCGCCGGCGGCACCTAATAAAGGAACGGACGCGGCCGTCCGCCGACGGCTATCCCGGAACGGCCGCGAGGAGATCGACGAGCAGCGACGGCGTCGGCTCGGCCCCCTCGAGCTCGTACTCGATGGCCAGATAGAGAAGGCCGAACTGGAGGGCATTGAAGACGGCGTGGGCGATGATCGGGACGACCAGATTGCGGGTCTTCGCGTAGAGGGCACCGAAGATGAGCGCGCCGCCGAAGACGACGACGATCGAGACGGCGATCGCGGCGACGGAGTCGGCATAGATCATGTAGACGGGCACGTGAATCAACGCGAAGATGCCGCTCGCGATACCCACCGACTGCATCCGAGTGAACGCGGCGTAGAGTCGTTTCTGGACGATATTCCGGAAGAGGAACTCCTCGGCCGGCGCGTTGAAAAAGAAGACGATTCCGATCATGACGAGGATCATCGTCTGGTCGTTGCCGATGATGCCGACGACTTGGTTGTCCGCGGTCGGCAGCCCCAGCGCCTGCACGATGACGCTGACGAGGACGTAAAACACGATCGGGGCCACGATCCCGAGGCCGACGTAGAGCCAGCCGCGTTTCGTGGGAACCTCGAGATCGACGTACGACCAGCCGCGGTCGGTCGCGGCGAGATAGAGCGCGCCGGCGAGTACGAAGCCGACGAAGTTCAGGATCATGAACCCCGTTCGGGCTTCGATCGAGGCGTCGGCCGGGGATTCGATCAACGTCGGCTCGAGCAGCAGTGCCGGCGTCGTCGCGAAGTTGGAGACGATGATACCGAAAAGTGCCAGTCCCGCGGCGATAAGCGTCGCTCTGACGGGGCCGTCTTCACGGATGCGTTGCCCTGTGGGCGTTTCCATACCGCGCAATACATTCACCGTCCCCTTGGTCGTTCCTCTCTCGACCGGTCGACGGCGCGCTACCCGGCGGGGGCGGCGATGGCTTCCGCTTCGAACAGCTGTTCCAACAGCCGCTGGTGGCCGATCCTGAGGTGACGGTTGACCGTCGGCTGACTGACGTCGAGCATCGCGGCGATCTCCTCGCCGGTGCTCTCGCGGGGCCACTCGAAGAAGCCGGCGAAGTACGCCGTTCGAAGGACCTCGAGTTGGCGGTCGGTCAGACCCTCGAACAGCGACGACACCAGCTCCCGTCTGGTATGGGTCTCGCGCTGGACGTGCCGGCGAGAGCGGAGCTCGACGGTCCCGTAGTGGTCCCGGAGCATGTCGACGAACTCGCGGACGTCGGTTCCTATGGGCACGTCGACCGTGACCGACGTCTCCGTGCCGTCAGCGCGTATCGACCGGGGACTGCCGCCGTGGCGAACCAGTCGCGAAACGAGCGCATCGCCCGCAACGGTCGCCTCGAACCGCCCCTCGTCGTCCGATTCGCTGATCAGTCGGTACTCCGTGACGGAGACGAGATCGTCGAGCGCCGCGGCTACTGTGGCCGGTTCAGCACCGTTCGTCCGGAAGAACAGCAGCGTTTCCGCGGAGGTGTGGGTCCCGAGCCCGTCGTACTCGACGCGGGCGTCCGTCGCCGTCGCGATCCGGGACAGGATGTCGTCCGAGTCCGCAAGCTCGAGAGTGAGTTCGATGAGGGTTTCGGTATGCAGCGCTTCCTGGGTTTTCGTCGCGTTGATCGCGTTGGCGATCCCCTCGCCGAGTTCCGTAAACACCGTCCGCTCGAGGTCGGTAAACGCATCTGGTTCGTCGGCGTACACCGACAGGACGCCGTAGGTGTACTCCTCGAACGCGAGGGGGACGGAAATGACCGACTGGAACCCGGCGTTGAGCGCGCTCGCTCGCCACGTCCCTTTCTGGAGCCCGTCGACGACGTTTTCGACGACCGTCGGCGTCCCGGTTCGGGCCGTCTGCACTGCCGGTTCCATCGAGGTTTCCCGATCGAGCGGGACGGCGTCGAGATACTCCGGGCTGGAGCCGGCCCAGGTGTGGGGTTCGAGCTCCGTCCCGCCGGCGTCAGCGGCACCGATCCACGCGAACTCGACGGTGTCGGCTTCGACGAGCCGCTCGGGAACGGTACGTTCGATTTCCGATCGGCTCTCGGCACCGATGAGCGACTGGTCGATCCGGCGGATGATCTCGGTAATCGCGATCTGCCGTCTGAGCCGTCGGTTTCGGGCCTCCAGTTCGGCGTCGCGCTCTCGAAGGGTCGCCTCGCTTTCGAGGCGGTCGAACGCGGCTTCGGTCGTCGCGACGAGCGTTTCGATCAGCCGACGCGCCTCGCTGTCGATCGGTCCCGAGTCGGAGACGACCGTGAAGACGCCGTGATCGCCGATCGGAACGACGACGCCGCTCTCGACGGCGGGGCCGAACACCTGTGACTGATCGAAGGCTGCGGGGTCGTCGATGACCGTCTGTGCACCCGTGATGAACGCGTTCCAGAGCGCCGAGTCGCCGCCGACCGCGACGGCGGGAATGTCGTCACAGAGATCGGTGAACCCGTCGGTGTGGTCGATCGGCTCCAGCCGATTGACGTCCGGATCGAGCCGATAGAGGGCGATGCCGGCCGCCTCGAGGACCTCGTCGGCGGTGTCGACGACCAGTTCCGCCACTCCCCGTTCGGTATCGGCTCCGAGCAGATCGCGAGCGGCGTCGTGGAGCGACCCGAGGGCCAGTTCGCGCTCCTTGTGTTCGGTGATATCCTGAATCGAGCCCCGGACAGCGACGATCTCGCCGTTCTCGCGGACGGGTTCGCCGATGCTGCGGACCCACCGTTCGTCACCCGTCGCGGTTCGCAGCCTGTGTTCGAAGTCGTAGCTCTCGCCGTACTCGATCGCACCGGTGACGGCCTCGTTGACGCGAGCACGGTCGTCGGGATGGGGGAACGACGCGGCCGTCTCGATATCGATCGATTCGCCCAGCGGGAGATCGTAGAGTCGCCGGAGCCCGTCGGTCATGATCATCCCATATGGATCCGACGTGACGTCGAGTTCCCAGCCGCCGATCCCGGCGATCCGTTCTGCCTGCTCGAGCAGCTCCGTCGTTCGCTCGAGATCGCGTTCGCGTTCCTTGCGCTCGGTGATGTCCCGGACGACGCCCGCGGTCCCGGCGAACCCGCCGTCGTCGGACGGCAACAGCGCCATGTGGTTTTCCGTCTCGATCACGTCGCCGTCTTTGGTCACGAGCGTCATCTCGAAGGTCCGTGACGGTTCGTTTGCCGCCAACAGCTCCCGAATCAACGCCTGCCCCGTCTCGATGTCCGTCCGTGTCATTACCGTCGAGACGTGTTCACCGATCAACTCGTCGGGTTCGTACCCCACCAGCGACCGGGTGGCGTCGTTGAGAAACCGGAAGTATCCCTCCTCGTCGAGCACGTAGATCAGTTCGTCGAGCGCCTGAATGATGGTTTCCGAGCGCTCGAGTTCGTGTTCGCGCTCCTTTCGATCGGTGATGTCCTGAATCGAGCCGCGAACGGTAACGATTTCGCTGCCGCCGTCGGCCCGGCCGTTCGTAGAGGACTCGCGCACGGGTTCACCGATGGTTCTGACCCATCGCTTTCGGCCATCCGCGGTGGTCATTCGTAACTCGAGATCGTACGGCTCGCCGTCCTCGACCGCCCGTTCGACCGCCGCCTGAAGCTTCGGTTGGTCGTCGGGATGGTAGAACGCGAGGGCCTGTTCGAGGTCGACCCCGTCGTCGGACGGGAGGCCGTGGATGCGGGCGGTTTCGGTCGACCACCGTGGCTCGTACGGTTCGTCGTTGACGTCCAGCTCCCAGGCCCCGACGCTTGCCAGTCGCTGGGCCTGTTCGAGGAGATGGGTCGTTCGCTCGAGTTCGCGCTCGTAGCGTTTGCGGTCGGAGATGTCCCGCCCGATCCCGACTTCGACCGGGTTGCCGTCGGGGTCCTCGAGCACCGATGCGGTGAACTCGTAGGGGATTCGCTCGCCGTCTTTGGTCACCAGTTTCGCTTCGACGCGGGTGTCGCCCGTCTCGAAGGCCTCCGTCATCGATTCCCGAATCTCCGCTTTGGTTGCGTCGTCGAAGAAATCCAGTGCGGTCATATCGTCGATTTCCGCGTGCGTGTATCCGGTGACTTCGGCCAGCGTCTCGTTCCAGCGTACGAAGGTCCCGTCCCGGTCGAGTACGTAGAACAGATCGTCGACGGCGTCGAGCATGTCGTCGATGAACGTCCGGTACTGTTCCAGGTATCGCTCGCGTTCGCGCCGCTCGAACTCGTGGCTCACCCACCGGGTCATCAGATCGACGAACGTTTTTTCGGCTGTCGTAAACGGCTCGTCGTGGGAGTCGCGGTCGAGAAAACAGAGCGTCCCGTACAGTTCGTTTCGAACCTCGATCTTCCCCCCGAGATAGCAACTGATTCCCAACTCCTCGTAGCTGGGATCGTCCTCGAACCCCTCCGCGGCGGCGTCGTAGATGCCGAGGATGTCGTCGGACGTAACGGTCTTTCGACAGTACATCTTCGACAGCACCGTCTCGTCGCCCTCCCGAACGAAGTCGCTTCCGTATACCGCTCGGATCTCGTAGTGTCCGGTTTCCTCGTCGATGTGTGAAATGGTCCCGACTTCGACCCCGAGCCGTTCGCACCCGAGTTCGAGGATGCGACGGATCTTCTCCTCGTGGCTCGCTGTGGGGTCCGACGTGATGCGGTAGAGTCGCTTCCGATAGCGTTCGTTCTCCGCGACCTGTCGCTCTCGCTCCTGAATCGTCGTCGTCAGGTCATCGATCACCGCCGACAGGCGGCCGATGTCGTCGTCGCGCTCGAGGGGGAGATCCGCGTTCTCGGATCGCCGATCGAGCTCGTCCTCGAGCTCGCTGTCGGCTGTCTCCAGCTGTTCGATGTACTCTTCGACTTCCCCCGTGAGTTGTTCGATAGCCCGTTCCCGATCGGCGTCTTCCCGCGCGGCGAGACCGATCACGCCCGGCAGGAGCGGACCGATACCGAAACCCGGCTCCGGACCCATCCCGACAGCGAGCGCGAAACCGATGCCGAGCAGAGCCGAACCGACGCAGACGGCGATCGCGAGCGATCCGGTTTCGAACCGTCCCGTCGATCGGCTCCGTTCGGGCCGTCGGCGACGATGCTGTCGGGGGGACCGACCGCGGCGCAAGGCGGCGGGCATATCCCCAATATGGATTGAGCGGGAATTATACGTTTGGTGGCTGCTGGAAGAAAGTCGTAAAGTTTAGTGAGTGTCCACGGCCGTTCGAACCGGGGCTGTCGGGTCCAGTCCCGTTCCGGGCCTGCCCAGTGTCGGGACGGCGGTCGTCGCGGCCGCTGGGGTCGATTCTGCGCTGACTTCTATACATGTAGTGTCCGAACGTGGTCGGGATTACGTGTATAACGGACAGCGGGATGCCCGCCGATCGCGTTCGTACGAGTAATGCCAGAAATGACCCTCGACCACTATCAGGATTCCCCCAGTCTCCGAGTCATCGACGCGCTCGCGGCCGCAACCGAAACCGATCCGCTCGAGCTCGATCCGCTGTACGACGCCGTCGATCCCGAAGCGCTGGACCGGCTTTTCGGTCCCGAGGCGAACGGGAACGCCACGGTCCAGTTCGCATACGACGACCACGCGGTCGAGATCCGGAGCGACGGAACCGTCTCCGTCGACGGAACGGTCTACGACCATGACCGAGCGTAAGCGCCGCCTGTCGACACGTCGCCCGATCGCGGTCGTTCGACCCGCGGCACGGTTTCGGCTGCAACTGGCCCCGCACGCGGGAGTTCAGTGATGCTTCGATCGATGTCGCCACCGGATCCGGACTCCCGAACGAGACGGACGCCGATCACCGTCCTCGTCGTCGCCGAACAGCCGTCCCTGGAACGGATCGAGGCAATCCTCGGCGACGCCGATCGACTCGAGGTACGGACGGCGTCGACCGTCTCGGACGCCCTCGATCGCCTCGCCGACGTCGACTGTCTCGTCCTCGTTCCGTCGGTTTCGGACGCGAAAGCCACAGCCGTGGTTGACCGTCTCAGACAACGTCTACCCGACCTTCCGATCGTCGTGCTCGATGACGAGTCCGCACCCGCGTCGTTACCCGCCGACGCCGCGGGATCACGTCAGTGGGTCGACCACGTCGTCGTCGACCCCGAGCGCAGTGATTCGGTCCTCCTCGAGCGATTGGGCCGGCGTGTCCGTTCGCTCGTCGAACGCCGTCGGCTCGCTGCGCTGTCGAGACGATCGCTCGCGAGCGTCGAACTCGCCAAGGACGCGATCGCGATCGTCGGCGTCGACGACGAAATCGAGTTCGCCAACCACTCCTATGCGGTCCAGTTCGGGTACGATCGCGCCGAACTCCGTGGGGTCCCGTGGCAGCAACTCTTTACCGACGACACCGTCGACCGTCTCGAGTCGACCGCGATCCCGACCGCCGCTGAGGGCTGGCGCTGGACCGGCACCTGTACCGCCCGGCGATCAACGGGCAAGACCTTCACCGCGCAGGTTCGACTGGGTGGTCTCGAGGACGGCAGTCTCGTGTTCGTCGTCGATGGGGTCTAGATGGTCACCGCATACATCACGCCGAGGACGGCGAGCATGAGGGTCACGATGGCGCTCCGGGTCACCCACGGCTCCCGTCGTTCCCGCCAGTTGTTGAGCCGTACCGTCGGCACCCGTTTCACCTGTTTGATCCCGCGTTCGGACTGATAGGTGAACACGACCGGAAGCCGGTACGTTCCCGGGGGTGCACGCGCACGCGTGTTGAGTTCGAGGATGTACGCCGCGGCGGCGCGGTGGTTCCCCTCGAGTGGCTCCCGCCGCATGGCGTGCTCTTCCACGGTTTTACCGCGTCGGAACGCCGACAGCTCCGACTCGGCGGCGCGGTCGGCTTCCCCGTCGGTGTCGTCGTCCGTGTCGGTCCCCGTGCCCGTATTTCGGCGCACGACGCCGGGGTCGTCGAGATCGATCACGTCGTCGTGATCGTAGAACAGGCTCAACGAGACTTCCTCGATGTCCCTGACGCCCGAGACGAAAATACCCATCTCGAGGTGGTCTCCCGGATCGATACGTGATTGCCTGAGGAACACGTCGAGTTCGGTCGTCCCGAGGTCGCTCCCACCCCACATCGACACCGCGATTTCGACTTGTCCGTCGGTGTCGATACTCGAGCGTTCGAAGATGGGCGCGACGGAGTACTCCGTCGGTCCCTCGGATCCGGTCCCCCCACTCATTGAGTACCGTACGTATTCCGCTCGGCCTAGTTCATACCTTCGGCCGAACGCGACTGCTCGAGCGGAGCGATGGCGAAGACCGGTCGCCAGTCCCGGCTCCTGTCGTGTGTTTGGACAACCGGGGTGTGTTCCCGCTGTTCAGGTCTTTCTGGTGGTCTACATGATATGATTTCTAATGGACATAATACTAACTCATTATCATGGCATATATGTTATAACAATCGCTCTCAGCGACTCAAGCCGCTCCGTCGCGGAGCCACGTTTTTCGATCGTCCCGCGGGAAGCGTCCGTTCGTCCGCGAGCGAAGCGACACAGTGGTTCGTGCTGAGAAGTCGGTGAACTGAACCACCGTGGTATCGCCCGCAAAAGGCTACGGTGACCGGCATCGTCGATCACTGACGTGATCGGCGATCGGTCACTGGCCGGTTCGCGTTACGTCCCGTGGTCCCACGAGTCCATGTACTCGCGCTGGGTGTCCGTCAGCGAGTCGTACTCGACGCCCTCGGCGGCGAGTTTGATCTCGGCGATCTCGCGGTCGAGTTCGTCGGGCACGTCGTGGACACCTGGCCCGTACCGGTCGCCGTTCTCGAGCATCTCTCGGACACAGACGGCCTGGATGCCGAACGACTGGTCCATGACCTCGACGGGGTGGCCAAGCGAGACGGGCGCGGCGAGGTTCACGAGTCGGCCCTCGGCGATGACGTTCAGCCGGCGGCCGTCCTCGAGTTCGTAGGCCTCGACGCCGTCGCGAGCCTCGTAGCGGTCGACCGCGAGGTCCTCGAGCGCGTCGAGGTCGATCTCGATGTCGAAGTGGCCGGCGTTGGCCAGCAGGACGCCGTCGGCCATCTTCTCGAAGTGCTCCTCGACGATGACGTCGCGGTTGCCCGTCGTCGTCAGGAAGACGTCGCCGACCTCGGCGGCCTCGTCCATCGGCATGACCTCGTAGCCCTCCATGTGGGCCTCGAGGGCGCGGCGAGGCTCGACCTCGGTGACGATGACGTTGGCGTTCTGGCCCGCCGCTTTCTTCGCGACGCCCTTGCCGCAGTAGCCATAGCCCGCGACGACGACGTTCTTGCCGGCCCACGAGAGGTTCGTGGTCATCGCGATCGACGCCAGCGAGGACTCGCCGGTGCCGTGGACGTTGTCGAACAGCCGTTTCATCGGCGTGTCGTTGACCGCGAAGACGGGGTACTCGAGGGCACCGTCGTCGTCCATCGCGCGCAGGCGGTGGACGCCGGTGGTCGTCTCCTCACAGCCCCCGACGATGCCGTCGATCAGTTCGGGGTAGTCCTCGTGGATCGCCGCGACCAGATCCATCCCGTCGTCGACGGTGATCGTCGGCTCGTGGTCGATGACGGCTTCGATGGCGGCGTAGTACTCCTCGTCGTCGACGCCGCGTTTGGCGTAGCTGGTGATCGACTCGTGGGCATCCAGCGCCGCCGAGACGTCGTCGTGGGTCGAGAGCGGATTACAGCCGGTGACGGCGACCTCCGCGCCGCCCTCGGCTAACGTTTCGACGAGCATCGCCGTCTTTGCCTCGACGTGCATCGCCATCGCGATGCGTTCGCCCTCGAAGGGCTGGTCCGCGACGAACTCCTCGCGGACGGACTCGAGAATCGGCATGTGCTGGGCGGCCCAGTCCATCTTGCGCCGCCCTTCCTCGCGGGCGGCCTCGAGATCGTCCACCTGTTCGCTGATCGGCGGGTACTCGGTCATGGATTGACTGAGTGGGACCGTCGCCAAAACGCTACCGAACCGGCCGCGGGAGTTCGGTACTGCACGGACGGCTATCGGAGTCTCCGTGGCCGTCGAATGGGGGTGAAAAGGCGAATCGTGTCGACCGGTAGGTGCCGTGCTCGTGTGTGCCCACCTTCGGGATGCTCGTCGATCCCGGAGCGTGGGAGCGTCGTTCGACACCGGCGACGGAACGTACTGGTGCCTCTGACAACGTTCGTCGTCGATCCGTCGTCCGCTGTCGTTCGAACGGTGGTGTACGGAGTGGTGATCAGGCCTTGCCCGGCGGTCCGCCGCCGTTACCGCCGCCGCCGTTGTTCCCGCCGGACGAGCCGGCGTGTCCCGGCGGTCCGCCGCCGGTCTCGTCATCGTCGTCGTCATCGTCGTCACTCGGTGGGCCGGCGTGTTCCGGCGGTCCCTGAGTGCTCTCGTTATCGTCGCTCGGCGGGCCAGCGTGCTCCGGCGGTCCCTGCTTGGTTTCGTTTCCGTCGCTCGGCGGACCGGCGTGTGCGGGCGCGTTACCGGGGTTGTTCTCGACGACGAAACTCGCCACCGAGATCCCTAACGGGCCGTCGGACTCGTTTTTCTCCTCCTCGACGAACGTCGAGACGAGCGAGCCGAAGGTTTCGGCCTCCTCGTCGTCGGTTTCGTTGTCGTCGGTTTCGTTGCCGTCTCCCTCGTCGTCGGTTTCGTCGTCAGTCTCGTTGTCGTCTCCCTCGTCGTCACCGTCCGACTCCTCGGTCTCGTTTCCATCGAGGTCGCTGTCGGTTTCGTCGTCCGTTTCGTTTCCATCGAGTTCCTCCTCGTCGCCGTCGAGTTCGTCGCCCTCCTGTGTCGTCGCAGCCGCTGCTCCCATCGGAGCCAGCGCTGCACCGACCATGAGGACGGTGAACACGACCGCAAGCAGTCGATATCTGTTCATCCGAGTCGAACATTCACGAGAGGTGGAATAAATCCGGACGGCGGTTCTCGGAGTTTCCGACGAGTCGAAACCGACGCAGAATAGTTATAAGCGTTTATCGTCTCCTCTGAACGTTCAATTTCCGTTCAACGTCCGGAGGTATCAGTCGGTGGCGCGGCCCACCAGTGACTCGGCTGCCTCGAGCGCCCGGGTTCGAACCGCCCCCTCGTCGAGCGTGCGGACCTCGCGGTCGCGCATGAGCACGCGTCCGTCACAGATGGTGTGTCTGACGTCGGCCGCGGCCGCGGCGTAGGCGAGGTGACTCACGAGGTCGTGCCGCGGCGTCAGGTGCGGTTGCTCGAGATCGATCACCGCGAGGTCCGCCGGCGCGCCTTCTTCGAGACGGCCCGACTCGAGCCCGATCGCATCGGCGCTTGCGCTCGTGAGCAGTTCGACGACCGCTTCGGCGGGAACGGCGCTTGCGTCTTCGGCGGCCAGTTTCCCGAGCATGGCGGCGTCGCGGGCCTCGTCCAGCATCGAGAGGTCGTTGTTCGAGGCCGCGCCGTCGGTGCCCAGTCCGACGGTGACGCCGGCCTCGAGCATCCGCTGGATGGGGGCCATGCCGCTTGCCAGTTTCATGTTCGACGCCGGACAGTGGATGACGCCCGTCCCCGTCTCCGCGAGCAGCTCGATCTCGCGTTCGTCGACGTGGACGCCGTGGGCGATGAAGTCCTCGGACTCGAGCATCCCGCGTTCGGCGGCGTAGGTAAGCGGCCGCACGTCGTGTTCCTCCACGATCGGTGCGACCTCGTCGGCGGTTTCGTTCGCGTGGTAATGGATCGGGACGCCGGCCTCGCGGGCCTTGGGAACGAACTCCTCGAGGTACTCCTCGTCGACGGTCGTCAGCGAGTGTGGCATAAACGCCGTCGAGATCCGGCCGTCGGCCGCGCCGTCGTACTCGCGGGCGATCTCGAGGCTCGTTTGCATGTCCGACCGAGCGCCCGCGTCGTCTTTGACGACGGTGACGACGCCGTGGCCGAGGCGTGCTCGCAGTCCCGCCTCCTCGACGGCCGCGGCGATCTCGGGAACTCGGAAGTACATGTCCGCGAAGCCCGTCGTTCCGGACTTGATCATCTCGAGCAACCCGAGTTCGGCTCCGGCCCGGACGTCCGCGGCCGTCAGTTCCTCCTCGGCGGGCCAGATGTCCTCGCGAAGCCAGGCGTCGAGGGGTTTATCGTCCGCGTAGCCGCGCAACAGCGTCATCGCGACGTGGCAGTGGCCGTTGACGAAGCCGGGGGTGACGAGCGAGTTCGACGCATCGAGCGTCTCGTCGCCGTCGCCCGCCAGACTCGGCCCGATCTCGAGAATGCTGCCGGCGTCCTGATCGATCAGTACGTCCGCACGCGTCACCGTCGCGTCGGGCAACAGCACGTGCCCCCCGGTGATCGAAAGCGTCGTCATCGACCGGAGGTTCTCACCGGAGCGTCTTAGTAGCGCGGAACCCTGTTCTTCGGCCGGCGACGCCGGCACTCGAGGACGACAGCTGTCGCGGAGACGTCCGCGGTCCAGCTGTCCGTTCGGACCTCGAGGCGGTGCCCAGTCCGCTGGTTCCCCCTCCGTTTCGAGTGGAACCGTTGTCCGGTCCGACGCGCATGCGGACTGAATCCTGACTGGCGTCGATCACGTCCCGGCGGCGGTCAGCCGCGGAGCCACGCGAGCGGCCTCGTCACCGCCGGCCGGTACTCCTCGTGGGGATCGTACTTCGCGAACGCGAGACTGTTGCTCATCACGCTCACGCTCGAGGTTGCCATCGCGAGTCCGGCCAGTGCGGGGTTCAAGAGCCCGAGCGAGGCGATCGGGACCAGCGTCGTGTTGTAGACGAGCGCCCAGAACAGGTTCTGGCGAACCTTCGAGAGCGTCGCCTCGGAGATGCGGACGGCCTTGAGCACGTCCGCCGGGTCGTCGCGCATCAGGGTCACGTCGGCGCTCTCGATGGCCACGTCGGTTCCCGAGCCGATGGCGACGCCGACCTGCGCCGTCGTCAGCGCGGGCGCGTCGTTGACGCCGTCGCCGACCATCATGACGCGACGTCCGCCGTCCTGCAGCGCTTCGATGTGGTCGGCCTTGTCCTCGGGCAACACCTCGGCGCGGACGTTGTCGGGATCGATCCCGACTCGGTCGGCGACCGCGCGGGCCGTGCGCTCGTTGTCGCCGGTGAGCATCACGACCTCGGTGCCCCGCTCGCGCAGCGCCGCGACGGTCTCGGTCGCGCTCTCGCGGACCTCGTCTGCGACCGCGAGGACCCCCAGCAGGTCGCCGTCGACCGCGACCGGCATCGCCGTCTTGCCCTCGCGCTCGAGTCGCGTCAGCGTCTCCTCGGCCGGAGCGGTGTCGATCCCCTCGTCCTCGAGGAGCTTTCGGCGGCCGACCAGTACGGTCCCGCGGTCGGTCTCGGCGCGGATCCCGTGACCGGGGACGTTCTCGAACGCTTCGAGGTCGCCGACCTCGATGTTCCGTTTCTCGGCACCGTCGACGATCGCGCGGGCGATCGGGTGTTCGGAGCCGGATTCGGCCGTCGCGGCCGCGCCGAGGACGAACGACTCGAGGTCCGTCTCGCGCTCGGACAGGAGGCCGCCGTCCGGCGCGGGCTCCGTCCCGCCGTCGGCGACCGGCCGCTCGCCGACGAGTTCGACGTCCGTCAGCGTCATCTCGCCGTGGGTCAGCGTGCCCGTCTTGTCGAAGACGATCGTGTCGATGCCCCGAACCTGCTCGAGCACGTCGCCGCCCTTGAAGAGGACGCCGTTTGTCGCCGCAAGCGTCGAACCCACCATCGTCGCCGCGGGCGTCGCCAGCCCGAGCGCGCAGGGACAGGCGATCAGCAGTGCGGAGGCGAGGACGATAACGGCAAACTCGAGCATCGGCACGCCCGCGGTGCCGACGGCGGCCTCGGGACCGCCCTGGACGGGTTCGAGCAGCGGGAGCACGTCGCCAAGCGCCGCGGAGACGCCGTACAGCGCCTCGGGGAAGACGAACCAGAGGATCGCCCAGAGGACGGCGTTTGCGATCACCGCGGGGACGAAGTAGGCGCTTATCGTGTCGACCAGCCGCTGGATCTCGGGCTGGCGCGACTGGGCCTCCTTGACCCGGTCGACGAGTTGCTGGATCGCCGTCTCCGAGCCCACGTTCGTCGCTTCCACGAGCAACACGCCGTTCTCGTTGATCGTCGAGCCGACGACCTCGTCGCCCTCGCGCTTTTCGACGGGGACCGACTCGCCGGTGAGCATCGACTCGTCGACGGCGCTCTGGCCCTCGACGACCACGCCGTCGGTCGGGATCTTCTCGCCCGGCCGAACTTTCATCACGTCGCCCGGTTCGACCGCCTCGAGCGGCACCCGGCGCTCGTCACCGTCCTCGACGACGGTGGCCTCGTCGGCCTCCATCTCGAGGAGTTCACGGAGCGCGCTGCCGGCGCGGGCCTTCGAGCGAACCTCGAGCCAGTTGCCGACCGTGATAAACCACAGGATGAACGCGACGGCCTCGAAGTAGAGGCCGGCACCGCCGATGAGCCCGAACAGGACGGCCGTGCTGTAAACGTACCCCGTCGCGGTGCCAAGCGCTACGAGCGTGTCCATGTTCGCCCGCCGGTTGTGCGAGAACGCCCGGTAGGCCCCGGCGAGAAACTCCCTGCCGAGCGTGGCCATCAGGACCGTCGCGAGAACGAACTCGAGCAGCCCCATGCCCGACACCGTCGCGACCCCGACGTCGAACTCCCCGAGCGAGGGAAGCGAGACGAGATCGAACATCGCGAGCATGACCGGCACGAACGGCAGGGTCAACAGCCCGCCGCTGATCACCAACCGGCGCTGCCGACGCAGTTCCCGCTCGACGGCGCGCTCGCGCTGGCTCGCCCCCTGTGTTCCCTCGGTGTCCTCGCTGTCGTCGTGAACGGGGTCGTATCCGGCGTCCTCGATCGCGTCCCGGATCTGCGCCAGCGAGACGTCGCTCGGGTTGTACTCGACGCGCGCTTCGTCGGACGCGAAGTTGACGTCCGCCCGGAGTACACCCGGCAGTTCTTCGACGGCTTCGCTCACCGTCTGCGAACACGTCGCACACGACATCCCCATCACGGTGATCGTCTCCGTCTCGGAGACGGCCCCGTAGCCCGCCTCGTCGATCGCCGCGTAGATTTCGGCCAGCGAGACGCTGTCGGGGTCGTACGCGACCGTTCCCTCGTCAGTCGCGTAGTTCGCGCTCGCCGACTCGACGCCCTCGAGATCGGCCACCGCGTCCTCGACGGTCCCCGAACACGTCGCACAGGACATCCCCGTGATCTCGAGGTGTGCGCTTCTGGTACTCATGTGTGAATGTAGTGGCTACCCGTTCAAGCGGATTGTGCCTTTGTGACTGCGAATATCTCTCCGATAGACTTTCGAAACTAAACCGCGGTCGGTTCTGTAGGGGAATCGTTTTCACTATCAGCCACTGGCTAAGATGCGAGGTAGATGGTGATACCCGTCGGTATTGTGATTGCGCTCGGTATCGTTGCTCTGGTCATTACAGCGCGAAAGGGGCTAGGGATCACACCTTCCGAGTACCAACTCCTCGGATGGCTTGGATGCATGGCTCCCATACAGTTACAGGCCTTCCTCCCGCTGTCAGCCACCGTGTCGACGGTCATCGTTTCGAGTGGGCTCGGTGCGACGGTGCTTTTCGTCCACGACCTCGTCTGCCTTTTGCGGTCACCCGATCACCCCCTCGGGTCCGGTCAGAACCGGTGACGCGGCGACGGTCGACACCCTCGTTGCGGACGTCTGACCCGGCACGGAATGGTATTGCCCGGATGGAAAGACAGTTCCCGTGCGACGCCAAACCCCCTGTAAATGCGAATCGCCGTTCCCAACAAGGGCCGCCTGCACGAGCCGACGATCGATCTCTTGGAGCGGGCGGGACTCCACCTCGAGAACGGTGCCGACCGGAAGCTCTACGCCGACACCGTCGATCCCGACGTCTCCGTCCTCTTTGCCCGCGCGGCGGACATCCCCGAGTACGTCGCCGACGGTGCGGCCGACCTCGGGATCACCGGCTACGATCAGGTTCGGGAGGCCCGCGTCGACAACGTCTCCGAACTGCTGGATCTTGGATTCGGGCGCTGTCGACTCGTCCTCGCGGCACCCGAGGACGGCGAGATCGACGGCGTCGCCGATCTCGAGGGCGGCACCGTCGCCACCGAGTTTCCCACCATCACGCGGGACTTCTTCGACGGGACGGGCGTCGAACCGGACGTCGTCGAGGTCTCCGGCGCGACCGAACTGACCCCACACGTCGAGATGGCCGACGCCATCGTCGACATCACGAGCACCGGCACGACGCTGAAGATGAACCGGCTGGCCGTCGTCGAGGAGGTACTCGCGAGTTCCGTGCGGCTGTTCGGCCGGGAGGACGTCCTCGACGATCCCAAGGTCGACGAGGTACGAACGGCGCTGGACTCGGTCAAACAGGCCGAAGGGAAACGCTACCTGATGATGAACGTCCCCGAGGATCGACTCGAGGACGTCCGCGACGTCATTCCGGGGATGGGCGGACCGACGGTCATGGACATCGCCGACGAGAACGGCGACGGAAAGGTCGCCGTCCACGCCGTCGTCGACGAACGGGACGTCTTCGAGACGATCACCGAGGTCAAGAAGGCCGGCGCGAGCGATATTCTGGTGACGGAGATCGAGCGGCTGGTCGAGTAACGACCGGCACCCACTCGGTCGACGATACGTCGCCCTCTTTCGGCGACACTGCGGCGGTCACCACGGGGTCGTCGTTCCTGTGCCGTTCGATCGTCGATCGATCAGTCGTCCGACTCGTCCTCGAGCGCGACTTCGATCGCGGACAGGGTCACGCCGGGCGAAACGACGCCGCGCTCCCGATCGTAGGCCACGATCCCGTATGACTCGAGCACGGGGAGGTGCGTCCGGCAAAGCGAGACGTGGATGCGCTGGCGCAGTTCGAGGATCGTCGTGACGACCGTCGCGTCGTCTTCGTCGTCGGCGAGTCGTCCGACGAGCGTGTGCACTCGGGTGGGGCCGTCGGCGTCGAGGAGACGGCGGATGACCGCTTGCCTCCGGTCGCTGTCGAGGACGTGCCGGAGGTCCGCACGCGAGAGCGGGAGACCGCCGCTGGGAGCGTCACCGCGAGGGATCGGCCGCTGGAATCCGGGCTGCGGTCGGTCTGAGTGAATCGTCATGGACACCTGAGAGTCACCGCCGCCATGCCGAATAAACGCGAGTGCTCGTTTCGACGATCGCGGTCAGTTGTCGCCAGTATTGCCGACTTGAACCGGAATGAACGGTGGTAAATCCGGCCCAAGAGTCCGCTTTCGACGACAGTCACCGCGGCGTCTGTCGGCTGGGACCACTGACCGACGGCCTGCCGTCCGTGCCACACCGGCAGCGCGCGACGGCCCTGTTCCCGGGGAAACCACTATGCCATTCTATGTCGTCCCATCGGTACAGCGATGACGGGCTGCTCGGATCGGTCACTGTTACGAGTACTTGACGAGCGCGGACCGGCGAGAGTCACGGTTCTGGCCGGGGAACTCGAGGCCCACCCGATTACGGTCACCCAGCACTGCGACGACCTCCAGTCGGACGGCTACGTTCGGCGGCTCTCCGCCGACGTCTACGGGATCACCGAGGACGGCCGGGAGTATCTCGCGACGCTCCCGGAGTGAGCGGTTCAGTCGTCGATCGGCGGCCAGTGCCAGGCGTCCGCGTCGACGACGCCGCGGAGTTTTCGACGGCGGTCGGTCAGGTCCGCCAGCGCAGCGGCGAACGCTTCGTCCGAGACGGTCGGAACGCCCGCCTCGCGAAGCCGGTCGAGGTCCGGCTCGGGCGGGGCGTCGTTTGCTGGTTCGATGAACGCCGTATCGAGCGTCTCGAGGTAGCTCTGCGTGCTCGAGCGGGCGTCCTCGACCAGCGTGGGATTGGGCTGTTCGTCGTCCGGTACGCCGTACCGATAGATGGTCAGTGCCTCGTCGAGGATCGGGACGGCGACGGCCGATGCCTGTTTGCTTCGCTCGCTGTGGTAGTAGTGGAGGATCGGATAGGATTTGTGCTGTTCCGCAAGCATCGATAGCTGCGAGGAAAGCGACTCGAGCGGTTCCTCGAGGCCGCGGAAGGCCTCGTCCTCGCCGGCCCAACTCGCCCGGACGAACGCTTCGCTTCGTTGCCCGAGTCCGGTGACGTCGCTTGCGAACGACCGTTTCGCGGAGACGGCACCGAGAACCGACAGGATGTAGGAGATACCCAGCGTGACGAAGGCCATCCCGGTCGCCGTCGTGAACGAACTGGCGATCTCCCAGGTGCCGCTCGTGGGCGAGTAGTCCCCGTTTCCGTCCGTAAACATGGTGTAGGCGACGTAGTACAGCCGTCCCGTCCAGGTTGCGGGATCGCCGGTGCGCGTGCTGACGAGCGCGTTCGTCCCGCCGGCAAAGAGGAGCGTCCACCCGATCCAGAGGAGGCCGATCCACATGACGAGCGTCAGCGACAGGATCAGCGGGCCGGCGAGGCTGAGCGGACGGGTTCGGTCCCCGCTTGCACGCCGAAGGCCGCGCCAGACGCCGGTCGTCAGTCGACCGGAGAGCGGCCCGGAGCCTCCGTCGACCCACAGCGTCGTCCAGAGAATGTCCACGATTACGGCGATCAGCAAAACGAGTCCGGCACCGAGATACAGCGGTTGCATGTCGTCCCGGATCAACCACGCGGACGCATGTCAACGGTCTGCCGGCACTGCAAACGATCGGTACCAGGAAAGTGCGATACCGAAACGATAGCGGCGAGCAAACAGCGGGCAGTGCTTCGACGCGCCGGCGGCGAGCAACGCCGACCGGATTCGGACAGCGTTGACGCTCGAGCGTCGGTCAAACGGTGAGCTCGTTATTCGAGCAACCCGAGATCCTCGAGCCGGGAGACGATCTTGTCGACGGCGTGTTCGGCGTCTTCGGGCTTTTTCCCGCCGGTAATGACCAGCTTCCCGGAGCCAAACAGCAACGCGACGACCTCGGGTTCGTCGAGGCGGTAGACGAGGCCGGGGAACTGCTCGGGTTCGTACTCGATGTTCTCGAGGCCGAGCCCGATCGCGATCGCGTTCAGGTTGAGGTTTCGGCCGAGGTCGGCCGAGGTGACGATGTTCTGGACGACGATCTCGGGGTCCTCGTTGACCTGTATCTGGAGCTCCCGGAGCTTGTCGAAGACGATGCGCAGGCTCTCGTGGACGTCGTCGGTGCTTTTCGCGCCGGTACAGACGATCTTTCCGGAGCGGAAGATCAGTGCAGCCGACTTGGGATTCTGGGTGCGGTAGACGAGACCGGGGAACTGCTCGGGGTCGTAGTCGGCCCCCTCGAGGTCCATCGCGACGCTCTGGAGGTCGAGTTCCTGTCCGATGCCGGTCGACGCCACCACGTTTTCGATGTTGATGGTGTCCTTCGGATCCGTCATAAGTCGCTTAAAAAGACGTATTTAAGGTTTATAAAGGTTGGTGCCGATGCCGGATTTGTCCGGTTTATATGGGTGTCCGCCTCGACCGAAAGTGTCGGACTCGGCCGCTAGAGATGCTGAAAGACGGAATTCGTATCGGGGAACGCCTTCCGGTAGCTGTCGGTCCGGGCAACGATATCGCCTCCCACTATCACCATCGGCATCGATTGACTCCGGGTCGAGTAATGGTCGATTTCGGAGCTCGGGATCGGTAATCCGACGATACCTCCGTATTTTACGCCCTTCCGATGGGTGAATGGAGTGTCCGACTCAAAGCCTTTGTAGAATAAGTATAAGTAACTTCCGGTGGTGATATTCAGGTGGCGCGCTATGCGCTAGCACAAGTCATCCGATGGCTTCGGAGACACCCAGGCAAATGGTTGGAATTGTACGGGCTCAGTCACCGCCCGAGATCGGCGTCTACTGCGGCGTCATGCTCGCTCTCTGTGGTGTAAGTTTCGGTGCGATCCTCGTGATCGTATCCGGCATGATCTTCGCGATCATGTCACTGCTGGCGTGGGTATACGTCAGGAAACTCGCCACGGAGTAGGTGCCTCGAGTGGAGTACGGCCTATACCCCTTGACCTCGAATTTTTTGAAAAAGAACGTGGTTGGAAGTGGTTGGAATCGTACGAGCCGAGTCACCGAACCGATTCCAGACGGTGGCGAGGCGTCCGGAAGTCTCCGCTACTGGTTCGGCGATCGTTACTCGCTTCCACCAGTTGACCGTAAACCCGGACAATAATGCGGTGAGCCGGCCCTACGGCCAACACTGCTGCATACGGATTCCGAGATATTAAGATTGTGGTGATAGCGATCGGCTAGGTCCTGCCGACGGTCCGCGAAAAACGGTACGCTGATAGCCGGCCGAGACGACCACCGAACGTGTACCTGCTCGAACTCGGCGGCGAGGACGACGCGTTCGCGGCGGCCGAGGCGGCAAGCGCCGCGACCGGCCTTCGTCGGATCGCGCCCGGTCTCGCCGTCGCGGCGTCGATCGCTCGCGATCGCGTGCGCGGACTCGCGTACACACACCGCGCGAGTTCCCTCATCGGCCGGACCGACGCCGACCTCCAGAGCGCCCGGGCGCTCCTCGAGACCGCCCCCATCGAT
Organism: Halopiger djelfimassiliensis; assembly: GCF_000455365.1. Taxonomy (GTDB): domain Archaea; phylum Halobacteriota; class Halobacteria; order Halobacteriales; family Natrialbaceae; genus Halopiger_B; species Halopiger_B djelfimassiliensis. The sequence continues at coordinate 238,421 of NZ_HG315687.1, forward strand.
CGGGGCGGCACCGTCGCGGTGCGGGCGACCGACGTCCACGGCTCGAGCGGCGTCAGCACCGAGCGCGCGGAGCGCGAACTCGGTCAGGCGTTGGTCGACCGCGGGTTCGACGTCGATCTCGACGACCCCGACCACGTTCTCCGGGCGACGTTTTCGGCGGGCCGGCTCGAGCCCGGCGGGACGATCACGGCCGACGACGCGACGGGCGACCTCCTGACGCCGTTCGCGGACGACGCCGGGGACGAGCCACGCGGCGAGCGCGTCTCCGTCTGTGCGCTTGGCTGGCTCGCAACCGAAAGCGTCCGCGATTTCGGAACCCGCGCGCCGACGGACAAACCCTTCTTCCAGCCCGGGAGCATGGACCCGCTGCTCGCTCGTGCACTCGCCAACGTCGCGGGTGCGCGTCCCGGCGCGAGACTACTGGATCCGATGTGTGGCACCGGCGGCGTCCTCGTCGAGGCCGGTCTCGTCGGCGCGGACGTGCTCGGGACCGACGCGCAGGCGAAGATGGTCGCGGGAGCGCGGGAGAACCTCCGGCACTTCCTTGCGCCCGCCGAACCGTCGCCGACCGGCGGCCCCCGCGGCTCGTGGGGGGTCGGCCACGGCGACGCAACGCGGCTTCCGCTTGCGGACGACGCCGTCGACGCCGTCGTCTTCGACGCCCCGTACGGCCGGCAGTCGAAAATCGACACCCATCGGCTCGAGGACCTCGTTTCGGGGGCGCTCTCGGAGGCCCGTCGGGTCGCTCAGCGGGCCGTCGTCGTCGCCGATCGGTCGTGGGCGAGCGAGGCCCGCGAAGCCGGATGGAAACTTGAGGCCGCGTTCAAGCGCCGCGTCCACCGGTCGCTGACGCGGTACGTGCTGGTGTTGACGGGATAACTCGCTACTCGCTCTCGAGTGCGCGCACGCGGAGCCGTTCGCTTTCTTCGGTCTCGACGTCGAGATCCGGGACGGGCCGTGGCGTCCCCTCCCCGTCGATCGCGACGAAGGTAAACGAGGAGTCGGTCGTCAGTTCGGTCTCGCCGGTCGTCGGGTCTTCGCGCCAGGCGCGCAACGCGACGCGGACGCTCGTCCGGCCGGTATCGTAGACGTAGGCCTCAACCAGCGCCGTCTCCCCGCCCTCGAGCGGACGAACGAAGTCGAGTTCGTCCACACGAGCGGTCACGCAGGTCCGCCCCGCGAACCGAATCGCCGACAGCGCGCCGACCGTATCGAGCCACTTCATCAGGAGGCCGCCGTAGAGCATGCCGTTGGGATTGAGGTGGTTCGGCTGGACGGGGTATCGGTTTCGAATGTGGGTCTCGCGAAGCGACGGCATACGACTCGTTTCGTCCGAGAGCGCCAAGAAGCCGACGCCCCGGCAGGGCGGTCACTGAGTCCGGCGATCCGACTATCGCTCGAGGAGGCCGGCCCGCTCGAGTTCGTCCCGGACGATCTCCCGAATCTCGGCCTCGCTTGGGCCGTCGTCGTTTCGAACGGCGGCGACGTCCTCGTTGAGGAGGGCCAGCCGTTCGAAGACGTCCTCGAGTTTGTCGTAGGCGCTCTCGTGGTCCCCCTCGAACAGCTCCGGGGAGAGCGCTGCCGTTTCGGGGTCGGCGTCGCGTTCGACCGCGATCGGGGTCAGCCGCCGGCTTCGCGTGACGTGCTTGACGCTTTCGACGTTTTTCGCGAGGTGATTCCCGAGTTTCTCCTGTGCGTAGTTCGGCCCGTGGATCAGTGCGATCGTCTCGGGATCGATACTGCGAGCGAACTCGAGCAGGCCGTGCTGAGCGGCGTGGCCGCTGAGGCCGTCGACGATCGAGACCCACTCGGCCGGGATCGTCGCCCGCGTCCGGGCGCGCGGCTCGCCGTCGACGGTCGTCCAGCTCACGTTCTCGGCGGCGGGCCAGTCCGTCCCGAAGGGCTCGGCGTCGGTCGTAACCGTCACCTCGTCGGCACCGCCGTCGACCTGATTCTGGATCGTCCGCCCGGTCGTCTGCTTGGACTGGTAGCCGGTCAACAACAACTTTGCGGACGGGAACCGGGCCGCGAACTCGACGAGGTACCGCGGCGAGTTCCCGCCGGTCAGCATCCCCGAGGGCGCGATGATGATCGGGACCTTGCCTCCGTCGGTCGGATCCGCGTCCTCGAGCACCGCGCGCCGGTCCGCATCGGTTTCCGGGAACTCGACGTTTGCCGGCGTAAACGGCGTTTCTTCGCCGCTTTCGTTCACCCGATTCGTGATCGACTCGTCCATGTAGTCGTCGTCGGCGACGTACTCATGGTAGGTGTCGGTCGCATCCTGTGCCATGCCGTCGACGACGAGTCGGACGCGGTCGCTCAGGTCCCCGGGAAGCGTGTGGAGTCGATCGGCAAAGAGCAGTTGCAACGTCTGCGCCCGCCCGACGGCGAAGGTTGGAATGAGGACCGGCTCGTGGTCGTGCAGCGCCCGCTCGACCGCACGATAGATCGCCGTCTGTGCGTCGCTGAACGACGTGTGGCTGTGGGTCCCGCCGTAGGTCGACTCGAGCAACAGCAGGTCCGCCTGGGGCGGCGGCGTGATATCGGGCAAGTGACTCGCGCGCCCGCCGAGGTCGCCGGAAAAGACGACGCGATACCCTCCCGATTGGAGCGCGAGCCACGCCGAGCCGAGCAGGTGTGCGGCGTTGCCCAACTGGAAGACGAGCGGGTCGTCCGCCACCGACTCGGCCACCGCTTCGATGCGACCGCCGCCGTAGCCGACTGGCTCGAATCGGTCGAAGATCGCTGCCACGTCCGCCTCGGTAAACCGTTGTCGCTCGCCCGCTTGGTTCGTCTCCCGACGATGGATCCGAAGCGAGTCCTCCAGCAGCGTCTTCGCGAGATCGATCGTCGGCGGGGTTGCGACGATCGGTGCCTCGTCGTCGAGGAGGCCCCGGGCCTCGAGCACCGGCAGCCCCCCGCAGTGATCGATGTGGGCGTGCGTGAGAAACACCGCGGCGACCGATTCGGGCTCGAGTCCGCGAAGGTCGGGATAATCGTCACCTTCCCCCTGATTCAACCCGCAGTCGACGAGGTAGGTCGCGTACTCGGTATCGACCTGGTAACAGCTTCGGCCGACTTCGCGGTCGCCGCCACGCGGCGTGACGACCATGGGTGTATCGGCGGCGGGCTGGACGCCGGCGTGCTCGAGCGGATCGAAATCCTGACCCGCGTCCGCGGGAAGCCAGGGCGTTTCGGGGTCGCGTCCGGTCATCGTCGTATTGTTCGTCGGTTCCGACTTTATTCTTCCGTGACTGTCGTGAAAGTAGCGCGCAGGCTCCCGGTTCGGTCCGGGAGTCGGTCGGTTGGCTGTCGGGTTCGAACCGCTTCGCTCAGGCGTCCCGCCCCAGTTCCGCAAGCAAGTGCGAGACGTGGATCCGGTCGCTCGTCCCCTCGTGCATCTCGAACTCGACGTCAGCGGCGAGGCGGTGTATTCGCGCGAGTTGCTCGCCCTGATAGCGCTTGCGGGCGACCCGAAGGATCGCCTCGAGCACCTCCTCGCCGTCGAACCCCTCGTCGACGAGGAGGTCGTCGAGCGTGCTCCGGGCGTCGGTGAACGCGCCGGTCTCGGCGTCCTCGAGCATCGATTCGACGTCGTCGTCGAGGCCGACCTCGCCGAGCGTTTCGTAGGCCGCGCCCATCGTGAGTTCGCCTTCGTCCTCGACGGTCGTCTGTGCGGCCAGAATCGCCTGCCGGAGGTTGCCGTCGGCATAGCCGGCGACGAACTCGAGGCCGTCGGCGTCGTACGCGACGCCCTCGCGGTCGACGATGCGCTCGAGGACGGCGGCCGTTTCGTCGGTCCTCGGGGCGCGAACGGAGACGGGGAAACACCGCGAGCGGATCGGTGGGATGAGTTTGGTGGGCTGGCGGGTGGCGATCAGAAACTGGGTCGTCCGGTGGTGCTGTTCCATGATCCGGCGCAGTGCCTGCTGGAAGTCCTCGCGAACGTCCTCGGCGTTGTCGAGTAAGACCGTGGTGTAGCCACCCGAAACCGGCGCGTAGCTCGCGGATTCCTTGAGGACGTGGTTGATCATGTCCCGTTTGGACATCGAGGAGCGGCCGACGAGGAAGTGCTCGAACCGGGGGTCGTTCTTGATCTCGGTTTTGGTCCGGCCGAAGAAGTCGGCGACGTTGATCTCGACGAAATCGTTGTCCGGATCGTCGTGTGCCTCGCGGGCCAGGGCACGCGCCGCCGCCGTCTTTCCGCTTCCGGGCGGGCCCTGCAGGAGGAGGTTGATCGGCTCCTCGACGGCCCGCTGTAAGTACTCGCGGGCGTCGTCCTGTGGCAGTTCGGCCAGCTCCGGGGCGTGGGTCTCGGTCCACAGCGGCGCGTCCATCGACAGCCGATAGGGATGGGACGGGTAAGAATCGGTCGATTGTTCGTTCCCGACCTCGTCGATCACTCGTCGGGGTCGCTCTCGCCGTCCGCGTCGTCCTCGCCGATCGGAACCGGCGCGTCTACGCGCTGGTTGTCGCCGTTCTCGGGTTCGAACGGTGTCGCCGTGCCGGCCCCCTCGGGATCGCCCTCGTAGACGACCGCAGTCAGGTTGTCCGACCCGTTGACCGTCGCGTTTTCGTCCAGATCGATGTCGACATCGTCGTGTTCGCCGGGCTCGAGCGCGTCGCTCGTTCCGAACACCGTTTCGTTGGTCTCGACGGCGACGAACCCGTCGACGGGGAGCGCGACGTCGACCGTCACGCGCTCTTCGCTCGCATCGACGACGGTGATAGACGGGTTCGTGTGGAACTCGAGATCGATCGTCTCGATCTCGCCGTCGGCCTGCGTGTAGACGCCGATCGGCTGCTCGCCCGGCACGGCACCGGTCGTGTCGACTTCGAAGGTCTCCTCGCGGGACTCGCCGCCCTCGAGTTCCAGCAATCGCTGTTCCAGTACCGTCCCGTCGAGACGGAGGACGACGGGTTGCTGGCTCCGCATGTCGGTCGGGTTGTGGATCTCGGCGGTGACGTTGATCGTGTCGTTCGTGGTCGCCGTCTCGGGGGTGGTCATCGAGTCGACGGTAAAGGAGTCCGTGAGGAGATCCCCGTCCTCGTCGGTCGTCACGGTCGCGGTGTCGCTGACCGGGAAGCCGGCCTCGAGATAGGGGCGGTCCTCCTCGCCGTCGGTCTCCGCGTAGGTGTATTCTCCGTCGTCGTCCGTGTCCCGGTGGACCGTCGCGGTCAGTCGACCGACCAACTCGCTGGTCCCGCCCTCGTCGGTCTCGACGGTGACGTTCTCGTGGGTGCCCGCCTCGAGATAGTCGGAGACGGCGATCGGGTCGTCACCGTCGTCGGTCACGACGACGAAGCCGCCCTCGGAGAGGGATACCTCGTCGATCGTGACGCTGGTTCCGTTGCCGTCCTGCTCCTCGAACGTGATCGACGCCTCGGGGTCTTCCTCGACGCCGAAGATGGCAGGGGCCTGGCCGACGACGATCCCCGCAGCGAGGACGATCGTGATCGCGAGCAACACGGCGGCGATTCGCTTGAGCGTGCCAAAGGTCGGTCTCGAACTCATTGGGTCTCGGTCGCTGGCTCCGACATAGGGGCTCGAGGGACGTAAAACGCGCAGTCCGTTCGCAGCCCCCGGACCGGTCGGTGTCGGTCCCCTCGAGCGATCCGAAGCCGGTTTAGTCCCGGCCGCCGAACACGAACCGATGCCATTGCGCGTGACGTTTCTGGGAACCAGTGGGGCGATTCCGACGACCGAGCGGAACCCGAGCGGGATCTTCGTGGCTCGCGAGGGCGACGAGTTGCTCTTCGATGCCGGCGAGGGGACCCAGCGCCAGATGATGCGCTTTGGCACGGGCTTTTCCGTCTCGCAGGTGTTCGTCACGCACCTCCACGGCGATCACGTCCTCGGACTCCCGGGGCTGCTCCAGACGATGGACTTCAACGAGCGCGAGGCACCCATTGCGATTCACACCCCACACGGGACGCGCCGTCAGCTCAAGGGGCTGGTCAACGCCCTCGACAACCGGCCGTCGTTTCCGGTCCGGATCAACGAGATCGGCGACGGCGACGTCGCGTACCGGGCCGACGAGTACGAGGTCCGGGCGTTCGAGACCGACCACGACACCCGCTCGGTCGGCTACGCCCTCGTCGAGGACGACCGCAAGGGTCGATTCGACCGCGAACGCGCCGAGGAACTCGGGGTCCCCGTCGGCCCGAAGTTCTCGAAACTCCACGAGGGCGACCCCGTCGAACTCGAGGACGGCACCGTCGTCGAACCCGAGCAGGTCGTCGGCGATCCCCGCCCCGGGCGGACGATCGTCTACACGGGCGATACCCGCCCGACCGGAGCGACGATCGAAGCCGCTGACGAACCCGACCTGCTGATCCACGACGCGACCTTCGCCGAGGACCGCGCCGAGCGGGCCGCTCAGACGGCCCACTCGACGGCCAGTCAGGCCGCCGAGATCGCAAACAGGGCCGGCGCAACGCGGCTCGCACTGATACACCTCTCCTCGCGGTACGCCGGCTCCACCGGCGATCACCTCGAGCAGGCCCGAGCGGTCTTCGACGGCGAGGCCTGCGTCCCCGACGACGGGGACACGATCGAGATCCCGTACCCCGATTCCGACGACTGACTCGAGCCGGCACCCGGAGGAGATGTAGGTGGACTTATAACTCCAACGTCGCTAGAGACGAACATGCCCGCGACCGACTCCGGTGTCGAAGCGTGGAAAGAGCAGACGAGCGCCTTCGACAGGGTCCGCTCCGTCGCCCAAACGATCACACAACCCCGTTCAGCGCCGTGGATCGCCGACCGAGCAGCGGTTGCAGAGAACACTGCCCGCCGTCACCTCGACCGCCTCGTCGATATGAACCTCCTCGTCTCGTTCGACCGCGAGAAGCCGATCACGTACGCGCCCGACCCGCTTCATACCCGCCTCCAGACGATCCGCAACCTCCTCGAGGAGTACGACCACGAGGGACTCATCACGCTGAAAGCGGAGCTGCAGGGCCAGATCGAAAGCTGGAGCGACGAGTACGGCGTCGACTCGCCCGCCGAACTCCGCGAACTGGCAGCCGAGACGACGACCGCCGACGAAACGGCGGCCGTTCGACACACCGCAAGCGATTGGGAGGTCGCCGAGTACCGCCTCGGCATCGTCGAGGACGCCATCGACAACTACGACGCGTACAGCCGTCCCGAGACGGTTTCGACGTAACGTATGTCCGATCGCAACACATCGTACGACCCAGCCGCACAGACACATCGAGCGCTCCGTGGGATTCGACGGGCGCTCGAACGCCACCCCGCCGTCTCGAGCGCCCGCGATTTCCCGCCGGACGCACGCGCCCGGGTTCGGGCCGAACTCGACCCGTCCCACCTCGGCGTCGACCTCGACGCTGCGACGCTGACCGTCCGGTGGTTCGCCGGCGAAACGCTCGGGGATCGACCCGAGTTCTCGTTTCGCTACAGCGACGAGACCGGGACCGACGTCGGGTGGTGTCACGAACCGACTCCCGCCGTCGACGGATGGGGCCACTATCAGGAACGGCTCGATTCGACCCTCGAGACCGCCCCGACCTCCTTCGGGACGTCCGTGCCGACGCGAGTCGTCTGGGACGTGCTTTCCCGCCTTTCCGACGTGCTCTCGGGACGGGACGACTGAACTCCCTCCCTACTCGTGCCCGTACACCGGGACCGGTTCGTAGGGTGCCTCGAGATAGTCGACGTCCGACGCCGACAGCGAAATCTCGAGGGCCTCGACCGCCTCCTCGAGATGCTCGACGCTCGAGGTGCCGACGATCGGTGCGGTCACGTCGTCGTTCTCGAAGTGCCAGGCGAGTGCGATCTGTGCCATCGTGGCGTCGTACTCGTCGGCGAGTTCCCGGACGCGGTCGTTGATCTCGCTGCTGGCCGGGAACTCGTGATAGGGAACGTCGGCGTTCTCGACTTCGTGCTCGGCACGAACCGTCGTCCGAAACTCCTCGTGGGGCCGAGCCAGATAGCCCGCGGCGAGGGGACTCCACGGGATGATACCGACGTTCTCGCGCCGACAGACGGGCACCGTTTCCCGCTCCGCCTCGCGATAGGCCAGATGGTACAGGTTCTGCATCGTCTCGAACGTCGCAAGTCCGTCTCGTTCGCTGACTCGGCGGGCCTCGAGAAACTGGTGGGCCCACATCGAGGACGCGCCGATGTGGCGGACCTTGCCGCGCCGAACCGCGTCGTCTAACGCCCGTAGCGTCGTCTCGATCGGCGTCTCGTAATCCCAGCGGTGGATCTGGTAGCAATCGAGCGTCTCCATCCCCAGTCGATCGAGGGTGTGCTCGAGTTCCTGCTCGATGGTCTTTCTCGAGAGGCCGCGTGCGTTGCGGTGGTCGCTGGCCCCGGGGAACCGGACTTTCGAGGCGACGACCAGCTCGTCGCGGTCGTAATCCGCGAGTACGTCGCCCAGAATCTCCTCCGATTCGCCCGCCGAGTAGACGTTCGCCGTATCGAAGAAGGTGATCCCGAGGTCGATCGCGCGCTCGATGAGCTCGCGGCTCTCCTCGCGGTCGAGCATCCACTCGCGGTCGGTTCCGAAGCTCATCCCGCCCAGACAGATCTGGCTGACCTCCATGCCGGTCGATCCGAGCGTCGTGTACTCCATGCGGTGCCCGACCACGAACCGGGGGAAATAGCCCCGGTGTGAACCGTGCGTCGGGGCCGCGCCGGATTTATACTCGACTCGACCTTACCATCCCCTGTGAGTACGCGAACGAGTGCGCTCGATGCAGTCGTCTTCGGTGTCGACATCCAGAGCGGGGACGTGCGGGGGGACGCGCCCTCCTACGCGCTCGCGGTCTACGATGGCGACGACGTCGCTCGGGACGTCGTCTCCCACCGAAAACTCAGGCGACTGATCGACGACGAGGAGCCGGCGATCATCGCAACCGACAACATGTACGAGCTGGCCGCCGACAAGGACCAGCTCATTCACTTCCTCGGGTCGCTTCCGGCCGGTACGAAACTCGTTCAGGTGACGGGTGCCGAGCAGCCCGAACCCCTCTCTCGAGTCGCGAAACGCCACGGCATCCCCTACGGCAAGGACCCGATGCAGGAGGCCGAGGCCGCCGCGCGCCTCGCGGCCCACAACGTCGGCCACGAGGTCTCGGCCTTTACCGACACCACCGAGGTCAAGGTCTCGCGCGGTCGCTCGACCGGCAAAGGCGGGTGGAGCGAGGATCGCTACACCCGGCGCATCCACGGCGCCGTCAAGCGACGCGCCCGCGAGGTCGAGTCCGAACTCGAGACGGCCACCCTCGAGTACGATCGCGAGATCCGCGAGGCCTACGGCGGCTACGCCAACGCCGTCTTTACGGTCGAGGCCCGGCCCGGCGACATCCCAGTCTCCCGCTCGCGGTCGGGCGACGTTCGTGTCGAGATCGACCGCAAACGCCGCGACGGCATCGAGTTTCGCCCGCTCGCAAAGCGGCGCGACCACGTCGTCGTCGGGATCGATCCCGGGACGACGACCGCCGTCGCGATCGTCGGTCTCGAGGGCGAGGTGCTGGACGTCTGGAGTTCCCGCACCAGCGATACCGCCGCGGTGATCGAGTGGATCGTCGAGCGCGGCCGGCCGATCATCGTCGCGGCCGACGTGACGCCGATGCCCGAAACCGTCGAGAAGTTCCGCCGCAGCTTCGACGCCGCCGGCTGGACGCCCGGCAGCGATCTGCCGGTCGACGAGAAACAACACCGCACGCGGGACCATCCGTACGACGACGACCACCAGCGCGATGCGCTGGCGGCCGCGCTGTACGCCGTCGACGCCCACGCCGATCAGTTCGACCGGATCGCGGACAAACTGCCGCCGGGGATCGACCGCGGGGAAGTCACGGCCCGCGTCGTCGCCGGCGAGGAAAGCGTCGAGGCCGTCCTCGCGGAGTTGACCGACGACGACGAGGCCGACGAGGAGTCGACCGAGCACGAACCGCGGGAACTCACCGAGGAGGAACAGCGGATCAAGGACCTCAACCGGCAGGTCGAACGCCTCCAGTCCCACGTCGAAACCCTCGAGGAACGCCTCGAGCAAAAGGACGAGCGGATCGACGAACTCGAGACGGAACTCAGCGCCGCCCGCCGGGAAGAGCGCAAGGAGGTCCGCCGGGACCGGGAAGTCTCGCGGCTCGAGCGCAAGACAACCCGATTGGAGCGCGAACGCGACGAGGCCCGCGAGGAAGTCGAGGCGCTCGAGAACAAGGTCGACCGGATGAAGGCCCTCTGGAAGCTCGATCATTCGAATTTCAGCGACGTCTCCGCCGAGAAGGAGGGGCTCGTCCCGGTCAAGGTCGTCGAGAAGTTCACGAAGGGGGCGATCCGCGAGGCCGACGACCAGTACGGCATCGCGCCGGGCGACGTCGTCTATCTGCGCGATGCAAGCGGCGCGGGCCGGTCGACGGCCGAACTGCTCGCGGGCTTCGAGCCCCGGGTCATCATCAAGGACGGCGGCCTCTCCGAGGTCGCCGACGAGATCCTGTTCGACAACGAGATCCCGGTCGGTCCCGCCGGCGACGTCGCCATGCAGGAGGTCGACGAACTCGCCGTCGCTCGCGAGGAGGACATCGAGGCGGTGATCGACGACTGGCACGACCGCGCCCGCGAGCGCCGGCGGGATCGGAAAGCGGCGATGGTCGATCAACTCATCAGCGAACACCGCGCGGGAAACAACGAGGTATAGCGGCTACTCCGGCGAGTCGACCGGCGACAGCACCTTCGGCACTTCCTCGACGTCGACCTCCTCGGTCAGGTCCGCCGGCTGGTCGACCGGGCCGTTGACGAACAGCGCGTGTGCGATGAACGCGATCGAGATGAGTCCGAGCCCGATGACCGAAACCTCGAGCGGCACCCGCGTCGCGTAGCCGACGAGGAACCCGAGGCCCAGACTCGCGGCGATACAGACCAACACCAGGTCGTAGTAGTGAAGCGAGTAGCCCATACGGAGTACAGGCGGGCAAACGATAAAACGGTTCGGAGCGGGGTGGTCGGCGAGACCGTAGCGATCGCTAGAACATCCCGAAGCTCTGGAGCAGCCCGGAAACCAGCGATTTGACGACCAGTCCCAGTCCGGCGACCACGAGAGCCATACCCGCGGCGATGATTGGGTTTGCGTACGCGACCAGTCCGATACCGGCGAGCAAGAGGACGATGCCGGCGATTCCCAGCGGTCCGATCTTATCGAGCATACGCAGGTCTGGCGAGGCAAGGGAAATAAACGGCGTGGTTCGCGGCCGGACGAGCCGCGAACCGAAGCGTCCGTCCGTTCGGGCCTGCCCACGACTCCGTGATCGATTCCGCCGGCGACGGAATCGATAAAGCGTTAAACCGATCGAACGCGAATCCGGGGCCATGAGCGACGACGGTGAGGGCGGTCGGAAGAACCTCCGAATGCCAGAAGACGACGAGGTCTTCGCGACCGTCACGGACATGCTCGGGGCGAATCGGGTCAAGGTACGCTGTGCCGACGGTCAGGAGCGGACGGCGCGCATTCCCGGCAAGATGCAAAAACGCATCTGGATCCGCGAGGACGACGTGGTCCTCGTCGAGCCGTGGGACTGGCAGGACGAGAAAGCCGATATCACGTGGCGCTACGAGAAAAGCGAAGCCGACCAGCTTCGCGAGGAAGGCCACATCCAGTAACCCGGTTTCAGCGCGGCCGAGCGACCTTTCTGTTTTCGTTTTCACCAGTTCGCCACTCGTCTCGAGCGACGGGGCCGCGGTCGCTCGCCACTCATACGGGTCGGCTTGTTCCGCGCGCTAAGAGCTAAGATATACGTCATGTCACGACGACAAGTAGCACGGAAGTCGCGTTTCCAAGCCGTCGCGGGGGCATGTGCCGAAATGTCCCGGCTGCTCCTACCACTCGAGCTTCCAATCCCGAGCAGGGATTTGAAGCCGATGAGCGCGTACGTTCTACCGTGATTT
>NZ_HG315687.1:251496-281354 GCF_000455365.1 Halopiger djelfimassiliensis
GTCCCGCACGGCGGCCCGGGTGCCGTCGAGCGCCACGGCGAGGACCCTGCGACCGGCGACCGCGAGTAATCCGCGACTCGAGCCGCGGCGGACAGCTGGATCGGCCGGCTCTCCCTCCATCGACAGCTCCCAGTCGTTCCCTCGCCGGCCCGTGATCGCGGTTCGAACTCGGTGTTTCGTCGCTGCCGGGCGATGCTGGTGGGCGATCGACGATCCGACGGTCTCGAGGCCGGCGGCACCGCTCCGTGCCGACAGGTCACAGACGCACAAAAGAGCGTTCAGCGTGCGGTAACGCGGATCTGGACGGTCCCGAAGCCGGGAACGTCGAGTTCGGTCACCCGGCCGCGCAGTCGGCGGCCGAGCGCGGGCAGTCCGGTCCGAACGAGCACGGCGGTCGCCGCGAGGGCGGCGACGAACGCCGCGGCGTAGACCGGGTAGCTGGCGGCGACGAGCAGCCCCAGCATCCCGAGGACGAGGGCCAGTCCCCCCGCGATCGAGTCGGTGCCGGTGGGTTGGTCTCGAGCGATGCCGTCGGGGTTGGGTGGTGGTCCATGTGTCATCGTGATCTGTGTCCGGAGTCGGACACGAGTTGCTTCGATTGAGAGTACATTCTCATCACATATATAGTTTCACTATTCTGGTATGAATCGGCAAGTGCTACCAAGTATCGTTCATGAAAATTGGCGGTAGTGGCTTTCTATCTGTGTGTAGGTGTTCCCATGGTACCGGTAGGCAAAATAACGATCTGATTATATTATCGTTCATGGATTACTATCTAGTTACCTGATCGCGCCGTAGTGGTGCGGTTTCGACCTCGAGAACGGCGTTGACATTCCCGGCCGGCGTCCCCTGCTCGAGAGAGGGTCACCGTTCCGACGGATGCTTTCGCCTCGCTGCCGACGCCTCGAGTCACGTCTTCGGCTCCGCGCCGAGTGCGCGGGTTCGTTTGTCACCGATACTGTGCTGCCAACCACCGCTCGAGACGGTGGGCCAGATGCTATAACATTTCCCACTGATAGGAGGGGTATTTTCATAATGTGGGTGGAATGCGAATACATGCTGCCCCGTAACGGGTCGATCATCCGGAATCTCCAGGCCGCACTCGCGATAGCCGTCCTGGCCGTCGCTCTGGTGATGATAACGAACGTTCCGATCGAGTATCCCTCGGACCCAACGCTCAGTGGCGTTCCGGTCGACCTCGAACTGGTCGTTCCCGGTGCTCTCGGGGTTGCCGTACTCGTCGACACGGTTTCGGCGGGGCTCGGAATACGATCGGTCATCATTACCGGGATCGGTATCGTCACCGTCCTGTTGGCGGCTCTGAGTTGCTACACGCTCTATACCAGCACTCCGGGTATGTTCGCCGGTGGACTCTTTACGCTCTCCGCCGGAGTCCTGCTCGCACTCGTCGTCCTTGGTTTCCGGGCCGTCGATACGGTTTCCCGCCGGAAGGGGACGGGAAACGTATGATCGATCCGACCCGCCTGTCGGTTATGCTTTCGTGATTCGAGTCACGAAGGCATCGGTCCAGTTCCCATTGCTGATGCGGTCGGGTGAGGTGTTGTAGCCGTTGTGAACCTTGTGGTAGAAATACCCGCTTCCCTTTCTGTACCCGACGACGGTGACACTATGCCCGTTGAGCCATTGTTTGTCCTTGCTGTACGGACCGTTTGTCATGTTTAGCATCGGCGGGTTGTTGTTGGCGACGGCGTCTTCGATGTTCCCTTTGATCAGCCAGTGGTTGTTGTTTCCGTTGTAGGAGTACGTCCCTTCTGCGTAGTTCGAGATTCCGTTGTCGATATCGTTGAAATCCGTAATCCCATCCGAATCCGTCTTCATATCGTCGTGAAGCCTGTCGATCAGCGCCTCGCGCTCGTCCGCATCGTCCCACTCGTCGATGCCTTCGTGGTAGCCGATGGCCATCGACCCGGCAATCGGGGAACACCCGTCCCACTCGTCCCACGCATCGTCTCCGGACCCGTACTCCGTGCTACTTGCACCGCCGTCGTCATACGATTTCCAATTCGGGACCCCGGAAATAGAGTCGTCCGTCCCTCCGGACCAGTCGGGTGGCCCGTCACCTGACCCCTGTGGCGTGATCTCGCGCTCTTTCGTCCGGTCGGCGTCCCGTCCGTTCGGATTGTGGGTCGGTTTCAGGACGTCGGTGCTGTTGACGGCGGGTAGCGGGAGGATTTTACCCTTCCGTAGATCGATCATCCGCTGATCGGTCGTTTCCACGCCGAACTGGACGCCGCCGTGGTAGAGATACCGGTCAGTGACGGTAACGTCGTTCGCGCTGCCCACCTTTTTCGCCCGGCCTACGCGTTTATGCGGTGCTTTCGATCGACCGTATGCGAGTACTGGCGTCACCAACTGATCCGCATCGATGGTGATATAGCCGACGTCGTCGCCTCGATTTTCGATCGCAAAAATCCACGCACGCGGCTCGTATTCGATCGAGCTTCCGCGCTGAACCTTCCCGTAGTACAGTTGCGGTGACGTGACCCCCTGTGGTTGCCAGTCGTCGAACTCCGACCGCGGATTGAGTTGCTTGATGGCGTTTTTCGCGATCCATCGAGCTCTTTTTTCGGTCACGTACTCCGTTTCTTGTGCCGATACAGTTCCGATGGAGGCGAGGAACGTTCCGGTGATGCTTGCCGCTCCGATGCGCTTTACTGCGTTCCGCCGAGTGATGAACTTTCTATCCATCGTCGTCCCTCGCAACATGTTACCATAAAACAGTTGTGACGGAAGTAACACCAATATACATATACTATGGCGGCAAAATCAACGGGTGATTGCGATGGCTCGCTCAGAACGACAACGGGTGCTTCTCGCTTGCTCCGTTCTACAGGTGCCACATCCCGAGCATCTCGGAATGTGACTTCGTGTTCGTCCACGACCGATCGTGTAGAATAGCTGTCTCGAGCACGTCACGAAGCGTCGGTAGTCGGCGGTGGCGCCATTTGTGACTATCCGAGGCCCTTATACAGGATGGGCTGAAAGACCTGCCTATGCCAGACGGGGACTTCCTCCTGTTGAATCCCGGCCCGGTGCCGGTCGAAGACGACGTACGCGAAGCGATGGACGCCGAAATGATCTCGCATCGCTCCAGCGAGTTCGAGGCGATCTACGAGCGCGCTCAGGACGGGCTCGACTACGTGTTCGAGTGTTCGACGCTCGCGGAGGAGTCCACGTCGCAGGGAGGAACGAGCCTGATCTTCAACGGGACGGCCACCATGGGCATGGAGGCGGCCGTCGCGAACCTCGCGGGCGAGGGCGACGAGGTCGTCTCGCTGGTCAACGGGAAGTTCGGCCGGCGGTTCGCCCGGATCGCCGAACGCCACGCCGAGAGCACTCGCGTCGAGGTCGAGTGGGGCGATTCCTTCGATCTCGAGACCGTCGAGGCCGCGATTTCCGACGACACCGAAGTCGTCACGATGGTTCACAACGAGACCTCCACGGGGCTGCTCAACCCCGTCGAAGCGGTCGGCGAGATCGCCGCCGCTCACGACGCCACCTTCGTCGTCGACGGCGTCACCTCGATCGGTGGCGACGAGTTCTACGTCGACGACTGGAACGTCGATATCGCCGTGACCGACTCCCAGAAGGCGCTGGCCGCGCCGCCGGGGGTCAGCGCGATGTACGTCACCGACCGCGCGAAAGCGCGCCTCGACGGCGAGTCGGCCCCCTTCTACGAGGATCTCGAGTGGCACCTCAGGAAGGCCGAGAGCAACCAGACCCCGTTTACGAGCGCCGTGGCGCTCTTCCGTGGCCTTGCGGCCGCCGTCGAGTTCATCGAACGGGAGGGGATGCCGGAGCGGATCTCCCGCCATCGCCGTCAGTCGGCGGCCTTCCGGGAGGCCTTCCGCGCGATGGGGCTCGAGTCGTTCCCGGACGCCGAGGGGCCGACGGAGTTTTCGAACACGCTCACTGCGATCGCGCTCCCCGAGACGGTCCGCGAGGATCCCGACGCCTTCTTCGACGCCGTCGCGGACCGCAACGTCTCGATCAGCGGCGGGCAGGCCCACCTGGGCGGCGAAATATTCCGCGTCTCGAACATGGGCAACCTCGCTGACGAGCAGATCGTCCGGGGTATCCGGACCGTCGGCGAGGCGATGACCGAGGCGGGCTTCGACGCCGACGTCGATGCCGGCATCGAGACGGCCCGGGACGCCCTCGAGCAGTAAGCGGTCGGGTCGTAATTGTTAGTCGGCGCTCGATGCGATTCGCCCGGTTCCGGCGAGCGACTCCGCGTCACCGCTCGAGTCGGGCAGGTAGACGTTCCGCCCGACGACGATCCCGTCCGCGTCGTCCGCGATACCGGGACGGCGCGGTCCGTAGCCGACCGCTGGGCCGAGCGTTCGCCAGAGGGCCTCGAGCTTACAGCAGGTGAAGCCGACGACGATCAGCGCAAAGCCCGCGACCGTCGCGAGGGTGATCGACTCGCCGAGGACGACCCAGCCGGTCAGGGCCGCGACGGCCGGCGACGCGTAGCTGACGAGGCTGAGTTCCGTCGCGCCCACGCGCTCGAGCAGGACGAAGTACGCGAGAAAGCCGCCGGCGGTCGAGACGACGCCGAGGTACGCGAGCGCGCCGGCCGTCGTCGGGGTCAGGGTGGCAGCGGCGAAGCCTTCGCCGGGATGGGCGACGCTCAGGCCATGCAGAACCGCCGCGCCGACGACCATCGCCCACGTCTGTAGCGAGACGACCGGCAGCGTCCCCTGCGTGCGCTCGAGCAGGACGGAGCCGATCGCGAACGAAAGCGACGAGCCGAGCAAGAGCGCGACGCCGATCGCGTGGCCGTCGAGCGAGCCGCCCGAGGCGGCGATGACGACGATGCCGGCGAGGCCAAAGCCCAGTCCGGCGACGGCCGGGGCCCGAAGCCGTTCCAACGGAAGCAACGCGAGCGCAAGTGGCGGCGTCACGATCGGCGTCAGGCTCAACACGATCGCCGCGACGGCGCTCGAGACGTACGACTGGCCGAGAAACAGGAACGCGAAGTGGCCGCCGACGAGCAGTCCGCCGCCGATGGCGATCGTCGTCCAGTCCGCACGCGTTTGCGGTCGCCACTCGAGTCCGAGGACGGCGACGGCGGCCACGAACAGCGATGCAGCGATATCGAACCGAAGCGCCGCAAAGAGGATCGGCGGCAGCGTCGCCATGCCGATCTCGATCGCGCTGAAGGCGGTCCCCCAGGCGATCGCGAGCGCGGCGAACAACAGGATGTCCCTGTGTGAATTCATTTCTACACGAAAGGGGACGCGACTACTTGTGTGTTGGGATTCTTGGGGTATGGAGCCTGTAGACCCAGAATTTGCCGATAGGTGGTAACATTGGACACGGTGGTGTGGCTGTGTGTTACTAATTAGGATGATATACGCAGATCGGAACCGTCGAACGCGATGGCGGCACCGACAACTCGGCCACGGACTGGCCGTTCCCGCCGCCCCCGAGCGAGTCCCGGGATCGAAAGCCGATCGCGTAACTACTGGTTCGGAGTCGATGCGGAAAAGGCGGAAACGGTCGGGGCGGCGTTATTCGTCGCTCTGGACTTCGATGTCGCCACGCATTCCGCTCGTAGCGTGGGGTCGACAGACGTATTCGGCGACTTCGTCCGTGATTTCGACGTCGAGCATCTGGTCGTCGCCTTCGGGCTCGGCCGTCTGGTCGGTACTGTAGTCTCCGATGACCTCGTCGTCGCTGTCACAGATTTCGAAGTTGTGGCGGCCGCCATTACCCTCATCCCAGCCCATCGTGTAGGTCTCGCCTTTGGTGAGACCGAGGGTGGGGTTCTCCACGTCTTCGATCTTCGACGGGCTCTTGCCGTACCAGGACGTGCCGTCGGCGCGGAAGACGACGTCCTCGTCGGAGGAAATCTCGTAGACTTCGTCGCCGCCGTCGTCGCTGCTGCCGTCGTCATCGTCGCCGCCGTCGTCGCTGCTACAGCCGGCGATGAATGCAGTCGAAGCCGCCGCGCCCGTGACCTTCAGCGCTGTCCGCCGTGAAATCGGATTCTCTCGTGCCATCATCGGACCTTAGACTCGAGCACATAAAAATTGATACCTTCTACTGGCCCGATGTTATGAGACAACATAACACAACAAATGTACTGTTGGCTTCGGACACTATTCAATAATATCCGATTATGTTCGGTCAGGTCGTCAGCCGTGATCGCTCGTCCCGAGCCGGTCGGGACCGAACGAGCGTCGCAGGAACGCCGGCACGGTGACGACGGCGATCGCGATCTCGAGGCCGCCGACGACGAGGAACGCGAGGTCGTAGCCGTAGCTGCTCGCAACGGTGCCGCCGACGAGAAACCCGCCGAGGAAGCCGAGGCTGCCGGCGAAGTTGAACCCGGCCATCGCGAGGCCGCGTTCCGTGTCGGCGGCGATGTCGGTAACGAGGGCCATCGTCGCGGGCGCGACCAGCGCGCCGAGCACGCCGACGGCGACCATCGCGACGGCCGCCGACGCGACCGACGGGGCAGCGCCGACGCCGAGGATGCCGATCCCGTAACACGCCGATCCGACGACGACGGGGATCGTTCGGCCGATCCGATCCGAGAGCGCTCCCATCGGATACTGTAACAGGGCGAACGGGACGAAAAAGCACGCCAGCAGGAGGCCGGTCGCGCCGGCATCGAGGCCGAACGTCTCCTGAAAGTAGAGCGTGCCGACGAGCGCGAAAAACCCGGCCGTCATCCGGTCGACGAAACCGAAAGCGTAGGGGATCGACAGCGTCGGTCGGTTTCGAACCCCGCCGACGAGTGCCCGCGCCGTCCGCCGCTCGTCTGGGGTTCGATCCGGAACGAGCGGGACGACTGCGCCGACACAGACCAGCAACCCGGCTGCGACGAGCAACGGCGCGAGCGGATGGAGTTCGGTCAACTGGCCGCCGATCGGTGCACCGAGGGCGGCCCCGAGACCGATGGCGATCCCCGCCGCACCCATGTTTCGCCCGTGTCCCCCTTCCAGATCCATCAGCATGGTCATCGTCAGGGAGAACGCGCCGATTGTCATCGATCCCTGGAGAACCCGAAGGAGAAGGACGCCCTCGAACGGAACCGACCCGACGGCTGGCACTGCCGCCAGGGCGGCGTACCCGACTGCGCCTGCCACTGCGCCGGCGACGATAAACGGCGTTCGGCGGCCGGTCACGTCGCTTAGAACGCCCCAGACGCCGACGAAGGCGATGTAGGCGGCGAACTCGGCGACGAGAAACCACATACTCGCATCGAGCGTACTCGCGGCGAACGCCGACGTCGTCGCGTCCGCCCCCAGCGTCTCGACGAGCGTCGCGATACCGGGATAGAGCAGTAGCTGGGAGAACAACACCGCGAAGACGACCGTGGCAAGCACCAGCCGGTCACGGTCATTCGAGTGCACGACCGTCCCTTCGGACTCCCGGCGTATGAAGGCGTCCGTTTTCGTGCGACGGATCACGGGGCTTGCTCTGCACGGTCAGTAGTGTCCCATGACGCCGCGTCGGCGCGCCCGTCGCTGGGCGAGGTGGAACGCGACGTAGCCCAGTCCCGCGTATCCGACCCCGACGGCAAACAGGAGTCCCAGATCCGCGAGCGGAAACTCCCCGAGGCTCGTCCCGTCGTTCATCGCGATCAGCAGGAGTTCACTGCCCTTGACCAGCGGCAACACCGTTACCGCTGGCGTGTCGGCCGCCGGCGCGGCGATCAGGCCGACGAACGCGAACTGGACGAGCTGGAACACGTTTTCGAGCCGCTTGTACAGCAACGCGAGTCCGGCAAAGAGGAAGCCGATCCCGATCACCGACAGGAGCGCCAGCGTCGCGATCGGGACGATCGTCACGACGTCGACGACGAGCGGCTGGCCCGTGAGAACCACCATTGCGCCCAGCATGCTAAATCCCCAGAGGAAGCTCTCGAGGACGTTGACGATCGATTTGAGGACGAACACCGTTCCGAACCCGTGGGGCGACATGAACAACTGCTCGAGGGTGCCCCACTGGGCCTCGCGCGTGATGTTCCACGCGAGGCCGCTGTAGGCAGTGACCGTGAGCGTAAACAGGAAGAAGCCGACGATGAGGCCGCCAAGCGAGTCGTCGAACGCCGGCCCGCCCATCGCCTGCCCGCCGAAGAAGATCACCAGGAAGAACACGAACGTCGTCAGAAACCGGCCGAGCGTGTTCACCGGATACCGAACCAGCAGGACGAACCGTTTGACCAGTAGCTGGCGACCGAGCGCGAGCAGGTGTCGCAGTCGTCGGTCGGTGCCGGTCGGCAGGGACGACTCATTCATCGTGTTTCCCTCCGGTCGCCGAGGCCGGTTCTGGATCGGTCGTCCGCTCGGATCCGGGGTCGCCGTCGCGGATCAACTCGAGGAAGACGTCCTCCAGATCGGGTTCGATCGACGTCACGTCCTGAAGCGAACACCCCGCCTGACGCAGGATGTCAGTGAGTTCGTAAAACCCGTCGCTGTCCGCGATAACGAGTTCGATGGTGACCCGGTCGGCCGTCCGAGACCACTCGCGCACGTCGTACCGTCGCTCGAGACGGTCGCGCAGTCCGGCCGACGGCGCTTCGACGGTTACCCGATAGACTTGCGTTCGGAACAGTTCAGTGAGGTGGTCGACGGGATCGTCCGCGACGATTCGCCCGTTTTGCATGACGATGACCCGATCGCACAGCGTCTCGACGACGTCCATATCGTGGCTGCTGACGATCACCGTTCGGGACTCCCGGTCCGCCAGCCGGCGCAGTTCCGTCTGAAGGTCGCGTGAACTCTCGACGTCGAGTCCGAGCGTCGGTTCGTCGAGGATGACGACCGGCGTCTCCCGGGCGAGCGTACAGGCCAGCGATACCTTCTGTTTCATTCCGCGCGAGAGTTCGTTGACCACCGTGTCTTCCTTCGCGGCCAGATCGAGTCGCTCGAGGAGTTCGTCGTGTCGCTGGCGGCGTTCGTCGGGAACGTGACCGCTCACGGCCGCGAAAAACCGGAGGTTCTCGCGGACCGTCAGCCGCCAGTAGACGTTTCGGGCACCTTCTAGCATCGCCGCGACCGTCCGGTAGACGGACCGCGTGTTTTCCCGCACGTCGGTTCCGGCGACCCGGATCGTCCCTCGATCCGGGAGGACGAGCCCGAGGATCGACTTGATCGCCGTCGTCTTGCCGGCACCGTTCGGCCCGAGCAACCCGACCACCTCCCCGGAGTCGATGGAAACGGAGACGTCGTCGACGGCCGTAACCGCGTCCGTTCCCTCGCCGTAGGTCTTTCGCAAACCGTCGGTGTGGATTACGGGATCGACGTCCACTGACGTCGGTCGACGGGTCTCCTTCCCGTTCATCGTGTGCCAACAAACGAATAGCCGTATAATAAGGTTTTGCTGAACGACACGTTACTCATCGAGTAACCAGTTATTGGACGAACGACCCGTCGACTCGATCGATAGTGCCGGTTCGACCCGGTCTCACGGTCACGGTGTCTCGCGGATGATCGCCGGGAAATCGCGTACTGTCTGCGGTTTTTGCCGTTACTGGGACGCATATACTCTTGGAGAAGTATGCATACTAAACATGAGCGACGACGCGATCGACGGGACCGATCCCGCCCCGGACCGGTCCGAACGCGGCCTCGAGACGCGAAGCGTCCACGCCGGACAGACCCCCGATTCGGAGACGGGGGCGATGGCACCGCCGATCTACCAGACGACGTCGTACGTCTTCGACGATGCCGATACTGCCGCCGAGCGCTACGCGCTCGAGGACGACGGGTACATCTACTCCCGGATCAGCAACCCGACCACCGGCGTCCTCGAAGATCGTCTTGCCTCGCTCGAGGGCGGGACGGGTGCCGTCGTCACCGCAAGCGGTATGGCCGCGCTCGACTCGGCCGTGTTGATCCTCGCGGAAGCCGGCGACAACGTGGTCTGTTCGACCGACGCCTACGGAGGTACGACGGCCTACTTCGCAAAGACCGCCTCGCGTCGCGACATCGAAACGCGGTTCGTTCCGACCCTCGAGTACGACGCCTACGCCGAGGCTATCGACGAGGACACCGCGTTCGTCCACGTGGAGACGATCGGCAACCCCTCGCTCGTGACGCCGGACTTCGAGCGCGTCGCCGAGATCGCCCACGAGAACGGCGTGCCGCTGGTCGTCGACAACACCTTCGCGACGCCGGCGCTCTGTCGACCGCTGGACCACGGGGCCGACGTCGTCTGGGAGTCGACGACCAAGTGGCTCCACGGCTCGGGCACGACGGTCGGCGGCGTCCTCGTCGACGGCGGCTCGTTCCCGTGGGGCGAGCACGGCTACGACGAGATCGCCGGGCCGAACCACGCCTATCACGACGTCGACTTCTCGCGGGACTTCCCTGAGGCCCCCTTCGCCGCAGCCGCGCGCTACCGCTCGCTGCGCAGCCTCGGCACCCAGCAGTCCCCCTTCGACGCCTGGCAGACCCTCCAGGGACTCGAGTCGCTACCGTTGCGCGTCGAGAAACACTGTGAAAACGCCGCCGTCGTCGCCGACTACCTCGCCGACCACGAGGACGTCGCTTGGGTCACGTATCCGGGACTCGAGTCCCATCCGACCCACGACAACGCCGCTCGGTATCTGGACGATTACGGCGGGATGGTCGCGTTCGGACTCGAGGGCGGCTACGAAGCGGGGAAGACGTTCTGTGAGGAGGTCCACCTCGCGAGTTTCCTCGCGAACATCGGCGACGCGAAGACGCTGGTCATCCACCCCGCCAGCACCACCCACGGACAGCTCACCCCCGAGGAACGCGAGGACGCGGGCGTGACGGACGACTTGATCCGCATGTCGGTCGGGATCGAGGATCCCGCGGATATTTTAGCGGATCTCGAGCGGGCGATCGACGCGGCCACACGGTCGACCGGAGGGGCGGACACATGACGACCAGGAACACGGTCGACCTCGGTGCGTTCCAGTTCCTCTCGGGGGAGACGATCCCCTCGCTCGAGGTGGCTTACGAGACCTACGGCGAGTTCACCGGCGATAACGCGGTGCTGATCTGTCACGCGCTGACCGGCAGTTCCCACGTCGCGCGTCGGCCCGACGCGGGCGACGACACCGCGGGGCAGGCCCGCGCGTGGTGGGGGGACGTCGTCGGCCCCGGAAAGGCCATCGATACCGCCGAGTACTACGTCGTCTGTGCGAACGTCCCGGGGTCGTGTTACGGCACGACGGGGCCGAAAAGCGTGAACCCCGAGACCGGCGAGCCCTACGGGACCGATTTCCCGCCGGTCACGGTCGGTGACTGGACCCGCGCCCAGCGGCGGCTGCTGGACGAACTCGGCGTCGGCCGGCTCCACGCGGTCGTCGGCGGCAGCGTCGGCGGCATGAACGTCCTCGACTGGCTGCGCCGGTATCCCGACGACCTCGAGCGTGCGGCCGCCGTCGCGACCGCCGCCCGGCTCGACCCCCAGTGTCTCGCACTCGATACGGTCGCCCGGCGGGCGATCACGTCGGACCCGAACTGGAACGGCGGCCACTACTATGCCGCCGCAAACGACGAGAGCGAAGGCACGTCGGACGACGCTTCGGGACCCGAGGACGGCCTCGCTCGAGCGCGACAGATCGGCCACATCATGTACCTCTCGAAGTCGTCGATGACCCGGAAGTTCGGCCGTCGATCCGCGGGCCGGGAGACCGTTCGGGAGGAGCCGCCGGATCCCGCGGCTGCGTTCTTCCCGTACCGCGAGGTCGAGTCGTATCTGGACTATCAGGCCGAGAAGTTCGTCGACCGCTTCGACGCGAACAGCTATCTCTACCTGACCCGTGCGATGGACGATTTCGATCTGTCGGCGGGCTACGAGTCCGACGCCGACGCGCTCGCGGCCTTCGAGGGCGAGTTGCTCGTACTCTCGTTTACCGGCGACTGGCATTTCACCGTCGAACAGGCGGAGTCGCTCGCACGGGCGTGTCGGCGGGCCGACGTCGAGGTCGCCCATCACGTCGTCGAATCCGATCACGGCCACGACGCCTTTCTCGTCGAACCGGAGAAGGTGGGTCCGCCGCTGTCGGAACTGCTCGCGGTCGGACTCGCAGGTCGGACCATCACCGATACCGAGCCGTCGAACACCGACTCGTTCGCGCCGGTCCACACGAGCCTGTTTTCCGAGTGATCGGATTCGTCGCCGAACCGACGCGAGGCCGATGTAGGCGACTGAGACGTATCGGCTGGCTCGCCGTTGTTCGATTCGTCCAACCTATCCGAAAACTAGTACCTTTTTGTATGTAGTGCTCTCTGTCATATCTACGGCAATGAAACACGTAACTGGGAGTGATTCGTTGATAACGTCGAAACGTCTTGCGATGCTCGGCATGGTCGTCGTGCTGGTCGCGACGGCCGGCTGTCTGGGCTCGATCACGGGGGTGTTCTCGGACGAGGCGGCTGAACCGGCCGAACACGCCCCCGAGGGGAGTGACCTCCTCGTACACGCCGACATGGCGATGATGGAGGACGGGGACAACCAGCGGATTATGGATGCGCTGGTCCAACAGGGTGCCGACACTGACGGTCACCAGGACGCGTTCGCCGAGTTCGAGAACGAAACCGGCCTCGATCCGGAAGACGCACAGCAGGTGCTGTTCTTCGCGGACCTCAGCAAGGACAGTATGGACGAGAATGCCGGCTTCGTCGTCTACAGCGACTGGGACACCGACACCGTCATCTCGGCGGTTGAGGACGACGAGGACACCGATTACGAGCAGACGGAGTACGAAGGGGAAAGCGTCCTCTACGAACCGACCGAGGAACCCGAGTTCGGCAGCGTCATGTACGTCGGCGATCTCGGCGACGGAAAGTACGTCTTCGGCGACGAGAAAGGCGTCCGTAGCTCCCTCGCGATCGAGTACGGCGACGGGAAAGCCGTCTCCGGCGACGTCCGCGACGCCTACGACGACACGCGCGACGGACACGTGACGATGGCGGCAACTCTCCCCGACGAGACGGTACCGAACAACGACGATCCGTTCACTCCGAACGAGATCGACTTCGAACCGTTCCACAACGTGAGCACGATCACCGGCGTCTACTACACTGATGACGGCAATGCTGGCCTCGAGATGCAGCTGAACGCTGAGACCGAAGACGACGCCATCGATGTGGCCGACGTCACAGACGGGGCGATCTCGGTCGCAAGCGGATCGCTCGACGACGACGACCTGAAGGACGAACTCCGGAAGATCGAGACCGAACAGGACGGCTCGACCGTCGACGTGACCTACGAAACTAGCGTCGACAAGATCGTCGAGCTGCTCGAACGGGAAGACCTGTAGACCGACGCTCGATCGGATCGGACCGACTTTTTGTCGCGGTTCGCGTGGTGGATGTACTCATCGACTGCGAACCCGTCACCACGTTCCAGCGACCGTTTCGTGGCCCTGCCGCTGCCGTCGCTGCTGACCGTTCCGTGCGGAGAAAACCGTCCGTCGCTACCGTTGAGTCGTTAGTCCGCGGTGTTTCCGTGGCCCTGCTGGTGTCCCTGATCGTGCTCGAGCGAAACGTACTGCTCGGTGAACGCGGGATCGGCCCGTCGTCGACCGAGCCAGCGCTGGAGGTCGGCGGCGAACAGGTCGAGACCGATCGAACTGATGAACTGCCGCGAGGTCGGCGATCGGAAGACCGCGATCAGCGACCACATCGTGCCGGCCGCGAACGCGCCGACTGCCGAGAACGTCATGCCGAGCGTAAAGAACGTCGTCGCGTAGACGAATCCGATTCCCATCGAGGGGAGACTTGTTCCGAGCGGGACCCGCGCGCTAGCATCGCGAAGCGTCGGCGCGAGAAACACGATCGAGAGACCGCTGCCAACCATGAAGACGAGATCTTGCCACATCATCGTAGACACTCTTACTCGACCTTGAGTAAATAACTCTCTCGGTTGTGAAATCGGTCGTTATGCCGGAGAGTAACGCCAGAGAGAGCGTTTTCGATTACGACTGCTCGAGGATCCCGTCGGTCACCAGCGTCTCCCGAACCCCTGCCATCGAGGTAACGACGACTTGACAGTGGGGTTCGACCGCCGGTTTCGGGTCGAAGCCGATCGAGAGGCCGGCCACCTCGAGCATCGGCAGGTCGTTCGCGCCGTCCCCGACCGCGACGGTCTCCTCGATGCCGACGCCCGCGTTGTCGGCGAGGTCCGCGAGGGCATCGTCTTTGGTGCCCTCGATCAGCGGTCCCTCGACGGCCCCGGTCAGCTGGCCGTCCTCGATCGGTAGCCGATTCGAGACGATGCGATCGACCGAAACGCCCTCGCGCTCCAGTGCGGCGGCGACGCCGCGCTCGAAACCGCCCGTTACGATCGCTGTCGTGATGCCCGCGTCGTTCAACGTCTCGATAAGCTCCCCGGCACCCTCGCGGAGTTCGACCTCGGCGTAGGCGGCCTTGGCGTCTTCCTTCGGGAGACCCTCGAGCAGGGCCGCCCGCTCGCGGAGGCTCTCGGCGTAGCCGATCTCGTCGTTCATCGCGCGCTCGGTGATCTCTGCCATCTCGTCGGCGACCCCGCGGCGGTCGCCGAGCAGGACGGTCATCTCGGAGTCGGAAAGCGTCCCGTCGAAGTCGAAAGCGACGACTGTCATCGCCCGCTGGTTGTCGCGCCCCGAATAAACCAGTTCAGGTTCCGTCTTCGCTTGCACCGCAACGTTGACCCGCCATCGGCCCACATCCACCGATGACCGTGCCGGTCGGTGAGCCGTCTCGATGACGGGAGTAACTCTCGAGGTCCTCGCGCTCGCGCTGGTTCCGGCAGTCCTGTGGGGGTTCGCACCGATCTTCGACAAGCGGGGGATGGCCGCCGGCGGCGGCTCGGTGCAGGCGTCGCTGGTCGTCGTCGTCGTCGACTCGCTACTCTACTGGCTCGTCATCGCCGTTCGTCACGGACGGACGGCGTTCTCGGGGCTCTCGCTCGAGGTGTTCGTCACCTTCGCGTTCGCGGGCGTCGTCGGCACTGCGATTGGCCGCATTACGATCTTCGTCGGCGTCGACAGGGTCGGTGCGAGCATCAACAGCGCGATCCTCAGTACGCGGCCGCTGTTTGCGACCCTGATCGCGCTCGTCTTCCTCGGGGAACCGCTCGGACCCGTGACCGGCGTCGGCATCGTCGTCCTGGTGGCCGGACTGTCGATCCTGACGGTCGCGACGGGCGGCGACCTCGGCGGCTGGCAGCCCCGGGCGTTGCTGTGGCCCCTCGCCGCCGCGGCCACGTTCGCCGTCGCGAACGTCAGCCGCCGATACGGAATGCTCGCGGGATCGATCTCGGCGCTCGAGGCGGTGGCGATCAACGAGACGGCCGGCCTCGTCGTCCTGCTGGCTTACGCGATCGCAACCGGTCCTCGTGCGGTCCTCGACCGGCCGCCGGAATCCTACCGGTATTTCCTCGGCAGCGGACTGGTGACAACCGTCGCGATGCTGTCGTTGATGGCCGCGCTCGGCCTCGATGACGGTCGGATCGCGATCGTCGACCCGCTCGTCGCGACTGCACCCCTGTTTACGATCCTCTTTGCCGCCGTCTTCCTGCGCGACCTCGAGCGGGTGACGAGGGGCGTCGTATCGGGTGGGGTGCTCGTGGTCGTCGGGGCGGCACTGATCACAATCTAGGGTCGACCGACCGACGGCCGTTCCCGGATCGAACCAGAACATTCACAAGTTCATTTTCAGTACGACAAGTTAGGTTGTACAATGATCGGCATCGAACACCTCGCTCGTCCCGGCGGCCACGACGGCCGCGTGTCACCGATCGCCTCGAACACGGCCGTTTCGCTCGAGGGGAGACGCGTCCGAGCGGACGACTCCACATGCCGGGACTCGCAGCGACGATGACGGGTGATCTCTCACGCCGACGGCTGCTTGGCGGTCTCGCCGGCGGGGGACTCGCCGCGCTTGCCGGCTGCTCGGGGGCCGGGTCGGAAGACGAGACCGCGTTTACCATCGGACTCGCCTCGGACCCGACCGACACCAGCCGATACGACAACTGGGGCGGGATGTCCCCGTACTGGACCCGGGTCATCGAACCGCTGGTCTGGGGCACCGAGGATATGCAACCGAAACCCTGGCTCGCGACCGACTGGACCGCGACCGACGACACCACGTGGGTGTTCGAACTCCGCGAGGGCGTTTCCTTCCACAACGGCGCGGAACTGACCGCTGACGACGTCGTCCACACTTTCGAGGAGAACATCCTCGTCGATCGAGGTGACTTCGTCTACGGCTGGCTCCACCTCGAGCCGGGCAGCGTCACGAAGATCGACGAGTACACCGTCGAGTTCGAGACGACGGAGCCGTTCCCCGGCTTCCCCGGGACGATCGCACACAACATGATCGACATCCAGCCGCCGGAAGCCGATCGGCGAGCCGGCGAGATCATCGGGACCGGGCCGTTCACCCTCGAGTCGGTCGACCGGGGTCAGTCCATCCGCGTCGAGCGGTTCGAGGACTACTGGGGCGGCGAGCCGGATCCCACGGCGCTTACCTTCCGGGCGGCCGAGGACGAGACGACCCGAACTGACCTCCTCGTGGGCGGCGAGGCCGATCTGATCTACGATCCGGCAAAGGGTCGCATTCAGTCGCTTCGCGAGCGCGACGGCGTTCGCGTCGAAACCCAGCAGTCGGCGGGGGCGATATCGGTCTGGATCAACATCCACCGTGAACCGACCGACGACGCGGACCTCCGACGGGCGCTCAACTACGCGGTTTCACAGGAGGAACTCGTCGAGACGGTCCTCGAAGGGGTCGGCGAACCCGCCCGCGGCCCTATCTCGACGGTCATCGACTGGGTCGTCGAGGAGGAACTGCCGACCTACGAGCGCGACCGGGACACCGCACGCGAACTCGTCGACCGGTCGGCCTACGACGGCGAGTCGCTGACCTGTCTCGTGAAAGCCGACATGGACGACAGCCGAACGATCAGCCAGCTCCTCCAGTCACAGTTCGGCGAGATCGGCGTCGACGTCGAGATCGAACTGCGCGAGAACGCGTCCGTTCAGGACCGGACCGACCGCGGCGAGTTCCACCTTCAGGTCGGGAGCACGGGATCGAACAGTCCCGGCGCGGATTATCTCATGTGGGAGAACTTCCACTCGATGGGGGTCGACAACAGGGACCTCTACGAGGCCGACGGAACCGGCCTGTACAACCTCGGGGGCGAGGTCGACGACCTCATCGAGACCGGCTACCAGTCGTACGATCCGGCCGCAAAGCGCGAGGCCTACGTCGAAGCCCAGCGGCGAATCATGGAGGCGGCGGTCGTCGTCCCGCTGTTCTACCGGGAGTACGTCGTCGCCGCCGACGCCGCCATCGACGGCCTCGAACTCCACCCGATCGCCAGGTTCGCCGAGTGGAGCGACCTGACGCGGACCGCCTGAGACCACAGCATGCCCGACTACGACTACCTCGCGTACCGGCTCGCGACGTCGCTCGTCGTGACCTTCGGCGTCTCGGTCGTCACGTACGGCCTCGTCTTTCTCACGCCAGGCGATCCCGCGGAGATCATCCTCACCCAGCAACTCGACCGCCAGCCATCCGCGGCCGAAATCGAGGCGTTCCGCGCGGAACACGGACTCGACGACCCGATCCCGATCCAGTATCTAGACTGGCTGACCGACGTCCTCCGGGGCGATCTCGGAACCTCCTACTACAGCGATACGCCGGTCTCGACGCTCATCGTCGAGGCGTTACCGCCTACGCTCGAGTTGGCCCTCGCCTCGATGGCCGTCGCGCTCGCGATTTCGATCCCCGTCGGCGTCGTCAGCGCCGTCCACCGGGGTACCCCGATCGACTACGCGAGCCAGCTCGGTTCGCTGGTTGGGGTTTCCATGCCGAACTTCTGGCTCGGCTATCTGCTGATCCTGGTGTTCGCGCTGACGCTCGAGACCGTTCCGGTCGCCGGTGCCGGCAGCGTCGGGCACCTCGTCCTGCCGGCGGTGACGCTTGGAAGCGGCATGGCCGCCGTCGTGACGCGGCTCGTCCGGAGTTCGATGCTCGAGGTCCTCGACGAGGCCTACCTCGATACCGCTCGCACCAAGGGGTTGCGCGAGCAGATCGTCGTCTACAAACACGCCTTGCGCAACGCGCTCGTCCCCGTCGTGACCGTCCTCGGGCTGCAGCTGGGCTCGCTGTTGAACGGGGCGGTCGTCGTCGAAATCGTCTTTCAACGGCCGGGACTGGGAACGTTGCTCGTCGATGCGGTGTTCGAACGCAACTACCCGGTCATTCAGGGCGTCGCCCTCTTTACCGCGGTCGTGTTCGTCGCGACGAACCTGCTTGTCGATCTCACCTACCGCTATCTCGACCCCCGCGTTCGACTCGGAGGTGAGACGGCGTGAACGACGCCCTCGAGACGGTCGTGACGGCCGTCAGACGCCGGTACCGGGCGATTCGGTCGTCCCGAAAGCTCGCGGCGTTTCTCGCGAACCCGCTCAACGTCGCGGGCCTCGTGATCGTCGCGTCGCTGTCGGTCGCCGCCGTGCTCGGTCCCGTCGTCGCCCCCTACGATCCGGCGAGTCAGGACCTCGCGAACCGGTTGCAGCCTCCGTCGATGGCCCATCCGCTGGGGACCGATCAGCTCGGTCGGGACGTCTGCTCCCGGCTCCTCCATGGCGCGCGGCTTTCGCTCGGGATCGCCGTCGCCGTCACCGCCATCAGGCTCGTCCTCGGCACGGCAATCGGCCTGATCGCGGGCTACGTCGGCGGTTGGGTCGACGAACTCCTGATGCGGCTCGTCGACGTCCAGCTTGCGTTCCCGGGACTGATACTTGCGCTCGTCGTCGCCGGGATCCTCGGCCCGAGCCTGCGAAACGTCATGATCGCGCTCGCGGTCGTCGGGTGGGCCTCGTACGCCCGTCTCGTCCGCGGCAGCGTGCTCTCGACGAAGGAACGCGAGTTCGTCAGGGCGGCGCGGCTGATGGGCGTCTCCCGGACCCGTATCGCCGTCCGCCACCTCCTTCCGAACGTCATCGGGCCGGTCGTCGTGCTGGCCACCATGAACCTCGGGACCGTCATCCTGGGAACGGCCGGGCTCTCGTTTATCGGGCTGGGCGCACAGCCACCGACCCCGGAGTGGGGGACGATGCTTTCTGCCGGCCGCCACCACCTCCGGACCGCGTGGTGGATCGCGAACGTGCCCGGCGCGGCGATCATGCTCACCGTCCTCGGGT
Source organism: Halopiger djelfimassiliensis (assembly GCF_000455365.1). Taxonomy (GTDB): domain Archaea; phylum Halobacteriota; class Halobacteria; order Halobacteriales; family Natrialbaceae; genus Halopiger_B; species Halopiger_B djelfimassiliensis. Next base: position 270,650 of record NZ_HG315687.1, read on the forward strand.
TCAACCTGCTCGGCGACGGGCTCCGTGACGTGCTCGATCCGAACCGCGACGTAACGCTCGAGAAACCCACGTAATTCCGACGATGACCGCCAACGCCACCGATTCACCGTTGCTCGAAGTCGAAAACCTCCACACCCGTTTTCGGACCCGCGAGGGAGTCGTCCGCGCCGTCGACGGGGTCTCCCTGACCGTCGACGAGGGCGAAATCGTCGGCATCGTCGGCGAGAGCGGCAGCGGGAAGTCCGTGACCGCACGCTCGATCGTCGGCCTGCAGGAGCCGGGCGAGATCGTCCGCGGATCGATCCGTCTGGACGGGGTGGAGGTCACCGACGCGACCGACCGACAGCTCCGCCGGCTCCGCGGGGACACCGTCTCGATGGTGTTTCAGGACCCGACCGAGACGCTCAACCCCGTCTTCGACGTCGGCGAGCAGATCGCCGAATCGCTCAAGATCCACGACCAGCCCGACGCTCAGGGCCTGCTCGAGTACCTCCATATCCCGCCGTTCAGCAGGCGGTCCGAGTGGCGCGAGTACCGCGAGCGGGCGCTCGATCTCATGGCGGAAGCCGGGATTTCGAACCCGGCCGACCGCATCGACGCCTCCCCCCACGAACTCTCGGGCGGACAGCGCCAGCGGGCCGGCATCGCCATCGCGCTCGCGTCCGATCCGGACCTGCTGATCGCCGACGAGCCGACCACCGCGCTCGATGCGACCACGCAGGCACAGCTCCTCGAGCGCCTCCGTCGGCGCAACGCCGACCGCGGGACGGCGATCCTGTTGATCACGCACGATCTGGGCGTCATCGCCGACGTCTGTGACCGCGTCGTCGTGATGTACGCCGGCGAGGTGATGGAAACCGGCCCGACCGAGCGCATCCTCGAGGACCCGCGCCATCCGTACACGCGGGCGCTGCTCGCGTGTCTCCCCCAGCGCGTCGATCGGGGGGATCGCCTGCCCACGATCGACGGGACGGTTCCCGAGCTGACCGGCGACTGCCCGGGCTGTCCGTTCGCACCCCGGTGTAACCACGCGACCGACGCCTGCCGGGAGGGCCCTGTTCCGACCGTGGATCTCGGTGCCGATCGCGGGACCGTGGCCTGTGGCGAACAATCCGCGCTCGAGGCCCGGAGCGGACGCTCCCGGGCGGCTCTCCTCGACGCCGGGGTCGGGACCGCTCTCGAACCGAGCGCCTCGAACTCGGCGGTCCCGTCGGCCGGCCCGGGTCGACCCGACTCGAGTGGCAAACGCGATGTCGCGACCGCAGGTGAACCCACGACCACGGACGAGGACCCGGATGCCGCCGCCCCGACGACTCCAATCGTCGAACTCGAGGGCGTCTCGAAACGGTATCCGCTCGCGTCCGGTCCGATCGAGCGCCTGCTCGGGACCGCCGACACGCTTCGGGCGGTCGACGACGTCGACCTCGAGATCCGCCCGGGGGAGACGGTCGCGCTCGTCGGCGAGAGCGGCTGTGGAAAATCCACGCTCGCTTCCCTGATCACCGGGCTCGAGACGCCGACGGCCGGCGAGGTCCGGATCGACGGGACGCCGGTCGGTGACGCCGACGACCGCGCCGCCGATACCCTCGCCGACGTCGGCGTCGTGTTCCAGGACCCGCGCTCGAGTCTCAACCCCCGGCTGACGGTCGAACGGGCGATCGCCGAACCGCTGCACAGTCACGGCTGGTGCCCCGAGCGCCGCCGCGAACGCGTCCGGGAACTGCTCGAGCGGGTCGGCCTGTCGGAGCGATACGCGACGAGCTATCCCCACGAACTCTCGGGCGGGCAGGTTCAGCGCGTCGCCATCGCGCGTGCGATCGCGCTCGATCCGTCGCTGGTCGTCCTCGACGAACCCGTCTCCGCACTCGATGTCTCCGTTCAGGCGCGGCTCCTCAACGTACTCGCGGACCTGCAGGCCGACCTCGATCTCGCGTATCTGTTCATCTCCCACGACCTGACCGTCGTCGAGCAAATCGCGGACCGGATCGCAGTAATGTATCTCGGCGAACTGCTGGAAGTCGGCCCTACGGACCGAGTGGCCGACCGGCCGACCCACCCCTACACGGCGGCGCTGCTCGAGGCGATCCCGTCGCTCGACGCCGACGAGTCGGCCGATTTCGAACTCGAGGGCGATCCGCCGAGTCCGGTCGATCCGCCGAGCGGGTGTGCCTTTCGCGATCGGTGTCCGCGTGCCGAGCCGGAGTGTGCGGAGACCGACCCCGACCGCCAGCAGGTCGGCCCGGTTCGATCGAAGTGTCACTTCCCCCGGACCCGCTGACGGCCGGCCGCCGGTCGGTGCCGGCGACCTGCCGGCGGACCGCGGTCGAACGGACTAGCGCTCGAGCACTCGAGCGCGCAACGCGGTCCGCAACCCTTCGTCCCGCCGTTGATCCCCCGGCTCGTCGCGCGTGCGCTCCGCATCGTCGTCGACTCGGCCGACCGTCACTCGAAACAGGTTCAGTCGCGTACTGAACACCGTCGCGTCGTCCTCGAAGGCGTATCGTGTCTCGGTTTCGAGCGATTCGCGGGTGAACACGACCGTCATCGCGTGGACGCGCTCCGGTCCGAACTCGGAGCGGGCGACGTAGCCGGTATACTCGTCGGGCCGCTTTAGGACCGACACCGTGTCGCCGTTTGGCAGCCGGAGGAGCCGAACGACGATCGGTGCCGGCAGTCGCTCGAGGACCCGAACCGTCAGCCCCGGCCGGTAGTCCCGCATCGGGAGCACTACGAGCGGGTCGTGGTGCTCGCGGGCGGTCGCTTCCGTCCGCCCCTCCTTAGCGGTTCCCGCGGCCGCGGCGGCCGAACCGACGACGACCGTCCCGGTGCCGACCGGTCGGCCGTCCGGTCCGTCCGAGCAGTCGTGCAACAAGCGGTTCGAGCCGTCGTCGGTGCGTCGATCGACTGTCGCGTATCGGTGGTGCATCGGTGGTTGTGGCTCCGTCCGGAGCCGGCCGTTTACCGTCACGGGTCGGGCGAAACGGGTGTCGGTCCAACGGTGATCGTCGCCGACCCCGCCGAGACGTGACGAAAAACGAACGACAGGCCCTACTCGACCGTCGTGGCGAGGAGGTTCAGGTCCGAACTGAACATCGACGCGTCTTCGCCGATCGAGGCCGTTTCGCCGGAACTGATACGCCCTTCCCGGATGAACAGGAGGGTCGTCGGTTCCAGCGCGCCGTTTGCTGACTCGTACCGAACGACGTGGCCGACGTACTCGTCGGGCTGTGAGATCTCCGGGACGGTTTCCCCGTCGACGGTCTGGAGGAGTCGCACCGTCGTGCTCGTTTCGAGGTGGGAAATGACCTCGAACTGCGATCCCGCCTCGTAATCGTACGAGAAGACCAGTATTCGGCCGTCGTCTATCTCTTGCGTCATTATTCGTCACCTCCGTTCTCGGTGTCGTTCGTGTCTTCTTCCTCGGGTTCCTCGATGAGGTCCTCGTTGTCCGTCTCCTCCTCGACCGTGTCGTTGTCGGTGTCCGAGTTGCCGCTTGCGGTCGTACTGAGGAGGTTCAGGTCCGAACTCAGCACCGTCGCTTCGTCGCCGATCTGGCCCTCAACGCCGCTGCTCAACAGCCGGCCGCGGATGAACATGAACGTCGTGATACCGGAGTCCTGCCCGATGTCGTACCGGATGATGTGTCCGCCCCACTCGTCGGGCTGGGAGATCTCCGGGACGGTCTCGTCGTCGACCCGGAGTATGTCGACCGTCGTCCCCGCCTCGAGCGGTGCGACGACTTCGAAGGACGCACCGGGGTAGTAGTTGTTCGCGAAGACCGCTACTCGGACCTGCTGTGCCTGGACTGTGGCCGTTCCGAAGGCGCCCGTTCCGAGCGTGAGTGCGCCCGTCGCGAGGGCACCCTTCGCCATGAACGACCGCCTCGAGTCGCCTGTCGTGTCTTGTTCGGTCATTGCCTCTCACGCCCCTCGCGGGACGCACGGACCTTGGCCGAATCGCCGAATAAACGCCGTCGACCGTTCCTTTCCGTATCAATCGATTTAATGTGGCCGACAGGTTTCGCCCACCCCTCCCGGAACCACGAGAATCATATTTGATGGATGAAAGAATATTTTTACATTTTGTCCGGCAATAGCAATGCTGCATTTTCGAATACGTGTCGTGAATCTGTCGGAGACCGGTGGCGATCGCCGACGGTTTCAGCCGCGAAAACTGGGTATTGAGTCGGCCGTTCGAGGGGAGAGTTCGCGGCGCGGACGGCACCCGAGTCGGGGCGACTGCGTGCCGGAATCTCCGATCAACAGTCTGCTAGGCGGTGAAACGACCGTCGTGTCGGGCGCTCGCAACAGCGACCGATGATCGACCGATCGGGAACGTTCGCCCGGATCGACCCGCGTGTTGTTCTCTGTGTGACACGCTGTCCGGTGCGTCCGCGACCGATCCGGTAATCGTCACCTGTCGTGACACCGATGCGAACGGACCGGTCCGTGGAACTGTCCGGCCTTTCGGTCCGTCGGTCGACGGTCGTCGAAACGCCACAGGCTCCGAGGCGGCGTCCGTTCGAACGCTCGTTCACGCTGTATTGATTCACGTCGACGTCTCCGGTAGTCGCGACTCGAGATCGGGGTGGACGATCAGTTCTCCGATCGAACCGTTTCGAACCGGTGTTCGACGCTGAAACGATCGTTGTTCTCGATTCCCACTGTCCCCTCGCGTGCTCGAGGGGACTCCGGGACCACCCAGATCCGGCGTCTGTCGGAACCCCACCGCTTTTCGCTTCGTCCACGGGTTACCGAGACGGTAGTTTTTGCCACCCGTGGCGACAACGGAAGGGTTTACCTGCTCCGCACGATTGTCTCGCGCATGAAGGTACTGGTCACGGACCCGATCGCCGACGCGGGTCTGGACGTACTCAGTGACGCCGGCCACGACGTCGAGACGGGCTACGATCTCGAGGACGAGGCGCTCCTCGATGCGGTCGCCGACGCGAACGGGCTGATCGTCCGCTCGGGGACCGAAGTCACGGCGGACGTTCTCGAAGCCGCCGACGACCTCGTGATCGTCGGCCGTGCGGGGATCGGCGTCGACAACATCGACATCGACGCCGCCACGGACGAGGGCGTCATCGTCGCCAACGCACCCGAAGGAAACGTCCGAGCGGCCGCAGAACACACCGTCGCGATGACGTTCGCGACCGCACGCTCGATCCCGCAGGCTCACATCCGCCTCAAAGACGGCGAGTGGGCAAAGAGCGACTACCTCGGGGCCGAGCTCGACGGGAAAACCCTCGGCGTCGTCGGCCTCGGTCGCGTCGGTCAGGAGGTCGCCAAGAAACTCGACTCGCTCGGCATGGACGTCGTCGCGTACGATCCCTACATCTCCGAGGAGCGCGCCGACCGCATCGGTGCCGAACTCGTCGAGTTCGAGCCGTGTCTCGAGCGGGCCGACTTCGTGACCGTTCACACGCCGCTGACCCCGGAAACGGAGGGGCTGATCGGCGAGGCCGAACTCGACCTCCTGGGCGACGGCTATCTGATCAACTGCGCCCGCGGCGGCGTCGTCGACGAGGACGCCCTCGCGGCGAAAGTCGAGGACGGAACGCTCGCCGGCGCGGCGCTTGACGTCTTCGCCGAGGAACCGCTCCCCGCGGACTCGCCGCTGCTCGAGCACGACGACGTCATCGTCACGCCGCACCTCGGGGCCTCGACGGAAGCCGCACAGGAGAACGTCGCTACCTCGACGGCCGAACAGGTCAACGCCGCTCTCGCCGGCGAACCCGTCGCGAACGCCCTGAACGCGCCCTCGATCGACGAGAGCGCGTTCCCCCGCGTCGAACCCTACATCGAGATCGCAGAAACCGCCGGCAAGGTCGCCGCCCAACTGCTCGACGGCCGCATCGAGTCCGTCGAAGTCACGTACGAAGGCGACATCGCCGACGAGGACGTCGAGTTCGTCACCGCCTCCGCCCTCAAGGGCGTCTTCGAACCCCTCGAGTGGCAGGTCAACGCGGTCAACGCCCCGCAGATCGCCGAGGACCGCGGCGTCGACGTCACCGAGTCCAAGACCCGACAGGCCGAGGACTTCCAGAGCCTGATCTCGGTTACTGTCGGCAACGGCGACGACGAGATCACGGTCGACGGAACGCTCTTCGCGGGCGACGATCCCCGGATCGTTCGCGTCGACGGCTACCGCGTCGACGCCATCCCCCACGGGAAGATGGTCGTCACGCGAAACACCGACGAACCCGGCGTCATCGGCCTCATCGGGTCGGTCATGGGCAACCACGACGTCAACATCGCCGGCATGTTCAACGCCCGCGAAGCCCACGGCGGCGAGGCCCTGACCGTCTACAACGTCGACAGCGAAGTCCCCGACGAAGCAAAGGCCGAACTCGAGGCCGACGAGCGGATCATCGGTATCGATTACATCACGCTGAACGGACAGGCCTGACCGCTCGAGCGAACCGGTCATCGCGAGGGAGTCGTCTCCGTTTTCACGCCGTACAGCTACGCGCCGTAGTCACGGCACCGCCGCCAGCGATGCCGAAAAATCGTCGATCGCCGAAAACCGTCGTGGACAGCGTCGCCGGGGTTGGCCGCCGATACGCTCGCCTCGGTTGCGGCGTCAGGACTCCTCGTCCCCGGACTCGTCCGATCCGACCTCCGGTATCTCCGGCGGCGCGCCGGTGATCGTCACCGTTCGGCCGTCGGTCTCGGTCCGCTGAACGTCGCTCGAGACGCTCTCGAGGTCCCCGATCACCTCGTCGGTTACGTGCGATTCGTCCTCGAGAACGAACACCCACGTCATCGTCTCGGCCATGGGCGTCTCGCTCGAGACGCCCCAGATGTAGACCTCGTCGCGGTCGACGTCGCCGCCCGACGGGGCGTTGTACTGGCCGGTGACGGTCGTATCGTGCGGCAGTTCCCTGAACAGGTGCGTGAACTCGGGATCGACGTCCTCCAGTCGATCGTGATCGCCGTTACGGGCGTCGATCCGCTGTTCGTAGTCCGGACCGACGACGATCGCCTCGTCGCTGACCGCGATGGTCCGCTGCTGGGACGCGTTCGGGGCCGGTCCGGCCACGATGTCGTAGCCCTCGTACTCGTCGAGCAGTTCGTACTCGTCGTCGTCCTCGACGGCCGCAACGACCGACGCGGCGTCGAACGTTCCCAGAAAAACCTGCGTCCCCGACTGGATCAGGTGGCCGTCGACCGTTTCGGTTATGACGCCGAAAAACGCCGGCACCACCTCTTCGAAGTCGGTATCCTCGGGAAACGTCTCGTTGTAATCGAATCGACGGTTGCCTCCGCCGAACGGATCGTAGTCGGTCAACCACAGGCGAAACCGTGCGGCTTCCTCCCAGTTCGCTTCGATATCCCGATCCGGAACGTCCCTGTCGAGTCCGTCCGGGCCGCCGTCGTCGTTGCCGTCCGTTTCGGTCGTCTCGTCGGTGTCGTCACCGCTGCTCGCACAGCCAGCCAGACTGACCGCCGCGAGTGCGACGACGCCACGACGCGTGAGCCTCGAGTTAGCCATTCGGTAGTCGCCACCACGGACTGACCAATAACTGCTCGTGACTGTCCGCTCTGTGAGAACGTCCACAAGGCTAACGGTCCGTCTCGACTCGCCGAACGATGGAAGGATCAAACGCGGTTTTGATCCTTCGCGGTACCTAATACCCTACCGCCGAACGTACACCTACGATGACAGTACTCGCCGCCTTCAAAGACGGCTGGACGGCCCTCCGAACCAACCCGGTGCTTCTCGTCGCCGGGTTCTTCGTCGCGACGGTCAGTCAGTTCCAGACCGTCGGCGATCTGACGGACTCGGCCGTCGTCGACGGCATCACGTCGCTTGGCTACTTCCTCGCGTTCCCGTTCGTCATCGGAGGGTTCATCGGGATGGCGCTCGAGGCAGTTCGCGGATCCGAGACGTCGTTCGGACGGTTTCTCCGTGCCGGACGGCAGTATTACCTGCGCATGCTAGTTGCGACGGTGCTGTTTGCCGGAATCGCGATCGCCGCCGTATTCGGACTCTCGCCCGTCGTCACCGCCGGTGGAGTCGTGTGGGTCTTCGGACTCGAGAGGCTCGGCGAGAGCATAGCTTTCGGCATCGTCGTCCTCTCTTTCGGCCTCTACGTCCTGTCGCTCCTGTTTTTCCTCATGTTCGTTCAGTTCTACGACACCGCCATCGTCGTCGAGGACACCGACGCGACCGAGTCCCTCTCGCGGAGCGTTGACGTGGTTCGATCGCACCTCAGGAGCGTCCTCCCCTTCTCGCTTCTGTGGATCTTCTTCACGAACACCCTCATGATGCCCGAGGCGCTGTTCTGGACCTCCCAGACGGGGCTGGTTCCACAGGAGATCCTCTCGGCCGTTCCCGACGTCGACCCGCTGTTCGCAGTTCCGGTGAGCATCGCCGTCGTGACCGTCACCGGGACGTACCTCTACACCACGTACACCGCGTTTTACCTTCGACTCGTGCCCGAGATATCGATCCCCGCCGACGGACCGGCGTCCGACGCCCTCGAGTGACCGACCGTCCGGTTCGGATCACGAAACGTATACGTCATTCGAACGAAAATTCGGGGGTCGAGACGGTCGACCCCGGATCCCGTGTGGACCCGTGATCGCGAGCCTATGACCAGACTACTGCCAACACGAACGGACGCGTCGGTCCAGCGGACCGACGACCCATCGGTGCTGTGTATCGACGACGAATCGGCCAGAGACGTGTTCGAAGCCCTCGCCTCGGAGACGGCATACGACGTGTTCACGCTGTTGACCGAGGAGCCGGCGACGCCGGCAACCGTCGCCGACCGCCTCGACATGTCCGTCCAGAACGTCCACTACCACCTCGAGAAACTGGAAGCGGCGGAGTTGATCGAAGTTACCGACACCTGCTACTCGGAGAAAGGGCGGGAGATGAACGTCTACGTCGTTTCCGAAGACCCCATGCTGGTGTTTCTGGGGACCAGCAACGACCGTGCGAGCCTCAAGCACGCGTTCAAATCGTTCTCCTCGTTCGTCGGGCCGACCGCGATCCTGCTCACGATCGGGGAGTTGGCGTCGCGGCTGTTCGACGACGGATGAGCGACGGGTCGACCACGGCGACCCGGCGGGTCGACGCTGCCGCCGACGGGTCCGCGTCCGAACGAGTACCCTCGATCAAGCTCCGGCGTGACGAAGAGGGCTGTTGCTGTCTCGATTGCCGAAACGTCACGGTCGAGGCGACCCGTCGCACGGTCCTCGATGCCCTGCTTTGGACCGGTCGGCTGTTTCGTTCGCGCCCGTCGATTTCGCTGCTTTCCCTGCTACTCGTCTGTACGAATCGACTGCTCGAGAGCGTCGTCCCCCTGTACGTCCCCGAGCCCGTCGTGGGGAGCCTCGAGACGGCGGCGACGTTCGCCTTTCTGTGCTGTCTCCGCGCGTACGTCGCGACGATCGTCGGCGGCGAGTTGACCGGCACTCGAGTATCGCCCCGTGCCGGACTCCGTCACACGCTCGCTCGGCTCCCCGCACTGGTGGGGCTGGCGGTGGTTTCCGTCTTCGGCATCGTTTCCGCCGTGTTTTTCGCCTCGACGGTGCTGTTTCTGGCCACCGGCGGCGCGTTGTTCGTCACCGGAACCGACCCGACGGCCCCGGTGGCGCTTTTCGTCCTCGCGGTCGAAGCCGCGGTGTTCCTCGGTTCGTTACTGTTCATCCTGTTCAAGTGCTGGCTCGCGGTCGATGCGTGCGTCGTCGGCGGGTACGGCCCGCTCGAGTCCTTCCGGATCAGCTGGCGAGTGACGACGACCGCCCGACGGAAGGTCTTACTCCTGGTGCCCGTCGTCTCCGTGAACTTCGGGGTCAGGTACCTCGTCGGTTCCCGGTCGATGCCACACGGTGGGACAGCCCCATTCGCATCGCTCGTCGGTGCGGTTTCAACCAGTCTCGCCGAACTGCTGTTGGTCGTCTGGTTCGGCGTCTACGCGCATCTTTACATCCAGAGCGTTCTCGACTCCTGAATCGCCGCCCGGCGACGTCCTCGAGCCCGCGCTGCGTTTCGGCGGCGTCCTCGAGCGCGCTCGAGCGACACCCGGAATCCCATCGGGGGTAATCCGTCACCTTACAGAACCGACAGAAAAATAATCCCGCGATTCGTAGCCGACGACAGCGTCGATGTCCGCCCTCGTTTCCGACCCGCTGCTTGCAACGGTTCTCGGCGTTAGCTGGGGGCTCGTCCTGTTCGCGTACGGGCACATCTTCGATATGGGTGTCTGCTACCTGCTCGAGGCTGACGGCACCTCCCTCATCCGCGGCGGGATCGATATCCTGCTCGTCGGCGGCGGGACGGGTCTGCTGGTCTACCTGACCGACTCCCTTTCGGCCGTTCGATACGGTATCGCCGGCGTCGCGTTCGTGACCCTCGCGGTCACTCTCTATAGTTGTTGGTAGCGTCTCGAGGGTGGTCCTACTGCAATCGTTTCACTCCCGTTGTGGGTTTTCTCCCCGCTGCGACCCCAGCGGCAGCGGCCGATATCGAGGATCTGAAGTAGTTTCAATCCCGTTGTGGGTTTTCTCCCCGCTGCGACCGACGTTACGCTCGAGGAGGATCTTGTGAACACGACGAGTTTCAATCCCGTTGTGGGTTTTCTCCCCGCTGCGATGGCGGAGCAGGCGAATATCTCGAAGATTCGGACATCGGTTTCAATCCCGTTGTGGGTTTTCTCCCTGCTGCGACATACGTTCAGCGGTATCCCGCT
>NZ_HG315687.1:281785-388882 GCF_000455365.1 Halopiger djelfimassiliensis
CCCCCACAACGGGATTGAAACAGGATATCGTTTGCGACGAATGCTTGGCCGACCGTTATTACAGGGGACAAATCCCACGACAGGATCGACCGGTGTCCGTCGCCGCTACGTTCCGTTCGGGAGTCGGTGAGTCACGATCGCTTTCGCTCGAGCGGCCTACGGACTGGACGGCCATCGGTATATTCCCCACCACTAACAATAGATATAAGGCAATTCATGATAACAATCAAAACGGAGGCTACGCTCCACCTGCCGCAGGGGGCATGCGCCGAAATGCCCCGGGTGCTGGACCACCCGAGACGTAGCTTCCAATCCCGCGAGGGATTCGAAGCATGATTGCGTACATTCTACCGGGTAATAAACATCCCGACCGACCGACGAACCGCATCGATCGACGACTGAAAAGTAGCCGCGGGTGTGGCCTGCCGGGGACCGTCGGCGGCGACCGCTCGAGGGGGTGGCGATGAGCGACGACGACCCCGACGCCGGCGCTGACGACCCCGATTCGTCCTCGGCGACGCTCTGTCCGCGGTGTGGGCGGCCGATCGCGATGGTGTCGGTGACCGGACCGATCGACGCCGTCGCGTCGCCCTGTGGCTGTCGGGTTCCGCCGGGCGTGCTCGAGTCCGAGTAGGCCGCTGCGGGCTCGAGCCGCGGCGGGAAGTCGGGGTCGCGTGGGGGTGGCGGTTTTGCGGGACCGAACCTGCGGTGACTGTATCACGGTCCTCCCCGTCGCCGGTTCGGTCTGCAGTCGCGACCTCGGCCCGGAACCCGGTCTCGAGTCCGTCGCCGGCGCTGCGGGGGTATCGTTCACGGCGCGAACGGCAGCAAAAGACCTATCGCCCCGACGATCATCGGTTCGGATATGGACGACGGCATCGCGGTCGATTTTGGCGAGGACGGACTCGTCCCCGCCGTCGCACAGGACGCCGAGACGGGCGAGGTGCTCATGCTCGCCTACGTCTCCCCCGAGGCCCTCGAGCGAACCCGCGAGACGGGGCGGGCGCACTACTACTCCCGGAGCCGTGACGAACTCTGGGAGAAAGGGGCCACGAGCGGCCACGTCCAGTCGGTCGAGGAGGTTCGCGTCGACTGCGACGCCGACACCCTCCTCTATCTGGTCGAGCAGGAGGGCGGGGCGTGTCACACCGGCCATCGGTCCTGTTTTTACCGAACGATCGAGGGTGAGACCGTCGGCGAACGGGTGTTCGATCCCGACGCCGTTTACGGGGACGCCGAGGAGTAGTTGCGTCATGAGCGAACGCGTCCACCGAGCCGACGACGCGGAGCCGACGCCGCTCGAGGAACTCGAGGCGGCCCGCGAACGGTACGACAACGCCGAGCAACGCATCGAGAATCAGGGAGGCGAGGCGGTCTTCGAGGCCGCCGACGCCTACCGCGACGCGGTGGAGTTGCTCGAGGACTACGTCGACCGCGCGACGGGGACCGGGCGGGAGAACTTCAAGGCCTACGTCGAACTCGAGGGGCAGTTCGCCACGCTGGTCGAGGACCTGCCCGACGATCTGAAGGGCCGGGAGGCCTTCGAGGACGCTCTCGAGGCGATCGACAAGCGCCGGCTCAGCGAGTCCGATTTCGAGAACGCACGTGCGGCTCTCGAGCCGGCCGCCGAGTACGCCGAGTTGCTCGACGAGCGGGAGGCGGCCCGCGAGGGCCTCGCCGCAGCCCGGAAGGCCGCCGCCCGGCGGTTTCGGGAGATCGACGACGAGATCGACGACCACGAGCGGCTGCTCGAACTCGGAGACGCCGACCTCGACGCGCCCGTCGAGCGCCTTCGCGACCCGATCGCGGCGTACAACGACGCGATCCGCGAGGCGTTCGAGCAGTACCGCCTCGAGACCGCTGCCCGCGAGGTGTTCGCCCTCCTCGAGCGCAGCGCGTGGTATCCGTTCGTCGAGTACGAGCGCCCGCCGGACGACCTGCGCGAGTACGTGACCACGAGTCCCGACGGCACCTACACCGTTCCCGAGTTGCTCGAGTACGCCGACTACTCGCGGTCGAAACTCGAGCACTACGTGGAGGACGCGGACGTGCTCAAACGCCGGGTGGCGACACAGCAGACGTTTCTCGCCGGGATCGACGCCGAGCCGCTGATGATCGAGTGGCCGCCGGGTCCCGCGGGCGTCCTCCGGCGGCGAACACGGGAGTATCGCCCGTTCGTCGCCCGCGTGGCCGACGAGTCGGTCGTCGAACGCCTGCGGACGGTGCGTCGTCTCGCGACCGACTCCGAGTACGACCGGCTCCAGACCGCGGCGCGGGCGGTCGCCCGGCTGACCCCCGAGGAGCGCGAGCGGCTGGCCGACGGCCGGGTCGCGGACGAACTCGAGGCGCTCCGGGAGGAACGGGCGGCGCTGGAGGCGGCGCTCGAGGTCGACGATCCGGTCTGATTCGGGCCGGGTCGTCTCGAGCGGGTCACTCGCGGTCGTTCGGCTCGGGGAGGACGAGCCAGACGAGCGCCAGTCCCAAAATTGCGACGAGCGGGCCGAGAAACACGATCGCCGGAAGGAATCCGGCGTAGGCTGCCATCCGGACGTGGTCGGACCAGTGTGTGTCTGATTCGTTCATGGGTTCGTGTTACTGTGTTCGGCGATGCAGTCCTTGGATCACTCCTCGGTCGCCGGCGACTCCGTCGCCGGTTCGAAGATATCTTCGATCGCACACTCGAAGTACGCCGCGAGTTCGAACGCGAGCTCGAGTGAGGGATCGTACCGTTCGCGCTCGATGGCGTTGATCGTCTGGCGGGTCACGCCGACGGCCTCGGCCAGGTCAGCCTGACTCAGGTCGGCCCGCTCGCGGCGCTTGCGCAGGTCGTTGTTCATCGTCTCGCGCGCAGTCGGACGTAGGTGTCGGTACTCCCCCAGAACAGCCAGAACGCACACCAGGCCCAGAAGACCGCGAGCAGTTCCGGTCGCCAGGTAAACCGGCCGAGAAACGAGAGGATCCACAGCGAGACGAAGGCGGCGAACCCGCCGAACCCGAGCACCGACAGGACGAGTTCGTTCGCGCGAGCGGCCAGTTCGTCGTCGCGCTCGTCGTAGACCGGTCTCGAGGTCAGGGAGGGAATCGCCGCGCCGAGGGCGAACCCGCCGACGTAGGCTCCGAGACCGATCACCGGTCGGCCGAAGACGAGACCGACCACCAGTGCGACGATGCCGATACCGTAGCTTGCGTTCGAGGCGGTTCGGGAGGTTTTCGGACTGCATTCGGCGGTTGTATTGGGTGTTGTCATGGGTGTTCGGGCAGGGGACTGTGTGTCAAGTTTCCTTTACACTGGCCCATAAAACTAGCTCTCGATTCGCCACCCGGACGCCGACCGAAATAATTACTGTGCTACACTAACATCGCGAAAGCAGTAAATGAGGCCGCAACCAGTCGGACCGTGGCGGGTCGCTGTTCGGCCACGGTCGTGGGGTGGACGGGGGTGTGACGGATGAAGGAGTCGGTGCTGCTCGTCGCGGCCGTCGCGCTCGGCTATACGCTCGTCACGATGGTACTCGATTCGCGGGACCTGTTTCCCGCGTGGGTCGACGTGACCGGCCCGGTGACGACCTTCGAGACCCGCACGGTCCCCGATCCGCTCGAGCGACTCGCGGGTCGCCGCCGGTGCTGGCGGCGGGTGGCGAACGTCGGCGTCGTCGTCTCGTACGTGCTGCTCGCCGTGTCGCTAGTGCTCGTCGTTCTCGCCGCCTACGCGGCGGTCACCCGGGACGCGGCAAGCGAGGTCAACCGGCCGCGAAACGTCCTGGTGGTTCCAGGTGTCAACGACTTTCTGCCGCTTGCGGCCGCGCCGGAGATCGTCGTCGCCCTGTTCGTCGGCATCGTCGTCCACGAACTCGGGCACGGCCTCCTCGCTCGCGTCGAGTCCGTCGACATCCGTTCGATGGGTCTGATCGTGCTCGCGCTCCTTCCCTTCGGCGCGTACGTGGACATGGACGGCGAGGAACGGGGCGCATCGCCGGCCGCCCGGAGCCGGATCTACGCCGCCGGAGTGACGAGCAACCTCGTCGTGGCGCTTGGCTGTCTGTTCCTGTTGGGAACGATCGTCACCACGTCCATCGCCGTCGTTCCGGGGCTGGCCGTCGGCGGCGTCGTCCCGGGATCGCCCGCCGACGATGCCGGCCTCGAGCGCGGCGACGTCCTCACGGCCGTGAACGGAACGCCGATCGAGGACGACGACGACCTCGCGGCCGCGCTCGAGGCCGGCGGCCGAACCGTCGAGGTCGACAGAGCCGACGGCGAGTCGGTGACGGTCAACCGATCCGTCGTCGTGATGAGAGCGGCGGGAGCGGGACCCAACGAGTTCGATCCGGGAACCGAAATCGCGGCGGTCGACGGACGGGCGGTCCATTCGGTTTCGGGGCTCGAACGCGAACTCGAGTCCCGTTCCGATCCCGTCGTCCCGGTGACCGTCCGGACGCCTGACGGCGACGGCGACACGCGGGAACGCAACGCGACGCTCGTCGCGGGTGCGTTCGTCGACGCCGTCGTGGCGGACGGGCCGCTCGCGGACGCCGGCGCGCCGGCGGACCGGCCGGTCGTCGTCACCCGGATCGGCGACGAACCGGTCAGAAGCACCGAGGACCTGCTCGCGGCCGTTTCGGACGTCCAGCCGGGTGAAACGGTTTCAGTTGCCCTGTACGACGGCGGCGGTCTCGAGACGTATCAGGTGACGTTCGGCGAGTCCGAAACCGGCGGGGCGTATCTCGGCGTGTCGCTACAGCGCGGCGTCGGCGGGCTCTCCCTCACAGACTTCGGCGTCGGCGCGTATCCGGCGGCCGACCACCTCGCGGTGGTCGGCGGCGATGGGTCGGTCCCCGTCACGAACACGCCGCTCGACCGGGTTTTCGGCCCGCTGGTGCTCCCGTTCGCGGGAATGATCGGCCTCTTCACCGAGAACTTCGGCGGGTTCGTCGGCGAGGTCGTGAACTTCTATACGGTAACTGGACCGCTCTCGGCCGTCGGCGGCGGCGTGTTCGTCGCCGCGACCGTCCTCTTCTGGACGGGGTGGCTCAGCTTCCTGGTCGGCGTCTTCAACTGTTTGCCGGTCTATCCGCTCGACGGCGGCCGATTGCTCCGGACGGCCACCGACGCGGTCGTCTCGCGGTCGTCGCTGTCGGCCGACCCGGCCGCAACGGGTCGGCTCGTCGCGGCGGCGGTCGGCGGCATCGTCGCCTTCTCGGTAGGGCTGGTGGTGCTCGGGCCGCTCGTGTTCAGCTGACGCCGGCGACTCGAGCGCCGGGGAGCTTTCCCCCTCGCGCCCGAACCCACGGCTATGACGCGCCAGTTACTCGTTCCGATGGACGACTCCGAACCCGCACGTGCGGCCCTCGAGCACGCCCTGTCGGTGTTTCCCGACGCCGAGGTGACGGTGGTGCACGCTGTCGACGACCTCGAGGCGGGGTACGGCGGCGGCCCGGAACCGGGAGCCGACGGAACCACGCCGGCGTTCTTCGCGGACGTCCACGACATCGCCGCCGACCACGATCGGACCGTCGAGACGACCGTCATCGAGGGCACGTCCGCGGACGCGATCCTCGAGTACGCCCGGCGGGAGGGTATCGATCAGATCGTCATGGGCAGCGAGGGTCGATCGGGCGTTTCGCGGATGCTGCTTGGCAGCGTTGCGGAGGCGGTCGCACGTCGCTCGTCGGTACCGGTGACGATCGTCCCGTGAGGGCGTCTCCCGCGCCCGAGACCGAACGGTTCCGGTTCGTCCGCAAACGAGGTTCCGACTGGCCGATCGAATCGCCTCGTTCTTTTCCCCCAAACACTTATTAGTATACTAACTAGTTCTCGTATGAAACGGCGAGCGCTACTCGCTGGAAGTAGTCTCTCGGTTACGTCTCTCAGTTGCGGCTGTACGTCACTCGTCTCGGATCGAGAGGACGAGGACGGATCGACGTCCCCGGATGCGGAACCCGTACGCGTGAATTCGGACGAGCGGGACTATTACGATCAGTTCATCTGTACGCCGGCAGAAACGGACGCGTCGGTCGAGACGCGTGGCGACGAAACGGTTCCTGAACACGGGTTTTACTACGACGAGAACGGCGGGAGTTACGGCGTTCGAGGGACGCTCGAGACCGACGGGTATCGACAAATCGAGGTGACGTTTTTCTCGGGGTCGACGGAACTGGCGACCGCCACGGACACCGTGTATCAACCGCGGGAGAACACGACGTATCGGTTCGCGGCCACCGACTCCACGGCGGATCCGACGGCGATCGACCGCTACGAGATACAGTTATCCGCGGCCCAAAACGGGGGGATGACCGCGGTCTCCTCCGAGAGGGTCGCGCTGGTAACCAGTTCGTGGACAGTGATCGCACAGGAGGGCGGGACGGATGTCTACGGAACGGAGGTGACGATCGACAACAAAAAAGAAGCGTCCTCGATTTACGCACAACTGAATCTGTACAGCGGCCCAACCACAGTCCTCCAAAGCACGGAACGATCGGTCGGCGGTGCGGAACCCGGGAAACGATATACGTTCACGTATCAATACCCCGACTGTGACCCGGTAGCGGCCGAAATCACTGCAATCGACGTGACGATCTTCGGGTTGCGGGAGTAGGACCGAACCAACCGTTCGAAGCCAGAACTCCCGTCTCCCGGTCACGGCGGGAATCACCGCCGTTTTCCGCTCGAGTTGCGAAAAGCCGGTCATGGACGACCGGACGGGGACGACGATCCACACGGGGCTTTTGCTCTCGACCACGGCGGCGGTGGCGTGGCTGTCGGGGCTACCGATGCTGTTTCCCAGTCTAGGGCCGTCCGCGTTCGTGCTCGCGCTGTTTCAGGACAGCGACGCGACCGCGCCCCGGCGGGTGATCGGCGGCCACGCCATCGGCGTCGCCGCCGGCTTGCTGGCGTACCACCTGCTCGCGGCCGGCATTTCTATGACGAACTCGCCCGCGCCGGGATCGATCGCCGGGCTTCGCCTCGCCGTCAGTGCCGTGCTCGCGACCACGCTGACCGCCGGGGGAATGCTCGCGACCGGCACCCGCCATCCGCCCGCCTGCGCGACGACGCTGATCGTCTCGCTCGGCCTCCTCTCGACGCCTCTCGAGGGCGCGCTGATCGTCCTCGCGGTCGTCGTCCTCGTCGTCGCACACCGGCTGTTGCTCGCGACCGAACGGGCGGGCGCGAGATACGGCGAGAAGTTGCGGTCGTAAGCCGTCCGGTGGAGCGCCCGGGTGCCCGTGCGGTAGCGCGTCCGCGAGATTACCGATTCGACACGTCGTACTCCGTTTCGTTTGCGTCACCGTCGTCGCCGTCCGCTTCGGCGTCGGCTTCGGCCGCCCCGTCGTCGGCGAACTCGCCCGGCTCGACGACGAAGCCGCTCGCGTCGGTCTCGAGTCTCGCGAGACTCGGGTTCGGATCCTCGTCGGTCTGGAATCGCTCGAGCGCGAAGTTACAGATGTACAGCGACGTCTCGCCGGCCTCGCCGCGGCCGAACTCGACGTCGGCCGGGAAATCGAGGACGCCGCCCTCGACGAGCGTTTCCGGTTCCGCGTCCGCCTCGATGTCGATGCGAGCGATCGCGTCCCGCGCGTTCACGGCCACGTAGAGGGTGCCGTCCGCGTCGAACGTCATCCCGTCGGCACCGACCAGCGCGTCGTCCTCGACGATCAGTTCCGGCTCGCCGGCGGTGCCGTCGGTTTCGACCGGCACCCGGACGATGCGTCCGTAATCGAGGTTGTCGACGTACACGTCACCGTCGGGGTGGATCGCCAGCCCGTCGGCACCGACGCCGGGGTCGGCTTCGGGGTCCGGATCGAGGGACGGATCGTCGACCCACGGTTCGGCCTCGCCGTCGCTGACCCGCCAGATCGCCCCGCTGCGGTGATCCGAGACGAGGTACGCGCCCGACACGTACGGATCGGGGACGATCCCGTTGGGTTCGGTCTCCGTCGCCGGCAGTTCGGCGACGCGCTCGGCGGCTCCGTCGGTCACCTCGACCCGCCACACGCCGTGGGTCTCGGGGTCGCCGGCGTTCATCGCGGCGTGGATCGTGCCGTCGCGAACGACGAGTCCGAGCAAGAGTCCGTCCTCCCCGACGTCGAGTTGTGCGATCGTCTCCTCGGTCCCGCCGGGATCGATCGCACGGATTTCGCCCGTAATCGCCATACTCAGGTAAATACGGCCGTTCTCGTCGATCGCGATGTTTTCGGGGAGCGACGGCGGTTCGAAGTCCGCGACGACCTCGAGATCCGTCCCTTCCGTTCTGTCGTCGGACTCGTGCTCCTGAGTTGCACCCGAAACGGCGCTTGCGGTCACGGCTGTCCCCACACCGGCCACCGTCCCGAGGACGGCACGGCGCGATGGGGTAATCGATACGCTCGCTGTCTCGTCGGTTGACCGTTCGGACATCGTTCTCAGGGGAGACGAGACCGACAATAACTTGCGGCTACCGTTACCGCGGTGAATACGCGACTGCACCATCGTTTCGGGCTCCGTTATGAACCGTGCCGATCCGTCGGTACCGGCGACCGATCCCGATGGAGACCGGACGATCCCGGAGGAAATGAGGCGTTTCCGATGGTAATCGGACGCTGTGTATCGAGCGTGTCTCAGACGGCGGACTTCGCGCTCGAGAGCGTCTCGTACATCTCGTCGGCCAGCGCGGTCGCCCGGTCGCCGTCGCGCGATTCGGCGTAGATCCGCACGAGCGGTTCGGTCCCGGAAGGGCGGGCGAGCACCCACGCGTCGCCGTAGTCCAGCCGGTAGCCGTCGCGGGTGTTGAGGTCGGCGTCGGCGGTCTGGGCGTGGTTGGCGGCGGCGTCTAACATCGCGTCGCGTTCGGCCGTCGACTCGTACTCGATGTTGCGCCGGACGTTCGCGTAGCCGTCGTACGGCGCGACGATCTCGCTGACCGGCCGTTCGGCGACGAGTTCGAGGAACCGTGCGGCCGTGTAGGCCCCATCGCGCGAGAGCCGGTAGCTGGGGAAGAAGATCCCCCCGTTGCCCTCGCCGGCGATCGGCACCCGGTGGCCGTCGGCCTCGAGTTCGCGGATCCGCGTGATGATGTTCGTCGACCCGATCGGCGTGAGTTCGAGGTCGGCTCCGGCCTCGGTGACGACGTCGACGAGCCGCTGGGAGACGTTGACCGCGGAGACGGTGGTGTCGCCGGCCTCGAGTTCCGCCGCGGCGAGCGCGGCGAGGGTGGCGTCGCCTTCCACGTACTCGCCGTGTTCGTCGAAGAAGATGGCGCGGTCGGCGTCGCCGTCGTGGGCGATCCCGACGTCGGCGTCGGTGGCCCGGACGAGCCGGCCGAGGTCCCCGAGGTTGTCGGGGACGGGTTCGGGATCCCGTCCGGGGAAGTGACCGTCGGGGTGACCGTTGACGGTGACGACCCGGCAACCCAGCTCCCGGAAGAATTCGGGGCTCGTTACCGATCCAGCCCCGTGGCCGGGATCGAGCGCGACCGTCAGGTCGGCGTCGGCGATGGGCTCGCGATCGACCGCCGCGAGCAGTGCCGCGACGTAGTCGGCCGCCACGCCGTCGACCTCCCGGACGCGTCCCGTCTCGTCCCACGGGGCGACCGTGAACGCCTCGGCAAGCAGCGTCTCCTCGATCGTCTCGAGGTCCGAGACCCGGAGTTCGACGCCGTCGGCCCCGACGAGTTTGATGCCGTTGTACTGCGGTGGGTTGTGCGAGGCCGTGATGACCACGACGGGAACGCCCTCGCGTTCCGCGTAGAACTGTGCCCCCGGCGTGGGAACGATCCCGAGGCGATCGACGTCGGTCCCCGTACTCGCCAGCCCGCTTGCAGCCGCGTCGGCAAGCATTCGTCCGGTATACCGCGTGTCGCGTGCGATAGCAACCCGATCGACCCCCCAGGCCGTCCCCGCCGCTTTCGCGACGCGCAGGACGAACGCCGGCGTCAGCTCCTCGTTGGCGACGCCGCGTGTCCCGCTGGATCCGAACACTTCCATCGGCTACTAGTCCGGACGGCCGCCTCAAAGGGATTCCGAAGCGCCGCAGCGACGTGAGAACGGCCCGCTGCAGACGGAACCCTTTCGGAACGCGGCCCCCTCCGTGGACGTATGCATTCGATCGAGGAGAAACGCGTCTACGGCGATCGAACGGGCGCGCTCGAGGCGTACGTCGCGAGCGCGAACGG
This sequence comes from Halopiger djelfimassiliensis, assembly GCF_000455365.1. Lineage (GTDB taxonomy): Archaea > Halobacteriota > Halobacteria > Halobacteriales > Natrialbaceae > Halopiger_B > Halopiger_B djelfimassiliensis. The sequence goes on from NZ_HG315687.1 coordinate 291,930, forward strand.
CGTCGTCCGCGTCCGGATCGCCGGCGACACCGTCGGCGAGTTCTCGCTGTGCGAGCGCTGTGACACCCGGGACGTTGCCGCCGTCTCCGCTCCCGGTGACGGCCGGGTTGCGATCGCGACCGCCGACGACGTCCGCGTGCTCGAGCGCGCTGGCGGCGCGGATTCGAAGGCGGATCGTGAAGACGTCGCATTCGTCGGGACCGGGTTCGGCCCCGCGGTCGCCGTCGGGTTCGACGGCACCGATCCCGTCGCGGCCGGCCCCGACGGGACGGTCGCCCGCCGGACGGACGAGACGTGGGACCCGCTCGAGGGCGACGTCGGTGGGACGGTACGAGCCATCGACGGCGACCTCGTCGGCACCGACAGCGGCGTCTACCGCGTTCACGACGGCAGTCTCGACCACGCGGGGTTGACGGACGTTCGTGACGTCTCCGCCCCGGGGGTCCCACTCGCGGCCACCGCAACCGGATGCTACAAACTCGGCAACGGCTGGGTGGAGGTCCTCGACGGCCCGTTCGAGACGGTCGCCGCCGATCCGCGGACGGAGCCGGGCTCGCTCGCTCGCGCACACGCGGTCTCCGACGGGACGCTCTACGCGGTGACGGCCGACGGCGACTGGCGGGTGGACGACCGGCCACCGGAACCGATCGTCGACGTCGGCTACGGCGATGCGGTCTATGCGGTCACCGAGCGGGGAACGGTTCTGACCGCAAGCGACGACGGGACCGAAACCGGAACGTGGCGCAGCCGATCGCTCGGAATCGGCGACGTCACCGGCATGGCCGTCACCCGGTCCGAATAGCCGACGCTGACGCGCCGTCCGACGACCCGTTCGCTACGGGGGTGTCGCTGCCAGAACGTTAACGAGCGGGGACTGTCTCCATACGCGGTATGAGCGACTTACCGCGTCGACGACTGCTGGCTGGGACCGGAACCGTCCTCACCGGCGCGATCGCCGGCTGTTCGAGCAGCGACGACGACGAGTCCGATGCCGAGGAGAACGACGACGAGCCCGACGAATCGGGTTCCGATCCCGCGACGACCGACGCCGGGTCCGACGTGACGGCCGCCCCCGGCAGCGGAACCCTTCTCGGCGATATCTCCGTCGAAAACCTGCACGACGATCAACACACTGTCGACGTCATGGTCGAGGTCGACGGGGAGATCGAACACTGGACGACACACGAACTCGAGGCCGACAGCGGCACGGCCCTCGAGCGGACGTGGTCGACCGAACCGGGGTCCCTCCGGGTGTTGGTTCGTCTCGACAACGGGGAGCCCACACAGATCACGCCGGCGAAGTGGAACGATCCGGCCTGTCTTAACGTCTACGCGATGGTCGACCGGGACGGCGAGTTGACGATCCTCGGCGACACCGACGACGGTCCGTGCAGCGACGGCGGGTAACCCCGTCGATCGCGACCCGGCGACCGCCGGGCGCGAGTCAACGCGAGAGAACGAAAGCGGGTTTACCACGCACGCTGTGTGCTCGAGTATGATCGTCAGCGGATCCGCGTCACAGTCTCTCGCCGCGGCGCTCGCACGCGAACTCGAGGAACCGCTCGCCGCCGTCGAGTACGACCGCTTTCCCGACGGCGAACTGCTCGCCGCGGTCCCCGACTTCGAGGGCGACCGAGCGGTCGTCGTCGCTTCGACCGTCTCGAGCGACGCCCACGTCGAACTGCTCCAGTTGCAAGATGCCGTTCGCGAGGCGGGTGCCGAGGAGGTCGTTACGGTCCTGCCGTACATGGGATACGCCCGGCAGGACGAGGCCTTCGAGTCGGGCCATCCCGTCTCCGCGCGGGCGACCGCCCGCGCGACTTCGACCGGGACGGATCGCGTTCTGACCGTCAACCCCCACGAGGAGGCCGTCTGTGAGTTCTTCGAACCGACGGCGACCGCCGTCGACGCCGCGGGGCGGCTTGCCGAGCCGCTTCCCGGCGACCTCGCGGAGCCGGTCTTTCTCTCGCCCGACGCGGGGGCGATCGATCTCGCGGAGACGGTCCGGGACGCCTACGGCGGGGGCGATACCGACTACTTCGAGAAGACCCGCCACTCCGGGACCGAGGTCGAGATCACCCCCAGCGACGTCGCGGTCGGCGACCGGGACGTCGTCGTCGTCGACGACATCATCGCGACGGGATCGACGATGAGTCAGGCCGTCGGCGTTCTCGAGGATCGCGGCGTCGGTCGGGTCTTCGTCACCTGCGTTCATCCGCTGCTCGCCCGCAACGCCGCGACGAAACTCTCCCGTGCCGGGGTCGAGTCGATCTACGGAACCGATACCATCGAACGACAGGTGAGTTCCGTCTCGGTGGCCCCCGCGATCGCCGACGCCCTTTGACGGGCTTCCATCCGGAGCGTGGTAGTGTGTCTTCGCTCCGTCGTCCGCCATCGATCGGAAGACAGGATCGCAGTCAGACAGGTCAATTTCCTCAATTGTTAAGTGACCGCCCCCCGCTGGTTGAAGTACGACGTTCCCACCGATCGCCGATCGTTCGGCGTTTCGCACCGTCCGACCACTGACCCCCGCGATTCGAACCCGAGCCAATGCACGGAATCGTTCACAAGACGCTCAAAGAGTACGTCGTCACACACACCGACGACGACACCTGGGACACGGTCGTCGAACAGGCCCGCGTCGAGCCGACGCTGTATCTACCCGTCTCACACTACGACGATACCGAGATCGACGCGGTTCTCGAGTCGCTTGCCGCGATGGCGACCCAGAGTCGACGCCAGATCGAGCGTGACTTCGGGCGGACGCTCGCGCCGGAACTGGTGTCGACGTTCAGCGCCCACGTTCGGTCCGACTGGGGCCTGGTCGACCTGCTCGTCCGGCTCGAGGAGATCACTGCCGCCGTCGAGGAAGCGACGGACGAAACGGCGCTGCCGAACCTCTCGTGCCGATTCGACGACGATGCCGAAACCGACGTCGAACCCGCCGAAGTCGATGCCGGTGAGTGTGACGAACTGTTCGTCACGTATCGGTCACACCGGGACTACTGCGGGCTCGCCCACGGGATTCTCGAGGGCCTCGTCGCCGCCACCGACGCCGATGCGACCGTCACGGAGGACACCTGCGTTCACGACGACGATGCGGACGCCGACGAAGCGTGTACGTTCCGTATCGCCCTCGAGTAGCGGCAACTTCCGTTTGTTTCAGGTATCGTTACGACGGCCGACCGCAGCGAGGACGCCGATCAGTGCGACGACCGCGAAAAACGCCGCGGCCGCGTCGAAACCGGGTACGTCGTCGACGTCGATCTCGGTATCGGTGAGCGACTCGCCGCCGACGGTGACCGACGCGGTCCGTTCTCCGACGGCGACCTCGTACCGGCCGTCGTCGCCGAACCGCAGTGTCGCCGCGACCGTTTCGGTCTCGCCGGACTCGAGTGCCACCGACCGGTTTGCGACGGTTCCCGCCGCGGTTCGAAACGCGAGGACGGCCGCGCCGGGCCGGTCGTCGGCGGATTCGACCGTCGCCGTCGCCGTCACCGACTCGCCGGCAGCGACGCGTTCGGGATCGACCGTGAGATCGGTCACCGTTACGCTCGCGCTCGAGCGGACGAAGGCCGTCAGCCGCTCCGAACCGACCCGCAGTTCGTACTCGCCCGGCTCCGGCGGGGTCCACGAAAGCGTCGCCGTCGTCCCTTCACCGGCCGCGAGACGCGGCTGGCTGTAGTCGACGACCTCCCCGTCGACCTGCAAGGCCGCGTCGGCGGTTCCGGCTCGACCGCCGGTGTTGTCGATCGAGACCGGGATCGTCACCGTCTCTCCCGCGGGGACGGCCGTCACGTCGGGATCGTTCGGCCCGGCACCGGCCCAGCGATCCCAGGGTTTGCCGTCGACCTCGATCGGGTCCGCGCCGAACCCGTACTCGAAGTCCGCGATCGACTGTGCGAACGCCTCCCCGTGGTCGGCCTGGGTCCACATCTCGGGGGCCGCTTCGGTACGGGTGTACCGCTCGGCGACCCGCCGGACGTCGGAGCCGCCCGCTGTTTCGATCGAGCCGAGGACGTCCGATTCGGTCAGTCGCTCGTCTTCGGCGTTCAACTGCCTGAAGACGTCCTCGAGCGTCCGATCACCGTCGGTCGCCAGCCGGAGCCGCCGATCGATCTCGCCGGCAACGAGCCGCCCTTTCACGTAATCGGTCCGGTCGTCGTCCCAGCTTTCGGGGTCGGTGAGGACGCCGGTCGCGTAGGGGGCTCGCTCGCCTCGTTCGAGAAACCGACTGAACTCATCGAAGTCGATCAACCCCGCCTCGAGAGCCAGGAGTCCGGCGTAGTACTCGGCCTGTGCTTCGACGAGCCAGTTCGTCTCGGTCGCGACGCCGACGGTCGGCTGTCTGTAGCCCTGCCGAACGTGGACGTACTCGTGAAGCCAGACGTTGCCCGCCGCCTCGAGCGGCGCGTCGTCGACGACCCAGGCATCGGCGTCGCCGTACTGGAGGCCCCTCGGTCCCCACTCGATACCGTCGGTCGGAGCCGCGACGACGAACACCTCCTCGTCGCGCTCGCCGACCGCGAGCCGTTCGCTCGCGTCCGCGAGCACATCGAGGATGTCGTCCGGCGACTCGCGAAGGTCGGCCGCCTCGGGGACGACCAGTCTGAACGTCTCGCCGTCGACGGTCCGTTCGTACTCGGTTACATCGCCGAAAACGGCGATATCACCGCCGGTCGAGCCGGGTCCGTCGACGGTGACAGTTTCGTCGATGCCGACGGGATCGGTCCGTCGCAGGGAGAGACTGATGCCCGGCACCTGAACGATTCCCCAATCGCCGGTGTCGACGAACGTGTAGCCGTCGCCGTGTGTCTGTCGGCGCTCCTGTGTCGGCGTCGGAGTCTCCCCTCTCCCGGCCGACGCGACGGTCCGTTCCCCTTGGTGTCCCCGATCGCTCCCGACCCGGTTGGCCGGCAGCCGAAATCGGATCAACGGCTCGTCCGTTTCCTCGGTCCACCGGTACGTCCCGTCGCCGGTCGCTTCGAACCCGTCTACCGACTCGACGCTCGCTTCCGATCCGAGGTCGATCTCGAGGTCGACGATGGGATCGGGTACGTGAAAGGTCATTTCGGTCTCGAACGTGCCCGCGTGTTCCGGGCGGTGTCGAAGTACGGTCGTTCGATGGAGGATGTCGTCGCTGCCGGCGGCCGAGACGGCCGCTACGGGGCGCTCGTCGACGGTCGTTCTCGCCGGCACGTCCGCGCTCGGACTCGAGCCGGTAGCCATCGTTGCTGTCTCAAAACCGGGACCAGTTCCGGCGGCGACAGCCCCCGCCGGAAGGCTCGTGCTCAGTAAGACGACGAACGCGACGACTGCGAACCGGTAATTCACTACTCCCGTGTGGCAAGTCAACGGCCAAGACTTTTGTGGCCTGCGTACTGTCAGGTGGGTTGACCGACTCACGGGCGACGCCACGCAACGGCTCCGTCCCGGGGGTTACACGAGCAGCGGGAGCCGTCGAAACGCGACGACCGCCCCGATCCCGGCCGCCATCGCATAGAGGATGTTCCCGGTTCGGATCGCGACGAGCAGCGTGACGAGCGCAGCCCCGAACTCGGGAACGCCGCCCCGGACGAGTTCCGGCAGGATCAACGAGACGAGGACGGCACCCGGAACGTAGCCCAGGAACGACCGCGAGCGGTCCGAGAGTTCAACCCGGTCGACGAGCCAGAACCCGCCGACACGGGTCAGGTACGTGACGATCGCCATTCCTGCGATCGCGAGCAGGACCGTCGTCTCAACCATAGCTATCCCTCGCGACGCCCGCGAAACTGCCGATACAGCCGCCGAGGACGATGTACCAGTTTCCCGGCAGTGTGAACGCGGCCGCGACCGACACGCCCGCCGCAACGAGGAGCGGCACCGCGTCCGGCCGCCCGTCCCACACGCCGACGAGCAACGCGATATAGACCGCGACGAAGGCGAAATCGAGACCGTATCGTGCCGGATCCGCGATGAGCGCTCCGGCCGTCATCCCGATCGCCGTCGCGCTCACCCAGCCGACGAACACGATCAGGCCGCTCCCGAGCAGGAACGCCGCATCGCGTTGCCCGCGGGCTCGTGCCTGTTCCGTCAGTCCCCACGATTCGTCGTTGAGGAAAAACAGCGTGCTCCACACTTTGGTCCGCGGGAGGTTCTGCAGCCACGGCTGGAGCGAGGCCCCCATGAGTACGTGTCGGAGGTTCACCATCCCCGTCGTCACGATGATCGCCGCGATCGGAAGCGTCGACTCCCACATATCGAGGACGACGAACTGCGCGGAGGCGGCGAATACGGTCGTACTCATCAGCAACGCTTCGGGGAACGACAGCGATGCCTGGCGTGCGAGGACGCCGAAGGTGATGCCGTAGGTAAAGACGCTGACCGCGATCGGGACGCTTTCGCCGACACCGGCGATGACGCCGCGAACCCCGAACTCGACGTCGTCTTGCCGGTCGCTCATCGTCTCAGTCGATCCGCTGTGTGTAAAACAGGAGGTTCTTGTGCTCGTGTCGCCGGAGCCGATACGGCGGATGCGGCGGATCGGTCCACGTGTAGCGTTGGATGTCCCGGACGGCAAGGCCGAACGACGACAGCAGACTCGAGAACGCGTCGAGATCCGTCAGGACGATGTAGACGACTTCGTGGCCGTCCACGTCGTACTCGTACTCCCGAAACAGCCCGTAATCGTTCGTGAGCGTCGCACTCTCGGTCGCTTCGTCGTCGTCGGTCGGCACGTTGAAAACGAGGTGGCCTTCGGGCCGTGTTACCCGCGTCAGTTCCCGAAGTACGAGTTCGACCGACCGCATATGGGTAAGCGCATCGAACAGCACCGTCGCGTCGAAGGCTCCCGTCTCGTACGACAGCGCTCGAACGTCGTCTTCGCGCGTTTCGATCCGGCCGTTACATCGCTTCCCACAGGTTTCGAGGGCGTCGGCACTGACGTCACACCCGTGCAGGTCGGCCACTTCCCGGACGAGTCGCTGGCTGTTTCGTCCTTCGCCGACCGCGGCTTCGAGGACCGTCTCGTGATCGTGTGTCTCCAGAAACGCCGCGACGTCTTCGACGAACGGAAGCGGCTCCGTCGGCATAACCGGCTCTCCGTCCTGATTTGCCGCTCTGTACAACCCTTTCCATGTCTCGGACTCGTTTCGTGTCATCGATTCGTAGACGACCGGTTCCCAGCCACACCGAACGACCGCATACGAGGGCGTTTCGACCGGTTCATTTCCCCTCTTGTGCTAGCATGCTAGAGTCCCCTGTGTCCCGAGGCCGGCCGTGTCGGGGACCGGTCGACGAACGCTTTCACTGTCGTTTCCTCCGTGGCGGGTCGAAACCCGCGGGACCGTGGTCACCCGTGATAGCCGTCGGGATCGAGCAGGATCGCCTCCGCAGACCGAAGGTGCTCGAGTAACGTCGGTTTCGAGACGTCGAGTTCGGCGGCCAGATCCGCCGCCGACGTCCGCCGGGGCCACTCGTAGTACCCTCGCGCTCGAGCGAGTTCGAACGCCTCCCGCTGTCGGTTCGTCAGCGACGCCACCCGGTCGTGAAACGATCCGGACGACTCCCGTCGATCGATCGGCTGGACCCGCTCGACCGAGAGGCTCACGTCCCGCGTCTCTCGAATCTCCGCCAGCTGCGACTCGATCTCGTGGCGGGTCGACGTGGTGAGCAACGGCCACGTTTCGACGCCGTTTTCCATTCGGGACGTTCCGTCGAGAACGAACCCGTGGGTGGAAAAGGCGGTCCCGATTCCGCTTTCGTACTCGTATTCGATGAGCACGTCCTGGGAGTAGCGACCGATCGAGGCCCGCGGGGCGGTACTTCGGCTGGCATCGGTATCGACCCGCCAGATCGATTCGATCCGCGTCGATTCGTCCGCGACGTCGACCCCGAGTTCGACCTGCTCGGCGGAGTCCCCGTAGATCGAACAGCGTTCCCGCGCGAGGTCGCCCGTCACCGTCCCGCCGTACCCGACGACGCCGGCCCCGGTCTCGTCCATCACCTCCGTCGTCCAACAGCCCGGATGTGTGAGGGTAAGCTCCACGTACGTTACCGCCGTATCGGTTCCCGCCATCGATAGTTACTCGACATCGACCTTGGTAATATTTTTCGACTATGTGTGGGGGCTGACACGACTGCCCCGTCTCCATCGTCGTCGCGGCTCGGGTTCTCTCGGTCGTGGATCGAGCGGTCCCGAGCCTCCGTCACGGCGGTTCCCGTCTCGCGGCTCTCGAGTCCACTCAGCGCGGTTTCCACCGGAATCATCCACGAGCACGACGAGAGACGCACGAACAGACCGCAGAGGTCGAACTCCCGCCTCGCTGCTCACGGGCGCGAAGCACCCGTTCGCTCCCGCGGGCTTCGCGGCCGCTCAGCCCTCGCTGCGCTCGGCGGCGCTTACTCGGACGCCTCGGCAGCCGCCAACGGCTCGATCGCGATCTCGGCATCCACCTTTTTCCGTTCGGGTTGCTCGCTGCGCTCGCAACCACTCACGCAAAAATCTGGACCAAAAACCGCCTCGCTGCTCACGGGCGCGAAGCACCCGTTCGCTCCCGCGGGCTTCGCGGCCGCTCAGCCCTCGCTGCGCTCGGCGGCGCTTACTCGGACGCCTCGGCAGCCGCCAACGGCTCGATCGCGATCTCCATCGACACGTCCTCGACATCCCACTCCTTGCGGTGCCCATCCTCAACGGTCCGGAGTTCGTCGGCGCGAACCTCCTCACGGATCAGCGCCTCGCGTTCGGACACGAGATCAGCGACGCGGTCGTCGTCGATCTCGAGATCGAGTGCGATTCGCTCTTCGACGTCGAGGTCGAGTTCCTTGCGCATCTCCTGGACGCGGCGGATGACCTCGCGGGCGTAGCCCTCGCTTTCGATGTCGTCGGTCAGCGACGCGTCGACGTACGCGACGCCGCGGTCGTCGCCGTTCAGACCGAACGCGGTGCCGGCGACGCCGTCGGGCGTCTGGGTGACGAACGAGACCATCTCGTCGGTGATGGACTCGTCGTCTTCGAGAACGTCCGAGACGGCCTCCTCGAGCGCCCCGAGGCTCGGGTCGTCGATGCGGGCCTCGTTGAGCGCGTTCATGACCTGTCCGGCCCGATCGCCGAAGGCCGGCCCGAGCTCGCTCATGTCTGCCTCGGCGCTGTATTGGAGCTCGCCCCACCGCTCGTCGGGCGAGACGAGTTCGATCTCGCGGGCGTTGAGCCGATCGGCGAGCAGGTCCGTGTGGCGTTCGACGGCCTCGACGACTCGTTCGTCGTCAGCCGCGACGACGACCCGCGGGACGGGCCAGCGCAGTTTGCGGCCGGCCTGCTGGCGGGCGTTCGCGCCGGCTTCCTCGATGGCGCGCAGGTGCGCGACGTCGGCCTCGAGTTGCTCGTCCTCCCAGTACGCGTCGATTTCGGGCCAGTCGCACATGTGGACCGTGGGGTGTTCCTCGTCGCCGGTCAGCGTTCCGTAGATCTCCTCGCTGATGAAGGGGGCGTAGGGCGCAAGCAGGGCGACGGTCTCCCGGAGTACCCGATAGATCGTCGCGTAAGCGGCCTCCTTGGAGGCGCTGTCGTCTTCCTCCCACATGCGCTCGCGGACGGCCTGCACGTAGAACCGGGAGACGTCGTCGACGACGAACTCGATCAACGCGTCCAGTGCCTTGTCCTGGCGGCGGTCCTCGAAGGCCGCGGTCATCTCGGCCTTCGTCGACTGCAGGCGGGCCAGCACCCACTCGTCGATCAGCTCGAGGTCACCGTCGACGTCCTCCAGAGTGACCTCCTGCGGGTCAAACCCGTCTAACCGCATGTACGGCAGCGGGAACCGGAAGACGTTCCACAGCGTCCGGAGGTGGTTCTCCATCGTCTGCATCCCGTCCCAGGAGAACCGCATGTCGTCGCCCTGCGGGTTGTTCGACAGCAGGAACATCCGCATGACGTCCCGGCCGTGGCGGTCGATGGCCTCGTGGGGATCGATCAGGATGTCCTTGGACTTGCTCATCGCGCGCCCGTCGGGCATGAGCGCGTGGCCGTGCATCAACACCTCCTCGTAGGGGATGTCGCCGAGCGCGGCGGTCCCCATCCCGAGTTGCGACCAGAACCAGCCCCGGGTCTGGTCGTGGGCTTCGAGGATGAAGTCGGCGGGCCAGAGCTCGTCGAACCGACTGTCGTCCTCGGGGTAGTTCAGCGTGCCCCACGAGGCGACGGACGCGTCGAGCCAGACGTCGAAGACGTCCGGGACGCGGGAGTAGGTGGTGCCGTCCTCGGTGATCGTGAGTTCGTCGACGGTCCCCTTATGGAGGTCGACGGTTTCGGGATCGATGTCCTGATCGACCCGTTCGGCGAGTTCCTCGCGCGTTCCGATGACGATCATCTCCTCGTCCGCGCGCCCGTCGGCGTGTTCCGGACTGGCGGCGGTAGCCGCCCCGTCGTCGCGGTCTTCGGGCGTCCAGACCGGCAGCGGCGTCCCCCAGTACCGCTGGCGCGAGACGTTCCAGTCGGGGGCCTCCTCGACGAAGTCCTGGAACCGGTTGTCGCGTGCCCACTCGGGGTGCCACTCGCTGTCCTCGATGTTTTCCAGCAGTTCGTCCTTGACGTCGGTGATCGTGATGAACCACTGGTCGGTGACGATCTGAATGATGCCCGTATCGCAGCGCCAGCAGTGGCCGTAGCTGTGGTCGACGGTGCCGGAAGCGAGCAAGGCACCGTTGTCGTCTAGGTCGGCGATGATCTCGTCGTCGGCGTCTTTGACGAACTGGCCCGCGTACTTGCCGGCGTCCTCGGTGTAGACGCCGTCGCCGCCGACGGGACAGAAGATCGGGAAGCCGAGTTCGCGGCCGCGCTCGAAGTCCTCTTCACCGTGGCCGGGTGCGGAGTGGACGAGACCGGTCCCGTCACCGTGGGTGTCGACGTACTCGGCGGCGTAGACCTCGAACGCTCCCTCGGCGTCGACGTGATCCGGAACCTCCTCGGCGAGCGGGTGCTCGTACGACCAGCCGAGCAGTTCCTCGCCGGTCAGTTCCTCGACGATTTCGTAGTCATCGTAGCGACCCTCGCGGAGGACCGATTCGTGTTTGGCTTCGGCGACGTACAGCAGTTCCTCCTCGCCGTCCTTTTCGGCTCGGACGCCGACGTAGTCGCCCTCCTCGTCGACGGCGACGAAGGTGTTCGCGGGGATCGTCCACGGCGTGGTCGTCCAGATGACGATCTTGCCCGCCCGGTCTGCGAGGTCGAACTTGACGTATATCGAGGGGTCCTCGACGTCCTCGTACTCGACTTCGTTGTTCGCGATGGCGGTTTCACAGCGAGGGCACTGGGAAATCGAGCGGTGTCCTTTCTCGACTAAGCCGCGTTCGGCGGCCTTCGAGAAACCCCACCAGGCGGCCTCCATGTACTCCGGAGAGACCGTCTTGTACGGGTCCTCCCAGTCCATCCAGACGCCGAAGTCCTGGAAGTCCTCCTGAAGCCCCTCGAGTTGCTCCTCGGCGTAGTCCTTGCAGGCCTCGATGAAGTTCTCCTCGCCGTACTCCTCGATGTCCTTCTTGTTCTCGAAGCCGAGCCGTTCCTCGACGCGGGTTTCGATGGGCAGCCCGTGCATGTCATACCCCGGGCGGTCCGTGACGTCGTACCCCTGCATCCGGAAAAACCGGAGGTAGACGTCCTTCAGCGACTTGTTCCAGGTGGTTCCCATGTGCGCCGCGCCGGACGTGTACGGCGGCCCGTCGACGAAGAAGAACGATTCGCCGTCCGATCGGTGCTCGACCGTCTGCTCGTAGGCGTCGACCTCGTCCCAGTACTCGAAGACCCGCCGTTCGAGTTCGTGGGGGTCGTACTGGTCGTCGACCTCGCCGAACCTGCTCATACGTGACGTGATTCGCTCCGGGACTATAGGAGAATCGGTCCCCTCGCCCCGCAGGCCACGCAGTTGCGATCCGCGCTAGTTCACCTGTGGGAGGACTTTCTGATAGCCGAGGCCGTAGACGCCCGCGTAGAGCATGACACAGCCGATCGCGGCGAGCCACAGACCGACCATGGACTCGCCGCCGCCGAGGTGCTGGGCGCTTGCGTACTCCGCCGCGACCCCGCCGGCGGTCAGGATTCCGGCGACGACCGTGTAGGCGACTAATTGGAGCGATTCCGCGAATAATTCCGGCGCGACCGATGACATTAGCAGTGGGAAGTCTCCCGACGAACGTAAACTTATCCCCTCGAACGAGTGGTTCGGGGTGGAGGAAGATCGTCAACTGGACGGCTGTTGAAGCCGCCGACGAACGGATCGAACAACCGGTATTAGGGCATGCCACACGGAGTTGGCGACGGGAAACTTATATCGTCATTCTCGGCGATTTTGTGTGCCGGACATCCGACGCTGTAGCCGTTTCCGTCTCCGTCCCTGCCGCCTTTGTGCGGTGCAAGGATCGCAGCCCACTTACATCCGACCCGATCCTTCCAAATACTGTAATGTGGCCCGCCCGAGTCATTTCCGTACGTGCAGGTGTCCAGTTCGACGTACATCCCTGATCCTTCGCAGGACGAATCGTACGGAAGGTCGATCCCAACACGGTCGACCGATCCCTCGGTCGTGCAGGTTTTCGCACCCCGATGGTACGTCGTTTCGTTACTCGAGCGCATCTCGTGAAGCGCTTGTTCGGAAACGTAACCGGAAACACTAACGTCGTGTCCTGCGATCTCTCCCGAGAACCTCGGGAACGAACCCTCGGAATCGTTTTCGATGATAGCCCAGTCTTGGGCCGAGTTATGCTCCACAACCTCTCCAATGGTATTCCCCTCGTGAGATACTTCGGTCGATGGTGTCGAGGAGCCACAGTCGGTGACCGCGTGGGCACTACACATGAGGTGATCTAGTCCATCTTGTCCAGCGTATTCGACAGCACAGGTAGCGGAATGGCCGTTATCGAGCCTGGATCCGCCCGGAGGCAGATCATACTGGGATGTATCGCACCAATCATCGTTGCACGACGATGTCGGAGAGTGGTATTCGAGTGGCGGTCGATGCCGCATTCCGACATCAACACCGTGATCCGTTTGGGGGACGGCAACGGTATCGGGATCGTGCTTGTGACCGATTTCGATTTCAACCCTGCTAGTAGGTCGGCCGTCGATACGTGTCTCCGCATTAACCACGCTGACACCGGCGATGGCGTCGTGGTCCTCGTACTGATCCGCAAGGTCCTGCATCGCGGTGACTGCCTCCTGTTCCGCTTCCCACCACTTTGTCGGAACCGATTTCCAGCTTACGACTTCATCCCCGTGCTTGACATACGGAATTTTCGTCGTATCGTCGACTGCAGATACGACGGTGGTCATACCCGTCAAACTCGTGATGCCGATCGTACCGAGTACGGTCCGTCTAGCGACGCAATTTCGTTTTCCGTCTTCCGAGTTGGTGTTAGAAACCATACATGACGTGCCTGCTGAATTCCATTAACAATTTCTTATAATTACAACCCGGGAATGTGATCAAAGGTATTATTGGTAATTAGTGATAATAACACAAAGTTAGGATGCAAACGAGACAGTTGATATCACTCCGTTCCAACCGATAAATGAGGCAAAACCCTTAATAAATAATGTATATCATTAATAGATATGTTCGTGAACCGGCGCACCGTACTCGGTAGTGCATCCGGAATCGCGTTCGTTGCTGGTTGTCTCGATCGGGGTTCTAACGAGACGGGCGTGGCGGCCGATGACGACGATGATCGGTCTGATCCTAGCGACAGCGAAGCCCCGACGGCCGAGAACACGTCGTCCGGTGGCCTGAGCGAGACTGAGTTCGAAGAACTGCTCGACGAAGCGGAGTCGATCGACTACGAGACCGTTCACTTTGCACGCACACACGACACGCCGTCCTGGGCGGACCCTGACGATCGGCCGTATGGGAACCTTGAGCTCTACCACTCCGAAGATCACGCCCTCGAAGCGCTTCCGTTCGAGACTACAGCGGCCGATCGGGAAGCAACCCTCGAAACGTTCGTCACAGAGACTGACTTCGAGCGGTCTCGATTGCTATACGTCGTCGCCATCGGCCTCGGGACGAGTGACCTCACGACGACGATCGAGCAGCTTGGACTCAGCGACGGTTGGTTCGTCGGGACGGCGACCTTTCAAAACGGGAAGGTAGGCGATTCGATGGACATGTACGCGTCGACGCTCGTTCGGGCAACGCCAGACCGAGATGCATCGCTTCCCGACCGTGCCGCCATGTTGATCACGTCAATCAACGAGCGGGAAGGTGTCGCCGAATCAAGAGCCGAGTGATACACCCGGATCGGACGTCGTCGGGTCCAAGGCAACGGTCGGATCGGGCAGGCTAAGACCAGCGACCCCGACTACGCGACCGTGACCGATCCCCCGTTCCCCGACTCCCGAAACGTCCTCGAGCCAGATTGTACGCGCTGTCCGGCGCTCGTCGAGTCCCGCGAGCGTATCTCGTGGGGGACCGGGCCGCTCGACGCCAGCGTCGTCGTGGTCGGCGAAGCGCCTGGTGCCGGGAACCCTGATGCCGATCGGTGGCAGGGCGGTAACTGGACCGGAAAGGCCTACACCTCCCGCCACTCCGGCCGCCGCATCCGCCGGCTGCTCGAGCGGATCGGCTACGGCGACGACGCTTACTACACGAACGCGGTGAAGTGTTTCCCGGCGAGCGAGGAGCCGCGCTCCTCGTCGGCGAGCGGTGAAACCGTGAACTCCGACGATCCGCCGAACAACCGCGAGCCGACGCCCGAGGAGCGGGCGAACTGCCGACCACACCTGCTGACCGAACTCGAGACGGTCGATCCGGCGGTCGTCGTTGCGACCGGCAAACACGCGACGAAGACGGTCCTCGCGGCCGAGGATCGCTCCCTCGATGGCTTTCTCGACAGCGTCCTCGAGCCGATCCGCTGTGAGCGACTCGGCGTTTGGCTCCTCCCGATTTTGCACCCCTCGTATCAGGACGTCTGGATCGGCCGCCTCGGACTCGAGCCCGGGGAGTACCGCGTGGAGATCCGGGAGACGCTCGCGGAACTGTGTGACGCGCCGGCGGTCGACGACGACCGGGGAAGCTAAACCGGGGACGTTCTAGTAAGGCAGTATGACCGGTCGCTATCGCCTGACGTCCGTCGAAACCGTCAGAGACGAGGGGTCGTGGCTGTTTACGGTCCGGGACGAACGCGGGTCCGACGAGGAGGTCGTCCTCGTCCCCTGTGTCGATCCGGACCAACCGGCGGTCGAAGCGTGGGTCAACCGCTGTACGCACGAAGCCCAGCGCTTGCACCGCGACGGGATCGGCGCGGTGATCCGGGACGGCGGGATCGTCTGCCCGAAACACGGTTCGATCTTCGATACCTGTTCGGGATACTGCGACAACGGGGAGGCCGCGGAGACGACGCTCGTCTCCGTCGACGTCACCGTCGACGACGGACAGGTCTATCTCACCGACGACGAGGTCGATTTCCTCTACGAGGGTGGGATCGACGACGACGATGACGACGACGGGCCGTCATCGACGTCACATCTCCGGCTCTGAGGGTCCCGCGACCGGCGTTGTACCCCGATCAAGGCGACCGTCACGAGAGCCCGCGAGTAAGCTTCTTACCGCGAGCCGACACATACTCGCGTATGAGTACGATCTTCAGCCAGATCGTCGACGGAGAGATCCCCGCTCGAGTCGTGTACGAAGACGAGACGACGCTCGCGTTTCTGGACGCCAATCCCCTCGCTCCGGGCCACACCCTCGTCATTCCCAAAGACGAGTACGAACGGCTGAACGACGTCCCGGAGGACGTCGCCGAAGACCTCTACGCGACGGTTCATCACCTCGTCCCCGCCGTCGAGGAGGCCGTCGACGCCGACGCCTCGACGGTCGCGTTCAACAACGGCGAGGCGGCGGGTCAGGAGGTCCCGCACGTCCACTGCCATATCGTCCCGCGGTTCGAAGGCGACGGCGGCGGCCCGATCCACGGCGTCGTCGGCGGCCCGGCGGACCTCGAGGACGACGAACTCGACGAGATCGCCGACGACATCGAGTCCCGGACGTAGTTCGGAGACCGACCCGCGACCCCGCTCGGTGCGGCGACGCCGCTGCCGGTTGGCTTTTGTCGTTTGCGTGTGACCCTCGGATATGCTCGGCAATCTCGCCGCCCAGTTCCGGGAGTATCCGGTCGCCACGGCGCTCGAGGTCGGCAGCGTCCTCGTTTGCGTGCTGTTGTTCGTCGGGACGTTCGTCGCGCTCGCGAGCGGGCCGCCGACCGGACGGAGGGTCGGTCCGTGGCTGGCGATCGTCGCCGTCGGTGCGGCGTTCGTCCTGTTCTGGACGGTGCTCGTGCCGCTGTACGAGCGGATCTTTTTGTCGTAGCGGGACACTCGAGGTCGACGGTCAGTCGCTCTCGCAGACGACGTCCCGGAGTTCGTCGAGCAGTTCGGGATGATGCTCGGCGAGAACGTCGACATCCGTCTCTAACTCCTCGATCCGACTCCGGACACGGTGGATCGCCTGATACCGCTTTTCGTCGGAAACGTCGGCTTTTCCGCTGATCTTCTCGCGATCCGCCGTCGTCATAATCGCGCGGTATTTGCTCACGGCGAGTGATCCGGATGCCGGTCACTTCTACATTAGCATCATCGCAACCCAGGTTCGCATCATAGCCAATGGTTTGCTTTAGTGCTAAGTACTAAGTGATCGGAGTCGGATAGCTTACCTGAGAACTCGAGGCACGCCGCGGAAAGGCGGCCGGTGTTGATGGCACCGACGCCTCGGGTTCTCGGAATGCAGCCCGGAGAACCCATGCTAATGGACGGACCTACCGGACTTCAGGATTCCGGCACGACTGCCGAATCGTCTGCCAAACAGGGCGACTGCAACGCGTGGGCGATCGACGACGACCCAACGCGCATTGCCTGCTCGAGCCGAGCGGTCGTTTCGGGTGAGCGCGGATGAGCAACGCGGACGTCGATCTCGAGACGGCCGAATCGCTCGCCCGCGCACGGCTCGCCGAGGCGCTCAGACATCCCGGCGAGTCGACGGGAAGCGACGTCGCCCGGCTTGCGGAACTCGCCGACGCCATCACGACTGCGCTGGAACGCGGCGAGATACCCGAGAAACGCACCGTCGAGGAAGCCCGCTTTCGCGCGGACCGGATCGAAACGCGGCTGGACGAGGTGACGGCACTGTTCGGCTGGCACCCGTGGGACGCGGGCGCGAACTGGGGGTCCCTGCCCGACGACCGACGGGCCGAGATCGAGGACCGCGACTAGGGTGACGATACCGGGAGAGCCGCCGAGGACGACGTCCTCTCGCCCGCTCGAGTCGAAACTCGAGGGAAGAGGAGCTAGATGAGCGTCCCGATGAAGAGATCCCCGTAACAGATCGCGATCACGAGCCCGACGAAGATCGGCACCAGAAACGGCGTCCCCGGCGAGATCCAGACGGTGTCTCGTTTGACGACGGTCTCGAGACCCTCGCGGAGTTCGTCGGGCGTCGTCCCGTAGGCCGTGCCCTCGATGTCGTCGAGGAACGCTTCCGCACCCCACGGATCGTCGTACGCTTTTTCGTCCGTTCCGTCGCCCCGTTCGGAGTCGGAATCGGGCTCGAGAGCCGCCGCGTTCGGTCCGCCGTCGCTGCGGACGTCGGCCGTAACTGCACCGTCCGTCGGCGGATTCGGCTCCGCCGGTAGCGTGGCCGGATCGCGATACCGGTCGGGATGCTCGCGAATGTCCGCGAGCGTAAGCCCCCGCCACCGGAGGTACATCCGCAGGGCGTCGAGATCGAGGCCGCCCCGGGAGAGTCCCGCCGGCGGCTCGAGGAGTCGACCGTGGGCCTCGGGAAGATCCGTCCAGGAGAGGGGCCAGCCGACGAACATGACGGGGGCGATCCGCCCCGCAGCGGCGTTTCTGAGCGCGAGGGCGATCGGAAGCGCGAGGCCGACCAGTACGGCGTTGGTCAGGATGGTAAACGAGAACGTGCCGATCGGGGTCGTCGTCAGGGGCAGCGTCCACGAGCCGACGGTGTACTCGGGAAAGGTCGGGAACAGAAGCGCCAGCACCAAAAGTGCTTTCGCGTCGGCACCGCCGAACCCTCCGAACCACCAGAACAGATACGCGAGCGGGACGACGAACCCCAGACTGATCGCCGTCGGGAGGAGGAACTCGCGGCTCCAGACGGCCGGCGTGGCGTTCCAGGCGACCCACCCGTCCCAGACGAGCAACGCCGCGCCGAGCGCTGCAAGCGGTATCCAGACGGTGCTCGAGACGCGTCTCGTCTTGACGTCGCGAAGGGCGGTCCAGGCGAAGACGGGGATGGCAACGAGCCGCAGGAGATCCGTCGCCGAGGCGATCGCGAGTGACACACGCTGCCCTGTGCAGCGCGGTACCGTTACGTTTTCGGCCTGCCGGTCAGCGGAGTCGCGGCGACCGCGGCCGTCGACGGACGTCGGCCGCTCGAGGTGAAATCGCGCCGATCGAAAGCCGCCGCTCCCGATCGAGCGCAGACAGCAAAAGGGCGTGTGGTGAGTTTAAATGACGCGGTTCTGCAGATAGTCGAGGTGTTTCGCGTTGTAGACGATCTTGACCTCGTCAGTCTCGGCCGAGCCGATGCAGGTCAGCCGGACGTTTTTCTCCTCGACTTCCTCGTCGCTGAGGATCTGCTGCATGTCCATGTCGATCTCGCCCTCCTTGACGATGGCCGCACAGTTCGCACAGGCACCTGCGCGACAGGAGAAGGGCCAGTCGTAGCCCTGGGCCTCGGCTGCTTCGAGGATGTACTCGCCCTCGTTGACTTCGAGGACACCGTAGTCCTCTTCGTCGAGACCGGCGTCTTCGGCCTTCTCGAAGAGGTCGTCGTCGTCCATCTCCCAGCCCTGGTCGTCCAGTACTTCGTAGTTGAGGTATTCTACCGTGGGCATCACTCGGCCGTTCGCGTCCCGCACTGGTATAGCTTGCTGTTCGGTCCTAAATTGTCTTTGAGTCAGAATTGGGAAGTTCGCAGGAAATACTATCTCTATCGGAGATACGTTCGCTAACACGCGTGAAAACGAAACGATCGAACGTGTTCGTGGCTCCCGGACCGTGAACGGCCGCCGATCGAAGCGCCGCTGGAGCGGGACCTGTCGTTTTCGTGGCTACTCGAGGGTGGGCGACTCAGGCCGGAGTCAGGAGGAAAAACGCGTACGCCAACCCGGCGGACGCGGAGGGATCGATAATTCAGAAGGAGGGTCGAAAAAGACGTTTTGGGTCCTCGAGAGGACGTTGGCGTCCCGGGTGCTGTTGACGGCGGGGCGGTCAGAAGTTGAAGATCGGGACGAACTGGAAGGTCAGGTACGCGCCGACCGTCGAGATGATCGGGACGACGTTTTGCATGAGGATGACGCGGGCAGTCGTCGATGGATCGAACAGGTCCGAGGCCCTCGGGATGTCTTCGGGTTCCTCCTCACCGATCTCCGGCGAGGGCTCGCCCTCCGCTTCGGCGGTCAGCGCGCCGACGGAGACGCGGGTCTCCTCCCCGCGGGCCGCCTCCGAGAGCGTCGTCGTACGGGTCGCCCGGCCCCAGCCGAGACCGATGATGCTCATCGTCGCGATCACGACGAAACTCGCGGGGATGCCGATCCAGGAGAGGCCGACGACGATGGTCGAGCTGATGACCGCGACGACGATCGCCGCCGTCAGCGGCAGGTTCGTGATGTCGTTGCCAAGCGTATCCAGCGTGCGTCGAGCGATCGTGAAACAGCCGACCGCGACGGCGGCCGAACCGATGAGGATCAACACCAGCATGTCGGGATCCAGCCCGTAGAGCATCTCGTCGCTCGAGGCCTCCATTCCGAGCAGCGCCAGCATGTCGACGTCGGCACCGTAGATCGGCGCGATGGCGTTGGCGATGTTGCTCGTCCCCGAGGAAAACGCCATCAGACAGCCGATCCCGACGACGACGAACGCGCCGGTGATCTCCCGTCGGGTGGCGTTCGCGCCGAACCGAAGCCGCGGGACGACGCTCGAGCGATCGACGGTGATCATCTCCCGTCCGCCCCGGCTTCCTTCGATGGCGACCCACTCGTTGATCCGCGGGTAGAAATACCGTCCGACGACGCCCGCGACCCAGAAGCCGATGATCGGCGCGACGACCCACCAGACGACGATCTCTCCCAGAACCGCGAGGTCGAGTTCGCCGGTCGCCAGCCCGAGTGCGGAGATGGCACCGACGGCAGTCATTGACGTCGAGGCGGGAACCCCGGCGTAGTTGCCGATGAACAGCGCGCCGCCGATGAAAAAGAGGACGGCGACGTTCGACCGCAGGGTGAAAATCGACGTATCGTGGACGAGTTCCCGGCCGAGCGTGTTGACGACGTTCGGTCCGATGGTAATCGCGCCGACGAAGAAAAACATCGACATCAACCCGGCAGCCATCAGCTTCGTGATCACGTTCGCACCGACGGCCGGTCCGAACGCGGGTCCAGTCGTCGCTCCGCCGATGTTGTAGCCGACGAAGACCGCAACGAGGAGTCCCACGATAAGGAGTACTTCCGTCACGTACGAGGGTTATGTGAGCCGACCCTAAAAAACGCGCCTATTTGCCAGCTCGTTCGAGCAGTTTATACTCCCCAGAAGAACGCGATGCCGAGGACGGTGACGACCGACAGCAGCAACTGTAACGGTGCCCCGATCCGGAAGTAGTCGCCAAAGCGGTAGCCCCCGGGACCGTAGACGAAGAGGTTCGTCTGGTAGCCGATGGGACCCAGAAAGGCGGTGCTGGCCGCGAAGGTCACCGCGAGGACGAACGCGAACGGGTTCGCACCGATCCCCGCCGCCGAGGCCGCCGCGACCGGTAGCAGCAGGACGACGCTTGCGTTGTTGCTGATGACTTCCGTGATGAGTCCCGTCACGAGGTAAAACAGCCACAGGACGACGATCGCTGGCAAGAAACCGGCCGTCGAAACGACCAGATAGGCGAGGTACGCGGCCGCTCCCGTTCCCTCGAGCGCGATTCCGAGGGGTATCACGCCCGCAAGCAGGAAGATGATGTCCCACTCGACGGCGTCGTACAGTTCGTTCGGCTCGAGGACGCCGGTGAGGACCATCGCGACCACGCCCGCAAGCGCCGAGATCAGGATCGGGTAGATCTCGAGGGCGGCGACCGCGACGACGCCGAGCATGATGGCGACGGCGATCGGGGCTTTCTCGGAGCGGTACTCCGGGCGCGGCGGTTCCCGCGCGACGATGACGTCGTCGCCGTGGGAGAGTCGATCGATCGTCTGCGGCGGGGCCTGAACGAGGAGCGTGTCACCGACGGCGAGCCGTCTGCCGACGAGTCGCTCGCCGACGACCGTCCCGTGCCGGCGGAGACCGAGAACGGCCGCGCCGAACTCCTCGCGGAACCGCGTGGGGTCGAGTCGTTCGCCGACGAGCCGCGAATCGAGTGCGACGACCAGTTCCGTGACCAGTCCCTCGCCGTCGTCCTCGGACAGCGCCGCGGCGGAGTCCGGTCGGCCGACCGGCTCCACGCCGGTCGCGTCCTCGAGCGCCGAGATCGCGTCCCGAGCGGTCCGAACGACGAGAACGTCGCCTTCCCGGAGGTGGGTATTCCGCCGCGGCGCGATCGACCGATCCCCCTCGCGGACGACCTGGACGACGTTGATTTCGGATCCGAGCCTGTCAGTTGCGTCGCCGACGGTCGTTCCGATAAGCGGCGAGCCGGGAACGACGGCCACGTCGGCGACGTAGTCTTTGACCGCGTACTCCTCGAGATAGTCGGCACGCGGAGGGACCCGTTCGGGAAGGAGGTAGTGACCGACGAAGATCAGATAGAGGCTGCCGGTAATGACGACGAGCACGCCAAGCTGGGTGAACTCGAACATGGAAAACCGGTGGAGTTCGGGGTAGTCGGCCCCGAGACGGGCGCTGATGTCGCTTGCGAGGATGTTCGTCGAGGTCCCGATGAGCGTCAGCATGCCGCCGACTTGCGAGGCGTACGACAGCGGGATGAGCAGCTTCGACGGCGAGGTGTTGCCGCGGTTGGCAACGTCGGTGACGACCGGGACCAACAGCGCGACCACCGGCGTGTTGTTCAGAAAGCCCGAAACGGGGCTGGTTGCGACGACGGTGGCGAACAGCTGCTTTCGGATGCTGTCGCCCGCGAAGGCGGCCATCCGCCGCCCGAGTTGCTGGACGATCCCGGTTCGGCTGATGCCGCCGCTCAGGATCAACATCGCAAGCACCGTGATCGTCGCCTCGTTTGCGAACCCGGAGATACCGGTGGTCGGATCGATGCCGGTCCAAGGCTCTAACACGACCAGTACGACGATCAACAGGATCGCGGTTACGTCGATCGGCAGCCGTTCCGTCACGAAGAGCACGATCGCGACGACGACGACGCCCAGTACTACCATGGCGTCGGTCGTCAGTTCGGGCTGGGCCGCCGGTTCCTGAACGAGCGGCGCACGGACCGACATGGGACGGGCCACGCCGGCCAAACATGTAACAATTCTGCGCGAAATCCGGACAGTACCGTACCGATGGTCGTTCGTGACCGTCCCGGCGTGTCGCCCGCCGAAACCGTCGCCTTTACTCGCACCGATCGCGCCCGTACGCGTATGAACGATAGCAACGGCGGGTTCGAGGTCATTCCGGCGGTCGACGTTCAGGACGGCGAGGTCGTCCAGCTCGTTCAGGGTGAACGCGGGACGGAAACGACTTACGGCGATCCGGTCGAGGCGGCCCGGCGGTGGGTCGATGCCGGGGCGAAGACGCTGCATCTCGTCGACCTCGACGGCGCGTTCGAGGGCGAACGGGCGAACGACGACGCGATCGACGCCGTTATCGAAGCCGTCGACGTTCCGACGCAACTCGGCGGCGGCATTCGAACGGCAGCCGACGCGATCGAGTTGCTCGAGCGAGGCGTCGACCGCGTCATCCTCGGGACCGCTGCGGTCGAGAATCCCGACATCGTCGCCGAAATCAGTGCGGCTCACCCCGACAGCGTGGTCGTCAGCCTCGACGCGAAAGACGGCGAGGTCGTCGTCGAGGGTTGGACCGAAGGAACCGGCGTTTCGCCCGTCGAGGCCGCCGAACGCTACGAAGAACTGGGTGCGGCCGCAATCCTGTTTACCAACGTCGACGTCGAGGGCCGACTCGAGGGCGTCGCGACCGACCCCGTCCGTGAACTGGTCGCGGCGACCGATATTCCCGTCGTCGCAAGCGGCGGCGTGGCGACGCTCGAGGACGTACGGGCACTCGCGTCGGCCGGCGCGGCCGCGGTCGTCGTCGGCAGCGCGCTGTACGAGGGGAATTTCACGCTCGCGCAGGCTCAGGCTGCACTCGAGGAGTAAGCGACCGGTTTCGGAGAATCGGTTCCCATCCCGCTCTTCGGTCGGCGGGCTTCGGTCCGTTCGATCCCGGGGGACGATTCCTCGAGGACGATACGATCCGGAACCGGTGTGAATCGTTCAGGCGTGAAACCCAGTTGGAGGGCCGATAGCGGTTGCGGGGGAGGGACACCGCGACACAGAGGGGTTCACCGCTGATTGTAGCCGTGACCGACGTAGAGGGCGAGGGCGTTGATCGTGAGAAGGCCGAGGAACGTGAGCGTCACGCCCGGATCGCCGAGACCCTGTGCAAGCAACGGAAGGTGGACGAAGGGCAACGCGATGGCGACCCAGAACGAGAGGAACTGTGCCGGGCCTTTGACTGAACGGACGACGCGACTGGTTCCTGCGTCCGGCTGGGCATCGGCGTCAGGGCTCGACGGAGGGATCGATTCGTTCGAGAGCGGGGAGGGATTGGACATCGGTCGCGAGTCACCTCTTCTTATCCACGACATTCACCCTGAACATCATATAAGGGGTCGAAGATTGGTGTCGTTTCGGTCCGTTTCACTCCGACAATATCAGAAGAGGTACCTTTTTTGGCGTGTTGAGAGTTGTTTAGAAATTTTATAGCCGTCTTTGAGGTCGTAATCCGTATCTGTTCCCTGAGACTGGTCACGATCTTCCAGACGGGGTCGTTCGTCCAGCAGACCGGGTCCGACCCGAGCGCAACCGCCTTGTATCGAGGGTGCGATCGGTTCCACATGAGCGATCGAACGGCGACGGTGACACGGGAGACGGCCGAGACGTCGATCGAGTGTGCGGTGACGGTAGACGGCTCCGGAACGGCCACGGTCGATACCGGGATCGGCTTTTTCGACCACATGCTGACGTCGTTCGCCAAGCACGGCCTGTTCGACCTCGAGATCGACTGTGACGGCGATCTCGGAGTTGACGACCATCACACGGTCGAGGACGTGGCGATCGTCCTGGGGACCGCCTTCGATCGGGCGCTGGGTGATCGTGCGGGTATCGTCCGGTATGCCGATCGCCGGGTGCCACTCGACGAGGCCGTCGCCGGTGCCGTCGTCGACGTCAGCGGCCGTCCGCGGTTTTACTTCGACGGCACCTTCTCTCAGGCGTCGGTCGGGGAGTTCACGAGCGACATGGCGCGTCACTTCGGCGAGTCGCTGGCGATGAACGCGGGCCTGACGCTGCATCTCACCGTCGACGGCCGAAACGCCCACCACGAGGTCGAGGCGCTGTTCAAGGCGCTGGCCCGAACGCTCGACGACGCGACCCGGCTCGACGAGCGCCGGGAGGGGACGCCGAGTACGAAAGGAACCCTCTAGTCGTCGACGAGCGGCCACGTGAGCGGTTCGTCACCGCTTTCGTCCTCGAGCAGCCGTTCGGTCCCGTCGTGGGTCTCGATGTCGCCGTCCTCGAGACCCGGATTGATCGCCTCGATCGCGTCCGGATCGACTTTTTCGGTCACGTCGAACGTCGTCACGGGCGAGAGAACGCCCCACATCGCGCCGACGGCATGGAGCACGACCGCGACCGGCGTCGCGAGGATCAGTACCGGCCACAGCAGCGGTCGTGCGCGATAGGCCCGGAGACCACAGCAGGTGTACCCGATCAGAACGACGCCGAGCAGGGCCGAAACGGTTCCGAGCAGGTGCGATGCGCCACCGACCCCGGGTGTGGCGACGCTCCCCAGAAACGCGATCGGAACCAGCGGCGAGCAGGCCCAAGCGTAAATCCGAGTGGCGTACAGCGGTCGGTAGGACCGCGGGAGGATCGTCCCGTCCCGCACTGACCCGGAGATCCAGCGGCGTCGCTGCCCGAACATCGCCCGGAGTGACGGCGGTGCCTGATTTCTAAAGCGGGCGTCGACGAGCCGAAACGTCAGTCCGTGTTTCCGTGCCGCCCGCCACACGAAGTTCGTATCCTCCGTGATCGTCTCGACGTCCCAGCCGATCCGGTTCTCGAGGTCGTTTCGGACGGCCACGCCGCCGCCCCACGTGTACAGCGGGTATCGGAGCCGGTGGAAGGCGTACTGTTCGAACTGGTAGCCGACGCGGAACACCTCACAGCAGTACGCGAGCCACGACCCGGTGTAGATCGGCCGCTCGGTGAACTGGACGATGTCCGCGTCGGGGAGACCGGTGAAGTCGGTGACGAGGGTATCCTCGTCGAGATACAGGACGTATTCACGGTCACACTGGAGGGTTCGACTGGCCCACTCGAGGGCTCGTCCTTTGTTCGTCGCCGTACACTCGAAGGAATCGGGGACGACGTGGACCCTCGCGCCGTCGACCGCGATCGGCCGCTCGGCGATCACGCGAACGTCGTCGACGGCGTCGGGAACCGTATCGACGGTCCCCTGAACGACGCGTTCGGCGTCGATCGTGAGAACTCGGACCTGCACGTCCTCGAGCCCCCACTCGCGGTCCGTTTCGTCGGTGTGCCAGCCGCGAGCTAACACGAGCACCTCGAACACCCACCACAGAACTGAGAGAGCGTACGGAACGAGCCAGAGGCCGACCAGCACGAAGGCAATCGTTGCGGCGGACGCCGCCGGGATCGCATCGAACACTCACGAACGAATGACCGACCAGCAAGTATCGGTTTCGCTTCCGCCGGGAACGGTGGCGAGGCGATGACCCGTTTCGCCCTCCCACTCGGCAGCGACGACCGGTGTCAGGGTCGGCGGAGTTTCCCTCGCTTCTCGACGAACTCGCCGTCCTCGATCGCGTGGTCGATGATCGCTTCGACGGCCTCGCTCTCGAGGTCGTAGGCACCCGCTGCTAGGTCCTCGACGGCGCTTCGCTCCATGGGAAACTCCCGATTTCGAAGCAACCGGACGACCTTGCCGTAGGCCCGCGGCGGCGTGGCGTCGGCCGTTTCCGATTGGTGGGGAGACGGCTCGCGAGCCTGCTCCTGCTTCACTGTCTCGTTTGCGCCGTCGACCGTTTCGCCCGCCGTGGACGCGGCCACGTCGTTGTCGAAGGAGATCCCGGTCCCAGCACCGCTGTCGCGTTCTCGCTCGGGACCGCGTTCCGGGTCCGGGGCGTCGTCGTCCGCGGTCGATTCCGACGGGTCGGTCCCCGTCGAAACGGTCGCGTTCGAGTTGGACGTTCGCGAGCGGTTCTGCGTCGAGTCGTCCGCCGACGTGACGACGCCGGCTCCGTCGTCGCCCGGCGTCGGCTTCGCGTCGGCGTCGTCATCGGGGTCGATCCGGGCGAGCAACGGCTCCAGCAGGCTCTCGAGTCGATCCTTGCAGTCGGGACAGAGCACGACGCGACGCTGCTGGGCCTCCGTCGGCTCGAGTTCGGGCGGCAGTACCTCGAAGGTGCCGGTGGCCTCGCCGTCACAGAAATCACAGCTCCGAAGTGCGCGCATACACGATTCTACCGCCCCGACCCCTAAAAACGTCCGTCAGACGGGGTACGAACTCGAGCTCCGATCCCGATCGGGAAGACCGTCCCCGAGAGCGACGATCACCGGACATTATACCGAGGCGTGCATAGACTCCGCAACGAATGTTCGACGAGATCATGGAGAAGTTCGAGGGATCACCGAGTCAGCAGGCTGTCATCCGGCTGCTGCTCGAGCGGGGCTTCTCCGTCAACGACGACGGTCGCGTGGTGTCCGGCGGTATCGAGATTCCCAACACCGGAATCGCCCGCGAGATCGATGTCGATCGCCGCGTCGTCGATTCGACGACCGACGTTATCCTCGACGATCCCGAACTGCGCCGTATCTTCCAGAACATCTCGCAGGTGCCGAGTCTGATGGATCTCGCACCCGTGTTGGATCTCACCGTCCTCTCGATTACTCCCGACGACCCCGAACGCGAGGGGATCGTCGCCGGCGTGACCGGAACGCTCGCCGACAACGGCATCTCGATCCGCCAGACGATCAGCGAGGATCCGGAGTTTACCGACGAACCACAGCTGTATCTGATCACCGATCAGGAGCTTCCGGGCGAGGTCATCACCGAAATCCGCGCGCTCGAGTACGTTCGCAAGATCGAGATTCAGTAACGCGCGGTCGCAAGCGCCGCGACGGCGACGAGCGCGTTCGATGGCCTAGCCGCCCGAGCGACCGTCACCGCTCGGTTCGCCTATCGTCTCGAGGACGGTCGTGAGCGCGCACGTGAGTTCTTCGAACCGGTCGATCGACATATCGTCGGTCGTCACCCAGACGCCGTGACCGTCGTCGATGACACGCGTCAAGAACCCGTTCTCGAACATCCGGATCGTCGCCTCGTACTCGCCGAGTTGCGTGTTGCGGTAGGCCGATTGCGAGCGAAACCCCATGCGCTCGTGTTCCGCGAATCCGACGAGGTCGGCGGTTCGTTCGAGGTCCGAACGCAGATACACCTGAACGACGTCGGCGTCGGTGAAGTAGGTAATACTGCGGAGTTCGTCGCCGACGGAGGTCCGACAGACGCTGATCAGTTCGTCCGCCGCTTCGGGCTCGAGTTCGGCCGCCATATCGGTACCAACTATAGCGAGAACAAATAGCCTACGGGGCGGTATCCTCCGAAGGGATCGGCGGCGGTCGGCCCCAGCGCGGTCGACCGGTCGACCGATGGTCTCTTTTCGCCGGCCGGCGTAGCCTCTCGCATGGTTGACGGTGGACGCGGCGACGCTTTTGAGGTGGCCGGCGACGCGCGGTCCCGACGCGGTGAGTGGCTGTGAGCCGAACCTATCGGACGCTCGCCGAGCCGGCGACCGCGGAGTTCGTCGTGCAGGGTTCGGAATTTATCGGCCACGCCCGTCCCGTCACGTCCGTCGCGGACGCGGACGCGTTCGTCGAGGCCGTCGCCGAGGAGTACGCCGACGCGACCCACAACGTCCCGGCTTACCGGGTGCGGGCCGATGCCGACGGCGATTTCCTGCGGGAGTACTCGAGCGACGACGGCGAACCCTCGGGATCGGCGGGGAAGCCGGCGCTGAACGTCCTCACACAGCGGGATCTCGAGAACTGCGCGGTCGTCGTCACCCGGTACTACGGCGGGACGAACCTCGGGGTCGGCGGACTCGTTCGGGCCTACTCCCGTGCGGTGAAGGATGCGGTCGACCGTGCGGGCGTTATCGAGGACCGACCCCACGAACAGGTGTCGATCACCGTCGCGTACGACGACTCCGGAACCGTGCGGGGCATTCTCGAAAGCGAGGGCTACGAGTTCGATGCCGAATACGAGGCCGAAGTTACCTTCGACGTCCGCGTGCCGTGTGCGGACGTCGACGCGTTTCGTGATCGGCTCCGGAGCGCGACGAGCGACCGGGCGGACCTCTCGTGACTGGTTAGGTGCGTTTCGTCGGTCGCGGAAGCCGCTGCTCGAGCGCCGCGAGGACGTCGTCGGGGGCCTCGAGTTCGTCGCGTTCGAAGCGCACGTCGAAGGGACCGCGATCGAGGACGAGTTCGCCCTCGCGAAGGCGGACGTGAGCGACGTCGTCGAGCGGAACGACCGTTTTCGCGTACGGCCGTTGCTTGACGAGTCCGTGCTCGTGAACGCGGATCTCGGGCGCTGTGCCCGTCTCGCCGATGCGAAAGCGCCCTTCGATGAGCCCGGAGACGAGCCAGCAGAGGGCGACTCCGGTCCAGACGAGCGCGGCGAACCAGTCCCCCTCGAACGCGTTCATCGCACCCAGAACCGTCCACCCGGCGAACACGATCCCGTCCAGTAGCGGTCGGCGCGGGGGTTGCCACCGGCAGGTGACGAGCGGTTCGTCCCCCGTTACGGTTTCGGCGTAGCGGGTCGCCGCCATCGTCGCGGTGACGTAGCCGGCGAGGACGACGACGATCGCCGAGCCGAGCGCGACGAGGCCGACGGCTTCCTCGAGTCGGCCGAACAGCGATGCGAGGCTGACGGCGACGAGCGGAACCGCCGGAAGGGCGACCGTCGCCTTCCGGAGACGGGACCGGCCGAGCCGAGTCGAAAGGGCGGGGTTACGGCTCGCGGCGACGTGTCCAACGCCGGCCCCAAGCAGGGACGCGACGAGCGACGCGCCGACGAGTGCGGTCACGGGCGCGTTCGTTGCGGCGGCGACGGTAACCGCAAGCGCCGCGAGGGAGACACCGACGGAGCCGGCGACGGCGCGTCGAAACGCCGCGTCGGACGTCGGCTCGTCGGCATCGGGCGAGGGACGGGCAGTCATACGTGAGGTATTCGACGGCGCGCGCAAAAAGTATAGCGGTAGTGACCAGTTCCTCGTCGAATCGGGACCCGGAGACGGCGGCGGCGACGCGTCCGTCCGTGCGGGGACCGATTTGATGGGCGGGCATCGTGCCCTTCGGGTACCGTTATTTCCTCGAGCGGACCCGATCGAACCAACACGCCTTTTACTCGGTCCCCGGTGACAGTGTGCATGAACGAGATCACGGCGGCGGACTATCACGAGATCGTTCACGTCGGGGAACTGCGACTCTCGCCGGACGGCGAGCGGGTCGCGTTCGCCAGTCGAACGCCCGCGGACGACGAGCGAGACGAGGCGACGATATCGGTCGCTCCGGTCGGTGGCGACCGGGCCGAACCGTGGACGATCGCCGACGGCGTCGACGCCGAGCCCCGGTGGCACCCGGACGGGGAGTGGCTCGCGTTCGTCAGCACCCGCGGCGGCAACGACGAGCGCCGACAACTCTGGGTGCTTCCCACCGACGGCGGCGAGGCCAGACGTGTCACGCAGGTCGTCGGCGGCGTCAGCGACATCGAGTGGAGTCCCGACGGCTCCCGGCTCCTGTTCACACAGCGAGTGACCGCCGACGATCGCGAGGCCGGCCGGGACCGCGCGGTCGATCCCGACTACGAGCGGGCTGATCCCGATCCGCGGGTGATCGATCGCATGACCTATCGCGCCGACACGGAGTACTTCGACGGCCGTCGCAGCCACGTCTACGTGCTCGAGGTCGCCGCCGCCCTCGAAGGGGGCGTCGAGACGGACGCATCCGAAGCCGACGACGACGGTCCGATCACCCGCTTGACGGACGGAAATACGGATTACGTGGCTGCCACGTGGGGCGACGGCGGAACGGTCTACTACGCCGCCAAAGCCGGCGACGTGCCGGACGACTCGCTGACCTACGATCTGTACGAACACGACCTCGAGACCGGCGAGGCGGAGCCGTTCACGCGGACGACCGGCTGGCTCGGGACGGACTCGATCGATGCGACCGCCGACGGTCGCGTCGCCTTCGAGTACACGCCCGAAGCCAAGGCTTCGATGCGACAGACGGAGCTTCGGGTCCACGACCGCGAACGCGGAACCGAGGTCACCCCGACCGATCCGCTCGATCGGACCATCGGTCACCGCTGTGGGTTTCAGTGGGGGCCGGACGACGAATCCCTCTATTTCAGCACGCCGGACGAGGGGTCGCGCGTCGTCTGGTCGGTGCCGGGCGATGCAAGCGAGACGCCGACCAAGGTGTATGGAGACGGCGTCACCGTCGAGGCGTTCGACGTCGGCGAGAACGCCATCGCGTACGTTCAAAGCGAGTGGGACCATCCCGGCGACGTCTTCGTCAGCACCCGCGGCGGCAACGAGGTCACCCGCCTGACTCGGGTCAACGACGAACTGCTTTCGGAACGGGCGGTCCGTCGACCCGAGGAGGTGTGGGTCGAGGCCGGCGACCGCTCGATCCAGGGCTGGCTCCTCACGCCGCCCGCGTTCGACGCCTCGAGCGACGAGACCTATCCGCTCGTCGTCGAGATCCACGGCGGCCCCCACGCCCACTGGACGACCGCGGGGACGATGTGGCACGAGTTCCAGACGCTCGCGGCGCGTGGCTACGTCGTCTTCTGGTGTAACCCCCGGGGCTCGACGGGCTACGGCGAGGACCACGCGATGGCGATCGAACGCGACTGGGGTGCTGTCACCCTCGAGGACGTACTCGCCGGCGTCGATGCGGTCCGCGACCGCGAGTACGTCGACGCCGACGAGGTGTTCGTCACCGGCGGCAGCTTCGGCGGCTTCATGACCGCGTGGGCGGTCTCCCAGACCGATCGGTTCCGTGCGGCCGTCGCCCAGCGCGGCGTCTACGATCTCACGGGTTTTTACGGCTCGACGGACGCGTTTCACCTCGTCGAAGGCGACTTCGGGACGACGCCCTGGGAGGAGCCCGCGTTCCTCTGGGAGCAGTCGCCGGTCGCCCACGTCGACGACGTCGAGACGCCGACGCTCGTGGTCCACTCCGACCGGGACTTCCGGACGCCGGCAAACACCGCCGAACTGTTCTACCTCGGCCTCAAGAAACACCGTGTCGACACGCGGCTCGTCCGGTACCCCCGCGAGGGACACGAACTCTCCCGATCCGGCGAGCCGGCTCACGTCGTCGACCGCCTCGAGCGCATCGCCCGCTGGTTCGACGGCTACTCCGAGTATCACGACGCGCCGCCGGCGCTCGAGCGCGAGCGCGGTGCCGGCCTCTCCAGCGACGGGGGCGACGAACCCGGAAACGGCGCGTCCGAGGAGTGAGCGTCCGGCACCGATTCAGGCGTCGGGCCGCGGCGTCGTCGGGGACGACTCGGCCGCCGTCGGTCGGGAGTAGTTGCGATACGACAGGCCGACCAGCAACGCCAATCCGACGAGTCGTAGCGGGAACGTCATCGAGAAGCCGGTTAGCCCGAGGGCGACGCCGGCCATCGAGAGCAGTCCCTCGGCGACGAGCAGTGGCACTTCGGGAACCATAAGCAGGACCGAGGCGATCCCGTACAGGGCCCGTCGGCCGGTATCGACCCCCGAATACTGGTGGCCGATGATCGTCACGCCGAGCGCGTACACGCCGAGGAACATGCCGAGGACCGGAACGACGACCTCGGGGAGGAAGAACCCGACGTCGGTCACGTCGCTCCAGCCTATCAGGCCCCACTCGCCGCCCGTTTTCCGGGCGAGCAGGATCCCCGGCGAGAAGACGAACGCGAACGGGACCAGGATCTTGTTCAGCGAGAGGAAGAACGCGACGGTTGCGGTCTTGAGTTCGTCGGCCTTGGCGACGCCTGCGCCCGCGAACGCGGCGACGGCGACCGGCGGCGTGACGTCCGCCATCAGGCCGAAATAGAGGATAAAGAGGTGTGCGGCGATGACCCAGATGCCGAGGTCCCCCATCGGCCCACCGAGCATCGCGACCAGAATGATATACATCGCGGTCGTGGGCATCCCCATCCCGAAGATGATCGCCGCGACGCCGGTCAGCGAGAGGAGGAGCAGGATCGATCCGCCGCTGACGACGTTGATGACTTCGGCGATGTTCGGCCCGAGTCCGGTGGTGCTGATGACGCCCGGAACGACGCCCGCGGCGGCGACCGCGACGACGACCGTCGTCGCCGTCCGTGCGCCCGATTCCATCGACTTCAGGACGAACGTCCCGAAGCGGTAGCTGCCGGTTTCGGCCAGCGACGGACGGCCGAGCGCCGTCGCACTCCGCCGTGCGGTCTCCTCGACCGCGTCATCGAGCTCGAGCAGCGGCGTCTCCGCCCGCGGCCGGACCAGCAGGAACGCGGCGCTGACGAGGACCGCGATCGAACCGACGTCGGCGGCCGCGGCGGTCGCCGCCGCACCCAGCGGGTACGCTCCGGCCGGGGACTCGAGACCGAAAACGACCTGCACGGCAGTTCCGAGGCCGACCCCGTAGCTCGCGAAGGACGCGGCGTGAGCGAGACTGAGCGCGCCGATCGAGCCCAAAAGCGGGACGCGGGATCGCTCGTCGTAGGCCGCAAGCACCGCGATCAGTGCGACGGCGGCGACGATCGAGTACCAGCCCGCGCGTTTGATCGAAAGCCGGGCGACGACCAGCAAGTAGACCAGGAGGACGAGCGGAACCAGGTAGAACCAGCCGGTGCGGAGCTTCTCGAGGCCGTCCGGGAGCTCACCGCGTGCGATCCCGCCGACGCCGCGACGGACCGCTTCGAAGTGAACCATCACCCACATCCCGAAGAAGAACGCAAGCGCGGGGAGGGTCGCCGCAACGATGACGCTCCGGTAATCCGTACCGGTGAACTCGACGATGAGGAACGCGGCCGCACCCATCACCGGCGGCAGTACCTGTCCACCCGACGAGGCCGAGGACTCGACCGCGCCGGAGAACTCGGGGGAGTACCCCGATCGCTTCATCAGTGGGATCGTAAACGCGCCCGTCGTCACCGTGTTCGCGATCGAGGACCCGCTGAGCATCCCCATGAACCCGCTCGAGACGACGCTGGCTTTCGCCGGTCCGCCTTTCCTGGTGCCGGTCAGCGAGTAGGCGAGATCGATGAACCACTTGCCGGCCCCGCTCATCTCGAGGAACGCCCCGAACAGGATGAAAACGTAGATGAATCGCACGCTGACGTCGATCGGGATGCTGAAGACGCCCGCCTCGACGGTGTACCACAGGTCGTAGACGATACCGCCCCACGTCTCGGGCAGGATCGACAGCCGTCCGATGGGCGAATCGTGGGGGATGAGATACCCCCACCGGGCGTAGCCGATAAACAGCGCGACCAGCGACATAAGCGCCGTCCCGAGCGTCCGCCGGGTCGCCTCGAGCACCAGCAAGAGCCCGGTGGCACCGAGCAGGAACGCAAGCGATACGTCATCGATCGGGATCCCGACCGCGGCAAGCGCCGTGACGAGCGGCTCGAGGACGGGATAGACCTCGTGGAGCGGTCTGGCGTTCTGGATTCCGATCGTCGGGATTCTGCGGATTTCGTCGTACGCCGTGACGATGTAGTACGTCGGCCACAGCGACAGCAGGACCATCACGACGTCGACCGGCGTGATGCGGTTTCGGTTCTCGTCGACGACGGCCCAGCGGACGCCGTCGGCGAACCGCGCCGTCGCCCGCGAAACTGGATGTTCGTCGCCGAACCGCGTCCGAACCGCCGGCGGAAGCCGTCCGAGCCGTCGGGCGAGGAACCCGTCGCCCTCGCTGGCCGGGAACAGCAAGAACGCGAGAATCAGCGCGAACGTGAGGTGGATCGCGTTGACCTGCAGTTGCTGGAGCGAGCCGACGCCGACCTCGCCGACCACCGGCACCGTTCCGCCGAAGGTGCGCCCGCGGGCGGCCAGCCACAGCTGGAACGCCGAAAAGGCGACGCCGATCAGGGCGACGAGAACGACCGCGGGACCCCGCAGCGTCCGTCGGCGCTCTACTTCCTCGAGTATCTCTTCGGTTTTCTCGTCCGAAACCGTCTCCGTACTGTTCGTCTCGACGCTCATGTTATGTTCCCCTCATGTGTGCTGAACCGTCCGGACCGGCGACGAGCGCCGCGCCCGGGAGCAAGCTATCGAAACTGCCGCCGTCGATAGTCAGAACGACGGATCCGCTGGACCGTTCGACCAGATCGTACCGCTCCCCGTCGACCGCGAGTTCGTGGCCGGCGATCGGACTGGGGGCGACCGTGAGGCGGTCGTAGGAGCCGTCTCCCTCGGCGACGAACCCCTCGTCGGTCCGTTCGATCTCCTCGTCGGACGGCAACCCCGCCCCGTGGGAGTGAAACACGATCCGGTCGGCGCGGAGTTCGGTTCCGTCGACGACGTAGACGTCCTTGACCGGTGTCTTCTCGACGCTGTGCGTGTACGACAGCGTGATCTCGTCGCCCTCGTCGACGGGTACCTCGAGCAGTCGCGCTCCGGAGTCGGCGTCGGCGACCACGAGCGTGCGGTCGGCCGTACCCGAGGTGGCGACGGCTGCCGTTGCGACGAGAGCCACGAGGAGGACGGCGGCGACGTACCGTCCGGTCGATCGTTCCATAGTCGAGTAGTTCCGACAATCGTCACCGCGTGCTTAGTCGAAGTACGCCGCGGCCCCTTCGTGGAGGTCGATCGGCATTCCGTCCTGTGCCGAGTCGGCGTCGATGAACGCCGACTTGGTGTCGATCTCGTCGGTGTTATCGAAGATCGCCGCCGTGATCGTCTCGACGAGGTCCGCGTCGACGCCCGTGTGGCTGGCGATCATCGCCTGCACGGAGACGGTCTCGACGTCCTCGTCGACGCCGCTGTAGGCATCGGCGGGGATAGTGTCCTCGGAGATCCACTCGGCCTCGTCCATGACGGCATCGCGGGTATCGCCCGCGATCTCCACCAGACCGATGTCATGGGTGCTGGCGAGGTCCTTCACAGTTGCGACTGGCCAGCCCCCGACGACGAACGCCGCGTCGATGTCGCCGTCCCGGAGCTGGTCGGTCGCCGTTCCGAAGTCGGCGGTCTGTTCGTCGTAGTCCCCCTCTCCGATCCCGGCGCTCTCGAGGATCTGCTGGGCGTTGACCTGCGTCCCGCTGCCCAGATCCCCGGTGTTGATCGTCGCCCCTTCGAGGTCCTCGATGGAGTCGTACTCCGAGTCGGCCTGCGTAATGACGTGGATCGTTTCGGGGTACAGCGTCGCGACGCCACGTACGTTCTCCATGCCTTCCCCTTCCAGCTCCTCGATACCGGTTCCGTTGGAGGCGAAGTACGCGATGTCGTTCTGGATCAGTGCGAACTGCGTCTCCTCGCGGTTGAGGCTGCTGACGTTCGTGACGCTCGCACCGGTCGATTCGACCTGCAGGGAGTAGTCCGTCTCTTCCTGGATGATCGTCTTGAAGTTACCCGAAAGCGGATAATACGTTCCGTCAGTCGAACCCGCGTGCCAGGAAAGCGTCTTCCCACCGCCGCCGCCGAGACAGCCCGCGATCCCGGCTATCCCGGCGATTCCGGCCGCTGTGATGACCTTCCGCCTGTTGGTACTATCTATCATATATTTAGCCTATAGATACAGTATTTTATATCTTCTTATGTCCAAATATATCTAAATATAGTTCGGTATACGACATTATTCGGCGGAAATATCATTCGGTTATCCTGTTTTGGAAGGTGGAAACCAATAGTCGGCGGTCGTTCCGTGGTCGCTCCGAAGCGGCGTCCTCGAGAGTGGTGCCGTTGGTTCCCACGGCAGTCACCGACCGCTCGCGGACACGGACGAAATAGCCGTCCGACGTCGGCCGAAAGTGGCTGTCTCAGGGTTAGCCTATACCTGCTTTCGTCCCGTCCGACCCGTATGGACAGGAACGTCGGCGGACTCGATCGGATCGGCCGCTTCGCCATCGCAGCGGCGCTGTTGCTCGCTGGCTACCGCAACCGCGAGCGGACGCTCGGCACTCTCGCGTTCGTCGCCGGCAGCGACGTCCTCGCGACCGCCGTGATCCAGCGGTGCCCGATGAACGCGGCGCTGGGGATCGATACGTGTCCCGGCGATCGGTGACCGTTCGCATCCACGAGCGGCCGGTGAACGCGAACGTGAACGCCCGAAATCCAGCGCTTCGACTCGAGCGGGTCGTCGAAAAGCCCCGCGGTTACGTCGTCCGGAATGCCCGGTCGCCAGCGTCGCCCAGTCCGGGCACGATGAAGCCGTCGTCGTCGAGTCGGTCGTCGATCGAGACCGTCAGCAGGTCGGCTTCGGAAAACTCGTCGCCCACGCGGAGCAGCCCCTCCGGTGCCGAGACCGCCGACAGGACGATCAGGTTCTCCGGCTCCGGCGAGTTCTCGATGACGTGCTCGAGGACGGTACACATCGTACTCCCGGTCGCGAGCATCGGATCAGCGATGATCACCGTGTCCTCCTCGGTGATTTCGGGCAGTTTCACGTAATCGACCGAGATCGGAAACGAGCCGTCCGCCTCGCGGCCGGCTTCCTCGTCGCGGCTCGCGCTGATGACGCCCTGTCGGGCGCGCGGGAACGCCTTCAGGAGTCCCTCGACGAACGGCGTCGCCGCGCGCAACACGTTGATGATGACGACGTTCTCGAGCCCCCGTACCCGTTCGCCCATCGTCGCCTCGAGGGGGGTCTCGATCTCGACGTACTCGGTTTCCATCCGTCCGTCGATGATCTCGTAGCCACAGATGCGGCCGAGTTTCACCAGCCCCTTTCGGAAGCTGACCTGTTCGGTTTCGACGTCTCGGAGCTTCGAAAGCGTGTCCTTCGCCAGTGCGTGCGTGATGAGATAGGCATCGTCCCGATCTTCGATCGGCATGTTCGTATGGGATCCCGCCGGGTAGTTCACGTTGTCGATCAGTCCCGAGCGCTGGTACGGTCTGCGACGGTTTCACGGCGTCTGGTTCCATGGACTCCGATCATCGATCGCACGCCACACCGTCGGCGCTCGGCTGGGATCTCAACCCACGGTTACCGCGCCGGTCCACGCGACGCCGCCGACCGAGACGCTCCTGAACGCGAGTGAAACGTCCGAAAACGTGTTCGTGGCGATTTATCGGCGGTAACGGACACTTACTGACTCGTGTCGACGGTTGCGCCGCCGTTTTCGACCCCGGAGAACGGCCGCCGGGACGCCCCCGAAAGAGCGTATTTGTCGGTTGAAACGGTCGAAACGGTGGTTGCGGTTTAATCGAGATATCGCCGTAGCCTCCGGTGCCCTCGAGGTGACGATACTATGAGCCAACAGTTCGGCCAGCAGCCACAGCACAGCCAGGAGCAGCACGGATCGGAGTACGGACAGATGGGTATGCAGCCACAGAGCGGGCAGATGCGTAGCCGAGAAATGCAGCCGACGAGTGGCGGAACGGCCGGCCAACAGCCGATGGGCGGTCAGGGAATGCAGTCCGGCGGTCAGCAGATGGGACCACAGCGGATGAGCGGCCAACAGTCCGGCGGTCAGCAGATGGGTGGCCAATCCATGCAACCCCAGCAGGCCCGCTCGTTCGAGGACCACCTCACGAACGAGCTCCGGATCGCGCTCGAGGACTTCACCGAACTCTCGCACATCGCCACCTGGTGTGCAAAGGAGTGCTCGAGCGCGGGTCCACAGCTCGGGACATGCGCACAGATCTGCCAGGATATCGCTGAACTGGCCGAACTCAACAAGAAACTGATCGCCAGGGATTCGATGTTCGGCCCGGAAGTAGCTGATACCTTCATCCGCGTCGCGACCGAGGGACTGCCCGAACTCCGGCAGTACCAGCAACAACACCCCCACGTCGCCGAGACGATCACGGCCATCGAGCGTACGATGGATTCCTGTGAGACCGTGCTCGGAATGGTCGGCCAGCAGATGGGTGGCCAACAGATGACCGGCCAGCAGATGGGTGGCCAGCAGATGACTGGCCAGCAGACGGGCGGCCAGCAGATGACCGGCCAGCAGGGAGGCATGCAGGGAAGCCCCGGAGCGAGCGCCGGCACCGGGCAGACCTTCTAACCGGAAAGCAGCGCGAGTTCCCCGCGCCACCGTGTGCGGGGTATTTCACCGCCCAACTGCCGATTACTCGCCGCACCCCCTCCGGGGGTGGATCCTGCGGCGGAGAAGTTTATACCGATCCGCGCCTTACCACCCGGCCAGTCGAATGGAAGAGAGCATCTCGGGATTCAAGGTTCGCGGCGATTGGGGCGACGTCGTCGAACACGGCGAACGCATCACCCGCGCGCTTCGGGACGCCGGCGTCCACGATCCGGATCAGGCCTACGGCGCACGCTTTGCCCGCGCGTTCGAGGAGTGGGAGGAGTGGCGACCCAAGGCCCACGAGACCCTCGAGTCCGACGTCAGCGAGAAGACTGCCGATCAGGCAAGCGTCGAGGAGGGCAAAGGCGAGAAGGCCGGCAAAGGACCCGACGAGGACATCAAGACCGCGGGCGAGAAACTCTCGGAGTCCTACGAACAACTCGAGGAGGACGATCCGGAGGCCGCGGTGGACAACTGGAAAGAGTCGATCGACTACGTCGCGCGGGCGGCCGACTCCGCCGGACGCAAGGCGTTGCGCCGGGTCGAGGACACCGTCTACCAGAACGTGATGACACAGCTTGCACCGTACTACTTCGATAACGAACTCATCAGCGCGAACGTCCAGCAGTCCACGCGAAGCGGCGACAACGGCGAGCAGTTCATCTTCGAGGTCAACGTCAACGACGACGTGCTGAAATCGGACATCTCGGATCGGCTCGCGGAACTCGACGACGAGGTCGACCGCTGGCACGTCGAAGTCGAGAAGGACACGGACGCGGCCGAGGCCATCGAGGGCGCGGAGCCGCCGCCGGAGGCCGACGACGCCTCGCGCTCGACGACGAACTGAACCGCCGTCCGGGCTTTTCTTCGCGGACCCTGACGACCCCGTCGAGCCGCGGTACTCCGTGTTCCCGGACCTCTCGAGTCAAAAAGCGCCGTGTATCGCCGCGAGGAAGCCGTTACTCCTCGCGCTCCTGCTTGCGACCGTCGACCTGTCCGATCCCCGGCACCGCGACGCGGCGCTCGAGCCGTCCCATCAGGTTCGTCGCCGACAGGACCAGCCCGAGATACACGAGCGCCAACAGCGTGAAGATGGGCGTGTACTCGAACGTCGAGGACGCGATGCGGCTGGCGCGGTAGTACAGCTCCGGGACCGTCACGAAGCCCGCCAGCGAGGAGTACTTGATCAGGTAGACGAGTTCGTTCGTCCACGCCGGAATCGCGTACCGAAACGTCTGTGGAAGCATGACGTATCGGATCCCCTCGAGTTTCGAGAGACCGAGGGCGCGGGCGGCCGTCAGTTGCCCCTCGTCGACGGTCTCGAGCGCGCCGCGGATGTACTCGGACTGGTAGGCCGAGCCGTTGATCGTAAAGCCGATGATGGCGATCCAGAACGCGTACTCGGGGATGAACCCGCGGCCGATGACGTCGACGTCGTTGAGCCAGACGGCAAGCGGCAGGCCGTAGTAGAGCACGAACAGCTGTGCCAGAAGCGGCGTCCCGCGGATCAACTCGGTGTAGGCCAGCGCGACCCACCTGAACGGCCCACCGTACACCCGGAGGACGGCGACCGGAACCGCGATACAGAAGCCGAACGTGAGGCTGACGGCCGTCAGTACGACCGTATACCACGCGCCGGTCGCGAGTGCGGGCGCGATGTCGGCCGCAAGCGCCATCCCGTCGAGGAGCCCGGCCAGCCAGCCGATCGGAACGCCAAGCGGGCCAAGCGATGACGCGGTACCCTCGACCGACGCTGCGGCGGACGCGAACGGTTCCGCCGGGACGAACGACTCGCCGGCACCCGGTCCGATGCCCCATCGGGCGAGCGTCCAGTCGTAGAGCCAGCGCGTGACCAGCCAGCCCCAGAAGGCGACGCCGGCAAGCACCGTCAGGAGCCGACCCGCGTGATCGATCGACGTTCGGAGCCGCCCGATCGCCAGCTGTTTCGTTTCGCTCATGGGTTCGTCACCTCCGCGCGGTCAGTCATGGCGAATGCTCTCGAAGAACCGGGCGGTTCGCTCGTGACTCGGATTCTCGAAGAGATCCTCCGGCGGTCCGCGTTCGATGACTTCGCCCCCGTCGAGGAACGACATGCTGCTCGCGCCGTTCCGGGCAAAGCGCATTTCGTGGGTGACGACGACCATCGTCATCCCCTCGGCGACGAGTTCGTGCATCACCTCGAGCACCTCGTTGCTCAGCTCGGGATCGAGCGCGCTCGTCGGTTCGTCGAACAGCATGACCTCGGGGTCCATCGCCAGCGCGCGCGCGATTCCGACGCGCTGTTTCTGGCCGCCGGACAGCTGTGCCGGGTACGAGTCGGCCTGATCGGCCAGTCCGACGCGCTCGAGTTCGGTGTCGGCCCGCTGGCGCGCTTCGGCCTCACTCAGGTTGCGCACCTTGCGCAATCCGAGCGTGATGTTCTTGCGCGCGGTGAGGTGTGCGAACAGGTTGATGTCTTGGAACACCATCCCGATCTGCTGGCGGACTTCGTTCGGGTCGGTCTCGGGCGCGGTGACCTCCATGTCCTCGAGATAGATACTGCCGCTGTCGATCTCGGTCAGCCGGTTGATACACCGCAGCATCGTCGATTTGCCGCTGCCGCTGGGTCCGACAAGCACCTCGACGTCGCCACGGTCGACCGTGAGGTCGACGCCGCAGAGGACGTCCTCGTTGCCGTAGGACTTCCAGAGGTCTTCGATGCGCAACAGGGGTTTCGTCCCGGTTGCGCCGGTCGTTCGTTCGGTACTGTCGGTCGTCTCGGTTGTACGAGGCTCGCTCACGATGATTCACCCGGAATTGCGAAACGGTTGCTCACGAAATCGAGCGTCCGATTGGTCGTGAAGGTCAACACGAAGTACAGCAGGCTGATAAAGAGGATAACTTCGAGCACGGCCGTCGTCTGCTGTGTAAACAGGTCGTGGCTGCGCTTGAGCAGTTCCCCGAGGCCGATCGCGAACGCGATCGACGTGTCCTTCAACACGATGGTAAACTCGTTTTGGAACCCCGGAACGCTGCGGCGCAGCGCCTGGGGAACGATCACGTGTCGGATCGCCTCGAGTCGGCTCATTCCGATCGAGCGAGCGGCCTCCATCTGGCCCTCGTCGATGCTCTGTAACGCGCCACGGAAGATCTGTGATTGGTACGCGGCGCTCCGGAAGCCGAGCGCGATCGTCGCCGCGAAAAACGCCTCCGGGACGGCCGTGGGAACGGTAAACGGCGTTGGACCGAGGACGAACTCGATCGCCCGGAGGACGGCCTCGACCGATCCGAGAACGACCTCGATAGGCAACACGAAGTACGTGAAGATCATGATGACGATAATCGGCGTCCCGCGCAACAGGACGCCGAACTTGCGGACGAACGCCCGAGGGGAGCCGCTCCCGTAGGCTTCGATCGCGCCGGCCGGAAAGCCCGCGAGAAAGCCAAGCAGGAGGCTCGTCACCGTAAGCGCGATCGTGATGGCCGTCCCCCACAGCAGGTAGTCCGCGTTCCGGACGACGAACGCCCAGTCCTCACCGAGATGGTTCCCGACCTGTTCCTCACCGATCGCCAGCAGTTGCAACTGGTCGACCGGTACTGCCGTCACTGCCGCCGCTAGCTGTCCGACGAAGTCCATACTCGGTCAGTTATTCGCCGAACCAGTCCTGGGTCAGCGTTTCGTACTCGCCGGACTCCTCGACGGCCGCGATCCCGTCGTTGAGCGCGGCCTGCAGGTCCTCGTCTCCCTGCCGAACGCCGAGTCCGTACTCCTCGCCGGTCTCGAACGTAAACGCCGCCTCGACGTCGCGGTTGGCTTCGAACGTCCGGGCGACCGGCTGGTCCAGAACGACCGCATCGCGCAGTCCGCGCTCGAGGTCCTGGACTGCCAGCACGTAGCTGTCGTACGAATCGTAGTCGGTCGCGTCGATCAGCCCCTCGTCGATCAGGTTCTCCTGAACGATCGCTTCGCCGGTCGTTCCCGACTGCGCTCCGATCTGCTTGTCCGCGAGGTCCTCGAGCGCCGACGGCTGGAAACCGCCGCCGCTCTGGACGAGTACCGACTGATCGGAACTGTAGTAGGGATCGGAGAACGCGATCCGTTGTTTGCGGTCCTCGTTGATCGTCATCGCCGCCGCGATCACGTCGATCTTGCCGTTTTCCAGCGCGGGGATCAGCGAGTCGAACTCCAGTTCCTGCCAGCCAGCCAGTTCGTAGTCGGTTTCGTCGACGACGGCCTCCAGATGGTCGATGTCGAACCCGACCAGCTCACCGTCCTCGACCATCTCGAACGGCGGGAAGCCGGGTTCCGTGCC
The DNA here is from genome assembly GCF_000455365.1 of Halopiger djelfimassiliensis. Lineage (GTDB taxonomy): Archaea > Halobacteriota > Halobacteria > Halobacteriales > Natrialbaceae > Halopiger_B > Halopiger_B djelfimassiliensis. The sequence continues at coordinate 334,683 of NZ_HG315687.1, forward strand.
CGCGATGATCTCGTTTTCGCCCGTCGCTTCGGGGCCATCGTCGTCGCCGTCCCCGTCGCCGCTGCCCTCGAGACAGCCTGCCAACCCCGTGACGGTAATTCCTGCCACACCGGACAGTTTCAGATACTGTCGCCTATCGAACGTGTTACCATCGTCTTGCATTGCTCTACGGAGGTAGTAACATGGGGTTGATTTAATTGTTAAGATTCTAAACGGGGCTTTCAATGCCTGAATATCGAAAAAATAGCGTTTTCTGGTTGTAGGTGCGACATGATATCGGTTACCAGTTACGGAAACAGCTATTGGTATCTAATTACTGGCAAGTGTACGATCCTCTCCCGTGATGGTCCCCGGTCGGTCCGACGATGGGCTGTCCGAATCGGTTTCGCCGCCGGCGACCCGAGGTCGGCACACACTTGTAGGATCGCCCAGTAGACCTCCCGTAGATGGTCGACCCCGCGACGGTTGCGACGTTTCTGGTCGCTGCGATTGCTAGCCTCTTTATGGCGTGGGCGATCGGTGCCGGCTCGAGCGGTTCGACGCCGTTTGCGCCCGCTGTCGGCGCGAACGCGATCTCGGTGATGCGAGCGGGGTTTCTCGTCGGTATCCTCGGGTTTACCGGGGCCGTGTTACAGGGGGCAAACGTCTCCGAGGCGGTCGGGACGGAACTGATCGGCGGCGTGACACTGTCGCCGATGGCCGCGACGATCGCGCTGGTGATCGCGGCCGGACTGGTCGCGACCGGGGTCTTCGCCGGCTATCCGATCGCGACGGCGTTTACGGTCACGGGTGCGGTCATCGGCGTCGGCTTCGCGATGGGCGGCGATCCCGCGTGGCCGAAATACGCCGAGATCGCGACGCTGTGGATCCTGACGCCGTTCGTCGGCGGCGGTCTCTCGTATGCGATCGCTCGAGTGCTGCGTGCCGAACCGATCGCCGAGGAGCATTTCATCGTCGCGCTTGCGGCCGTGGTCGGTGCGCTCGTCGCCAACATCGAGTTCGCCATCCTCGAACCCGGTCAGGCCGGCGGCGCATCGATCGCCGAAGCGACGAGCGGCTGGCTTCCCGGCCCGGCGACGGTCGCCGTCGTCGCGGTAACGGTCGTCATCGCCGCCCTCTGGGCGGGGGCGATCGCGCTCGACCTTCGGGTCGGTACCGAACGCGGTGAACGACACTTCCTGCTCGTTCTCGGCGGGCTCGTCGCCTTTTCGGCGGGTGGCAGTCAGGTCGGGCTGGCGATCGGTCCGCTGATCCCGCTGTCGGGCGACGTCGGACTCCCCTTGCCGGCGTTGCTCGTCGGCGGCGGCGTCGGCCTGCTGATCGGTTCGTGGACCGGCGCACCGCGGATGATCAAGGCGATCTCGCAGGATTACTCCTCGCTGGGCCCACGGCGTTCGATCGCCGCGCTCATCCCGTCGTTTATGATCGCCCAGACGGCCGTTCTGTACGGCATTCCGGTTTCGTTCAACGAGATCATCGTCAGCGCGATCATCGGCAGCGGGTACGCGGCCGCAGGCTCCGGCGGTAGCGGCGTCAGCGCCCGCAAGATGGGATACACCGTTCTCGCGTGGATCGCCTCGCTGGCCGGTGCGATCACCGTCTCGTTCGTCGGCTACTACGCCTTCGCGGCGCTGTTGACGTAGCCACGGGCCGCAACGACCCGTCGCGTTCGCAGCACCTGTACCGACACCGAACGGTCTTTACACGATCGGTCGCCAGTTCGACGTATGGACGAGGACGCGCCCGTGGATCCGGCCGACTCCGAGACGATACAGTGGCGACGCGACGCCACGACCTCGAGAACCGTTCGCCTGCTGTGGTCGTTCGGCGTCGGGACCTTCTTCGCGACGATTACGATCATCGTTCTCTGGCGGCTGTACGACGTTGCTATCCAGTCGCAAGGTCTCGTGGTACTCGGCGCTCTCTTCGGCGCGATTCTGGTGACGATCCTCGTGGTTACCGTCGTCGGCGACGCCGACCGCTGGCTCCCCGGACAGTCCCTGACGGGACCCGGATTCGATCGGGCCGTCGACGCGACGCTGGGGACGATCGCAATGTTGCTCGTCATCGGCGGGCTGATGGCTGCCGGTCGATTCGTTTCCCAGCGCGAACTGCTGGGTGGCGTCGGTGCCGGCCCGTTCACCGCGACGGCCGCGTTACTGATTCCGCTCGCACTCGTCGCGCTCGTTCTCGCCTCCTTCCTTCGCTCGGTTGGGGTGTTCGATCCCGCCGACCGGGTGATCTACCTCTACGATCCCGAACAGGCGATCGATCTCGAGGTGATCGAAGACGTCAGGACCCACCGACTCGGCGACGCCGTCGTTCTCACCCTCAGCTACGCACAACCGGACGGGCAGTACGTTCCGGGCCCGCGACGACTCGCCGTTCCGCCCGCGGTCGCGACCGAGATCGAAGCGGCCGTCGACGCAACCCCCTGAAAACCCGGCTCACTCGAGCGGGCTGTCGGTAACGTCGCCGGCGTCGTTGCCCTCGGGCGATCCGTTCTCGTCGCCCTCGACGGGCCGTTCGAGTTTGTGCAGTCGGGCCTTCATGATGCGGGTGTTCTCGACGTCTTCGACGGTGATCCGGACGCCGTCGTACTCGATCTCCTCGCCCTCTTCGACGAGTCGGCCGGCGCGGTTGAAGATGAACCCGGCGATGGTTTCGAACTCCTCGCCCTCTGGAAGGTCGATTTCGAGGGCTTCGTTGACGTCCTCGATGTTGACCTCGCCCCGGACGAGGACGGTGTCGGGGTCGATCTCCTCGATCGGCTGTTCCTCGCCGCCTTCGAGGATTTCGCCGATGATCTCCTCGATCATGTCCTCCATCGTCACCAGCCCCTCGGTGGTGCCGAACTCGTCGATGACGATCGCCATATGCATCCGGTTTTCCCGCATCTCCGTGAGGAGTTCGTCGACGTTTTTCGATTCGGGGACGTGTAGCGTCGGCTGGATGAGATCCGCGAGTTCGAGGTCGTCGGAACTGGTCTCGCCGTAGTTGAGATCCCGGACCAGATCGCGGATGTGGACGACGCCGAGGACGTTATCGAGACTGCCCTCGTAGACGGGAATCCGTGCGTGGCCGCTCTGGATACAGGTCTCGATCGCCTCGTCGATATCGGCGTCTTTCGGCACCGCCGTCATGTCGAGTCGCGGCGTCATCACCTCCTTGACGATCGTGTTGTTAAAGCGGAAGATACGCGTGAGCATCTCGTGTTCTTCTTCCTCCAAGACGCCCTCGCGTTCGCCGGACTCGATCATCTCCTGAATCTCGTCACGGGTGACGTACGGTGATTCGATCGCACCGGTCGAGCCGATGAGCCTGTTGACCTGCCGCGTGAGGTAATCGAAGAGGACGATCAGCGGGAACAGCAGGTACTCCGTGGCCTTCAACGGCTTCGAGATGCGAACCGCCCACGACTCGGTGTTCTCGACGGCGTAGGACTTGGGAACGCTCTCGCCGAACAGCAACACGAGCGCCGTGATCCCGAACGTCGCCAGCAACACCCCGGCCAGTCCGCCGAAGTGGATCGACAGGATCGCCGTCGCGATCGAGGACATCGCGATGTTGACGATGTTGTTGCCGACGAGGATCGTCACGAGCAACCGATGTGGGTCGTCCTTGAGCGTTTTGACCAGCCGTGCACCCCTTACCTCGTCCTCGATCATCCCCTCGAGACGGTGTTTCGGCAGGTTGAACATCGCGATTTCGGACGAGGAGAAAAACCCGGAGAGACCGATGAGGATGGCGACGGCGATCGCACCGAGTATCGTCACCATCGACTGGGCGACCTCGACACCCACGACCGGAACTTCGTAGGCGTCCAACGGAACCTCGAGCAGGGGAGCCAACGCCATTGATGTACAGCGTTATCACCCGATCGGTTAACCGTTTACCATTTTCGGGTCCGCTTTCCGCCGACGACACGTTTACCCGCGCGTTTCCCGAACGAACGTGTATGGAACCGTCCGCCGACCGCCCGATCACGTTTTACCGGCTGCAAGGCTGTCCGTACTGTGAACGCGTGACGCGGCTGTTAAACGAGTACGATCTCGAGTATCAGTCGCGGTTCGTCGAACCGATGCACTCGAAACGGGACGTCGTCAAACGCGTCGCCGGCGTCCGCACCGTCCCGGTCATCGTCGACGACAACACCGGGATCACGATGGCCGAGAGCGCGAACATCGTCGACTACCTCGAGTCGACCTACGGTTCGGCGGACGCCGAGCCCGACACTGCGGACACGCCTGCGGGGGGTGACGCCTGATGCCGGAGTTCGAGGTCGTCTCGCTCGAGTCGACGGACCACGTCGAACCGGGCGACGACGCGCCCGAGTTTACCCGACCGCTGGTCAACGACGAGTACTGGACGGACCGGTCGCTGTCGGGGCTGGTCGCCGAGGGACGAACCATCCTCGTTTTCACCCCGATGACCGGCTCGTTTCTCGCCAAGTACGTCTGGGACGAACTCCACGAGCGCGGCTGGGACGACCGCGAGGAGCGGGTCGTCGGTCTCACGGCGTCGACTCCCTACGGCGTCAAGCGATTTCTCGAGGCTAACGACTACCCCTTCGCCCTCTTTGCCGATCCCGGCAACGAGGTCGCACGCGCGTACGGGATCGCCCACGACCTCGACGGAATGGCAGGCATCAGCGAACCGCGGCTTGCCTTCTTTGCTATCGACGAGCAGCGAACGATCGAGGGCGCGTGGGTCGCGACCGAGTGGCCCGAGTTCCCCGAGTACGACGCCCTCGAGTCGGAACTCGGTCTCGAGTGACGACGGTACGTTTTTTCCCGTGCCGATGCGAGTCTCCGGTATGGGCGGAAACGCGGATGCGAACGTGGACGGTAACGTGAGCGAGACCGCCCTCGAGCGGGCCGCGACGGCGATCCGCGAGGGGGAGCCGGTCGTCTATCCGACCGAGACGGTCTACGGACTGGGCGTCGACGCCGTCGATCCCGACGCGGTCGAGCGCGCGTTCGAGATCAAGGGGCGCGACCGGTCGAAACCGATCTCGCTTGGGGTCCCGCGGTTCGAGACGGTCCGTAAGCAGTACGTTCACGCGACCGAGCGCGAGCGGGCCTTTGCCGAGCGGTTCCTTCCCGGCCCCGTCACGCTCCTCTGTGAACGCCGCGACGTCGTGCCCGACGTGCTCACCGCCGGCCGCGACCGGGTCGGGATCCGGATCCCGGACTGTAAGCCGGCATTGGAGTTGCTCGAGCGCGCCGAACGGCCGATCACGTCGACCAGCGCCAACGTCAGCGGCGAGCCAAGCGCCCGCCGGGTCGACGACATCGGCGAACGGGTACGCGAGGCGGCGGTCGTCGTCGACGGCGGCGAAACCCCGGGAACCGAGAGTACGGTCGTCGATCTCTCGACCGAGACGATCCACCGGCGGGGCGCGCTGGCCGACGAGATCGAGGACTGGCTCGATCGCCACTAGTCCGTGAACCCGAGCAGCGAGCGGAGCGTCCGGGTTCTGACGCCACAGTCGGAGGCGAACTCACAGGCGGTACACTTCGAGCGGTTGCTGGTCCGTGGCGGTGGGCCGTCCAGTTCCCGAACCGTCCGGAGCACGCTCCGGTACCTCGCTTTTCGTCGCGTCGTCAACTCGACGGATCGCACGACGCCGTAGGCAGGGTACTCGATCCAGGCCCGATCGATCGACGTTCGGTGCTCCCAGGCCAGCGCCTTGGCGGCCGCGACAGCATGGACCGACTGCGACGACCAGACCCCGTGTTCCGGCGGTTCGCCTGCGGACACGAGTGCGGGTTCGATCGGGTCCGCGAGTACCTTGTGGACGATCCCGCGACAGCGACGGCCGGTCACAAGCACGGCCTGTGCCCGGGGCTCGAGCAGTCGCGTCCAGTGGCCGTCGTCTTCGAGGGTCCGTTTGGTGGCCGCCAGCCGATCGCGGTACCGGGCCGGAGCGACGGCGATCGGTTCGTCCTCGAGTACGCCCGACGGGGAGTCGAGCAACCCCTCGTAGCGGGTTGCAAGCGCCCGGATCGCATCGACTTCCGGCGGCGGCTCCCGGTCCTCGTCGCGGGTCCGTCGATAGTACCACTTCCGCGGACAGTAGGCGGCGGTCCGGAGGTCACTGAACGAAACGCGGTCTACTGGCACGGGGCGTCTGGCCGCCCGTTCCTCCAAGAAGGTTCGGATCGCGTTCGGACGAGGTTTCCGGCCGGTTGAACGGGCCAGTCCGGGAACGAACTGCCGGAACCGAAGCCCGAATCCTCCAGTCGACGTCCCGGCTATCGTTTCGGAGCTAGAAATCGACGTCGGTCTCCATTCCCTCGGTCGCGTCCTCGAGTCCGTCCTCGCGGACGTCGGTCGTCATGCGGCCGGTGAGTTCGGCGTCCGCGAGGATGCTGTCGAACTCGTCGCGGTAGCGGTCGTTTGCGGTCCGTGACTGGTCTTCAGCCTGCGCGACGCGTCGGTACCGCCGGATCTGCTCCTCGCTGACGTCGTACTCGTCGGCGAGCGTGGCGTCGTCCTCGTCCCGGTCGCGGATCGCCGCGAGGTCGACCTCGTCGGCGTCGTCCTCGTCGAAGAGGTGCAATGACAGCCGCGCCTCGAAGACCTCGTCCGGATCGACGCCGAGTTCGTCGGCGACCGCCTCGTCGCTCGTTCCGTCGTAGAAGGCTCTCGCCACCTCGATCAACTCCTCGGTCGAAAGCGCCGTCTCGAACCCGTATCGCTCGCGCATCTGGGTCACGACGCTCTCGAGTCGCTCCTCGTCGGAGCGCTCGTCCCGCTCGAGGGAGCCGCGGGTGTTCTCCTGGGATTCGGTGACCGTTTCCTCCCCGTCGGTGACGTCGGTGAAGATATCCCGGAGCTCCTCGGTTTTTTCGTTCATGCGTGGACACTCCCGACGGGCGGCTATTTAAGCCTGTTGCCAGATAGCGTTGGGCGGGAATCGAACACGGATGACAATTATGAACTCGAAATCGCGCGAAAATTTTCGCGGGACGGCAACGGGGTCGACTGCGGGACGGGGTGACAAGAATTAAGTCACAGCCATGCACGTGCTTGTATATGAACGTGGTAGCCCAGACGGAGGTGGCGAGGGAGACGTACTGGGGGATCAGCGACACCGGGTACGCGGTGTTTTACCTGCTGGCGTTTACCGCCATCGCCGTGTTCCTCTACGGTGTCTATCAGCGGTTCAGCCGGTACGCCGAGGGCGACGACGACTCGTTCGCTCGGCTGGACGACCTCTCGAGTCGGATCGTCAACGCGTCCAAGATCGTCCTCTCGAACGAGAAACAGTTTAACAGGGACCTCTACGGCGGCCTGATGCACTCCTTTATTCTGTGGGGCTTCCTGACGCTGTTTATCGCGACGCTGATCCTGATGGCCGAGGAGTACGCCGCCAAGAAACTCCTGCACCTCTCGTTCTGGGACGGTGACTTCTACCTCGCCTACCAGTTCATCGTCGACGCGCTGGGGCTGCTTTTCGTCGTCGGTATCGGGATGGCGATCTACCGCCGGTACTGGGTCCGAAACCACCGCCTCTGGGGCCGTCATACCTCCACCGAGGACGACGTTTTCATCTGGACGCTGTTCGCGCTCGGGGTCGGTGGCTTCCTGCTCGAGGGACTGCGCGTGTACTCACAGGGACTGCCCGACCACGAGATCGTCAGTTTCGTCGCCTACGGGATGGCGCTTGGCTTCGAGGCGATCGGGCTACCGACGCTGGGTGCCGAACAGGCGGGCCTGAACGGTGCCGGTCTGAACGTCGAAAACCTCCACTGGCTGGCCTGGTGGTCCCACTCGCTGATCGCGTTTTTCTTCATCGCGTGGGTCCCTTACGCCAAGCCGTTCCACATGATCTCCTCGTTCGCGAACGTCGTCACGCGCGACGAGAATGCCGGTAATCGCCTGCCGAACGTTCCGTCCGACCTCGACGCGACCAACGCCGAGTCCATCGACGACTTCACCTGGAAGGAACTGCTCGATCAGGACGCCTGTACCAAGTGTGGCCGGTGTTCGTCGGTCTGTCCCGCGAAGGCGTCCGATCGCCCGCTGGATCCGCGCAACGTCATTCTCGACCTCAAACGGTACCGTGAGGAACTCGAGGCCGGCGGCGAGGAGAAGCCGATCATCGCCGACGGCGGCACGAGCGTCATCAACACGGAGACGATGGAGTCCTGTATGGCCTGTATGGCCTGTATGGATGCCTGTCCCGTCGAGATCGAGCACCTCAAGAGCTTCACCCGACTCAACCGCCAGATGACCGATCAGGGCGACGTCGCCCCCAGCATGCAGGACGTCTTCCAGAACGTCATGCAAAACGGCAACACCTTCGGCGATTCGCCCCGGGACCGCGGCGAGTGGACGGAGGAACTCGAGTTCGACGTGGCCGACGCCCGCGAGGAGGAGGTCGATTACCTCTGGTACGTCGGCGACTTCCCGAGCTACGACGAGCGCAACAAGCAGGTCGCCCGCTCGCTGGCGACCATTCTGCAGGAAGCCGACGTCAGCTTCGGCATCCTCTTCGACGACGAGAAGTACGACGGCAACGACATCCGCCGGGTCGGCGAGGAACTGCTCTACGTCGAACTCGCCGGCCACCACGTCGAGACCTGGGAGGAGTGTGAGTTCGACAAGATCGTCTGTACCGACCCTCACTCCTACAACACGTTCAAAAACGAGTATCCGGAACTCAACTTCGACGAGTTCGCCGACGATCCGATGATGCCCTTCGAGTACACCGACCAGTGGAACGCCGATGGAGAAATCGACGTCCTGCACTGGACGCAGGCCGTCGAGGAACTCGTCTCCGAGGGCAAACTCGACCTGAACGGCGACGAACTCGACTACACCGTCACGTACCACGATCCCTGTCATCTTGGCCGGTACAACGACGAGTACGAGGCTCCGCGTGAACTCATCAAAGCCACGGGCTGTGAGCTCGACGAGATGCCCCGTAACCGCGACGACTCCTTCTGTTGTGGCGGCGGCGGTGGCGGCCTCTGGATGGACTTCGAGGAAGAACCCAAACCGAGCGAGGAACGTATTCGCGAAGCGCTCGAGGACACCGACAACGGTCCCGACGTCGAGAAGTTCGTCGTCGCCTGTCCGATGTGCATGACGATGTACGAGGACGGCCGCAAGACCGGCGGCTACGAGGACGAAATCGAGATCGTCGACGTCGCCGAACTCATCGTCGAAGCGATCGGAAAGGAAACCGAGGCGAACCTCGAGGTCGCTGCCAACTGAGGGACCGGCTACGCGCCCGTTTCTCAGCCACTGGATTGTCCGGTCGGAGGGCATCTCCATCGTCGTTCTCGAACCGGCGTTTCCACGCTGTAGAATATATCTTCCCCTGAAAATTATGGGAAATAAATAGATGAAAAGTTATATCTCACTTGATTCTCATTTGTCGGCTGATGTCGGAGTTAGAAACCACGAGCGAGTTTACGGGAGACGCCATCTGGATCCTCATCGGGGTCCTCTGTTGTCTTCCCTACGGCGTGTACTACTATTTCAGCAACAAAGAGACCGTTTGGATCTGCCCGGACTGTCAGGAGACGGTCAAGGTCGGTGCCTCGACGTGTAAACACTGTAACGAGGACCTGAACCAGTACCAGTAGGATGTGGAATCCGATCCGGGTGGTCGTACAGCGACTCGGAGAACGCGATCCGCTGTTGTTAGCACACCATCCGACCTGTGAATACTACTCCCACCACACGTTCGAGCTCTACGGCCAGCGTGTGTGTATGGGCTGTTTTATCGTCTACCCGGTGGCGATCCTGTCGTTGCTCGCGTTGAGCGTCGTGCGACTCGTTCGACCGGCGCTGGGCCTGTTCGAGTTTCCGACGTCCGCGTTCTATCTCGCCGGGTTCGGCCTCGTGGCACCGATGGTCGTCGGCAAACTCCTTCCCGGAACGCGAACGGCGACCACTCGCATAGCCAGCAAGGCGTTGCTTGCCGTCGGACTCGCGGTGACCGCCTTTCCGTTCGTGTTCCGTCCGGACGCTCGACTCGTGACGGCCGGCCTGTTCGTCGCCTTCCTGCTCCCGTATATCGTCCACAAGGGGCTGACGGCGACCGACGACTGTCAGGGCTGTCCGGAGGCCGCGGACTTTCCCAACTGCTCGGGGATGTCGTTCGACGGGGAGTACCGCTATCAACCGGACGATACCGAGGAGTGAGTGATCGTCGGGTTCCGGCCGGCGATGCAGTCACAGACCCACCGGGGACGCGCCGATCAGTCCTCGATCTCGATCGCCGGCCTTCCGGGTTCGGCGTTTTTCAGCACGCTCTCGTCGGCCTCGTCGGCGCGAACCACCCGGACCGGCGCGTCGAACTCCCGTTCGAGCAGCCACGCGGCGGCCTCGAGCGCGTCGTGTTCTTCCTCGGGTGCGAGCGTCCGCTCGAGGGCTTCCCGCTCGACCTGCAGATCCTGTCCGAAACTGGCGGCGGCGTCGCCCTGCTCGCGGATGTGTGACTCGCCCATGAGTTCGCCGATCAGGTTGTCGGCGTCGCTTTCGATCGCGATCTCGAGGGCATCGTACTTCCAGTCGGGGGCGATGACGACGTCGATCCGCTGGGGATCCTCGATCCCGGCCACGTCGATGATGTCCCGCACGTCCTCGCGGGTGTTCTCGACCAGCCGCCGGCGCTTTTCGACGCGGTCGCGGTCGACGTCGGCGGTCGGCCACCCGGCGTCGACCACGAAGCCGTCGTGGCCGAGTTCGTCCCACAGCTCCTCGGTGAGGTGGGGTGCGACGGGCGCGAGCAGCCGAACCACGGCCGACAGTCCCCGCTCGTAGGTTTCCGCGTGGGGGTCAGTGTAGTCGGCGTACTGACGGAGCGTCCGCACGAGGTCCTGCGTCTCCCGCAGCGCGCGGTTGAACGTCAGGTCCGCGTACTCGTCGGTAGCGATGGCGACCGTCGCGTCGATTTCGGCGTCGACGTAGCTGGCGACGGCGTCGTCGTCGCCGTCCGGTTGCTCCGCGGCGGCGTCTTCGACCATCCCCTTCAGCCGAGCGAGGAAGGCGTAGGTCGAGCGGACGCCCTCCTCGCTCCAGTCGAAGTCGCGTTCGGGCTGGGCGGCCTGCATCATGAACAGCCGCGCGGTGTCCGCGCCGTACTCCTCGACGATGCGCTGGGGCGAGACGACGTTGCCCTTCGATTTGGACATCTTCTCGCCGTCCAACTGGACCATCCCCTGAGCCAGCAGGTTCGTAAAGGGCTCGCGGTGCTCGAGTCCCTCGTGGTCGGCAAGCACCTTGGTGAAAAACCGCGAGTACAGCAGGTGCATCACGGCGTGTTCGATGCCGCCGACGTACTGGTCGACCGGCATCCAGTCGTTGGCTCGCTCGCGGTCGAACGGCGCGTCATCGAGGTCCGGCGAGACGTACCGCAGGAAGTACCACGAGGAGTCGACGAAGGTGTCCATCGTGTCGGTCTCGCGGGTCGCGCCGGCCCCACACTCCGGACACGTCGTTTCCTTCCACTCCTCGGCGGCGTCTAACGGGTTCCCGGTCGTGTTGATGAAATCGGGCAGTTCGACCGGCAGCTCTTCCTCCGGGACCAGCACGGGACCACAGTCGTCGCAGTGAACGACCGGAATCGGCGTCCCCCAGTAGCGCTGGCGGGAGATCCCCCAGTCGCGAAGCTGGTACTGCGTGGCCGCCTCGGCGCTTGTGATCTCCTCGGTCAGGCGCTCGCGGGCCGTCTCGCTGTCCAGCCCGGAGTAGTCGCCGGAGTTGATCAGGACGCCGTCTTCGGTGTAAGCCGTCTCCTCGATGTCGGGTGCTTCGGGGTCCTCACCCGCCTCGGGTTCGGGGGCGATGACCGGGACGATGTCCAGATCGTGTTTCTCCGCGAAGGCGTGGTCGCGTTCGTCGTGCCCGGGCACGGCCATCAACGCGCCCGTGCCGACATCGGAAAGGACGAAGTCCGCGACGTAGACCGGAATCTCGTCGCCGGTGACGGGGTTCGTGGCCGTCAGTCCGGTCGCAACGCCGTTTGGCTCGTCGCCTTCGGGATCGGCCTCCGCCTCGATGAAGCGCCGAACGTCGTCGTCCTCCGTGGCGAGTTCCTCGCTGATCGGGTGGTCGGGCGCGAGCGCGAAGAAAGTCGCGCCGTGGATGGTGTCGATGCGGGTCGTAAAGGCCGTGACCGGACCGTACCCCTCCACATCGAACTCGACCTCGGTCCCGTGCTGGCGGCCGATCCAGTTGCGCTGCATCTGGCGCACCGAGTTTGGCCACCCCTCCAGATCGTCGATGTCCTCGAGCAATTCGTCGGCGTACGCGGTGATCTGCAGGAACCACTGGTCGAGTTCGCGCTGTTCGACCGGCGTATCACAGCGCCAGCACAGTTCCGCCTCGCCTTCGACCTGCTCGTCGGCGAGGACGGTCTCGCAGTGGGGACACCAGTTGACCTCGGCGTCGCGGCGCTCGACGAGATCCTCCTCGTAGAACCGCCTGAAGAGCCACTGGTTCCACCGGTAGTACTCCGGCTCGCAGGTAGTGACCTCGCGGTCCCAGTCGTAGCCAAAGCCCATCGCCTCCATCTGGTCGCGCATCGTCTCGATGCAGTCGAGCGTCCAGTCCCGCGGGTTGGTGTCGCGCTCTTTGGCCGCGTTCTCCGCGGGGAGACCGAACGCGTCCCAGCCCATCGGATGGAGGACGTCGTCGCCTTGCATCCGACGGAAGCGGGCGTACGCGTCCGTGATCGTGTAGTTTCGGACGTGGCCCATGTGGAGCTTTCCGGACGGGTAGGGGTACATCCCCAGGACGTAGGTCGGATCGTCGACCTCGTCGGGCGTCCGGTAGACGTCCGCGTCGTCCCACGCCTCTTGCCAGCGCCGTTCGACTGCCGCGTGGTCGTATCCCGCGTCGCTCATTAGTTAGGCGTGGGGGCGACGCCGCCCTATATTTTCGCATTACCGATCGGCGTGGCGGCGAAGAACCGGCTGTCTCACGGCCGACCGGGAAAACGGTCGCCGTCGTTACTCGAGGTGGATCGCCGGGCGGAACGGGCGGGCCTGGCCCGCCTTATCGTCGGGATCGACCGGCTCGCCGTCCTCGGCGTAGACCGCGATGTCGGCGTCGAACTCGCGGGCGAGGAAGGAGGCGGCGTCTTCGTAGACCGCACGCTCGTCGATCTCGCTCAGTGTCGCCAGCGTCCCCTCGTCGCGCTCGCGGACAAACTCCACGAGGTCGCCGACGAGATCGTTGACGGCGTCACCCTTCTCGCGCAGGTCGTCGTCTTGCATGATCTCGCTCATGACCGGCCCCCGATCCGGTCCGACGTCCGTCACGGTCTCGAGGGCGTCCCGCTTCCAGTCGGCAGCGACGTAGAGCCGGATCGCCTCGGGGTCGGTGTCGGTCACCGCGATGATCTCGCGGACGTCCTCGAGGACGTCCGCGACCAACCCCTCCTCGGCGACGACGGTCGGGTCCTCGAACTCCGGTATCGGCTCCGGCCACGGCACGGCTTCGGCGGGCTCGCCGGTCAGCCGCTCGTGAAGCTCGTTCGCCATGAACGGGATCACCGGTGCGAGCAGCCGCAGTCGCGTCTCGAGCACCGTCCGCAGCGTCCATCGTGCGCCCGGTCGATCGAGGTCGGTCCGGCGGCGGTACCACTTGAGGCGTTCCTCGAGACGATAGAAGGCGTTCTGGCTGGCGGTGCGGGTCTCGAAGCGGTCCATCGCGTCCGTGACCTCTCGGACCGTCTCCTGCAGTCTGGCGAGCAACCACCGGTCGATCTCCTCCAGTTCCCGCTTGCCGTCCGGACCCTCGATGACGTCGATCGCACGGTCCCAGAACCGCGCTAACTGATCGTGCGTCGAGCCGACCTCGTCGGCCCGCCAGTCGAAGTCCTGCCACGGCTCGGAGCTATTCAGGAGGAAAAAGCGCACGGTGTCGGCTCCGTACTCCTCGATCGCCTCGTCCGGGAGGACGACGTGGCCCTTCGAGGAGCTCATCATCTCGCCCTCGAGCAGCCCCATCCCCATGCTGGTGATCCCACGGGGCCATTGCTCCTCGTCGAACAGTTCCGCGTGGTGGTAGAGGGAGAACGTGAGATGGTTCGAGATCAGATCGTTCGCGGAACAGCGGTAGTCGACGGGGTACCAGTACTCCCACTCCTCGCGCAGTTCCAGCGCGCGTTCGTCGGGGTCGTCTACGGCGTCCGCGCCGTAGAACAGCGTCTCGAAGAAGTCCCGGTCCAGCTCCTCGGGTGGGACGTCCCCGAGCCGGTGGGCGACGGTGTAGTAGGCCATATAGATCGTCGAGTCGCTTAAGGGTTCGATGACGAATTCGTCGTCCCACGGCAGACGGGTTCCGAGGCCGTAGTTGCGGATACAGGGCCACTCCTCGAGCCAGTCGACGGTATTGACGTACTGCTCGCGGGTCGTCTCGGGGATCGCATCGAGGCTCTCGATCGCCCCCAACGCTCTCTCGCTCCAGTTCTCGTCATCGTACCGCAGGAACCACGTCTCCTGCTCGGCGACCTCGACGTCGCCGCCACAGCGACAGATCACCGACTCGTCGAGGTCGTACATCGCGTCGAAGTCGCCCCGCCGGCGGAAGTGGGAATCGAGGTCGTCGCGGACGTCCTCGACGATCTCTCCGGCGAACTCGCCGTAGGCCTCGAGCAGTTCGCCGCGATGAAACTCGCGGTTGTACAGCTCCTGTGTGGCCGCCTCGAGCGCGGGATCGCTCGCGGACTCGATGCCGTGTTCCTCGACGGCGTCTTTCGCGGGGTAGTCGCCGTAGCCCTCGAGGGTCAGCACCGGACGGGGTTCGATCGCCCGGATTTCGTCGGGGTCGACGCCGTCATCGGCGAGGTCGACGGCCCGTTCCTTTGCCTCCTCGAGGGCGATCCAGTCGTCGGGCGAGTGAGCGGGGACGGACATCACGACGCCGGTTGCGCTGTCGGTATCGACGAACTCGGCGGGAACGATGGGGAGTTCCTCGTCCGTGACGGGGTTTCTGACGCGCTTGCCGACGAGGTCCGCGCCCGCGACGGTCTCCTCGACGGAGACCTCCCGGGCTTGCAGATCGAGTTTCTCCGTCGCCTCTTCGGAGACGATCCACGCTTCCCCGTCGACGGTGGCGCGGGCGTAGGTCGCGTCGGGGTCGACGTAGGCGTTGGTGACGCCACGAACCGTCTCGGGTCGCAGCGTTGCCATCGGGTAGACGACATCGTCGTCAGCGCCGTTGAATTTGATCAGGGTGTACTCCTGAAACTCGGCGTCTTCACCCTCGTAGATGTCGTGTGTCGTGACGGGTTGGGCTTCGTTCGTACAGTAGTTGACCGGATGCAGTCCCTTCTCGAGCAGCCCCCGCTCTTTCAGCGTCTCGTACTGCCAGCCGATAAACGCCGCATAGCGGTCGTCGTTGGTCGTAAACTCGCGCCGCCAGTCGATCGACAGCCCGAGTTGCCGCATCCCCGCCTTGTAGTGGTTCTCGATGAAGTAGCGGGCAAACCCCATCGGCGTCTCGAGATCCGCGAGATCCGATTCGGGAACGACGAACGCGTTTGTGAGGCTCTCGATCTGGTGTGTGTCGCCGCTTTGCAGCCGTTCGACGGCCCCGATAATCGGCGTTCCGGTGACGTGCCAGCCGATCGGAAAGAGAACGTTGTCTCCCTGCTGGCGACGGTACCGGGCGTACACGTCCGGGACAGTGTACGTACGGGCGTGTCCGATATGCATTCCGCCGTTCGGATACGGGTACGGAACCGTGACGAAGGTCACGTCGTCCGCGTCTCGACCGTCGGGGTCGGCTTCGTATCGCCCCGACTCGGCCCAGCGGCGTCGCCACTCGGCCTCGAGTTCCTGCGGGTCGTAGCTCATAGCCCCTCATTGTCCATCATCTATCAAAGAAGTAACCCTCGTTCTGGTGTGGGTCTGCGGTTCGACGGTCGTGGTGCCACACCGGCACCTGTCCTTAGAGGACGCCGTCCTCGCTCGCCAGTTCCGTTCGCTCGAGGAATCGGTTGCTCGGCCCGAGATAGACGTCTTTCTCCGGTTCACCGAGATAATATACGGGACGCTCCGATCGCCAGTGACGAACCGTCGGCGTGACTCGGCGGGGGACAGTCGCGATCGCGCTGCACACGCTGGCGTCCCGTGAAGTGATCGACGGTTCGACGGCGCGCTGGGCGATCGCCCACACGGAACGCGGGTCGGCGGCGATCGGTAGCTACTCGATGTCGATTTGCTTCGACTCGTCGGATCCCCTGACCTTCGGCAGTCGAACCGTCAGGACGCCGTCCTCGTAGCCGGCCGATACTTCGTCTTCCTCGACGGGATCGGGGAGGCGAATGCGGCGGTTGGCCGCCTTTCGGTTCCGCTCGCGCCGGAGATACTCCCCGTCCGTCACCGTCGTTTCGTCCTCGCGGTTCGCCTCGAGCCGCAGGGTCCCCTCCGAGAGCGTCAGGTCGATGTCGTCGGTCTCGTACCCCGGAAGATCAGCCGTGACGACGTACTCAGCACCCGTATCCACGACATCGACGGGAACCGATCCCGGCACCTGCAGTCCGCCGCCGGCCATGCCTTCTTCGACCTGCCGACTGACGCGGTCGAGCATCTCCTCTATTTCGTCGAACGGGCTTCGTCGCATACCCGACAGTACGGCCTCGAGTGGGATAAATTCTGCCCGCACCGTGAGGACAGAACCGTCGCGATCCGAGGCGGTCTCCGAGCGCGACTACTCCGGCAGCGTCACCAGTCCGGCCTCGAGCGCATCCCACAGGACGTCGCGTGCGTGGCCGTCCGGATCGACGTGCTCGTAGACCGCCTTGACCTCGCCCTCGGCGAGGAAAAAGGTCGTTCTCGCGGCCGCGCCATCCTCGACGTCGACGTCGAAGGCGGCGGCGAGGTCGCCGTCTGGATCCGCGAGCAGATCGAACTCGAGGTCCTCGGACTCGCAAAACGACCGGTGGGAGTCGACATCGTCGGTCGAGACGCCGTAGACGGCGGCGCCGGCGTCCCGATAGGTCTCCAGTTCCCGCTGGAACTGGTTCGCCTCGATCGTACAGCCCGGCGTCTCGTCGCGCGGATAGAAGTACAGGACCGTCGGCTCCGCGAACTCGAGGGTGAGTTCCTCGCCGTCCTGGTTCCGTGCGCGTACGGTCGGCGCGTCCGAGCCAGTCTCGAGTGGCATACGTGACGGTACTGCGATCGGGCGGAAACGGCTTTCGGTCACTCGAGGAACAGTCGGATCTCGGATTTCACTCGACGACGTGTTCGATGTCGTACGAGCCGAGTCGCCGAACCCAGCCGTTCTCGGCGATGTCCTCGATGTCCTCGATCGCTTCTTTCGTCCGCGATTCGTACAGCCCGGCCTCGATATCGACGTGGAAGACGTAGTCGCCCAGCCGCCGTCCGCTGGGTCGTGACTCGACGCGAGAGAGGTTGATGTCCCGGTCGGCAAACGGCTCGAGCAACTCGAGCAGCAGTCCGGGGTAGTTCGCGTTCGGATAGACGACCAGCGAGGTCTTGCCGCCGCCCTTCGAGCGTTCGGCCGCGGGTGCGATCGCGAAAAAGCGGGTGGCGTTCGAGTCCTGATCCTGAATGTCCTCGGCCAGTACCGCGAGGTCGCCGTCGGCGTTCGCCGGATGGCCGATCCCCGCGATTGAGTGGTCGTCGCGTGCCAACTCGACGCCCTTGGCCGTGCTCGCGACGGCTTCGAGGGTAACGTCGGGGTAGTTTCGCTCGAGGTAGGTCCGACACTGGGCCAGCGCCTGAGAGTGGCTGGCGATGGTGTCGAACCCCTCGCTCTGGGCGAGCAGCGCGTGTCTGATCGGCGTGACGATTTCGCGGACGACGGCGACGTCGTAGTCGGCCAGTGCGTCGAGGCTCTCGGTAACGCTGCCCTCGATACTGTTTTCGATGGGGATAACGCCGCGGTCGTGGTCGCCGGCGGCGACGGCGTCGACGATCGTCGTTACCGACTGGCGAAACTCGATCTCGTCTGCGGCGGTAACGCTTGCCGCCCGGTGTGAGTAGGTCCCTTCGGGACCGAGCGTGACTGTGTTCATCACCCACCCTTTGCCGGGTCGGTGCCAAAAGAGCATCGAGTGTCGGTCACACGGTAGCACGGACCGTTGACCCGTCGGTCGGTCGCCGGTCCGGCTGTCGGTACTGTCCCGGTCGATCTATCGGGCGTCGCGTCGCTCGGCGATGGCGTCGACGAAAACGCTCCGGCCTCGACTCACTCCTCGAGGTGTTCGATCCCCTGTTTCGACACGTTGGCTTCCGTAATCTCGTTTGGCATCCAGTCGGGTTTGTCGTCGGGTGCCGTCTCCTCCCAGGCCCACCCCTCGTAGATGTGAACCTTGTCGGTCCCTTTCTCCCGCAGTCTGAGTTCGACGCGCTCGGCGTCGTCCTCGCTCGAGCCGGGCTCGAGCCGCCGGGCCGCCTTGAGGGCGGCCTGGCGTGGCGTGTTCCCCGAAAAGACGCTCGTCTCTTCCCCGTTCGACTCCCGCAGCGCAAAGTTACGTTTACCGTCTTCACGTACCATGGTTTCGCCTCCGTGTCAAACGAGCACACGACCCGACATAAAGATATCCCCCAAAATCGACCGACTGCGCCGGTATCTTTAAGTCCGCTCGGTCCGCACCGTCCCGCAGTATTCGCAGTCGGTGCGGCGGGCAGTCACTGTCACGACGGTCAGTTCAGTTCAGTTTCCGGAGGAACTCGCCTGTGCGTCGAAAACACTTAAGTATATCCTGCGGCGAAGTTCGTCATAGAATCCCGCGATGGTACGGAAAAAGAAGCTGAGTCCAAGCGGTGCGAAAGACGAAGACGGCAACTACCACAACGTCCATCTGAATCTCCACGAGGACGAACTCGCAGTCGCGGGCATGGATATCGGCGACGAGGTTTTCGTCCGCGTCCGGGACGGCAAGATCATCATCCAAAAGGCCGACGAAGACGAGGTCGAACACGAGTTCTAGCGGACCGTCTTCCCGCGGATTCCACGAACGGCTCTCGCTCCTTTCCCCTCGAGACGCCAGTTTTCGGCTGTGATTCGATTTCCGGTCGTGACCCGGACCGCTCGGGGTCGCCGTTTGTCGCGTCGGCCGCTGAAAAACCAAAATCAACTACGTTCTGATACGTAAAAATACCCTTTCCAGATACATTCACTCATTCTGCTAGCTATATGTTCGGAATTATCGTGGGCAGACCGTGTGGGGTGGACCCACGATAGCCAATGTCAAACAAAAGTAACCGATCGGAATCACCACGACGTTCCGACCGAACCATTGGGACTACCGCTGACGCCGCGTCCGACATCGACGACGCGTTCTCGGACAGCGCCATCGACCGACGGACGTTCCTCAGTCTCTCGGCTGCGACGGGGACCGCGCTCGCGCTCCCCGGGGCCGCGACTGCGGACGTCCGGGACGAGCCGATGACCGACGAGTACGAGTTCGTCGTCAACCACACCCCCGACGAGTACGAGGCACCGACTATCATCGAGTTCGCCGACCGGGAGGCGCTCGAGGCGTTCGCCGACGAGTACGAGGAGACGCCCGATCCCGAGCGTCCCCGGCCGCCGAAGGCCGTCACCCGCCTCTCGCCGACGCCGGCCGCACACGCACATCTCACCGCCGACGAGGTCGCCGACGTCCTCGGGTTCGACGGGATCGAACGAATGGACTTCTCGCCGGGTGCGAACCCGTGGTGGAAGATCGAGGCCCCGTACGAGAGCGGCGTCTTCCCGTCGGTCGAGCAGGCACGGAACTACGTCTCGTACGCCGAAACCGTTCAGGGACTCGAGCATATCGCGGCCGAGCATCCCGACCGAGTCCGCGTCCAGGCGGTCAGCGAGTCGCCGGGCTGGAACAACCAGTACACCGGCACGGACCCGGATCCGAAACCCGTCTACGTCGCCGAGGTCGCGAAAAACGTCCGCGACAGGGAGTCGTTCGACGGGAAGCCGAAGGCGGTTTACTCCCTCTCGATCCACGGGGACGAGCGGGCCGGGGTGGAAAGCGGGTGCCGATTGATCGAGGATCTCGCGGCGGGGCGAGCCGACGAGTTCGAGCCGTTGCTCGAGGAGATCGCCCTCGTGTTCCTGTTTACCAATCCCGACGGCTGGGTCTCGCGGCGGCCACAGACCGAGATTCCGTGGATCGACGACCACGACACGAACTTCCAGCGCGGGAACGCGCGCCGTTTCGACGGCCAGCAGATCGATACGAACCGGCAGTATCCGACGATCGGCTGGGTAAACCCCAGCTTCCGGCCGGCCGAACCCGACGGTGCGCCCGAGGAGTTCTTCGACCTGGTCCCGGACGCGCTCGGGATCGTCGAGCACTTCCGCGGGTACGACAACGTGGCGTTCCTCTGTGATTACCACGGGATGTACACCGCGGATCACATGGTGTTCAACCTCGAGACGAACGCGCCGTTCGACCACGACGGGACTCACGATCTGGACGAGGTCAACCGCCGAATCGGCGAAGGGATGCAGGCCCACTGGGGCGACGTCGACGCGATCGCGGACGACATCGCCACGGCCGGCGAGGAGCGGTACGGAACCCCGTTCGTTCCGACGGGTGACAGCTTCGACGGCTTGTTCGACTGGGGATCGATCTACGATTCGCTCTCCTACCAGATCACCGGCAGCCTCCTCGGCTGGGCCGGGCAACCGGAAGCGTTCGGCGGACTCGGTGCGATCACCGTCGCTCCGGAGATCATTCTCTCGAACCACGTCGCCGACGCACAGATGGAGTGGAAACCGTACTGGTCGCGCCACTACGTCACGGCCTACCGGATCTCGATGCGCGAACTCGCCGAGATGACCGCCCGCGAGACGAGCGCGACCATCGCGACCGGCGGGCAAAACACCGCCTACGTCACCGCGGACGAACTCACCCGGTCATCGGCTGAGCTCCCCCACACCGACGGTGCCGAACACGGCCACGGACAGGACTCCGAGACGACGGTACAGCGGAGTCACGACGTCGTTCATCCCGGACCCGACACACAGTCCGCGGTCGGTACCGAGACGACCGACGAGACACACTCGCTGTTCGTCCACCTCGACGGCGTTCGCCACGCTACCGAGGGGACGGTTCGCCTCAGAAGGCCAAACGGTTCCGTCGTCCGCGAGATCGACCTCTCCGCGAAGGCGGACCCGGCCGATCGAACGGCTCGCAAACACGACTTCGAGGAACTGTTCGTCAGGCGACCGCAGGCTGGCCAGTGGGCCGTCGAGGTCGAAAGCGACGTCGAAATCCGGGTCACGACGACGCGGCTCGAGACCGAGGGTGAGATCCCCGATCCGAAGGAGGTCCTCGGCTACGAGCAACGCGAGTACAGCGTCGATCCGATGCAGTTTTTCGCCGACCTCGAGCCGTACCTCGAGGACGGCTGGATCGACGAGCTTCCGGTCAGTGCCGTCGGTGACGGGCAGTTGGTCCGGAGTGACTCGACGGGGCGTCGCTGTGACAAACTCGTCGTCTCACACGACGTCGGGATCGACAACCCGCTGTACGTCTCCATGATCGAAACGTTCCTCTCGGTCGGTGGCGATCTGGTCCTTACGGATACGGGCGTGAACCTGCTCGGCGAACTCGACGTCGGCGAGGCCGCAGCCATCGATCACGAGGATATCCACGACACCGTCGTCCCGTTTGCGAACCTCGAGAACAGGGACTTCGACCATCCGCTCCTGGCGGGCGTCCGGCCCCGACAGCAGGAGGTCTGGAAGGGGTCACAGCTCGGGTACACCACCGGCGTCGACCAGCCAGCGACGGTCGTCGACATCGACGCGTTCGAGGACGCCGGCGGCAACGTCGCCGGGACCTTCACGCGGTGGACCGAGGTCGACGGCACCATGCGACCGGTCGAACCCGGCGTCGGCGCTGGGATGCTTTCGGCTGGCGACTCCGAGATCGCGGTCCTTGGCTCCGTGCTCCCGCCGGCCCAACAGACGGAGCTTCACCCGTTCGGCATGGCGGACTACGCCGTCTCGTTTATGGGCCACACGCTCGTCTGTAACGCGCTCGGCTTCGAACAGCGGCGGTACGTCGACGGCGAACTCGTCCGCACCTACGGCGACATCCGGTAGGCCGACCTCGTGGGTTACCGCAGCGCCGCGAGGTCGAACTCGAACCCGGCCGCGGGCACCTCGAGATCGTGCTCGACGAGTACTTTCGGGTGGAACTCGCCGATGACACCGACTGGTTCGCCGTCGATGACGACGCTTGCAGTTCGACCCGAGATGAAGGATGGGTGTTCGACGGGTGGCGTCTCGAGGTCGACGTCGAACCGGCGGGCCAGCGCTTGGAGACGGGCTTTGGCGTCCTCGTAGCCGGCCTCGTGGCTCGCCAGAACGGCCCCGATCCGTCGCCGTTCCGCGACGCCGGTGTTCTCGCTCTCATCAACGGCGGCGGTAAAGCCGATCTCCGCCAGCTGCTGCGGGTACGCGCGGTGGGTGTTTCGCTCGAGGACCATCAACAGCGACGGCGTGACCCACGTCCGAAGCATGGTGTAGTCCTCGCTGTAGGGTTCCTTGATCGTCGGTGCCGGGGTGAACCCGTAGGGCCGACCGTCGTAGACGTCGGGAATCCGGTCGAGCATCCCCTCGAGCGGCCGTTCTTCGAACGCGATCCCTTCGTCTCGTGCGTGTTCCGCGCTCGCGGCGTCATCGGCCGTGACCAGGCTACTGGCGTCCGCCCCGTACTCGCGCATCATGCGCCAGTAGTTCTCGGTTTCGTTGCTCATGTGGAAGTTCAGCATGTCCTCGAACCCGAGTCCGACAAGCTGGGTGCGGACGGCTCGCTCGAGCCGGGAGCGTTCGTGGCGGCCGCCGACGGTACCGACGTCGGGGTACCGGGGCTCGAGGTCGTTGAACCCGTAGGCCCGGCCGAGGTCGTCGATGACGTCCAGCGGATGGAGCACGTCGACGCGGTAGGGCGGGACCGTCACCTCGTAGACGAGGTCGCCGTCCTCGCTTTCGTCCGGCTCCGCCTCGAGACCCGAGCGCTCGGCCAGGTCGGTCACTTCGTCGGGGTCGAGATCGATCCCGAGGATCGTCTCGATGCGCTCGTGGGCGACCGTCTTCGTTTTCGTCGAGAGGTCGGGACGGACGATCTCGTGGTCGGGGTATTCGATCCGTACGTCCTCGAGCGTGGCCCCACGGGCGGCCAGCGCGTAGCAGACGATGTTCAGCATCTTGTCGATCGTCCACTGATCGGTGCCGGTCATCTCGACGAACAGATCCCGCGAGTCGGTGGTGACCTCGGTGCGGCGGCCGTTGATCACCGGCGGGAACGAGAACAGCCCGAGGTCGTCGTAGATCGCCGGATAGCGTTCGTACTCGCTGACGAGGTCGGCGTAGGTCTGGCCCGTCTGGTGGTCCTCGAGCACCTGTGCCGGCGTCATCTCCGCGTCCGCGTCGAGGGGGACGAACGTGTCCTCGTCGGGTTCGAGGCCGACGTACTCGATCGTCGGGGTCCCCTCGGTGGCGGGGCTGCCCTTGAGCATCGTCAGATCGTGGATCCCGATCGCGCCTTTCGCCCGCTTGCGGCCCATCGTCGCGTGGAGCTTCTCCTGCAGTTGAATGAGCGACTCGAGGGCCGTCTCGTCGAGATCGACGTTGCGAACAACCGCGCCCGTGACGTACGGCCGGTCGTCCGGCACCGACTCGTCGACCTCGATCGTCCACTCGGCCGTATTCGTGGATGGAACGTGGACGCCGCGGGCGTCGCCGTACTGGTAGCGCATCGAGCGCGCCACGCCCTCGACCGAGAGCCGATCGAGCCGATCGGGGGCGAACTCGAGTTCGAACTCGCCGTCCTCGGTGCGGCCCTCGAACTCGAGGCCGAGCCCGAACAGGTCGTCCTTCAGCTCGTCGTCGCTTTTCTCCTCGCGACCGGTCAACCCGCGCAGTTCGTCGGGATCGATGTCGACGGTTGGCATCAGTAGCTCACCTCCGCGTTCCGCAGGAACTCGAGATCGGCCAGCGTCCCGTGGAGGTCGCGGATGTCCTCCGCGCCGGTCGTCAACATGGCGAGTCGCTCGAGGGCCAGTCCCCAGGCCATGACGTCACAGTCGACGCCCAGCGGCTCGAGCATCTCCTCGCGGAAGATCCCGGAGTTACCGATCTCGATCAGTTCGCCCGTCGTCGGATGCGTGCCGAACAGCTCGAAACTCGGCTCGGTGTAGGGGTTGTAGTGGGGTTTGAACTGGATATCCTCGATGCCGAACTGGGCGTAGAACTCCTCGAAGGTACCCATCAGATCGCGCACCGAGAGGTCCTCGGCCATCACCCACCCCTCGATCTGGTAGAACTCGAGCAGGTGGGTCGCGTCGAGCGTATCGTTGCGGTAGGCCTTCTCGACGCTGAAAAAGCGCGCCGGCGGTTCGATCTCGCCGATTCCCTCGCCCGAGAGGTACCGCGTCGAGAGGGAGGTCGTATGCCCGCGCAAGGCAAGCGCCCGCGCGAAATCCTCATCCCACGGGGAATGATACCCCTCGCCGTCGTCGCCGACACCCTCCTTGTGGGCGCGCTCGACGGCCTCGACGAGCTCTTCGGGCAACTCGTCGATGTGGCTGGGCCGTTCCAGCGCGAACCGGTCCCAGTGCGTTCGCGCAGGGTGGTCCTGCGGCATGAACAGACAGTCGTTGATCCAGAAGTCCGCGTCGACGTGGGGACCGTCCATCTCCTGAAAACCCATGCCGACGAGGACGTCTTTGACGCGTTCTGCCATCTCCCGCAGGACGTGGACCGAGCCGCCCTCGAACTCCTCGGCGTCGGCCTCGACGTTGTAGTCGGCGAACTCGACGGTCTCCCACTCGCCGCTCGTGAGCAGTTCCGGCGTGACCTGCCCGACCGTCTCGGCGGTTTCGACCCCCGCCATCAGCTCCGTGACTCCCTGATCGGTCAGGGTTACCCCCCGGACGGTCGTCTCCGTGCGCTCGAGCAGGCCCCGACGCTCGAGCGACTCGAGCGTGTCGGCGTCGGCTTCGACGCTGTCGGCCGCGACCGCGTCCGCGTCGGCCAGCGTCTCGAGCGCGGTCGCCTCCGGATCCGCCGCCGGATCGGCGTCCGGGTCCGCGGTGATCTCGCCGCTGTCGATCGTTCCATACCCTTTGCGGGCGTAGTTCGACAGCGCGATGTCGACCGCGTCGCCCTCGAGCCCCGAGGCCCCGATGACCTGTCCCATCGAAACGGACCCGTCGTCCGCGCCCGCCTCGAGTGCGGCCTCGTAGAGCCGGATTTCGGGGAGCGTGCTGTCTGCATACTCACGCCCTTCGTCCGTGAGCGTGACCGTTTCGTCGACGCGTTCCTCGACGGCGACCAGCCCCTCCGACTCGAGTTCGAAGGCCGCCCCGGTGACGGTCTCTGGCGGGAGATCGGTCGCCTCGGCGAGGGCGTCGACGGCCGTCGCCTCGTCCGCGCTCGCGGCCTCGAGGACCGCGACCTGTGGTTCGGGAAGTTGCATTCGCTTGTTCGTATGGCTGGGTGGTGGTCAGTTAGCGGTTCCGACTCGGCTCGGGAGCGCTCCCGTCGCCGACGCGACGGACGGTTTCGCCGCGGCCGCCCGGTGGCGGCGGCCGCGGGTCCACCGTCCCGACTTAGCTGCGGAAAACGAATCCGAACCCCGGACGCTCGCGCTGTTGCTGTTCGCCGACGCCGACACGAATCCGGGATTCGAACGTCATACTCGTTCGATGCGGAAGGAAACCCAAAAGCGTTGCGGGACGGTGACACTGCTCGCAACGCAGGCGGTCGCTCCGGAATCTGTTCTAGCACATGAAATACAACCGAACCGAAAAGATCCTGAAGCTGGTTGCCGAAACCCGACCATGTCACCGTCCGTCACCCGCAAACGCGGATCTTCGTCCGGGTCCACCGCCGTCAACGGTCTCGTCGGCGCGCTCGTCGCGATCGTGCTGTCGTTTATCCCCTTTTCGACGCTGCTTGGCGGACTCCTCGCGGGATATCTCGAGGGACGTGACCCGTCTTCCGGTGCGATCGCCGGTGTCGTCGCCGGAATCGTCTCCGGCCTCGCTAAGTTCGTGTTGTTCCTCACGTTCGGCGGTCTCCTCTTCGGGTTCGTCGGTGCACCGATGGGGGCGGCGCTGGGCGGGTTCTTTCTGGTCGCCGCCCTCTTTTACGTCGCCTCGACGGTCGTGTTCGCGTCCCTCGGCGGCGCGGTCGGGTCGATCTTGAACCGCGAGTTCGGCGACGACATCGGCCGCGTCTGACATCCACGCGACGCCCGATCGATCTCGATCACCCGTTCGAGACTCGCGTCGTCTCGAGCGAGCCGGCATCGACCCAGACGAACCCCGACTGCTCGGCGGCGGCTTTCGCCTCCTGAACCGCCCCGGGGTCGAACTCGTCCTCGAACTCGATGCGGGTCTCTGCGCTTTCGGCCGCCGGCAGCTCCGGCAGGAACTCCTCGTCCTCGAGCAAGCCTTTCACGGAGACGGCTCCGCCCGCGCCGAGTGCGGCCCCGAGCGCTCGATACCGGTCGTCCTCGGTTTCCCACTCGATATCGCTGTCGAACGCGTCGTTCGATACTCGCTCCGTCTCGATCGTCCCCGAGAGCGTTCCGAACCCGTCGTCGGCCGATTCGTCGGTCCCGGTTTCTCCGCCCGTTTGCGTCGGTCGGTCGGCCCTCGAGTCGGTGCCGGACTCCGTTCGGGAACCGGTCCCGGCCGTCGTCGCCCCGTCAGCATCCGATTGCGCCGCGTCGTCGTGGACCCGCGAGACCGCCGGCGAACCGCCACACAGCTCGAACCCGTCCGCCTCCGTCGCCGGCGGTGACGTGGCCCTCGACTCCGTCGCCGACCCCGCTCCGTCGTCGACCCCGCCGGTACTCGAGTCAGCCCCGGATTCGACGCCGTCCTCCGCTTCCTCGATGAGGTCGGAGACGGCCGTCGGCGTGTGACTCCCGTCCCGCTCTCGGTTTCGGGTCCACGCCGGCCACGGTTCGTCCCCGCTTCGACCCGGGGCCGGACTCGACTCGCCCGGCACGTACGCCTCGAGCCCGTACTCGGGAAGCAGCGGCCGGTCGATCGCCCGGATTCGAGGACCGTACCGCTCGCGGAGTCGCTCGAGTTCGCGTTCGTCGATCAGGGCGGCCTGCCAGCGGTCGACGCCGGTCGACAGCGCCACGAACTGAGCGTCGGTTCCCGAAAGCACCGACGCGTTCAGCGCCTGCAACACGGCGGGGGCGTTGTCGGTTCCGAGCGGCGTTTCAGGGTACGTCACCGACGTCTCGCGCCGGCGGCCCTCGGGATCGGTCGCCCGAAGCTCCAGTCGACGCGCTCCGGTCCGATCGATCTCGAGCGTCCAGCCGATCGACTCGAAGACGGTCGTCACCTCGCGCTCGAGATGTTCGGCGGCGTATCGCGCGGCACAGCTGATTCCGCGGTCGCTGTTTGCGATCGTCCGTCGGAGGACGGCCGTCCGATCCCGGCCGTCGGAGAGGACGTCCGCGAGGGCCGTCTCGAGCGCGACGTCGTCGGCCGCGGTCCCGGCCGGTCTGATGTCCGCTGCCGTCACGCCGAACGCGCCGAGCACGTCGGCACAGACCAGAAGCTCGTCCGTATCACGGGGCGGACGTGGAGGGCGGGGCATCCGTCAGACACTACCACGAACGCGCGTAAATATTTTCGTCAGACGGAGGGGCGAACGATACGCTGCCGGATTTCCGGCGCAGGCCGACGGCTCCACTCCTCGCGCGAGCGGCAACGCGTTCGCTCGGTCAGCCCCGCCGCGGCGATTCGAGTTCGATGTCCGCCTCCTCGAGCAGGTCCGCGACTTCCTCGCGTTTCTCCTGGTGTTCCGCGAGGAACTCCCGCATCAGCTGGGCGGCCTGTTCCTTGCAGTCGCCACAGAGTCGCTCGCCGCCGACGCACTCGTCGTAGACGCGCTTTGCGAACTCGTCGTCGTCGCCGGCCAGCAGGTAGGCGTACAGTTCGTAGACGGGGCACTCGTCGGCGCGACCGCCCTTCTCGCGCTGTTCCTCGGCGGTTTCGCGGCCGCCGGTCGTCGCCGCTTTCACCTTGTCGTAGCCGTCCCCGGGATCGTCGAGCAGGGAGATGTGCGAGGCCGGCACCGAGGAGGACATCTTGCCGCCGGTGAGTCCGGTCATAAAGCGGTGGTAGATCGACGACGGCGGGCGGAACCCGTAGCCGCCGTGGTCGACCTCGATCTCGCGGGCGAGTTCCGCGGCATCGTCGGGATCGATCTCGAAGGCGTCGATGTGGTTCTCGTAGACGCGTTTCTCACCGTCGATGGCGTCGATCAGCGCCTCGAACGCCTCGTCGGTCGCGCGACGGTCGAAAAAGCGGGTTCGCGGGCGGATCGGCTCCATCCCCGCCTCGTTCAACTTCGTGAGGACGGTATCGAGCGTACTCGCGTCGACTGCAAGCTCCGACAGCGGCGTCTCCTCGAGCGACTCGGCGACGTGGACACACCGCAGTCGGTCGTCGTCGAAATCGGCGGGATCGAGGCGCTCGTAGAACTCCGCGACGAGGGCGCGCTCGTCGGGCTCGAGTTCGAAGCTGGCGTACGCCCGCGAGACCTTGAAAAACCGCATCCGCTCGGCCAGATCCCGGGCCAGCCGGACGTGGGGGTCCTGATCCGGTCCGACGGGGATGACGGTGGGTTTGGGTTCCTCGAGTTGCGGGTAGAGGATGTCGGCCATCTGGGTGACGACCGACTGCATGTGCGAGACGTCGGTCTCGCCGTCGAAGCCGTAGATCGCCTGAAACTCCGAGAAGTTGGCGTCGGCCCCGAGGTCGAACGCCAGATCCTGCAGCTGTCGGTTCGTCGACTGCCGGTAGAGGGTTCCCTCGTCCGGATCGAACCCGAGCGCGAGCAGGGAAAGCAGGTAATCGCGGGCGTGTCCGTCGATCTCCTCCCAGCTCATTCCGCGGGCCGAGTTGGCCTCGAGATCGGCGATCAACGCGTAGGCGTCGGCCCCCTGCCGTTGGTGCCAGATGATCTCGTCGAAGACGAGCTTGTGGCCGATGTGGGGGTCGCCGGTAGGCATGAACCCCGACAGCACCGCCGCGGGTTCGTCGTTTTGTAACGCCCGCGCGACGGGTCGATAGTCGCGGTGGCCGAAGATGACCCCACGACGCATCAGGTAGTGTGGGTTCGGCACCTCATCGAGGACTTCGTCGAACTCCTCGATGCCGAACTCTTCGAACAGCTTGCGGTAATCGGAGACGGTCGAGGAGCCCCACGGGTCCAGCGCGACGTCGTCGGCTCCGGCGGTTCCGCCGTCGAAACGGGGTTCCGACGCGGATGGCTCACCGCCGTCGGGCAACGGTTCCCCTGAGTCGGACTCCTCGAGTGGGTCGTCTCCGGTCATTACCACCGTTTTGGCGCTCGCGGGCGCAAAAGCCTTCGCCTTCGCGGTGCGGCCAGTTCCTGCCCGACGCGCCGGGCCGTTCGGCCGATCCGGCCCGCTACCGTTCGGTTCGGCTCCGATCGAGCGGCCGCGTCCCCGACCGCAGCGTCTCGAGGCGATCGGCCGGTTCCGCGCCGGCGAGCAACACGACCGCGAACACGGAGTCGCCGTCGGGACGGGGGGCATCGCCGCTCAGGATCCCCGCCGAACCGGTCGTCGACTCCAGAACCGAGCGGCCGTCGGCGATCGCTTGCCGGTTGAGCCACGCGGGCGGCCCGCCGACGACGAGCATCGCCCGGTCGGCGTTCGAGCGCTCGCACTCGAGGGTGAGCTTGCCGTGCAGGGCCTTCTGGATCGACGTCTCGACGGCGCTGATCGCCGTGCTCGTGTCGACGCTTGGCTCCGAGGAGAACAATCCGAGGCCGAATCGGGAGCCGCCGTCGTCGGTTTCGACCTGCTGGGTGCCGTAACCAAGCGTTGCGATCGCCGTTTCGCTCCCGAGAATGCGGCCGACGTCGTTGGCGTCGATGACTGTCTCGGCCTCCGTCGACGTGTTTTCGCCGGCCGCGGCGGCGAACAAGGCCGCAACGCGCGTCGCGAACTCCCGGTTGAGTCGATCGCGCGCATCGGCGACGGTTTCTCCGGTCCGCAGCCACGCGTCGTTGTCGAAACAGATGATCGCGTCCGCGAGCCCGTCGAGTCGCTCGAGCGATCTGATCGCGTTCTCCGCCGCGAGCGGGCGGGGGTCGCCGCCCTGGCCCGGAGCGTCAGCCGACGGTTCGAACTCGCGGTCGGCAGGTATCGTCGCGAGGACGTAGACGGGTTTGTCGTACAGCGTCTTGAGATCCGAAACGAGCGGGGCCACCGTGCCGCCGCCGGTCGCGCCGCCGAGTCCGACGGAAACGAGAAACGCGTCCGCGACCGACGGTCGGCCGTCGTCTACCTGCCGGCTCAGTTCGTTGACGTGTTCCTCGCCGACGGTACGCCCCCGCTGGAGATTTCCGTCGAGTCCGTTTCCGACCGCCTGTCCGTACCGATGGCGGTGTGTCTCGGGGATCGTCGAGAGCGCCGTCACGTCCTCGCCGTCGGTATCGAACGCGAAGGCGTCGCCGACGAACGAGTGGTCGTCCGGGTCGACCGCCCGGAGCGTATCGGCGATCCGACAACCCGCGCCGCCGACGCCGATCACCTCGAGGTGCATAGGTAACCGTATCGACTGTCGGGGTTTTCACGGTTCCGTTCACGTCGGCCCGGTCAGGGTGTCAGCCGCTCGATCGACCACCACTCGATCCCGGCTCCGGCGTCGTCACGGCCCTGTTCGCCGAGCAGCGCGAAAACCATCGTCTTGCGAACGCCGTGGGCAAGCCGAACGTCGAGCGCGAGGTCCCGCGGTTCGAAGACGTACTCGTTCGGATGGACCCGGATCAGCAGTTCGGAGTGGCCCAGTTCGTCGACCGACTCGACGTCGGCGTAGGTGCGGAAGTCGGCACCGAACTTATACCCCGTCTTGGGAACGACGCCGCGCTCGCGGAGGGCCGTGTAGACGTGTAGCCGCCGATCGAACCGGTTGCCTTCGACGTCGCGGCCACGCTCGCGGACCGCGTCGGGATCGAGATCGATCGCTCCCCGCTCGGCGAGGTACGCCGCCTCGAGCAGCGAACACTGGATCGTCGGTCGGTCGTACTCCCGCCCCTCCAGTGGCTGTCCGTAGAACGCCCGCTCGTACAGGTCTTCCGGCGGATCCCAGACGACCACCCGGTCCGCGAGCAGGTCTGCCCCACAGTCGTCGGGCAACGGTGCATCCGACGACCCCCGGGGATCCCTGGGATTGACGTCGAAGTAGGTGATCTCGCTTTCCTCGTCGACGACCGCGAGAACGCCGTCGGTGAGTTCGTTCGCGGGGATGTCGGTTCGTTCGCCGATAACCTGCAGTGCGTACGCGATGTCGCCGTCGCCGGGGCCTTTCCCCCGCGGGAAAACGGCGAAGTCGACGTCGCCGTCCGGCGGATCGGCGAGCCACGGGCTCGCGGCCGGCGAGAGGTAAAACCCCCGCGACCGCAGGTCCGCGTAGACGAGAAACCGGACGCCGAATTTCGTGCCCGGCTCTCGCGCCGCGAACGCCCGAAAGCCGAGTCGCTCGCCGCTCTCGTCGTCGACGACCGCCTCGAGATCGCCCCGGTAGAGCAGGTGCGCCGCCTCGACGGGTGCGAGGGCGATCTCGTTCCCCTCCAGCGGGTATCCGTAGCCCCGCGAGTCGTGATAGCGCTGGCGCGCGTCGCCGCCCACGCGAACGACGCCCGCCTCGTCGTCGAACCGCCCCTCGAGTGACATACCCGGGGCTTGGCCGGCGGACACTAAGTGGCTGCGGATCGCAGCCGGTTTCAGTCGTCGCTTGCGGCGTCGGCTTCGGACGCCCCCTCGAGTATCCGTTCGCAGGCCGTATCGAGACAGCGGGTTCCGGTTCCCGTTTCGAAGGTTGGGAGGCCACAGGCACATTCGCCGTTGACGACGCCGGCCGGCATCGCGAAGCCGGTGTCGCAGTCGGGATAGTGTTCACAGCCGGCGATGAGCCCGCCGCGCCGGAGCACCCGGAGTGCGCCGTCGCAGTTCGGCTCGGGACAGTCCCACTCGCGGTCGAACGCCTCCCGGACGGCCGCGTCGAGCGACTCGCAGTCCCGGTCGAGACAGACGTTGAACGCGAGGCCGCGCTCGACCCGCATTCGGGGGAGGCCACAGTCGCAATGACACTGGTCGTCCCGAACCGTCGCGTCCGTCGGCACGCCGTAGCTGTCGCCACAGCCGACGCAGTGGACGCCGCTCGAGCGAACGAGCGCGCCGCCGCAGTCGGGACACTCCCCGACGGGCGTCCCTGCCGCCGAGGTCGGGTAGTGGGCGAAGCCGTCCCGGTCGTGGGCGGCGAGACGAAGGGTCCGTGTGCCCTTCTTCGCGACGAGCGTGAACCCGTCGGCGCGGTCGCTCGAGACGCTGTCGGCGCGGGTGAGCCACGCGACGGGCTGGTAGCCGTCGGCGTCGTGGACGAGGACGGTGTTGTCGGGCTTGACGAGCGTCGTCACTCGGCCGCGGTACTCCGCCCGATCGTCGGCTTCGGTGATGACGGTACAGTCGCCCGCGAGCACGCGGATCGCGTCGTCGATCATGGGGGCGTTGGCCGCGGGATCACAGTTAAACTCGCGGGTGGCTCGTTCCCGCCGCCGGAATCCGGTCGGATTTAGTAGGTGTACCCGCGACGGATACGCGTGGCCCGTCCAACGCTGATCGTCTACTGTGGTCTTCCCGGCGTCGGCAAATCCGTCGCGTCCGGCTACACTGCCGACCATCTGCCGGCCGAGCGGTATCGAAGCGACGAGGTTCGAAAGCGACTGTTCCCCGATCCGTCCTACACCGACGCGGAAACTGACGCCACCTACGAGGAACTCCTCGAGCAGGCCCGGGCGAGCCTCGAGGCCGGCACGAACGTCGTCCTCGATGCCACGTTCCAGTCGAAACGCTACCGGGAGCAGGCGGCGGAGATCGCACGGGCGACCGACGCTGCCGTCGCGTTCGTGCGCGTGACCTGCGACCTCGAGATCGTCAGAGAACGCATCGACGCCCGAACGGACACTATCAGCGACGCCACGTTCGAGCAACACCTGCAACTGCGGGAGTCGTTCGACTCGCTCGAGCGCGAGCACCTCGTCGTTGACAACTCGGGGTCGCTCGAGGAGACCTACCGACAGATCGATCGCGCGGTTCTGTGACCGCGGCCGGCGACGAACCCGACCGTCGCCACGACGGGGACATACCGCAACACACCACATCCCCGGCCGAGACCATCGTGTCTAAGACCCCGCTCTCACGAGTGTTCCGACATGACGACGATCAAGGATAGCGTCCACGACTACATCGAACTCGGTTCGACGGCGGCGGCGCTTCTGGATACCCCACAGCTACAGCGGCTCCGCGAGGTCCGCCAGCTGAGTACCGTGCAACTCGTCTATCCGTCGGCGAACCATACCCGGTTCGAACACAGCCTCGGCGTCTATCACCTCGCCTCGAGAGCGGCCGACCGGCTCGACGTCGACGAGCCGCTTGCCGACCGGCTTCGGGCGGCGGCGCTGGTCCACGATGTCGGCCACGGCCCGTTCGGCCACCAGACCGAGGCCGCGATCGAGCGCCATCTGGGTCGCCATCACGACGAGATCGAGTGGCTGCTCACGGACAGCGAACTCGGGACCGCTCTCGAGGAGCGCGGTCTCGACCCCGAGGCGGTCGCGGCGACGGTCGACGGTCGCGGCCCGCTCGGTGAACTCATTTCGGGATCGCTCGACGTCGATCGGATGGACTACCTCGTCAGGGACGCCCACCACACCGGGGTCCCCTACGGGACGATCGATCATGCGCGGCTGCTGTACGCGCTCCGGATCGTCGACGGCGAACTCGCGCTCGAGGCGGGCAACGTCGCGACGGCGGAAAGCGCGCTGATCGCCCGGACGCTGATGAACGCGACCGTCTATCGCCACCACGTCTCCCGTATCGCGGGCGCGATGCTCGACCGGGCGAGCGAGCGCGTCCTCTCGGACGGCGTCATCGACCCCGGGCGGTTCGCCCGGCTGACCGACGCCGAACTGCTCGCGACGCTTCGCGAGCACGATCCGACGGCCGATCTGGCGACGCGGCTCCGTGAACGACGGCTCTACAAGCGGGCCGTCTGGGCCCGGCGAGGGGACGTTCCCGATCGATTCCGCGGACTCGAGTACGATCGCACGCGCGCACTCGAGCGCGAGATCGCCGCGACCGCCGGCGTCGATCCGGCGACCGTCATCGTCGATAGCCCCTCCGAACCGAGTTCTCCCGAGTCCAGAGCCCGGATCGTCGTCGACGGCGAGCTCCAGCGCCTCGAAGAGCGCTCGTCGCTCGTCGCTGGGCTCGACGCCTGTACCCGCGAGATGTGGCGACTCGGCGTGTACACACCCCAAGCCGACGTCGACGCGGTCCGCGATGCGGCGGAAACGGTGCTCGAGGTGGAGAGCACCGTTCCGGCCTGAGCCGCGCCTTCTCGCCACCCACGGGGTCGTTGAAACTGCTACAGCCGATCCGACAGCCGCTCGCCCCGAGCGAGAAACCGCTCGCGGATCTCCGCGACGGAATCCGACCGGAGATCGTACCCGAGATCGGGCGACCGGTCGGTCCAGGAGCCGTCCTCGAGCAGGGAACTGGCTTCGTAGGCCAGCAGCCGATCGTCCGCGGCCATCACCCGCGTCCACTCGTCGTCGCTCGGCGGGTCGACGCCGACGGCGTTCCAGACGGCGTCCAGAACGCGCCCCTCGATATCGTCGAACAGGTCGTACTCGGCTTTGAGCGGGCGCGGGACGTCGCCGAGATACGCTTCCCCCGCGTCGTGGAAGAGTCCGAGCAACTGCAGCCGCGGCTCGTCGTCCGGCAGTTCATGACTGACGTGGATCGAGTGGTGTGCGACGCTGTAAAAGTGCCGGCAGTGACCGCCGAACCGGCAGGTGTGGGCCAGCGCTGCGGCGATATCCCGGCGGCGAACGTCGTCAGGATCGGGGTCTAGCAGGTCGAACCGACCGCCCGTGTACGTCTCGACGACGGCACCCTCCCACGGATCAACCATCTGGTTTCGGCGTCAGCCGGATCGATAATAACGGTGCCGGTTCGATAGCCGGCCGTCGAGTCGGCCGCACCGCCGCTCCGTTCGCATCTCCGGGCGAGCGCTACTCGGTCGGCGACCCGGGCGTGTCAGCGCCGTCCAGCCGTCGTTCGTACTTCTCGAGTGCGTCCTCGAGCGCCTCGCTCGCGTCGATCTCGAGCGAGTCGGCGAGGGCCAACAGCGCGAACAGCGCGTCGCCGAGTTCGTCCGCGCTGATCTCGAGGTCCGCCGGTGTGTCCCCGTAGCCGGTCGACTCGGCTGCGTCCTTCGCGAGCTCGCCGACCTCCGATGTGAGATCGAGCAGTCGGTATTCGGGCGGCGTCTCGAGTCCGTGTCGCGCGACGAAGTCGGCGACTCGTCGTTGTTCGTCCATACGTCCACCTCCTCGAGCTGCGGGAAAAACGGCGCGAAACCGACCGCCACTGGGTCAGTCGAGACACACGTACGTTCGTGTCGCGCCGACCCCCTCATGCGGCCGGATCGTCGTCGTGATGGTCCTGAGGATGTCGTGGGTGTCCTCGCCCTCGAGTTCGATCATGACGTCGAAATCACCCGCGATGACGTGCGCCTCGACGACTCCCTCGGTTCCGCGGGCCGTTCGACACACCTCTTCGGCCATTCCGGTCGCGGCGTCGACCGTGGCGAATGCGCGAGCCATTCCATCGCTGCTTCGTGACGGAACGGCAAATAACGAAAGCGTCCGAATTTCATGTCGGACAGAAACACAATCGCTATACGCTGTCCGACCTCCCGCGATGGTATGGGAAACTCGCTCGACACGGTCGAACGGACCGCTATCGAGGCCTGCAGGGTCGGTGGTGCGTTCCTGCGGGACTCCTATCGGAACGGGGAGACGGACGTCGATCCGGGCGAACACGACGTGAAATCGAGCGCTGACACGGGCTCGGAGCGACGGATGCTCTCGGTGATCGAATCCCGGTTTCCGGACCATCCGATCGACGCCGAGGAGTCCGGTCGCCACGGCGGGTCAGGCCCGTACGAATGGGTCGTCGATCCGCTCGACGGGACGAACAACTTCGAGTCCGGCTTGCCGTCGTTCGCGACGGCCGTCACGGTCCTCGAGACGGACGGCGCTCCCGATCCGCGACCCGTTCTCGGCGTCGTCTACATCCCGCTTCTCGATGAGCTGTACGTGGGCCGACGGGACGGCGGCGTCCGGTACAACGGTCGGCCGGTCAGCGCCGATCGCGGCCGCGCGCTCGAGCCGTCGACCGCGACCGTCGTCACGGTGATCGGCCACGACGTGAAACGGCAGCCGGACCGCCGCGCGGTCTCCGCGTCGATCGATCGTGCCGTCGAAAAACGGTGTAAGCGCCGGCTCGAGAGCTGGAGTCCGACGGTCCACTGGGGGCTGCTCGCGCGCGGTCGGCTCGACGGGATCGTGTGCTATCGACCCGATCGGGAGGAACAGGCCCTCGGGGAACTGTTCGCCGACGAAAGCGGACTCGAGACCGAACGCGGCGACGACTGGTTCGTCGCCGGCGTGACTCGGG
The DNA here is from genome assembly GCF_000455365.1 of Halopiger djelfimassiliensis. Classification (GTDB taxonomy): domain Archaea; phylum Halobacteriota; class Halobacteria; order Halobacteriales; family Natrialbaceae; genus Halopiger_B; species Halopiger_B djelfimassiliensis. Next base: position 371,233 of record NZ_HG315687.1, read on the forward strand.
AGACGTTCGACGCGCTTCGGGAGATCGTCGCGGAAACGACGGACGATACCGATCGGTGAGCGTCTCACCCGGCGCTCGAGTCCGGGGAAGCGCCGTCGTTCGTCCGCGGCGGGGCGTCGGAGCCGGGAGCGGCCGTTCCGTTTCCGTGTTCGCCCTCGAGCGGACGCCCCGGTTCGCGCTCGGCACCGATCGATCGCCCGACGTCCTCGCCGCCGATCGAGCGTGCGATCGCCGCGGGTTCCGGACCGGCGAGTTCGCCGACGCGCGCTCTCGTCGCCCGAATCGACTCGACGTCGACGCCGCGGTCGGCGAGCGCGGATTCGGGAAGTCGGGTTGCGGTGGTCTCGGCCGCTTCGATCCGGCGTTCGACGGCCCGGGCCTCGGCGACGACTTGTGCGACTTCCGCACGGTAACGTCCCTCGCCGAGGTCGCCGCTCTCGCGGGACTCGTTTAACGTCTCGAGCCGCTCCTCGAGTTCGGCGAGTCGCGTTCGGCTCTCGGCGAGGTGTTCGTCGAGGACGGCCGCTTTCGTCTCGTTGCGCTCCGCGTTCGCGATCCGGGCGCTGTAGGCCCGTTCCGAAACGTCTCCCTCTAGTTCGGCGTTTTGGACGCCGACGACGCCGATAAGGTGTTCTCCGGGTGCGATCGATTCGGTCTCGTCGGTGCCGGTCGGCGTCTCCTCGTTCGTGACGGGACTCGCCGCACCGAGCGGCGCTGCGACCGTCACGACGAGGACCGCGACCAGCGCGATCGATGTGGGTCGGTTCATTGGTAGCTGGTCTCGTCGTTCGGTGATAGGGAGTCGATACTGTGACGGCGGGTCAGCGACGATTTCGACGGTTCAACGCCGTTTTCGATCGGCTCTCGGCCGTCGGTTTCGTCGACCTCCGCGGCGGCGTGCTCGAGCGGGCGGTTCCGTGACACGGCCGAGCGCGTCATGCCGTCCCGTCACCTCCGGGGTTCGCTTCGTCCTCGTCGGGCAGCGACAGCACGTTTTCTCGCCCCAGCCGGAACGACTCGAGTTTCCCGTCCTCGCGCAGTCCGCTGACGACCTTGCTGGTTTTCGCGTCGGTCCAGCCGAGTTCCTCGACTACCGTCTGCTGTTTCATCCGGCCGCCGTGGTCCCTGAGCAGCCGGAGCACCTGTTCCTCGTTGCTGAGCAGTTCCGGCTCCGGCGACCCGGTGGCGCTCGAGGCCGGCGTATCGACCGCCGCTGTCGCGGGATCGGCGTCCCGGTCCGGTTCCCGGTCGGTCGTCCGTTCGCTCGAGGCCGCGGTGCGAGTGTGATACCACCACGCCCCGGCGATACAGAGCCCGGCTGCGAGGACGGCAACGGTCGCGAGGACCGCGACGCTTGGCCCCGTTCCGCCGTCGACGACGGTGAGCTGTGGCTCCCCGGAGACGAAATCGGTTTCGTCGCCGCGCCAGATCACGGCGCGTTCGCGTCGATCGTCGGGATCGGGCGTGACCGACGCGAGTTCGTAACCCGCCGGCCACTCGAACAGCAACCGCGTGCCGTCGTCGAGATAGATCCCTTCGATCGCGTCGCCCGCACGGAGGGTCTCGCCCTCGACGGCGGCGAACCCGTGCCAGCGGAACGTGTACCTGACGACGCCGTACTCGCGGGCGAACGACTGCCGCTCGGCGCTTGCGTCGAAGCCGTCGGCGGTCATTTCTCGCCCCGTGGCGTTGCTTGCGGTGGCGACGGTGTCGTTCATCCGGCGGGTGAACCCCTCGAGATGTTCGTCCGGGTTCTCTCGGATCTCGGCCCGCAGCGACTCGAACGCCGCCGCGCTCTCGTTGTCGTCGAGTCGAACCCAGAACTCGAGGGTCCACTCGGCGGTTCCGTTCGGCTCGAGTGCGAGATCCATTCGGACCTCGTTCGCGTCGATCTCGTCCTGTTGGATCGCCAGCGGCTCGAACGGGGGGTTGCCGGCGTCTGTGGCCGAAACGGCGGCCGTCATCGGCCCCACGAGAAGCACCGCGACGACCGCGACAGTCACGCCGACGCGAACGTTCATACCGCTCGATTCCCGTGCCATCGGTTAAACCACACGAAATCCGCGTTTTTCGACAGTTCAGTGATAGTAGCGGTATCGACGATCGGGTTCGGACGGCCGGGCGGCGTGAACGCCACGCCGGCCGTCCGGTAGGGTGGAGGGAGGGCGTCAGCGGGATCCCGACGGTCGACGCCGGGGAGTCGATGCGCTCAGGTACCCGGCACGCCGAGGGCCGTGACGGCCTCGATGCCGAGCACCTCGAGGGCGGCACGGGCGACGACCGCAGCCGCCCAAGCGGCGACGGCGACCGCGACGGCCCGCAGCCAGCCGAGCCGATAGCGCCGCTTGACGACGGCGACCGCGACGGCCCGCAGCCAGCCGAGCCGATAGCGCCGCTTGACGACGGCGACCCACGCGAGGAGGGCCAGTGCGCCGCCGACTATCGGTATCGGCTCGAGCACCGCCCACGCCAGCGCGCCGAGCAGCGCAGTCAGCACCGCGCTGGCATAGACGGCGGTATCCGCGTGGCCGTCGGTCGCGACCTGAACCCCGGCGTGGAGGGCGGCCCCGCCGAGCAACAGGCTCACGACGACCGTCACCGACCCGGTGTCGACGCCGACCGCGGGCAACGACGCGTCGGGGTACGCGTGCATGTGACCGGAGCCGATTATTCGTCGCTCCGCTCACCGTCCTCGTCCGATGTCGTTTCGTCGTCACCGCTCGAGTCGGATTCGTCGTCGCTCGCGTCGTCAGCGTCCGCACCCGGGGTCACTTCGCTGACGGCGTCACCGAGCGATCCGTCGAGCGTGCCGCTCAGGAACGACGAGATCCGCTCGTGGACCGCCGAGACGTGGTCGGGAACCTGCTCGGGGAGGTCGACGGTCGGTCCCTGTCCGTCGCGCTCGTCGACATCGGCGATGCCGTTCCCACCCTGCTTGCCGGGGTCGGCCGCCCGCTGGTCGATGTCGTCCGCTCCCGCGTCGACGGACGCGGGCGCGTTTCCGGGCGCTGCAGCCGCGAGGCCGGTGGTCGCGATCAGTACTGCGCATCCGATTGCGATGAGCGTCGGTCGTTTCATAGCTTGCATCCGACGTTCGGGTATCGGATCGACTTGAAGGGGGGATGCCGTGAACACGCCTTTCGGTCGTTTGAACGGATTTGAACGACGTTTTCGTCGGATTCCGGCCGATTTCTCCCGTCTGAACCAGAGCGGGACGACGAGCGTGCATCGGGCGGCGTTTCGGCGGCGTCCGTTCGAGGCCACCGTTCGCGCGCTCTCGTCTCGATGGCGTCTCGGGACGGCTCGAGTCGACGGGGAAACACATGCACAAGGCGTTTCCGCCGGGCTGCCGAGCAACCACGTATGGTGGATACCACCGCCGAAATCGTGCTGTTCGACGGCTTCGACGAACTCGACGCGATCGGTCCCTACGAGGTGTTCGAGAACGGGGCACAGGCCGGTGCGTCCCTCGAGACGCGACTGGTAACGCTCGAGGAGACCGACATCGTGACCGCGAGCCACGATCTGCGCGTCGAACCGGAGGGGACCCTCGGACAGCCGGACATCCTGCTGGTTCCCGGCGGCGGCTGGACGGCCGCCACCGAGGGGGTCCGTGCCGCCGTCGAGGACGGCCGGCTCCCCGACGCCGTCGACGAGCGGTATACCGAGGGCGCGACGGTCGCGTCGGTCTGTACGGGTGCGATGATCCTCGCTGAAGCGGGCCTGCTCGAGGGCCGACCGGCGACGACCCACCCGGTCGCGGTCGACGACCTCGACGCGTCAGCGGCGAACGTGGTCGACGAACGGGTCGTCGACGACGGCGACGTGCTGACCGGCGGCGGCGTCACCTCGGGGATCGATCTGGCTCTGTGGCTCCTCGAGCGGGAGTTCGGCGCGGACGTCGCCGACGACGTAAGCGAGGAGATGGCCCACGAGCGCCGCGGCGAAGTGTTCGGATAGCCCGCTCGACTACCGTCGGATAAGTAATATTTTTACGACGAAGTTGCTAGTGAATATATGGCCCTCTCTCGCCGACGGCTGCTCGGCGTCCTCGGCGGTACCGGGATCGCGGCCGGTACCGGCGTCGCCTGCGCCGCTTCGAACGGAACCCCGATCGTGATGCTCAACAACAAGACCGATCGCGAGCGAACGGTTACGGTTACGCTCGTCGGTACCGACAGCGGTACCGTCCACGTCGACGAAACGGTGCGTATTGACGTCGACGACAGTCGCGCGGTTTCCGACTTCGATATCGACGAACCGGTCACTGCGACCGTAACGACGGACCACGGACTGGAACGCAGTTTCCGGTGGGATCGGGTCGACCCCGGGTACGCGCTCTCGGTGGACATCCAGCCCGACGAAATCGGCTTCGCCGTCGCACGCGTCCCCTAACGGGAGGGCGGTCCTCTCCGATCCCGCGAAACCGACGAAAACCGCTCCTGACCAAACGGCTATACGCCATGCCCCGGTACCCCGGCTACATGAACGCAGTGTTGTTCGACATGGACGGCGTGCTCGTCGACAGCGAGGACTACTGGGTCGCGTTCCAGCGCGAGGACATCCTTCCCGCGGCCGTCCCGGAGCAGGACGTCGACGTCGCCGAGACCAGCGGCATGAACTACCGCGAGATCTACGACTACCTCGAGACCGAGTACGGAACGGCCATCTCCCGAGAGGCGTTCGTCCGGCGGTTCGCGGCGGCCGCCGAGGAAATCTACACCGAGCGTGTCGACCTGCTCGAGGGCCTTCACGATCTGCTTTCGGAGCTCGAGGCGGCGGGCATCCCCACCGCGCTGGTCTCCTCGTCACCCCACGACTGGATCGCCATCGTCACGGAACGGTTCGACCTCGAGGACTCGTTCGATCACGTGATCAGCGCCGACGACATCGACGCGGCGAGCAAGCCCGCACCCGACGTCTTCGAGTACGCCGCGGCCGAGGTCGGCGTCCCCGCCGAGGAGTGTCTCGTCGTCGAGGACTCCGAGAACGGGATCGAAGCGGCCGCCAGAGCGGGGACGCTCGTCGTCGCCTACCGGATCGACGCCCACGGCGATATCGACCGTTCGCCGGCCGACGAGGTCGTCGACACGCCCGCCGAACTCCGGGCAGCCGTCCTCGAGCGGACCGATCGCTATAGTAGCCACTGAAAGTCAATGCACACCCGATCGCACGAGAGCTGGGCGATCGGTGTGTAAATCGTTTCAGTTGTTACTAGCGGTGCAACTTCTCCTCCACCGGTCGGGATTGATATCGACAATCGAGCGGCACGGAACGACCTTCGGTCGGTCGGAGCCGCCCCCATCCCCAAAACACTTTTACTATCTAATAATTGTGGTGTGTATGAAACGGCGTGCAGCCATCACTGCCACAGGTGTCGCCCTCTCGGCGCTCGGCGGCTGTCTCCTCGAGTCCGATTCGACGACGTCGAACGGTAACGAGACGGATTCGGAGCCGACCGACGACGAGTCCAGCGAACCCGTCGATCTCGAATTAGCGGGGTATCCGCCGGCTGAGTACGACTGTGGGGATCGGACGCGACCGCCGGCCGATCAGGACCCCTCCAGCGAGGACGCGCCACCGCTCGAGTATCCGTCCATCCCGTCGTCGCTTAGCGACACATCGGTCACCGAGTACGCGAGCAAGTTCGAACGCGCGTACATGCGAAACAAGCTAGTCAAAAAATACGGCGATCGGCTGCTTTCCAGCCCGGGATCGTCCTCCGGAACCGTCCTCGCCACGGATTTGGAGGGGTACTACGTCGAGGTCGACTACTACATGTCCTATTCGGTCGCGTCCGAAGACGGCGAGGAAGTCTCGGACGGTCCCCAATCACTGTCGGTCTACTATATCACTCCCGAGGCGGTGTTCAGAGACCGGCGGACGGGCGGGCCAAACGAGGATTTGCTCGCGCGGATCGACCTCTCGAGGCGCGACAGTCTCGTCGCCTGTTCGGCGTGACTCCCGGGGCGCTCGACGTCCGGCCGTTTACTCGACCGATACCGTTCGCGTCTCGGCGGCGGGGACGAGCGGCACCTCGGGAAACGCCACGCTGACGGTAAACTCGAGCTCGTCCGCGTCCGCGCCGAAAACCCCGACCGGGACGGTCTCCTCGTCACGGAGGTAGGTCGCGGTGCTCGTCATCTCGACGCCGTTTACGGTGACTCGAATTCCCGCCCGGGCCGCCTCGCCGACGTTTCGAACGGTCACCTCCCGGACCTCGTTTTCGCCGGTCGCGACGGTCTCGGGGAACGAACCCCACTCGAGTTCGATCGAGGGGAGCGACTGTGCCCCCTCGGAGACGCGTTCGGCGACCCCTTCCGAGAGCCCGGCGTCGACGAGGCCGTCGACGCCCGCGTCGACGACATCCCCCGGGGTCGACAGCCCCTCCTTCGCGAGTTTGCTCGCCCGGCCCGACGCGACGCCGTCGATCGCGGTCAGCCCGACCGCGTCCTCGGCGACCCCGTTCTCGATTCGGGCCTCGACGCGCCGGGCGAGGTTCGCCGCGTGCGGGCCGACGAACCGGTCGAGGAACGCGCCAAGCGCCGACACGAGCCGCGTCGCGTTCTGCCGGATGACCCAGGCGTCGCTTCGCAGTTCCGACGGCGTCGTCCCGCTGGTCGCGCTCCGGACGATCGCGAGCACCTTCCGCTCGCCGGCCTCGAGATCGTCGGTCTCCTGACCCACGAGTACCGCGTCGATCGCGTCGCGTTCGTCCTGTCGGGCCGACACGGAGTCGAACTCCTCGGCGGTCGCAATCGTCTCGAGCACGTCGTCGGTCCCGATCTCGATCTCGCCGGCCGCGACCCGGTCACACAGGGCGGCGAACTTCGCGGCCGTCTCGAGACGCAGGTAGTACTTCGAGGCGAGCACGCCGCGTGGCGTGGCTTCGATCGAGAGGTCCTCGCCGGTCTCGACGAAGCCCCGATCGACCAGTTCCTCGAGCCGATCTCGAACCCGCTGGCGGAGGTTCGGAAAGTCGTAGTCGTCGGGTTTGGACTGCCCACGCACGTAGTAGAAGGTCGTCTCGAGCCAGTCCATTACGTCCTCGAGATCGGTGATCGTCCCCATCGCGATCTCGGCGTTGAGATGCGTCTCGAGGCTCTCGGCCAGTCGGGACTCGATCTCCTTTCCATCGCGGAGCAGCCGCCGGTACTTGTCCGCGTCCGCCCGGTCACAGATCACCCAGCCGTAACCGACATCGTCGTACCCCGGCCGCCCGGCGCGGCCGAGCATCTGGAGCACGTCGAGCGGACTCATATCGACTTCGCCCTCGAGGGGGTCGTGGAGCTTCGTATCCCGGATGACGACACATCTCGCCGGGAGGTTGACCCCCCAGGCCAGCGTCGAGGTCGAAAACAGGAGTTCGATGCGTCCGTCCTTGAACCACTCCTCGACGAGATCCCGGTCGTTTTTCGACAGCCCCGCGTGGTGGAAGGCGACCCCGTCAAGCACGGAGTTGCGGAGCGTGTCGTTCTCGAGGTCCTTCGACTCGGTGTGGAAGTCGTAATCGCCGCGGGCTCCCATCGGCACGTCCCGTTCCGCGATCTCGTCGCGGGCCTTCTTGGCCGCTTGGACGGTATCCTGTCGGGAGGAGACGAACACGAGCGCCTGACCGTCCTCCCGGAGGTGTGGCTCCGCGAGATCGAGCGCGCGATAGAGCCGGCGGTACTTGTCGGCGAAGGTGTTTTCGCCGTGCGTGTAGGTTTTGACGCCCGCGTTGAGGTCGACGGGACGGTACTCCTCGCCGAACTCGAAGGTCGTCTCCTCGGGGGCGTCGAGCCACGCCGCCACGTCGTCGACGTTCGGCATGGTCGCCGACAGCGCGACGATGCGCGGTTCACAGAGCCGCCGCAGCCGCGAGATCGTGACCTCGAGCACCGACCCCCGGCGATCCGCATCGAGCAGGTGTACCTCGTCGATGACACAGACGTCGATGTCGGTGACGAAGTCGTACCGGCGCGAGTCGTGTTTTCGGGTCGCCGAGTCCAGCTTCTCCGGGGTCATCACGAGGATGTCCGCCCGACGCGCGCGCCGCGGGTTCAGGTCGCGTTCGCCCGTGACGACGTAGACCGAGTAGTCGAGCGCTTCGAAGCGGTCCCAGTCGTCTTCCTTTTCGTTGGTCAGCGCACGCAGGGGCGCGATAAACAGGGCCGTCCCGCCGTCGGACAGCGCCTTGCAGATCGCCAACTCCGCGAGGGCGGTCTTGCCAGACGCCGTCGGCGCGCTTGCGACCACGTTCTCGTCGCTCTCGAGCAGTGCGGGCAGGGCCTCGCGTTGCATCCGGTTGAACTCCTCGAAAGCAAAGGCGTCGGCGAACTCGGGGAGAACCTCGGCGACCTCCATCACACGGATACCGGGGGTGTCGGGTCAAAGGCGTTTCCTTCGAGTCGCGTCGGCTATCACAGGTCGACCAGGGCGGCGATCACCGCGCCGGCGGTGGCAAACACCAGCGGGTAGAGGACGCCGAGTACGAACGCGGGCACGGGCTGTGGTGCGAACGCTATTCCGACAACGAACCCTTCCGAACTCGATTCGGTGACGAATGCCCCCAATCCGATAACGAGGGCGTACCCGATCGTGACGGGGGCGGCGACGATGACCTCGTCACCGAGTTCGTCGACGTTCGACCGGACGACCAGAAGTGCACCGGTTGCAAGGAGCAACAGCGGTGGAACCGCGTACAGGAGCGTGGCGCTCGTACTGCCCGACTCAGCGATGAAGTCGACGGTTCCCGCCGTGCCGAACGAACCGACCGAGCCATTGGCCTCGATATCGACTAGGTGCGCGTTGTAGAAGTACCAGGCGACGCCTTTCCACGTGGCGATGCCGTCGCCGACGACTTCGTTCGCTTCGCCGGCGATCATGGCGTAGGTCACGAGATACCCGACCGCGGCGGTCAGCACTCCCGTTCCCGCACTCGCCGCGATACTCGAGCGCCGCGAGACGATTCCGTCCGAGTCCGTTGACTGTTGGCTCATCGTATCGGATACGGACGCGGTTGATACAATGGGTCTTGTGATTCGATCCTTGTGATCGGACTCGTGGACCGCCCGCTTTCAGCGCCTGACGACGGAAGTCTGCGCTATCGACCCGTATCAGAGAGCCGAACCCCCGGGCGTTTCCGCGAGTTGATCACTCAACAGCTGCGAGGCTTGCTCTGGGTCGGGAACTCGCTCGAAGGTCAGTTCCGGATCGCCGGAGCCGGCGGTGAAGACGGTCAGATCGCCGTACCCCAGCAGGCGACCGAGCGCGGTCTGGCTGAGGCTCGTGTTCTGGATGCGATCGTGTCGAAACTGGGTGACGCGCCGCGAGACGATGCCGCGTTTCTTGTAGAGTTCCGCGGAGGTGATGACGTAGCGCGTGTTCGTCCAGACGAGATAGCGAGCGAGTACGACCGCTGTCCCGACCAGTGCTACGAGCAGGCCGACGATCGTCAGGGGCCCGACGCCGTCGGTCGCGCTCCAGCCGGCGATGGCAAAGCCTGCGAGGGCGACCCCGATCCCGACCGGGACGCCGGTACCCATCGCGACTGGGTGGGGACGACTCTCCCAGACGACCTCTTCGCCGTCGCTGATGTGAAACCAGTCGGGCGTCGAGCCGACCGTCATCGCTCGCCGCTATTCCGTTCACTTCCGTAAAGCTGTCGCGGCGTGCCATCTGGCGAATCCGTTCGAGACCGTGGGCTGTCAACGGACCACCACAGTTTTCACCGCCGGAGGGAATGTTCGAATATGAGCAGCGCACGCAAGCCCGACTGGCTGAAGATGCAGCCGCCGTCGGGCCGGGAGTTTACCGATATCCGGAAGACGCTGCGCGATCGGGATCTCCATACCGTCTGCGAGGAGGCCAACTGCCCAAACCTCGGGGAGTGTTGGTCCGGCGGTGCCGGTACCGGCGACGGCGAAGGCGGGACGGCCACCTTCATGCTGATGGGCGACCGCTGCTCCCGAGCCTGTAACTTCTGTGACGTCGAGACCGGCGGGATGGAACCGCTCGATCCCGACGAACCCGAAAACGTCGCCGAGGCCGTCGCCGAAATCGGGCTGGACTACGTCGTCCTGACCAGCGTCGACCGGGACGATCTGCCCGATCAAGGGGCGGGCCACTTCGCCGAGACCATCCGCGAGATCAAGGACCGCCACCCCGGTATCCTCGTCGAGGTACTCATCCCCGACTTCCAGGGCGAGGAACACCTCGTCAGGAAGATCATCGACGCCGATCCGGACGTGATCGCCCACAACGTCGAGACCGTCGAGCGATTGCAGTGGCCGGTGCGGGACCGACGCGCGGGCTACGAGCAGTCGCTATCCGTACTCGAGCAGGTCGATCGCGAATCGGACATCTACACGAAGACCTCGATCATGCTCGGCCACGGCGAGTACGACCACGAAGTCTACCGGACGCTCGCGGACTGTCGGGAACGCGGCGTCGATATCGTGACGCTTGGGCAGTACCTTCGACCGTCCCGGAGCCACCTCGAAGTCAAACGCTACGCCCATCCCCACAAGTACGAGACGTGGCGACGGGTCGCCGAGGAGGAACTGGACTTTCTCTACTGTGCCAGCGGTCCGATGGTCCGCTCGTCGTACAAAGCCGGCGAACTGTTCGTCGACGCCGTCCTTCGCGAGGGCAAAACGGTCGACGAAGCGCGACGGGACGCGCGGGCGGGGGCCCGGAGCTAACCGCGACGGATTCGTTCCCGACCGTACGGGCGCAGTACGAACCGAGAGTCGACGGCGTCGAACCCTCGTTTTGAGGCGCTTCTCGTGGTGATCTCCTGTAGTTCCACGAGTCGGACGCACGGAAATAGCCGGTTCGTCCAGTCTCGCCCCACTCTGCGAACACTGATTGGACAATTGGTGTGGTATTCGTTCATAGGTCTATTTATGTCCACTTACGTCTGGTGTTGTCCGATATTCGGTGATGGCTAGGCAAGAATTCCTTTGATAGTAAACTATTTACGAAAATCCTTTAACGCAAGCGATAATTCACTAGGGTATGCGCAGGTGGGTCTACCCGTGAGTACGATACAGCGCGATCCCCAACAGCGAGTACAGGTACTCGACGAAACCGGTCGCGTCCTCGAGGGGGCCGACGTGCCCAACCTCTCCGAGGACCAGCTCGTCGAGATGTACGAACAGATGCGGTTGGCCCGGCATTTCGACCAGCGAGCGGTGAGTCTCCAGCGTCAGGGGCGGATGGGGACGTATCCACCGCTTTCGGGGCAGGAGGGTGCCCAGATCGGCAGCGCACACGCGCTCGCCGAGGAGGACTGGGTCTTCCCCAGCTACCGCGAACACGGCGCTGCGCTGGTTCGGGGGATGTCGCTCGAGCGGACCCTGCTGTACTGGATGGGCCACGAACGGGGCAACGTGATTCCCGAGGACGTCAACCTCTTTACGGTCGCCGTCCCCATCGCGACCCAGATTCCTCACGCGACGGGGGCCGCCTGGGCCTCGAAGCTTCGCGACGAGGAGAAGGCGTTTCTCTGTTACTTCGGCGACGGTGCCACCTCGGAAGGGGACTTCCACGAGGGACTGAACTTCGCGGGGGTCTTCGATACGCCGAACGTCTTCTTCTGTAACAACAACCAGTGGGCGATTTCCGTTCCCCGAGAGCGCCAGACGGCGAGCAAGACGCTCGCCCAGAAGGCGACGGCCTACGGCTTCGAGGGCGTTCAGGTCGACGGCATGGACCCGCTCGCGGTGTACAAAGTCACCCGCGACGCGGTCGAGAAGGCCAAAAACCCCGACGACGACGAACTCCGACCGACGCTCATCGAGGCGGTCCAGTACCGCTTTGGTGCCCACACGACCGCGGACGATCCGTCCGTCTACCGGGAGGACGAAGAGGTCGAACGCTGGAAGCAAAAGGATCCGATTCCGCGGCTCGAGACGTACCTCCGGAACAACGGCATCCTCGACGACGAACGGGTCGACGCGATCGAGTCCCGCATCGAGGACGAGGTGGCAGACGCGATCGACGCCGCGGAATCCGTCGAGCGTCCCGAGCCGGAGGAGATCTTCGCACACGTCTACGAGGGGATGCCAAAGCGACTTCAGGACCAACTCGAGTGGTTCGAATCGATCCGCGAGCAACACGGCGACGACGCCCTCTTGGAGGGATAATATGGCTGCAGAATCGCAAAACCTCACCCTGGTACAGGCGGTTCGGGACGGACTGCAAAGCGAGATGGAACGCGACGACGATGTCGTCGTGATGGGCGAGGACGTCGGGAAAAACGGCGGCGTCTTCCGCGCGACCGAAGGGCTGTACGACGAGTTCGGCGAGAACCGCGTCGTCGATACGCCGCTTGCCGAATCGGGGATTATCGGTACGGCAGTCGGCATGGCTGCCTACGGCATGCGCCCGGTCCCCGAGATCCAGTTCCTCGGGTTCATCTACCCCGGTTTCGATCAGATCGTTTCGCACGCCGCGCGCCTGCGGACGCGCTCGCGAGGACGATTTACGTGCCCGCTGGTCATCCGTGCCCCCTACGGCGGCGGGATCCGCGCCCCGGAACACCACTCCGAGTCCTCGGAGGCGATGTTCGTCCACCAGCCCGGCCTCAAGGTCGTCGTTCCGTCGACGCCATACGACACGAAGGGGCTGTTGGCGAGTGCCATCCGCAGTCCCGACCCGGTGATGTTCCTCGAGCCCAAACTCATCTATCGGGCGTTCCGCGAGGAAGTCCCGGACGAGTCCTACGAGATCCCTCTCGGTGAGGCGGCCGTCCGCCGCGAGGGGTCCGACATCTCGGTGTTCACGTGGGGGGCGATGACCCGTCCGACCGTCGAGGCCGCCGAAAACCTCGAGGGGGAGATCGATGTCGAGGTCGTCGACCTGCGGACGCTGTCGCCGCTCGACGAGGAGACGATCGTCGAGTCGTTCAAGAAGACCGGCCGCGCGGCGGTCGTTCACGAAGCGCCCCAGACGGGCGGACTCGGTGCGGAGATCGCCGCGACGATTCAGGAGCAGGCCCTGCTCTATCAGGAGGCACCGGTCGAGCGCATCACCGGCTTCGATACGCCGTTCCCGCTGTACGCGCTCGAGGACTACTACCTTCCCGAACCCGCCCGCATCGAATCCGGGATTCGGGACGCGATGGGGTTTTAACATGGTTCGCGAATTCGAACTTCCGGACGTCGGTGAAGGAGTCGCTGAGGGTGAACTGGTCTCGTGGCTCGTCGAGGCAGGCGACACGGTCACGGAAGATCAGCCGGTCGCCGAAGTAGAGACCGACAAGGCACTCGTCGAGGTTCCCTCGCCGGTCGACGGGACGGTGCGTGAACTGCACGCCGAGGAAGGCGAGATGGTTCCCGTCGGGACGGTCATCATCTCCTTCGACGTGGAAGGGGAAGCCGAGAGTGCCGAAGCCGAACCGGAACCGGAGTCGGAACCGGCCGACGGGTCGGCCGGCAGTCCCGAAGCTACGGGGAGCGAGATCGACGAGGCCGCCACGCCGGACGACCGCGTGTTCGCGCCACCGCGCGTCCGTCGCCTGGCTCGTGAGGAGGGCATCGACCTCTCCGAACTCGAGGGAACCGGCCCCGGCGGTCGGATCACCGCGACCGACGTTCAGGCCGTCGCCGCCGACGGCCCGACCGGCGCTGGCCAGGACGAAACCGATACGGCCGTGGACTCGGAGTCTGACTCGAGCGCCGCCGAACCGACCGCGGGAACGGCGTCCGCTTCTGCAGCCTCGAGTCCCGCCGGGACGGCGACCCAGCCGCCGGCACAGGTCGAGTCCGCCGACCGTGACACGACCCTCGCGGCTCCCGCGACCCGTCGGATCGCCGAGGAGGAGGGCGTCGACATCGACGCCGTCCCCGCGGTCGAGGAACGCGACGGCGAGGCGTTCGTCACGCCCGAGGCGGTCCGGGAGTACGCCGAGGCCCAGCGACAGGCCCAGGCGGCCGACCGGGAGGCGATCGAGGCCGGCGAACCGGTCGGCGAGAAGGGCACGGACTTCGCTCCCGGCGAGCGCGAACGCCGTGAACCGTTCCGCGGCGTTCGCAAACGGATCGCCGAGGCGATGGTCGAATCGAAGTACAGCGCGCCACACGTCACCCACCACGACGAGGTAGACGTCACCGACCTCGTCGAGGCCCGCGAGGAACTCAAACCGCGCGCCGAGGATCGCGGCATCCGGCTGACCTTTATGCCGTTTATCATGAAGGCCGTGATCGCGGCGCTCAAGGAGTACCCCGAGATGAACGCGGTCATCGACGAGGAAAACGACGAGATCGTCTACCGCGACTACTACAACGTCGGGGTTGCCACTGCGACCGATGTCGGACTGATGGTGCCGGTCGTCGAGAACGCCGATCGGAAGGGGCTGCTCCAACTCTCCTCGGAGATGAACGAACTCGTCCAGAAAGCCCGCGAACGGTCGATCAACCCCGACGAACTGCAGGGGTCGACGTTCACGATCACGAACATCGGCGGCATCGGCGGCGAGTACGCCACGCCGATCCTGAACTACCCCGAGTCGGGGATCCTCGCGATCGGCGAGATCAAGCGCAAACCCCGCGTCGTCACCGACGACGGAACCGAGTCGATCGAGCCACGCTCCATGATGACGCTGTCGCTGTCGTTCGATCACCGATTGATCGACGGCGCGGTCGGCGCGAAGTTTACCAACACCGTAATGGAGTACCTCGAGAATCCCGAACTGCTATTGCTCGAGTAACCATGAGACTGCATACAATGGTACGACCCACCACGAACGTATCGAACGGAGGACGGAACTGATGGTCGTCGGAGACGTCACCACCGGAACGGACGTACTGGTCATCGGCGCAGGGCCCGCGGGGTACGTCGCCGCGATCCGCGCGGGACAACTCGATCTCGACGTGACGCTCGTCGAAAAGGAGGCCTACGGCGGTACCTGTCTCAACCACGGGTGTATTCCCTCGAAGGCGCTGATCACCGCGTCCGATCTCGCCCACGAGGCCGGCTCCGCCGAAGAGATGGGGATTCACGCCGATCCCGCCGTCGACCTCGCGAAGATGGTCGACTGGAAAGACGGCGTCGTCGATCAGCTCACCGGCGGCGTCGAGAAACTCTGTAAGGCAAACGGGGTCAATCTGCTCGAAGGGACCGCGACGTTCGAGGACGACCAAACCGTCCGGGTCTCACACAGCGGCGAGGGACAGGGGTCGGAAAGCCTCTCGTTCGAACACGCGATCGTCGCGACCGGCTCACGCCCCATCGAGATCCCGAACTTCGATTTCGGCGACGATCCCGTCCTGAACTCGCGGCAGGCGCTTGCCCTCGACTCGGTTCCCGATTCGCTCGTCGTCGTCGGCGCTGGCTACATCGGGATGGAACTGGCGAGCGTCTTCGCCAAACTCGGGACCGACGTGACGGTCATCGAGATGCTCGACTCGATCCTGCCCGGCTACGACGACGATCTCAAACGGCCCGTGAAACAGCGGGCGACCGATCTCGGGATCGAGTTCGAGTTCGGCTACACCGCCTCGGAGTGGCACGACAACGGCGACACGATCCGTGTCGTCGCGGACCCCGCCGAACAGGCGGCCGCCGACGGGGGACAGGCAGAAGCCGTCGAAGCTGAGTCACTCGAACTCGACGCCGAGAAAGTGCTGGTCGCGGTCGGCCGCGAACCCGTCTCCGACACGCTGGCTCTCGAGTCGGCCGGCGTCGAGACCGACGATCGTGGCTTCATCGACACCGATTCGCGGGCGCGAACGAACGTCGAGCAGATCTTCGCCGTCGGCGACGTGGCCGGCGAACCGATGCTCGCACACAAAGGGAGCATGGAGGGCCAGGTCGCCGCGGAGGTCATCGCCGGCGAACCCGCAGCCATCGACTATCAGGCGATGCCCGCCGTCGTCTTTACGGATCCGGAGATTGCGACGGTCGGGATGACCGAATCCGAAGCCGAAGACGCCGGCTTCGAAACCACCGTCGGCAAGTTCCCCTTCCGCGCCAGCGGTCGCGCGCTGACGACCGGCGAGAGCGACGGCTTCGTCAAGATCGTCGCCGACGACGCCGAGGGGTACGTCCTCGGAGCCTCGATCGTCGGTCCCGAAGCCTCCGAGCTGATCGCCGAACTCGGCCTCGCGATCGAACTCGGTGCGACGCTCGAGGACGTCGCCGCGACGGTCCATACGCATCCGACGCTCTCGGAGTCGGTGATGGAGGCAGCGGAAAACGCGCTCGGACACGCGATTCACACGCTGAATCGGTAATCAGCCCTCGTCGTCTCTTCTTCGCTCGCTCGTCACGTTGAGCGACCGGATGCAGGTGTGATCGGATCGACTACCGATGCGTCACTGGACGTACAGCGAATAGGCGATCACGAGAAAGCCCGCCAGAACGAGCAGGCTCTCGAGCAAGATTCCCAACGTGAGCGGAACCTCGAGCAGTTCATACAGCATTCCTGCGAGGACGAGTCCGAGGGTGACGAGTCCGAACCCGGCTGCCAGATAGCCGAGTGCGCGCTGTCGCGTCCGTCGATACGCCTTGAACGCGAAGTACGTGATGATCCCGCCGACCACGAGAACCAGCGTCTTGACGACCGCCAGCGCGAGGGCGGTTTCGATGGATCCGGTATACAGCGGGGTCATGTTTCCTTGCGCACCTCCGACCACAGCTCGGCGAGCCGTTCGTCGGCCGTCCGGGCCGGCCGTTCGATCTGCACCGACAGGCTTCGATCGTCCTCGAGTACGAGCGTGATCTCGTCGAACGCGATCGAGTATTTGCTGGCGTGGTGGCCGTCACGGCGAATCTCGGTCGACTCCTCCAGTAGCGTCGATTCGGTCAGTAACTCGAGTTTTCGATACAGCGTCGATTGTGGGATCTCACACCGACTGGTTAACTCGGAAGCCGTCATGGGTTCCTCCAGATTCCGGATGATCTCACGGCAGTCGGGATCGTCCAGCGCAGAGCAGATCTCTTCTGCGGACGGCGTCGACTCCGAACCGATCGGGTCCCGGACCATTCGTACGTCCCTTACGACGCACGTGGTTTATCGCCATCGATGCGACCTGCACCCCACGTAAACGGCCGTCCGAACGTGTTCGATACGGGCGGCGTTCCGAC
Organism: Halopiger djelfimassiliensis; assembly: GCF_000455365.1. Classification (GTDB taxonomy): domain Archaea; phylum Halobacteriota; class Halobacteria; order Halobacteriales; family Natrialbaceae; genus Halopiger_B; species Halopiger_B djelfimassiliensis. The sequence continues at coordinate 388,306 of NZ_HG315687.1, forward strand.
TCAGGTAACAGCGAGAAAACACCTCGCCAGGTGGGCCCGAAGGTTTCTTGCGCGTGCGCGCTCGAGTGCAACCCGCGCGGGTATCATCCGGTCCGACCGCGTCTACGAGGAAGGGATGACTGGCCGACCTCCGCCCGCGTTATACTGTTTCCTGTAGCGACTCGCTTTCACGAGCTGGTCGTTCCGACAGTGTTTCCGCCTCGCGTTATATCAGTGATTAACTGGTGGAAAACCGTCGCATGGTATCGGCTTCCGATGACGTTCTCGTTCGACGGTCTTATATATGTACCCGGCACTCGATACTAATGCGAACGACGTGGCGCACGCCGCCACGTTCCCTCCGGCCGTTCCCCGGCACGGAGGTAGGCACTACATCCGTCTTCCGTACACTGTCCCGTCGGATTGATTCGACGGCTTTATACGTGTAAGGGCACTCCGAATTGGATGTGTTCGTGATCGGTGTTCCCGGTCACGACGGTCCGTTGCCCTTATATGTATACGGGCACTCAGATCGGATCGCAAACACCTCGCCGGATGCGGATTCCGGCGCGGTCGCGATCCGTTGCCCTTAAGTGTG
>NZ_HG315688.1 GCF_000455365.1 Halopiger djelfimassiliensis
GCAGGACGCGGCCAGCAGTACAGTTAAAGGCGCGACGAAAGGCTGGACCGCGGGTTCGATGCTCGGGTCCGTCGCCGGCCCGGCCGGTGCCGTTGCCGGTGGACTCGCTGGCGTACCACTCGGGGCGTTCCTCACCACCAAGTTCGGTGAGCAGACCGCCGGCAAAATCCAAAAAGTCGTACGTGAAGTACTCGGGCTACAGACCGATCAGGAGTTCAACACAGGAACTGACACTGGATCAGAGACTGTGGCTGGTCAAAGTAGGAGTGGATAATCATGGACGCGCAAATAACTGGACGAACAAATGAATTAATTGGACTGAGTGTCGTCGATAACGATGATGAGGAGCATGTAATTGATGTTCGGAAAGAAAATGGAGTAATCACTGGCCATCAACAAGACGGCTATCCAGATGAAGCCGCCAAACGATCCTTTAGAGGTAACGAAAACGTTGACCAGGCCCGTCGGTACGCAAAGTATTACGTCGACCAGGAGACGGAGTACGACACGCTGCCGTGGGATCTAGACGCGGATCAGTTCGAGGCGGTCCGGCAGGCGTTGCAGGACCTCTCGGTCGAGGAGATAGAGACGCACTTTGGCGACCTCCTTTCCCAGAGTCTGAGTCATTACGCGGACGACCCGGACGTTGATATTGGGGATACCACACGCCCGGAAGCACTTCCCGCGGAGCAGATCGGCGGCGAGGACGCGGTTATCTACAAACAGGAGATTTACCTCGATGATGACGGCGCAATCGAGGCAGTGTCGGGCATCGGGATCACTTACTACGTCGCCAGGGGTGAGCGCAAAACCGTCTGGCGCGGTGACGCGCCGGATCGAGAACCGGACGCCCGGGTCGAACTGTTCCCGGCACCGCTGGTCGATCCGGCACCGTTTCGGGATTATCTCGTCTATAATCTCCGGTGTCAGATCCGCGATTGCTATCTCATGATGGGGCTGGAACCGCCCGAGGAGTACCGGGTGCTCGGCCACGGCCAGTATCGGTTCACTGGGAAATACGATAGCTTCGACATTTACCCGCCGTATCACGTCTTCGACGCCGATATCCCCGGCTATACCCACGAATTCCGCCCGGATCTCCCGATCACCTGGGACGAACTCGGGGGGCTGGTTGATTCAGGGAGCAATCAGTCGCTGTACGACCAGATCAAAGACACACTGTTCAGCCGGTAACCGCGATGATCGTCCGGCAGACACAGCAGGCGCTGGAAGAACACATGGATGACCCGCTGGGGGACGTCCGCATCTACACCGGGCCGCAGACTGCCAACGCCTGCCAAGACATCAATGTCCGGACCGTTACCGTCAGCAACCATCTCGCGTTCAACTACGCCGAATACGATCCCGAGAGTGCGGAGGGCCAGTTCCTGCTGGCACACGAACTCGCTCACGTCCGCCAGCAGACCGGCGCGGCGATCAGCATGATGCCCAAGTCGGATGCAGACTTGGAGATCGACCCCGACCCGCAGTTAGAGCGTGAAGCCGACGAGGCGGCCCACGAGGCGTTGTCGGGTGAGGAACCACTGACTGTCAACCGGCTGGGAACAAGCGTCCGTATTCAGCGAACAGCGCTCGGAAAACTGAACCCGTTCAGTGGGGCGAACGATCGAGACGGTGGCGAACTGGTTCCCGACGAGGTTGCGGCTGATCCCGAAGCACTGGCCGAGGAAGTTCGAACCCTCAAGGTCAACCAGGCGAAACTGTTCAACGCGGTCAATTCCGACCGAAGCACGATCGACCGCGTCGGTGAAGCCGCCGGGGCTGGGGTTGTAGGAACCACGACATCCCTGGTCGTCGGTGCCGTGACTTCAAACCCGGTGTTAGGGTCGCTCGCTGGCGGAGCCGTCTCCGACGTCGGCAAAACGCTGTACGGCAAGCTCTGGGGCAAAGGACGTGATGCGATTGCCAACGCCGAAATCCCGGACGTGTCTCTCGATCAACTCGGCGGTGTCAAAGCATCGATCGAGGAACTGATCGATGAGAAACTTCGAAAACGGTTCCGTGATGATGCTCAGACTGGATCGAGCCGGTTTGAGGAGGAATGAGCATGGAGGGAACAATCGTTGGAGAGGACGACCGAGGAATCGGTGTCAAAGTCATTGATGGTAATTCTGAGAATCATACTGTCTCAGTAGGTTTTGATGGTAAAATACAGGGTCATTCTCAGGATGGGTATCCAGATGATCCATCTAAACGCAACCCGGAAGAGAGCGAGCGTATCCACCAAGCTCGGAAATTCGCCCAGTATTACGTCTACTGTGAGCGTGGCTACGATACCGTGAAACCGCGTCGAATTCACCCCGAGCGGATCAACGCTGTTCGGGTCGCCATCGCCGGACTCTCCGAGTCGGAGTTCGAGCAGTACTTCGGTGACCTTTACCACCAACTTCGGAGTTACGACGACCCTGGTACCGACCGCGTGATCGAGGTCCCGTCGGCGGCGTCGAGCCCCGAGTCGGTGCTCTATCGGAAGAACGTCTATTTGGGATTGGATCCGTTCGAGACCGAATTCAGCGCGGAAGCTGAAGCGATCGCTGCCCGTCACGGGCTGGATCTCTCGCTGGAGCAGTTAGATACCATGTCACTCGAGGAGGGATCGACGATCGACCTCGATGGCTGGGAGGCTGCGTCCCGAGAACTGGGAACACTAGCCGACGCCGCCGACGGTGATCTCTCCGATGGGTTACAGATCGCCGGCGTCTCGTCGCTGCACATGGCGTACATCGACGGCCGGGGCGAGGAACACGTTACCGACGCCGACGAGCCGTTCGACCGCGAACCCGACGCGCGGATCGAACTCCCCGTGATGGACGCAGGCTCCCTCGCGGAGTTTCAGGACTACGTCAACCACAACTTGGCCTGCCAGGTGCGCGACTCCTTCGTCCGAATGGGACTTGAACCGCCGGAACCGTTTCAGATCCTCGGCTATGGTGAGTTCGAAGCTGCCGAGCAGTACAAGCGCCTCGAGATGTACCCGAACTACATCGATCCCGAGGAACAGCACGCGTTCGTCTGACTTGACGAGCTGCCGCCGTCGTGGAGCCGAATACGATCCTCAGACGCCGCAAAACTGGCATGGACTCGCCGACGTCGAATAGGAGACCGGTGCGGCGATCAGTATGATGCCTACGTCGGATGATCTCGAGATCGACCCCGGCCCGCAGTTGGAGCGGAAGACCGACGGGGCGTCGAGCGAGCGACCGCACGAATCCATGCCGGTCGTGACGGCTTCACGCGGCTTCCAGGCTCGAATTTACGAGGGCTCCGCCACGAAGACGAGATGTGGCTCCGTCCGGCGGTCGCTTTCGACGCGCTCGAGTCGCGCGATCGAAAACCCGGCGTCGGTGATGCGGTCGGTCCAGTAGGATTCGGGGTCGGCCGTTGTCCCGTCGGGCGTGATGGGGAGTTCGAGGATTCCGACGGCACCGTCCGGGGCACAGACCCGCCGGAGTTCCGCGAGCGCCGCCCGCTGATCGTCGGCCGGAAGATCGTGGAGGACCCGACACGCGGTCACGACGTCCTGGGAGTCGGTCGCGACGGGAAGCCGGGTCGCGTCGCCGGCGACCGGGGAGACGTCGATGCCGGCGGCACGGCCGTTTCGCACGGCGAGTCGCGGCCCGTTGCCGAGAATGATCCGGTCGTCGAACACGTCGAGGCCGACGACGGCGCAGTCGTCGGGGACGAACGGCGCGAGGCCGACCAGCGACCGCCCGGTGCCACAGCCGACGTCGAGGACGGTGGCGGCCCCGTCGATCGGCAACTGCCGTGCCAGCGTTTCGTACTTGCGCCGTCGAACCCGCCAGGGCGGCGGCGACAGGACGGTTCGAGCCGTTCGAGCGCCGACGGATCCCGCCGCCAGCCCCGCGAGGCCGGCAAGCGTCCGGACTCGCCGGGACGCCGTCCGCCGCCCGACCAGAACGGCACCGGCGACGACCACGAGCGCGAACGCGAGCCGCGCCAGCCGTCGCCGCCAGTGATAGAGCCCGAAGTAGTATCGCATCGGTATCCGTACGCACGGTGCGACGGCAGGGACCAAAAACGTCCGTACGGACGCCGGCAGAGAGCCGCCGCCCATCGCCTGCGACCCGCGAACGGGCCGGCCGCCCGGGGCGATGCCGCGGCCGGAAGTATCGGCGATAACCGTCCCAAACTTTTATACGCTCCGTCGGGACGGGCGAGGTATGCGAGCAGCCGTACTCGAGGAGCACGGGGAACCGCTGTCGATCACGGACGTCGAGTATCCGGAGCCGAACCCGGATCAGGTGGTCGTGGAGACGGAAGCCTGCGGGATCTGTCGCAGCGACTGGCACGCCTGGCAGGGCGACTGGAGCTGGATCGGCGCGTCGGTCCCCGAGGGACAGATCCTCGGCCACGAGCCGGCGGGCGTCGTCGCGGCGGTCGGCGAGGACGTCGAAACGCTCCGGGAGGGCGATCGAGTCGCCGTGCCGTTTCACCTCGGCGACGGGACCTGCCCACACTGCCGGGAGGGGCGGGCCAACAACTGCGAAACGGTGGTGCCCCTCGGGCTGTCGGGGGTCGCGCCGGGCGCGTTCGCGGAGGCGTTCCCGGTCCGCGAAGCCGATTTCAACTGCGTCCGGCTTCCGGACGACGTCGGCTTCACCGAGATGGCCGGGCTCGGCTGTCGGTTCATGACCGCCTACCACGCGCTGGCCGACCGCGCCGACCTCCGGCCCGGCGACTGGGTGGCGGTCCACGGCTGTGGCGGGGTCGGCCTCTCGGCGATCCACATCGCCGACGCGCTCGGCGCACACCCGATCGCGGTCGACGTCCTCGAGGACAAACTCGAGCGGGCACGGGACCTCGGCGCGGTCGAGACCGTCGACGTCTCCGCGGTCGACAACCCGGCTCAGGAGGTCAAGGCCATCGCCGACGGCGGCGCGGACGTTTCGATCGATGCGCTGGGGATCGCCGAGACCTGCAGGAACTCGATCGCCTGCCTCGGGACGCGGGGCAGCCACGTTCAGGTCGGACTCACGACCGGCGAGGAGCAGGGCCGGATCGAGTTACCGGTCGACGCGATGACGATGCAGGAACTGGATTTCCACGGCTCGTTTGGGATGCCGCTGGTCCGCTATGGGGAGTTGTTCAGACTGATCGCGCAGGGAACCCTCGAGCCGAGCGCGATCATCGGCGAGACGCTGTCGCTCGAGGCGGCACCGGAGACGCTGGCCGCGATGGACGACTACGAGACGGTCGGCATTCCGGTCATTACGGAGTTTTAGGCCGAAGTCCGGGCGGGGCGGGAACCCGCGCCGGCGTGAGAGACATGAGCTAACTCGAAGCGGGGGCGAGTCCACTTCCGAGCGATCCGGGCACGAACGCACGCAATCGACTGGTCAGCGCGTCGTTGTCTGGGCCAAGCGCGTACCCGGCGGGGCGTTTCATCCCCGCACGAGGAGCAATGCAAGTGCCCACCTTTGTTATGGAGCCGATTGGAGCCCGGTAGTCCATCCGATCGGCTGACAGGACGCGTATACTCCGGATATAGCGGCGTGCTACGGATCGGTTGGCGGTCCGTTCGAAACGACCGCGACCGGTTGGCGACCCCTTCGATTCGATAGGCCGCGACTTCCGGCCCGCCGCCGGCGCGTCCTTGCCAGCGACGACCGGAAACGGATACTGCTGGACCACATGTGCGCGCCTATGAGCGACCCGTCACCGCTTCGCATCGGTATCGTCGGCCTCGGGTACATCGGAACGACCGTCGGCGGCCAGTTCTTTCGCCACCCCGATGCGACCGTTCGGGCGGTCTGCGATCTCGCGGACTCCCGCCGCACAGAGGTCGGATCGACCTTCGACGTCCCGTCGGACCGACGGTACGCCGCCTCCGAGACGATGCTCGAGGACTGCGACCTCGATGCGGTCCTGATCGGAACGCCTCACACGCTCCACTACGAACAGACCGTCGCCGCCCTCGAGCACGGCTGTCACGTCTACTGCGACAAACCCCTCGCGACGGACCTCGAGCACGCCCGCGATCTCGCGAGGCGGGCCGAGCGGAGCCGGGAAACGCTGTTCGTCGGCTATCAACGACACGTACAGACGGCGTTCCGGCACGCTCGCGAACGGTTCGTCGGCCCGGAAAGCCCGTCCCCGAACTGGCTGACCGCGTCGATCACCCAGAACTGGATCGACGACTCGAGGGGGACGTGGCGTCTCGATCCCGACCGCTCGGGTGGCGGCTTCCTCTCCGATACGGGAAGTCACCTCCTCGACGGTATCCTCTGGACGACCGGCCTCGAACCCGACTCCGTGGCCGCGAGCATGGACTTTTACGACGATGCAAAGCGGATCGATCGGCGCGCCCACCTCGACGTCCGGTTCGAACGCGGCGCGACGGGGACGGTTTCGCTGTACGGCGACGCGCCGTCGGTTCGGGAACACATTCACTGCTGGGACGACGACGGCGCGGTGTACATCGAGGGCACACAGTGGGGGCCGCGAACGGTGGTCGAGGTCGACGCCGACGCCGGCGAGTATACCCCCTACGTCGATCCCCGCCGGGAACGGTCCCGCGCCGACGCCTTCCTCGAGAGCGTCCGCGAGGGGAGCGATCCCCCGGCGACGGCTCGAGACGCGCTCCGGGTAACGGCGCTGACCACGGCCGCCTACGAGGCGGCCCGAACCGGGGAACGGATTCCGGTTCCCGACGTGTAGCTCGCGGCGAAAGTGACGGTATTTCGACGGTTGTACCGTCCGTGTACGACGGTCGGACGACCGGACTCAAGCGACGAGGAATCGCCGCCGATCGGGTCCGAACGCGAGTCCGAAACCGGGCCGAGAAACCGCCGGATAACCGTCCGCGCCGGGCGAGATAGCGGGTCGTTTCCGGCGGGCGCGTCGGATCGGCACGGGCCGAGCGAGAGCCGCCGCTTGCATGCAGTTACGGAATATTTACTCCGATCCAAAACCGTTCAATCAACGATGACAGACCGTACCACGGACAGCGGTTCCGGCTGCGAACGAATCCGGCGGTAAGAAACCCATAGACGGTCGCTCCTTTCGGTTACAAGCCGGATAACTACAACCAGTGCAGCCGATCGATCCGGTATGATCACCTGCAGTCACTGCGAGACCCCGCAGTTCTTGCAGATCACTCAGAGCCGCGTCTACTTCGAGGACGGGGAGATGATCAACGAGATCTCCGAGACCTACGAGTGTACGCTCTGCGGGGCGACCGGGCGGTACGTCTACGACGAGGACCACGACGAGGAAACCGTCACCGGCGACGTCGAACTCACGACGGAACGCCCGAAATTCGCTTGACCGGTCGCCCCCGTTCGGGGGCGACGGACGGTACCGACGGTTCAACCCGTCGACGCGTCTCACTCTCGGTTCTCGGTTTCGGGTTCGGACCGATCGTCCGCCGCCACCGATCGCCCGTCCCTGTGCCCGATCGCGAGGCGCTCCGGGTCGTCGGGGGTGTCGTACTGTCTCCGTTCGACCGCCCGCGTTCTGTGTCTGGCGTCCCACTCCTCGAAGAGGCCGTACTCGGTCATCGTCTCCATGCCCGCGATCGCCGCCGTGAGTTTGATTCCCACGAGCGGGATCTCCGCGACCGAGACGATCACGTCGGCCCGGACGATCACGCCGTCCCGGAGTAACACGTCGAGGACGTCGACCAGCGCCTCGTCGTCCTTGCGCGGTCTCATGGGTGCTCGTCGGTCTCGCCGCCCAGTTCCGGTGCGAACGTGTACGGCGGCCACGGTCCCGTAAACCTGACCTCGAGGCCGTCGGTCGCCGCCACGTCGTCGAGCACGGAGCCGATCTCCCCTTCGGCGTCCTCGTGTGCGAGGAGGGTGAGCCGACAGAGGGTTTCGCCGTCGGCCGCATCCGACTCGCCGCTTGCCCCCTCGAGCGTCGCACTCGGCGACCGCTCGAGCGAGTGGACCTCCCGCGCTCGCTCGTCGAGTCGGGCCTCGAGATCGCCGGTCAGCGCCTCCCGGCGGGACTCCCGGACCGCCGCCAGACGCTGGTCGAACTGCTTCTCGAGCAGGAAGGCCGTCCCCGTCTCTGACGCGGCGATGCGCTCGTCGAGCTCGCGGAGTCGGTCGTCGTGCTCGATCAACGCCGCGTCGTCGACGGGATCGGTTTCGACGACTTCGACGCGGTACTCCCAGTGACCGGCCAGCTCCGACAGCGCCCGCTCGAGGGTGTCGTGCGTTTCCCGAAGCCACTCGCGAAGCCCTGCGTCGTCGCCACGGAGGATCGTGTCGAACTGGAACGGGATCGGCGTGCCGAACGCCTCGCCGGCCTCGTCGACGACGGTCTGGTGGCGGACGAGCCAGCGTTTGACCTGCGCGAGATCGGCCGAATCGTAGAGGTCGTCACAGGCGTGGACGATCGCGCCGATCCCGTCCTCGACGACGATCGAGACGGGTTCGCCGTCGACGCCGGTCGTCTCGAACGTCGCGTCCGCGTCGGCCCGGACGACGCAGTAGAGGTATCTCCCCTCGTCGATCTCCGGCAGTTCGTCGGCGTCGGGCTCGTCCGGCGCGGCGACGTCGTTTCCCGTCGTCATTCGTCCTCACCGCCGAACACGGAGTAGCCGGGCCTGTGGCCGGCGGCCGGTTTCTCGTCGAGTCGCTCGATCGCGTCGGCGACCAGCCCGTCGAGATCCCCACGGAGGTCCGCGACGCCGTCCTCGATCCCCTCGTCGCGTTTGAGCTGGTCGATCTCGTCCTCGATCGTCGCGAGTTGGCGTCCCAGCCGCTCGATTTCGTCGTCCGAGAGGCCGTCCGACTCCATCCGCCGAACCGCCTCGCGCTCTAACGCCTCGAGCAGGAGTTCGACGACGGTGACGACGAGCGTCACGAGTCCCTGCCGCGCGTCGTCGCCGTCGCCGACGTCGATCGTCGTCACGATCCCGACCCCTCCGTTTCCGCGGCGGTGGTTTCGTCGTTTTCGTCGTTTTCGTCCGCCTCGGTCCCGGCGTCGTCGCTGATCAGGTCGATCCCGCCGCCGATCGGCCGGTCGGGATCCGGCCGCGCGCCGAGCCGTTCGGTCCCCCGGTCCGGCGGCTCGAAGGACCTGTCGCTGTCCCGTTCGGATTCGTCGTCTCCCGTCTCGCCCTCGTCGTGGTCGGTCTCGTCGGGCGTGACGTTGACCCCTCGAGTCGGATCGATCGCCGGGTTCGGCCGCTCCATCTCGGCGAGTTCCGGCTCGCCGACCGCCTCGGCGACCCGTCGCATGTCCGTTCCCTCGGGAAACTCGAGGCCGTACTTCGCCGCCGTCTCGAAGGAGGCGATCGCCGCCCGGACCTGGACGCCGAGCAGTTGCGTGTCGCCGATCGAGACGGCGATGTCGGCGTTGATGACGATACCCTTGTCCAGCAGCATCTCGATGACCTCCGCGAGATCGGTCTGTTGCCGGCTCGGCTGGAAATCATTGACCACGGGACTCACCTCGCGGTGCGGCGAAGGCCGTGTCCGTAACTGGAAGCGCTGGATCGCTCGCTTGCCACTGTCGTTGTCTGTCCCGCCGTCGTGGTGGTGGTAGTGGATCAGTCATCATCGTCTTGCAGTTTCTCCCGTTCGAGTTCGAACCGCTGGCCGTAGATCCGCGTCCGGCTCGGGGCCGTCGAGAGCCGAACGTCCCGCGGAACCGTCGCGTATTTGACGCCGCTACCGCCCGCTATCCGATCGGTCGGCATCGTCGACGCCGCGGTCGGGTTCCGTGAGTTCGTGCTCGTGTCCTGACGCCGCATCTTCTCGCGGTTGTACTCGTAGAGGCGTTCGAACTTCTCGTGGGTCTCGAGCAGCGCCGCCCGGAACTCGTCGACGCCTTTCATCGCCTGGTTCTGAATGAAGACCTGGTAGGCCTCCGGGTCGTCCTCGGGATCCGGAGACCCGAGCAGTTCCTTGGCCTCGGTCGCGCCGATATCGGTCTCGACGAGGTCATCACCGTCGTCATCGGCGACGTCGGACACCGCATCCTCGACCAGTCCGGCGTCCTCGCCGTCATCGAGGTCGTCGACCGCGTCATCGAGTTCGCGTTTCTCCTCCCAGAGATCGCCGAGTTCGGCCGCGTCCCACGCGCTCAGCAGATCGATCGCGTCGACCAGTTGCCGAACCTGCACCACGTCGCTCTCCGTGTCGTCGGCGAGCGCGGCGGGAACCTCTCCGACGTCGATCGCCCCGAGCAGTTCCTCGAAATCGACCGCGTCCGGTAACTCCGAGAGATCGACCGCGTCGATGAACTCGGCAGCTTCCTCGGCGACGGTCACGAGCGCCTCGAGATCCCCCAGAACGGCGTCGCGGTCGTCGAGTTCGTCGAGTCGTTCGACGGCGTCGGTCCGCTCCTCGAGTCGCTCGAGGGCGTCCATTGCGTCCGCGAGGCGGGTCGCGAACCCCTCGCCGCCGTCGGCGTCGGTCATCCGTCACCCTCCGGCTCCGCGTCTGCGTCCCCGGGGCGGACCTGTACGGTGAGCACGCCGTTTTTGATCGTCGCCTCGGCCGTTCTGTCGCGCCACGGGACGTCGACACGGTCGAGTTCGCGGCCGGAGACGCCGACCACCAGCATCGAGCCGTCGAACCCGACCGTCACCTCGTCGGGATCGACGCCGGCGACGTCGGCCGTGACAAGGAGTTCGTCCTCGTGAAACCGGGTCGTCACGTGATGGTCGCTCGAGGGCGAGTGACCGGCGGGGGACGATCGGTGCCGGCGCGTTCTCGGACGGTCACGATCGCGACCGCGACCGCGGTCGTTTCGATCGCCTGCGAACGGGTTCCCGTCGAATCCGGACCCCGATTCGTCCCCGGGGTCCGCCGTCCCGATCGACACGTCGTAATCGAGAACCGTCCGGTCGCTTCGCCGTCGCCCCGACAGCGTTCCGCTCTCGAGGCGCTCGAGCGCGGACAGGAGGCTCGAGAGCCAGTGTTCGTCGTCACCCCGCCGGTCGGCATCCGCGGCGGAGACGCCGAGACGGGGGTCGTCCGACTCCGGGTTTCGGTCCCGTCGGCCGTCGGGATCGCGCGCTCCAGTCCGCGACCGATCGGCGCGGTCGGTCTCCCGGTTCCCGTCGGCCCCGCTCTCGGGTTCGTTTTCGTGAGCGTCGCCGTCAGCTTCGTCGCCGGGGTCGTCGGCTCCGTCGTGATCGGCATCCGTCTCGCCGTCGTCTTCGACACCGCGTGGGTCGTCGGGGTCGTGCTCGTCGGTCGATTCCGCCGGGCGCTCGTCCGGCCCGTCTGGGTCGTGCTCGGTCGGGTCGTCCTCGGTCATTACGATTTCACCTCGATACGGCCGCTCGAGAGCCGTTCGTGGACCTCGCGGGCGATCTCGAGTTCCTCCTCGAGTTCGGCTTTGCGCCGCTGGTACTCCGCTTCGGAGCGTTCGCCGAGTTCGTACAGCAACTGGTTCTCCTTGAGTTCGTCCTCGAGGGACTCGATGTCGTACAGTTCGTCGAGCGCCATCGTGTGCAGCGCGTCGACGATGCCAACGAACGGCCGGAACAGGAGGTCGTCGAGAACGAACATGGTTAGCGTTGGGCTCCGATCGTCACGTCCACGAAGCTATACGGTGCGAACGGTCCCGTGTACCTGAACAGGAGGTCGTCGTGCTCGTCCTCGAGTCGCGCGATCGCCGTGTCGAAGGCCTCGCGCTCGTCGCGCTCGACGAGATACGAGCGGTTGAGGACGAGTCGATCGCTGAACAGGTCGTTCGGAACCGACTGGGCGGCGATCGGCTCGAGTTCGTCCGCGACGGCCGCTTCGATCGCGTCCGCGTCGACGTCGGCGCCCGCCTCGCGGACGACCTTGAGACCGAGTTCGACCCGGCCCTCGATGTCGCGTATCGCGCGCCGGAACGCCGGTCTGGCACCGCGAAGGACGTTCTTCAGCGCTCGGTCGCTCTCGAAGGCCATGCCGAACTGCATCGGAACGATCGTGCGGCCGCCGTCGCGGGTCATGATCTCCCGCAGGACGTCGTCGTGGCGTTGTGCGTCCTCGTCGGTCTCCTCGGGATCGGTGGTATCGATGTCCGAGACGACGGCCCCGAGGCGTCGGTGTGAGATCGTGTAGACGCGATCCGCCCCGGCGACCGCGTCGGTCTCGAACGCGACATCGTCGCCGTCGACGACGCCGTAGACGTAGCGGTTCGTCACGGTCGCATCACCCGTTTCGATCCGGGTCCCGTCCGCGCTGGCGGCCGGACGACCCGAGAGCGCGTTGGTACTGGTATCATGGGAGTTCGGTTTCGACTACCCGTGCCGGGGTTCGGACCCGTGGGTACTCGAGGAACGCTCGGGGAGGCCTTCGCCGCCGCGACGCGTTATCGTACTGCTTGCAGTCGCAGCGGAGGCCGACTCTCGCGACCGTTCGCTTGCAGTCGCAGCGCAAGCCGTGTTACGAGCACGCCGTGAACCTGTGGATGGATCATGGCACAACCACAGCGAAGACCCGACTCATCGAGTCTTGCGGAGGTACTCGATCGGATCCTCGATAAGGGCGTCGTCATCGACGTCTGGGCGCGGATCTCGGTAGTCGGCATCGAGTTGCTGACGATCGAAGCTCGCGTCGTCGTCGCCTCCGTCGACACCTTCCTGCACTACGCGGAGGAGATCGCCAAAATCGAGCAGGCCACCGCGGAGGGCGACCTCGAAGAACTCGAGGAACTCGAGGTCGAGCCACGCCCCGAATCGTCACCCCAATCCGCGGAATAGTGCTTCATGGCGGACGATACGTCGCGCAAGCGGAAGGTACGTGGACGGAAGATCAGGAGCGACCGCGAACGGAAAACGGGGCGGCGGGCGAAGAAGAAACTCGCGCGGGCGACGGCAACGGACGGGGAAAACGGCGAGAATCCGCTGTCCGATCCGGGGGAGATTACACCGGAACCGTTCGTCGAGACCGACGCCGTCGAGTCGCTGCGCGGACGCGTCACCGGGTGGCTCGAGGCCGATCAGCCGGTCCACCTGATCGGCCCGACCGGCTGTGGCAAGACGGCGCTTGCGCTGTCGGCCGCCGCCGAGCGCGGCCGGCCGGTCGTCTGGATCAACGGCGACGAGGCCGTCGACACCGCGGCGCTCGTCGGCGCACACGCCGGCGGCGAACGCTACGAGGAGGACGACCGGTTCGTCGGCGGCGTCCACAAGAAAACACAGATCGTGCGCGAACGGTGGGTCGACAACCCGCTCTCGGTCGCCGTACGGGAGGGCGCGACGCTCGTCTACAACGAGTTCTCGCGCAGCGATCCCGCGGCGCACAACGTCTTGCTCTCGGTCTTCGAGGAAGGCGTCCTCGAGCGGCCGGGCAAACGCGGCGACGACCGCTCGATCGACGTTCACCCGGAGTTTCGGGCGATCGTCACCTCGAACGACGTCGAGTACGCGGGCGTCCACCGGCAACAGGACGCGCTGCTCGACCGGTTCGTCGGCGTTCACGTCGACTACTACGACGCGGAGACCGAGCGCGAGATCGTCCGCGCACACACCGCCCTCCCGGACGAGGGCGTCGAGAGCGTCGTCGAGACGGTCCGGACCCTGCGGGACGACCTCGAGATCGTCGTCGGCACCCGGGCGGCGATCACGGCCGCCAAGGGGCTTGCCGTCTTCGACGGCGACGGAACCGGCCGGTTCGACGACGAACTGCTGGCGGACGTCTTCACGGACGTCCTCGCGCCGAAAGTCGCCGGCGACGGCGACAGCGACGTCGAAACGTTACGAGCACAGGTCACGGAATCGATCTGACCCGACCACATCCGACCTCGGGACCGACACCACGACGCGGACCCGACCCCAAGACCAATGGCCGACGCCGACACGAAGCAATCGACCACGCAGTGCAAGGCGCTCACCGAGGACGGCGAGCGCTGCTCGCGGCCGGCCCAGGACGACGGGTTTTGCTACCAACACGACGAGAGTGATCCAACCGTGAGCGACAGTCAAACAGCCGAACGAGAACCCGAACAGGAAGACCAAGAACCCGACTCCAGCGAGGCCGACGCCGGCGAGGAACGTCGTTCCGCGGCGGGCGATATGACAGCTGAGGAGCGGACGGACCCCGAAACGGTCGATACCCAAGACGTCGACGTCGATCACGCGGAGATCGAAGGCGTCCTCGCCGTTCGGCGAACCGTCGAGTCGACCGCGGGCGAGGTCATCGGCCGCGAGTTCGACGGCGTCAGCGAAATCGCGCCGACCGACGAGGGCTGGCGCGCGGTCGTCGAAGTCGTCGAACGGCGGGCGGTCCCCGACACGCAGGACATCATCGGCCGGTACGAGATCGAACTCGACGTCAACGGGACCGTTCACGGCTACCGGCGACTCGATCGCTACCGCCGCGGAGACACGGTCGCGTTCGAGTGATCGGTCGATACGCTGGCGGCTGGAACGGAACGCTCTCGCCCGTCGTCTGGTCGACGTGGTGATCGAGGTCGATACGGTGGGACCGATCGCTCGGTCCGGAGAGTCGCCGTCGGCGGCGAGCGGCGGTCGATCCGCGGAGTTCGGTAGTCGTCGGGGCCGGTAGCCACAGCATCGGCCGGAATAGTACCGCCCGGCAAGGCCCGTGAGGCGTCGAAGTCGGCAATGCCGGTGTCGACGTGACAGTCCGGGTTGAGACACTCGAGGACCGCGTTCCGCACCCGATCGCCGAGCACGCCACAAGCGTGACACTCCTGTGTAGTGTACTCCTCGGGCACCGTCGCCGCCGGAATGCCGTGGTCCGCAGCCGCAGACGGGCTGCGGGCAATAGCCACGACGAACCGCGTGGGCGTCGGGGCGATCGAACGAGGCGATGCGTCTCTCGTGTCGGGTCTTTCAAGGCCCCGCGAAGCGTCGTCGGACATGGCTTGCGTCCCGGAGTTACGCGAGCCGTGCGACCCGATGCTGGTTCCACCGGGCCGTATTTTCACACGGACCAACTGATGGTCAACCCGCGTGTAACTCGCGTTAGTTACCAGTAACACTTCCTGCGAGATCGACATTCGGACCTTTTAGCCCGATTTCTCGGACAAAATCGTCCACCAGCTGGGCGTATTCGAACCAACTAAATGTCGATTCGCTGTTTCAGCGGTGATGAGAAAACCGAGGGAATGGTTGCAACTCCCCTAATCTCATTCTCGAAGCTCTCGACAAGGAGTCTCGAGATCGGTCCCGCTGCTATCGCGAGGAACATCGATAAATCACAGAGCACCGTACACGAACGACTCCGCGTTCTCATCGAGTATAGACTCGTCGAGAACGTCGACGACGGCTACTACACGATCACGGACGACGGCCACGCCTATCTCGAAGTTGACTCCCCGTAGCTTAGCGGCTTATCGGTTAGATCCCTTGTTGAGGGATGTTCCGTTCATTTGTGACTCCATGAATTCGATCGCCGTCCAGATGTCGATGATGCGGATCCGTCCTTCGTAGTACGTATTCTCAAGGACTCCGGAAATCGCTCGTTCAGCGTTTCGATCATTCATCAAAATCCCGACGGAGTCGTGCGACGTCGAGCCGAGGAGCATCACGGCGACTGCTGGCAGTTCCGAGTCCGTCTTTCGCAATTCGTCCGGATCCGTCCGTTCGAACGTTGCCAGCCGTTCGTGAGCTCGGTCCATGACCTCACCGGCACGTGGACCATCGTGTACCCGAACACCCGGCTGGACATCGTCCACGATGGTAATCCACTCCGTCGTGTCCGCTCGATCCACCCAGTCAATGCTGAGGTATCCACGCTGTTCGGTGAGTTCTTCGACGACGCCCGCGCTTAGATACAGTTTTCGATCTTCGCTTTGGACGTACTGGATGGACGTCTGGTACGGGTTGCTTTCCGTTCCACCGATCGTTCGAAGGAAACTCGTATCGAGGATGAGCGCTGCCGGAAACGGCGACGGATGCTCCTCACACATCGGCGTGCCGGTACGGTGCCTTCTCAAGTGCCCGCTCGTGAACAGCTACGCCGAACGTGATGTCGGCAAGCGTCGGATCATGGGCTTTCACCACGACGACGATCCGTTCGATCGCCTGCGTGACTGCAATAGCTTCCACGGCGGGCACGCCGAGATCGTCTGCGACGCCACGGCGCGTTGTTTCCCCTTTCAGATACTCGATCGTCGCCGTGATTGCGGGTGCGAGTGCAGCTTTCCCGTGGCGGTCGATGAAAAGTGCGAGATCGTCGTCAACGCCGGTCGCTCCATAGACGGCGATAAGAACGGGGCCGAGTTCGATGGTCGTTTCGTCCGTCCAGTTCCCACTCACGGGGTCAGCACGCCAGAGTGACGATCCGTCTTCGTATGCGTCAAGCTCCGCTGCGACGCCCAACTCGGCCAGTGTGTTGGCGTACTTGTAGGCGGTACTCTTCGAGAACCCCTGACGGTCTCTGACGGCGGTGACCGTCGTCGGGGAGTTGATCAACAGATCCGTGTAAAACCGCGCGAGATCCGGAGTGGTCAACAACTCTTGGATGACGAAAAATCGGTGGGCCGTGTGTCCTGCGTCCGGGGGTTGCACTGGGGTCGGCGCGTTCGACATAGTCCATAGTACGCGAACTATGAACAAAAATGCTCCGGGGATAGGTCTCGGATACCAGCCACCGCCGAGTCGACGCTATCAGTTCGGCTTTGAACCGGATCACCACGTCGGTCGATCTCGAGCGAGTTACTCGCCACACGCCGGACGCGGGTGCCACAGCGGTCCGCTCAGTCGTCGGCCGGCGACGGCAGCGTCGACTCGCGGCCGCCCTCGAGCGACGCCTCGCCGCGGACGGCCGCCTCGACCTCGGGCGGGAGGTCGGCGACGACCGCGCGGCCGTCCCGTTCGCGGACGACGAGTCCGTCAGTCTCGAGCGAGGAGAGGTGGTGCGAGACGGTGCTCGGGTCGCGGTCGAGCGCGTCCGCGAGCGTCCCGTTGCGGGCCGGGCCGAGATCGGCCAGCGCCTCGAGTACGTCGCGTTTCGCCGGTTCTGCGAGGGCGGCCTCGAGTTCCGCATGCTCGATGTCCTCGAGATAGTACCGGCGCTTGCCGCCGACCTTGACCGAGGTCACCAGCCCTTCCTCCTCGAGAACGCGGACGTGGTGGCGGACCGTCGAGAGCGAGACGTCGGTGCGGTCGCGGACCTGCGAGAGGTAACAGCCGGGATCGGCTCGGATCGTCTCGTAGACGGCTCGGCGGCGGTCGTTCTCGAGCGGGTCCGAGTCGTCGTACCGGCTGTACCCGAAGACGGGGCCGAGTTTCCACGGGATGGCGGAGCCGAGGCGTCGGAGGGGCGTCCCCGGTGCGTCGAGCCAGCGCGTCAGGAACCCGCGGGCGAGGCCGGTCGCCCCGGCGGCACCGGCTCCGGTCGCGCCCGCGCCGGCGCTGCCGGCGGCCGCACCCGAGGCGGTGATCGCGCCCAGAAGGCCGACCAGCAGCGTCTCCGTCGCGAGGGGCTGGGGCGCGCCATCGGTCCCTCCCTCGTCGTCAGTCGTCGCGGTTTCGGCGGCGCTCGCGTCCGACGCATCCGAATCGTCGCCGCGCACTTCCGAACCCGCATCCACGCCGTCGGCAGTCATCTCGGGAGCCGTCCCGACCGCGTCGACGGGGCCGACCTCGACGGTACCCGTGGTCCCGTTGACGAGATACTCGGGGAGTCCCTCCGGCAGGGTGACGTCGTCGAGGTCGGTGACGGTCGCCCCGATGTCGTCCGTCGCGTTTTCGAGAGCGGCGGCGGTCGCGTTCTCGAGGGCCGCAGTCTCGTTCGGTTCGGGATCGATACCGACGGGATCGGTTGCGTTCTCGAGGGGGACAGTCTCGAGCGACTCCGCAGCGTCGGATCCATCAGTCGATCCCTCGTCCGGTCCGTCGGGGAGTTCGTCCGCCGCGAGCGCGTCGGTCGCGTCCACGATACTATCAGTATCCGAACCTGTACCCCCATCAATATCTATCTCGGCCGGCTCGTCGGACGCTTCGCGCTCCGATTCGTCGACCGTTCCGATATCGGGGTCGTCGCCGAGCAGGTCGTCGGCCGTGCCCGAAAGCGTTGCCCGGGCGTCGCCACGTTCGCCGATCGAGTCCGACAGCGTCGCGCCGTCGCTCGAGTCGGGTGCCGACGCTGCCGCAGTGCCGGCGAGCATGGCACCCCCAACCGCGCCGACGACGATCACGGCGGCACAACACGCGAGCAGTCGTCCAGCGATCGACGAACTCGATGTCATGTGTTCGTCCCCCACTGTGGTATCCGCCGGTATACGCTTTTTCCGTTTCGTGACGGTCACGGAGCCGAACCTATCACTGAGAAAAACAGACAGTTCAACCGGCACTGTCTCGTTCGGTACCTCTTCGACCGGTGTTCGGCCAGCGAGTCCTTCGGCCGGTCGTGGTTGTAGTGGTGTCTGAACCGTTCGAGCCAGCGGCTGTGCCGGCCGGACCGCTCCGTCAGAACGAATAAAAGCGGACGATCCGCACCGAGACCGCGGGCCGATTACGCCGATTCAGCCTCGGGATCGTCGTCGCTCCCGTACGCGTCGCTGAACACCGCTTCGCGCCGGAGGAGTTCTTCGACGCCGTGCTCGAGGATCACGTCCCCGAGGATCGTCGCCCGGTAGTACGTGTACAATCCGTCGCTGTCCCGTTCGGTCCGAGCGCGCTTTTCGACGAGTCCGACGTCCCGGAGTTCGTTGAGGTGGTAGTGAAGCGTGCTGTCGTCGACGTCGATCACCTCGTCGAGTTCCGTCGGCGTGAGTTCGTCGCCGTGGGAGAGCCGGTAAACGATCTCGAACCGCGTCCGGTTTCCGATCGCGGCCTGCATGTCGAGGTACTCCTCGAGCGAGAGCAGGCTCCGTTCCGGAAGGAGGTCGTCGGGATCGTCCGGGGCGTCCGCCGTGACCCGCGAGTTTTTCGTCCCCATCGTCTCGTCACTACGGGGTCCGGTCTTTTAGCCCTTGTCAAGCCAGGATTCGCTGAAAGCACCGTTCTTTATATACAGTCGGTTAGTTGTGGGACACGTGACGACGGATATTACCCGCGATCTGATCGTGAGCCGGCTCGGCACCGTCGCCTACGACCGCTTTCTCCTCTATCTCATGGGGCCGTACAAGTCGTTCAATCTCAATTACGTCCTGAGTGAGGAGGAACGGGCGGAGATCGACATCGCGGAGTTACCCGGTCCGCTCAGGAGGCTCTTCCGGAACAAAGAGACGATCGACGAGGCGAAGGCGCTGCTTCGCCGGATCCAGGGGTGCCTACGGGCGGATCCAGGTATCAACGCGTTCCTCGCCGTCGATGTCGGCGTCGATACCGCCCGGATCGACGCGGTAACCCAGAGCGTCGAGTACACGAAACGGGCGAACGCGACCGTCTTCGTCGTCCCGTTTCTCGGCCACAATTTCGGCGTCGGCGAAGAAGCCGGGAGCATCCTCGAGAACGTTGCGGAAACGCACGGCCACCGGATCGTGTTCGTCCACGAAGCGAACGTCACGAGCGAGATGATCCGGTCGGCGCGAACGCGGTGGGACCTCCGCATCGAAACGTACGAGACGGAAGCCGAACTGGCGGCGACGATACGCCGTTTCGTCGTCACGGTGATGAACCGCGAGCAGTTCGGCGACCTCGAGCCGCTCGAGTAAGTCTCGAGGCCCCAACGGCCACCCATCGGTCTCGACGATCGAACGAACGCCTCCCCGGTGGCAGTTCTCGCGGGTGCGGTCGATCGCCGACCAGCAAGCTATTTTAGCGTCCGGCGGCGGGGTTCGGGTATGGATCCGGCGCTTGGCCCTCCCGAGGAGATGGCCGAGAAACGCGACGAACTGACGCCGATGATGCGTCAGTACCACGATCTCTGTGCGCGCTACGACGACGCGATCGTTCTCTTTCAGGTCGGGGACTTCTACGAGACCTTCTGCGGTGCCGCCGAACGGACCGCGCGGTTGCTCGAGGTCGCTTTGACCAGCCGCGAAGACTCCACCGGCGAGTATCCGATGGCCGGCATCCCGATCGACAACGCCGAGTCGTACATCGAGGACCTGTTGGAGGCCGGTTACCGGGTCGCCGTCGCCGATCAGGTCGAGGAGCCCGGCGAGACCGCGGGCGTCGTCGAGCGGGCCGTGACCCGCGTCATCACGCCGGGGACGCTCACGGAGGACGAACTGCTGGCCAGCGACGACAACAACTTCGTCGCGGCCGTCGCTCGCGGCGGCTCAACCGGCGACGGCGGTCCCGACTGCGAACTCGCGCTCGCCCTGCTCGACGTCTCGACGGGCGATTTCCTCGCGACCAGCTCGGACTCGAGCGGGTCCATCGCCGACGAGGTGAGCCGGTTCGATCCCGCGGAGGCCGTCGTCGGGCCGGACGCGCCCGCCGACCTCTTCCCCGACGACTGTATGGTCACGCCGTACGACGAGCGCGCGTTCGACCGCGACCGCGCCGGCGAGAAGCTCTCGACGTACTTCCGCAACCCCGACGCCCTGCTCGCCGGCGACGCCGAGATTCGGGCCTGCGGTGCCCTGCTCTCCTACGCGGAGTACGTCCGCGGCGGCGAACACGAGGGAGAACGGGGCGAAGCGAGCGACGATGCCGCGGACGCCCCCGACGAGGGTAAGCGCCTCGAGTATCTCACCCACCTCACGCGGTACGATCCCCGCGAGTATCTCCTGCTCGATGCCGTCGCGTTGCGGAGCCTCGAACTGTTCGAGCCGCGGGCCGTCCACGGCCACGAGGACGCCACCCTCGTCGGCGTGCTCGACGAGACCGCCAGCGCGCTCGGCGGCCGAAAGCTGCGGGACTGGCTGCGCCGGCCGCTGCTCGAGCCCGATCGGATCGAGGCGCGGCTGGACGCCGTCGAGGAGCTGACGGGGGCCGTCCGGACCCGCGAGCGGCTCCGGGAACTGTTGCGGGACGTCTACGATCTGGAGCGACTGATCGGGCGCATCTCCCGCGAGCGAGCCAACGCGCGGGACCTGCGGTCGCTACACGACACGCTCGCGGTCGTTCCCGAGATCCGCGAGCAACTGGAAGCCGCCGACTGCGACCGGCTACAGCGACTCTACGAGGCCCTCGATCCGCTCGCTGACGTACGGGTGCTGGTCGACGACGCCATCGTCACGGACCCGCCGATCGAGATCACCGAGGGCGGGATCATCGCCGAGGGCTACGACGCGGACCTCGACGACCTGCGCTCGACCGCCCGGGAGGGGAAACAGTGGATCGACGACCTCGAACAACGCGAGCGCGAGCGGACGGGCATCGACTCGCTGAAGGTCGGCCACAACTCCGTCCACGGCTACTACATCGAGGTGACGAACCCGAACCTCGATGCGGTCCCGGAGGACTACCAGCGCCGGCAGACGCTCAAAAACTCCGAACGGTTCGTCACGCCGGAGCTCAAGGAGCGCGAGGACGAGATCGTCAGCGCCCAGCGGCGTGCGGACGAACTCGAGTACGAACGCTTCCGTGACGTCCGCCGGGCGGTCGCCGAGGAGGTCGAACGCGTCCAGAACCTCGCCGACGCCCTCGCAACGCTGGACGCGCTCGTCTCGCTGGCGACCGCCGCGGCCCAGTACGACTACTGCCGGCCCGAAATCAAAGCGGACGGCGACGCCGACGGACGCCTCCTCGAGATCGAGGGGGGACGGCATCCTGTCGTCGAGCGCACGCAGGACTCGTTCGTGCCCAACGACGCCCGCGTTACCGACGACCGGCGGCTGGCGGTGATCACCGGGCCGAACATGTCCGGAAAGTCGACGTACATGCGGCAGGTCGCCCAGATCGTGTTGCTCGCGCAGGTGGGCAGTTTCGTCCCGGCGAACGCC
Source organism: Halopiger djelfimassiliensis (assembly GCF_000455365.1). GTDB lineage: Archaea > Halobacteriota > Halobacteria > Halobacteriales > Natrialbaceae > Halopiger_B > Halopiger_B djelfimassiliensis. The sequence goes on from NZ_HG315688.1 coordinate 21,751, forward strand.
GCCCGGCTGAGGCCCGTCGAACGGATCTTCACCCGTGTCGGCGCGAGCGACGACATCGCTGGCGGGCGATCGACGTTCATGGTCGAGATGGACGAACTCGCGACCATCCTGCGGGAGGCCGACGAGCGCTCGCTGGTGTTGCTCGACGAGGTCGGACGGGGGACCTCGACGGCCGACGGACTCGCTATCGCACAGGCGATCACCGAACACCTCCACGACGAGGTCGGCGCGACGACCCTGTTTGCGACCCACCACCACCCGCTGACCGAACTCGCAGACGACCTCGAGGCCGCGTTCACGCTCCACTTCGAGGTCGGCAAGGCGGACGGCGAGGTCGTCTTCCACCACGAAATCGCTCCGGGCGCGGCCTCCGGATCGTACGGCGTCGAGGTCGCCACCGCTGCGGGGGTCCCGGACGCCGTCGTCGAGCGCTCGCGGGAATTGGTGGCGACCGCCGAGGACGACTCGCCAACGCAGGGCGACGGTGCCGATTCCCCGGGCGCTACGGCGGCCTCGGCCGCCGAGTCCGCGCCGGAGACGGCCACGGCCGACGGGGGCGACGTCCCGACCGACGTCGCCGCCGAACTCCGGGCGCTCGACCTCGCTCACCTCACGCCCGTCGAGGCGCTGACCGAACTCGATCGGCTGAAACGGCTGCTCGAGGAGTGATTGCGTCGGCGCGTATACCGCTTCGTCCGGACGGCGTTTTCGGGGGCTGTCGCCGTCGTCCGATCGGCGGTCGAGACCTCGCGGCTCGTCGGATTCGAACAGCGCTATCCCCGGCGGTGGGACGGGAGCGTGTCGTCAGAATGGCTTTAGGCATCGCGTGTCAAGGCCGAACAGAGATGGGAACAACCCGCACGCGGTTCGCCGTCGGCGGGATGAGCTGTTCGTTCTGTGCCGAGAGCATCGAGACGGCCTACGACCGCACCGACGGCGTCGTGGACGCGGACGTGAACCTCGCCCACGAAGCGGTCCTCGTGCGGTACGATGACGACATCGTGAGCGAACTCGAGGTGAAAGGGACGCTCCGCGACCTCGGCTACACGATCCGCGACCCGGAGAAGCGAAACCGCTACGAGGAACAGCGGGCGGAACTGGAGAGGGGAAAGCGACGGCTCGTTCTCGCCGGGAGCGCCGCCGTCGCCGCCGCCGGGTTGATGGGCTGGATGATCGTCGTGATGGGCCGGTTCGAATCGGCGTCGCTGGCGATGGACCTGACCGCGCTCGCGCTCGCACTGGCGACGATGTTCGGCCCGGGTCGGTACATCGCGGCAAAGGCGTTCCAGAGCCTCCGTCGTGGTATCTTCAACCAGCACGTCCTGCTCGAGGCGGGCGCGTTCGCGGGGGTAGTCGGTGGCCTCCTCGGGCTGGTCGTCTTTCCGGAGTTCCCGACCGTCCACTTCTTCGCAGTTTCGGTGTTTATCACCGCCTACCACGTCCTCTCGGAGTACACCAGCCTGCTCGTTCGTACGCGGGCCTCGCGGGCGGTACAGGACCTCCTCGACCTCCGGCCCGACACCGCTCGCCGGGTCGCCCCCGGCGGCGACGTGACGTGGGTCCCCGTCGACGACCTCGCGGTCGGCGACCGCGTTCGGATCACGCCCGGCGAGAACGTCCCCGCCGATGGCGAGGTCGTCGAGGGCGAATCCACGGTCGACGAGTCCGTCGCCACGGGCGAACCCGTTCCTCAGGAGAAATCTCCGGGTGACGCGGTGATCGGCGGCAGCATCAACGAGACCGGAACGCTGCTCGTCGAGGTCACGGCGACCGGCGAGGACGCCTTCCTGAATCGGGTCGCCAGCGAGGTCGAGCGCGCCCGGGCGATGAAGCCCGGTATCGTCCACCTCGCCGACCGCGTGCTGGGGTACTTCGTGCCGGCCGTCCTCGTCACCGCGGCGGTCGCCTTTCTGTTCTGGGTGGCCACACCGGTCGTGTGGAGCGGGGAGCCGAACGTCCAGCGCGGGGCGTTCGCGGCGCTTGCGGTGCTCGTCCTCGGGTACCCGTGTGCGCTCGGTATGGCAACGCCGCTCGCGCTGATTCGCGGCGGCGGAAAGGCGGCGAACCGCGGCGTGTTGCTGCAAAGCGGCGACGCGTTCCAGCTGTTGCCCGCCGTCGATCACATCGTCCTGGACAAGACCGGCACGCTCACCGTCGGCGAACCCGCCGTCGTCGCGGTCGTCGTCCCCGACGGCGACGGTCTCGAGGCGACCGAAGCCGACGTTCTGGCGACGGCGGCGACCGCTGAGGCGTTCAGTTCTCATCCGCTGGCCGACGCCGTCCTCGAGACAGCCGACGACCGCGGCGTCGAGTACGCCGATCCCGAAACGTTCGACGCAGTACCCGGGAAGGGGGTAACTGCGAGGACCGACGGGGCCGAGGTACTGGTCGGAAAACCCGGCTGGCTCGACGGCGAAGGCGTCGATCCCTCGATCGCCGCCGACGAGATCGAGCAACTGCGGAATCGTGGTCTCACGGTTACCGGGGTCGTCCGCGACGGCGAACTGATCGGACTGCTCGGCATCGGTGACGAACTCAGGACCGATGCCGAGTCGACCGTGCGACGGATACGCGAGGCTGGCATCACGCCCGTACTGCTCACCGGCGACAACGAGCGCACGGCCCGTGCCGTCGCCGAGGCGGTCGGCATCGACCGGGTACTGGCTGACGTCTTGCCCGACGAGAAGCGCGCGGAGATCGACCGCTTGCAGGATTCGGGCCACCGTGTCGCGATGGTCGGCGACGGCATCAACGACGCGCCAGCGCTGACACAGGCCGACGTCGGAATCGCCATCGGCGCGGGGACCGACATCGCCATCGAAAGTGCGGACGTCGTCCTGCTTGGCGAGCGACTCGGCGGCGTGATGGCGGCCGTCGAGATCGGTGCGGAGAGCTACCGAAAGACCCGACAGAACCTCCTCGCGGCGTTCTCGTTCAACGGGATCGGCGTCGCGGCGGCGACGACCGGACTCGTCCACCCGATCTGGGCGATGATCGCGATGGGGCTGTCGGTTTCGGCCGTCCTCGCGAACAGCTTCGCCGGCCGCCTCCGCTCCGGTGAGGGCGGTTCCACCGGCTTCGCGCTCGAGACGGGCGACGAGCCGTCGGACTGAGAAGCCGGCGATCCCACTGTAAGGTTTTTTGCATGGACGTGGAACGACCGCGTGCAGCGACTGCGAGCCAGAGCCGCCACGAGAGGTGATCCGACATGGCCGACCTTACGCTTACGAGCCCAGCCTTCGACGACGGTGAACGGATTCCCGACCAGTACGGCTACGAGGCCGACGACGTCAACCCGCCCCTCGAGATCGACGGCGTCCCGGACGACGCCGAGTCGCTGGCGCTGATCGTCGACGATCCGGACGCGAAAGCGCCCGCGGGGAAGGTGTGGGACCACTGGATCGTCTGGAACGTACCCACCGACGAGACGACGATTCCCGAGAACTGGTCCCCGGAGAGCATCGGCGCTGCCGAGGGAACGAACGACTACGGCGACACCGGCTACGGCGGCCCGAACCCGCCGGACAGGGAACACACGTACCGCTTTACGCTCTTCGCGCTCGACACCACGCTCGAGCTCGGTGCCGACGCCGACGCGGACGCCCTCCGGGACGCGATGGACGGCCACGTCGTCTCGCAGGACCGACTCGAGGGAACGTACCCGGCATAGCGCCGACGGCCCGGGGACACCGCCGGCTCCGGGACTCTTACGGATTCCCGTCCTCAGGGAGAGAGACGATGCACGACCGCCCAGCCGACACGCTCGTCGTCGGTCCGTCGGCGGTGCTCGAGTCCGTCGCTCCGGCTCTCCGTGACCACCCGACGATCCGCGTTCGGACTGTACGGACCGCAGACGACGCACTCGGGGTGATCGAAAGCGAGGGGCAGAGAATCGACTGCGTGGTGAGCGCCCTCGAACTGCCCGCGGGGGACGGCCTCTCGTTGGTGTACGACGTTCGGGAGCTACGCCAAGACGTTCCCTGTTCCTGTACGCCGGGGCCGGCAGCGAGGAGACCGCGAGCAAATCGGGGCGGAGGTCGCCGAGACGCTCGACATCGCCCCGGCGACGTTCTCCCAGCACATCCGCAGCGCCGAGCGGGAACTCGTCGAGACCGTCTTCGAGAGCGAACACGAAGCGAACGTGACCTCGACGAACGGACCACGGGGTCGTGACCTAGCCGGTCGGCTCGAGCGAGACGAACTCGAGGCCGTGCTCGACGAGCAGCCGGTTCGCCCGGTCGGTCACCGACGGGGCGACGAGGATCCCGCGAACCGAAGCGTCGGCGTGGAGGTCGCGCTCGAGCGCGTCGACGTAGCGGCGCAGTTGGCTCACCGCGTCCGGACCCACGCGGCGGCGCTTGAGTTCGACGATGACCGAACGGCCCGCCGCGTCCTCCCCGTAGATGTCGACGGCTCCGGCCGGCGTGTTCCGCTCGGTCGCGAGCGGCGTGAACCCGGATTCGAGAAGCGCCGGGTCGTCCAGAATCCGCCGACGAAGGTCCGCTTCGGTCCCCGAAACCGAGAGTTCGGTTTCGTCGGTTCCCGAGAACGACGAGACCTGCAAGACCTCCCGGAAGCGAACGCGAAGCCGCTCGTCGGGGTTCGAACGCTTGCTCGCGATGACCAGCCCGTCGTCGTCCCGAACGACGTCGTGGTCACAGCCGGGGGGCTGCCAGTTGACCGGCTGTTGCCCCTCGTCGGTGTGGACAAGCGTCGTGCCGTCGGGTTTGAGCATCACGTGGCGATCCCCCGGGCCGAGGCTGCTCGAGGCGCGGCCGTCGTAGTCGACGGTACACCGGCCGAAGATCGTCACGAGGGCATCCCGTTCGATGCCGTCGGCGATCGCATCGCGGGCGGCCGCAAGCGCCGGCCGGTGGAGCGTGTTCGTCCGCAAGCCGTCCATTGGTTCCGTCACTGACATCGGATACCGGCGGCGCGACCAAAAGTGACTCGACGGACAGGACCGGGGGACAGTTCGCTACTGAATGCGAACGTTTATTTCGATTCGTGCCTGCACTCGAGAGGAACGATGACAGACCTCCCTTCACGCCGGAACTTTCTCGCGCTTACAAGCGCCGGAACGACGGCGGCGCTTGCCGGCTGTTCGCAATTCGACTCGCTGACCCAATCGGACGAAGCCGACGGTGAATCGGCCGACGCGGTCACGGTTGCAGTTTCCCCGGACGAATCGGAGTTACAGAGTCTCAGCGAGGAGATCCAGTCGAAGATGGAGAGCGGCGACCTCGACCAACTGGAAGCGAGAGAGAAGTATCAAAAGCAACAACGCGAGTTGACGGAAGCAGCCGCGTCGGATTTCGAGGAAACGGCGGCTAACGAGGACCTCACGATCGAGGAATCCAAAACCCAGTACGGGCTGTTCCGCGTCACCGGCTCCGACGAGGTCATCATGGACGCGCTTCGGAACGGCGATCTGGTGGGGATCTATCCCAGCGATCAGTACGAGGCCTTCCTCCAGCAACAGCGGCAGCGAGAACAACAACAGCAACAACAACGGGCGCTGCTCGAGCAACAACAACAGCAGGAGTCCCAAGACGACGGCGATGAAACGGCTGATTCGAACGACTCTGAGGGAGCCGATGAGTCGAACGATTCGGACGCCGGGAACGAAACCGCCGAGTAGTCAGTCCCGGACGGCAAACGGGCTCTCCCGTTCGGTCCACGGCCAGCCCGGGAGCCGTTCCTGAAAGCCGGCCGCAAGCGCCGCCTCGAGATCGTCGACGCCCGCGGCTTCGTGCTCGTCGCCGTGGGTTTGCAGATCCGCGTAGTGAAAGGTCGCCTCGCCGAGCGTCCGCAGCGGCTGGGTGCCGGCGATCGCCGCGGCCAGTTCCCGGCCGAGGAGTTCGTCGACGACGAACCCCGGATAGTCGTCGTCGACGTCGAGATCCCGGAGGATCGCGACCATCGCGGCGACGTTGACCGCGAGGTCGCCGTCGGCGAAGACGGCGTCGACCTCGGCGAGATACTGGGCGTCGGTAACGTGGTCGACGTCGGCGTCGAAGACCGCGCCGAGATCGTCACGGACGTCGTTGATGAGCGGAACGACGGTGTCGGCACGGTCTGCGACCCAGTTTCGCTCGGCGACGACCCGTTCCGGTGTCAGGTTCATACGCCCGGTACGCGACGGACGGCCCTGTCTTTTGCGAAGGCTTTTATACTACGCAAAGAATAGCGTCGGGTAAGCGGGTTCTCCCTGGAATCTTCCCGCACGAACCAGGATAACCGACCTGGGAGCGTGTTCGTCACGGCACGGTGTCACAGAGGATGATCCGAGACACGAGACGTGCTGCACCGGTCTACGTGGGACGTGTCTCGCGATGGCTCCGCCGGATCGATCGACGATCGGCGACCGTTGTGACGGCATCAGTACACCGGATCCCGACTCCGACGCCGGCCGGCACGTTCGCTCCCCGGCGGCGAGTTCACGCAAGCCACATTCGGCGATTATGAGCACTGTAGAGCAGCAACTCGACGATTTGAAAGCAGAGATCACGAGCGAGTTACCGAGCGATATCTCGGTCTCCTCGGTGAAATACGAAGGCCCCGAGCTTGTGGTCTACACACGCGACCCGAAGAAGTTCGCCCGCCAGGGCGATCTCATCCGCCAGCTCGCGAGCAAGCTACGCAAGCGGATCACCGTCCGCCCCGACCCGAGCGTTCTCTCGCGACCGGAGGAGGCGCGCGAGGAGATCATGAACGTCATCCCGGAAGAGGCGGGTGTCACCGACCTCGACTTCCACGCCGACACCGGCGAGGTCGTCATCGAGGCCGAGAAACCGGGCATGGTGATCGGCCGCCACGGGTCGACGCTGCGCGACATCACCAAAAACGTCGGCTGGACCCCCGAGGTCGTCCGGACGCCGCCGATCGAGTCCTCGACGGTCTCGAACGTCCGCAGTTTCCTCAAGCAGGAACGCGACGAGCGCCGCGACATCCTCGAGAAGGTCGGTCGCCAGATCCACCGCGAGGAGATGTCCGACGACGAGTACGTCCGCATCTCGACGCTGGGCTGTTGTCGCGAAGTCGGCCGCGCGTCCTTTATCCTCTCGACGCCCGAAACGCGGGTCCTCATCGACTGCGGGGACAAGCCGGGTGCCGAAGGCGAAGTGCCGTACCTCCACGCGCCCGAAGCGTTCGGGGCCGGCCCGGAGACGATCGACGCGGTCGTGCTCACCCACGCCCACCTCGACCACTCCGCGTTCATCCCGCTCCTCTTTAAGTACGGTTACGACGGCCCGATCTACTGTACCGAGCCCACGCGGGACCTGATGGGACTGCTGACGCTCGACTATCTGGACGTCGCGGCCAAGGAAGGACGCTCCCCGCCGTACGAGAGCGAACAGGTCCGCGAGGCGATCAAGCACACCATTCCGCTCGAGTACGGCGACGTGACCGACATCGCGCCGGACGTCAAACTCACCTTCCACAACGCCGGGCACATCCTCGGGTCGGCCGTCTCGCACTTCCACATCGGCGACGGCCTCTACAACGTCGCCTTCTCCGGCGACATCCACTACGAGGACACCCGCCTGTTCAACGGCGCGGTCAACGACTTCCCCCGCGTCGAGACCTTGGTCCTCGAGTCGACCTACGGCGGTCGCAACGACTACCAGACCGATCAGGAGGACTCCGAGGAGAAACTCAAGAAAGTCATCAAGGAGACCTACGAGGAGGGCGGCAAGGTCCTCATTCCGGCGTTCGCGGTCGGTCGCTCCCAGGAGATCATGCTCGTCTTGGAGGAGGCGATGCGCGAGGGCGAGATCCCGTCGATGCCGGTCCACCTGGACGGGATGATCTGGGAGGCGACCGCGATCCATACGACCTATCCCGAGTACCTCCGGGACGACCTCCGGGATCGGATCTTCCACGAGGACGAGAACCCGTTCCTCGCCGAGGAGTTCAACCACATCGACGGCGGCGAGGAGGAACGCCAGGACGTCGCCGACGGCGAACCCTGTATCATCCTCTCGACCTCGGGGATGGTCACTGGCGGCCCGATCATGTCCTGGCTCTCCCACATCGGTCCCGACCCGGACTCGACGATGGTCTTCGTCGGGTACCAGGCACAAGGGACTCTCGGTCGGCGCATCCAGAACGGCTGGGACGAGATCCCGACTAACGAGGTCGGTGCCATGGGCGGCGGTAACGGCCGTGGCACCCTCTCGCTGAACGTCGACGTCGAAACCGTCGACGGCTTCTCCGGCCACGCCGATCGGGCCGGCCTCGAGAACTTCGTCCGGACGATGAACCCCCGTCCCGAGAAAGTCCTCTGTGTCCACGGCGACGAACGCTCCACACAGGACCTCTCGTCGGCGCTGTACCACGAGTTCGACATGCGCACATTCGCGCCGAAGAACCTCGAGACCTACCGCTTCCTGTGACTCGCTCTCGGGTCGTCCGCGAGCGATTCGCCGCCGCTCCCTGACTCGAGCGCTCGAGTCCGCAAGCGTCGACCGACCGTCAGGAGCCGCCGGGTTCGACCGATTTTTCCGATTCGAGTGTTACCCTCGGCAGGGATGGCGTATTACGGATACCGACCGCTTCTCGTGGCTGGCGATCGCACCCGTTGTCGAACCGTTTCCCGCAGCACCGTGGTGATCGATCCGTGATTCCGGCGTGGTTCGTCTACGCGTTCCTGACCGCGACGGTGTACGCAGCCATCGCGTTGCTCTCGAAGGTCGTCAGCGGGACCGATATCGACGATCCGATCGCGCTCACCGTTGCCACCTGTGTGCCGTTTTACGCCGTCTACGTCGTCGTCGGAGCCGTCCTCGAGTGGCCGTCGATCACCGGCGACGGGAGGGGGATCGCGGCCGTCGTACTGTCGATGCCGGTACTCGCAGCGATGGCCTTCGGGGTCGTCTCGACGATCGCCTACGGCGTCTACTACTGGGGGCTCGTGAACGGCGACGTCTCGCGGTTCGTCCCGGCGCTTGCAATCGAGACCATCTTCGTGCTGGGACTCGGCTTTCTGGTCCTCGGGGAGACGTTTCCGACGGGCGTCTACGGCGGCGTCGGACTGGTCGTCGTCGGCGCGCTGGCGATCTCCTACGAACGCGACACCGGGACGTTCCTCGAGCGCCTCGGACTCCCAACCGTTGCGGTCGCGTCCGCGGCCGCCAGCGCGTTCGCAGTGCTCAACACCGGGATGAAGGCGCTGACGGGAGCGTTCGGGACGATCGAACTGCTCTTCTGGATCAGTCTCGGCGGCCTGTTGTCGGTCGTTGCCGTCGCCCCGCTGCGTGCCGGGTCGCGGTTTCGAGGGGCCGAGCACGGGACGGATTCGCGCGGGCCACGGGTTACGAACGGGACACGGCTGTTGCTCGTCGGCGGGCTGCTGAACGCAGTCGCGCTCTGGACGTTCCTCAAGGCCCTCGAACATGGCCCCGTCTCGCTGGCGACGGCGATCACCAAACTCGACGTATTGCTGGTTTTCGTCGGCGCGTTCTCGCTGTCGAAGTTCGCGCCGACGCTGTTGAACGAGCGGTTCGATCCGTTCACGCTGGCCCAGAAGGGGTCGGCCTCGGTCGTTATTCTCGTCGGCTGTGCCCTGATTCAGTTCAGCTACTGAGCGGCGCGTCGATCCGTGGCAGCGTAAAAGCGGCTCCCGCGGTCGGGACCCGTTCAGGACAGTTGCTTCGAGACCCACTGCAGGTTCGTCGCGAGCGCCGCAAGCAGGATCGCTCCGAGCGAGATCAGGATGAGAAACGTCGAGACGACGCTGACCATCGGATCGAGCGACTGGCGCAACTGGTTCCAGGCGACCACCGGAATCGTCTCGGTCGCGTGGCTCGAGAGGAACAGCGCCATCACGAACTCCTGCAGGCTGATGATGAACGCCAGCAACGCGCCGACGAAGATGCCGTGTTTCACGTTGGGCAAGACGACGTACGCGAACGACCGGACCGGACCGGCCCCGAGGTCGCGTGCGGCGTCGAGTTGTTGCCAGTCGAACTGGCTGAACACCGAACGCATGACGAAGTACACGAGCGGCGTCGCCCACAGCGTGTGTGCGAGGATGATACTCGTATAGCTGCTTTGCAGTCCGACCTCGTTGAAGTAGACAAGCAGCGTGAGCCCGAGGATCACCGGCGGAATGAGCATCGGCAAGAGGACCAGCGGCACGAGGAGTCGGCCGACCGATCCGTCGTCGAGTTCCTGTCCGAACGCCGCCGTTACGCCGAGGATCGTCGCCAGAACCGTCGTCCCGAGGCCGACGATGAGGCTGTTGTCGAACGCCATGAGCCACGTATCGTCAGCGAAGAACTCCTGATACCACACCAGCGAGTAGCTCTCGGGGGGGAACGAAAGCTGCCCCGACGCCGAAAACGAGGTCGCGACGACGACGAGCAGCGGCAACAGCATGAACGCAAGGACCGCCGCGTAACTGGCCCGAAAGAGCGCGTTCTCGAGGCGCTCTCTATGCATAGTCGAACTCACCTCCGAAGTAATCGAGGAGGACGACGAGAACGGCGACGCTTGCGAGCATCAGGCCGATCATCAGGACCGAAAGCGCGGTCGCGGTCGGCCAGTTAAAGCCCGTCAGCATCTTTCTTTCGACTTCGATCGCGAACGTGAGGTCACTGCCGCCGCCGAGCAGCGCCGGTGCGGCGTAGGCCCCGACGCTCCAGGCAAACGAGATCACCGTGGCGACGATGATCCCCGGCATCGCCTGTGGAACGACGACCTCGAAGAACGACCGCGGTCGACTCGCGCCGAGGTCGCGGGCGGCTTCGACGAGTTGCCAGTCCATCGACGCCATGACGCTGTAGATCGCCAACACGGCATAGGGGAGGACGATGTACACCTGTCCGACGATGACCCCCGCCGTACCGGGGACGATCTGTGCCGGCTCCGAGAGGAGGTTGAGGCCGACCAGCAGATCGTTGAGCGTCCCGTTTGGCGCAAGCAACGGCATGAACGCGTAGGTCTTGATCACGAGGGTCGTCAAAAGCGGCAACACGACCGAGAACAACAGCAGTGACTGGAGGAGACCGCCGGCCCGCCAGATCGCGTACGCGTACACCAGCCCGACCGTGACGGCGATCGCCGTCGCGGCAAAGCCCATCAGGAACGAGTAGGCGACGATCTCCTTGAGCACGCCGGAGGACAGGACAGTCGCGTACGCATCGAGCGACCACGTCCCCTCGCGGAACGCTCCCGCCGTCGCCCCCTCCGCGAAACTGATCCGCAGCAGGATCAGAAACGGCGCGACGAAGATCAACAACTCGAAGGCCAACAGCGGAAGCATGAGCAACAGCGCCCGCTTCGACCGCGAGCGCTCCATGAGTGGCTGCCAGACCCGATCGAGCGTGCCGGACAGCGGCGTCGCTGTTCCGGACATGGTTACCGCCCGACCCTCGAGCCGTCTTCGCGGAACGCGAGCACGTCGCCGCCGTCCCAGGTGATGCGGATGTCGTCGCCGGCCTCGAACGCGCCGGAGTCCGCGACGGTCCGCTCGACGAACATCGACGTGTCGCTGACTGCGACGGAGTAGCGAACCGTCGAGCCCCGATAGATGACGTTCTCGATCGTTCCGACGACCGAGTTGGTCGTACTCCCGTCGGCCATCGCCGGTTGCTTTTGCGGGTCGTCGCTGGCTCCGTTCACCGAGTCGATCGACAACGCTTCCGGGCGCAACGACAGCGTGACCGAGTCGCCGGCCGAGAGCGACGATCGATCGCCGGTCGTCGGCACCACGACCGTCCGGTCGAGTTCGGTCGCGATGTGAACCGTCTCGGTCGTCGTCTTCGTGACCTCACCCGTGACGAAGTTCGTATCCCCGAGGAATCCCTCGATAAACAGGTTCTTCGGGTTCTCGTAGACCTCGTGTGGATCGCCGATCTGGACGAGTCGTCCTTCGTCCATGATCCCGATCCGATCGGCGAGGGTGAACGCCTCGTCCTGATCGTGTGTGACGTGGACGAACGTCTCGTCGAACTCCTCGTGGATCTCCCGGAGTTCGATCTGCATGTCCTCGCTGAGCCGTTTATCGAGGTTCGATAGCGGCTCGTCGAGCAACAACACGTCGGGGTTGACCGCAAGGGAACGCGCGAGCGCGACGCGTTGTTTCTGGCCGCCGCTGAGGTTCGTCGGGTTCTGGTCGGCGTACTCGCCCATCTCGACGCGCTCGAGCATCGTCCGGGCCCGTTCGCGGCGCTCGGATTTCGAAACGCCGCGCATCTTCAGCCCGAACGCGACGTTTTCGAGCACCGACATGTGCGGAAACAGCGCCCAGTCCTGAAAGACGGTCGACGTGTTGCGTTCGTAGGCCGGGCGATCGGTGACGTCCTCCTCGCCGATGCGAATCTCGCCGTCGGTCGGCGTCTCGAGGCCGGCGATCATCCGCAGGGTCGTGGACTTCCCGCTCCCGCTCGGCCCCAGCAGACACAGGAGTTCGCCGTCTTCGATCGTGACCGAGACCTCTTCGACGGCGAGCGTGTCGCCGTACCGTTTCTCGAGGCCGTCAAGCGTGATTTTCGACATGAATTAGGCGTCCGTCTGAATGTCCGTGTACGTCTGGTTGAGTTCCTCGTAGTACTCCATGAGGTACCCCCAGTCGGGGAAGGCGATGTTCTCCGCCTCCTCGCTGTTGGTCGGCAACTCCTCGCCGAGATCGTCCGCGTAGGACATGTTCTCGTTGGTAAACAGCGTAGGCATGTGTTCGGACCACTCGGTCTGGACCTCGGCGTCCATGAGGAAGTTGAGGAAGTCCTCGGCCTGTGCTCGCTTGTCGGTGCCGTCGACGACACACCAGTGGTTCAGGTAGCCGGTGTTGTGTTCGGGCGTCGTGTGTGCCAGCCCGTCGTAGTCGTCGATGTCGAACTCCGTCTGTTCGAAGTACCACTGCGCGACGTCGATGACGTCGTTCTGGAAGTCCTGCCAGATGTCCTCGCCGGAGCTGGCCCAGCCGGAGACGTTCCAGTTCCGGAACGTCTCGAAGACGTCGTCGTGGAGCTCCGACTCGTAGAGTTCGCCGGCGAACTCGCGGTCGTCCATGCCGATCGCGGCGGCGTGGACCGGGAACCACCAGAAGCCGGTGTCGACGCCGATGCCCGAACTGTTCCGGACGGCGTCGGAATCGAAATCGGCCCAGGAGTCCGGCTCGATGTCCATGTCCTCCCGGTAGACGATGGTACACGGTGCGCCGTCGACCGGCATCCCGTACTCCGTGGTCCGAAACTCGGTGTAGTAGTCGATGACCGCCTCGAGGTTGGGGACGTTCTCCTCGCGGATCGGCAGGAAGAGCTCTTCCTGTCGACCGATGTGGTAGAACTGTCCTTCGGTGACGGTCACGTCGTAGGGCGGCTCGTCGTCCGGTGCCTGCCGGATGTCGGCGAGGATCTCGTTCCAGCCGCGGTGAAGGCGGATGGATTTCCCCGTCTTCTCCTCGTACATCGGAACGACCGATTCCTCGAACCGGTCGGCGTAGTTCCCGCTCCAGACACAGACGTCGAGCGTCTCGCCCTCCGTGGCGGTGTCGCTGCCGAAGATCTTGGCACAGCCGGCCACCGTCGCCATCGATCCGGCCGCTGTCGCGGACAGTACGTCACGGCGCGAGAGAGAACCAGACGTCGCGTCAGTTGAAGACTCGTACTTCGACTCGCATCCGCTGGTCTCTGCAACCCGTTCTGGGTCTGCAGCCATTGGTACGCCGGGTATACTTTGATCCCCGCATAAAACCGTTGTGGACTCCGAATATCGCAGTCCGACCGCGAAAACCCGCCACCTCGACAGCATCGCGGCTCGTTTCAGTCGGTACGGACTGGAGACAATTCGTTCACAGCGGGAGGCTACACTTCCAGCGGGTTCTCCTCCGGTCAGCGACGGGTTCGATTCCGGAGCTACCGCCACTTTGCTTTCGCAGTCACACCGGCGAATCGTGGCGGTCACGCGGCGGTCGCCGGCTCCGAACCCGATCGAAACCGCTCTACAGCGGGTCAGGACCGGTCCCGGTCGGATTCCCAGCGTTCGTCGTGGACGAGCCGCTCGAGGTCCAGCCGCTCGCGCCACCCCTCCTGCTGGAGGACCGGTTCCTCGGGAAACCCGCCCTCGGGATAGCCCAGACAGAGGTACGCGATCGGTTTGATATGCGGTGGAATCCCCAGCACTTCCTGCAGTTCGTACGGATAGAGGACGCTCACCCAGCCGACGCCGACGCCCTCCGCGCGGGCGGCAAGCCAGAGGTTCTGGACCGCCAGACACGTCGAGTAGACGTCCGTCCGCTTCATCGAACTCCGGCCGAGGACGTGTGGGGCGTCCCGCGTCGGATCGCAGGTCACGCAGACGTTGACCGGCGACTCGCGGATCCCCTCGAGTTTCAACGCGGCGAACTCGGATCGCGTCGGTTCCGCATAGCCCTCGCGGGCGGCCGCGATCGCACGGTCGGCGATCTCGGCGACCTCGGCTTTCGTCTCCTCGTCCCGCACAACGACGAAATCCCACGGCTGCGAGAAGCCGACGCTCGGGGCGTGGTGGGCGGCCCGAACGATCCGCTCGAGAACGTCCTCGGGGATCGGGTCGTCCCGAAACCGCCGGATGTCACGGCGGGCGTAAATAGCCTCGTAGACCGCACTGCGTTCCTCCTCCGTGAATGAAACCATCAGTTCACGAATGAAAAGACGGGTGGATAAATGCGGTGGTCGACGGCCGCAAGCGTCGACCCATCGGGTCGCCGTCAGTCGCTGGCGTCGGCCGGATCGACGACCTCACCGGGTTCGGGGAAGACACCGACCTGCTCACACCGATCGCCGAGCGGACAGGCGTCGGGATCCTCGAGACACGCCGGCTTTCTCGCGGTGCAGTACTCGCGGCCGAACTGGATCGTCGCCGTGTGGCCGAAGCCGCACTTCTCGGCGGGGACGTCGCGCTCGAGCACGGCGCGAACGCCCTCGTGGTCGGCGTCCGGCGGTGCGATCCCCATGCGGCGGTAGATCCGGTGGACGTGCGTGTCGACGGGAAAGACGCCCTCGCGCCCGCCCGCAAAGAGCAGGACGCAGTCGGCGGTCTTCGGCCCGACGCCCCGGACCGAAAGCAGGGTCTCGCGGACCGTCGACGGCTCCTCGCCTTTGACGAAGGCGTCGAACTCGGCGGCGGAACCGAACTCCTCGCGGACCCATTCGGCGGCCTCGATCAGTATCTCGGACTTCTGGTTGTACAACCCCGCGGAACTGATCGTCTCTGCGAGTTCCGATCGCTCCGCGTCGGCGATGGCGTCGGCGAGGTCGCCCGCCGCGTCGTCGTAGCGCTCGAGCAGCGCGTCGTGAGCCGGCTGGCTCGCCTTGTCGCTCGTGTTCTGACTCAAGATGGTGCGGACGAGACAGGTGAAGGCGTCCCGACCGCCGTAGGTCTTCTGCCAGTACAGTTCGCCCAGTCGGTCGACGACCGCTTCCGCGCGGGTATCCGCGGTCGCGGGATCGAACGCGGCGGCGCTGCCGCCACCCTCGGTCCCGCCGCTGATGTTGACGGCGGGTTCGGGATCGTCGCACATATCCGTTCTAACACCTCCGTTCTCGGCGGTAATTTTCGTGTCGGTTTCAGGATCGTCGAACGCGATACCGGTACCCGAAGATCGATGAAAGACACTCGAGAAACCCGCGAGTCCCCTGCGCCGTGTGACGGCGTTACCACTCGGTCTTGCAGCTGAAATCCTCGCCGCAGGACGAACAGGTCGCCGATTTGGCGAACCCCTCCGCGAGTGAGCCGACCCGCTCGCTCGTTCTGGTGACTGTCATATCGATGTCGACGGACGTCCGTTCGGAACAGTGTGGACAGACCACGCGTTGTGACATACCTCTCGATATCTCCTTCTCGTTCACTTACGTTTTCGGGCCAATACGTCCGTTTGACGGAGATTCCGACGGACGAAACGATGGCGGCTACTCGAGTATCGATAGCGAAACCGACGCTCGAGTGGTCGAGACGGTCGTAACCCGAACTCACTCGACGGCGATCGTCACCGTCACGTCGGCACCGCCGGCCAGCGCGGCGACGAGGTCGCGATCGAACCCCTCGGCCGCGAACTCGGCTCGCGTCAGGATCGTGCGGTCGTCCACGTAATCGCTCGTTCGGCCGACCGCACTGCGTTCGTTCGTAAACTCGAGGGCCGGATCGCCCGTCCCTTCGACGGTTTGCTCGTGGCCGTCGGCCTCGACGGTGACCGTGATCGTCGCGTCGGCGTCCCGGCAGGCGTCGACGAACTCGGGGGCGAAATCCGCCGGTGCGCGGTCGGCCTCGATAGCGAGGATACAGTCGCCCGCCGGCGTCAGATAGTCGTCGGTAGTGACTTCGAACGTGCTCGCGTGTTCGGCGGTGACGTGCTCGTGGCCGCGAGCGTGGATGACTTCTTCCATGGTCGGCGGTACGTTCCCGGTCGGAAAACGGGTTCGAACCGCGCTCGAGTCGACGGGATCAGGCCCGGGAGCCGGACCGGTAGCCCGCGCGGAACTCGCGGACGCCGGCACCGAGGAGGGGACCGAGGACGACGAGGGTCAGGATCGGAACGATTCCGAGTCCGACCGCCTCGTTGAGACTGCCGAAGGCGAGACCGGCAACGGTTGCGATCGTGGCTCCGCCGACCGCGAAGGCGGCCAGCCCCAACGGGAGCGGCGATTCGCGGCGTCGAGAGCGGAGATACTGTGGCATGCCGACGCCGACGGCGAGATAGATCGCGAGCCCGGCCGGCGTCATCCCGAGGACGGCCGGGCTACCGGTGACGACGCTGACGACACCGGCGAGGACGAACGACAGGCAGAGACTTCCGCCGAGGACGATGGAGTCGTTCATACGACCAACTAGTTCCGGTACTAACAAATACGTTCGGGAGCCCTCGGGCAGCGATGGGTCAGATCAGGCTCGCGCCGTCGAACTCGCCGCGGCTGTACTCGACGTCCATCAACTCGAGGATCGTCGGCGCGATGTCGAAGAGGTCGGCGTCGCCGATCGAGGCGTCGGGATCGTCGATGAAGAGGGCGGTGTCGTCGAAACTGTGCATGCCGTTGCGCGGCCCGGTGTCGAACACCTCGGAGTCGGCCTTGAAACCGGATTTGAGATCGAACCCGTCGTTGGGAATCGCGACCAGATCCGGCGCGATGTCGTCGTGGTCGCCCCGGAACGCCGCCTCCTTCTCGACGACGCGGTCGACGACCGGACGACCGTCCGGTCCCTCGAGCGCCTCGAGTTCGGCTTTGAGTTCGTCACGGACGGCGTCGTACTCGTCTTCGGGAACCGAACCGCGCGGCTCGCGGCCCTCGAGATTGATGTAGAAGCGGCCGGGAATAAAGGAGTAGGCCGTGGTGTCGTCGGCGATGTCGCCGAGTTCTTCGGGATCGTCGGTCCGGAAGGAGAGCCATCCGTTATCCCGAAGCCACTCGTTGAAATGAACCTCGTAGTCGAGGCTGGTAAAGCCGTGATCCGAGGCGACGATCAGGGTGGCGTCCTCGGGCAGGGACTCACGAAGGCGACCGATGTAGTCGTCGACTTTCCGGTAGAACTCGAGGAACTCCTCTTTGTACTCGCCGTCGCGTTCGTAATCCTTGAAGAGGAAGTGATTGACCCGATCTGTCGTCATGAAGACGCCGAAGAACAGATCCCAGTCGTCCTCCTCGATGTAGTGTTGGAACGCTTCAAAGCGGGCATCGATGGTCGCGTGGGCGTCCTCGATGAATTCGGATTTGTCCTCCTGATGGCCGAGTTTCGGATTGACGTCGATCCTGTAGTCGAGCGAGTCGAGGTAGTCGCGGACGTCGTCGGGGAACGCGGCCTTGTCTAGCCCGGGGGAGAGAAAGCCCGAGACCATTCGCTGGACGTTTCGCTGCGGTGGAAACGTGACGGGGACGTTCATGACGGTCGCCCGCCGGCCGTCCTCCTGAACGCGGTCCCAGACCCGATCGGCCTGGACCTCCCGACCCATCGGAACGTAGGTGTCGTAGGTACCGACTTCCCGGTCCTGAAACCCGTACACGCCAGTCTCACCGGGGTTTACTCCGGTCGTCAGCGAGGGCCAGCAGGCGCTTGATTCGGGGGGAACGATACTCGAGATCTCGCTTGCCGTCCCCTCGTCGGCGAGCGCGGCGAGGTTCGGGAACAGTTCGTCGTTTTCCGACAGGAGACTATACGGCACGCCGTCGATCCCGATAAAAGCGACCCGGGGATCGCCGTCGCCCCGTAACCGATCGAACAGACCCATAGGCGGACGTAGTTCGACCGTATACAAGAAGGTTCGTTTCGGGACAGTGTTTTGCAAACGGTTCCGTCCCGTCAACGCAGCGGCTGGGCCGAACGCCGGCCGTGGGTCCGACGCTCGGAATTACTCGTCGCGGTCGCTCGAGTCGTCCCGGTCGAAGTTGGTCGGGACGACCGTCGGGTGGGCCACGCCGAGCCCGGATTCTGACGGCTCGTCGGCCGATGGCGACTCGCGTGGGGACGGATTGGGTGCTGCCATGACGGACGAACGTACGGTTCCCCATCGGATAAGATTACCCATGCTCATAATTCATGAAGGGCTGCCGGCGGATAACTCGTGTGAATCCGAAAAACGACCGGTCGATCCGCAAACCCCGGGACGGCGAGTCGTTACTCGAACTCGGCTTCGTAGAGCTCCTGAGCGTGTTCGATCGCGTCGTAGGCGGCCTGTCTGTCCTCCCAGCCGAGCGTTTCGACTTCCTTGCCTTCCTCCAGATTCTTGTAGGTCGCGAAGAACTCGTCGATCTCGTCTCGAGTCTGCTCGGGGATGTCCTCGAGGTCCTCGATGTGATCGTAACGCGGGTCTTCCGTGGGGACGGCGATGACCTTGTCGTCCTGTTCGCCGTCGTCGTCCATCTTCATCAGCGCGACGGGACGGGCTTCGACGACACAGCCGGGGAACGTCTGGTCCTCGACGAGGACGAGCACGTCGAAGGGGTCCTCGTCGTCGTAGTACGACTGCGGGATAAAGCCGTAGTCGCTGGGGTAGTGGACGTTCGAGTGAAGCACTCGATCGAGGACGACGCCGGGCACGTCCTTGTCGTACTCGTACTTGTTCCGTTCTCCCTTGAGACACTCGACGACGGCGTAGATCTCTTCCGGCGGGTTCGGTCCAGTTTCGAGGTCTTCCCAAAGGTTGACCATATACTGAAATCTCCATCGTCGATCAAAAAGTACTTTCGTAATCGAGTTTCAACAACTATGTGACGGCTGCCAGACAGCCGACAGACGCGACCTGGACCGCACCGTCCGGGTATCCACCGACGGTTAGCTCCGTCTAACCGGCGCTACGATCGAATAGTTAGCAAGTCTTAAATAGTCTGGTGACATTTGCATAGGTATGTCAGAGGCACGATCAATCACCGGCGAACAGAGCATCGCTCGCGAACTCACGGCGTTCCAGAACAACATCCTCGTCATCCTCGCCAAGGAGCCAATGTACGGCCTGGCGATCAAACGCGAACTCGAGGATTACTACGGAACCGAAGTCAACCACGGCCGTCTCTACCCCAACCTCGACGAACTCGTCGAGCTCGGCCTGGTCGAGAAAAGCGAACTCGACAAGCGAACCAACCAGTACTCGCTGACCGACGACGGCTACGAGGCCGTTCTCGACGGCATCCGCTGGACTCTCTCGAAGGTCGTCACGGGCGACGACCGCGCCGACGAGATCCGAGAGATCATCGACGAGAGCTACTGAACTGGAATTCGGGCACCGGTTCACCGGCCGTCTCGTAAACGAGGCGGATCGACTCGTCGATCGCGTCTCGTTGCTTTTCGGACGGCCACGCGTTTCGAACGAAGTACTCCGTGCGAAACTCCGCCAGCTCCGCCGCCGTGAGCGATTCGATCGGTTTCGCGTAGTGGTTGCCGACGAAATCCGCAAGCGCCGCCGCGTTCTCTCCGTGGACGTCGCCGTGTTGGGCTCTGACCGCGGCGACGAGGTCGCGGTTGTGGTCGTCGACCGCCTCCCAGTTGTCCGGATCGCCGGTTCCCTCGAGTGGAATCTCGATCGCGCGCGAGATATTCTCGATGCGTTCGGTCCTGATGACGCCGTCTTCGTGCCACTCCTCGGGATGGAGGACGAGAACGTCGTCGCCCCCGTCGTCGCGGACGCGCGCGGTGAAATCGTGTTCGGCAAGCAGCCGATCGCGCCGCCGTTCGTGAGCGGCGGCCTCGTTTTCGTCCGTCGCGGTTCGCTCGAGTCGAGTAAGCCGTTCGGCCTCGTCGACGACATCGGCCGGGAGTTCCGCGACGTCGTCGCCGTTCGGTTCGGTGCCGTCGTTCGGATCGCTCATGCGAACTCGTTCGGACTCGAGGGCTTTGCCGCTTGCTGATCCGGGTAACCTACCCCTGATCCAGCGCTTCGTTGACGAGTTCGTCCGCGCGCTCGTTGACATCCCGGGGGACGTGCTCGAGCGTCCACTCGTCGAACGCGGACAGCAGTTCGTGGACGGTCACGCGCTTCTCGCGGAGCGTCGGGTTGTTGGTGTCGTACTCCCCGCGGACCTGCTTGACGATGAGTTCGGAGTCGCCCCGGACGTGGACCTCGTCGTAGGCGTAGTCGCGGGCGGCCTCGAGTCCCGCGATCAGCGCCTCGTACTCGGCCTGATTGTTCGTCGCCGTCCCGATCGTTTCGCCGTCCTCGGCGACGATGCCGTCGCCGGTGACGATCACCCAGCCGATCGCGGCCGGGCCGGGGTTCCCGCGCGAGCCGCCGTCGAAATAGACGTGGGCGCGGCCGCCGCCCTCGCGGAGCAGAGCCTCGAGCTCGCGCGGGTCCGAGCCCTGAATGACGACCTTATCGTCGTAGGCAACCGCAGTCGCGCCGCCCCGACTCGCCCGCCAGCGCTCGTGATCCGTGTTTCCGGATTCGACGGTGACGCCCGCCTCCTCGAGACGGTCACGCGCTGTGTCGACGTCGCATTCGATAACCGGCATTCGGGACTGTCATCGGCCGGTTCCGGATAAAGTCTTTCCGGTTTCAAATCGTAAACTTCCCCTCTGAAGTCCTATATCCGCTGAAATCGGTTGATTCCCATCAACAGCCGAAAACGCTTCCCAAGGGTTTATGTATGATGGTGATACTACTATAAAAGTGCGATGACACGGTCCACCCGCCAGCGGGAGCGAACGCGTGAGACGGACGAGACCGAGGATCAGGAGGGGGTACGTGCCTGCCCTGAATGTGAATCGGACAATCTCGTAAAAGACTCCGATCGGGGTGAGCTCATCTGTGAAGACTGTGGGCTCGTCGTCGAGGAGGAAAAGATCGACCCCGGCCCGGAGTGGCGGGCGTTCAACCACCAGGAACGACAGGAAAAGTCCCGCGTCGGTGCGCCGACGACCCAGACGATGCACGACAAGGGGCTGACGACGACGATCGACTGGAAGGACAAGGACGCCTACGGCCGCTCTATCTCCTCGAAAAAGCGCAGTCAGATGCACCGACTGCGCAAGTGGCAGGAACGCATTCGAACCAAAGACGCCGGCGAACGCAACCTGCAGTTCGCACTCAGCGAGATCGACCGGATGGCATCCGCCCTCGGCGTTCCGCGATCGGTCCGTGAGGTCGCGTCGGTCATCTATCGACGCGCCCTCAAGGAAGACCTCATCCGCGGTCGATCGATCGAAGGCGTCGCGACCTCGGCACTGTATGCCGCCTGTCGAAAGGAAGGAATCCCGCGCAGTCTCGAAGAAATCTCGGAAGTCTCCCGCGTCGAACGGAAAGAGATCGGTCGTACGTATCGATACATCTCGCAGGAACTCGGCCTCGAGATGCGTCCCGTCGACCCGAAAAAATACGTCCCGCGCTTTTGTTCCGAACTCGAACTGTCCGAAGAGGTCCAGACCAAGGCCAACGAGATCATCGAGAAGACGGCCGAGGAAGGACTTCTCTCGGGCAAGTCGCCGACCGGTTACGCCGCCGCCGCGATCTACGCCGCCTCGCTGTTGTGCAACGAGAAGAAAACCCAGCGTGAAGTCGCAGACGTCGCGCAGGTAACCGAAGTCACGATCCGAAACCGGTATCAGGAACAGATCGAAGCGATGGGCATCCACGGCTAACTTCGTCCGCTCACCCGACCTTTTTGTTGTGCGTCGACCCGACAGTACAGCGTCCCGTCTCACGCTCGAGGCGACGCGCTATGCCTCCTGTCTCGTCCGGCGTTCGACCAGCGTCGATAGCACCCCTGCGATCGCTTCGTTGGTCTCCGGACTGTAGTGGCCACCCTCGCCGCGTTCGACATACAGTGACTCCACGCCGTCGTCGGGCTCGAGGTGACGCGCCATATCGACCGTCTCGAGGGCCTCGTACCGCCGATCGAGGCGATCGAGTAGATCGCCATAGATGGGGCCGTGTTCGGCCTCGTATTTCGCGTACCGGAGCTGTTGGACCATCACGAACACGGGAACGAACTCCTGTTCGTCCGCGTACTCGACGAACTCCTCGATGAGTGCATCGAACAGGGCCTCGTGGGTATCGAACAGCCGTTCGTGATACCGCACCCGTGGCCGTTCCAGCCGCAGGGCCGAGCGGGTCTGTGCCCGATCGAAGTCGATGCCGGGAACGGGCCGTTCGAGACGGCGTTCGAGTTCCTTTCCACCCGTGTACAGAGCGTACCGGAGCTTCTCCGCATCGTCGAGGAAGGCCGGCGTGTACGGAAACGTGGCGTAGTGGGGCTTGAACCAGTGCTCGTAGTGGAAATCGTACTCGCGAAGGAAGTCGGCCTTGGACTCGAGATCGAGCAGGTCCGCCTTCTCGTCGACGGGGTTCTCGACGTGTGTAAGGTCGCCGTCCTCGAGGACGAACCGGGGTTTGACGGCGAGAATGTTGCCGAACTCCTGATAGTGTTTCCAGACCGAGAGGATGCGCGCGATCGAGGAGGCGGTGACGACCATGAAGACGTAGTCCGTGGGATCGTCCGGGTACTTGCGTTTGAGTCGCAACAGGGCCTGATCCAGCCCGTAGTTGCCGCCGCCGTAGTTCCCGACGTGGGTATCCAGTTCCCGTGCGAGGTAGTTCTGGAACGTTTCGTCGTTGTCGACTTCCCGGCAGAAGCAGTAGGAGTCACCGTACGTCGAGACCGTCAGCTCCGCGTCCGTGTCGCGCTGTCGCGCGGGACAGATCCGGCTTGCGTACTCGTCCGTCGAGTACGTCACGACGCTCCGGACTTCTTCACCGGGAAGATGATCGCCGGTGTCTTTCTGTTTCTCCCGGTTCGGCTGGGGACACCAGCCCAGTTCCGAGTCGAAGCTGCTGAACTTCTCGAGCAACTCGCGGTCGATCTCCGGGAACTCCTCGGTTGCGACCGACGGGATTCGCTTGAGCGCGGCGGACGAGACGACTTCGAGAACGATCGCCGTGGCGATAAGCACGAACGCGAGCGCGGCGAGCGGGAGCATTCGGGGAGTGGTACCATTACACGCAGTAAGTCGGTTGTGCCGGCAACTGCTGCATTCGCGTCGGGAAACCGTTACCGCGGGGTCACTGCCCGCGACGGTCGTACACCGCCGTCGAGCGAGCCTCGGCCGCTCGGCGTCGCTTGCGGACGGTGACGGCGCTGTAGCTCCCGATGGCGAACGCGAGGAGCCCGACGACGCCGATCCACGCGCCGGAGTCGGCGGTAGCCGCTCCACCCGGTTCGGGACCGACCAGAGCCGGTGACGCGACGAGCCACAGGCCCACGAGTGCGGCAAACGCCGCGGCACCGGCGCTACCGAACGCCTCGTTCGACCGACGGACGTAGTTGTACGCGCCGGTAGCACACAACACCACGCCGGCGAGGAGGGCGTTCCAGAACTGACTCGCAGGGAAATCGAACGCGACCGCCAGTCCGATCGTCACCGCTCCGAGAACGACGAGGGCTGTCGCGAGCCGGGTACCGCGTTCGTCCGGGTTCGGTCGGTGTTCGATGGCATCCCGGTTCGTTACGGTCCCATCGCGGCGGCCACGCTCGTCGTGGCTCGCGTCCGGGTCGTGCTCGCTTGCCTCCCAGAGCGGTCTGGTCATCGCCCGTCGTCGTCTCCGTTATCCGTCGGAAAGAGGATGAGGCACGAACGTGCAGGGTCGTCCTGTGGTCTCGACCGACCCGTCGGCGGTCGGAACCGCGCTACCGAACGACCGTGACCGGCACCGGCGAGTGTCTGACGACGACTTCGGCGACGCTTCCGAGCAGGATTCGCCTGACCCCGGAGCGGCCGTGGCTTCCCATGACGACGTGGTCGATCGGGTTCGTTGTCGCCTCCTCGACGATTTCCCGTGCGGGCGGACCGATCCTCGTTCGCGTCTCGATCGCGATGTCCCGTTCATCGGCGATCGACTCGGCCGCCGACACCCGGTCGTCGGCCCGCTCGAGCATCGCCTGCAGTTCCGAGTCCGTCGCGTCCTCGTTTGCGTTCGGAACGAACGGCACCGACGAGGCGTCGACGACGGTCACAACGACGAACTCGCCGTCGGGAAACAACTCGACGGCGTACTCGAGCGCCTCGCGGGCGGGACCCGAGTCGTCGAACGGAACGAGGATCCGCGCTGGCATACCGTCGAGTCTGACCCCGGGCGGTGTCGGCGTTTTGCCTGCAACGGCGGCCTCGGGGCGGTCACAGCGCGAGGTACGGCCCGACGCCGAGGAGCACGACACCCAGCGCGGCCTTCAACCGCTGGGGGTCGATAGCGTGTGCGACCCGCCAGCCGACGACCACGCCGAGCAACAACGGGGTGCCGATAACGACCGCAAGCGCGAGGTCGACGTTGCCCTGTACGGCATACCCCGTGGTCGCGAACGCGGCGATGAAGATCGACTGGACCTGCGCGGCAGCGACGGCGAGCAACATCGGCACGCCGACGATCACGAGCGCAGGCACGGCGAGCACCGGGCCGCCGATGCCCAAAAGCCCGCTGAAGATTCCCAGCGTCAGGCCGAGCGCGCCGAGGGCGAGCTGTCCGCGTCGCCGTAAGGGATCGAGTTCGTAGACGGGGGTAAAGCCCCGTCGCTCGCGATAGAGGATGATCCCACCCACGGCCATCGCGACGCCGCCGAGCAAGAGCCCAAACAGCGACCGCGGCACGTAGCGATTGAGCTGTGCGCCGGCCAGCGCACCGACGATACTCGAGGCGCTGAGGACGACCGCGATCGCGCGACTCTCGCCCGTGTTCATCTCACCCGAGTGGAGGTAGGCCACGCTACCGACGAGCCCGGTGACGACGAACGTCGCATGAGCCGTGCCGGCGACCTGACTCGAGGCAAGCGGCGTCAACGAGTAGAGCGCGATCGTAACGAAGATACCGCCGGGACCGATCGTCGTGATCCCGATGCCGGAGAAGAACGCGATCGAGATCAGTACCAACGTGAGTGCAAGATCGAAGGGCAACTCGAGCATGTGGGGACGTTATCCAGTCGATCGGGCCGGGGGCTGTGACTCTTCTGGTTCCGACCGGCGGGAGCATGGCGTCGCCCCGATCCGGCGGTTCGCCGGAGCGCCTGCAGGTGTGGGAAACCGGTGACGGCCCTCGAGCGAACCGGACGCCGTCGCTGATAGCGGTTTCGACGCGCTCGCGCGCGTACGTGAGTTTTATTAGGTACGGCGCACTACCCGGAATCAGGTTTTACATGTCCCAGGAAAGCGAGTACGGAGCCGGACAGATCCAGGTCTTGGAAGGCCTGGAAGCCGTGCGAAAGCGGCCGGCGATGTACATCGGCTCTACCGATTCTCGAGGACTCCACCATCTGGTCTACGAGGTGGTGGACAACTCGATCGACGAGGCACTGGCTGGCTACTGCGACGACATCACCGTTACCATCCACGACGATGGCTCGGTACGCGTCGCGGACGACGGCCGTGGAATCCCCGTCGATACACACGACGAGTACGACCGCCCTGCACTCGAGGTCATTCTGACGGTCCTCCACGCCGGCGGCAAGTTCGACAACAAGTCCTACCAGGTTTCCGGTGGGCTTCACGGCGTCGGCGTGAGCGTGGTCAACGCCCTCTCCGAGCGCCTCGAGGCCGAGGTCAGACGCGACGGCAGCGTCTTCCGCCACGCGTTCGAGGGCGGCGAACCCGTCGGCGACATGGAACGGGTTCGTGAGATGGAGGCCGACGAGGAGACCGGGACGGAGATCCGGTTTTGGCCCGACGTCGACATCTTCGAGGCGAGCGAGTTCTCCTTCTCGACGCTGTCGAACCGGCTTCGCGAACTCGCCTTCCTCAACTCGGGCGTTCGGATCACGCTGCGTGACGAACGCGAGGAGGCGGGTGAAGAAGACGGCATCGTCGAAGAAACCTACGAGTACGACGGTGGTATCCGCGAGTTCGTCGAGTATCTCAACGAGACGCGCTCGGCGATGCACGACGACGTCATCTACTTCGAGGACGAGGAGCAAGACATTCAGGTCGAAGTCGCAATGCAGGCCACCGAGGAACTGCAGGGTTCGATCCACGCCTTCGCGAACAACATCAACACCCGCGAGGGCGGTACCCACCTCACCGGGTTCAAGACCGCCCTGACACGGACGGTCAACGACTACGCGAACGAGAACGACCTCCTGAACGATCTCGACGAGAACCTCAAAGGCGAGGACATCCGCGAGGGGCTGACCGCGGTCATCTCGGTCAAACACCCCGATCCGCAGTTCGAGGGGCAGACGAAGACGAAACTCGGGAACAGCGAGGTCCGGGGCATCGTCGAAAGCGCCATGCACGAGGGGCTGGGAACCTACTTCGAGGAACACCCCGACACCGCGGAAGCGATCGTCGCCAAGGCCGTCGAAGCTGCGAAGGCTCGCAAGGCCGCACAGAAAGCCGAGGAGTTGACCCGGCGGAAAAACGCGCTGGAATCGACGGCTCTCCCCGGCAAACTGGCCGATTGTCAGACCCGCGATCCGAGCGAGGCCGAACTGTTCGTCGTGGAGGGCGACTCCGCAGGCGGTAGCGCAAAGCAGGCCCGCAACCGCGAGTTCCAGGCAATTTTGCCGCTGTTCGGCAAGGTGTTGAACGTCGAGAAACACCGGCTCGATCGCGTGCTCGAAAACGACAAGATCCGTCACTTCATCACCGCCATCGGGACCGGCATCGGCGACGAGTTCGACATCGAGGAGGCCCGGTACCAGAAGATCATCATCATGACGGACGCCGACGTCGACGGCGCGCACATCCGGACGCTCTATCTGACGCTGCTGTACCGGTACATGAAGCCGCTGTTGGAGGCGGGCTACGTCTACGCGGCCCAGCCGCCGCTGTATCGCATCCGCCACCGCGGCGAGACCTACGACGCGATGACCGAGACGGAACGCGAACGGATCATCGAGGAACAGTGCGACGGCAACCCCTCGCAGGTCCAGCGGTTCAAGGGACTGGGCGAGATGAACCCGGAACAGCTCTGGGAGACGACGATGAACCCCGAAAACCGCATCCTGAAACAGATCACGGTCGAGGACGCGGCCGCAGCCGACAAGATGTTCTCGGTCCTGATGGGTGACGCCGTCGAGCCGCGAAAGGAGTTCATCAAAGAACACGCAACCGAAGCCGATTGGGTCGATATCTGATATGAGTACGGAGACACCGGACCTCCCCGACGAGGTCGCAGAGCGAGTACGGAACGTCCGCGTCGAGGACGAGATGGAGCAGAGTTACATCGACTACGCGATGTCGGTCATCGCGGGTCGTGCGCTGCCGGACGTCCGCGACGGACTGAAACCCGTCCACCGGCGCATCCTCTATGCGATGCACCGGTCGGGCGTCACGAGCGGCTCGAGCCACCGGAAATCGTCGAACATCGTCGGCGACACGATGGGCGACTTTCACCCCCACGGCGACAAATCCATCTACGATGCGCTGGCCCGGATGGCCCAGGGCTTCTCGATGCGGTACCCGCTCGTCGACGGCCAGGGGAACTTCGGCAGCGTCGACGGCGATCCGCCGGCCGCCATGCGATACACCGAGGCCCGCATGGCACCCATCGCCGAAGAACTGCTCGAGGACATCGACAAGGATACCGTCGACTTCTCCTCGAACTACGACGACCGTCTGCAGGAGCCGGACGTGCTCCCGGCGGCGTTCCCGAACTTGCTGGTCAACGGCTCCTCGGGGATCGCGGTCGGCATGTCGACGAACATCCCGCCACACAATCTGGGCGAGGTCGTCGACGCGACGATCGAACTCATCGACAACCCCGACGCGACCGTCGAGGACCTGATGGAGCACGTCAAGGGTCCGGACTTCCCGACGGGCGCGAACATCGTCGGCCGGGACGCCATCTACTCCGCCTACAAAACCGGCCGCGGGCGCATCCGCGTCCGCGCCGAGTTCGAAGTTCAGGAGTGGAAGAACAACCGTGAACGGATCATCATCACCGAACTTCCCTTCCAGGCCAACAAGGCCCGGATGGTCGAGCGCATCGCTGACGACGTCAACGAGGGGAAGATCGAGGGGATCTCGGATCTGCGAGACGAGTCCGACCGCGACGGCATCCGCATCGTCATCGAACTCAAACGCGGGGCCAACAGCGAGGTCGTCAAAAACCAGTTGCTCGAGAACCACCTCGAGAAGACCTTCGGCATCATCAACCTCTCGCTGGTCGACGGCCAGCCGAAAGTGCTCTCGCTCAAAGAAACGCTCGAGGAGTACGTCTCCCATCGCCGCGAAGTCGTGCGACGACGCAGCGAGTACGACCTTGCGGAAGCCGAGGATCGCGCCCATATCCTCGAAGGACGGCTCAAGGCCGTCGAGAACGCCGAAGACGTGGTCGATCTGATCCGCAACAGCGAGACCCGATCGGACGCAAAGGATGCCCTCCGGGAGACCTACGACTTCTCGGCCGATCAGGCCGAGCACATCGTCCGGATGCAGCTGGGCAGTCTCACCTCCATGGAGGCTGCCGAGATCAAATCCGAGTACGAGGACGTTCAGGCCGAAATCGAACGCCTGACGACGATCCTCGAGAGCGAACAGGAACTGCTCGAGGTCATCAAGGAGGAACTCCGCGAGATCAAAGCCGAGTACGCCGACGACCGTCGGACCTCGATCGTCGAGGACGAGGGGACAGTCACCCACGAGGACCTCATCCCCGAGGAGGAGGTCGTCGTCGTCATGACCGAGGACGACTACGTAAAGCGGATGCCAATCGAGCAGTTCGACCCCCAGGGTCGCGGCGGCAAGGGGATCATCGGCGCGGACGTCAAAGACGAGGACCGCGTCGCGACGGTCTTCCGGGCGAACACCCACGACTACCTGCTATGCTTTACCAATCAGGGACAGGTCTACCAGCTCAAAACCTACGAGATCCCCGAGATGGGACGGACCGCCCGCGGCAAGTCGGCGGTCAACATCCTCGACCTCGACGGCGGCGAGGACATCACGGCTATCGTCGACACCGACGCCCTCGGCGACGACGAGTACGTGACGATGGTGACCCGGAACGGCTACGTCAAGCGAACCGCCGGCGACGAGTTCGACAACATCCGCTCGACGGGGATCATCGCCGCCGACCTCGAGTCGGGCGACGAACTCGTCGACGTCGAGGTTACCGACGGAACGCAGGACCTCGTCATCGCCACCGAGGACGGCATGACGATCCGCTTCGACGAAGGCGACGTTCGGGCGATGGGTCGGAACGCCCGCGGCGTCAACGGGATCAAACTCGAGGGTGACGATGCCGTCGCCGGTCTCGTCGCGACGGACGAGGGCGACGAGCAGGCGTTATTGACGGTCACCCGGAACGGGTACGGCAAGCGGACGCCGCTGTCGGAGTATCGCACCCAGTCGCGGTACGGCAAGGGACTGATCGACATCAAGACGGACGGACGGAACGGGCCCGTCACGGCCGTCAAAGCGGTCTCCGAGGACGATCAGCTCGTATTGATGAGCGAACGCGGACAGATCATGCGCACGCACGTCGACGATATCTCGACCGTCGGCCGCAATACGATGGGCGTGATCGTGATGGAAGTCGACGACGGCGACGCAGTCGCGAGCGTCGACGACGTTCCCGCGGCCACGACGGCGACCGAAGACGACGCGACGGCCGCCGAGGACTGAACGGTTCCGATCCGACAAGTACCGGGCCACTCGAGGCGTGGCGCTTGCGGCGCGGGACTCGTCGCGGTATCGGACTGAAATCAGTCGTCGATCGACTCCAGTTCTCCGGAATCGTCAGTAAACAGCCGGGAAGCGACGCGGAGACGAGATCGAACGCACTCGGAAAAGCTGATCGACGCTGCCCGGATACAGTACCGACCGCAGCCGAGAGCCGTCGCTTTGCGTGCTCATCTCGGAGAAGCCGCGTCGACAGCGTCAGTGGTTCGGCTCTTCGGCGGGAGCGACCATATCGTCGATGCGCAGAATGAGAATGTTGTTGGTGTCGTCCTTGCCGTCGACCCGTCCTTCGACGAGGAGTTTCGACAGCGGCGTCGGGCCGACGGTGACGGCGTCGTCCTCGGAGATATCGTCGATTGCGCCCTGCAGGTGTACCTCGGCGCGACAGAGTTCGGGGTGGTGAACGCTCGAGAGGTCGATCTCCTCGACGATGACGTCGTCGATCGGCTGGCCCTCGTGCTCGATCGGGACGGCTGCGGGATCGTCCATCTGCTGGATCTCGAGTGCTTCGTAAGCGGCGGCCGTCGGTTTGTAGCCGCCTTTAGGGCCGGGGACGCCCTCGACGAGCTGGAGGGCTTTGAGACTCTGCATCTGGTTGCGGATCGTTCCCGGGTTCCGGTCGACCTGTTCGGCGATATCCTCCCCCTTGATCGCGTCTTCGGACTCCTTGTGGAGATTCGTTAATGCGCGGAGGATTTTCTTCTGGCTTGGGGTCAGTTCGATGGATGACATAGTGAATTGTTCGTAATTGGATTCCTTAAACCCGACGGGTCGGCCGGGTGTCGTACAGGATTTCGTCGTTGGAATCGGTCACAGTAAGGCGTTTCTTTTCGTCTCGGCGGCAGGTCTCAGGCCGGGCCGAGCAAGCCTTCGAGCACGGCGTCCACGAGGACGTCCTCGAGAAGGAACATGAGGGTGAATCCGGTGGCGAAGGTAACGACGGTAGTCCGGGTCAGGACGGCCTCGGCGTCGAACCGAACGAGTTCCGCAACCTCGATGAGGACTTGCAGGATCGCACCGACGCCAACCGCGAAACAGAGGACGGCAAGCAGCGGCGACTGGGCGAAACTGCCGAGCCAACCACCAACGATGACGGGGCCGCCGGCGATGACTCCCATCGCACCGAAATGGTGTCTCGGCGGCGTCGTCCGCTCGCGGGCGACTGCGGTGACGACGGTCGGACCCTCCAGTACGTTGTGCATGACGAAGGCCAACACGAGCAACAGCACTTTCGTCGACTCACCCTGAATGAAGTAGGTACCGATCCCCAGTCCCTCGCCGATGCTGTGGAGGCCGAGAGCGAGCGCGACGAGGTAGGCGATCTCGAGTCCGTTCTTGCCCGTCGCCACCATCTCGTGGTGTCGCCACCCGCTTGCGAGAGACATGACAGCGAAGGTGCCGGCGACGCCGCCGACCGCGAGAGCCGCGGCCAGCGCCGTCCGGTCGGTCGCGACGCCGTAGCCGACGATGTCGACGACCATCTCGAGGGCGGTAAAGACGAGCACGCCGGCTGAAAGCGCCAGAAACGCGTGCAGGTATCGCGGGTTCAGCTCCCGGATAAACGGAAACCACAGCATTCCGATCACGACGGGGACGATCCCCGCGAGCGCCCCGATGACGGTGAGCATCCAGATGATCTCGAGGGTACTCGCCTCCTCGACCGCGGCGAGATCACCGACGGGGACGGTACGCGTCAGGAACGCGACGATGGTCCCGAGAAGCACCACCGGGGCGATCGCGAGAAGCCAGCGGGACAGCGCAACCCCGAGTCGGGTACCCATTAGCTGCCATCACCTCCGTGGCTCGTCGATAGATGCCTCATCACAACGAAGTTAGTGGTCTCTAAATTTATGCCTTTTCGGCCGGCCAACGGGCTAGACTTGGTCTCACTCAGTGGGTTAGGACTCGAGTTCGGCCGGCTGAGCGACGCGGACGTGGCGGGCGACGTCTTTGGGGAGGGAGACGGATTCGTCGCGCTCGCTCGAGCGAGCCGTAATCATCCCGAAGGGGGCGATCTCGACGATCTCGAGTTCGACGCCGGGTTCGACACCGTGATCGGCGAGATACGAGAGGATTTCGGAGTCACGATCCGCGACCTCCTCGACGACGACGGTATCGCCCTCGGAAAACTCCGTGACCGAACGGCCGGCCGGTCGGTCCGGCGGTTCGAGATCCGCGCTCGGGATCGGCGATCCGTGGGGATCGACCTCCGGATCGCCGAGGGCGTCGGCGACCCGGGCCTCGAAGTCCTCGCTGATGTGGTGTTCGAGTCGATCGGCCTCCGCGTGGACCTCCGACCAATCGTAATCGAGGTGTTCGGTGAGATACGCCTCGAGCAGCCGGTGATGGCGGACCACCTCGAGCGCGACGGTCTCGCCCTCGTCGGTGAGCGTAACCCCGCGGTACTTCTCACGGTCGACGAGTCCCCGCTCCTCGAGTTTCTCGAGCATGCTGGTCACGGTCGGCGACGTGACGTCCAGCTCCTCGGCGATCGCGGAGGTTTTGATCCGCTCGTCGTCCCCCCGCTGGAGCTGGTAGATGACCTTGAGGTAATCCTCCATCACGTCGCTCAGCATCATCGTCGGACGTTTAGCCCCGTCTAACCCTAAAGTTGTCGACAGCGACGCCCCGGTCGAACGGACATCAGTACGGTCAAGCCACTCCGGGGGAAAGAGCGCGGTATGGTATCGACCGTTCGAATCATCGGTGCACCGATAGACTACGGCGCGAACCGGCGTGGAGTCGACATGGGACCGTCCGCGATCCGATACGCGGGACTGAGCGACGAACTCGAACAGGCCGGCGTCGAGCCGGTCGACGCGGGAGATCTGCACGTTCCCCGCGCGGAAGAACTGGATCCGGACGCAGACCAGCCGCCCGAGGGGAACGCGAAGTTCCTCGGGGAGATCGAAGACGGGTGTTCGCGCCTGGCGGACCGGGTCGAAGACACGCTCGCGGACGGGGAGTTCCCGCTCGTACTCGGCGGCGACCACTCCGTCGCGATCGGATCGATGCACGGCGCGGCACGCGATGCCGACCTGGGCGTGATCTGGTTCGACGCCCACGCCGACCTCAACACGCCACAGACGTCGCCGAGCGGCAACGTCCACGGAATGCCACTCGCCGCGACGCTCGGCCGCGGTGCCTTCGGCGACATGGAGTGGGCACACGCCCCGACCGTCCGCGAGGAATCGATCGCCTACGTCGGGCTCCGGAGTATCGACGAGAAAGAGCGCGAGATGGTCCGCGACAGCGAGATGACGGCGTTCACGATGGCCGACATCGATGAGCGCGGGATCACCGCCGTCGTCGAAGACGCGCTCGAGATCGCGACCGACGGGACCGACGGCGTCCACGTCAGTCTCGACCTCGACTGGCTCGATCCCAAGGCCGCACCCGGCGTCGGGACGCCCGTCCGCGGCGGCGCCACCTACCGGGAAGCCCACTCCGCGCTCGAAACCGTCTCCGAGTACGACGACGCGCTCCGATCGATGGACGTCGTCGAGGTCAACCCCATCCTCGACGAGGCAAACGAAACTGCGACGCTGGCGGCCGAACTCACCGCGAGCGCGTTCGGAAAGCGTATCCTCTGAGCGTACCCTGACGGTTGGGAACGTTGAACACGGTGATGAGCGTTCCAACACCTTTGTATCGTAGTGTTTCAGACTGTGCAGTATGACTGAGAACGTCGTCGTACTCGGCGCCGGATACGCCGGCGCGGGTGCGATCAACAAGCTCCAGTCGGAGCTTGGGGGTAACGCACGGCTGACCTGGATCGCCGACGTCGACTATCACCTCGTTTTGCACGAAGCCCACCGCGTGATCCGTGATCCCGACGTGAGATCCGACATCACGTTCCCGGTCCATGAGGTCGCCGACCCGTCGACCCAGTTCATCCGGGACGAGGTCACCGGCCTCGACGTCGACGAGCAGGTCGTCGAACTCGCCGAGGAGGAAAACGTCGAGTACGATTACGTGCTCGTCGCGCTCGGGACCAAAACCGCCTTCTACGGCATCCCCGGACTCGAGGAACACTCCCTGACGCTGAAGAGCCTCGACGACGCCCTCGAGATCCACGAGGCCGTCAAGGAGGCCAGCCAGAACGCCACCCGTGGCGAGCCAGCACAGGTCGTCATCGGCGGGGCCGGCCTCTCGGGCATCCAGACGGCCGGCGAAATCGCGGAGTTTCGCGACAACCACCGCGCGCCGATCGAGATCCACCTCGTCGAGGCGCTCGAGGAGATCTTCCCCGGCAACGATCCCGAAATTCAGCAGGCCCTGCGCGACCTGCTCGAGGAAGCCGGCGTCCACATCCACACAGACGACCCGATCACCGAAGCCACCGAAGACCACATCGAGTTCGACGAGGGCGACCCGCTCGAGCACGACGTCCTCGTCTGGACCGGCGGTATCACGGGCCGTGACGCCCTTGACGACGCCGATGTCGAAAAGGAGCACAACCGCGTCAACGTCTCGGCGAACTTCCAGACCACCGACGAGCGGGTCTTCGCGATCGGCGACTCGGCGATCATCGATCAGGGCGACCAGCCCGCGCCGCCGACGGCACAGGCCGCCTGGCAGGCCGCCGAAGTCGTCGGGGAGAACATCGCCCGCGCGATCGAGAACCGACCGCTGAAAACCTGGGAGTACGAGGACAAAGGGACCGTCGTCTCCGTCGGCGAGAAAGCCGTCGCCCACGAGGTCAAGCCGGCCTTCGGCGTTTCGCTTCCCGTCGACACGTTCGGCGGCTTCCCCGCGAAGAACCTCAAGAAGATGATCGCCGCCCGCTGGATCGCGGACATCACCTCCTGGAACGAGGCCCGAAAGTCCTGGTCCTCGCTGTAACGGCGCTGTTTCTCACTCGATTCCGAGTCCGCCGTCGGGATCGACCGGCGGGACGTCACCGGCCTCGGCCGCTTCGGCGTAGATGTGCCCCCACACGGCAAACGCCATGTTCGTCAGATACGCCGTAAAGACGTAGTACAGGGGGAACAACAGGAGGGCCCCGAAGACCGTAATCACGAGTACGAACGCGACGATCGACATGGCGATCCCCGCGATACTCGAGAACGCGACGAGCAACAGGATTCCCTTCAGGTAGTGGATCGAGAAAGCGAACCTGACGAACCGCCAGTCCGCGATCGATTCTTTGAGGCTTCCCGTCCCGATCAACACCGGGACGATCGCACCCCCGACGTACCCGAGCGCGAGCGCGATGAAGACCCCGGCGGCGACGATCAGGAGAACGCCCACCGGGTCCTCGATCGGAACCGCACCGAGAACCGCAACACCCATCACGCCCACGAGGGCGACCGTCCACGCGAGGTACACCGCAAACAGGACGAGACCGTCCGTTCCGAGTCCCCCCCAGTCCTCGAACGACGGCGGTTCTGGATCGCCACGGGCCGCCGCACGACCGAGGCGGAAGGAGTACCCGTACGAGCACAGCAGGGGTACTACCAGAAATCCGAGGAATATCAACACGGAGTCGATCAACAGCGGCCGGCCGCTTCTCCCGAGCGGGAACCGAAACGCGACGTCGAAGAGATCCCTGTCGCCGCCGGACGTGCTCCCCTCGTCGGACGCGGACGCCGTCGGAATCGGGTCCGCCTGCCGGTGCGACGGATCGGACGTGTCGGACCGATCGTCGCCGAGTTTCCCCCCACACGTGGGACAGATGAGCGTCCCCCGTTCGAACGTTTCGTCACATTCGCTGCAGTACGACATGAGCGAGCGTTCGGTCGTTGCCCCATAACTGTTATGTTTCCTGTAGCTGCGTTCCGAATACGAGTCACTCCTCGTCGGTCCCCATCGGCCGCGCCGGTACACCCGCGACGGTGGTCCCCGGTTCGACATCGGTCGTGACGAGCGAGTTCGCGGCCACGCTCGCGTCCGCGCCGATCTCCACGCCCGGCAACACGATGGCCCCCGCACCGATCATCGCCCGCTCTCCCACGACGACCTCGCCGGTCCGGTACTCGTCCTGTAGAAACTCGTGACAGAGGATCGTCGCGTCGTAGCCGACGATGGCGTGGTCCTCGAGCGTGATCAACTCGGGCCAGAACACGTCCGGCGTGGCCTCGAGCCCCCAAGAGACGCCGTCGCCGACGGAGACACCGAGCCGGCGCAGGCACCACCGCCGGAGCCGCAGGCTCGGGGCGATCCGGGCGAGCCAGACGATCACGTAGTTGATCGCGAGCCGAAGCGGGTGCTTCGCGTCCGTCCAGTAGGCCAGCGAGTTCCGTGCCCCCGGCGTCGGATGGCGACGCACCCGGTCGTGACGTGAAGTGTCGTCGGTCACTCGCGGAGTGTTCGACCGAACAGTACAAGAAATCGACCGATTCGATGCGGCGTCACCGGGTCGACTCGACCGTCGCAGCGTCGGCGGTCCGCTCGCCGGGCCGGCCGACCCGTCGGCGGAACACCTCGCCGGTCAGTTCACAGCGGTAGGCCGGCTTGAACATCATGTTCTCACCACCGGCCCGGACGTTCCAAGCGGACGCGATTTCCTCGCGCAAGTAGTATTGAGCCCGCTGGTTGCCCGGTTTCACGTAGTAGTCACTGAGCCGGATCGGGTGCCGGTCGAAGAGTCCACCCGGCTTCCGGCCATCGACGATCACCACCGTCTTCTCCGCCCGATAGAGTTCACCGTTTCGGGCGCGTTTCGCGTGTGCGTTCTCCGGATGGGCTGCGAGGATCGCCTCGCGTTCCTCCGCGGACATCTCGGGGGTCACCACGTCGACATCGTCGACGGTGAAATACCCGATCAGGTACCGGTGGGCGCGGTCGCCACCCGGGCGGCGCAGGCCCGCGTAGAACCCGACGACGTCGCCGGGCTCGAGGGCGCGAAGCCGGGTGACGTAGCCGCTGGTGCGGTGTTCGCCGTAGGTCAGCGCCTCGAAGTGAGGGTCGCGATGGAGCGGCCAGGACGCGAGGGCGTCGCCGGTAACCGACTCGGCACCGTCACGGACCGGCTGGGGCTCGATCCGGGTTGTGAGATCGGCCGCGACTCGGTCGTCGCCACGGAGCTCCCACGAGCCGAGTGTTTCGGATTCGGTCGTCTCGCGGGTCTTCTCCGGAATCGGAACGTACTCGAACCGCCCGTCGTCGTACAGCGGTCCCAGCACCCCGAGGTTGGTGCTATCCGCGCCGACGCCTGCAAGGACGACCGTCATTCGTGTACGTGCTGGAAGAGGACGGCGATAAAGCCCCCGATGGTCGGCGGTCTCGATCCGTCGGGTATCCTGAGAAAAGCTTGATGCGGCGCGATGGCGTAGGGTAACCGCTAATGGCTAGGGAGCGAGCGGCGGCGGTCTGTACGGCGTGTGAAAACGTGCTCGCGGTCACCGTCTGGGAGGACGGCTCGGTCCACCCGATCGGCACCGGCGCGACGTGTTCGTGTGGCAACGAGACGTTCGACGTACTCGACGACAGCGAACTCGAGGACGTTCCGGACGTCGACGATCGGGGACGACCGCAAGCGTAGCGGTGCTCGGCCGGCCGGCCGCGTCGGCGGGTCGACGCGGCTACGGCACCGAGCGTGCCAGCTACAGCCTTTTCTTCGCCCGGATGCTGGATACCATATGGCATCCAAAGCACCGGTCGAATGCCCGCTCTGTCGAGAGGATCCACCGTCGGATCAGAAACTCGAGGAACACCTGATGGCGGCGCATTCGAAGCGCAAACTGGCGAAGTTCGTCGTCAGCGAGACGCGAGCGATGACCGAGGGCGACATCTCGTAAGGCGACTCGCGGCCAGTATCCGGGCCGGCTCCGCGGGTCGGGATAACGGCGATAGGTGGGAGAGTGTCGATTGGCTGTTGCCAACGGGCCACGGAGCCGGCGTCCCGCCGTGGCCGAGCCGCCACCTCGCTACTCGCCGGCGGAGTCGCGAGCCTCGGCGTCGACGGCCGCGGAGTCAGATCCCGAACCGCGCTCGAGGACCCCCGGCGAAACCGGACAGCCACACGAGCCGGCGGTGGCCTCGAGCGGCCCGGCCACCGACACCCGCACGATCGGCGTCCCGCACCGCTGACAGGGGGTCGCCCACGACGGCGGATCGATGTCGACGCGGTCGACAGGATCGAAGACGGCCGACCCACGTCACGCGCTGGCGCGCACAGTCACGGGTTCGCCGCTCCGGCGTCTCCCCGGTGGTCTCCCTCAAGTGCCTCCCACCGCCATCCAAGGCGTCCCTGTAACCAATATTATCAGTCACTCGAGACGACTAGTCAGTTCGAGTCGGACTCGAGACCTAAATCGAAAAATCGCAGGACTGCAACGGTTCAAGGGGGTGCTGTAACCCTTCCAGTCACCGCTGATTATCAGAATTGAAAGTGTGTTCGTTGCCGTGAACAATCACGATCCCCTAGATATATATGCATCTCCTACAGTGCCCATTACCAGCACCAAACGCGGCGAGGAAGTGCGGTATGGCGCGACGGGCTCCACCCCCAAGCGCCAGTGGGCCGGTTTCACGCCGGCCATCATAAGCTTTCCCGCCCGTTTGGGGTGCTGTGATAACATATGGACGCGAAAATCATCCGCGACAAACTCGTCGGAAACGACGAGGAACGTGCCGTATCGCCGGTCATCGGGGTCATCCTGATGGTCGCAATCACCGTCATCCTCGCAGCCGTCATCGCTGCGTTCGTGTTGGACATGGGTGACAGCATCGACCAGGAAGCACAGGCCGGTGTCCAGATGGAGTTCGATTCGGACAGCGGAGAACTCGACGTCGAGTTGACCTCCGAAGGTAACTCCGAATACTGGCAACTTCGCGGCGACTACTACGACAATACGGGCGGCGACTGGGTTTCCGAAAACGGCAATTACAGCAACCTGAGCGGCGCTGGAGACACGCTAACGATCGATTGTTCGGACCCCTCCAGCGGATATTCCCTGAACTCCTCCAGTAACGACGAGACCGGTAAGCTGACGGTCGTTGCGTCTCAGGACGGCGAGTCGTGGACGAACGTCGGTAGCCAGGAGTGGGAATGTGGTAACCCATGAATTTGAAGGAGGTTCGCTCGAAGCTTGTCGGGAGTGAGGAGGAGCGTGCCGTCTCTCCCGTCATCGGTGTGATCCTGATGGTAGCGATCACGGTCATCCTGGCCGCTGTGATCGCCGCGTTCGTGCTCGATATGGGCGACAGCATCGACCAAGAAGCACAAGCCGGCGCTCAGATGGAATACGACACGGACGATGCCGAGCTGACGGTTGAGCTCACCTCGGAGGGCAACTCCAACTACTGGGAGGTCCGTGGCGATTACTACGATGCAAGTAATAGCGCGTGGGTCAGCGATAACGAGAACTACACCTCTCTAAGCGGCGCTGGCGATACGCTTAAGCTCTCGTGCGATAGCAGCGGCGGCTATCGACTCAACGAAAGTGCCGGCGACAGTGGAACGGTAACCATCGTCGCGTCTCAGGACGGCGAGTCGTGGACGAACGTCGGTAGCAAAGACTGGGAGTGCTAACGTAGCACAACCGTTCTCAGTTATTTAGACGCTGCATCGGACATCGGTTTCATAGCGTTTTTTGGATTGATGAAAACCCGCCGTATCTACGGTCAGTGCTGTTCTCACGGAATACGTCCCGTCGATACCGACGGACCGCTTGACGGGATCGAAATTCGTGCGTTCGTCGGGTGAGTAAAGTGGTTCGGAGCAAGAAATCACGTCTCTCGAGCAACTACGACCGACAAACCGCGTCCAACGTCGGGGGTCGCAAGAAAACGGCTCATTCTGTCACCACTCCCGATCTAGTCTCTACAGGGTATGCGCCACAATAACACAGACATCGATGGCGGCCGTCCGTAATCGCTCGCCAGTCACGTCTACGGAGTTTCTGGGTGACTCGATCGAATGCCACCACTGGACTGCCCCACCGGGAGGAAAGAGAGGACGACCGCTGTGACGAGGGCAAAGCCGATCGCGAGGAGTTTCATCGGTGGATTTCCACCTCGATTGATCGTTCGTGGGCCGTCTTGTGATTCTATTGGACGGTATCAACGCGATCGACACTCCAGTCGGATGAACGGTCCCACCCGCGAACCACACCGTGACCGACGGATTTGCGTACTCCTTCACACGGGAGCACTCGCTACATCGATGGGAGCGATCGTCACGCCGACTACCTCCAAACAGTCTGTCGACTATCCGATAATATGCAGAAGACAATAGTTGGATTTTCGGCCGCCTCAGGGGTACGAGCGGCTAAGAGTTGAACACTTAGGGAATATGAAGTGGGACCGCCGAGAATTGAACTCGGGTCCTACGGACCCCATCCGCAGAGGATACCACTACCCCACGGTCCCGCACGTGAACCGAGGACCGTCTGCCGTTTAAGCGTGTCGTTTCGCGATCGTCGTCGGGATCACACCAGCACCCGCTCGAGGTCGACGACAACACCCTCGTCCGCATCGGGGTCGCCCACGACTTCCCCGAGACAAACCGCTGCCTCGTCGGGCGTGACACACGCCACGAGCTCCCCGTGATCGGCCGCGTCGTCGGCCTCGAGCACGCCCGGGGCGTAAACCGGCGCACCGGTGGCCACCTCGCGGGCCGCGCTCTCGGCGATCACGACCCGGGGAATCCCCTCGAGGATCCGTTCGGCCGGATCGACGACCTCGAAAAGCGGCTCGGGGTCGTCGTCCTCGATCCAGAAGGAAAGCGCGTCGAGGAACTCGTGTGCGGAGTGGAGGTCCGTGTCGTCGAACGGCGTCGTCGCCGTCCGGCGCAGGTGTCCCATATGGGCACCCGTCCCGAGCGCCAGCCCGAGATCGTGACAGAGTTTGCGGACGTAGGTCCCGCTCTCGCATCGGATTCGTAACAGGAGCCGTCGCGAATCGCGCTCGAGCACCTCGAGGTCGTAGATTTCGCGCACGCGGAGGCGACGCGCGACCGCGCTCTTCCGGGGCGGCTTCTGGTAGATCGGCCCCTCGAACGCCGCGACGACCGACTCGGCGTCGCTTGGGACCGGTGCGTGACACTCGAGGACGGTGACGTACTCCTTTGGTCCCT
Organism: Halopiger djelfimassiliensis; assembly: GCF_000455365.1. GTDB lineage: Archaea > Halobacteriota > Halobacteria > Halobacteriales > Natrialbaceae > Halopiger_B > Halopiger_B djelfimassiliensis. Next base: position 62,846 of record NZ_HG315688.1, read on the forward strand.
CGAGAAAGACCTGTGCGAGCCGCGTCGCGTCGCCGAGCATGACCGGCAGACAGCCGGTTACCTTCGGATCGAGCGTGCCGGCGTGGGCTGCCCGGTCGATAGTGGCGTCGGCGCCGCGTTCGGCCAGCGTCTCCGCGACGGCGTCGCGAAGCCAGCCGCTGACCTGATGGGAGGACGGCCCGGGCGGTTTGTCGAGGTTGACGACGCCGAACGTGAGCAATTCGGCGGGCGGACGGTCTTCGGGTGGGCCACGGAGCGCCATTAGAACTCGGCGTCGAGATGAACGCGTGCCTGTCCTTCGTCGCCGTCGGGGTCGTACTCCTCGACGGCGGTCACGAGCATGTCGAGGACGGCGTCGGGCTCCCAGCGTGCCGTATTCACCGAGAGATCGTAGATCGTTAGATCCCTGATGTCGATCCCGTAGTACTCCTCGTATCGCTGGGCTTCGCTTGCCTCGCGGGCTTTGGTTTCCTCGGTTGCACGCTCGGGATCCTTATCCTCGCGTTCGGCGATCCGTTCGCCACGAACCCGTGGTGGTGCGTCGAGCCAGAACCGAAAGTCGGCGTGGTCACCTGCGAGCCAGCCGGCGAGTCGGGATTCGAGCACGAGCCCGTCCTCCTCGATGGCGATCTCCCGGAGCCGTCGGTCCAGATCTCGATCGATCTGATCGTTCTCCTCGGCGAGTTTGTTGAACTCGAGCGGCGTATAGCCGCGTTCGTCGGCCAGTTCGCGGAAGATGTCGCCGCCGCTGACGTGGTCGAGACCGAACGCGTCGGCCAACAACTCCGCAGTCGTGCTCTTCCCGCTGCCCGGCGGGCCGGAGACGGTCAGTAACATATCTAATCTGCGACGTGGCGGGTAAAATGGGTTTTGAATCGCTCGAGACCTCGATGCCGTCGGCGGGTGGTTCAAGCTGGAAGGCGAACGGACCGGAAGCAAATCGATCGGACGACCGTCGAATCAGGACGTCGACGGCGTCATGTCGATGTTCAGCGACTTGCGGAGCAGTTGCGTAAAGCTCATCGAACAGAGGAAATACCAGACGATCCACGCGGGCATCGGGCCGAGCAGCGACGCGGTCCACTTGGTTTCACCGGCGATCGGCATGACCACGGTCTGTTCGGCCCCATCGAGGCCCACGGAGTTGATCTTCCAGTACATCCAGAGGAACAGCGGGATCGTAAACAGCATGATCCAGACCATCGGCCGGATCTGTTCTTTGAACATGCCCATGTTCTCGGCCATCGCTTCCATCTGTTCCTCGCGGACTTCCTCCAGTTCCTTCTCGAGACGTTCGATCTCGGCTTCGCTAGCACCGCGTTCCTCGGCTGCCTTTTTGCGCTCGCGGACGTCTTCCTGCTTTTCCTGCATGGCTTTCATCCGCTCTTGGTACTTGCTCATGACCTCCGGGTTCATGAGGTTCGCTTGCAGCAGCGTCGAGTACAGGCCCGTCAACAGCGCGACGGACAGGATTACCGCATAAAACGGCAAGGCCGCATCGAGCGGTGCGAGAACGGTGTCGATCGTCGACCCGACCGTGTCCCGAACCGAATTGAGCCAGTAGCCGACCATCAGCAACACCGACCCCATTGCGGCGGTCTTGTCCCACTGTGACCACTGTGTCGTTTCCGCGTCGATTTCCACGTCGGCTGCCGGCCCGTCACCGTCGCCGTCGAGGGCGTCGTCGTAGGCCTCTCGGTCGGCGATTTCGAATCCCTCGTCGCCGTCGACCAGGACGCCTTTTTCGATTAATCGGCCCCACTGTCCGCTCGTTAGGTCGTCGCTTACGTCGGACCACTGGATTTCCCCGCCGTTCCTGTCGGCTTCCTCGCGGATGGCCTCGAGGGCGTCCGTCATCGAGGAATCCTCACGAACGAGGGAGTTGATCTTCTCGGCTGTACGCGTCATCTGATTCGTGCTAGGGGTCGTTCGGTATACAAGTGTTTATCTTCGGTGGCCTCTCGCGTGCTCGCTTTCGATCGACCGACCCGTTTTCGCTCGTGAGTGTCTAGCTGTCCGAACCTTTTATTATAGCTACACCGCATATTTTGTGCAATGAGTTCGCGCAGGGGACGTTCAGTGACGCCGTCGAGACGAGGGCAGTCCGCACTCCTCGGGCTCGTGTTATTGATCGGAATGGTAGCAACCATCAGCGTCGGGCTATTTCTGGTCGCGGGTGAAAGCGTCTCTAGCGTGGAGAAACAGTCCGAAAACGAACGAGTGGAACAGACGTTCGTCGAGTTGAGTCAACAGATGCGGACGGTCGCGTCGACCGGCGACGCCTCGACCACCCTCGAGTTCGATGCGGGAGAAAACGGTGCGGTCGTCAAAACGAACGTCAGTACGATCGAGATCAGCGGCGCGGATCTCGATATCGAAACGGACATCGGGGCCATCGAGTACGAGGGCGACGACGGAACACGAATCGCCTATCAGGCCGGTGGCGTGTTCCGCGAAACCGGCAACGAAACGCAGGTCGTCTCGGCACCGCCACTCGACTACGACAGCGAGACGAACACGTTCTCGTTTTCGATAACCGAGATCGCGGACGACGGGGACATCGACTCCGGCGACGTCTCGGTCACGCACTCCGGAAACACCGAACCGTATCAGGACACGGTTCACGTCGACGACAGTATCATGGTCAACGTCACCAGCGAGTACTGCGTCGGCTGGCAGACGTACTTCGAGAAACAGACGGAAACCGGCGACGGACAAGCGATCCGCGAAACGTGCGGTGACGACGACACGGTTCGCGTCCAGCTCGGCCGGTTCGACATCGAAGACGGAACGTTCGAGGACGGCGTCGTCGTTTACGACGAGGTAAACGGCAAGACAGGTGGGTGGGACGTAAGCACTGGCGACGGCGACTCCCCGCCGTCGCTCGATGGGTTGATCGATACCATGATCGCCGACCTCAGGTCGGACGACGACGTGACGAATCTCAGCGACGTCAGTAGTCCGATCTCGAGCGGCACGTACTATGCCGAAGAACTCGACCCTGCCGATTTCGGCGGGGACCTTACCTTCGATCTTTCGAGCGGTAACGCGACGGTCGTCGTCGAGGAAGACATCGTCGTCGACGGCGACGAACTGCACGTCGCCAACGCAGGCGGCAACCGATCGGTCCAGATCTATGCCGGCGGGAACTTCGACGCCAGCGGCGGCGGCGGTGAGATGTGCGTCGAACCCTGTAACGACGAGGTGGACGCGAAACACCTACAGGTGTACGGGAAATCGGACATGAGCATCAGTATGGGGACCGGGAAAACATATTTCGAGGGGATGCTCTATGCCCCGCCGGGAGACACCGAGTTCACCGACAACGAGATTCACAACACGGGACAGTGTAGCGACGAACAACTCTGCTATCAGTCGACGGTCGAAACCGACGGCTCGTTCGTCGTTGCGTCCGCACATTCGCAAACGCCGAACACCGAAGCGAATCACGATCCCGACCTCGTGGATTTCAGCCCGGAACTGAACCTCGACGAATATATCTTCCCGCCGGAACTCACCTACCTCAACGTCGCCGAACACGAAGTGATCGTCGAAAACGAGTAGGACCAGTACCCTGATCGGCCCGCTATCCGTTTACTCCGTTTTGATTCGGTTCGGCTTCCCCTTCTGCCTAATTCCCGTACCAAAGTAACGAATATATGGTTGCTCTGGACGATATAAACCATTTTGAAGCGTCTGATCGGACCGGTTGATTATTATCTATACTGAATATCTTCCGGCCATGAGTAGACGACGCGGTGATACTCCTGCCGGATCGACGGCCCGGGCTCAGTCGGCTATGCTGGGTCTCGTGTTGTTGATCGGAATGGTCGCAACCATCAGCGTCGGGATCGTTCTCGTTGCCGGGGAGACGATCACCAGTATCGAACAGCAGTCCGAACAGGACCGTGTCGAAAACGCGTTCGTCGAACTGGGACAACAGATGGCGACGGCCTCGTCGAACGACGACACGTCGCGGGCGATGAACCTCGAGATCGGTCAGGACGGGGCGGTCGTCCGGAAGAATACCGGCTCAGTCAACGTTACTTCGGCTGCTCTCGAAAACGACATCGATCTCACGATCGGAACGATCGAGTACGAGAGCAGCGACGGGACAGTGCTTGCCTATCAGGCGGGAACCGTCTTCCGAGAGACCGGGAACGAGACACAACTCGTCTCGTCGCCGCCGATATACTACGACACAGCCACCGAAACCCTCACGCTCCCTGTCGTGACCGTCAGCGGCAAGCAAAAGCTCGGTTCCGGAAACGTATTCATCAGCCACAGAGAGACGAAGACGTATCAGGAAGCCAACGTCGTCGAAAACGAGAGCGTGACGATCACGATCGAGAGCGACTACTACCGCGGCTGGGAGTCGTACTTCCGAACTCAGGCGGGCGATACTGTCGTCCAATCCGTCGACCACGACAACCGGACCCTCAAGGTACGGGTCGGTTATCTCGAGATCGAGGAAGCCTTCGAAGACGGCATTCTCATCTCCGAGAACTTCGACGATTTCGAGAACGCCGACGTCGAGGACGGCGACATCAAGAAGGGATCGATGCCGGAACTCGACGAGGTAATTGCGGAGATGATCGATGATATCGAGGACGGTTCGATGGCATATGACCCGCTGCCGACGACGGACGGGACCGTCGCGGACAACGGGACGTACTGGCAGTCGGACGAGTTACATATCGAAGACGATGACGAACTCACGTTCGACGTTTCGGACGGAAACTCGACGCTGATCGTCGACGACAATATCACCATCGACGGCGACGTCTATGCCGACACGGACGGGACGGACCACGAACTGAAGATCTATACGACCGGTCACGTTGACCTTCACAACGGAAACGTCTCCGTCGATGACGGTACCGCGGCACAGTTACAGCTATACGGGACCTCGGAAACTCACATTGGGATTCAAACGTCCTCTTTCGAGGGAACGATCTACGCTCCCCGCGACGAAACGTGGGGAGATACCCCGAACGCGGTGTTCGATCCGGGCTGTTCCGAACAGGTGTGTATGCAAGCGAACGTGGAGTTCGATGGGGCACTCATCGCGTCGTCCGCGTACGTCCACTCGGCTTCGGTCGATTTCGAGTACGATACGTCCCTCGAGAACAACGATATCGACCTGTATCCCGATAGTTACGAACTCCCGCCACAGCTCACCTACCTCAACGTCGCTCGCCACGAGGTGACGGTCAAAAACAACTGACGTCCGTTACGCCGCGTCCTCGATCGTCGCCTTCACGTCGTCCCAGACCTCGTTTGGGGCCCGTTCGCCGTCGATCAGCTCGAGTTCCCCGCGGTCGTCGTAGTAGTCGATGACTGGTTCCGTGTTCTCCCGGTAGACTCGCAGTCGTTCCCGGACGGTTTCTTCCGTATCGTCCTCGCGCTGTTCGAGTCGGTCCTCGACCTCGGGGTCCTCCGGCGGGTTGTACTCGACGTGGTAGATTTCGCCGGTCTCGGGATCGAGACGGCGACCGGTCAGCCGGTGGACGAGTTCTTCCTCGCTGACATCGAGATAAAGGACGACGTCGAGATCCGTCATCCCCTCGAGTTCTTCGGCCTGCTCGAGGTTCCGCGGGTAGCCGTCGAGGACGAAGCCGTCGGCCTGCGAAAGGGCCTCATCGACGATGGCGTTGACGACCTCGTCCGGAACGAGTTCACCCTTGTCCATATACTCGCCGGGGGTATCGTACTCCGTGTCCATGTCGGAGATGTCCATCTCCTTGTTCGATCGCAAGGCGTCGCCCGTGGTGACGTGCTCGACATCGAACTCCTCGACGATGTTCGCGCTCTGGGTCCCCTTCCCAGCGCCGGGAGCACCCAGAATCAGGATTCGTGGCTGTGCCATACGTCACCGTTCAGGGCCGGCACATAAAGGCTTAAAGAAACGGCCACATCCGTTTCCGTATGACCCGCTTCGACGCAGCGGATCCGACGGAGCGCCGAAAACTGTACGTCGATGCCATCACAGCCCACCGCGAACGCGGGAGCGGCTTCCTGACGCTCGAGGTCGACGGCGAGGAACTGGCGGCCACGGAGGCACCCGATCCGGAACTGGGCGTCCCGTGGCTCCAGTTCGGCGACGGGACGATCAATCTCGATTGCACCGACGCGGAACTGGCGGAACTCAAGTCGCTGCTCGAGGAGTTCCCCGCGTTCAAGATCGACGAGGTAACGCGTCCCGACGATACCGACGGCGTTAACGTCCGCGTGAGCGCGAAAGCGGACCCCAACCGGATCGCACAGTGTCTCGACGCGGTGTTTCGTCGCGTCTACGGACTCCCCGAGGGATTCCGCGTCTGGGCCGTCGAAGTGTAGCCGTTCGACGACGCGCCGAACCTACTCGATCCGGAGCTCCCCGTTCTCGGATCTGGTCTCTCCTTCCACCCACTCGAGCTCGAACTCGACGCTGAGTTCGCGCGGGTCGCCCTCGCTCGAGGTTTCCCGTTCGGCCGTAATCTCGAAGGTCGGCCGTCGGGGGAGTCAGCGTCACGGACTCGTCTGCTGCACGGAGCGTGATCGCCTCGCCGCCCTCGATGCTGTCGGCGACGGTCCGAAAGTAGTCCGCGATCTCGGTTCGGTCCAGTCGCCGCTCGAACTCGAAGAGCACTTCTTCTGGCAGACGTCCGCTTCGGGACCGAAGGTAGAGAACGTTCCGCCGATGGGGTCCCGATCGGAACTGACCGCATAGCGCACAGGCGCGCGAGAGCGAAACCACGACGGTCGGACCGGGATCGACGGTCCGATTTGCGGGGTAACGTTCGATTACGACCCGAACTGGTTCGGATATACCCCCCGTTTCCCGTGATGGTCGCTTTTTTCGATAATAACCGGTGTGGATTAGCGATAGAAAAAAGAGGACGGAACCCAACAGAACGGAGAGGACCGAGCAAACGGGGCGACGAACGCAAACGGTACCGACACGACGGTCGACGAGCGACGGGCTGTCGGCCGGTTTCCAAATAGATAAGTGCCCCCGGCAACCATCGTCCGACATATAAGCGGCCTTCAAAAGAGGTGAATACAATCTTCAGCGCACTTATGAACCCGATGCCGTTACAGCAGACGCGTGTCGACGTGTTCGAGGAGATTTTCCTCGTCTTCCTCGCACTCGGGACGCTCGTCGGTGTCGTCGTGATCACGTACACGCTGTACAACGCGTACAAGTACCGTGATCACGGCGATCGGAAAGCCGACGAAGATCTGCCGACGCTCGGGGAACTACCGACAGGCGGACAGGGCGGAAAGAAATTGTTCCTCTCGTTCGGACTGAGTGCCATCATCGTCATTTCGCTGGTCGTCTGGACGTACGGGATGTTGCTGTACGTCGAGGACGGCCCGGCGGAAAGCCCCGAAGACGGACTCGAAGTGGAAGTCGAAGGGTGGGCGTTCGGCTGGAACTTCAACTACGAGAACGGCGTCGAAACCGACTCCCTCGGCGAAGGGCTGGTCGTTCCCGCTGATACGCCGATCTGGGTCGAGACGACGTCCCTAGACGTTTGGCACTCGTTCGGGATACCCGACTTGCGGGTGAAAGCCGACGCGATCCCCGGAGAGTACGACGAAACCTGGTTCGTCGCGGACGAACCCGGCAATCACACTGCCCAGTGTTACGAGCTGTGTGGTCCCGGACACTCCGGCATGACGTCCGACGTGACCGTTCTCGAGCAAGAGCAGTTCGAGGAGTGGATGGACGAACAGCTCACGATGACGATCACGCTGGAAGACGAGAACGGTGAACGCGTCACTGACGGCTTCGAACTCTCGCTCGACCACCAGAACAACGATCAGTTCGACGAGGACCTCAGCTTCACGTACACCGACGACGAGTTCGAAAACGGGTCGATCACGATCGGTGATATCGAGCAAGGTGGATCGTACAACGTGACGATTACGCCGACCGACGGTCAGTTCGAAGAGACCGAGGACACCATCGACTTCACCGGACCCGTAGACGAAACCTACGAACTCGCGAGTTCGGGCGGAGATGATACCGATGACGAAACCGAAACCACGGACACCGAATCGACCGACGGTGGCGAGGACGCCACCGACGAGGGAACCGAAACCGAAACTGGAGGTGAAAGCGAATGAGTGAGCTCCCGCCGATGAACACGGTCAAGCGCTGGCTCGTTACGACCAACCACAAGGACGTGGGGATCCTCTATCTGGCGACGGCGCTGTTTTTCCTCCTGCTTGGTGGCGTCATGGCGCTCGTGTTCCGTGCCCACCTGTGGGTACCGGGCGGAACGGGTCTCCTTCAAGGGGAACAGTTCAACCAGGCCGTCACGACCCACGGGCTGTTGATGGTCTTCTGGTTCCTGTCGCCGTTCGCAGCCGGCTTTGCGAACTACTTCGTCCCGCTGCAGATCGGCGCAAAAGATCTGGCGTTCCCCCGGCTCAATGCTCTGAGTTACTGGTTCTACCTCTTCTCGGGGATCCTGCTCATCGTGTCGTTCTTCCAGGGTAGTTCCTTCGCCGGCGGGTGGACGATGTACGCGCCGCTGAACGTGCCGATGTACCACCCGGCGATGGAAGCGACGACCGGCGGAAACGCGACGATCCTCGGGTTGGTGCTGTTCGTCATCTCGATTACGATCGGGACGGTGAACTTCCTCACGACCATCCACCGTTCGCGTGCGGAGGGACTCGGCCTCTGGAACATGCCGATGTTTACCTGGTCGTGGCTGTTGACCGTCTGGATGATGCTGTTTGCCTTCGCAGCACTGCTGGCTGCGTTGCTGTTGCTGTCGGCCGACCGCATCCTCCTTACGCAGTACTTCGCGACCGACCAGGGCTCGGGCCTGCTGTGGGCGCACCTGTTCTGGTTCTTCGGCCATCCGGAGGTGTACATCGTCTTCTTCCCCGCACTGGGCGTCATGTTCGAGACGTTCCAGACCTTCTGTGGCCGGCGGCTCGTCGGTCGGAAGTGGGTCATCATCGCGATGGTGCTCGTGGCCGTCCAGTCGTTCCTCGTCTGGATGCACCACATGTTCCTGACGACCATCAACCTGGAAATCAAAACGCTGTTCATGGCGACGACCATCGGCATCTCGCTGCCGTTCGACCTGATGGTCTTCGCGCTGATCTACACGATGGTCAAGGGACGGGTCCGGTTTACGACGCCGTTCCTGTTTAGCCTCGGCGCACTTGTCCTGTTCATCCTCGGCGGTATCACCGGGGTTTTCCTCGGTGCCGTCGTGCTCGACTACGAGTTCCGTGGCACCTACTGGGTCGTCGCGCACTTCCACTACGTGATGGTCTCGGGTGTCACCGCGTTGATCGCGGGCCTGTACTACTGGTGGCCGAAAATCTCCGGGAAGATGTACTCGGAGACGCTCGGCAAACTCAACTTCGCCGTCTACTTCATCGGGTTTAACCTGCTGTACTTCCCGATGTTCCTCGCCTGGGAGACGCCACGCCGTGTCTTCCATTTCCCCGAGGAGATCCAGATCTACCACCAGATCGCGACGGTCGGGGCGTTTACCCTCGGCGCGTCGTTCCTGATCATGTTCGCGACGTTCATCCACAGCTTCGTTGCGGGCCCGGACGCCCCCGACAACCCGTGGGAGTTCTCCCGCACTGCCGAGTGGTCGATCCCCTCGCCGCCGCCGCTCGAGAACTGGAGCGGTCGGCCGAGCTACGCTAGCGGTCACCTCGAGTTCGTCGATGACTCGGGGGCCGCGACCGACGGCGGCGTCGCACACGGCCAGGGAACGACCGCCGAAGCGACGGTCACCCACGAAGAGGAACACGCCGACCACGCAAGCATCTGGCCGTTCGGAATCGGCGTGGGCACCTTCGTGTTCTTCCTCGGGCTGACGGGTATTACGCCGTATATCATTGAATTCGCCGAAGCGCGTGGTCACGATGTAATCGGGACCTCCGCGGAGCCGAACGTCATGTATCCGGCCCTGACCGTGCTCGGTCTCGCGATGATGGCGGTCGCGCTGTTTAGCTTCGGTCGCGAGGAGTTCAACGTCCCCGAGATGGCCATCGCCGAACGGTGGCCGTTCGGCGGCGTCGGAACGACGAAACTCGGCGTCTGGTTCTTCCTGGCGTCGGACGTCGTTGTCTTCGGAGCCGCTATCGGGGCCTACATCTTCGCACGCATCCACGCCGGCTGGGGGACCTGGGAACCCGTGCCGCCGTCGAGCATGGCCGGGCTCTTCAACACCTACGTCCTGCTGACCTCGAGTTTCACCGTCATCCTCGCACTGGTGATGGCCGAACGCAAGAACAAGAAGGGGCTGCTCGGGACCATGCTCGCGACGCTCCTGCTCGGGTTCGTGTTCCTCGGCGTGAAGGCCTGGGAGTGGTCCGAGGAGTTCGCTCACGGCGTCTACTGGTTCTCGGAGATGAAGTACTCGCTGTACTTCGTGACGACCGGACTCCACGCCCTGCACGTGATCCTCGGGCTGCTCGTCGCCGGCTTCATGGTCTACCGGATCTTCACCGTCGACGCCTACCTCGAGGATCACCGGCCGGTGGAGTTCTTCGGCCTCTACTGGCACTTCGTCGACATCGTCTGGGTCTTCCTGTTCCCGCTGTTCTACCTGATGTAGCGGCTCTCCGCTACGTCGTTTCGGTTCGAGGTTCCGTTTTCACCGCTCTCACGACAGGAGCGTTGCTGCTTTGGCTCGAGCGTGACGGATCCGGAGCCGGTTCTGGGAGCCGTTTTCGGAACACTCGAGGCCGACCGCGTGGCCTGATCCGGTTGCGACCCTTTTCAGGCCCAACGTAAAACGATACGAGCGGTACGTCGACCGTTCGTCAGTGACTGTCGTTCCATTCCCGGATCGCCGCGGCGAGGGCCGCAACGAGGCCAGCGAGGGCGATCGCGAAGACGGCGTCCGTCACCGACCACTCACCGGAGCCGCTTCCCGTCGATTCATCGCCGGTTTCGGCGGCCACCGTCCTCGAGTCCTGACCGCTGTCGTCAGCGACGAGTGCGTCGGCTGCGGCGTTCGCGTCGACGATTCCGTGTCCGTAGCGGGAATCCGGCTCGAGATCCTCGCCGGTCGGCCTTCGGGCCGTCTCCGAGAGCGCGGCTTCGATTTCCGCCGGGGAGGCGGTCGGATCGATCGACAACAGCAAGGCGGCCGTCCCTGTGACGTGTGGCGTCGCCATCGAAGTGCCCGGCATCCGTGCGTATCCGCCGCCCGGAACGGCGCTTTCGATCGCAACGCCCGGGGCAACGACGTCCGGAACGACGTACGAGTCCGGCCACGTCGACGGAACGGTCCGCCAGTCGGATCGCTCGAGCCGTTCGCCGCCGGAAAACGGTGCGACCGCTCCAGCGTCAGTCACTGCTCCGACGCTGATCGACTCGTAGATGTTGCCGGGCGAATCCGACGTTTCCGGTCCTTCGTTCCCGACCGCCGCGACGACGACGACGCCGCTTGCCCGGACGTTGCGAACCGGCTCGATCAGCTGTGCGTGGGCACCGGTCGAACCGAGGCTCATACTGAGCACGTCGGCGTCTTCCTCGAGTGCCCACTCCATGCCGGCGACGAGCTGTGCAAAGGTCCCGCCGTTCTCGTCGAGAACGCGTCCGTGGAGAAGGTCGACGTCTGGGGCGACGCCGATCGCGGGGCCGCTTGCAGCGCCGCCGGCGACCGTCCCGCTGACGTGAGTCCCGTGCCCGTCGGTGTCGTGTGGGACAGCGCCGTGGATGGCCCCGCCGGTTTCGTCGAAGGCAGCCCAGCCGCCGGGATAGGTCGGATCGGTCGGATCGTCGGTGAAAAGGTCGATATCGGGGTGGTCGGCGTCGATACCGGTATCGAGGACCGCGACGCGAACGCCGTCACCGCAGGTGTCGTACTCGTCCCAGACGGCGGGTGCGTTCACCATGTCGACTCCCGGCGTCGTCGGCTCTGGGGTTCGGTTGGAACCCGCTGCGATCGCTCCCGTCGTGGCGCTCTCGCCCGCCGATATCGCTGGGACATCGACCTCGAAGTTCTCGTGGACCGCCTCGACTGCATCGAACCGCTCGAACGTCTCGAAGTCGACCCGGTCGGGATCGACCTCGAGCACCACGGCATTCGTTAACCAGAGCTCCGATTCGACCGTGATCCCGTCGGTCGCCGCTGCGTACTCGAGTACCGGTTCCTGCGTGTCGTCGGCGTGAGTCTCGAGACGCGCTGGCACCGGTTCGTCGTGGTCGTCCGTTCGATCGATCGCAGGGTCTTCGAGTCGAACGACGACCCCGATCGGATCGCCCGAATCGGGCAGCGAGTCGTCGATTACGATGCTTTCGGGGGTATCGTCGGTTACCGCCCCACTCCCGTCGGAGTACGGAGTCGCGACAGCGATCGGCGACAGGGTACACGTAATCAGGAGACAGGAGACGATGACGACGAGTGATCGTGACGGCAAGCGGCAACCGGCCATGATACGTGTACTGGAAAGTCATCGAATAAAGAGGTTCTGGAGCGGTGATCGGTCGTGGAAACGATCACGGGTCGAGGACGTTACCCTGCCCAGACAAGCGCATAGAGGAAGGTGAACATGAAATACACCAGAAAGACGGAGACCGCCGCTTTGAGATGGAAGGTGAGGAGATCGTACTCCTCGTCGTCGCGTTCCTCGTCGAACGCCGCCAGTTCGTCGTCCGAACACTCGTCGGGATGGGCGAGTCCGACGTGAAAGGTCGCGTACTGCTCGGATCGGAACGGACGACCGCAGTAGGGACAACTCGTGGCCGGCACCTCGTCGTCCGGCACGTCGTATCTGCCCTCGGTGATTCGATCGACGGACATCTCCGTAGTCTCGAGTTGTACTGCAGCGATGAAGTGTTTACCGATCCCCCGACGACCCAGCGGCCAGCAGCCGTGTCGGGGCGGATCAGCAGCGATGCCGTCGAAACGGCCGACCGGCGGTTCAGTCAGGAACGTACAGTGCGCCCATCGACGGCAGCGAGACGAGATAGAGGCTCACCATCGTAAAGAACACCATCACGATGATGAACGGATACTGGCTTCGAATGGCCTGGAGTTTGCCGGGAAACAGTTCGAACGAGACGGTGTGAGCGATCCAGACCGCAACCACGTGACCGAGCAAGACACCGGCGATTTCGACGTAGCCGAACCACGACGTGAGCGCGTACTGGGTCGGGTTCGCGGGCGGGTTCAGCGGGGCAACGAGGGTATCCAGCAACGAGGGCCACAGCGAGATCGCGAACCCGGCGTAGTGGGCGAAGTGGTACCCGGCCGCGATGGCAAGCAGCGACGGCGCGAACCGAAGCGCGATGTACCGCTCAGAGAGGTACGTCTCCGCCTGATCTCGTGCCCGTGATGCGGCGACCCAGTACACCTTCCAGAAGAGCCCGAACCCGGCGAGAAGCAGCCCGAGGTAGACGAGGCTCGGCGGGAACCCGATACCGACCAGCGTTTCGACGGTCCGGACGCCCGGCTCCGTGACGATGAAACCGCTGTAAGTCAGCTCCCAGACCAACAGGAGCACGACCGCGACCGTCGCGGACTCGGTGACGATGTCGTCCTCGCTGAGCTTCGCCCCCGGATACCGGAACTCGAGGCCGTCCGCGGTGCGCTGGATCGGCGCAACCGCACCGTAGAGCCGAAACCACGCCGAGATCGGATCGCCCCTCTTGAACCACGTCTCGGGCGTAAACACGACCGCAGCGGCGAGCGTTCCGACCGTGTAGGCGAGGACCACGAGCGCGAGCACGCGCGGCGAACTGCTAAGCGGCGCGACGATCTCGAGCCAGAGCAATACGAGGAGTGCGGCAACCGCGGGCCAAGAACCGAGCCACGAGGGATAGCGTGCGTATCCGTTCGGAAGCACCGTCGCGATCCGCCGCCAGGGATTCAGGGCCGGCCACGGATTCCCGATGGTATACGCCCCGATCGTCAACAGGGCGCGCCCGCCGACGAACGTCACCAGCACTGCCGCGCTGAAGTTACCGATCTGTGGGCCGACGAGACCGACGGCGATCACGAACACGAGAGCGACGACGCCGAGTGTCCCGAGCAGGAGCGAGCCGACGTCCTGCAGACGTTGCATCGGGAAGCCGACCGCATCGTCGTGAAACGCGTCGATGATCGTCCGATCGGTAACGAGCATCGTCACGAGCGCCGACGCGCCGACGACACCCCCACCGGTGGCGAGATAGAGCCACGTGGGGACCGTCACGTTGCCACTCGAACCGGAAAGTCCAACGGCGGCGTTACTCGCCGCGACGATACCGGCCCCAGCCGACAGCAACGCCACGACGAACGCGATCACGATACCGGTCCGGCGGACGAGAGCCGAACGTCGATTCATTGCTGGATAATCGCACTGGGGACCCATCTACGTGTCGTTTCAGTCGTCTCAGGCTACTCGTATGAGGAAGGTATAAGTAGCCGTCGCTCACATTCGATACCAATGGCTGACATTCGAACGTACGCCCTCATCTACGTCGCACTGTTAGCGTTAGGGACGGGGAAGTTCGTCTTCTTCCACTTCGACCAGGTCTTTACGTACCAGATGGCTATTGGTGGGACGATCATTCTTGCAATCATCAAGTCGTCGTTGATCGCCGGCTACTACCAGCATCTGATCGAAGAGCCGCGGTCGCTCACGTACATGATGGCATCGGCCGTCTTTATGGTGTTCCTGCTGACAATCGCCGCCGGATACTCGATCCAGTAACCCGATTTCCCGGTCCCGATTCTGTCCGCCCTCCGGTACTTTCACACTTCTGCTGGGGCTCGTCGACCCAGTAGCGGCGGGCTCCGATCCGTTTCGTCCGTCCTGCACTAGGCGACGGAACCATTTGTAATTAGAACATTTATATGTGAGAAGCTAGTACAGTAACACATGGGTGAAAGAAAACCGACAGACAGATTACGAGGCATCAGCCGTGGTGCGCTCGTAAGTGTCCTCCTTGTCGGGATGCTCGCTACAGCGTCGTTCGGCGTTATGTTCGCCGGGACGTCGACTGTAGATGGTGCTGAGACCGACGCAGAGTACGAGCTCTCGTCGTATGACTCCGTTGCAGCGGCCGAAAACGAACTCGATCCGGCAGACGACGTCTATCTCAAAGACGACGGAAGTGCCGTCCTCGCCTACGAGGACGACACCGACCTGAACGAGATGCAGATCGGCGTCGACGTCAGCGAAGGGCTGGCACACCTGCTGATCGTCGACGAACTCGACGAAGGGGCCGAGGGGATCGAGGGGAACGCGACCGCCCTCCTCGACGAAGGCAGTTTTTCGGGGGAAGCCTCGTTGAACGCCGACCAACCGAGTGATCTCGAGGATCTCTCGGTGGACATCTCCGGCGAGTCCTCCGACGAGGTAAACGAGTTCGACGCGACGTTCCAGACCACGTTCGAAGACCAGACGCTCGGTTCGACAGCAGTCACGACGGACGGCGAGATATACGCCACGTCGGATACGTTCGGGACGACTGGCACTCTTGCCTACGAATCCGGCGTTGCTGCAGGACAGAACGGAGAAGAGCGGTTCGTGGCATCCCTCGATGACTCCGCCGAGGGATACGAACTTGACGTGACCAGAACGAAGATCGTCAACGGCTGGTCGAAAGACCGCTGGGAAACCCGCGAGGCCGCAGAGCAGACTCTCGACGACGAGTTCGGCTCCATTGCGGACGACCTCGGCGGTGAGAGCGAAATCACCATCGAACACTACTCGTTCGATGAGCGCGACGACGGACAGTACGATCTCGAACTCGACGTGACCGTCACGTACACCGGGATCGAGGACGGAATCGAACGAACCGTCACCGACGAGCTGGCGAACGATCCCGAACTCGATCTGACCGACGAACAGGCCCGAGAGATCGGTGCCTCCGTCAGCGAGATCGAACTCGAGACCTTCGAGTTCTCGATGATCAGCGACGGCGGATCGGTCGAGGCCGACTGGGAGGTCGAGTTGACGAACTACGACGACGCCGTCCTCGCGATGATCGAGGTCGTCCAGTCGGACGAAACCACGACCGAGTGGGTCTCCGACGAGGAACTCGATGACGTTCAGGCCATGTTCGAGGCACAGAACGCTGCGGACCTCCGAACGACGATCGAGTGGTCCGGTCGGGCCGGGCAGACGCCCGATCAGAAGACCCAGATCACCGCCGACGTCAGCAGTTCCACTGAGAACTGGCAGGCATACGTCGATGAACTCGAACAACGCGGCGTCGAGACCGGTCAAGACATGACCTTCGACCTTCAGGTCACTACCGAAAACGACGAGATCGTTCTCGACGGCGAGTTCGAAATCCAGCAGGAGGAACTCATCGACCAGGCACTCGAGAGCATGACCGAGTCGCTCCGACAGAACCCCGCGGATACGACTGATGCGGCCGACTTCATCGTCGCCCTCGAACAGTCCGATCTCGAACTCGCACGGACCGACATCGAATTCGAGGACGGCACGGTGACGGTCGAAGGCGGCGCGAAGTTCGAGAACATGGGCGAACTGCTCGAGAAGGTCGGTCCCGAGAACGCAGTCGGGATCTCCAGCATCGCCAGCGAGACCGAGGACGGAACGTCGACGGTGTACGTCCACGTCGAGGATCTCGACGTTGAGACCGGTTCGGCGAGCAAAGCCGACATCGAACACCTCGACTTCGTCTCCGACGAGACGACGGTCCACGAGGCCGGCGAATGGGACGCCGACACCGAGTTCCCCGAGGTCGACACTGCCGAAGCCAGTGAGTACCTCGGTATCGAACACACGGCCACGGAGTCCTCCTCGGACGGACTTCCCGGATACGGTATCGGTACTGCGCTCGTTTCGGTCGCCGTCGTACTGACGGCACTGCTGGCGCGGCGGTCGTAACGCCTTCCGACGTTTCGCCGCCGGTCCCCGGAATCGATCGCTCAAAGCGGCCACCGAATCGCTTCGCTACAGTTTTTACACCTGATGGGCGGTCGGAGCTCCCCTGCAAGTGACGCCTGTACTATTACGGACTCCCGTCGAGCCGGCTAGGGATACGAGCGGATGTACGATCTGCCATGAGGAGCAGAAATGTCCTGTCCGGTAGCGACTCCCGGAACGGTTTCGACCGTCGGCGGATCGATTCCGTGACTGATCGTCTCGAGACGGGCGTCGAAACATACGCGATGTCGGCGCGGGCCAGTTGCGCTGCCGCTTGACGGGCAACCGAAGCGCTCGATCGAGGCAGCAACGATCAACGCGAGGGCAGTGACCGACTCGTCCAGCGGGTTGTCGACGACCTGAAGACCACCGGTATCGAAAACGATCGCCGCGAACGGCCGACGCCACGGTGACGGTCGCTGTAGCCGGGCGCTCGAGGCGTTCCTGCGACGATACGACCGTGACTGGCCGGCTGGGCCGGCTTCGGACCCGAGGGCGTGCGAGCGGGCATCCTCGAACGTAAACGACCGGAGCACCGTTGCGATCACGGCGGCCCACGCACGGTTTTGCGCCGAGTTAGATGTCAACCCGGACCGTCCTCTCGGTCGCGTGCTCGAGGAGGTTAGCAAGCGGGACATCGAACGTGCATCCTACAGGTCGTCACCCCGAAGCGGCGTGGGAACCGATCTGATTCCGCGGAGCCTTCTGGTTGACGAACGTCGGGCTCGTCGTCATGACCCTCGCATCGCTACTTCCGTTCGGGTTCGTGGAGCTTCGAGCGGTCTACA
Organism: Halopiger djelfimassiliensis; assembly: GCF_000455365.1. Taxonomy (GTDB): domain Archaea; phylum Halobacteriota; class Halobacteria; order Halobacteriales; family Natrialbaceae; genus Halopiger_B; species Halopiger_B djelfimassiliensis. The sequence goes on from NZ_HG315688.1 coordinate 80,500, forward strand.
GGGACGGCTACGCCGACACACGAAGCCTCGAGTTCTACGAACGGGACCGTGTCCAGCGGCTGCTGTGAGCTCGGACGCTCGGCGATACCGCAGCCGTTCGACACCTTCGTGCGACGCGAGGAGCGCAACGAGAGATAAAAAACGAAACGGCGTCTCGGTCCGCTACTCCTTGCCGAACATCTGGCGCATCATCGGGTGCATCTCCATCATCTGCTCTTCCGCGATTTCCTCGTAGAGCTTGTAGGTGATGGAGACGGCAAGCAGCAGTCCCGTCCCGGAGACGGTCCCGATGGTGCCGAGCATGTTAGCCCAGACGGCGAGCAGACCGACGAGTGCGCCACCGATGACGGTCACCTGCGGGATGTACCGCTCCATGACCTTCTCGATAACGCCGACGTTCTGTCGGAAGCCGGGGATCTGCATCCCCGAGTTTTGGATCTGCTTTGCGGTCGCTTCCGGACCCATGTTCGTCGTCTCGACCCAGAAGATGGCGAAGACCGCGCCACCGACGATCATGAACGAGAGGTCGACGGCGATACGGATCAACACCATCCAGGTCTCCTGTGAGACGTTCCCGGTCCACCACATCCAATCTTGCGGCGAGTAGATGGGCGCGACGTAGTAGAAGAACCCACTGACGGGTTGCCCCCGTGGATTGTACTGCCCGAGCCAGCTGGGCATATCGTTGCCCAGCTGTCGATAGAGGATCTGGCCCAGGAACTGGACGTTCGCCTGCACTGCCCGAACGAGGATCATCGGCAGGACGCTCGCGTAGATGAGCTTCACGGGGAAGCGGCCGCGAGCACCCTTGACGCGGGCGTGGCTGAGCGGGATCTCCACCCGGACGGATTCCGCGTACACGACGATTCCGAAGATCAGCAGCGTCGTGAGTAGGGCGATGAGATGGCCGTCCTGAAGCAACAGGGTGGTCAACCCATCACTGGTGACGAGCGACCCGACCTCCACCTGCCCGGTGAGGATTCGGTACCAGTCGTAGAAGAATCCTCCCTCCGTGGGCTGGATGAACCCAGTCACGAGACGCTGGCTGATCCCGGCGATGATGAACAGGCCGATCCCGCTGCCGACCCCCCACTTACTGACGACCTCGTCCATATAGAGGACGAGCGCACCGCCAATGAAGATCTGGAGGAACATCAGCAGCTGGACCTGCGTCTGATCGAAGGTGAACCCGCCGAGCGTCAACGACGACTGGGCTGGCAGGAAGCCGCTGGCGAACACCATCGGAAGCGCGGTCAACGCCGTCATGACGAAGACGAGCAGCTTCTGCAGTCCCTGGTAGAGGACCTGATCCCGCGGGTCGTCCGTGTCGAGCCCGAGCAGGTCCGCACCACCGAGCAACTGCATAACGATGCTTGCCGTGACGATGGGGCCGATACCGACCTGTAACACCGACCGATGCTCACCGGCGAGGATCGCACGGAACTCGCCGAAGAGGTCGGATGTCTGCCCGGTTTCCACGCCGAGCAGGGTGATGTTCGTCAGGAAGAAGTACAACACGAGGATGCCGGCCGTCCACGCCAGCTTGCGCTTGAAGGGGACGTGCCCCTCCGGTCGGCGCACTGTGGGCATCCGCGTTAAGACCGGTTCAGCGGCTTCCTTCCATCCCATATGTTACTCCTCGTCCTGTTCGGATTCGGTGTCGGCTTCGTCCTCCTGTGCACGTTCGGAGAGGACTGCCTCACCGCCGGCAGCCTCGAGTTTCTCGCGTGCCGTCTCGGAGAACGCGTCCGCCGTTACCTCGAGGGCGTTTCGGACCTGACCGGAGCCGAGGACTTTGACGACGTCGACTTCGTGACCGTCCTCGACGATATCGCGAGCGTCGAGGCGGTAGCCGTCGTCGGTCTCCTCGGCAACGTCTTCCGCGACGTAGAGGATCGCATCCTCGTCGAGCTTCTGGACGTCGATCTCCGCGACGTCCTCTCGGATGTCCTGCGGTCGCTTGAAGCCGTGTTTGCCCTTCGGTTCGTAGTTGTGGAACTCGTGTTTGCTCCGCCCGGCGCGGCCACGACCACCGCGGTGACCCGCACCGCGTCGGTTCTTGTGCGAGCCGCCGCTGTGCGTTCGCGATCCGCGCTGGCGTCGTTTTTTACTCGTCATGGTTATCGCATCGATTCTAGCAGGTCGTTAATCTGCTCTGTTGTATGCTTTCCGAGTTGCCCTCCCTCGGCTGTCGGCTTCTTGATGCCATCGTGACCGCCGCGGGGCGGGTGCAATCGCAGCGTCGGGGACAGCCCCACGTCGCGAAGCGTCGTTTCCTCGGCCAGCAGCGCGTCGGCAAGCGCGTCGAAGTCGTCGTAGTCGGTGTTGTCGGCGAGCCACTCCTCGTCGACGTCCGACTGATCCCCTTCGAGGGGTTCCGCACGCTGTGCGAGCACCGTCGCGAGCACGTCCGAACTGGGTTCGCCGTGGGCGACGTAGTCGTTGACCTTGGTGATCATCCCCTCGTAGGTGTCGGTCTCGGGGACCAGCACACAGTGGTTGACGCTGTGGATGTTGAGCATCTGCAGGGTGTCCTGAACGTCCTGCTGGCGGTTGACTTCGCCACGGACCTGCACGATTGCCTTCATCACTCAGTCACCTCGGCTTCGTCGCGAGTCGTCCGGCGCTGTGGATGGCGCGACTGCGATGCGTTCTCGAGCGCGTTGAACGTCGCTTTCGCGAGGTTCACGGTCGTTCGAGTGTTGCCGTGACTCTTGGTCCAGGCGTTTTCGATACCGGCCAGCTCGAGCACCGCGCGAACGGTGTCGCTTGCGGCCAGTCCGAGCCCTTCCGGCGCGGGGATAACCTCGACCTCGACGGAGCCGGCTTTGCCGTTGGTCCGTCGGGTCAGCGAGTGGGGCCGATCCGAGCGGTCCTCCCACGACCCGGAGCCACGCGGGACCTCGATGATGTTTAGCTTCGCGATACCGATCGCCTTCTGGATGGCAGACCCGACCTGATCGTCCCGGCCTTCCGCGTAGCCGATGTAACCGTCGCGGTTGCCCACGACGACGACACATCGGAACTTCACGCGGCGTCCGGAGTCGGTCATCCGCTGGACCATGTTGATGTCCAGCACTTCGTCGTCCAGCCCCGGGAGGAGCTGGTCGACGATCTCGGGTTCCTTCAGCGGAAGTCCCGAGCTCAGGGCGTCCTCCATCGTATCGATGTCGCCCTCCTGAACCTTCCGGCCGAGACGGGTGACGGGCTGCCAACCGTCGTCGTTGTAGTCGTTTGCGCTCATTCGAGGATCGCCTCTCGTACGTCGTCGAAGTGTTCTGGTAGGTCCGTTGCGTCGAAGTCACCGCTGTACAGCGGCTCGTCTAACTGTTCGGCGTACTCGGCGACGTGTTCGCCGCGGGTACGCGACCAGTCCGCGAGCACCTCGTCGTTGTGCGGGATCTCGAGGCCGGCGTCGATCGCCCCTTCCTGTACCGCGAACACCTTGTTTCCGGGCGTGGCCGTGTTGAGGCCGATGTCGAGAACCGCTTCCTCGATGCCGGCCTCGACGGCCCGCGTGCCGGCCAGCAGGCCGGTCAGGTACGCCGCGGAAATGTTGCTCGTGGGGGCTTCCCAGCCGTACTCCTCGAGATCGCTCGAGTGTGCGCTCGCGAGCGTCTCGTCTCCCTGAGGTCCGGGAGTGATCAGCTGCGCCGTGGTGTGCTTGTTGCTCTTGCGAGCAACCAGGCGTGGCTTGCCCGATTTCAGCAGGCGCAACCTCTGGTGGTAGTCCGTCCGGACCTCACGGCGACGCCGCATCGGCACCTTGTATCGTGGTCCTGTCGCCATTATTGGTCACCGTAGTTCTCGTCGATGTAGTTCAACAGGTACCGGACGCTACGGAACTCCCCACCGCCAGCCTTCTTGTAGAGCTCGCGGTACTGCGTGGGCGTGATCTCGCCCTTGTCGCGGAGTTCACGCAGCTTCCGTCGCTGTGCGCGAATCTTGTTCTGCCATTCGTCTTTCTCGTTCTGGCGTGCGCCCTTCTTGCCGCGTCGCTTGCCCGGCCCCTTCTGGTGGCCGTAGGCGCGTTTCGCGTTGCGCTCGCGGGCGCGGCCGCGGGAGTTGCCCGAGGGCTCGTCGGCCTGAATGCGACCCTCCTCGACGAGTTCGCGGATCTCGTCGCGGGTGATCGCCTCGGCGATGTCTCCCTGCGCGTCGGGATCGAGCCAGACGCGGTTTTCGCCGACGTCGAGGACGTCGGCTGCGAGTCGCTTCTGTGCGGAAAGATCAGTCATTGGATTCCACCTCGACTTCTTCGTAGGTCGGGTTCAGGACGCGAATGCCCTCCGATTCGGCGAGCTCCTCGATCCGCTCGCGTTTGCGAGCGCCGACCGAGGAAGCGATACGGACCGCCTCGCGGTCGCCGTCGACGCCGTCGAGATCGTCGGTGTTCTCGACGTAGACCTCCTCGAAGCCACTGGGGTGTTTGCCCCGGACTTCGGTCGGCGACCGGAAACCGGCCTGCACTTTCGGACCCTTGCCCTTGACGCCCTTGCGCTGTTTGGACAGCGTACCGCGTGGGCGGCGCCACGATTCCGGCGTCCGCTTTTTCTTGTGGTAATCCTGACGGTTGAACTGCGGCTTGCCGACGGAACGACGCCGCTGGAGCAGACGCTCCTCGTCGTCAGTCAGCTCGGGCGTCTTCTCGGTCAGCCCGCGTGGCCGAAGCTCCGTCTCGACGTCTTCCTCCGGCTCCGCTTCTTCTTCGACGCCTTCGTCTTCGATCTCGGCTTCGGTCTCTTCGGTGACCTCGAGATCGCCGACGTCGGCCTTGATGCGGGCCGCGAGTGCGTTTCCGACGCCGTCGGCCTCCGCCAGGTCGTCCTGGTCGGCCTCCTTGACGTCCTCGATGGACTCGAAACCGGCCTCGCGCAGCGCTTCTGCCTTGCTTGCGCCGACGCCGCTGATGTCCTCGAGCTCCTGTGGCTCGTCCGCGTTGTCTTCTGCCATCTATCAGGCACCTCCGGTGGCGGGTTTCTCGGTGATGTAGACCCCGTCCTGGAAGATGCGGGTGTCCTTGCCGCTGACGCGTGTCAGCTGCTCGATGTCCGCCGCCGTCTGGCCGACGTCCTCCTTGTCCGGACCGGAGAGGACGACGACTTCGTCGTCGACGGAGACATCGGTATCACCGTGGATGGTCGTTCGTCGCGCTGCCTTTTCGCCGAGGAAGTTCTCGATGACGACGTCGTCGCCTTCCACGCGGACCTGCATCGGGAAGTGGGAGTAGAAGACTTCCATCTTGTACTCCCAGCCCTCAGTCACGCCGTGGAAGGCGTTCTCGAGGTGGCTCTCGAAGGTGCCGACGGTCGCATTGGTCTTTGCGTCCTCGGCTTCGCTTTCGATTACCACGCTGTCGTCTTCGACCGCGACGTTCACGTCGGGGTACCAGAGACGTCGTGTGACGCTGCCCTCCGGTCCATCGACGGTCACGTCGAGGTGGTCTTTCTCGACGGTTACGTTGTCGGGGATTTCCAGTTCGACTCGCATGGTTAGTAGACGTATGCGATCACCTGGCCCCCAATACCCTGCTGGCGAGCCTCGTAGTGGCTCATGATGCCGTTGCTCGTCGTGACGACGAGCGCGCCGAAGTCCCGAGCGGGGAGATAACGCTTCTCCCACTTCTCGAACTCGTCGGCACCGGCACTGTAGCGGGGCTTGACGGGGCCACACTCGTTGATCGCTCCTTTCAGTTCGACCTCGAACTGACCGGCTTTGCCGTCGTCGACGTACTCGAAGCCGTCGATGTACCCGCGGTCGTAGAAGACCTCGAGTACGCTGCCGATCTCGTTCGAGGCGGGCGTTACCTCGTGCGTGAGATGTCCCACGCTCTCGGCGTTGTCGAGTCCCGAGAGCGCGTTGCTGAGTGGATCGTTTCCAGTCATATTATCGATACTTCTTGAATCCCATGTCACGGGCGATCTCGCGGAAGCACTGCCGACAGAGGTTGATGTCGTACTTGCCGACGAGTCCCTGTTTGCGACCACAGCGCTGGCACTCCTCGATCTGGCCGGTGCGCTTTGCCGCGTGCTCGCCCGTGCGGTTGGCTTCGGTTTCGTGGTCGGTTTCGCTTTCACTCATCGTCAGTCTCCTCGACGGTTACGTCGAAGTTCGCCTCGAGGAACGCGATGGCGTCCTCGGGGGTGAGTCGGTGTCGCGACGGGATCGGACGGGTCGCTTTGTCTCGCTTGGAGACGCGGTAGCCCGGACGCACCAGGTTGACGGTGACGTCCAGCCCGTAGATCCCGACGTTCGGGTCGTACTCCTGGCTCGGGAACTCGGTGTGTTCCTCGACGCCGAAGCTGAAGTTCCCCGTATCGTCGAACTGCCTTTTCGAAAGCTCCGCAAGCGGCAGGGACTTCTCGAGGAAGTCGGACGCGTCCTCGCCACGAAGGGTGACCTTCGTGCCGATCGGATCGCCCTGACGGATCCCGAAGTCCGGTTCGGTCCGTTTCGCCTGCGTACGGACGCTTTCCTGACCGGTGATCTCCTCGATGATGTCTTCGGCTTTACCGAGTTCGCGACCACCCTGACCGACGCCCATGTGGACGACGACTTTCTCGACGCGCGGTTCGCGCATCTCGTGGAAGTCGGCTTCGGCTTCGCTCATTCGTCACCACCCGTGAAGTTCTCGTCGATCACGACGACGTACTCCTCGACGGTCTCGAACTCGCCGTCGTCCGTCGAGACGGTGACGGTGTTCGAACCGCTGCCGTAGGTGACTTCGATGTCGTCGATCTCGCCGATCTTGCCGCCGTGGTTGCCACGGACGGCCGTCACGAGCGCCCCTTCCTCGTAGGGGAAGTGAGCGACGATCGACTTGTCCTCGTTGTCGATGACGATCGAGTCGTTCGTCTCGTACTCGTCGTCGACGATGACGTTCGTCCCGTCGTGCAGCGTCAACTGGACGTCGCCGCCGGTGACGTGTTGTTTCTTCTCGATCTTTCCGAGGCGGCTGTCGGCTGCAGCCCCGTCGATCTCGGTCAGCGCGAGCCGACCGCCCTCGTCGGGGAAGACGCGGTAATACTCCTCGCGACCGGGGAACGCGATAATGTCGAACATCCCGATCGGACGTTGCTCGTCGTTGATCGGCGTCCCGTTGACGAGGATCGCGTCCTCGGAGAGGGCGTATCGCGCTTCCTTCTTCGAGTCGACGTAGCCGAGCACGTCACGAAGGAGGACGACGAGCGGAACGCCGTCCTCGCCGTGGGGACCGGCGTCGGCTTTCACCGTGAAGACGTCGGTCTTGCGCTCGACCGGCCAGGACTTCGGTACTGACAGTCGTTTCTGGTGTTTCGTCATTCGTTATCACCTTCGAGGCGTGCCTCGCGACGCTCGTCCTCGAGGTCGAGCTCCGTGATACGGATGTTCGACGGGTCAAGCGGCCGGGGCACCTCTTCGCCGTCGGCCGTCTCGACGGTCACGTCCTCGACGTGAACGACGCCGTCCTCGAGGATGGCGCGAACGACCTCGCCCTCTTCGCCGGCGTGGTCGCCGCGCATGATCTCGACGGTATCCCCCGCGTTGACGCGGGTTCGGCGCGTGTCGTACTCCTCCCGGAGCTCCTCGGAGAGCGTCGCGTGAAGCTGCTTCTGTCGCTTGTGCAGCGGCGCACGCTCGGTCTGCGTTCGCTGTTTGTGGGGTTGCTTGCTCATGGTTCTATACGATCATCGTCGCGGTAGAGGCGATTGCTCCGAAGCGCTCTGCGACTTCGCGGGCGATCGGCCCCTTGATCTCGGTTCCGCGGGGCTCTTCGTTCTCGTCGATGATGACCGCCGCGTTGTCCTCGAACTTCAGCCGCGTCCCGTCCGGCCGGCGGATCGATTTGCGCTGGCGGACGATGACGGCCTCGAGGACCTGACGGCGCATCTCGGGGGTACCCTTGGTCACGGAGACCGTGACTTTGTCACCGAGTCCCGCCTTCGGCTGGCGGTTCTTGGTGCCGTGGTATCCCGAGACGCTGATGACCTTCAGTTCACGCGCGCCGGTGTTGTCGGCACACGTGACCAGCGACCCCTTCTTGAGGCCCTGCGTGACGTCGGCTTTCATTGCCTCCATCACCGATCACCCTCGGTTGCTTCGGGTTCGGCTCCCTCGGTAACGTCGCCGCCCGAAAGTTCCCGTTCGGGCTCCGCTTCGCGTGTCAGTTCGGCGACGTCCTCCACGGTCGCTTCTTCGGTTACTTCGACGACCACGTGCGATTTGGTCTTCGACAGTGGTCGGGTCTCTGCGATCTTGACCGTGTCACCGACCGAGAGCGGCTCGAGCACGCCCGGCACGTGTGCCGGGATGCGCGAGCGTCGCTTCATGTAGCGGTCGTATTTCGGGACCGCTACGTCGTACTCTCGCTCGACGACTACGGTCTTGTCCATGTCCGTCGAGACGACGGTTCCTTCGAGGACCTGGCCTCGAACGGGAAGGTCGCCGTAGAACGGACACTTCTCGTAGTCGTATTCCTCCGGGTTTTCGGGTTCCGGAGGGGTTTCAACGTCTAGTCCTATTGCCATGGTGAATCACCAGTCGTTTCCGTTCGTCGGGCGGGTCGTGAGAGCAGTCGCGATCCATCGACCGTAACGTAGGCCACGTCCTCGCCGGCAGCGTGACGGTGATCCCGCGAGGGATCATCGTCACGACAGCCGGCGGCGTCGCCGCCGGCTCGTTCCTCGTCGCCGTTGCCGGCGGCCGAGGGTTGGGAATCGGCCAGTTCGGACGCGGTCCCCGACCCCTTGGCGGGGTCGGCGGCGTCATCTGTGATCGCGAACTCGAACGTCGAGCCCGATTTCGGCACCATGACGACCCGAGACTCGCCGTTTTCGCGAACCTCGATAGAGAGGGTGTTTGTCGTCTCGATGACGACCCGCCCCTCAAGCCCCACCCGCGAGGCGTCGTCGCTCTCGACGACGCGGACGGGCAGGCCGTTGAGTTCGTGTCGCGGCAGAGTCTCGGGTGTCAGTGCCATTTGTGTATTACTGTTCGTCTTCGTCCTCGAGATCGCCTTCCTCGCGCTGGATCGTCTTGATCCGCGCGATCGTCCGGCCCAGTTCGCCGATACGGCCCGGGTTCTCCGGGGCCCCACCGGCTGCGAGGACGGACTTTGCGTTCAGCAGTTCCGTCTCGAGTTCCTCGAGTTCCTCCTGCCGTTCGGCAGGCGTCATGTCGCGGATCTCCTCGGTGTGCAGGATCGCCATCAGGCGTCACCTCCGTCGTCATCCTCGTCCTCGTCTTCCATCTCCGCGACGAGTTCTTCGGCTTCGGCTTCGACGTCTTCCTCGAGTTCCTCGAGTTCCTCTTCGACGCCCTCGTCTCCGGGGACCTCGACTTCCTCGAACTCCTCGTCGGCCTCGGCGTCCGATTCGACGACTTCCTCGACGACCTCCTCGGCCTCGCCTTCGTCGGGGGCTTCGGCGGCCGGCTCGTCGGCATCGGCGTCGACATCGGCCGCTTCGGGTTCACCCTCGAGCAGTTCGTCGACGCCTTCGGCCTCGTTGGCCTCGACGGCCTCGGGGACGAGCTCCTCGGGATCGACGTCGTCGTGGATTCGGAAGTCGTCTGGCAGTTCGGCGTTCGGCGGGATGATCTTCACCGTGACGCCGATCGTGCCGAGTTTCATGACGGCCGTCGCCTGGCCTTCGTCGACGATCTCCTCTGCGGGTTCGCCGTTGTGCTTGATGTAGCCCCGGTTGAACTTCTCGACGCGCGATCGCGCGCCCGTGACCTTCCCCGAGAGGACGATCTCGGCACCGAGTGCGCCGGCTTCCATGATCCGGTCGATCGTCGTGTGACCGGCCTTTCGGAAGTACCAGCCACGCTCCAAGGCGTTCGCGAGTCGATCCGCCACGATCCGTGCGTTGAGGTCGGGTTCGTCGACCTCCTGTACGTCGATCTGGGGATCCTCGAGGTCGAACTTCTCCTCGAGCGCGGTCGTTACCTTCCGGATGTTCTCGCCGCCTTTGCCGATGACCATCCCCGGCTTCTCGGCCTTGAGGACGATCTGGGTTCCCATCGGCGTCTTGGCGACGTCCATGCCACCGTAGCCTGCGCGGCCGAGTTCTTCAGCGAAGAACTCGTCGATCTGTGACCGCTGCAGGCCGTTTTCGATGAACTGTTGTTCGTCAGCCATTAGCTATCACCCTCTTCGTCGGTCTCTTCGACCACGATTTCGACGTCGACCTGGGGCGTATTCCAGGCCGAGGCACGCCCCATCGCGCGGGGCTTGCGTCCCATCGATTCGCCGACCTTGTGGGCGGCGACGTGGACGATCTCCATCGACTCGCCGTCGAAACCCTGGTGGTCGGCGTTGGACTCGACGTTTTCGAGCAGGTCGAGGAACGCTTCCGAGACCTTCTCGGGGTACTTACCGGCGTCCCATCCGTCGACGTCGGACCGGTGTCCGGCACCGGCGTTGTGGGACTTGAACGGCACCGACTGTTTCTCGTCGATTACGTCCTGCAGGTACGCCTGCGCGTCGCCGACCGTTCGGCCCTTGAGTTCGCGGGCGACCTCCTTGCTGTGCTTGTGGCTCATGTGACGCTCCCGGAGCATCGCTTTCGCGGTCGTATCCGGGTCGGCGTCGACTGAGTAGTTGATTCCCATACGTTGATCACTTCAGTGGGACGAACTTCGACGAGCGAGTCGCGCCGATCCCCGCCTGTCCGTGTTCGACGGACTTGCGGGTCAGCTGGAACTCGCCGAGATAGTGTCCGATCATCTCGGGTTCGATCCGGACGCGCTCGAACGACTGGCCGTCGTAGACCTCGAAGGTCAGGCCAACGAACTCCGGCAGGATCGGCATATCCCGCAGGTGAGTCCGGATCGGCGCGTTCGCGGTCTCTTCCTCGCCTTTCTCGCGTGCCTCCTCGAGAAGCTTCTGCTTCTCGACGGAGAGGCCGCGCTGGATACTTCGCCGCTTTCGTGCGGGCAGCAGTTCCGCGACTTCTTCGAGCTCCATCTCCTGCAGCTCCTCGAGCGTGTAGCCACGATAGGTGAACTCACCTTCGCGGCCGGTTCGGTACTCCTGACTCATTTGTTCCCACCTCGGCCGGTTCGCCGGGAGGAGATGTCACCGACCTTCCGTCCCGGCGGAGCGTTCCGCGAGACGGATTTCGGTTTGCCGGGGTGCTGTCGGCCGCCGCCACCGAACGGGTGGTCGACGGCGTTCATCGCGACACCGCGGACGCGGGGCCACTTGGTACCCCGAGCTTTCATCTTGTGGTGCTTGTTGCCTGCTTTGACCATCGGCTTCTCCGTGCGGCCGCCGCCGGCGACGACGCCGATGGTGGCACGACACTGCGGATCGAGGCGCTTGACCTCGCCGCTTGGAAGCTGGACGACCGCGGCGTTGCGGTCGTGGGTGATCAGGTCCGCGTTGACACCCGACGCACGAGCGAACTTGCCGCCGTCGCCCGGGTTCGCTTCGACGTTACAGATCGGGACCCCTTCGGGGATCTCCGCGAGCGGAAGCGTGTTGCCCGGCTTGATCTCCGCGGAGACGCCGACCTGGATCTCCTCGCCGACGGTGACGCCTTCGGGCGCGAGGACGAGCCGCTGTTCGCCGTCCTCGAACTCGATGGCGGCGACGGGTGCCGATCGCGCTGGATCGTGTTCGATATCCACGATCGTCCCGCGAACGACGTCGTCGTCTTCTGCCTTCTTGTGGTCGAGCTTCGCCTTGTATCGGTGCGACGGGGCGCGGAACGTCGATGTACCGCGACCGCGTCGTTGTCCGAGAATGCGTCGTCCCATCCTCAGAACACCCCGATTCGCGAGGCGACTTCCTGCGCGTCGTCGTCCTCGGAGAGTTTGACGGTTGCTTTCTTCTTGCCTTTCATCGTCACTTGCGTGTTGATGTCGTCAACCGAGACCTCGAAGCGCTCCTCGACTTCGTCCCGAATCTCGGGCTTGGTGGCGTCGGGGTTGACGACGAACTGGAGCTTGTTCTCGAAGTCCATGTCGTTCATCGCCTTCTCCGTGACCAGCGGGTGTTCGATGATCGAACTCATCGGTCGGCCACCTCCTCGAGTGCGCTTTCGGTCCAGACGGTCAGTCGACCCGGCTGCGTTCCGGGCGCGAGATCCTCGGCGTTGACCTCCGCAGCGGTCGTCACGTCGGCCCCGGCGAGGTTCCGGGCCGCACGGGACGGGCCGGTCTCGCTCGAGGTGACAAAGAGGATCGACTTGGGCTGTTTGTACTTGCGACCGCGGGTCTTCCCGCGACCCGAGCGGACGCTGCGGCCCTCATCCGCGCGCTCGACGTCGTCCGCGAGGCCGGCGGCCTCGAGGAACGAGACGACCTCCTTGGTCTTGGTGAGGTCCTCGAACTCGTCGTCGACGACGACGGGCAGCTCGAGGCCCTCGTCGAACTCGTGGCCGCGCTCGGCGACGAGCGATTCGTCGGTCGTCGCGGCGATGGCGCTGCGGACGGCCAGCTTCTTTTCTTTCGTGTTGATCGATTCGGTCCAGTCCTTCTCGGCTTTCGGCGGGTGTGCCTTGCGTCCCTTGACGGTCTGGGGAACGCGCCGACCGCGCCCCTCCTGTCGTGGGACGTGGGCCATCCCGCGGCCGCTACCGAACGATTCGGCCGGCGTTCGAAGGCCGGCGAACTCGTCGGCGCCGTAGTCCTGTTTCCGGTTTGCCTGGGCGACACGGACCGCGCGGGCGATCAAGTCCGGGCGGTACTGGGTCTCGAAGACCGCCGGGAGCTCGAGCGTGCCCGCGTCCGAGCCGTCCAGGTCGCGTACTGTTGCTTCCATATGTTATCCCTGGTTGGATGCGGTGGAGACGTACCGAACCTCGGGATCGAGGCGCGGCTGGTCTCCGGGTCGGATCGCCGGGCGGAAGCGGACAAGCCGCTTCTCCGGCCCGGGGAGCGAGCCCTTGATCAGCGCGTGCGGCCCGTCGACTTCGCCGTAGTTGACGAAGCCGCCGTCGACCGTCGCGTCCGCGCCGTCGCCGATATCGACGAGGCGCTTGTTCAGTTCCGTCCGCTGGTGGTAGCCGGTCTGGCCCTGCTGTGGGACCGTCGACCGAACCCGGGACGGGTTCCAGGGACCGAGGTTCCCGATGCGGCGGCGCCAGCCCTGCCGGGCGTGTTTGCCCTTGCGTTTCTGGACGCCCCATCGCTTGACGGGACCCTGTGTCCCCTTCCCTTTCGTGACGCCGCTTGCGTCGACGTACTCGCCGGCACGGAACACGTCGTTCATGACGTGTTCGCCGCCGTCCTCGAGCAACTCGAGGGCGAAGTCGACGCGTTCCTCGACGGCGCTGCCGCCGACGCGGGTCTCCATCACGTCCGGTTTCTTCTTCGGAACCGAGGGAACCTCGGCTGGCACCGTATGGGTGATGACGCGAACGTCGTCGACGCGTCCCTCATCGAGGTAGCCGCGGAGTTCGTCCGCGGCGGCGTCGCTGTCGTAGTCATCGCCGGGGAGATCGAGGACGCGATCGAGTTCGGGAACGAACTCGTCGGTCCAGACCTCGGTGACCGGCTTCATACCGTACGGTGTGTCTTCGTACGCACGCAGGGCGACGGCGCGCATCGGCGGCGTCTCCACGATCGTCACGGGGACGGTCTGTTCCATCCCCTCGGTCGGCGAATTCGCTTTATCGTCGACCATGACGACGTGGGTCATGCCGGCCTTGTAGCCCGCAAAGCCCTGGAGCGTCGGCTGTCCGTCGTCGTCCGGCCACGAGTTGAAACGCGGCACCTCCGAGGTGGCGCGCTTCCGTGGACCGAACCCGAGTGAGCCTTTCCGTGGTGCGTTTGATTGTGGCATTCTATCACTCTCTCAGTGAGAGGGGAGCGAGGGTGGCGAACAGCGCTTCTTCCGTTCGCACGACCCCGCTTCCCTGATCCGGAACCGTGTTTAGCCAGAGGTCGAACCCCGGATCGGCTGTGGGTTCGACTCCGTCGTCAGCGTCACCCTCGTCGGACGAGGGGACGGCTGACGCCTCGATTCCGAGGATATCCGGCAACCCTCGCTCGGGTGCACCGAACGCGACGGTCATCCCGTCCCGTTCGATCGTCCCGGCCAGCGTCTCGAGCCGCCCGACGGTGAGTCGTTCACCGTAGCGGGAGGCGGCGATGCAGACGCCGGCGTCCTCACGGCCGAGTGCTGCCGAAAGGTCCGTCCGCTCGACCGACAGCCCCGGGAGGGGCCGGCCGACGAGCTTCGCCCGGACCGGTCGTCGCGAAGAGATCCTGACGGTCACGCGCTCCCCCTCGTCGACCTCCATTTTCGGAGGGACGTTGAGGGAGATCGGGTGTTGCAGTCCGCAATTGACCCGGACGCGCCCTTCAGGTCCGACCTCGGTCACGATCCCTTGTCTTAACGACCCCGAACCGTCGGATTCGGAGCCGGTCCGTGACACAGCGCGGAGCGGCGGCAAGACGCCCGCGTACTCCAGTTCGTCCCGCATCCCCCATACCTCGTTGCGGAGGTACGGCGGCGTTGCGGCGTACCGAAAGACGGTGCTTACGAACCCGCCGTCGAACTCCCCCCGTTCGCCGTCCCGGTCGGGGAAGACGATCAGGCGGTCAGCCCGGAAGACAGTCGCCGCGCGGGCGACGTATCCGAGTTTGCGAGTGGCCTCGCGTTTGTCCTCGGCTTCCCGGGTGAGCGACGACGGCACGAGTACGCTGACGGTCATGCCGTGACGCTTCGGCGCCGCGTCACTAGACTGTAGCGATGTTTTGCGGACAGGGTCTTAAAAGGATAGCGGATTCGATTACGGCTGTGAACGCCTCACAGCCCCGAATTCGTGCCGAACGAACACACACTCACTCGAGGTGATCGATCGCCGCCCCGTCGACGAAGCCCTCTCGAGTCCCCTACCGGCGGGCGAATACCGGCATGCCGGACCATGCCGATGCCGTGTCGATTCGCAACCCTTATACATCCTTCCGACAGTAGGTGTAAGTGCAGCAGGGCGCTGGTAGTGTAGTGGTATCACGTGACCTTGCCATGGTCACAACCTGGGTTCAAATCCCAGCCAGCGCATTTTTGAGGAACCACACGGCAAGCGAGGAGCCTGTTCCTCGAAACTCGTTCCGGGTTCTCGGCGTGGTTCGAATCCCAGCCAGCGCACGTCCCGGACTCCCCCACGAGCGACGGCAATCCCGTGTCGGTTCTGTTGCGAACGAACCCACGTGCGATCCGTGCGTTCGTCGGTGGAACCCACTCGATGCAGCCGAACGCCACGGATAGCGAAGCGAACCCTTAACTCGTCGACGGCTGTAGGACAACCGAAATGAGCGGACTACTCGCCAGCGTGAAACGCGATCCAGCACGGGTCGTGTGTCCGATCGGCGTCTTCGGATCGATGCTGCTCCTCTTCAACAGCCGAATCCTCCTTTTCATCGTCGGAATGTTCCTCACCTTCGTCGTGGCCAAATACGTGAGTTAAGGCCACGACCACCGCCTTCGCAGTCCCGCCTTCACGGCGTAGACGAACGCGCACGAGAGACCTCAAGGAGGAGCGGAAGACGACCCAGACCGTATGCGCGATGGTTGGATCCAGCTCTAGTATGTCGACTGTGACGAACGGTGGGACGCCGACCCCGCCGACCTGCCGTCGCCCAGAACCGAGTTCACCTGCGATCACTGCGGGGCAAAACGGTCGACTGCGGCGTTCGTGAAGACACAGTGCGGCCTCGACATCCTCGTGGAGTTCCACGGGAAGCCAGCGGAGGCCTGCGAGCGGGACCTAAGCCCCGGTTGCGTCGGAACGCGAACGATCGACCGCAAGTAACCCCTGCTTTCGACGACGGTCTCGGTCGCAGGGACCGGTCACGACCGGCGACGTTCACGGATCGATAGTGAATAGGGAATCGTGAAATATTAGCCGCACTTTCCTTCACATACGTTTACCGATTCCGGCTGCGATTGGCTTTTATACTCCAAGTAACTACGAATCAATAGTCGATTGAAGCTGCTGACCTCCTATGCAAACTGAACTTTCACCAACCGACAGCACGGACGAGTACCAGTACGACCAGACGAACGATCGCTACGTCTTCAAGCACGATCCCGACGGGACTGCGACGATCACCACGACGATCGTCCACGCCCTCGCATCGATCGCGGACACCGACGTTTCACAGGGGGAGTTCTCGCTTTACGACAGCGTCGATCCCGACGCGCTCGATCGCATCTTCAGCAAGAAAGCCGACGGGACCGAACGGTCCGGCGGTCACGTCGCGTTCACCGCCCTCGAGCACGAGATCTACGTCTACGCCAACGGCGATGTCATCATCTACCCGCCGACGGAGGCGACCCGGTCGCCGCAGGCGAACTAACCGGGATTCGCTCTCGACGGCCCGAAACGACCGGTTCCGTTCGCGTTGCGCCGTATCCAGCATGGAACGGATTTAGGGGCCTCCTTGCCGTCAACGAAAGCGATGACAGTTATTGCACTCCTGAGCGTCGCACCCGTGATCGAAGACAGCATGGCCGGCGAGATCGCGAAAGCGGTCGACGCGCTCGAGGACTACGACGTCGAGTACGAGACGAACCCGATGGGGACGGTGATCGAAACCGACGATATCGGCGAACTGTTCGCGGCCGCACAGGCGGCACACGAGGCCGTCGACGGCGACCGCGTCAGTACCGTCCTGAAGATCGACGACAAACGGACGCGTGACACCTCGGCCGCGGAGAAGGTCGGTGCCGTCGAGGCGGAGCTCGGACGGCCGCCGACGAGCACGGACTAGCCGTCCGTCGGACCCGATCGATCGGGAACGGAAGGCTCAATCCGTTCTGGTGACTACCGTCGCGTATGGAACGAACAACGTTCGAGGTCACTGGGATGTCCTGTGGCGGCTGTGAGACGAACGTGATCGAGGCCGTCGAGGCGCTCGAGGGGGTCTCGTCCGTGACCGCGGATCACGATGCCGACGAAGTCCGCGTCGAACACGACGAAACGGCGGTCGACGACGGTGCGATCGTCGACGCGATCGAGAACGCGGGATACGAGGCGGCGGTCTGACCTCGGTCGGACGTAAACTGACAAACTGTTTTACGCAGGGCGCTGAAAGGGCGGCCATGGAGAGTCTCAACCGGATGGCGATCGAGTTGGTCGACGAGGCCCTCGACTACGCCGAGGAGTTGAACGTCGGGGGCTACGACCTCGAGAACGAGGCGACGGTGCTTGACTTCGGGATCGAGTTCGACGGCGGCGTCGAGGCCGGCCTGTTGCTGACGGAGATCCAGACCGCCGGGCTGGCGACGCCGAGTCACGAACTCGGCGAGATCGACGGCGCGCCGATCCCCGTCGTCGAGCTGTCGACCGACCAGCCGGCGCTATCGCTGCTCTGTTCGCAGAAGGCAGGCTGGGAGCTGCGGACCGAGGACTTCGAGGGGCTGGGCAGTGGCCCTGCTCGGGCGCTGGTCGCCGAAGAGGCGGAGTTCCGCCGGGTCGGCTACACCGACGCGTTCGACCTGACGGCGCTTGCGGTCGAGACCGACGAACTTCCGCCGGAGTCCGCAGCGACGCAGGTCGCCGACCTCGCCGAGGTCGAGACCAGCAGCGTCTTCCTGCTCGCGTATCCGACCGCAAGCGTCGTCGGGAGCATCACGAACGCCGCCCGCGCGGCCGAACTCGCGACGTTTCGCCTGACCGAACTCGGCTACGATCCGCTGGACGTCGTCTCGGCGACGGGACGGGCACCGGTAGCGCCCGTAGCGGACGACGAGCGAACGGCCATCGCGCGTACGAACGATTCGATTGCATACGGTGGGACGGCACATCTGACGGTTCGCGAGGACGCCGATATCTTCGATTCGGTCCCGTCGACTGCCGCCGAGGACCACGGTCGCCCGTTCGGCGAGGTGTTCGACGACCTCGACTGGGAGTTCGAGGACGTCCCGTCGGACCTGTTTGCCCCTGCGAAGGTGACGATCGACGTCCTCGGCGGTCCGACCTACGTCCACGGCGAGACCGACGAGGAACTGCTCGCCGAATCGTTCCAGTTGTAACCGTGCAGTTCAAACCCGTTCCCGACCCGCCCGCCGATCTCGACGCGCTGGCCGATGTCCGCAGAGCGGTTCCCCCGGCTACCGACGCGGGGCCCGAATCGGACGGCGACGTCGACTGCTGTGCTCGAGTCGTCCGCCGGACCGACGTTCGGGACCGCGACGAAGCCGGCACCTGGCTGACCTTCCTCCGGGCGCTCGAGTTGGCGACCGAAGAGCCGTCCGGGTTCGTGCGGACACGAGGCGATCTCGAACCCGGGCGGCTCCGGACGGCGTTTCGGAACCGGGTGTACGGTGCATCCGCAGTTCTCGAGACGCTCGAGGCTGCCGACGGCCCGCTCTCGGCAGCGGACGTTGTCGATCGCGTTCGGCGAGGGGATTCGGCGGGCCGTTCCGGCACGGGCGACCCCGAACGAACCGAACGGCTCCTCGAGTGGGCCGTCCTGTTCGACCTCGCCGAGCGAACGACCGACGGCTACCGGACGGCCGAGGGGCTCGAATAGACGGGATCGGTCACCGCGCGGTTCGGTGATAGTGGTCGATGAGAAGCGTCCCCGCACGGACGAGGACGTAGAGGGTCGCCGTGACGAGGGTTATCGGAACGACGGCCTCCCAGAGGTGCTCCGTTAGTCGAAGCAGTTCGGCCATCGGGGGAACGGCCTGCCCACCGATCAGTTCGATGGTGGCTTCGACGGTGATACCGAATATCCGCGTCGCGAGCGTCGCGACGATGGCGACGCCGACCCAAAGCAGGAGGATGCCGAAAATCACCAGCGATTCTCTGAACGCCCATTCGAGACGGCCGAGCGGGGAGTCGGGAAGCACGGGCTAAACACCCATTTTAATTCTTCGAATATCTATTGAAATTACATTTCCGGTGGAGACGTGACCGGACGCGGTTCCGCGGCGACCGTCGCGTTACCGATCAGCCTCAGTCGATCGGATGGACGTCGGTCACCGTCCCGACGCCCTTGCTACGGCCCTCGCGGAAGACGAACTTCTGGCCCTCCTCGACGAGGTACGGGCGGAACTTGAACCGGACGGTGGTCGTGCCCGTATCGCCCGGGAGGAGCCGGCCGTTTTCGGGGTAGAACGCGGCGGCTTCGCCGATCGTCTCGAGGTGGACGACGGGTTCGTAGCCGTCGCCGATCCGGGTGGGGTGGTTGAGTACCATGACTTCGGCCTCGAACTCCCGGACGGGGTCGGGGTCGGCGTCTCGGGGCAGGAGCACCATGCCGCGTTCGATGGCGCTCTCGTCGATCCCCTTGAGCGCGATGCCGACGATGCGACCCGCCTGGGCCGTGTCGACGCGGTGGTAGTGCATCTCGATCGACCGCACCTCGACCTCCCGGAACCGGCCGTCGGGCATCGGTCCGATGAGGAGTTCGTCACCCGCTTCGACCTCGCCGGACATCACCGTCCCCGAGGCGACGGCACCGACGCCGGTCACCGAGTAGCTTCGGTCGACGTACATCCGGAACTCGCCGGCGTCCTCGGCGGTCTTCGGGAGCCGGTCGAACAGTTCGTCGAGCGTGTCGAGCCCCTCCATCGTCATGGCGCTCGTTCGGACGATCGGGACGACGCGTTCGCTGATCTCCTCGACGGCGGCGTCGACGCCGTGGCGTGTGACCCGAAGCGGGGACTTGTCGACCTCCCGGAGGAGTCGCTCGACCTCGCGTTCGACCTCCTCGACGCGATCGTCGTCGACGGTATCGGTTTTCGTGATCGCGACGATCGTCGGCAGGTCGGTCGCGAGCAACACGCCGAGGTGTTCGCGGGTCGTCCGCGTCGGCCCGTCGTCGGCGGCGACGACCAGCAGGCCGTAGTCGAGTTTCTGGCCGACGAGCCCGCGGATGGTCGTCCGAAGCCACGGCTCGTGACCGACGGTATCCACGAACGAGACGAGCCGATCGGCGGTTTCGACGACCTCGGCGCGGTCCGACTTGCGGTTCGGGTTTCGAACGCGGACGGGACCGTCGTCGTCGAACCCGTAGACGGCATAGGAGAGGTCCGCCGAGAGCCCGCGCTCGACCTCGTGGGGCTGGACGTCGAGGAACGCACGGGTCGCCCCGTCGCCGTCGTCGGCCTTGCCGGTCACCAGCGATCCCACGAGCGTACTTTTCCCGTGGTCGACGTGGCCCGCCGTCCCGACGACGACGTGTTCGTCGTCGGTCTCGAGGACGCCGCCCTCGCGGATCGTGGCGACGCCGACGAGTCCGCGTTCGGCGGTCTCCGACGCCCGGTCCGCTTCTTCCCCGGTCGAGTCAGAAATCCCGTTGACGCCCCACGTCTGAACGTCGTCGATGTGCGCGTCGGCCTCCTCGGCCAGCAACGAAAGCACGTCCATCGTCTCGGAGAAGGTGTCGGGATCGACGCCGGCGAGGCCGCCGTCGTCGGTGACGCCGACCACGTACGTCGCCTCGCCGTCGCCGGAAAGGAGTCGGTGTCGCAGTTGCGCGGCGAGGCTCTCCCGTCGCCCACCCTCGAGGTGGACGTCCCGCGAGAGTCGTTCCTTGAACTCGACGTTGCCACCGTCCTGTTCGCCACGTTCCAGGGCCCGCTCGAGGAGGGCCCGGTCACGGCTCATATGGTCCGATAGCGGCCCCCACGGCAAAAGCTTTCTCGTCAATTGATACCGTACACCATCCTTTACCGGCGGTATTTCCCGGTTTGGGGCCGGCGGAGCGGCTCACCGCCCGAGCAGTTCCGGGCCC
Organism: Halopiger djelfimassiliensis; assembly: GCF_000455365.1. GTDB lineage: Archaea > Halobacteriota > Halobacteria > Halobacteriales > Natrialbaceae > Halopiger_B > Halopiger_B djelfimassiliensis. The sequence goes on from NZ_HG315688.1 coordinate 101,182, forward strand.
GGTTTCAAGGCGCTCGAGGCCCGATAGCACTTATGAGCATCAGCGGCCTCTGTCAGATCTGCGAGTCCCGGGAGGCACAGGAACGATGCACCAACTGCGGCACGCTCGCGTGCGAAAAACACTACGACCGCGGGAAGGGACTCTGTGCGGACTGTGCCGCACAGGCCGACCCGGGCCAAGAGTCGGACGTGGACATCCACCGGTTCTGACTCGAGGCCGGTGTACGGGCCGGCCCCGCGGGCGGAGCAACGGCGGCGGTTGGGAGGGAGGCTGTGGACGCGGTTGGGAGCGGCCGTCGCCCGAACGCCGCGGAGCCGGCGTGCCGCCCGCCTCGAGACGGGAGGCCGGACGGCCGTTATCCGGTCCGCGAGTCCGGGTCGCCGTCGGACCGCCGATCGAGAATCCCCGGCGAAACCGGACAGCCACACGGGCCGGCGGTGGCCTCGAGCGGCCCGGCCACGGACACCCGCAGGATCGGCGTGCCACACCGCGGGCAGGGGGTCGCCCACGACGGCGGATCAGGGTCGTCGCTTCCGTCGCGGTCGTGACTGCCGCCGGTCATCGTCCCACCCCTCCGGCTCCGGCGTTATGACCGAAATCGGTACTCCGGCCGGTCGAAGCGGTCGTCTCGAGGAGCGGGTCTCGAGTCACTGCCGCAGTGGACGCGAGGCGAGTGGCCGGAACGGCTGGACGGCACCCGTCCGCGGAACGGACGCCTTCGCTGTCTCTCGCTGTATTTTTCGGACGGTACGGTTGTCTTGCGGGACGTTTATATCCCGGTAGAATGTACGCAATCATGGCTTCAAATCCCGGCTAGGGGATTGGAAGCCACGTCTCGGGTGTGCCAGCACCCGGGGCATTTCGCGAACGCCCGTGGAACGTGACTTCCATTCTGCGTATTGTCGTCGGATAACTTATATCTACTGTTAGCGGTCCGACACGTCCGGTGGACGGGTGGCTCGAGGAAATCGCCGAAAGCCGTCAGTCGGCGTGGGCGGCCCGGGTCCCGGTCAGTCCCGATACTGATTGAGCCGCCGCTTCAGCCGCTTGGCCGCCCGTCCGCTGGCCGCCGCGAACTCCTCGCCGTCGTCTTCGCCGGCGAAGATGATCCCGCGCGAGGAGTTGACGAGGCCGACGCCGTCGGCCAGTCCGTACTCGACGGCGGCCTCGGCGTCGCCGCCCTGCGCCCCGATCCCGGGAACGAGAAACGGAAGGTCGGGCACCTGTTCGCGCAACTCCTCGAGTTCCTCGGGCTGGGTCGCCCCGACCACGAGTCCGACGTTGTCGTTCTCGTTCCAGAGATCCGCGAGCGCCGCGACCCGCTCGTAGACGGGTTCGCCGGTCTCGAGTTCGAGGTCCTGAATGTCGGCACCGCCGGGGTTGGAGGTGCGACAGAGGACGAACACGCCCGACTCCGCGTCCGCGAGGAACGGCTGCAGCGAATCCCGACCCATGTAGGGGTTGACCGTGATCGCGTCGACGGTCTCGAGCAGTTTCGCGTACTGTCTGGTCGTGTTCCCGATGTCGGCGCGTTTGGCATCGAGCAGGACCGGCACGTCCTTGCCGTGGGCGTAGGCGATGGTCTCCTCCAACGCGGCCCACCCGTCGGGGTCCTCGTAGAAGGCCGCGTTTGGCTTGAAGACGGCGGCGTGTTCGTGGGTCGCGTCGATGATCCGCCGGTTGAACGCCCACCGGGGCAGGTCGTACTCCTCGAGGTGGTCGGGAATGCGCGACGGGTCGGGGTCGAGACCGACGGAGACGACGCTGTCGACCGTCCGGATGCGGTCGTGCAAGCGGTCGAAGAAGTTCATGCGACCGAATGGCCGGCCGACGGTCGAAAAGGTTGCTATCCGTCGAACACCCTCGGTACCGACTCGTGATCGTGACTATCACTCACTCCAAAATTATTTGACGATAGCTACTTCGCCATCGTTCTGGAAGGAGCGGGTATGACGCTTCGACGGACGCTGACGAAGGGTTCCGGACTCGGTCGTCTCCGGGACCGCCTTCGAGTTGCGCTGCAAACCGCCGGTTCCGGCGACACCGCTCCCGACCGGGGATCGACCGCCGACGGACCGGCGTCGACGAACGAGTCGCTCGGCAACCTCTTTTCCTGTCCGCACTGTTCGGTCGTCTACATCGCCGAGGAAAAACGGGTCTGTCCACGGTGTGAACGCGACGTAGAGCAGGTTCGCTCCACGTTTCGCTCCCGGTAGCGCTCAGCGCTCGAGCACTTCCACGAGGTTCGACTCCGGATCGCGGAGGAACAGGATCGAACTGCCGCTTTCGGTCGTCTGCGGCTCGCTGATCGTGGGCACGTCGTCGGGAAGCGCCGCGGCAAAGGCCTCGAGGTCGTCGACCGCGAACGCGACGTGGGACGCGCCGGGCTGGTTGAGCCCTGCTGCCGGCGAGCCGCGGGCTTCGGGGTCGTACTCGACGAGTTCGACGCGGACGCCGTCCGCGTCGAGGTGGACGAACTCGCCGCGGGCGTCGTCGACGCCGACGGCCTCGGAGAACGCCTCGCCGCCGACGCTGAACCGATCGACGACCTCGAGTCCGAGCACGTCCCGGTAGAACGGCAGCGTCGTCTCGAGGTCGCCGACGGTGAGCCCGACGTGGTGTGCGTTGAGCGATGACATGTGGTAGATCTTCGAGGCCAAGGGAAAAACGCTTCCGCCTCCCCGGGGGCCTCAGCCCGCCTCGAGGAACTCACGCAGTCGCTCGCGGTAGGCGTCCGGGCGGTCCGCCATGACCCAGTGGCTCGCCTCGTCGATCCCGACGAGGGTCGCGTCGGGGACGTCTGTTTCCAGCCGCTCGGCGAAGTCGATCGGCTGGAACTCGTCCTCGGCCCCCCACAGCAGGAGCGTCCGGGCCGAGACGTCGCTCGGATCGATCTCGGTCGTGTGGCTCGTGTTCGTCCCGATGGCGTTGCGCGAGAGCGAGACGATCGCCGTCTCGGAGTCCCACGGGGCGAGCAGCCCCTCGACGAACGCCTCCTCCGGGTCGTCGTAGCGGGTCGTCCGGAAGATCCCCTCGAGCAGGTCCCGGGCGTCGCCGACGCTCATCTCCTCGATAGTCGCGGGGAGGCCGAGTTCGAGGATCGATTCGACCGGCCACGAGTCGTAACAGACCGCGTTCGAGAGCACGAGGGTCTCGACGGCCCCCGGATTATGGGCGGCGTAGCGAAGCCCGACGCCGCCCCCGAGGTCGTGGCCGACGAACGAGACGGTCTCGAGGCCGAGTTCCGCGAGCAGTCCGTCGACCATCGCCTCCTGAGCGCGGATCGAGCGGTCGAACCCGTCGTGCATCGCCGAGTTCCCGTAGCCGGCCATGTCCGGGACGATCACCCGGTAGTCGTCCGACAGCGGCGGGGCGACGTCTCGCCAGAGGTACGACGACGTCGGAATCCCGTGGCAAAACAGCAGGGGATCGCCGCTCCCGTCGTCGTAGTAGGCGACCTCGAGGTCGTGCTCGTCGACGGTCACCGTCGCCGTTTCTTGGGTTTCGGTCCACGTGTCGTACTCCATGGCGTGTCGCGGTGCCACGCGAACGTCAATAGCGGTTGGGGGGTCACGCCGCCTCGAGTTCGTCGACGAGTTCGGGGATGCGTTCGATCGTCAGATCCGGGTCAGTCTCGTACGGTCCCCACCGGGTCCCCTGTCGGTTGATCCAGACGCCCTGCATGCCGGCGTTGATCGCGCCCGGGACGTCCCACCAGCCCGCGGCGACGAACGCGATCGCTTCGACCGGGGTCCCGATCCGATCGGCCGCGTGGCGGTACAGATCGGGAACGGGTTTGAACCGTTCGACCTCGTCGGCGCTGATCGTCCCCGCGAGCAGCGTCTCGAGATCGGCGTGGTCGACCATCGACTCGAGCATGCCCTCGTTGCCGTTCGAGACGACGTAACAGTCGTATCCCAGCTCCCGGAGTCGCTCGAGACCGTCGCGAACGTCGTCGAAGACCGGCAGCTCGTGGTACGTCGAGAGGATCGCCTCGCGCTCGTCCTCGCCGACGCCGGCCCCGACTGTCTCGAGGGCGTACCGCAGCGCGTGGCGATTCATCCCGTAAAAGGCGTCGTACTCGCCGATCGCGTTGCCGACCATCGCGTAGGTGAGCGACCGCTCCCGCCAGAGCTTCGCGACGAGATCGGGGTCGTGTTCCTCGAGGTGGTCCGAGAGCGCCTCGGCGACGGCGGAGACGTCCACGAGCGTCCCGTACGAGTCGAACGCGATCGTCTCGACCGCGTCGGGGTCGAACGACATGGCGTTGTGCTACCCCGAGGAGGTCGAAATAGCTTGGCCCGCGCCCACACGAGTACGTCGCCGTCACTCGATCACGGCCCGAACTTGGAGGTACTCGACCCGGATCGCGTTGTCGCCGAACCACTCCTCGAGCACCGTGACCGCGTCCCGACGGAGCGCGGCGCGGGCCTCGTCGTCGTCCATGCGCCGGAGGATCGGCGAGAGCGGTCCGGACTCCTCGGCGAACTCGCGCCAGAAGTGATGGGGCGTGGCATACCGGAACTCGAGCAGGCGACGCTGGAACGAGCAGGCGGCGACATCGGCGAACTGCTCGCGGACGAAGTCGGGGTCGCCCCACTGGAGGTGCGACCACGGATCGTCGGGCGAGGACCCGACGTGGTCGGTCAGGACCGCCGTGAGGTCACCCACGACGCCGTTCGGTGACCACGCGGTGAAACAGACCCGTCCGCCGGTCCGCGTCGCGCGCCGGAGTTCCGCGCCGGCGCGCGTCGAGTCCGGCGCGAACACGTGGCCGAAGTTCGAGAGGACGACGTCGAACGCGTCGTCCGGGACGGGCAGGGTCTCGGCGTCGCCGGCGACCCAGTCGATGTCGTCGTAGCCGGCGAGCGACGCGTTGTCGCGGGCGCGCTCGAGCATTCCGTGGGCGAGATCGATGCCGACGACGTCGGCCCCCGACCGGCGGGCCGTCAGCGCGGCGTTGCCCGTCCCGCAGCCGACATCGAGGACGCGATTGCCCGGATCGACGCCCGCGGCGTTGATCAGGCGCGCGATAGCGGGCAACATGTTCGGGGCCATCGCCGGATACCGGCCGGCCGACCAGACGTGTCTCGCCGATCGGTCGCCGGACTCGCTCGAGTCGGTCATACCGCGTCTCAACGCTCGACGGGGAAAAGTCGGCGGCCGTCAGCTGTATTCTTCCCCGGACACAACCGTTCACCCCCGTGCAAAGCGTGAACGCGCTCACACGTCACGCCGGGCACGGGGACGTGGAGTGAAACGCGCGATGAGGTCCGATCGGACGGGGGTCGGCATTTAATGCCCGCGGTTCCAACGTATCCGTATGACCATCTACGAGAGCGATCTCCCCGGCGTCGGGAAGAAGTTCGAGGTCGAACTCGAGGACAGCACCCGACTCGTCATCGTGACCCACAACACGGGAAAGCGGGAGGTCTACCTGAAGGCGGACGCGGACGCGGATGGCGACAAACTGTTCGAACTTTCAGATCGGCTCGCCCGGAAGGTCGGGACGATTCTCGAGGGCGCGTACTTCCAGCCCGTCCAAGCCGAGGCGGTAGAGACGATGCTCTCCGACGATACCTTTCTCGAATGGTACAACGTCACCGAAACGGCGGACATCGCCGGTCAGAGCCTCGAGGGGGCTCGGGTTCGGGAGCGAACGGGCGTCTCGATCGTCGCGATCCAGCGCGGCGACGACCTGATCTCGCCGCCGAATCCGGAGACCGTCCTCTCGGTCGGCGACACGCTCGTCGTCATCGGCGACCGCGAGGACTGCGCCGAGTTCGAAACGCTGCTCGGCGACGAAACCGAGGCGTGATCGATCGATGGCGGTCCTGTCGGAGGTGATCCGTAGTGGCGGCTGAGTCGACTGCCCTGATCGACGTCGGCGCTCTCTTCGCGGCCGTCGCGCTGGCCGGCCTCGGCGCGAACCGGATCGGACAGTCCGTGATCCCGTTTTACATCGTCATCGGCATGCTGCTCGGCGAGCACGTCCTCGGCCAGATCGACTTCCCGTCGCTGCTCGGGACGGAGATCGTTCCTCACGGTTCCGAACTCGCGCTCGCCGAGACCGACTTCGTCCACGTCGGTGCCGAAATCGGGATCGTCCTCCTGCTGTTTTTCCTCGGGCTCGAGTTCAACCTCGACCGGCTCATCGCCTCGAAGGACCGGATCTGGAAAGCCGGCACCGTCGACCTCGCGATCAACTTCGGTACCGGGCTGGTCCTCGGATGGGCCCTCTTCGGGGCGTTCTTGCCGGCCGTTCTCACCGCCGGGATCGTCTACATCTCCTCGAGTGCGATCATCACGAAATCGTTGATCGACCTCGGCTGGATCGCCAACGACGAGGCCGACGCGATGCTCGGGACGCTGGTCTTCGAGGACCTGTTTATCGCCGTCTATCTGGCGATCGTTACGGCGCTTGCGCTCGGCGGCGGCAATATCGGCGACGCGCTGGGACTGATCGGGCTCTCGATCGGCTTCATTCTCGCCTTGCTCTTGCTGGTTTACTCGGGGACGGCGTGGTTCCAGCGCAGCCTCGAGACCGATTCCCACGAGTTCATCGTCCTCAGAGCGCTCGGGATCACCGTCCTCGTCTCGGGGGCCGCGCTCACGCTCGGGGTCAGCGAAGCCGTGGCCGCCTTCTTCGTCGGGATGGCCTTTTCGGCGACCGATCACGTCCACGACCTCGAAAACCTGCTCGAACCGCTTCGGGATACGTTCGCGGCGGTGTTTTTCTTCTGGATCGGACTCGTGACCGATCCGACGCTGTTTCCCGAGGTCGTCTGGCTCATCGCCGCTGCCGTCGTTTTGGCGACGCCCACGAAGCTGCTCAGCGGCTACCTCGGCGGGCGGATCTACGACCTCAGCGAACGCCGTTCCGTCCGCGTCGCGCTCACCGGAGCGGGTGCCGGCCTCGAAACCGGGATCGCATCGGACATCTACGCGTTCGCCGTCGGCTACGTTCTGGTCATGAGCATCCTCGGGACGACGCTCATGCAGTACGCGGACGAGATCGAATCCGTCGTCGTGCCGAGACTCGAGAGCGGACCCGCGGCGGCGCGGTCGGGAGACGATTGACCCGGAAGGGATAGTTTCAACCGCCTCGAGTCCCCCGTGACGCCTATGCCACGGGCGGTCGTCTTCGACCTCGATTACACCCTCGCCGTGCCGACCCGGGACCGCGCGACCATTCTTCGGGAAGCCGCGGACGTCGCCGGTGGGCCCGCCCTGACGCGAGCGGAGTACCTCGAGGCCCACCGTCGGAACCTCACCCGCGAGACGCGCGAACCCATCTTCGCCGACTTACTCGAGGGACGCGAGACCGACGCGGACCCGGCCGCGATCGCGGCGGCCTATCGCGAGACCATCGCGGAGACCCTCGAACCGCTCCCCGGCGTCGAAGGGATGCTCGAGGAACTCGGGACCGACTACCGGGTCGGGCTGCTCACCAACGGTCCCGTCCGCGCCCAGCGGGACAAACTCGCCACCCTCGGCTGGGAGCGGATCTTCGACGCGGCGCTCGTGACCGGCGAACTCGAGGCCGGCAAACCGGATCCACGGGCCTTCGAAGCGATCGCGGCCGCGCTCGAGGTCGAGCCGACGGCGTCCGTCTACGTCGGTGACGAACCCGAGGCCGACGTGTACGGGGCGACAAACGCCGGCATGGACGCGATTCAGGTCCTGCTCGAGGACGGTCCCGACCCCGATCCGCGGGCCGTCGCCCACGTCGACCAGACCGAAATCGCGACCGCGCTCCCGGACATCCTCGGGACGCTCGAGTGACTACTCCTCGTCGCGCAGCCGTCGAACCACCGTCTGTACCACGTCCGTCGCCCGCTTGACCGCCGCGCCGCTCTCGACGAACACGAGCGTCCGCGGCGGCTGGGTTGCTTTCGGCCGCACTCGAAGGCCGGCCTCGTCGGCCGCCGCCGCGGCGTGTTCCTGTCCGGCTTCGAACTCGAGACGGGCGCGGTCGTCGTGGACGAACGTCCGTGCGAATCGATGGCGGCCGTCACTCTCGTCCCGTCGGGTCAGGACCACGTCGTAGGCGCGAGCGCCGTCGGCCGTCGGTTCGACGTCGCGATCGGCGTTGGAGACGGCGACGGCGTCGAGTTCGCCGTCCTCCCGGCCGTCGAGTTCCGACGCGAGAAGCTGTGCGATCCGTTTGCCGTCGGTGATCCGGTCTTCGACCATGCCGGTCGTCGGGGAGGCGGCGACTAACCTGCTTCGGCTTGCCGACGCGTCAGCCGTCCCCGTCGTCGCCTACCGCCGACCGGGCGATCGGCACGAGATCCGAGACGTCGAGTCCCTGACGACGGGCGTAGACGACCGCCGCGGCTTCGATCGTTACGCCGAGGTCGTCCTGCAGGGAGTTGATCGCGCCGACGGCCTCGTGTTTCTCCATGCCTTCCGCGACGAGCGAGTCGAGAACCCGTTCGAACGCGGAGCGTTCGCGAAGGAGGTCCTCGTCGGGGACGAACTCCTCGGGAACGGTCACCGCGGACGGATCGAACGTCGCGACGAGGTCGTCGTCCTCGTGCTCGAGCAACCCCTCTCGGGTGGCGACGTCGATCAGGCGTTTGGACTGATCCGGCGAGAACCAGTCGCGGTCGAGCGAGAGCGCGACGACGAACTCGCTTTCCTCGAGACGAGCGGTGCCGTTCTGGATGAACGGGGCGGCGACCGCGACGCGAAGGCTCATCGGGGACGACTCTCTGTAGCGACGAGATAACGGTGACGGTCTAGTCCGATGCGCGTTCGCTCCCGCCGTTGCGGTCGGCCCGGGACGGTGGCGGAAACTCGGCGGCCGTGGGTTCCTCGGGCGGCTCCGGCAGCACGCAGCGGTCCGGTTCCCGGTTGACGTGCTGGTACCGGTCCGGGGTGTTCGCCAGCGGATGGGCGGGGTTTTGATCGCTGTCGATGCGGGCCGCCCGAACCTCGTCGAACCCGTTGAGGCGGGCCAGAATCCCGCGCCAGTGATACCGCGTCGCGGCGGGAACGGAGATCTGACGCGGTGGTTTGCCGTCGGGATGGGCCGTCGCGAGGACGGCGTTGTTGACGTTGCTGGCGAGCGCGTCGTGGTCGACCAGCACGCCGACGCGGGCGTCCCGCGGCGAACGCGCGGCCAGAACGTCGAGTCCGAGGTGTAAGGCCCGGTATTCGGCGACGTTGTTGTCCGGCGGCGTATCCGCCGTCGCGACGCGTGCGACGCGGGTGCCGTCGCGCGTTTCGATGACAGCACCCAGCCCCCCGCCCGACTCCCGGAACGACCCGTCGGTAGCGACGTAGAAATCACGATGATGCGTCCGGGGAGGATGGGCGATATGAGGGGTGGGCGACTCGTCGAACAGGTCCCGCAGTGCGGACCGGCCGTGAGCGGCCATACATCCAGTAGGAGACGTGAGAGACTTAAGCCTGTGGGAGGGGTTATATTGTGAAAAACGTACCCGGCCACACCATTGGTTATTAAAATTCGCTGCATCACGGCCGAAAGGAGATAACTCAAACTTCCGGTACCACCAACATTTATCAAAGACACCTATGATTTATCGTGTGGTATGATGGATGCTCACAATCCGAGTATCGATCGACGGACGCTCCTGAAATACACCGGGGCCGCCGGTCTCGTTACGGGCATCGCCGGCTGCCTCGGGGGCGGCGACGACACCGACGAGGTCGTCATCACCTTATCGGAGTTTCCGGACACCGTCGATCCGATCGATCACATCACGGGGGACTACTTCGACGTCTTCGATCACATCTACGAGCCGCTTTTCGACATCGAACCGGGCGAAACGCCCGAGCCTCGAGTCGTCGAAGACTGGGAGCACACCGGCGACGGGGCCGTCGACCTGCTGCTGCGGGAGGACGTCCAGTTTCACGACGGACAGGACCTCACCGCGGAGGACGTCGCGTTTACGCTGCGACGGCAGATCGATCCGGAGTTCGGCACCGCCTCCTCGCAGGTAGCGGGGCTTGCCTCGATCGACGGGGCGGAGGTGATCGACGATCACACCGTCCGGTTCGAGTACAGCGGCGCGTCGACGCTCGCGGAGTACGAGTTCGGGAACTACGCCCGGACGATGAACGCCGAATGGGCTCGAGAGCAGGGCGCGGAGACAGAGAAGATCACCGGGGACTCGGCGGAGGTCTTCAACGGGACCGGCCCCTACGAAGTCGTCGAGTTTACGCCCAACACCGAAATCGTCCTCGAGGCGTTCGACGACTACTGGGGCGAGGAGCCTCCGTTCGATCGGCTCGTGTTCAACGCAGACAACGAATCGAGCGGACGGGTCAGCGCCCTCGAAACCGGTGAAACAGATCTCACCCTCAACGTACTCCCGGAAGACGTCGGGACCGTCCGCGAGAATCCCGATACCGAAATCCGACGGGTGACCAGCTTCCGGAACATCTTCTGTCCGATGAAAAACGAATCGGAACCCTTCGACAGCCAGGCGTTCCGGCAGGCGATGAACTACGCGGTCGACAACGAGGGAATCATCAACGACACGCTCAGTTCGTTCGGGGCACCGATGAGCCAGCCGACCCCGGACGGCGTCAACGGGTACAACCCCGACCTCGACCCGTATCCGTACGACCCCGAACAGGCCGAACGACTCGTCGACGAGAGCGGATACGCGGGCGTCGAGATCGAACTCGTCGCGCCGCAAGGACGCTATCTCAACGATGCCGACGTCGCACAGACGGTCGCCGACCAGATCGATCAACTCGAGAACGTCGACTGTGGCTCGAGGATCGTCGACTTCGGCGTCGTCTCCGACGCGAACTCGGCGGGGATGGACGACTACGACATTCCGTTTTTCCTGATCGGCTGGAGCGTCATCACGGGCGACGCCGACTACGGCCTCGCCGGCTTCTTCCAGGAGGAAGGCGGCGTCCAGACCTTCCGGGACGAGGAACTCGACAGTGCGATCGAAGAGAGTCAGGGCATCGAAGACCCCGAGGAACGCGAGCAAGCGCTCCAGGACATCAACGAGATGGCTCGGGAGAAGGCCCCGTGGATCTTCCTGCACCTTCAGGAGAGCATCTACGGCGTACAGGAGGAGATCCAGTGGGAACCCCGGAAGGACGAAAGCATCTGGGCCTGGGAGATGAGCCGGTAAACCCGTCGTCTCCGTGATACTGTAATGACAGTGATGATAGCTGTGTGTCGGTACCTACCATAAATGGCGCTCGGTAAATTTCTGATAAAACGGCTCCTGCAGGGCGTGTTCGTCGTCTGGGGGGTCATTACGGTCATGTTCGGACTCCGGGCGGTCTCGCCCGGTGATCCGGCGAACCTGATCGTGGGTGAAGCGGCCGACCCGAACATCCGCGAACAGGTCAGGGAACAGTACGGCCTGAACGAGCCGATATACGTCCAGTACATCGACTATCTGCAGGGAATGGTCGTCGGCGATCTCGGCTACTCCTTCCAGTCGGGACGGGAGGTCGAAGCGATGATCATAGAGCGGGTACCGGCGACGCTCGAGTTGGCGATTGCGGCGACGATCATCGCGATCGTCATCGCGGTGCCGCTTGGTGTCATCAGCGCGTCCCACCGGAACGAGCCGTCCGATTACGGGGCGACGCTGTTTTCCCTGCTCGGGATCTCGACCCCGAACTTCTGGCTGGGATTGATGCTGATCCTGCTGTTTGCCGTCCAGATCGGGCTCTTTCCGGTCGGGCGGCGACCGGTCGGGTTCGGCGAAGCAACGATGACCCTCGTGACGACCGGTTACGTGACGGACATGCTCACCTGGCTGCGACACATCACGTTGCCGGCGATCACGCTCGGAACGTACTTCACCGCGCTGATAACGCGGTTGACCCGCAGCGGGATGATCGACGAAATCGGCAAGCCGTACGTCACCGCGACGCAGGCGAAGGGTCTCCCCGCCGTACTGGTCCGGTACAAGCACGTGTTGCGGAACACGATGATCCCGATCATCACCGTGCTCGGACTGCAACTCGGTACGCTGATCGGCGGGGCAGTCATCACCGAGACCGTCTTCAACTGGCCCGGGCTCGGTGATTACCTCATTCAGGCATTGAACGCTCGAGATTGGCCGCTCATGCAGGGAATTATCGTCTTCATCGGCATCAGTTTCGTCCTCATCAACATCGCCGTCGACGCGCTCTACGCGTCGCTCGATCCACGGGTGACCGACGAATGATATCGCTACCGGACCGCATCACGTCGAACCTGAAACGGGAGCTTCGACGGAGCCTGCTGGCGAAACTCGGGCTCGTGCTCCTGATCGGAATCCTCCTGATGGCGATCTTCGCCCCGCTGTTGGCGACCCACGATCCGACTCGGACGGGGTATCTCGACGAGAACGGAAACGAGTATCCGCCGCTCGGAACGGAGTACACCACCGAAATCGGCGAAGACGGCGAGTTCGTCGAAGTCGAAGTCGACTCGACCAGCGAACACATCCTCGGAACGAACAACATCGGACAGGACGTCTTTTCCCGGCTGCTGTACGGCGCCCGGACGTCGCTTCTCGTCGGGCTGCTCGGCACCGGACTCGCCGTCCTCATCGGCGTGCCGTTCGGCTTGACCGCGGGCTACTACGGCGGCAGAGTCGACGACGTGATGATGCGGGTCGCCGACGTGATGCTCGCGTTCCCGTCGCTCGTGCTCGCGCTTGCCCTGATCGGCGTCTTCGGAACGGCGGGGATCGGGGTCCCCGATCCGATCGTGATGGCCGGACTCGCCGACGGAATGCCCGAGAGTACGGCCATCCCCGGCACCGTTACGCTCGTCGTCGCGCTGGTCACGTGGGTCTGGTTTGCCCGCGTCGCCCGCGGGGAAGCGATGGCCGTCCGCAACGAAGAGTACGTCAAAGCCGCACGGAGTATCGGGATGAGCAACTGGACGATCCTGCGCAAACACGTTCTGCCCAACAGCCTCACGCCGGTGATCGTCCTCGCGACGATCCAGGTCGCCGCGGTGATCCTCCTCGAGAGTTCGCTGTCGTTTCTCGGTTTCTCCGGGACGACGCTCTCGTGGGGCTACGAGATCCAGCGCGGCCAGGACTACCTGCGCACCCGCTGGTGGATCGCGATGGTACCGGGAATCGGGATCGTGCTCTCGGTGATCAGCGTCAACCTGCTTGGCGACTGGCTCCGCGACGCGCTCGATCCGAACATCGAGGGGGAAGGACGATGACAGCGGAGATTCTACGCATAAACGGACTCTCGACCAGGTTTTTCACCCAGGACGGACAGGTAAACGCGGTCTCGGATCTCGACCTGCGGATCGAACGCGGCGACGTCTTCGGGATCGTCGGCGAGAGCGGGTCGGGCAAAAGCGTCACCGCCCGATCGATCATCGATCTGATCGAATCGCCGGGTCGGATCACCGACGGCGAAATCTGGTACAACGACGCCGAGCTGGCCGAGGCGGTCGCGGATGACTATCCCGACGCCGTCGACGGAACGTTCGTGAACCTACTCGAGCTTCCCGAACGGATCCGGACGTCGCTCCGGGGGACGTCGTTCAGTATGATCTTTCAGGATCCCGAGAGCAGTTTCAACCCGACGATCCCCGTCGGCGAACAGCTCGCCGAAGCCGTCGAAGTACAGCGTCGCGCCAGCGCGAATCCGCGCTCGACGCGGGCGCGGACGCAATCGTCGGCGTACTCGCTGGGCTCGTTTGCGCTCTCGCCGTTCGTCTCGTCGAAACGGTACGTCTCCGAGGAGAGCCGCGAGCGGGCGATCGAACTCCTCGAGTTGGTCGGCATCCCCGACCCGGTCGAGCGGGCCGACGAGTACCCACACGAGTACTCCGGCGGGATGCTCCAGCGGGCGATGATCGCCCAGGCGCTTGCGGGCGAACCCGACGTGTTGATCGCCGACGAGCCGACGACCGCACTCGACGTGACCATCCAGGCACAGGTGCTCGACTTGCTCGACGATCTGCAGGCGGAAACCGGGATGACGATCCTGCTGATCACGCACAACCTCGGGGTCATCGCGCGAATGTGCGACCGCGTCGGCGTGATGTACGCCGGCGAGATCGTCGAGCGCGGCACCCTCGAGGACGTCTTCGACGAGCACGTCCATCCCTACACCGAGGGCCTGCTCGGATCGATTCCGGACATCGAGGGGACCGGCGGTCGACTCCAGCCGATTCCGGGAAACGTCCCGAGCCTGCTCGACGCGGAGATGGGCGACCGGTGTTACTTCGCCGATCGCTGCCCGAAGGCGATGGAGGACTGTCTCGAGCACCCGCCGGAGTTCGACGCCGACGGCAGCGACGACCACGCCGTGCGGTGCGTGCTCGCGGAGCGGGACTACGACGAGTTGCGGGCGCTTCCGGACGAGTACTTCGGCGATTCGGAACGGGCTGTCGCGGACGAACACGCCGACCCGGACCGGACCGAAGACGACGGTCGACCGGAACGGACACAGTCGACCGTCGAGGAGCCCGGAGGTGATGGGCTGTGAGCGCCGAACAGCCGCTCGTTCGCGTCGAGGACCTCCAGAAGTACTTCTGGGAGAACGACTCGCTTCTCGATCGGGTGCTCGGCTCGGAGCCGGTCGCGGTCCGGGCGGTCGACGGAGTGAGCTTCGATATCTACCCCGGAGAGACGCTCGGCCTCGTCGGCGAGTCCGGCTGTGGAAAGTCGACGACGGGCGAGACGCTCCTGCGGTTGCAGGAACCGACCGGCGGCCGGGTCGAGTTCGACGGCCACGACATCTACGACCTCGACGGGAGCGACCTCACCGACTTCCGGCGGGAAGCACAGGTCGTCTTTCAGGACCCGTTCTCGAGTCTCGATCCCCGAATGACGAGCGGTGAGATCGTCCAGCAACCGCTCGACGTCCACGACGTCGGCACCGAATCGGAACGGCGCGACCGGGTTCGGGACCTCCTCGAGCGGGTCGGCCTCTCGACCGATCAACTCGATCGGTACCCACACGAGTTTTCGGGCGGCCAGCGCCAGCGGATCGGGATCGCGCGGGCGCTGGCGCTCGAACCCGAATTCCTCGTGTTGGACGAGCCGACCTCGGCGCTCGACGTCTCGGTCCAGGCGCAGGTGCTGAACCTGCTCGACGACCTCCAGTCGGAGTTCGATCTGACCTACCTGCTGATCAGCCACGATCTCTCGGTGGTGCGACACGTCTGCGATCGCGTCGCCGTCATGTACCTCGGCGAGATCGTCGAGATCGGTCCCGTCGATGAGATCTTTACCGAGCCGAAACACCCGTACACGAAGGCGCTTCTCGAGAGCGTCCCGCGGGCCTCGACCGACGAGCGAGCACGCGACAGGGAAACGCTCGCCGGCGACGTTCCGTCGCCGCGCGATCCACCCAGTGGCTGCCGGTTCCGGACGCGGTGTCCGATGGTAGTCCCGCCCGCCGACGTCGAAATCGATCAGGCCGACTTCCGTGCGATCATGGACCTCCGCGAGCGGATCGAACGCCGGGACGTCTCTCTCGAAACGGTCGGCGACGGGCGGTTCGATTTCGAGGACGGGAGCGTTCCGGACACCGACGTTCCGGGGTTCGTCGCGGCGCTGAAAGACCGGCTGCTCGAGCGCGATCTCCCGCCGCGTCACGATGCGGTCGTCGAGGACGCCCTCGCCGAACTGGCAGCCTCGAACTGGGAATCGGCCGCCCGGCGGTTGCGCACGGAGTACGAAAGCGTCTGCGAGCGTGATCGGCCGGAACTCGACGAGGGGCCGCATCCGGCGGCCTGTCACCTCTACGGCGATCGTCCGGACGCCGCGGTCGATCCGGACTCGTGGTAGGTCAGCGGGCTGTCCTCTCTCCGCGGGCCGAGTTCGTTTCGACGGCGGACAGTCCGCCCGAAACGTGTGTTCGCTTCGCATCGAGGTGGCACGTGAACCCGCCGGTGGCGTCCGGTTTACTCGTGTCAACCGGCATCGAACCCGAACGGGACCCAATCTGTATTGGCACCAGGTGTAATACCACTGGGTGCTTGGAAGGGATATGAACCGAACGAGTGCCGATCGAATGGAGGCTGCCTGTTCCTTACTGGCGGAGTCCGAACGCCGCTATCTGCTCTATCTACTGGCGGCCGACCGACAGGCGAACCTCGAGGATCTCATCACTCAGGTCGCCGCCTGGGAACTGGACGAGCCGGTCGATGCGATCGACAAAGACGCCAGACAGCGGGTGTACGTGACCCTGGTCCACAACCATCTGCCGCGGCTCGCGGATTACGATATCATCGACTACGACCTTCGGAGCGGCGATATCGTGCTGGCGGAGGGGTTCGACGACATCAAGCCGCTGCTCGAGCAGTTCAAACAGACCGAGGAGGTTCCGGAGATCCGGAAACGGCCCGTCCTCTGATTCGGTGGCGGTTTTCCTGATGGCTGTTCAGGCGGTTAGCAACGGCCGCCGGTAAGCGTTGCCGACCCGGTTTCGGACCGAAACGCATAGCATGGCGGCGACGAGAGCACCGCTGTGACTCGATATCGAAACTTCGGGCTTTTCCTGACGCTTGCGGCCTGCTGGGGAACGGCGTTCGTGGCGATCAGTGCGGGACTGAAATACTTCCCGCCCGTGCTGTTTGCGGCCCTTCGGTACGACGTTGCGGGACTCGTGATGCTCGCGTACGCGGCGGCCGCCGTCGACCAGTGGCGTCCCCGGCGTCGGGACGAGTGGGCGGCCGTCGCCGTCGGGGCCGTGTTACTGATCGGGGCCTACCACGCGTTCCTGTTCGTCGGCCAGCAGAACACGACGGCCGCGGCGGCCGCGATCCTCGTGAGCCTCTCGCCCGTCTTGACCACCGGGTTCGCCCGACTCCTGATGCCGACCGACGCGCTGTCGGTCGTCGGCGTCGTGGGCGTGGTCGTCGGACTCGCGGGCGTCGGCGTCATCGCCCAGCCCGATCCCTCGAACCTGCTCGCAACCGACGTCGTCGCGAAGGTCCTCGTCTTCTGTGCCGCCGGCTCGTTCGCGCTCGGGAGCGTTCTCACCCGGCGTATCGACGCCTCGCTTCCGATCGAGACGATGGAAGCGTGGTCGATGCTCGGCGGCGCGCTCTTGATGCACGGCGTGAGCCTCGCACTCGGCGAACCGATCGAGCCCGCGACGTGGCTCGACCCCGAAGCGATCGGCGCGCTCGGCTACCTGGCGTTGATCGCGAGCGCCGTCGGTTTCCTGCTGTACTTCGATCTGCTCGATCGATTGGGTGCCGTCGAGATCAACATGGTCTCGTACGTCGCCCCCGTCTTCGCGGCCGTCGTCGGCTGGCTCTACCTCGGCGAGGTCGTCGACACGGCGACGATCGTCGGGTTCGGACTCATCGCCGTCGGGTTCGTCCTCGTCAAACGACGGGCGATCCGGGAGGAGTTCGACCACGTCAAGCGCCTCGGCCTGGGCGAGTGACGGACCGATCACGACCGCCGATGGGAGTGGCCGACGTAGAGTGCGACGAGGTTGACCGCAAGCAGCGTGAAAAACACCGTCGTTCGGAAGGGCGTCGATAGACCGACAAACAGCAACGGAACGTGAACGAACGGCAGCACGATCGCCGCCCAAAACCCCGTCACGCGGATCGGCTTCGCCAGTTCCGGCACGGTTCGCTCGAGCGTTCCCTGCTCGGTTGCGGGGTCGCTGCTCGTGTTGCCGGCCGATTCGGTTCCGGACGAGGACCGTCGGTCGCGCGCCGTTGACGGATCGGACATCGAAACACCTGCTGGCGAACGGATCGTTTCCCTCGCGGACGGATATATCGGCGCGACCGTTTCGCTCGGTTGGAGAAGATTCATCCGAATACGCCCGGGCTGAATCGGTCGGCCCCGAGCTATCAGTGGACCGGGCGAGGCCGGCCACAGGGGCGACGGCGACGACCGTACCGCGTTCGTAAGGACCGGCTACCGCGGGCAACAGGCCGTTGTACGTCGATCGTACCGGGAGCGGTGGAACCCCGACTCGAGGTCGGCGAAAAGGGATCGGATGGCTGACGAACGCGGCGTCGGCCGGTCGACGCCGTTACTGGAATCCGATGCGGCTGCCGCGACGACCCGTCGGGTCCGGCCCGCTCGAGCCGCCTTGGAACTCCTCTTCGATCCGCTCGTAGTAGTCGAGGATGTCGTCGGTGATCGTCGGCCTGACGTTCTCCATGGCCTGCCGGAAGTGGCGCATCTCGACGACGTCGGCCTCCTCGTCCTCGCGCAAGGCTTCGATGGCCGCCTCGCGGGCGATCGACTCGAGGTCGCTGCCGACGTAGCCGTCCGTGATCTCGGCGATCTCACGCAGCGTGACGTCCGCGGCAAGCGGCGTCTCCTGGGTGTGGATCTCGAGGATCCGCTCGCGGCCGTCGACGTCGGGTTCGCCGATCATGACAAGCCGATCGAACCGTCCCGAGCGCAACAAGGCGGGATCGATCATGTCGGGCCGGTTGGTCGCGCCGATGACCATCACGTTCTCCATCTCCTCGAGCCCGTCGAGTTCGGTCAACAGCTGATTGACGACCCGCTCGGAGACGTTGGAGCCGGTTTCGCCGCCGCCACGGCCCGGCGCGAGGGCGTCGAGTTCGTCGAAGAAAATCACCGTCGGCGAGACCTGACGGGCCTTGCGGAAGGTCTGGCGGATGGCCTTCTCCGATTCGCCGACCCACTTCGAGAGCAGTTGTGGCCCACGCACCGAGATGAAGTTCGCGTTGGTCTCGTTGGCGACGGCCTTGGCCATGAGCGTCTTCCCGGTGCCGGGCGGGCCGTACAGCAACACGCCGGCCGGCGGATCGATCCCCAGCCGGTCGAACCGCTCGGGGTTGTTCAGCGGCCACTCGACGGATTCCTGCACCTGATCTTTGGCCTCGTGGAGTCCCCCGACGTCGTCCCAGGAGATTTTGGGTAACTCGACGAGGACCTCCCGCATGGCCGAGGGTTCGACCTCGTTTAACGCGCCACGGAAGTCCTCGCGTTTGACGATCATCCGGTCGATCAGGCTCGGGGGGATGTCCTCCTCGTCTAAGTCGATCTCCGGCAGGTACCGGCGCAGGGCCTTCATCGCGGCTTCCTTCGTCAGCGACTCGATGTCGGCACCGACGAAGCCGTGGGTCTCGTCGGCCAGATGCGAGAGGTTGACGTCGTCCGAAAGGGGCATCCCGCGCGTGTGGATCTGGAGGATCTCCTCGCGGCCCGTCTCGTCGGGGACGCCGATCTCTATCTCGCGATCGAACCGGCCCGGCCGACGCAAGGCAGGATCGACGCTGTCGACGCGGTTGGTCGCCGCGATGACGATGACCTGCCCGCGGGCCTCGAGACCGTCCATCATGGTCAGCAGTTGGGCGACGACGCGCCGTTCGACCTCGCCGGTGACGTCCTCCCGTTTCGGCGCGATTGAGTCGAGTTCGTCGATGAAGATGATCGCCGGCGACTCCTCGCTTGCGTCCTCGAAGATCTCGCGTAACTGTTGTTCGGACTCGCCGTAGTACTTCGAGATGATCTCCGGGCCGGCGATAGAGAAGAAGCTCGCGGAGGTTTCGTTGGCGACGGCCTTGGCAAGCAGCGTCTTCCCGGTGCCGGGCGGCCCGTGAAGTAACACGCCCTGTGGCGGCTCGATCCCCAGTTTCTTGAAGATCTGAGGGTGTTTCATCGGCAGTTCGACCATCTCGCGGACCCGCTGGATCTCGTTTTGGAGTCCGCCGATGTCCTCGTAGGTGATGCCGCCGCCGGTCTTCTCGAACCCGGAGATCGGCTCTTCGCGGAGTTCGACGTCGGTGTCTTCGGTGATCAAAACGACGCCTTCGGGCTCGGTCTCGACGGCGATCAGCGGGATAGCCTGTCCCGGCGACCGCATGAACGGATGGTTCGTCGAGGACATCACCGGCACGATGTCACGGCCGACGACCGGTCGCTTCAGAATCTGGCGTTTCACCATGCCGGCGGCGTCGGAACCGAACTGTACCGACGCTTCCTCCGGCGGCGCGAGCACGAGTTTGTCGGCCTTCGTCGCTTCCGCTTTCCGGATGGTCACCCGCTCGCCGATGCCGACGTCGGCGTTTTGTCGGGTGAAGCCGTCGATACGGACCGTATCGGTGTTCCAGTCCTGCCGGTCAGCGCGCCACACCTTCGCGGCGGTGGTGTCCGCACCTTCGATCTCGATGATGTCGCCCGGACTCAGCTTCAAATGCAACAGCGTGTCCGGGTCGAGTCGGGCGATACCACGACCCGAGTCGTTCGGGTACGCCTTGGCAACCTCCAGTTGAACTTCATTCATGATTCGGGATGGACGGCGATGTCAATCACTCCGATTCGGGATCGGATAGGTTTTTTGCTAGCCCCGGTTGTGCTAGATGCTACCATTTCAATGTGGGGATGGCAGGTACATAGAAGTGTCGGCAGCGGTGTGTTTTGAGGGGTACTTCGGCGGCTCCGAGCGGGTGGTTTTTTCATCGTTCCCCTCCCCCTCGTCGCTATGAGACTGCTCGCGTTCGACGGCCGTATGGGTGCAAGCGGTGACATGATCCTCGCCGCCCTGCTCGACGCCGGGGCCGATCCCGACGCGCTCGAGCCCGTAGCTGACGCGCTCGACCTCGAGTATCGAATCGACGACGCGGTCAAGTGTGGCATTAGCGCGACGTCGGTCGACGTGGTACTGACCGACGCGACGGACGCGACGAGCGATCACGCCCACCAGCACGGATCCGAAAGCGAGGGTGATGAATCCCAGCACAGCGATCACCACACCCACGAGCACTCACACGACCACGGCGACGCACACACCCACGAGCACTCACACGACCACGGCGACGCACACACCCACGAGCACTCACACGGCTCCGAGGGCGTCCACGCGGAGGGACACGGCCCCCACCGCAGCTATCTCGAGGTCCGCGAGATCGTCGAGGAAATGGACCTCGACCGAGAGGTCGAACGGGACGCCCTTTCGATCTTCGAACTGCTCGGGACCGCCGAGGCGAGCGTCCACGGCGAGTCCCTCGAGGAGATTCACTTCCACGAGGTCGGTGCCGACGACGCGATCGCGGACATCGTCGGCGCGGTCGCCCTCCTCCACGATCTCGATCCGGATCGAGTCGTTACGACCCCGCTCGCGACGGGCGGGGGGTCGGTTTCGATGAGCCACGGCGAGTATCCCGTCCCGACGCCGGCGGTCGTCGAGATCGCCCAGCGGGCCGACTGGTCGCTCCGTGGCGGGCCGGTCGACGCGGAGTTGCTGACGCCGACGGGCGCGGCGATACTCGGTCACGTCGCCGACGGCGTCGAAACGCTTCCGTCGCTTTCGCTGGCCGGTTCCGGCTACGGTGCCGGCGGCTACGACCTCGATCCTCATCCGAACGTGCTTCGGGCACTCGTCGGGACGAGCGAGGGCGAACTCGTCGCCGACGACATCGCCGTCCTCGAGACGAACCTCGACGACGCAACCCCCGAGGTACTCGGCGGCCTCCAGGAGACGCTCGCCGACGCGGGAGCGCGTGACGTGTCGATCCTCCCGGCGACGATGAAAAAGTCCCGCCCGGGCCACCTCGTGAAGGTGATCTGCAAGCCGGCGGATCGAACGCGTGTCGCACGGCGGCTCGCCGAAGAGACCGGAACGCTGGGCGTCCGCGACGCCGGAGTAACCCACCGCTGGATCGCGACCCGGGAGTTCGAGACGGTCGACCTCGAGATCGACGACGAAACGCACGCGATCGCCGTGAAGATCGCACGCGACGCCGACGGCGAGGTCTACGACGTCAGCGCCGAGTACGACGACGCCAGCACGGTCGCCCGAGAAACGGGGCTGGCGATCCGTGAGGTCGTTCGGCGGGCCGAGGCGGCCGCACTCGAGACACTCGACCACGAGTAACGACTACAAACGAGCGGTCGCGAGTGACTAGGAACGGACCGCCAGCCGATCAAAAAAGGCGATGTGCGACTCGGAAGGGTTATCCGAGGACGTTGAAGGCCGTCGCTTCACCGACCTGACTGTTCTGGTTCGACTGGGACATCTCCTGGTTGACGTTCTGCTCGATCGTCTGGTCACCAGTCGTACCGATATCGATGGTCAGACTGCCGTCAGTCCCGTCGGTGATCCCGACGTTGATGATCGGGTCACCGCCGATGCCGGTCGAGTTCTGATCGGCGTCCTGTTGGGCGGACTGTTCACCGAAGTTCTGCTGGTTGACTTCCTGTGCCTGCGTCACGTCCGCAGTCGACGACTGCACGAGGTTCGTGACGTCTTCTTCGACGGTAACCGGCTCGGCCGGTTCCGGTCCCTCGTGTGCCGCTGCCGTTCCGGCAAGCCCCATAAACGCGAGGCTGCCGATCATCGCTACTGTAAGCGTGATTGCGAGTGTCCGGTTCATGGTTCGTGGTTCGTCACGGGCGCACGGGGTGTCGCGAAACTGGCGCTCGTCACGGAGAGCTACTACCGATCCCCGCATCGTGACCCGTTGCCCGAGTGACAGTCAGCACAGAAACCGATATCAATCCGGGCAACGGTTTCGCGTCAAATTTCGGACTGAGAAGCGCTGATACGTTCTTTTTTTGCGATAGCTTCGACGAGTGACAACCCTACCGACGGACACGTCAGCGTACACCTGAGTCTCCGGCCGGGTGACCGGTAGTACGTGTTACATATGTGTGGCTCCGGTGGCGAATCGCTCGAGCGGAAGCGACCGGCGAACGGCCGTACTCCGTATCGTCGTTCAAGACCGAACCGTCCCGGTTGCGGTGGCGTCGCGGGCAAAAAGTAAACGTCGAGATACGGGACGAGCGGAAACGGAGGACTTACTCGAGGAGGTTGAAGGCTGCAGCTGCGCCGGCCTGCTCGTTATCGTTCGTCTGGGTCTGCTCCTGGTTGATGTCTTGCTGGATCGTCTGGTCGCCGGTCGTGCCGACCTCGACGGTGGAGGTACCGTCGGTGTTGGCGACGTTGACGTTCACGTTCGCATCACCGGCGATGCCGGTCGCGTTCTGCTGTGCCTCCTGATTGGCGGCCTGCACGCCGACGTTAGTCTGATCGACCTCCTGTGTCTGTGGGACCGTTGCGGTCGAGATCTGCTCGACGGTCGGAGCCACTTCCTCCTCCTCTTCGATAACCACCGGTTCGACCGGTTCGGCCTGTTCTGGCTGATCGTGTGCCGCTGCCGTTCCGGCAAGCCCCATAAACGCGAGGGTGCCGATCATCGCTACCGTCAGTGTGATTGCGAAGGTGCGTTTCGTAGACATTGTTGTGTTCGTAAGGCACGCATCACGAGCGGGGCGGCGTTACCCGTTCCGTAACGAACCGCGTGCGTTCGACCGCGTGACCGCTCGTTGCAGTAGGGATCGCCAACTCCCCGATGTGACGCGTTGCCCGGTCGATGCTCCCACCGTGTGCTACTTGAATCCGAACAACGGTTTCGGGCCGCATACTCGCGTTAGCGGACCTGAAACCGAGAATCAGGTCGGTGAGGAAAACGTTCCACTGACCGTTCCAGTCGGCGTCGGCATGGCCGGACCGGGGCCTCGATCGCCGTGCGGCGTCCGGTGATCGGCACGCCCCGTTCGAGCCGCCACGTAACAGTCGACTTCGGTCACTGAAACAATCTTTCGAGGCGATACGATCGGCTCCCGTCGCGGTACTGCCGCTGGCTCGAGCGCGTCCGAGGCGCTCACGAGGTCACACGCGCCACCTACTCGCACGGGGCCGAGCCGAAGGAGCCGGTTTCTAGCGGAAAGCGACTCGCTTCGCTCGAGTAGGCGCTTGCATCGGCAGATCAACTGACAGATAACAAAGTCCGTCATCGGGATAGGAAGGTTTGCGCCGTGGAGATGCAGAAAGAAAAGACTCTCACGGCTCGAGTCACACGAATCATGACTACCACGACGACGATACGTTCACAGTGTACGACGGTTCTGATGGCGTGTATAGTCGCCCTATCGATGATCGTTGCCGGCGCGGCAGTGCCGGCGGCTGCAGGGAGCGACGAACCGAACTCGGAGGCCGTCCACGCGCTCGAAGACGGTGAAGAACTGTACCTCGTTTTCGGTGCTGATCTCGGTGAGATGTCGCTCGAGGAGTACATCGAAGCGCACGCGTCGGGCGAGCAGGTTTCGGACGCCGAGGTCTCCCAGTACCAGGACGTCGACCAGGTCAACATCAACCAGCAGGCGAACGCGACCTCCATTTCGATCGACGGCGGTGAAGCGACTGCGATCCAGGAGGCGTCGCAACTGAACAGTAACGATCAGTTCGCCGACGCAGCGGCCGAGAACATCCAGGGACAGACGACCCAGTTCGAGGACGTCGGAAACGTCTACATCATTCTCGGCGACAGCGACGGAAAGCAGTTCGACGGCTGGGGGATCGCCGACAAGAAAGGCGACAAAACGAACGTCGACACGGATCAGACGGCCGAAGCCGTCGTCACGCAGGCACAGGCGGTCGGGCAGTTGAACTACAACGAACAGAACGTCGCGTTCGCGCTTGCAGCGAACGGAAGCGAGGCGACCGCGGTACAGCAATCCTATCAGACAAACCAGAACCTGCAACAGGGGGTCGCTAACGCGACGAACGTCTACGTTGGCGACGGGAAATTTGCCGACAAGACCGGCGACCACCAGAAGTCGGGCAGCGGTCCCAGCGCGGGACAGGCGACCGTCGCCGAGGTGACACAGGGCCAGGAAAGCGACCAGATGAACGTCAACGAACAGGACGGCTCCGTCGCTATCTCCGTCGGCGAGGGAAGTACCGCGACGGCCATCCAGTTCACCGAACAGGCAAACCTCAACGAACAGCTCGGCAACGCCAGCGCCACGAACGTCTTCACCTCGATGCCCGGCATGAACGTCGCAACCGCCGGAACGGACGGCGGCAACACGGTCGTCGACAGCCAGAAGACCCTCGAGAAACTCGAGGGCAAGGAAGGCGACTTCCACCGGAAAGGCGTCGGCGACATCCAGTCGGCGACTTCGGAAGTGACCCAGAGCCAGGAGATCGAGCAGATGAACGTCAATCTGCAGAGCACTGCGATGGCGATCGCAACCAACGAAAGCACTGCGACCGCAGTGCAACTGGCCCACCAGCAAAACATCAACGCACAGATCGGCCACGCCGATGCGTTGAACGTCTACGCGGGGCCCGGCTACAAGCACGATAGCGTTATCCAGTCCGAAACCACGAGCGTGACCCTCGAAGGTGGCGACGTGGACGAACTCAACGGGATCGCGTACGACTACGACACGACACAGACCAACGACGTCGAACAGCAAGCGAGTGCACAGATCGAGATGGTCCAGTTCGTTACACAGGAGAACGTCAACGAACAGCAGGCTGCCGTCGCGGTCGCGGAGGACGGCGGAAGCGCCGACTCCGCACAGGTGACGATGCAGGAGAACCAGAACCTCCAGTTCGGTTCCGTCGCCGCGACGAACGTCTGGGCCGCGGCGTAAGTGGACGCTTTGCGGCTACCGTTCGATCGACGTACTCGAATACCTCGTTTCCACTGTTTCTTCGCGACTCCGGAGGTTTCGGGTCGAAACCGTCCGTATCGTCGTCGGTTCACGGAAAGACCGCCGAGGAACGGCGAAACGATCACTAAAACGATGATTTCGACGAGCGGAGCGACCGGATCGACGGGACGACGCTTCCGCCGGGTGAGGCTTTTGGTGTGAATTCGGGGTCCAATAGCGGACCCGATCCCATCAACACGGCGACCGGATCGGTCGATGGAAGAGCGCGTTTATCCGCTAATAGACGGCTTCCCAGCCGAACCGATCGATACCGTCCGAGAACGGCAGCCGATATTGGATATTTCGTTGACGGAACGATCACAGGAGCAAACGACACCCCACTCGGAACGGGCGGGTATGGATGTCGACACTGCTGGCGTCGTCGTTGGTTCGGGCCAGCCCCGCCCGTTGGCTCGAGCGTGGTCGCACCCGAGAGTACCCGCGACGATCCCGGTTCACGAGTCTCGGTGTGACCGGATCGCCGGCGTGATGGCGGTCGTTCGGACGACGCAGCCGGATCGAACGGAGGTGGGGTCCCCGTGTGTGGACTGATCGGCTACGTCGGACGGCGGGCCGACCGAAACGTCCAGGAGGTGCTACTGGACGGGCTGTCGAGCCTCGAGTACCGTGGCTACGACTCAGCGGGCATGGCCGTTTCGAACTCGTCGCTGGCCGTCTACAAGCGGGAAGGGGACCTCTCCGCACTCGAAGGCGCGCTACCGGACGAGCCACTCGACGGGGTCGCGGGGATCGGCCACACCCGGTGGAGCACGCACGGCAGCCCGTCGGACGCGAACGCACATCCACACACCGACTGCACCGGCCGCGTCGCGGTCGCTCACAACGGCATCATCGACAACTACCGGGCGCTGCGGGAATCACTCGAGACGGACGGCCACGAGTTCGACAGCGAAACCGACACCGAGGTCATCCCCCACCTGATCGAATCGGCCCTCGAGCGGGGCGACGACGCCGAAACGGCGTTTCGATGGGCGATAGACAGACTCGAGGGGAGTTACGCGGTTGCGGCGACCTACGCCGGCCACGAGACGGTCTACGCCGCGCGAAACCGCTCGCCGCTCGTCGTCGGCATCGACGACGACGGGTACTTCCTCGCCAGCGACGTGCCGGCGTTTCTCGAGTACACGGACGCCGTCACGTATCTCGACGACGGACACGTCGCGTCGATACGGCCGTCCGGCGTCGAGATCACGGACGAACGGGGTGCCTGCGTCGACGTCTCGGTCGAAACCGTCGAGTGGGAGCCGGAAGACGCGGGCAAAAGCGGCTACGAGCATTACACGCTCAAAGAGATCCACGAACAGCCCCGGGCGATCCGCAACTGTCTCCGCGGTCGGCCGCAGGAACTGACCGGGGACGTCTCGATCGACGCGCTCGAGGACGTCGAACGGCCGGACCGGATCCAGTTCGTGGCCTGTGGAACGTCGTATCACGCGTCACTGTACGGCGCGCGGTTGTTCCGGGAGCGATCGGTGCCGGCAACGGCGTTTCTTGCCAGCGAGTACGACGCCGACGCGGTTCCCGTCGACGACGGGACGCTGGTCGTCGGGGTGACCCAGAGCGGCGAGACTGCCGATACCCTCCGTGCCCTCCGGGACGCGAACAGGGCCGGCGCGACGACGCTTGCGGTGACGAACGTCGTCGGGAGTTCCGCGCCACGGGAGACCGACCACGCGATGTACATCCGGGCCGGACCGGAGATCGGCGTCGCAGCGACCAAGACCTTCGTCACACAGCAGGTCGCGTTAGCGATGCTCTCGAGCGGGCTGACGGGTGAACGGTCCCGGGAAGTCGTCGCCGCACTCAGGGACTTGCCCGACCGGATCCAGTCGGTGCTGGACGAATCACGCGCGCGAACGATCGCATCCGAGTACGCAGCTGCCGACGCGTATTTCGTCATCGGTCGCGGGTACAGCGCACCGGTGGCGCTCGAGGGCGCGCTCAAGATGAAAGAGATCACCTACAAACACGCCGAGGGGTTCCCCGCCGGCGAGTTGAAACACGGACCGCTGGCGCTCGTGACCGAACGGACGCCGGTCTTCGCCGTGATCTCCCGCGACTCGAACGCGGAGACGATGCTCGGAAACGTAAACGAAGTCGCGTCTCGAGGGGCACCGGTGATCGCCGTCACGGACGCAAGCGAGGCGGTCGCAGCCGACGTCGATCACGTGCTCCGGATCCCGGAAACCCACCGTCGGTTCACCCCGATCCTCGCGAACGTCCAGCTCCAGCTGGTGTCCTACTGGATGGCGAACCAGCTCGATCGGTCGATCGACAAACCACGAAACCTCGCGAAAAGCGTCACCGTCGAGTAGATCGGCCCGCTCGACGGGGGACACGTTCCGGAAACGGTACGCAGTCCGTTCCCGGGACGTAGCGGTCCCGTACCGAGCGAATCGGAAGGCCAGCATCGGGATAGTCATACTCTACCGGTCGATTTCGGTGGTATCAACGCCCTACATGGACGAAATTATTTACCGGATCACGATGTGGAGTGTGCCATGCGACCCGGTGTGCTACATCGAGACCGCGGATCCGTCAGACGAGAGGACGTACCGGTTCCCGTCCGTGTGACAGCCGCTCGAGGCGGACACCACGGGTCGGCTCCACTCGGTCGCTCGCTCGGAGAGCCATGCCACTGATCGACGAAAACGGGAACCTCTTCGGCCTCGTCAACGTCATCGACGCGCTGGTGGTCGTGCTGGGTCTTGCCGTGCTCGTCGCGGGGATCGCGGTCGTCTCGAGCGTCGGCGACGACCCGGAGACCGGCGAAACACAGGCGGCTCCCGGCGAGGCGGAGACGAGGTTCGTGACGCTCGACCTCGGCACGCAATACGACTACGTGCTCGATCGACTCGAAGAAGGCGACACCGCGGCGATCAGCGGGACCGGCGAGACCGTTACGGTGACCGACGTCTACGTCAGCCCTTCGGCACCGGACCACGCGAACGGCTCCGTGTCACGGGCGACGATCCGCGCGGAAGTCGACGGCCTAGCCCGCGAGACGGCGGACCGGGACGTCTTTCAGGTCGCCGGCGATCCCCTCCTGCTGGGTCACGAACTCGCGCTGGATCTGGGAACCTACGCCATGACTGGAACGATAACGGCGATCGACACCGAAGAGCCGACGCTGTCGATCAACGAAACCACCACCGACGCCGAGATCGAACTCGAGAACGT
Organism: Halopiger djelfimassiliensis; assembly: GCF_000455365.1. Lineage (GTDB taxonomy): Archaea > Halobacteriota > Halobacteria > Halobacteriales > Natrialbaceae > Halopiger_B > Halopiger_B djelfimassiliensis. Next base: position 129,813 of record NZ_HG315688.1, read on the forward strand.
CCCGCCCGCCGTCGCGGCGGCGCTCGAGGAGAACATGTCCGAGACTGCCCGCGGGGAGACGATCGCGACGATCACCGGGATCGAACGGGACCCCGCGAGCGTCGTCCTCGAGAGCGAGGGTGGCGACATCTACGAACGCGAACACCCGCGAAACGAGGACGTGACGTTGACGGTCGAGTTGCGGACGGTCGAAACCGATACCGGCCTCGAGTTCCGCGGGGAGCGCCTCGAAGTCGGCACGTCCGTCGCGCTCGATTTCGGGACGGTCACCGTCGACGGCGACGTTACCTCGATCGACTAGTCCGATGAGTTGCCTCGACCGCCTCCGAGAGGGCTCGACCGTCCTGAAGAGAGGGCGCGAGATCAGAGCACAACTGGACAGCGCGGCCGAAGGGTCCGCGTTCGCACGCAGTCGCCCGTTCGTACCGGACCGAGTCGACCTCGAACGGGCGTTCGCCGACTCGAAAGCGAGTTCCGGGTACGCGGCCGCCGTGGCTGCCGGCAGATGGTTCCGGCGGACAGCGGCGAACGCGCGACTCGCCGACGGCGGAGCGCGGCTCAGGCGGTACGCGACGGCTTCGGCGGGCTACCAGTGGCTCACCACGGAGCCGGCGACGAACGTCATCGTCGTCGACCTCACCGAAACGCGAACCGTCGGGCCGGTGATCCTGACGCTCGAGCGAACGGTTCGACGGCTCGAAGCTGCCGGTTCCGCGTCGAAGGTAGCCGATCTCGTCGGCCGTCTCGCTTCGGCCGTTCGGACGCGATCCGGGTGGAGACGTCGGTTACTCGTCTACATCGCCATACTCGGGACCGTCCTGACGGCCGTTCTCGCGATCCCGTCCGCCGACTCGATTCCGGTCGGGTTCGTACTGTCGGGTTCGCTGCGAACGCCTCCCTATCGACCCCACCGACCGGACCGCAAAGCCGACGACGCGCTCGAACGACTATGACGTGCTCGGATGATTCACACGCGATCCTGTTTGTTACCCAGTATTACCCGCCGGAAACCGGGGCTGCATCGACCCGCGTCGGGGAGTTGACGAAACGGTGGGCACGCGACGGCCACTCCGTGACGGTCCTCACCGCCGCCCCCGATTACCCCGAAGGAGAGGTGTACGACGGGTACGAAAACGACTGGCTCACCCGGGAAGAACGGGACGGCGTCACCGTCTACACGACGAAAACGATCCCCGCCTCCAACGAGGGGTTCCTGTGGCGGTCGGTGAAGTTCGTCTGGTTCATGCTCGTCGGGACGGTCGTCGGCCTACGATACCTCGATCCGGACGTCGTCGTCGCGACGTCGCCACAACCGTTTACCGGCGTTATCGGCTGGCTCATCGCCCGGATCCGCCGCGCCCGCTTCGTCTTCGAAGTCCGGGATCTCTGGCCGGAAAGCATCACCGCGGTAAGCGATTTCGATAACGATCTCGTCGTCACCGGACTCGATCTGCTGGTCGAGTTCCTGTATTCGCGCGCGGACCGGATCGCCGTCGTTTCCCGCGGGTTCGTGCCGGCGGTTGCCGCCACGGGAGTCGATACGGACGACATCTGGGTCCATCCGAACGGGGTCGATCCGTCGTTTTTCGACCGCTCCGACGACGAATGGCAGGTGGCGGACCCCCTCCGCGGGAAACTCGCCGATCGGTTCGTGGTGTCGTACGTCGGCACCGTCGGGCGGGCACACGGACTCGAGGTCGTTCTCGATGCGGCAGAACGCTTTCGGGGAACCGAGAACGTCCTGTTCGTCGTCGTCGGGTTCGGAGCACACGCGGATCGACTCGAGCGGGAGGCCAACGAGAGGGGCCTCGAGAACGTCCTGTTCGTCGGCCGACGGCCCAAGACCGAGGTCCCGGACTTCCTCGATCTGACCGACGTTTCGCTCGTTCACCTGAAGGATCGGGACCTGTTCCGCTCGGCGATCCCCTCCAAACTGTTCGAGGCGCTGGCGAGCGGGACTCCGATCGCGCTCGGCGTTCGCGGGGAGGCAGCACGCATCGTCGAGGAAAGCGAGACCGGACTCGTGTTCGAACCCGAGGACGACGGAGCGTTGGCCGCCGCGGTCAGACGGTTGCGGGGCGACGACGAACTCTACGAGCGGTGTCGGCGAAACGCCCGGCCGTACGTCCGGGCGAACTACTCGTGGGACGTGATCGCAACCGAGTACCGACGCGACATCGAATCGCTCGTGGGCCATGCGAAAGCGTGACCGATGGGGCCGGCGACACCCAGCGACGGGACTACCGGTCGAACTCGAGTCCGTCCGGCATCGTCGCTCGCTCCGTTTCCCGTTCGATCGCCATCGCGACCGAGAGCGCCGCGAGCGCCTCGTCGACCGGCACCGCCGGCGGCTTCTCGGTCGCGACCGTCTCGAGGAACGATTCGAGTTCCATCCGGAGTGGTTCGCCGCCCGGGACCGCCGGGCGCTCGATGAGCCGTTCGTGTTTGAATCGGACGTCCCCGTCCGTTTCGATGTACTCCGGCACCGAGTTCCGATGGATTTCGATCGACTGGCCGAGGTAGTCCAGTTCGATGAAACACTCCTCGGCGGTGATCTCGAGCGTTCGAACCTTGCGCTGTGTCTTTCGGCTCGCGGTCAGCGACGCCATCGTCCCGCCGTCGAACTCGAGCAGCGCCGCGGCGTGTCCGTTCCCGTCGACGCCGGCAGCGGCTACCGAGACCGGATCGTCCCGGAGCAGCGACAGCACGATGTCGATGTCATGGATCATTAAGTCGCGGACGACACTGTTTCCCACCTCCCTGTCTACCGGAGGCCCCAGCCGTCGGGCACGAACGCTTGCGATCGCACACTCCTCGAGGATCGTCTCGAGTTCGACGACGGCCGGATTGAACCGCTCGATGTGGCCGACCTGAAACGGAACGTCGGCGGCTTCGATTCGGGACCGAAACTCATCGGCTCGCTCCAGTGACCCAAGGACCGGCTTCTCGACGAACGTCGCGACGTCGGCGTCCAGACAGGCGGTCGCCACCTCGTAGTGGTACTGCGTGGGGACGACGACGGAGACGGCGTCGACGGCGTCCAAAAGCGACTCGCGATCCATCGCCGCGGTACCGTACTCGCTCGCAACGGCGGTTGCCCGGTCCGCATCGGTATCGGCGACGCCGACCAGCGTCGCCTCCGGCAACTCGCTGTACACTCGAGCGTGGTGGTGCCCCATCGAACCGACGCCGATCACGCCGACGTCGATCCGCTCGCGGTTTCGAGTCATGTGTGGTACGAGTCTCGGCGGTCGCCGGAACGGTGCGTTCGGCACCGAAAGTCGCCGCTCCGGTCGCGGATTCGCCCCGTTCCCGCTGTACGCTTGCCGTCGCCGTCTGGAACCGGAATAAAGACACGAGACGGTCTCCGGTTCAACGGTCCGTTCGACGGATGATAGGCAGCGATTACCCGCGTTCACCGCCGAACAACGGGTGAATAGTATACTGTCCGAAGGTGGCCACCTGCCGTATGCGCATTCTGACCGTCGTCGGTGCCCGGCCGCAGTTCGTCAAAGCCTTCGCCGTCTCGCGCGAGCTTCGATCGGCACACGAGGAGATCCTCGTCCACACAGGGCAGCATTACGACGAGGAACTGTCCGACGTGTTTTTCACGGAACTCGGGATTCCGGAGCCGGAGCACAATCTGGGCGTCGGATCGGGGAGCCACGCCCGCCAGACCGCTTCCATGATGACGGATCTCGCGGCGCTGGTAGACGAGTACGACCCCGACGTGGTGCTCTGTTACGGGGACACGAATTCGACCCTCGCGGCGAGCCTCGTCGCGTCGAAACGAGACGTCGAACTGGCACACGTCGAAGCCGGCCTCCGGAGTTACAACCGCGAGATGCCCGAAGAAGTCAACCGCGTTCTCACGGACCACGTCTCGGATCTCCTCTTCGCGCCGAGCGAACGAGCCATCGAAAACCTCGCCGACGAAGGCCTCACCGAGGGCGTTCATTTCGTCGGCGACGTGATGTACGACGCCCTGCTGTGGGCCCGCGAGCACGCGCCGACCCGGTCGACGATTCTGGACGACCTCGAGATCGAGGACGAGTACGTCCTCGCGACCGTACACCGACCCCGGAACACGGATTCGATCGATCGTCTCGAGACGATTCTCGCGTGTCTCGCCGACGACCCGCGGCGGGTCGTCTTCTCCGCCCATCCGCGGACGCTCGATCGACTCGAGGCACACGGCTTGTTGCAAACGGCCGAGCGGAAGCTGACGGTCATCGAACCGGTCGGCTACCTCGATTTCCTGACGCTGCAGACGAACGCGGCGGCCGTCGTCACCGATTCCGGCGGCGTCCAGAAGGAAGCGTTCTTTCTCGACGTCCCCTGTATCACGCTTCGCGAGGAAACCGAGTGGCCCGAAACCGTCGCAGCCGGCGGCAACGTCCTCGTCGGCGCGGACGCCGACGCGATCAGGGACGCGCTCGAGGACCCACCCACGGCACCGTCTACCGCCGAGCCCTACGGCGACGGCACTGCCGCAGCCGACGTCCGGCGGCTCCTCGCCGAATCAATCAGTCGATGAGATCCTCGTAGAGCGCGACGAGCGATTCGGCCTCCGCCTCCCAGCTATACTCGGCTTCGACGAGCGACCGCATCGCCGTCGCGTCGTAGTCGGTGTGTAGCGCCGTTTCGACGGCATCCGCTGCGGCGGCGGTATCCCCTTGCGGGACGACGTGGCAGTACCGGTCCGGAACGAATCTGGAGACGGCGTCGACTGGAGTCGTGACGACCGGCAGTCCAGCGTACAGGTACTCGAACAGCTTCGTCGGAACCCCGTGTCGGTAGTGGGCGGTGTCCAACAGTGCGAGTCCCACGTCAGCCGAACGAAGATACTGGAACATCTCCTCGTACCCCAGGTATCCGGGGAATCGAACGCGTGACTCGAGGTTGCGTTCGCGAACGAACCGTCCGGCTCGGGCCCGATCCGCGTCGGATTTCCATGATCCGACCGCCCACAGTTCGACGTCGACGTCACGACTGACCAGTGCATCGAGGAGTTCGAGCATCCGGTGGAGGCCTCGAACCTCGACGAGACCGCCAACGTAACAGAGGACGTGGTCAGCGGTCCGTTCTATCGAACCTGTCGGGGATGGCAACGAGTTCGTTCGGGGATAGTTGTGGACGACAGAGACCGTCTCGCTTACGCCAACGAACGGCTCCGCGATCCACTCGGAGACGGCTACGATAGCGTCGAAGCGAGTCGCTGCGAGCCGTTCGACTTTCGGAATGCCGTGTGATAGCAACGGCACGACCGGCTCCGGAATCCACTCCCTGGTCGTAGCTACGTGGCCGTAATCCTCGTGAACGTCATAGATGACGGCGCTGTCGGTCGTCTCGGAGAGATAGATTCCGACCGGAATCAACTCCGGATCGTGGAAGTGATAGAGAGCCGCGTCGATGGCCGTTGCGTTTCGAACTACCCGCCGGATGCTGCGCCATCGATCGAGCCGAGTGTCGGCGGCTCCGAGGTCGTAAAATCGGACCCCGTTTCGGCTCCGGCCGGGGGGTTCGTGGGCCATAATCCCGACATCGAACCCCGATCGCTCGAGACTCAGCGCTTCCTTGTCGAATATCCGTGTATCGACCGGGTCGTGAGCCGTCGTCAGGTGAAGTCCGTCCATCTGTTCGGTGTACTGGAGACTCGCTTCTGGTGTCCACGGGCCGTGATATCAGTCTATCGTCCGGTTGTCAGTCGCTGAAACGGAACCCCTAGTTTTCCTCGATCGCTGGACGAGCAATGGACTATGGCAGACCGGCCGAACGTTTTCGTCCTCTCTAGCGATTCCCTCCCGTACTCGTGGTTCGAAAATCGGAGTCAACAGCTTGCAGCACGCGTGAACGGGGTGAACTTTACGGACGCGATCGCACCGGCATCGTTTACGAGTTCGGCGGTGCCCGCACTGGTTACCGGAACGTACACGGACGAGATCTCGGCGTGGGGGATTCCCGAATCCGGGGGACCGACGCCGGTTTCGGAGGCGTTCACGGGTGGCGGGTACGACTGCGCCCTGTGGACGGACAACTACCTCTTCGGCGCGGAATACAACTACGACCGGGGATTCGTCACCGGCAACCTCGGACGACCGAGTCGGAAAAAACGTCTCGCAAACCACATCAAGGAGAGTCCGCTCGAGCCGGCGTTCGGGCTCTTCGAAACGCTCTATTTCAACGTCGTACAGCCGATACAGAACGTCGGCGGAGCGAACGAGTCGTTCTACAGGGATGCGAACGAATTGCACTCCCGAGCGCTCGAGTGGCTTCGGGACCGGCGGTCGGACGCCCCGGTATTCTGTTGGATCCACTACATGGATACGCATCATCCGTATCAACCTCCGAGCGAGTACATCGACGAGCGGCAGTTCAATCGATATCGGTCGCGAAGCGAGCTAGGGGAGTTCACGCGAAACGCGATCAAATCGAACGGTGAAGGGTTGAGCGAGCCGGAACTGGAAGACGTCGCCACTGCGTACGAGGCGTGCTGTGAGTATCTCCACACGGAAGTGACCGACTTCGTCTCCACGCTCGAGGAACGAGGACACTACGATCCGGAGTCGGATGTCGTCGTCATCACGGCCGATCACGGGGAGATCCTGTCCCGCGACGAATACGGAATGCTCGGCCACGTCCCACCCGCGTTCTGGGAGGACATCGTGCGGGTTCCGCTCGTCATCGGACGACCGGACTGGCCGGAGTCGTCGAACGATGGCCAGGTAAGCCTCGTCGATCTGAAATCGCTGCTGGTGGATGCCGCCGGACTCGAATCCACCCCGACTATGCGACCGTCGGAGCTACACCGCGAACGGGTGTTGATGGTCTCCGAGTGGGAAGAACGCGACGACGGATCGATCACGACGTACCGCGGCATTCGTTCGGAATCCGGACGGAAGTGCTTCGGAGCACGGCGGGAGGGGTCGGACCAGGTGATCTGTACGGCGGTCCGGGACCACACCGAAAAACTCGTCTGGGCTAAAAGCCACGCTGTTTCCGCGAACGATATCCCCACGGAGTACGAACCGCTCTATTCGCGACTCGGCGAACGCGGTGGCGTCATCCAGTACGATACCGCCGCTCCGACGGTCGATCACGGCGCTACCGAGGATCATCTCCGCGATCTGGGATACCTCGATTAAGGTTTCGACCGAAGACGACGGGCCGGTTTTTTACGCGAGCCGTGCTCTTCGGCCGCGTCTCGGAATATTCGTTCGACGGCTTTCGCGTTCCGCTCCCAGCTAAAGGCGTTTATCGCCGTTCGCTGGCCGCGATCACTGACGCGCCGTCTGAGGTCGGGGTCGGCCCGGAGTTCCTGCAGGACTTCCGCTATCGCATCCGGCTCGTGGGGCGGGACGAGAAAGCCGGTCTGGCGATCCGTGATGTAATCCGCGGGTCCCTCCCCTTCGCAGGCGATAACCGGCAGCCCACAGGCCATCGCCTCGAGATAGGCGATCCCGAACGCCTCCTCGTAACTCGGCAGGACGAACGCGTCCGCCGACTGCAGATACCCGAAGACGTCCCGGTGTGGGACCGACCCGGTAAACGTTACGTCCGCCCTGATTCCAAGGTCGGTCGCATACTCTTCCAGTTCCGCTCTGAGCGGTCCGTCACCGACGATCAGGTACTCGAGACGCTCCGGGAGCTTCGCGATCGCCTCGAGCGCGTACCGGTGGCCTTTGGTCTCCGTGAGGGACCCGACGCTGATGACACTGCAAGACGTTCCGTCCGGTTCTCGAGGAGAGGTCTCGGCTATCAGTTGCACCGGGATACCGTTGTGGACGACCTCGATGTCGTGTTTCCTATCGAACTGACTCGTGAAGATCCGACGGAGCTTGTGGCTGTTGAGGATCACCGTCTCGGACGACGCGACTGCGGTTTCGACCTGCGGCTCAATGAACGGCCGGTGGATCGAGTGCTGGAGATCGGCCCCGTGGATCGTCGTCACCAGCGGAATCTCGAGCGATCGGGCGAGGGGGGCGGCCGCGAACCCGTCCGGAACGGCGACGTGTGCATTGACGAGATCCGCGGACTCGAACAGGGGTCGGTGGTTCCGGAGCGTTCGCCGGAACGAGTAGGCGACCAGCGGGAGGGTTTCGGGCCGAGGGAGGGAGAAATATCGAGGATAGTACACGGTAACGTCACCGTAGCGGTCCCTCTGTGGAATAGTCGCCGACGAAGGTCGGTTCAGTAGACGGGAAACCGGTCGGGGAACGTACGGGACGGGTGAGATAACCCGGACGTGATGTCCGCGGTCCGAGAGCGCTTCCGCCTGTCGCAGGACGAAGATACCCTTCGTCGGCTGTTTCGGGGTCGGAAAGAGATGAGAGACGAAGACGAGATCCATACTGACCGCTGGGCCGCGTTCGCCAAAAGTAAGAACCGGATACTCGAATTCGAGATCGCAAACGGTAGAAAGATAGTTGTGTTCCCTGGTGGGACGAATGCCACATTGGCGGCATGGCTGTAAAGTTTGATACCCATCAATGGCTGTCCGGATACGGCATCGGGGCCGTGATCTACGGGCTGGTTGTTGCCGTACTCTGGAGCCCGTACTTTACACCGCCGGCCACGATCGGGCCCGAAGGCGGGATTTTACGGGCGGATCAAGTTCTGCTCCCGCTCGTGGTTGGTCTCATCGTTTATATCAACTTCGATAGGGTCAATATCCCGATCAATCATCTTCTGATGGGACTTCTCGCAGTTACGATCACGATCGCAGTGAGCGTTACGGTCAACGCGGTCATCTACGGCGGTCCCGCGGGGATCAGCGAGTTGTATGATCTCATCATCTGGATCGGATACGTCGGACTCGTCGTAGCAGTCGGTGGAAATCTCCCGACAGAAACCGCGAAACGTGCGCTTTTGCTCATCGTCTTGCTATCCGGTGGAGTCGCAGTAGTGGCGATATTACAGTCGCTGAACGTCACGTTCGCAGTAGAGAGGATCGCGCCGATATACACTGCTCGCGAACAACGAATCATCGTACAGGAGCCGACTGCAACGACTACGAACCCGAATACGCTAGCTAAACTCCTGCTCCCGCCGTTGTTCTTCGCGTTCGCCCAGAGCTATCGACATATCGCAAGGGACGCTCCACTGCAGAAAGAGAGGTTGATCGGTTGGATGGCACTGTCCCTTCTTTTCAGCGCTTCGATCGTAGTAACTGGGTCACGGAGCGGGTTGATCGCAACCGTAATCGGGTTCTGCGTCGTCGGGGCTGTTATCGCTCTCGGAAGGATCGGTCAACGGAAACGACGACGAGCGACGATACTGGCTACGTCGCTCAGTGGGATCGTCGGAATCTTCCTCATCGTAGTCGTCTTCGAAGTCGGACGGCTTGCCTATTTACAGAATCCGTTACAGGACAATTCGCTCCAAACACGGTTCGAAATCTGGAATACGGCCGTTCCGATAATACTGGAACAACCGCTTATCGGACACGGCCCATCGAAAGCCGTGCAGTTAGATGCAGGAATCGTACACATCGAGAGCGGATTTCTCTCGTGGTGGTATCACTACGGGGTAACTGGTATTATCGCGTTTGCCGTGGTACTCGGTGGCGCTCTCAAAATCGGGATCGAAAAAACAATTGACGGGACACTGTTCGAGTACCAGCCCGTATTCTGGGGTGCAGCAGTTGCGGTCGTCGGATGGTTCAGCGGTTCCGTTGCAGCATGGACGGTCGCTGGAGTCCCACAGTCTCGCCGCGTCTTTACGCTTAGCCTACTCATCGTCGCATTGTTGATTTCGAGTGTGAGTCAGGAACACGACTAGATGGTACGACGAAAGAGTTCCGCGAGTCGTTCCGCCGATCGCTCTCGCGTGTACTCGTCGTACGGGCCGGGACCGAGCGCTCGAGGCCGAGTCTCGAGAAGCCGACCGAGAGCCTTCGTGATCTCGTCGGTTCGATTCCGGGCGACGTAGCCGTGCTCGAATCGGGAAACGACGTTCGCCATCGATCCGGTCGGCGGCCCACACGCGAGGATCGGCGTTTTACAGGCGATGTAATCGAAGATTTTGGTCGTCATCTCCTGAGGAGAGCCGCCGGAAACGGCCAGACCGACGTCAGCGCGTTGAATCCGCCGTGCAACCTCCGACCGGTCGACGAAACCCGTACACTCGAACCGGTCGGCGAGGCCGAACCGATCGACGGCCGACCGGACGGCCGGCTCCGGCTTTCCGACGTGGAGAAACCGAACGTCGCCTTCCGGCTTGACGTTCGACAGCGCACGAACGAACGGCGTGACGTCCCTGTAGTGACCGAACTTTCCAGCGTAGACGATCGTAAACCGGCTGGGGCTCTCGACGTCGTGATCCGGGAAGTCAGCCGGATCGTACCCGTTCGCTATCGTTCGGAACTTCGACGACAGCGACGGATACTGGTCTCGATACGCGTCGGTGATGCCGTCCGTCGCAGTCGTCACGGCCGTGGCCGTTCGCAGAACCCGCGGTTCGGCGAGTGACGAGACCGCGTCGTTCACGTGCCCGAAAACGGTTCGTTCGGGCGTGTAGGGTTGGAGCGTCCACGCGTCTCGAAAGTCGGCAACGTACGGTATCCGTAACATCGGGCTCACGAACAGCGCGGCCGTGAGTGGAAGGAACGGGCCGGCAGTGTGCCAGATCACGTCGAAATCGATCTCCCGATGGAGGCGTCGGATCTCCCGGCAAAGCGGCGGCATCCACCGTATCTTGTCGAAGTCCTTGGGAGCCGTCGGCCAGACCTCGGAAACGCGGTGTATCGTTGCGTTTCCCCCGTCGTCAACCGCAGCATCGGTCTGTGGCCCGGCATTACCGGCCGCGGTGAGTACGTGAACATCCCAGGGTTCCGGCAGGTATTTGGCGAATTTCGAGATGCGGATCGAACCGATCCCACCGCCGGGCGGATAGTTGTACCCGATGAGTAACGGACGGAGTTGTGACATCGTCAGAGGGACCGATACAACTCGAGCAGCCGTTCGCCGACGGTACGGAGATCGTGGTGTGAAGTAACGTAGTCACGGCCGTCCAGACCGAGAGTGTGGCGACGCTCCGGATCGGCTGCGAGATCACGAAGCACGTCAGTGACCGTCTCCGGCGTCGCGGTAACGATCGGGAGCGAATCGGGGTATCGCTCCGCGATGTCGTCACGGAGGAAACAAACGACCGGCGTCGCCGTCGCCATTCCCTCGAGTGCCAGATTGCCGAAAGTGCCGAGTTTGAGTTGGTCGACGACGAGAGCCGCGCGTTGCAGTTCCGCGATGACGTCGTCGTGTGTCCCCTCGATAACGGCAAGTTCGACGTTTAGCCCGTCGGCCTGAAGCGCTTCGACGGCAGCCTCGATCGTCGCCGTCCCTTTCATCTCACGGTTACTCGGCGCATGCGCGATTCGAATCGTATCGGTCGTCTCCTCGGAGTCGGACGGCTGAATCCGGTCACAGTCGACGGCTCGAGGAACGTATTCGACACGGTCGAAGTACTGCTCGACGTACGGTTCGAGTTCGTAGTAGCGAACGATGGCTACGTCGATCGCCTCGTTCAGCCGTTCCAGATACTCCTCGTCGGGACCCGTTCTCGGCCACGAATCCGCGTCCAGATACGGGCTTTGTGCCGCTGCGTTTCCCACCGATCGGATTTCGCTCCCGCAAAACGTCATCACGACCGGCTTGCCGAGCGCAGTTGCCGCTCGAAGGTCGAGGCCACCGAGGATCGTTCGCCCGAACCAGTAGTTGAAGACGTCGAACCGACGCAAGGCGGTCGCCGTATACCTCATCCGGCGGAGTCGTCCGCGCCAGCGGCCGGGGTGTCCGTTCGGGTAAATCAGTTCGTCGTAGGGGTACCCGTACTGATGTGGGTGGAACACCGCTGCCGTCGCATCGTGACCACACTGCCGGATGGCTTTCGCATAATTGTACACTTGGCCGGAAATCTCGACGGGACCGTGGAATACGTTCATGGGATGTCACCAGTCACGTCGACTGCAACGCGTACAGGCGCGAGTACTTGCCGTCCCGGTCGACGAGTTCGTCGTGGCGGCCGAACTCGACGATTTCGCCGTTTTCCATCGTGTAGATCCGGTCGGCGTTCGTGACCGTCGACAGGCGGTGTGCGATCACCAGCATGGCGTAATCCCGATCCATCGACTCGATGCCATCGTGGACCTGCCGCTCGAGGGAGGTGTCCAGATCGCTCGTGGCCTCGTCGAGGATCAGGATGTCCGCGTCTTTCAGGAGCGCTCGCGCGATCGCGACCCGCTGTCGCTGACCGCCGGACAGTTTCACCCCCTGATCCCCGAGCACCGTCTCGTACCCGTCGGGCAACTCCCCGATAAATTCGGTCACCTGTGCGATTTCACAGACCCGATCGATCTCGTCCTGCGTCGCCTCGCGGTTGCCGATCGTCAGGTTCCGTCGGAGCGTGTCGTTGAAGACGTGCGGATCCTGTCTGACGATCGATACTTTCGAGCGCCACGCGTCGATATCGAACGCCGAGATCGACGTTCCGTCGGCTCGGATCTCGCCGCTATCGGGTTCGTACATGCGGGCGAGCAGGGATGCGATCGTCGATTTGCCGGCTCCGGAGGGACCGACGAACGCCACGAACTCCCCGCGGTCGACGGAAAACGAAACGTCACGAAGCACCGGCTCCTCGCTCGAGTCGTAGCCGAACCGAACGTCGTGGAACTCGGTTCGATCGATCGGTGACGGCACCGACCGCGATCCGGCGCTCGGTTCGCGGTTTCGCTCGAGTTCGTCGATGAACGCCTGCGTTCGAACGAGATGTGGGAGTTCCCCCTCGAGTTGATAGACGGACTTGTTGAGATTGCTCACCTTCGGTCCGAGCCGAAACATCGCAAACAGGAAGACACCCAGCTCCGCGAGCGTCATCGAGGAGAACGTGAGTCCGAGATAGATGAGCACGAACACCGTCACCGCCGTCGTCAGCTGGTAGAAGTTCCGGATCGCTTCGCTGTTTCGCTGCAGGGTGATGCGATACTGCTCGAACTGCGACACCGCGTCGGCGAACCCGGAGCGGAGTTCATCGGCCATGCCGAACAGTTTCACCTCCCTGACGCCCTGAGTGCCGGCCTGTGCCCGCGACTGAATCCCTTCCTTGGCCGCGGCGACTTCGTCCCCGAGCGTGTAGCCGGCGTCGAGGACGTATCTGAACAGAAGGGTCGTTCCGCCGAGGAAGACGGCGGTAAAGAGGGTCAACAGCGGCGAAATGAAAAGCGCGAGCGCGACGTACATCAGCGCCAGCAGTCCCTGTTCGATGCAGTTCAGGGTATACTTGATCACTCGACCGGCGTACTCGGCTTGCGTGACGATCGCGTTCATGATGTCGTCCGACCCCTCCTCGTCGAAGTACGCGATTTCGGCGTCGAGTGCGCGGTCGAACGCCGTTTGCTGGAGGTGTCTGACGTAGGTCGTCTCGATCGCCGCCTTGAACCAGCCGACCACGAACGAGGTGGTAAACCGCACCGTCATCACCGCCACGACACCGGTTACGAGATAGCCCAGCGTGAACGGAATCCCCAGCGTTTGATAGATCCCGAGAAACACCCCTAACAACCCGTCCGCACCCTCGGCCGGGGAATCGGCCTGCGCGAGTTCGACGATCGGCATAATAAAGCTGAGACCGAACCCCTCGAGCGCGGCGGCGACGACGCTCAGTCCGATGACTGCGACCGCAAACCGCGGTCGAAACCGTGCGACACGATAGAGTGCCGTTGCCTTTTTGCGCCAGTCGAGATCAGCGTCAACGTCGGTTGGAGCGGACATCGTAACGAGTTCTAACCGTTCATCAGCCACCTCGAACCCTCGAGTCGGGTACCGCGTCGTTGGCCTTCTGGCCGGAGCGTCGGCGAGAACGCACTTAGTAATCGGACCGTTTCAGTCGCTGCACCCCGTCTCAAACGGCAGTGGGGGAAGCTTACGTTCGAGCAGTATGGCGGCACGCGAGGCGGAAGCGGCCGTATTTCCGGTCCCGAAACGACGGGCCGACGCCGTCGGAAAACGGCCGGGTTGATCGATGGGTATTCGCGTGTTACCGGTGCAGTAGCGACGTTCATGGTCCCGTGCGGATGGTGGGGAGGTCCTTAGACGGTCTCTCGGAGGTCCGTACACACTTCCCAGAGCTGTCGGATCACGATCTTCACGTCGAACCAGAACGACTGTTTGCGGATGTACTCGAGATCGTAGCGTAATTTCGCGCCCGGATCGGTGCTCTTGGCTCCGTTTACTTGCGCCAGCCCGGTCAGACCGGGTTTGACGAACCAGCGTTTTCGCCACGCCGGGGTGTCCTCTTCGAGCAAGACTTCCTCTTCGGTCCAGGCGGCTCGCGGCCCGACGACGCTCATATCGCCGGTCAGGATCGACCAGAGCTGCGGGAGTTCGTCGAAATGCGTTTTCCGCAGCACACGACCCACCCGCGTGATTCGATCGTTCTCCTCGTCCACCGACGGCGTCGCGGATTCCCCCTCCGGGACCATCGTCCGGAACTTGTACACGGGGAAGGTTTCGCCGAACCCGGTCGTCCGGTTCTGGCTGTACAACACCGGCCCGGGGCTGTCGAGTTTGATCGCGACGGCGATTCCGATCATCACCGGCGCGGCGACGATCAACCCGGCCGCCGCGAACCCGACGTCGAAGAGTCGCTTGAACAGGTGATCGAGCGGATCCCACGGCTCGAGGTCGACGTCGACGAGTTCCCCGACGTCCCCGTCCGAGACCAGCACGCTGTCGGTGTACTCCCAGTGGACTTTCGCGTTGACGCCGTGCTCGTGACAGGTGTCGAGTGCGCCGAAGAACTCCGCCCGATCGGCGTGACGAAACGCCAGTACGACGGTATCGATGTCGTACTCCAGAAGAACGTTTTCGAGCCTCGATAAGCCGCCGAGACGGGAAAGCGAGTCCAGTCGTCCGTTCGGTTCGGTGGCGGTCGCTGGAACGTCGATTTCGGCGATCGTGCCGCCGTCGGTGGCGGTACCGACGGCCCTTGACTCGCCATCGATGTCGACGACGGACGGACAGAGATACCCGAGAACTGGAACCGGAATCGCCGGGGCGATCCGCTCGATCTGTGCGGGGTCATCGCCGACGATCAGCATTCGTTCGGGCTCGCTCGTCGGCCGACGGATCAAAACGAACCACGCGGGGACGGCCACCAGCAACGAACCGATCGTCATCGCAAGCGTCGCTCGCGGCAGCCGGTAGGACCACTTGAAGTAGCCAACCGCCGCGAGAACGAGGCCACCGGCGAGGACGCGTTTTTGGGCGAGAAATATCGTATCGAGGATGCGGCGGGGCTGTGGTTTGTACAACGGGATGAGGCTCCCCGCAACGGCGAGGACGCTCAACACGAGCGCCCAGTACAGCGACGCGCCGGTCAACACGGTCCCGTCGAGTCGATCGAACGGTGGCACGTACGTCGTAAGCAACGACTGGAACAGCGGGTGATTCGCGATCAGCACCGACCCGGCGGTCAGCAAGATCACGCCGAGAGCGCTCACCACGCGGTACTGCCATCCCGTAACCATTCATTCGATGACACACCGGCACATAGTATAACTTATTTGATATTTTCTCGTGTGCGTTCGCTGCCGAAAATTAATCCTTTTGACATCAATTACCATCCAGCACGTCTGTATGTTTTCCAGAGAACAAAAACGAACGGTGAAGGAACACTCGAACTATCAGGTGACGTTACTAATAGCGGATCCCCACCGACCGATCACGGATTCATTTCGGTAACGTGTAAGGGGTGTGATTCTCCCGGACGGCGGCCGACGGAACCGAGTCCGGCACAATCGACTCGGAACCCCGAACGAAGACGTTACTCGAGTCGGACGCTCTCGCCGCTTTCGACGGCCGCCGTCGAGACGTCGACGCTCCGCCCGTCGACGGTGTATTCGCCGGGGTAGGGGACTCGCGCCGTCACTCGACCGTTCTCGTCGGCCGTGACCTCTCGCTCGTACTGGATCGTCTCCCCCGAGACGGTTACGTCGGTTTCGACCGTTACCGTCTCACCGGGCTCTGCATCCGCCACGATCGTCGCACCGGGGACGACGGCGAACGCCGTCACGTTGTCGTGGAGATAGACCGCCTGATAGTGGGCGAGCGGTTCCCTCCCGTCCCCGCCGGTGCCGAGTTCGTCGTGAAGTCGTGCCCGTGAACTCTCCACCGCGTAGCCGCCACTCGCGTCGGTCATGACGACGTATCCGACGTCGCTTTCGTCGAACGTCGCGTACCAGTCGTCCGGATCCTCGTCCGTCCGGAACTCCTCGAACGTGTTGAACGCGTACGTGTATCGCTCGGCCTCGCCGCTGACGAAATAGTTGTAGAACCGGTTGTCACCCCACTTGCTCAACACGAAGTTCTCGGGATACTCGCGGCCGACGTCCTCGGCGTGTTCGTCGATAGCCGTCGCGGCCTCGAGTTTCGCGTCGTCGTGGGTCGTCTGGGCGCTCAACGACGGGACGAAAATCAGGCTGAGCCCGCAGATCAACAGCCCGATCCAGAGCAGCGCAACGAGTGTTTTTGGGTCGCGCGGAACGACGATACTCGGCTCGTGTTCGCCGCCGTCGGCGACGGTGCCTCGATCCGCCGTGTGTCCGGCCTGCCGGTCACGGGACGACCGGCGTCGAAACGGTTTCGGAACGCGCGCGAGATCGGCCCACGCCAACAGGTAGACGAGTCCCACGCCGCCGAATATCGACAGCGGGACCGCCAACTGTGCGGCAAAGCGGCCCTGAATCGTCGCCAGGGCGAGCCAGAAGACCGCGTAGACGGCGAGCAACAACCATCCCGGTTCGTAGCGTCGAGACGCGACCCAGCACGCCCAGCCAAGCACCAAAAGCGCGACGTAGAACTCGACTCCGAGCTGAATGATCGGCCCGAAAACCACCGCGTCGTCGATGCTGAACAACGACACCGTCTCCGCGATCCCCGTCCTGAGAAACAGGTCACCGGCCCGTTCGGTGAGTCTCGCCCACTCCGCCGGGCGCAACTGACGAACCGCGAGCAACCCGAGGACAGCGAGGCCACCCTCGAGTCCGACCAGTCCGCCGACGGGCCACTCGGTGCGTCGCCACAGTTTCCCGAGCGCGATCACGACGCCAGCGCCGACCGCCACGAGCAGAGGGACGACGGCGACGAACGGCTGGTGCCACCCCCAGCGAACATGCAGGAACGCCGCGAGGAGCCAGCCGCCGGCCAGTCCGACGAGAATCGGGACGTTTGCCAAGACGGGCAGTCCCTCGCGCACGTCGACGGCGACCTTCAATCCGGCGTAGACGGCGACGGGAACGAGTAACAAAACCGACCCGCCCCACGTGTGCATCGACAGCCCGATCGCAATGGCGAGCGCGATCGCCGCCAGCCACGTCCACGGACGTCGGAGATGTCCCCGGACCGTCTCCCGCGGCGTCGACTCGCGTTCCCGTCGCCGGAGGTCGACGGCCAACCAGGCGAGGGTCAAAAGCGTCACGCCGATCCAGAAATACTGGTAGAGCCGATGCTCGAGGAACCCGAGTCCCGTGTAGACGGCGTGGACGGGCGTCAACGCAAAGAGAAGGACCGACGCCACGCCGACGCGAACGTCGTCGGTGACGACGACAGCGAGCCAGTAGATGACGACCCCGAGACAGACCGTGGCGGCGACCGGCAGCCACGCCGCGACCATGTCCGCCGCCCACTGATCGCCGCCGAGGAGTTCGGCGAGGAACCAGTTGCCGGCGTGAGTCAGCGGTCGCGTCTCGGCCGCTCCGTCGGGCATCGCCGTGACCACGCTCCAGTCCGTCGGTCCGTTTGACTCCGCGAGCAGCTGCTCCATCCAGTATCGGTAGTAATACGGGTCGTTCGCCGGAGAGACGACGCGGTCACCGCGAAACACGGCCCGGTAGTTCAGCGCTCGCATGCCAAACAGAACGACGAGTGCGCCGACCACCGCCACGGCCGTGCGGCCGTCGACCGAGATCGGAACCGCCCGTCCGGTTTCCGCTTCTCGGTTCGATCCCCCCTCGAGCGACAGTTCCCTGCCCTCGAGTCCTGCCCGGACGCCCTCGCGGCTCACGATCCGGTATTCGCCGTCGGATTTCGTGACGATCCCGCGGGAAACGAGTTCGCCGAACGTGCCGGAATCGAGCGGGATATCGTCGAACGTCCAGGTTTCGTGTTCGGCATCGACGGCGAGAACCGACTCGAGTGCGAAGTCGCCGTCGTCGTAGTCGTCACGGAAGGCGGCCGCCGCGTCTGCGATCGCAGCGGGGTCCGGTTCGTCGGCCATATACTCTCAGCGGGCGTTTCAGCCGAACGGGTATTGTTTGCAGCCTCCTACACACTCGCCGCGAGGCGTTCAGTTCCCTGTTATCGCGAAACGGTCAACCTAACGGGACGATGGAGAGCGGAGTTCGAGGACAACGCGCATCCAGACGGGGACCGCGACTGTGACCGCCGAAACGGTCTGTTCCGAGTGAGCCGTCGCAGTGACCCGGTGTCCTCGGAGAAACAAAACCCGGAGCCGCGCCCGTCGAGTCCGGATACCCGTGTCCCGACGATCGGTGAAAGAATTAACTTTCAGGCTGGAATACGGGAACCCGAGACGACGACGCCGAACCGTCGCCGCCGTCGTCGGCCCCCGTTATGAATCGCAGTCTCGGGATTACCGAACTGATACGCGCCGCCCTCCCGGAGTGGACCGTGGAACTGTTCGAACTCACCGCGATGCTCGGTGACGAGTTCGTCGTCGGCGGCGTCGTACTGCTGGTCGTCGGCGCGGACGCGTACTGCTCGGTCGAACGCGGCTCCGACCGACTCGTCTCGGACAGGACGGCGTTTATCGGTGCGGTCGTGCTCGGTGGACTCGCGCTCACGCTCGTCCTGAAAACGACGTTCGGGCTTTCCCGGCCGCCGGCGTCGATACAGGCGATTCCCCGCGAGAGCGGCGGCTTTCCCAGCGGGCACACGATGGCGGCGACGGTCCTGTGGACGGCACTGGCCCTGTGGGGCGATCGATGGTCGCTTCGCCGACGGCTTCTCGCCGCGTCGGCTCTGATCGGACTCGTCGGATTCTCACGGCTTGCACTCGGCGTCCACTACCTCGTCGACGTCGTGGCTTCGGTCGGGTTCGGCGTGAGCTATCTCCTCCTCGCGGAACGGGTAACCGACCGCGATCCGTCGAAGGCGTTTACCGGGGCGACGCTGCTCGGCGTTCTGGCGGTCCTCGTGACCGGCGGCACGACAGACGGCTGGCTCGCGTTCGGCGGCTGTCTCGGCGGTGGGGCCGGATGGTGGGCCGTCACACGGTCGGTCGTCCGGGACGGCTGGCGCTCGACGGGCCGATAGCGGGCGTTATTCGTCGCCGTCACGGTGCTCGTCGAGCGCTTCGTCGATCGTCAACTCGCCGGCCGCGACGCGTCGAGCCAGCACTTCGTCGATCGCCCGGTTCGTCTCGCTTCGTTCGCGCGACCGATCCTTGATAACCTGGAGTTCGCCGTCGGTCGGCTCGATCTCACGGGCGTCGACGACGTCGCCCTCGAGGCGGGCGATGTTCACCGCGGCGAGGACGTCGTCCATGCCACGGGTCCCGGTTCCGAGATACGGCGTCGTTCCGGTTTCGTCGACGAGTTCGACCCGTACGTCCTCGAGATCGTTGACGAGTTTCGCGCTCTGGAGCCGGGAGCCGTCGCCGATCCGGACGACCGGATCGGTCGCCTCGCTGACCTCGCGTTGGATCACGTCGACGGCGTCGGCCAGTGGCACCTGAAACGCGGCGACGACCATCTCCCCTGCGAGGACGGCGATCCCGGGTTTCCGACCCGGATCGACCCCGACGATCGTCCGGCCACCGTCGCCCCGGACTGCGGTCAGGGCCTGATCGACTGCGCGTCGAGGATCGTCCGGTTCGGCGACGATCGTGGTGACGTCCTCGAAGTCGTCGGCGTGGCCGTCGTCGGTGACGACGACGGCGGTTCGATCCGGCAGTTCCTCGTCCGGTTCGATAGTCGTGAATCCGGTCCCGCGGTCGCGCAACTCGTTGACGACGCCGTGGTACACCTCGAAGTCCGCCGTGGCGACGACGATCACGCTCGGCGTTTCGTTCCCGGTCCGAATAAACGTGTCCGCCTTCCCTCGAGCCACGATCCCAGCGGGTTTCGGGGACTTTTTGCGCGCCAGTCCCGAACTCGAACCGTGAACGACGAGGCGATCCCGACCGGCTGTGGGCCGGTCGACGAGCTACTGGGAGGGGGGTTCGAGCGCGGGACCGTAACACAGCTGTACGGGCCGCCGGCCGCGGGAAAGACGAATCTCGCGCTGTCGGCCGCGGTCGAGGCGGCCGTCGCCGACGGCACCGTCGTCTACATCGACACCGAAGGCGTCTCGGCCGACCGCTTCGAGCAACTGCTGTCCGCCCGCGTCGGCGACGCCGCGGACGTCGAAGCCGTCGCCTCGCGGATCGTCATCGAGGACGCCCTCGATTTCGAGGAACAGGCCGAGGCCGTCCGCGATGCCGGGGAATTCGCCGAACGAGCTGATCTGATCGTCCTCGACAGTGCGACCGGCTTCTACCGGCTCGAGCGCATCGGCGACAGCGACGAAGGCGACGCGTTGCGACGCGTCACCCGACAGGTGACACACCTCCTCTCGCTGGCTCGCAAACACGATCTGGCGGTCGTGCTCACGAATCAGGTGTTCGCCGACCCCGACTCGGATCGCACGCGCGCGCTCGGCGGAAACACGCTCGAGCACTGGACCGGCGTCGTCCTCCGACTCGAGCGCTTTCGCGGCGGGAACCGACGTGCGACCCTCGAGAAACACCGATCGAAGCCGGCCGGCGAGTCCGCCCAGTTCCGCATCACGGACGAGGGCGTCGAAGGTGGAGAGGGTCGACAGCGACTCTAGAACGGCCCTCGAAAAAACGGGACTCCGAAGGCCTACAGCTCGTTCAGTTTCCGCAGGAGCTGGCCGCGGTACTCCTCGTCGCTCGTGACGCCCTTGAGTTCGAGGACGTTGCGCTCGAGTTTATCCAGCGCGACCCGGAAGGCGTTCTCCGCGCCGTAGCCCTCGCCGGTGCCGGCGACCTGCCCCTTGTTCGTCCGGAGACGGACCTGACAGTGGACCAGCGGCGTCCCCCGGAGCTTCTCTTTGTGCTCCTTGAAGCGGACGTGCGCGTGAACGACCTGCATGTCGGCGTACTTGTCGGCGACGTCCTCGATGCTCTCGACGATCGATTCCCGGGTGATCGTATCGAGCATCGAGATGTTCGTGATCTGGACGTCCATGCGTTCCTCCTCGGTGAACGTCAGCGCACGCAGGACGTCGGTCTTGGTGATGACGCCGATGACGACGCGGTCGTCGTCCTCCGGCGTGACCATCAGGCCGGCGAAATCGTTCTCGAGCATCGTCTCGACGGCGTCCTTGGCGGTCGCGTCGAGCGTCGTCGTCTCCACGGGACTGGTCATGATGTCGTAGACCGGCACGTCGAGCATCCGCTGGGTATCCCCGACCCGGTCGCCGGTCGTCGTCGAATTGCTCTTGCGGATGACGAAGTCGGCGATGTCGTGGGTGGTCACGACGCCCGCGAGGAACCCGTTTTCGTTTACCACCGGCAGCCGGGAGATGCCGTGTTCGCGCAGGTGGTTGATCGCCTTGCCGATCCCCTCATCCTCCTGAATCGTAACCGGATCGGCCGTGTAGATGTCCTCGACGGTGAGCGTATCGAGGTTGTCAAGCACCGCCTCGAGAATGGCGTCGTCGGTGATGACCCCCCAGAGTTCGCCGTTTTCGAAGACCGGCGCGACCTTCTCGTTGCTCTCGACGAGCACGCGTGCGGTCTCCCGGACGTCTTCGTTCCGGGCGACCTTCGGGGCCGGCGAGTTGCGGCTGGGTTTGGTGAGTGCCGCCACCTTCGCGTCGTCCTCAACGTGGGACTGGAGGACTTCCCGCTCGCTGATGACGCCCTCGTACTCCCCATCGTTGGTGACGATGATGCCCTTGGGGTTGCCGTCCTCGAAGGTAGAACGGATCTTCCCCATCCGTGTCCCGACGTCGACCTCGATGTAATCCTGGGTGGCGATATCAGCGATATTCATCCTTCTACCGTGATATACTGGCGCAGGGGTTTTGAAGATACTGCCTGTTCCCACATCCACGCGGCCTTCGTCTGGGCCACGGGAACGCTCTTGGGCCTCACCGGTGAACGGTCCCCCATGCCGCTCGATATCACTGTCCTCGGCCGATACACGTACCTCGCAACCGAACTGTTCTGGGGTGCCGTCGCGGCCCTGTTGCTTCGTCGCGCGAACGCGCTTCGGAAGGCAGCGGTAACGATCCTCGCGCTGTACCCGATCGCCTACGTCTGGGACCGCTACACGCTCGCCGTCGGCGTCTTCGATATCAAACTCCGGACCGGCATCGACGTCGCCGGCATCCCGCTCGAGGAACACCTGTTTATGGCCGTCGTCCCCGGACTCGTCGTCGGAGTCCACGAGACGATTTTCGGCGGACGGGAATAGCCGCCGGTTCGACCGGGACGCGGGACGGTATCAGTTCGTGAGAGCGATCGGGGGCATTTTATTTCATGCCATAGACATTCGACGTAATGGTAGGACGTCGTCCGGAGCACCGACGGGAGTCCCGCGAGCAACGGAATCGGGGCGTCCTTCGCTCGCTGGTTCGGTTGTGCGTCGCCGCCGCCCTCCTGTGCGGCCTCGTTTTCGGGACTATGGTTCTTTCCCCGTACGCGCTCGAGAGCCTCGACGATCTCGGAACCGTCGACGACATCCGCTTCGGGGATCGGCCGTCGCCCAGCTCCGACCCCCCGCCGGCCGGCGAACGCGATCCGGAAGTTACGGACCCCAACGATCCGGGTGAATCGAGCTACGAGACCGACATCGAGGCGGTCTCCTCCGAAACCGTCGAGGACTTCGTCCACGCCGAGGTCAACGACCGACGAGCCGAACACGGCCTCGGCCCCCTCGAGTGGGACGGAACCGTCGGCTCGGTCGCCCGCGCCCACAGCTACGACATGGCCGACCGGGAGTACTTCGGCCACACGAACCCCGACGGCGACGGGCCGTACGACCGGTTTACCGCCGTCGACGATTACTGTCAGGGCTACGGCGAAAACATCGCCCTGACGTGGGTCGACAGGTCCGTCGAAGAACCCGGCGGCAACGGGATCGTCACGTATCGGACGGCCGAGGCCGTCGCTACCGGCCTCGTCAACCAGTGGATGAACTCGACCGATCATCGCGACGCGATCCTCGAGAACCACGACACACCCGGGTGGGACCGTGCCGGCGTCGGCGTCTACATCACCGATGAGGGGCAGGTCTATGCGTCACAGAACTTCTGTCACGAGTGGTGATCGGCCGCGACGACTTGCATATTCTTGGGACTGCCCACCGTAGCCCCGCTATGGACGTCTCGGAGACGCTCGTCGCGATCTATCGGACAGCAAGCGACCGGGACATCACGTTCCTCGCGGCCGGGTTCGCCTACTACGCGTTCGTCTCGTTGATTCCGCTGGTCCTGCTGGCGCTGGTCGTCGGGTCGTTACTCGGCGGCGAAGACGCGGCCGAACGGCTGATACTGGTCGCCGGGGACTTCCTGCCGGAGGCGGGGAAAACGCTGGTCTCCGACGCGCTGACGACCGAATCCGGGCGAGCGGAGGCGACCGTCGTCGCGCTCGCCGTCGCCGCATGGGGCGCACTCAAGGTGTTTCGCGGCCTCAGCCTCGCGTTCGACAGGGTTTACGACGAGGTCACGGAGGAGACGCTGCTCGACCAGATCCGGGACGGACTCACCGTGATCGTCGCGGGGGCGGGAGCGCTCTCTCTGATGCTCGTGATCGGAGCAGTACTCCGAGTTGCCGCGGATATGGTCCCGTTCTCCGGCGTGTTGAGTTGGCTGACGCTACTGGTCGGACTCGTGCTCGTCTTCCTGCCGATCTACTACGTGTTACCGCCCGTTCGGGTCGCTCTCGGGGAGATCCTCCCGGGTGCGGTCTTCGCCGCCGTCGGCTGGACGGTCCTCCAGATCGGGTTTCAGCTATACGCGGCAAACGCCGGTCGCTACCGGGCCTACGGAGCCGTCGGTGCGGTACTTCTGTTCGTCACCTGGCTGTACTTCGCCGGCATCCTCGTGTTGCTCGGCGCAGTGGTCAACGTCGTCCTCTCGAGACCGGCGCTTGCGGCCGACTGAGTCCCCGTAGTCCGCGTCATCGACCGACTCGAGCCGAAGGAATCGGATCTTCGGACATCCCCCCGGTCGGCCGGTTCGTTTCTCGGACGGCCGCGGTGGGGAAAGGTTATGGTCTCGGGACCGACAGCCTCTCACGATGAGCGACGAGCGATCACAGTCTCCGCCCGTCGATGGGAACGGGTCGGCCGACGGCTCCACGGATATCGAGCCGGGCGGCGGTCCCCAGCGCGTCGTCTCCGAGGAGAGCGTCGACGACATCCTCGACTCGCTGGCCGAAACCAAATCCGGGGGCGCAGACGGGGCGACGCCGTCTTCCGACACAGCCGGCGGGACGGCGGCAGGTGCCGGAACGGCCGTCACAACTGCGGCCGACGAGGACGAGACCGAGGGCACGGAAAACGCCGGAGCGCCGGTCGAGACCGAGTCCGCGGACGACGGCACCGCCTCCGACCCGGACCCGGACGCGCTCGCGGCCCGCGTCGAACGCGGCGACGTCACCGGGGCGGACGTCCGAGCGGCCGAAGCCGGCGACGGGCGCGATCCGACGCCCGAAGTCGACGAGATCGACCTCTCGATGGACGACCTCGAGACCACGGAATCCGCGGCCGATCCCGACGGCGTTCCCGACGACGCGGGACCGCTTGCCGGATCGGTCGAGACGGATTCGGAGCCGGACGACTCGAATGCGGACGACGAGGACGAAACGGGACTGCTGGGGCGGATCAAACGGTTCTTCTCGCGGTGACGGGCCAGTCGATTCGTCCGCTTTTACGGTTCGGTTACGGTCAACGATACCGGAACGTCCTGACCGTGCTCGAAAACTCGAGTGGCGTTCGCAACCGATCGCGCGAATAGCGCCGACCGACACGGACGACCCGTATTCGAGCGAGCGCTGCTCGAGGACACTCGGTTCTTTTGCCGTTGAGTGGCGTGCTCGTCGCTTCTCACATGGAGTTGTTAGCTGAGGACGTACCGGACGTCGATCTTCCTGATTGGACCGCTCGGTTATCCATCTACTCCGTTTCAATTACAGCGATCCGTTCGATATCGTCCTCAAAGAGAACGATCGAGTCGGTAACACCGTCTTGAAACGGCTGTTCCGTTTCTTCGTCCACCCAATACACGTCGTCGAGCCACAACTGACGAGGCTTTTCGATCCGACTGTACTCGACTACCCGGCCAATGATACGGGCGTTGCTCGGTGTTTTGACCCGAACCCGTTTCGCGTTATCCATCGCCCCTTCCCATGGTTGGCGTCTATGTCGCTGCACGTCTTGACGGCTCCAGAAACGATCACGGAGCCATCCTCGTGTCTCATAAATCAGTTCTAACGAATAAACAGCGCCGAGTAAAAGCGTAATCACCGCATAAATCAAAACCAGCTGTGGCTGGAACTCCGGATCGAAAAACACGTTCTCGAGTTGGGAAAGCTCCGTTATCGGCCCATAGAGGACCTGATATAGCCAGATGAATATCGCGTTGGTTACCAGACTGGAGATCAAACTAGCGATCAGTATTTTGAAACGCGAGGGGTTCCGCTCGACGACACCGATGCTGATGGCAAGCATCACGGAAACGAACCCCGGTGCGACGAATGCAGCTAATGCACCGATGCTAAGGGAATTAAACGGCATTCGTCACTATTCGTCCGACGATTTCTGATCGGAGTTCCCCGATGACCGGTTTTTTCCTCCTTCTTCGCTGGGAATGTATCCAGCGCCGTCGTCCGGCGACCAGCCACTGGTGGTGACTTCCGATGAATCGTCGGTCGTCTTTTTCTTGGACCCCTGTACTTCGTGAGTTTTCCGTTTACTCTTTGAATATTCGCTAGAAGACGAATCAGACCGGTTTTCGGACGATTCTGAGTCGCTTTTATCACTCATACATTGATGTTCTTCACAGTTACCAAAAATCTTAGCCACTGTCTGCATACTCTCTCCCAAACTCTCTCCCGGAGGTGGTAGTCGTATGTTTTTTCGGGATTTTAGCCAGTTACACTTGTGGCCATAGTAAACTGAACAGTCACGGAAACGCTATCTACGGACGAGTTGGACGCTGAAGCGATCCGTCTCGGACTGTGACTCGTCCGGTTCGAACTGTCGTAACGATCGCCCCGCTTCGCTCGTCGGTTATTCCGTCAGAAATGGGTTGGGGCAGATTTGAACTGCCGGCCTCCTCCATGTCAAGGAGGTGTCATAACCAGACTAGACCACCAACCCGCCTGGCTTCGTTTTCCTCTGCACTCGTTCGTTGCCGGCCACCATAATTGAAGGTTTCGAATCGGCCGCCGTACGCGGTTGACCCACACGGGCACCTCCGACACGCTTAAGTCGATGTACTTATTTGATCATTGTAAGACAACTACGTACATTGGTGATCAGTATGAAGGAGTACGTCGAACGGGTGACCGAGGGTCAAGACCTCACGCAGTCGGATGCTCGAGCCGCTTCGGCGGCGGTTTTCGAGGATGCGACCGATGCACAGATCGGCGCGCTGCTGGCGGGGCTGCGCGCGAAAGGTGAAACGGAGGCGGAGATCGCGGGCTTTGCCGAGGGGATGCGCGAGGCGGCGCGAACGATCACGCCGGACCGGGAGCCACTGGTCGACACCTGCGGAACGGGTGGCGACGACTACGACACGATCAACGTCTCGACGACGAGCGCGATCGTCGCCGCCGGGGCGGGCGTGCCGATCGCCAAACACGGAAACTACTCCGTCTCATCGTCGTCGGGAAGCGCGGACGTCCTCGAGGAGGTCGGCGTCGACGTCGAGGCCGAGCCGCCGGCCGTCGAAGCGGCGATCGAGGACGACGGTATCGGGTTCATGCTCGCGCCGGTGTTTCACCCAGCGATGAAAGCCGTCATCGGCCCCCGAAAGGAACTCGGGATGCGAACGATCTTCAACGTGCTCGGCCCCCTCACGAACCCCGCGGGCGCGGACGCACAGGTCGTCGGCGTCTACGACCCCGATCTCGTTCCCGTGCTCGGCGACTCGCTTGCACGCATGGACGTCGAACGCGCGCTGGTCGTCCACGGTTCCGGGACCGACGAGATCGCGATCCACGGCGAAACGATCGCCGCCGAAGTCGACGGCACGTCGGTCGAGGAGTACACGCTCGAGCCGTCCGATCTGGGCCTCGAGAAGCACGCAATCGACGACATCGCGGGCGGCAGCCCCGCGGAGAACGCGCGCGATCTCCGCGGGATCGTCACCGGCGACGTGACGGGGGCGAAACGCGACGTGATCCTCGCGAACGCGGGCGCTGCGATCTACGTCGCGGGCGAGGCCGACTCGCTCGCGGACGGTGTCGCGGTCGCACGCGAAGCAATCGACGCCGGCGACGCGGCGACGAAGCTCGACCGGCTCCGGTCGGCGGCGGAGCCGAAGCCGGAACGGGGACGATGACGCGGGTAAAGATCTGCGGCGTAACGAACGCGGCCGACCTCGAGACGGCGGCCGACGCCGGGGCCGATGCGGTGGGGATCATCTGTGACGTCTCAGTCGACACGCCTCGCGAGGTAGCGCTCGAGCGGGCCGCTTCCCTCGTGGACGCGGCCCCGCCGTTCGTGACGACCGTTCTCGTGACGATGCCGTCGGACCTCGAGCGCGCGATCGAACTGGTCGAAGCGATCGAACCGGATGCGGTCCAGTTCCACGGCGGTATCCAGCCGGGTGACCTCGCGTACCTGCGTTCGAACGTC
Organism: Halopiger djelfimassiliensis; assembly: GCF_000455365.1. Taxonomy (GTDB): domain Archaea; phylum Halobacteriota; class Halobacteria; order Halobacteriales; family Natrialbaceae; genus Halopiger_B; species Halopiger_B djelfimassiliensis. The sequence continues at coordinate 157,699 of NZ_HG315688.1, forward strand.
GACGCCACGCTGTTGCTCGCGGTCGCGGCCGACGACGTGTCGGCCGCCGAAGCCTACGACGATGTCGTCGACGGGCTCGTCGTCGACACGCCGGACGAGGACGGCGGTGGCGGAACCGGACGAACGCACGACTGGGAGCGGACCCGGCTGGCCGTTGCCGGCCTCGAGTCGCCGTTGATCCTCGCGGGCGGACTCACGCCCGCCAACGTCGCGGATGCGGTCCGGACGGTCGACCCCTTCGCCGTCGACGTCGCAAGCGGCGTGGAGTCGGACGGCGGCGTCAAGGATGCGGCCGCCGTGCGGTCGTTCGTCGAGCGCGCCAAGAACGCCATGCGGAAAGCGGAGCCGTAACCATGTCCGACTCCGAACCCGATCGGTCGGCTGCCGACCCGGCGGCGCTCGACATCGATCGGGAAACGTTCCGCGAGCACGCTGGCGGCCGCGACGACCGGCCGGTCGTCGTCCGTGCGGGCACGACGCTGGACGTCGAGACGACGCCGCTGGCAGCCTACGCCGCCCTCACCGGTCGCACAGCCGCGAGCGATCGGGACCGTTCGACGTACGCGTTCCTGCTCGAGAGCGCCGAGAAGACGGCCTCGAGCGATCCGGACGGCGCGTTCCGGCCCAGCTCGGCCGACGCGGAACGCCATGCCCGGTACTCGTACGTCGGCTACGATCCCGAGGCCGTAATCACCGTCGAGTCCGGCGACGCGGCCGTCGACGCCCTCTCCCCGGACGCCCCGCTCGAGTTCATCGACGCCGATCCCGAAAACGACGGGGACACCATCGACGCCCTCAGGGCGGCTCTGCCGGACGTTCGACTCGCGAACTTCCCCGATCACGACCGGCAACACCTCGAAGGCGGGTTCGTCGGCTTTCTCGCCTACGACGCCGTCTACGATCTCTGGCTCGAGGAGGTCGGCCTCGAGCGGCCGGCGTCCCGGTTTCCGGACGCACAGTTCGTCCTGACGACGAAGACGCTCGCGTTCGACGAACGCGAAGGGACGGTGTCGATCGTCTTCACGCCGATCCTCGGCCCCGACGACGACCCCGACGTCGTCTACGACGAACTCAGTTCGGAGGCCGCTACGGTCGCGGAGACGGTAGCCGAGTCCGGGACTCCAACGACCGGCGGTTTCGTCCGCGAGGACGAGGTGGCTGGCGCGAAAGTCGACTACGAGGAGAGCGTCCGCCGGGCCAAAGAGCGCGTCCTCGACGGCGATATCTATCAGGGCGTCATCTCCCGGACGCGGGAACTGTACGGCGAGATCGATCCGCTCGGGTTCTACGCGGCGATGCGTGAGGTCAACCCGTCGCCGTACATGTATCTGCTCGATCACGACGATCTGACGGTCGTCGGTGCGAGTCCGGAGACGCTGGTCTCCGTGCGCGGGCGCGAAGTACTGTCGAATCCGATCGCAGGGACCTGCGACCGCGGTTCGAGTCCCGTCGAGGATCGCCGGCTGGCCGGCGAAATGCTGGCTGACGAGAAAGAACGCGCCGAACATACGATGCTGGTCGACCTCGCCCGAAACGACGTTCGCCGCGTCTCCGAGGCGGGGTCCGTCCGCGTCGAGGAGTTCATGAACGTCCTGAAGTACAGCCACGTCCAGCACATCGAGTCGACGGTCACGGGCGAACTGGCCGCCGATTCGGACGCGTTCGACGCGACGCGGGCCGCGTTCCCGGCCGGGACGCTCTCGGGAGCCCCGAAGATCCGCGCGATGGAGATCATCGACGCCCTCGAGTCGGAACCGCGCGGACTTTACGGCGGTGGCGTCGGCTACTTCTCCTGGTGTGGCGACGCCGACTTCGCGATCGTGATCCGGACGGCGACGGTCGAGGCCGAAGACGACCGCGACCGGATTACGATCCGCGCCGGCGCGGGGCTGGTCGCCGACAGCGATCCCGAAAACGAGTACGAAGAGACCGAGAAGAAGATGGGCGGCGTGCTCGCGGCGCTCGAGGAGATCACGGAGTCGACCACGGACGCCGATGGCGAACGACACGCGGGCGATCTCGAGCCCGGACCGGAGGTGAGCCGATGAGGGCAACGACTGACGAGAACCAGCACGCGGACCCGCTGACGGTGCTGTTCGTCGACAACTACGATTCGTTCACCTACAACCTCGTAGAGTACGTCAGCCAGCAGGCGGGGACGGAAACCGCGGTCCTGAAAAACACCGCCTCGCTCGCGGACGTGCGGGCCGTCGACCCCGACGCGATCGTTATCAGCCCCGGCCCCGGACATCCGAAAAACGACCGCGACGTCGGCGTCACGCCCGCAGTCCTCCGGGAGATCAGCCCCGACGTGCCGACCCTCGGCGTCTGTCTCGGACTCGAGACAGCCGTCTACGAGTTCGGCGGCACCGTGGGCCGAGCGCCGGAGCCCGTACACGGCAAAGCCTGTACGGTCGAACACGACGGCGAGGGCGTCTTCGAGGGACTCGAGCAGGGGTTCCGCGCCGGGCGATATCACTCGCTGATCGCGACGACGGTTCCCGACTCGCTTGTGGTGTCGGCGACGGCCGACCACGACGGAGAACCGCTCGTGATGGGCGTTCGTCACCGCGAGTACCCCATCGAAGCCGTTCAGTTCCACCCCGAGAGCGTGCTCACGGCGGTCGGCCACGACGTGATCGAGAACTTCCTTGCGATCCCGTAAGCACAGTCCACAGAAACAGCCGGCGAAAACCGCGGTTCCAAAACCCGTAAACAGCCTCGGGCGCGGTGACCCGAGGCTTTTCTAGTTCCCTCAGCCGTGTGCTAGCACTCCCTGCTCGGCAAGCGAGCGGGATGAGGTTGGGCGGCTTACGCGCCCCGACCCGGACAGACGCACCAACCTGACCTGTGGTTGGGTTTCGTGAGTCCGGTAATTCGATTCGTTGCCGTCGAGTTTCGCCGTCTCGCGCCACGCGATGTTCACTGACGCATTCCGATCAGCGTGGTCTTGCACCACGTCACACTCGTCGTTCGGACACCGGAACCGCCGTCCCTGCCGATCCCCACGCTCACCACAGCACGAACACGTCTTCGAGTTGTGGTAGGCGGCCACCGTGTCCGTGGGAATCTCTCGCCACGTCGCCTTGTACGAGACGAACGTCTCGAACTTGTGGAACGGGAGTTTGTGCAACCGGCGGTTCATATACGTCCCATACTTGATTTCGTCGCGAATACCGCTCATATCCTCGAACACGATGACCGGATTTGAAAACTGCTCTGCAAACTCCACGACAGCACGGAAAAGACGATGCAACACCCACTCGGTGAATCGCTGCTCCTTGTCACCGAGTTTCTGGTGGATGCTCGTCTTGCCGTGTTCCTGACAGCGAGTGGTGATCGTGTGGTAGCGTTGGCGTTCCTGTTTGACTCGTCCGTAGTCGAGGACGAGCGTGCCCTTCGTCCGCATCGTCTCGCGGTCGAGAGCAGTGAGAGCGACGTTGCGCTCGTTGATGTCCACGCCAACTACAGTATCAGCGGTATCGGGTTCGGGCACGTCGAACTCGCGTGTGACCGTGACGTGTAGGTAGTACACGCCATCGCGGTACAGGAGTTCGGCCTGCCCAACATCCACCTCATCCGACGTGATGGCGGCTCGGAGTTCGTCCATCGCGTCCGGTTCGCCGCGCAGGTGACCTTTCACCTTCTTGTAGGGTTTCGGGCTGATGCGGAACTGGACGCGGTTCGTGTCGTCGTCCACGGTAAGGCGGTAACCTTCCGTGTGTGCCATCACGAGCGGGTACGCACCAGATTTGTCCGTACTCGGCGGCGTCGGCTTGCCGCCATCAGGGTCATCTTGGTCGCGCCACCAGTCGAGGAGTGACTGATAGGAGTTCCACGTTTGGAGGGCTTTGCCGACGACCGCGCACTTGTTGTTCCGCAAGAAGTCGTCGCGGTCGACCTCCTGCTGTATCTCAGTGCGAGTGTACCCTTGTTGTTTGAGGCGGATGGTTCGGGTGAATATCTCGCGTGATGCGAGGCGGGCGTCGTGAAGCCACGATCGTTCACCAGACGCTATGTGGAGGCGCGTCTGGATCGTCTTCGTGGCTTCTTCACCCATGCTTTAACAATCGTTCCAAACAGTCATAAATTCTAGGATTAGAGATGGAAGAACACCGCAGTCATGCACATTCGGTTGGTTCCTGCAAGTATCATTTCGTATGGTGTCCGAAGTATCGACACCCGGTTCTCGGTGTGGTGGAGGACGACGTTCGAGAGTTGTTTGCGGAGACTGCCGACCACTTCGGACACGAAATTCTGGCGTTGGAAATCGCGGACGACCACGTACACTTGTTCGCCCAGTGCGACCCGAGACACAGTCCGTCGGATATTGCTCGACAGTTCAAGTCGTACTCGGGCAAGCACTTACTGGAACGGTATCCAGAGATTCGAGAATCGTCTTTCTGGGGTGGCGGATTTTGGAAGAGTGGGTACTACGTTGGAACGACGGGTGCAGTGTCTGAGGAAGTTGCTGAACCGTATATCGAGAAGACAGAACACTAGGCCGGGTGTCGGGCTTCACCCTCGACCCCGGTGGGTCGGGGAACTCGCCCTCACAGGTTCTTTAGACTCCCGGGAGCAACTCGAGCATGCCGGTCGCATAAAGCGCCGCCAGAACGACCGCAGCGACGATCCCGACGCGAACAGCGAGTTTGATCGCAATGCGGACTGCGATGATAACGACCGCAAAGGCAGCAAGCGCTGCCAGAGCGAGAAGGATCACCGATCCCGAAGTCAATGGTTCGAACATACACGAACCCCAGCACTGCAAGGACGTAATCTTTCTGGAAGTCCTGACAGACTCGAGTCGGAACTAGTTACGAAGACGAACAGTCGGCCGTATCGGAACGAAAATCGCCGGACGGCGACGGGAATTTCGTCGTCTCTGGCCACTTTCAGTCCGGTCTGAAAATCGTTAAGGCCGTCGGCGCTGTAGGTCCGGATACCACCAATCGCGGCCATCTCGAGGACCGTGATTGTCTCGAACCCGAGAGAGTACAGAGATATCTATACAACTACAGTTGTCCTAATACAAGAAAAGTAGAACAACAACACCCGGTTTTAAGAGGAATGGATGAATACCGAACCTTCGTCACGAACCATGAAATTCAGGATCCAGAACCACGCCAGAATCGCCACCCCGCGACGGGATACTGACGAGGTGAGCCGCGCATGAGCGAGCTCACTGCCGAAGAGTTGACCCTCCCGATCAAGCGCACCGAAGGCGACACGCTCGAGGAGCGCCTGACAGGGAACGCATACCACAACATCCTCCCCGCCCGCTATCTCCGCAAAGACGCGGACGGAGAGCTGATCGAGGATCAGGAGGATCTCTTCGAGCGCGTCGGCAAGAACATCGCGCTCGCGGAGGCCGTCTTCGAGGCGCGAAAGCAGGACGTCGAAATCACGGTCACGCCCGATCAGCTCAAGCCGGACCATCCACGGCGCGACGAACTCGCCGAAGAAGTGTTCGGAGCCGGCACCACCGCGGACGACGACAGCGAGGAACGAAGTTCCGCTGGCTCTGCGGCGGAGCCGCAGAACGCCGAGACGACGCTCTCTATCTACAACGTCAACAAGTTTGCCTACGACACCGTCGTCCCCGAACTCCCCGACGAGATCCGCACACACGTCGAGGACGTCGCCGACGAGTTCCAGAGCATGATGGCGAACCTCGACTTCATGCCGAACTCGCCGACCCTGATGAACGCGGGCGACGAGCTCCAGCAGCTCTCGGCGTGTTTCGTCGACTCCCCCGAGGACGATATCGACGACATCCACCAGACCGCTAAAGAGGCCGCGCAGGTCTTCCAGAGCGGCGGCGGCATGGGCTATGCCTTCTGGCGGCTCCGTCCCTACGGCGACGCGGTCGGCTCGACCGGCGGCATCGCGTCGGGACCGATCACGTTCATGCGCACGTACGACCAGATGTGCGAGACGATCGCCCAGGGCGGCGCTCGACGAGGCGCGCAGATGGGCGTCATGCGCGTCTCGCACCCGGACGTCATCCAGTTCATCCACGCCAAGAACAAGGACGTCTCGCTGGCCGAGACGCTGCGCCTGAACGACCCCGACGACTTCACGCACAACTCCTTCCAGGAAGCCCTCGAAGAGGCTCGCGAGCTCATCGACGACGAGGGACGCGTCCCCAAACACCTCCGCAACGCCGTCGAGGGCCACCTCTCGAATTTCAACATCTCCGTCGGCATCACCGACGACTTCATGGAAGCCCTGCAAACCGGCGAGGAGTTTACCTTCACGAACCCGCGCACGGGCGAACCCCACATCGCCACCGAGGAGACCAAGGAACTGTACGAGATGTTCGGCCTCGGCGAGCACGTCGAGGTCGGCGAAGAGCTGTCGATCCCGGCCGAGGAACTCTGGGACGACATCGTCGAGGGCGCCCACGAGAACGGCGAACCCGGCGTGATCTACCTCGAGCGAGTGAACAAGCAACACTCCTTCGACGTCGAGAAACATCCCGACCACCGGATCCTCGCGACCAACCCCTGTGGCGAACAGCCACTGGAAGAGTACGAGGCCTGTAACCTCGGACACATCAACCTCTCGACGCTCGCGGATCTCGAGGCCCCCGACTGGCGCGTCTGGTACGACGAACACGGCGACGAGTACGACTCGCTCGAGGACGCCGTCGACGCCTTCCTCGCCGAGGCCGTCGACTTCGAGGAGTTCGATCGGCGCATCGAAATGGGCACGCGGTTCCTCGAGAACGTCGTCACGATGAGCGACTTCCCGGTCGAGAAGATCGAGCAGAAGGTCCGGGAGATGCGCAAGATCGGGCTGGGCATCATGGGACTGGCACAGCTGTACATCCAACTGGGCATGGAGTACGGCAGCGAGGCCTCCAACGAGGTCGCCCGCCAGCTGATGACTCACATCAACCACACCTCGAAGTGGACCTCCCACGAACTCGCCGAGGAGCGGGGGAGCTTCGAGGAGTGGGACGACTCCAAGTACGCGAACCCGACCGAGTACCGCGAGTGGTTCGAACACCAGACCGGCCTCGACGCCGACGAGTGGGCGGACGGGTTCCCCATCCGGAATCACAACACGACGACCATCGCGCCGACGGGGACGACATCGATGGTCGGCAACACCACCGGCGGCTGTGAGCCGATCTACAACGTCGCCTACTACAAGAACGTCTCCGACGACGTTCAGGGCGACGAGATGCTCGTCGAGTTCGACGACTACTTCCTGCGCACGCTGGAGGCCAACGACATCGACGTCGACGCGGTGAAAGAAGAGGCTCAGGAACAGATGGCGACCAACCAGTTCAACGGCGTCGAGGGTCTCACGACGGTTCCCGACGCCATCGGCGAACTGTTCGTCACCACCGGCGATCTCTCGGCGAAAGAACACGCCGGCGTACAGGTCGCCTGTCAGGAGGGTGTCGACTCCGCCATCTCGAAGACCGTCAACGCGCCCAACGACTCCACGCTCGAGGACGCCAAGGAGGTATTCGAGTACATCTACGAGCACGGCGGCAAGGGCGTCACCTACTACCGCGACGGCACCCGGAGCAAGCAGGTGCTGACGACGCGTGCGAAAAACACCGACTTCGCCGACGAGACCGAAGCCGCCGAGGCGCTGGTCGACCAGATCGACGAGATCTTCGGCGGTCTCGAGGCGTTCCTCGAGAGCGAGGACGTTCAGGAGGTGCTCGGCGAGGACGTCGCCACGCTCGGCGGCGACCGCGAGCCTGCGACGATCGACTTCACCGAAAAGCGCGACCGACCGGACGCTCTTCAGGGCGTCAGCCAGCGCATCGATACCGGCTACGGCAAGGTCTACGTGACGATCAACGAAGACCCCGAGACCGGCCAGCCGTTCGAGCTGTTCGCGAACATCGGCCACTCCGGTGGCTTCACGAACTCCTTTACCGAGGCGCTGGCGAAGGTTATCTCGACGTCGCTTCGCTCCGGCGTCGACCCCGAAGAGATCGTCGACGAACTCTGTGGAACCCGCTCGCCCAAGATCGCCTGGGACAAGGGCGAACAGATCCAGTCGATCCCGGACGCCATCGGGACCGCGATGCGACGCTATCTCGAGGACGAGATCGACAAGCCGTATCCGAAACAGCAGACGCTCGAGGAATCGGCCGATTCGGACGCCGAAGCCGGGTACGACGGCCCACAGACCGACGGCGGCGCGGCCGCCGCGGAAAGCGCTGAGACGAACGACGCAACGCAGGACCTCATCGACGCCGGCGAGTCGCCGGAGTGTCCCGACTGTGGCTCGCTGTCGCTGTACTACTCCGAAGGCTGCAAGACCTGCGAGTCCTGTGGCTGGAGCGAGTGCTGACCCGTCCCGACGAACGCACGCGTCGAGCCGTCGGAGTTCCCCTCGTACGATATTTAGCCGTCCGGACTGAACGGGCCGGTATGCCCGTCGAAGACGATCCGGGAGGGGAGATCGACGCCGCGGGTCCGTCCTGTCCGTACTGTCACGCGCGGATGTACAAGCGCCACTGCAAGTACGTCTGTCCGCAACACGGCGTTATCATCGATTGTAGCGATCCCTTCCGGTAGCGAGTCGGGCCGGGGCGAATTTCGGTCACGTCTCGTTGCCCTCGGCCGCTAGTTATCCGCCGACGAACCGGCTGGTCCGGGTCGTGACGTTCGCACCGCGCGATACGCCGGTCCGGCGAGCAAGAGTACGGCTGCTACTCCGCACGCAAGCGACAGTCCAAGCCCGACATCGCCGAGTCCGCCGGTCCGGGCCGTCGCCGCGGACGATCCGACGACGACCGCTGCGATCGTCCACGGGAGTTCGCCGATCGCCGTCCCGACCACGAGGTGTCGCAGTCGGACGCCGCTTACCGCCGCGGCACACGTCGAGATATCCGACGGGATCGGGGCCAATCTCGAGGCGGTAACCCCCCGAACCGGACCGGTCGTCTCGTAATAGCGGGCGACGACGGTGCCGGTTCGCTCGAGGAGCGACGAACCCGTTCGGTCCCCGGGATCCGATCCTGTCGCGGCTCCACCTGCGAACCAGCGGGCCGCGAAAAAGACCGGGAGCACGGTCACGACGACACCCGAAAGGGCGATGGGGACGCCGAGGGCGACGCCGTACCCGTACCCGACGACGGCAGCGATCGGCGTCGGCGGCCAGGCGAACACCGGCCGTACGAGGTAGAGGGCAGCGACGGCGAGGCCGAACCGGTACGGATCGGCCGCCAGCGATTCGACGGCCGCGACCGTGGCTGACGGCGAAACGAGCGCGCTTGCGACGACGATCGAGCCGATCACGATCGTCCCCGCGAGCGCCCGAGTGGATACCGACGCTATCGACATCGGTCGCAGTTCCGACTCGAGTATTGAATCCTTTCTGTTGTCCGTATCGAGAGCCGACACAACGTTTATCCACGCCGGTGCGAGAACACTCATCGATGGACTGCGACGACGGGACCGAGGATTACCCTGCCGACCGGGCTCGCAAGCGCCACCACGACGACCGCGTCGAACTCGGACTCGCACTCCTCGAGCGACTCGAACACGAGTCGCTCTCGCTTGCCGATGTCGTCGATCGAATCGAGACGGTCACCAGCGATCCGACGGTCACGCGAACGATTCTCGACGAGGCCGAACTCCGCGGCATCATCGAACGCGAGGACGGTATCGTACGCCCGAAGAGCCGCCAGTACGTCCGGTTCGAGAGCGACGTCATCACGAAAGACGGCGACTTTTCCTGTCGACGCTGTGGCTCTGGTCTTTCGACCGGCTACTTCATCGATCTCGACGCGGGCGAACTCGGGCCGTTCGGGTCGTCGTGTATTCGAAAAGTGACCGGGCGGGACTCGGAGTAAAACCGGAAGCTGGCCGATGGATCGGCCGGCGGCAGTCGCTACCGTCCCTGTCGAAGTTCGGTAATAAGCTGGTCGATCGTCCGTTGTTGCTCCTCGATGAGATCGTTCTGGCGTTCGACGGCCGCCTCGAGCGTTTCGAGTCGCTCGAGGACTTCGGGCGCGGGTTCGGGAGTCGCAGTCGACTCGGTTCGAGAGGTCGAGTCGTCGGCATCCCACGCCTCGGAGTCCGCCGTCGACTCCGCGGCTTCCTCGAAGAGGTTTTGCGTTTCGACGGTCGCTGCCTTCTGGCCGGACTCGCGTGCTGTGTCGTCGTTCGATGCGGATTCCGACCGGGACGTCGGTTCGGACCGGGAAGCGGGTTCGTCGTGGCTTTCGCCACGGGGTTCCGGGTCGCCCGCCTCGTGGGCAGCGGAGGTCTCTCCGAGCGGATCGTCGCCTGCCGTCGGATCCGCCGTCCCGGTGGCCGCCGCGTCATCGACGCGTTCGCGATCCTCCGGTTCGGGCGGATCGGCATCGAGCGGATCGACGCCGTCGCCGAAGTCCATCGAGGCACCGGAGCGCCCGGTATCGACGCCCGCGTCGTCCCCGCCGATCGTTTCGTTGAACGTCTCGAGGGAATCGACGTCGTGATAGTCAAACAGCGCCCGCTTGAGACGTTCGCGCAGGTCGTTTGCCTCCTCGTTTGGCGCTTTGATCCGCTGTGGGCGGCCGTCGACGGTGAGAACGATCTGCGTCGCGACGCTTCCGTCCTCGAACGCGAGGTTCGTGACGTCGCCGAAGTGATACTCCTCGTAGTCGTCGTCCCAGACCGCGCTGCCGATGTGTTTGACCAGCCGTTCGCTCGTGATGATCAGCGTGAGTTCGCTGAACCGATAGGTCTGGACGACCGTCTCGCCCGGTTCAGTAATGTCGTTGCCGTTGAGGACGCCGGCGAGGACCGGATGGAGAACGTCGTCCGTCTTGCTGGCTGGAACCGTAAACTCCCGGGTCCCTTCCAAGGGATACTCCAGGGTGAATTTGGTCTTGCGTCTCCCTTCCGAGAGCGTGAGTCGCTCCGCACCATGGGGGTATTCGTCGACCGATTCGTCGCTCAGCAGTCCTTCCGCGCGATAGACGAGCGTACTCGAGGGAGTGATGAAGAGTTCGTCTTCGCCGCCGAGAGAAACTCGCGCCGCGATCTCCTCGCCATCGAGAGTAGACGTGACGATGCCGGGAACGTTCATGCAACGCAGTTCGTAATACCGTGTGATAAATCCGTGGGTCCCCGTTGCATGCCGATGTCGAATGGGAAGGTTAAAGAGAGAGACTCCACTACGGAAAAACGAGCCCGGGTGGCTTAGCTGGACATAGCGCCGCACTCATAGGGTTCAGAGATTCGGTGCGGTTTCGCCTTGGAAGCCTCCGTGTCCCGCGAGGACCGCCGAGCCTCGGACCTGGGACATGCGGAGATCGAGGGTTCGGAGCCCTCCCCGGGCACTTATCGAATTAGTCATACTTTCCTGTGAGAACTACCGCTCGAGGGAATGGCCGATTCGTTTCCGAGAGTTCGAGTCCGAAGTTGGTGAGTGATGTCCCGCAATTCGGCTCGAGCGGGATCGATTCGAACCGCGACCCGCAATGGCAGGTAGCAGCTGACCGGAGCTGTCGAATCCAGCAGTTGAAGTCCGTGAATGCGTCACCGGGGTAGCTTATTCCTGACTGGATCGGAAATGGATACTCCCGAACTCGGGAATGATTCATACGGTTCCGAAATTGATACATAGGGCGAACGGCGTACGTACTGTTGGGGTGTGTCCCCTGCCCCCGGCGGAATAAAAGGCAGTCCGTAGCGGCCGTCGCTGAAGGCTGCCGGCGATAGGCGGACGACAAAGCCCACTGCGGCCGAGGGCACGGCTGGAGTGGGCAACGTCCGAGCCAAAGCCCGACGCTGACAGGCGCCGGTCGCCGGACTGTCACCATCAGAAGCCCCCTGGGGGCCACGCGGGACGGTCGAGGCTCGGCGACGAAGCCACCGTGCTTAAGCCAGTCGAAGAACCCCCGCGGATCCTTCTCGAGAACCAGAACGGGCGACTCGCCAGTGTGAACGATGGCCGGTGACTGACGGGCAAGCCGTCAGACGTTCGGCTGACGCGCGTCAGAAAACCATCACTGGTTTTATGTACAATCACCTGTCACGACGTGGTATGGGGTCGGGGGAATCACCGAGTCTCAGTATCGTTCACCAGGTCGCAGCGCACGAAGGCGTCGATCCGTCGGAGCTCGAGCCGCCGCTTCACGAGGTCATCGATCCTGATGCCCTCGATGCACTCGTCCAGTCGACAGCACGGCAGCCGTCCGGTTCGGCCGCAACGATCGAGTTTACGTACCGGCACCGCCGGATACGCGTCGATAGTACCGGAAACATCGACGTAACGGCGACGAACCAACTGGCAGAGTCGAGACTGGACTCCGGGGACAACTCGCCGAACGATTGAGATCTCGACTGGCTCCTCGAGAACGCGTTCGTCGGGCCACGTCACGAGTCGATACCACGGACCCGTGCGATATCGTGATCCGGACCGCCCGTTGTCTCGACGAATTAGGCCGCTTCGACCCGGATTTCGCCGTCGGCCGAGACGGTCACGACACAGCCGTTGTACTCGAACGTCACCGCACCCGCGGATCGAACGCCGTTCGCTCGTGGCTCGAACAGTCGCTCGAGCGCGTCGGTATTGATCGCGTAATGAAGCGGGTCGAGCGTCGTTACGTCCCCGTTACGAAACGTCGCAACTGCCTCGGCGATAGCGACGCTAATCGGTTCGTCGTCGAACACCGCGTGTTTTCGGGCGACCGCGTCGATCGTGTACGCGATCGTCACCGTCGATCGAGAGAACGCCGTAGCGGAACCCATCGTACACGAGCGGAACGGCAGACACCGACTGATACCCTTGGAAGAGCGCTTTGGCTCGCCACGCGCCATCGTGGGCCGCCTCGGCAACGTTTTCGACGTACGTGGGGTCCCTCGTTCGGGCGGCCGTTCCGTCGGTTCGGTGGCGGAGTCGTCGACGACCGTCACCGATATCGTCTCGAGATACCCGTCGTTTCGTCCCGCCCGTAAACGAGGCTCGACGGAGGCCCCATCCGGATCGGGTTCGCCGATCCAGACCATCGAACACTCCTCGAGTTCGGCGATCCGCTCGCAGCTGCCCCGCTGGATTCCGGGGTGTGAGTCGGCCATGAGGAGGTGGTGTTCGATCTCCTGTCGAACCCGGGTTGCCTCGTCGAGTCGCTCCAGCCGCGCAGTTCGTGTTTCGAGTTCCCGCTCGTGAGCAATCGTTTCTAGGGCCTGATCGTTGACGGACGTGAACCGCCACTCCGAATCGAGGACGGAGAACGCGTCCGGTACCCGCTGGAACGACTCGTCCAGTTCGCGCTCGAGGCGGTGGGGGGCTGTCACGTTGCGAATCGACGCGACGATGCCGTCGACGACGCTGCCGACCCGGTTCGTGAAGGCAGCCTCATGAACGCGCTGGCTCCCGTCGACAGTTCGACGCCGATATTCGACGGTCCTCGTCGTCCCGGGCCCTCGCTCCGGATCGTCTCGAGGGCATCGCAACGGGTGTTTCGTTCTCGGGATCGAGCACGTCGAACACCGGCTTGCCGAGTGCCGTCCCCGGATCACAACCGAGATCGACGCCGGACGACGGACAGACGTCGCTCACGCGGCAGGTATCGCCGATGACAACCTGTAGATCCGATGAGTGTTTGAGCAGCGTGCGGTAGCGCTTCGTTCGGTGCTCGGCGGTTTGTCGCGCCGAGACGAACTGTACCGTCCACCGGATGTGATGCTCGAGCAACGCCGGATCGGTGCTTGATCGGTGAGCGCGTCCGTCGTGTCGTCGTCACGGAGTCGTTGCAGGTCCGCGTCGCTTACGTCCGCCCCTTCGGCGTCATAGAGTGTCGGACGCTCTCCATCGACGCTCGAGAGCACCGCCCGATCGTTCGTGAGCAGCCAGTCGACCGATTCGGGGGTGTCGTCGTCGAGGACGGACTCGCCGTCACCGACGGCCTCGACGACGACGCCTCACTCGATCGAGAGCGGGCCGTGTTCGATCCGGTAGCCGTCCTCGATCGGTTCGACGGCGGTCGCCTCGCGCAGTCGGAGTCCGCGTTCCATCTTCGTGACGACCGGCGTGTCGTAGTAGTCGGCCTCGTACTCGAAGCTCTTCCCGTCCTCACGGCGGCGCGTGACGAACTCGCGGTGGCGCTGGAGCCGGGAGCGACCGACCGACCGGGACAGCGACGGGACCTCCTCGACGCGTCGCTCGAACACGTCGAGGAACGCGTCCTCGAGTTCGTACCCCAGCGAGTTGCGACCGGCACACATCGCCGCGAGCGTGGTCGTCCCCGTGCCCCAGAACGGGTCGAGGACGGTATCGCCGTAGGCCGAGTACATACAGATCAACCGGTACGGTATCTCGAGGGGGTACGCCGCCGACCGATCCCGGAGTTCGCCGGCGTCGTCCTCGAACGCGAGACCCTGAAGTTCGCCGCGAACCTCGGTCCAGACGTCGGAGAACCAGCGGTTTCGTTCCTCCCAGAAGTAGGCGGCCTCGTAGCGTCGGTCGGCACGGGGTTCGAAGTCGCGACTCTCCCCGCCCTTTCGGAAGAGCAGAATGTACTCGTGTTCCAGCGTCACGTACGCGTTCGGCGGCACCATGCCGCTTCCCATGAATTTGGCGGCGCTGTTCGCTGGCTTTCGCCAGAGTACGTCCGGCAGCGGATCGAACCCGCGGGACTCGAAGGCCTCGAGTACGCGCGCGTGGTTGGAAAAGACTCGAAAGCTGCCGTCGACCGAGCGCGTCGCGTCGCCGACGTTGATACAGGCGATGCCGCCGTCGACGAGCACGCGCTCGAGTTCGTCCCAGACGCGATCGAGTTGGGCATGCATCGCCTCGAACGCGTCGCGACCGTCACCCGACTCGAGGGCCTCGCCGATAGCCGGATCGAGATCCGTAAAGAGGTCGTCCCACATCTCGATCATCGGGTACGGCGGGGACGTGACGACGAGTTCGACGGACTCGTCGTCGATCTCCGAGAGGGTACGGGAATCACCGACGAAGACGCGGTGGGTCGTCTCCATTGGATTCACCTGTCGGCGTCGCCCCCTTAGCTCCTTCGTCACCGCTGTGGGTGACGGAGTCGATTCCCGTACGGCGTCCCGCGTTTCCGGGGTGGTCGTGACGGCCGCTTACGGAACGCCGAACCGAGAGAAACGGACTGCAGCCGACCCGATGCTCGCCGTTACTCTTCCGTCTCCGCCTCCGTTTCGTCTTCGTCCGCCGTCTCTGATTCTTCCGCCTCCGGTTCTTCGTCTTCCGCTTCCTCGTCGGTTCCGGGTTCGAACTCCTCGATCGGTTCCCACTCCTCGGTTTCCTCGCCGGCGAACCGCCGCCGGAGGTACGCGATTCCGGCAACCACACCCAGTGCGAGCAGCAGCCGCGGCAGTCGACTCGAGGAGTCGGTCGCCTCGTCGCCCTCCGTCTCCATCATCGTCTCCGCTTTCCCTTCGTCCGTTTCCATGACGTCCTCGATGATCTCCGGTTCCTCGACGTCCTCGAGCGGCGTCTCCTCGAGCGGCGGCGACTGCCGACCGGCGAGAAAGCCAAGCGCCGCACCCAGACCGAACACCGCGCCCACGACCGGCAACCGTCGCCGTCGCCGGGCGGTATCCGCCTCTTCGACGGCTTCGAGAATCGAGTCGCGCATCGGGGACTCGAGTCCCCGTCCGACCGCTTCCTTCACGACGATCTCGGACAGCGTTTTGTCCTGTTGTTCCTTCTCGGGCATAATTCGCCACGACTACAGCGCTGTACATAATTCTACCCACCGTTTCCACGTGTTCGATCTCGAAGTCCCGCGTTACACGTCCGTTACTCGACCTGTCTCGCAGCGGTACCGACCACCGACTGGCGACTACGAGCGCTGTTCGACGACCGGTTACGAACCGTCGGAATCGAGTGACACGGGTCCGGCGATCGCCTCGGCAAGCACCCCGGAGGCGCGTATCGGGCAGCTACGCGGGACCCGCCCTCGAGCGATCGGTTCGGACGGCGAGACACGGCCCTGTCCTCTCGCGAACGTTGACACTTGAGCTACAAAACGGAGTGTTTCCGGAGTATAAAGCCCCGAGCGGGAACCGCCGGAGGACCGAATCCCTCGCATAACGAAACCGAACGGCTGTATGGATCATCCATGAGCGTCATTCGGCAGCCGGGGATCCTCGGTCGGACGACCCGACGCCGCATCGTCGGCGTGACAGCGGCGCTCACGGCTGCGACGGTCGAAACGCTCGCCGTCGGTCTCTGGTTCGGACTCGTCGTCGGCTCCCGGACCACGTCGGCGGCGCTCGCCGGACTCGGGATTCTGTACGGCGGCTCGCTGCTCAGGGTCGGGGTCTTCGGTGTGACGGTCGGGGAGCCCGACGCGTTCCTGCACCCGCGGCAGCTCGGAGCCGCGGTCGCGCTTACCGCCGGCTGGATCGGCTGGCTGCTGATCGCGGAACGGGTCGGTGGCGGCCCCGGCATCGCGGTCGCTACCGTCGTTCTCACGGGCGTGCTCACGGGACAGCACTTCGTCGAACGGGGCGCCTTTCGGCTTCGGTCGACACGGCGGTTCGACGGCAGCCCGCTCGTTCGTCCCGGCCGCGTTGCTCGCCATCGGTGCGGCGACACTGCTCGCGTCGGCCTGGGTCGTCGACTGGACGCTTACGACACCGACGCTGTCGGTCGCGTCGACCACGTTCGCACTCGAGATCGAGGCCGTACAGATCGGTACGGTGGGCTTCGGTCTCTGTGCCGTTCTCGCCCATCAGCGTCGGTTCCAGCGACACCTCGAGCCGTAAGCCGCCGTCAACCCGCTATTTCCCCTCGGCACCGACGTTCTGATCGCTCTCGAACGACGCCGGCTCCGGCTCGATCGTGGCGTACTGCACCGCTCGCCGACCCAGCGTTGCCACTCGTTCTTCGAGGTCCGGATCGACGAACTCGCCGTCCTCGAACGCCGAGTGGGAGTTCGCGATCGCCGCCTCGTGGGGCAACACCCACGCGTTCAGCGCTCGACAGACCGACCGCATGTGCTCGAGCGCCGTCACGGGGAACGAACCGCCCGAAACCGCGAGCAAGCCGACGGTCTTGTCCCTGAACTCGTCGAACCCGCAGTAATCGAGTGCGGTCTTCAGCGGCGACGAGTACGACCCGTGGTACATCGGCGACCCGAGGAGAATAGCGTCGGCCTCACGAACCCGCGCCGCGAGCAGTGCCGCATCGCCCGCCTCCTCCCGGTCGCGGTCCGCGTCGAAGATCGGGAGGTCGTACTCCCGGAGATCGATCAGTTCGGTACTCGCTCCGGCATCCGCGGCCGCCTCGAGGGCCCGCTGTAGTGCGATCCGTGTCGTACTCTGCTCGCGGAGGCTGCCCGCGATCGCAACGACGTGAATAGCTGCCATATCGGTGCCGACGACCCCAAGTGCTAAATAGGCAGTCAAATCAGCATGCTCCAGCACCGACACGGCGATCGGAATCCCGCCGCGTATCGAGCCGGAACGAATAGCTACTCCCACAGTAGTTGGCGCAGCGACACAACCGTCCGCGATCGCCCCCGGCGTCGTCGGAGGGTTCCGCCACACCACTGCGAAAGCCGGCAGTTCGCACCACGTTGGTGTGCTTCTCGTCGGGGTCGCCGGATTCTCCCCGAGGGATACGCTCCCCGAGTCGAAATTCTGCGTTTCTTACGGCTTCGGCTATCTTTTCAGCCGGGCGGTGGTTTCGCCGTTCGGCCCGGTCTCGAGTTCGACTAACCCGTCCGCCGCCAGATCCTCGAGCAGCCCCTCGAGCCACTCGCGCCCGTATTCGCCGTCGGGGGCGTAGTCGACCCTGATCCGGTGGCCGAGCGTGTCGAGGTCGAGATCGTCGTACTCGCGGAGCGTCCCGATCACGCGGCCGCGGAACTGTCGGCGGCTCCCCTCGAAGCTCGGTTGTGTCGGGACGTCTGGAGCCGTAAAATCCCCGGTTTCGTACGCACGACACCACTCGCGCCACGGACAGCCCGCCTCGTCACAGCGGGGCGTCTGCCCGCAGGCGACGCCGCCGAGCTCCATGATCGCGTTGTTCCAGACCCGCGAACGATCGGCGGGCATGAGGTCGTTGGCGGCGGTCTCGAAGACCGTATCGTCGTCGGGGACGTCGAAAGCGCGATAGAGGACGCGTTTGACGTTCGTGTCGACGACGGCATCGCCGTTGTTGAACGCGAAACTCGCCACCGCGTTCGCGGTGTAGGGGCCGACACCCATCAACTCCTGTAGCTCCGCGGGCGTCGTCGGAAACTCGCCGTCGTACTCGGATTCGACCTGCTGGGCGGCCTCGTGGAGGTACTTCGCCCGGTTGTTGTACCCGAGGCTGTGATCCGTCCAGAAGCCGACCACGTCGGCCCGATCCGTCGCCGCTAGCGCCGCCGTCGTCGGCCAGCGCTCGAGAAACGCTTCCCAGGCCTCGACGACGCGGTCGAGTTGCGTCTGCTGGCTCATCACCTCGCTGACGAGGATCGCGTACGGATCGTCGGTGCGACGCCACGGGAATTCACGGTGATCGTCCTCGTACCACTCGATCAACGCCTCGCGGACGGCCGCGGGGTCGTCGGGACGGTCCCAGTCCCGCTCCTCGTCAGTCATCGGCGGCAGTTAGCGGCACGTGCCTTTAGACGTAGTGATCTCGCGGCTTCGATACCGACACGGAACGACGGCGATGCCGTCCGCGACGAACGCGAGGGTTCCGACGCGCGCGCCGACGGCGAAGCACACTCCTAAACCCCCGCGGAGCCACGTCGAACACACCATGCGAACGCCAGCCCAGAACGCACAACTGGCACTCCTCCTCGAGGTCGCGGGCACTCCCAAACCGGGCAACGTCGACCGCCACCGCGATCTCGAGGCGTTGCGGTTCGAGCACTTCCTCGCCGGGACGATCGGCGCACAGCGGGGGCTCGAGTTGGCCGCAAACGGAACCGCAGTCGGGCCCGCGTTCGAACGGGCCATCGAGGGAATGGCCGGCCAGCAGGGCGGCAACACCCAGTTCGGTGCGCTCCTGTTGCTCGTTCCGCTCGTCCGGGCCGCACGCGAGGACCTTTCACAAGCCGCCGTCGAATCGGTCGTCGAGGAAACGACCGTCGCCGACGCGGCGGGGTTCTATCGCGCGTTCGATCACGTCGACGTCTACGTCTCCGATCCGCCGGCGGAGATGGACGACCTCGACGTTCGTCGGGGAAGCGACGCGGTGCCGGCGCTCGAAGACCGCGGGCTGACCCTCTCGGACGTGATGGCGCGGAGCGTCCCCGGCGACGACGTCGCCCGGGAGTGGGTTCGCGGCTTCGAGCGGTCGTTCACCGCCGCGAACCGACTCGCCGAGGCCGACGGCCCGCTCTCGGACCGGGCCGCAGCGGTGTTCCTGTCACTGCTCGCCGAGCGGCCCGATACGCTCGTCGCCCGCCGTCGCGGCGAAGACGTTGCGCGGGAAGTCGCCGATCGGGCCGCAACGCTGTACGAGCGAGGAGCCCTCGAGCGGGAACCGGCCGCCGTCGAGGCGTTCGCGGACGAACTCGTCGACCGCGGTATCAATCCGGGAACGACGGCGGACATCACCGCAGCCGGACTGTTCATCGCCCTCGAGCGCGAAGCCCTCGAACTATGACCGACGTACCCGACGGCCCGGACACTGACGAAAGCGACGACGCCGAAGCCGACACGTGGCCGGTTTCGCTGACCGGCGTCACCGAGTCGGTCGTGACGACGCGTGGGCCGAACGGCCGCTGGAACGCCGCCGCGCTGGGCCTCTTTGCGGGCGATCCAGTCACCGCGACGACGTGGGGATCGACCCGGACGCGTGGCAATTTCCACCGACAGGCAGAGGGGTACGTCCAGTTCGTCGACGATCCCGTTGTCTTCGTCGACGCGGCGCTGTCGATCGTCGAAACGGAAACGCCCGTACTCGACGCCGCAGCCGCCTGGACACACGTTGCGGTCGAGCCGATCGACTCGGGTACCGACGCCGGTACCGAGTGGGAAACGTGGGCGCTCGAGCCGGTCGAGTCCACCGTCGAGCGGCGAACAGTTCCGACGATCGATCGCGGGTTCGCGGCCGTCGTCGAGGCGACCGTCGCCGCCTCTCGGCTCGAGGTCCCCGACTACGACGAGGGCGCGCTTCGCGACCGACTCGAGTACTGCGCGTCGGTCGTCGAACGGGCCGGCGGCCCGCGCGAACGGGCGGCGCTCGAGCGCGTTCGCGACCACTCGGCCTGGGAGTAACCGATCCCGCGGTCTCGATTCGGGGACGGAAGTGATGCGGTCGTGCCGAGTGAAATGGTGTCTATTAAGGCCCTCTAGAAAGGAGCACCAGTATGGCGATCAAACCGGCCTACGTCAAGAAGACCGGGAACCTCCTGCTGGAGCGGTACCCGGACGCGTTCACGACCGATTTCGAACAGAACAAAGACAGCGTCGAGAAGCTCACGAACGTCGAATCCAAGGGCGTTCGCAACCGCATCGCAGGCTACGTCACGCGGAAGAAGAGTTCTCAGGTGCCCGCGTAATCCGGCTTTTTCCTCGAGTTCGATCGACGACCGCGAGCGACGGCTTCTGAGCGTCGAACCGTCCGAGCCGCGTCGGTGCCGAAAATCGATCCGCCGACGCGTGAGTGCGCCCCGAAACTCAGTAATCGAATCCGGGCTCCATGTAGACCGCAGCGACGAGCGCGACGACACCGATAAACGCGGCGAACATGAAGCCGACCGCGCCCGTGATGATATCCAGTTCCGTGCCGACGACCATCAGTTCCGAGCCCTGATACCCCGTCCATCCGACGAGGGCGGCGACGATAAAACTGACCGCGGACACGACTGCGGCACCGATGCTAAACGGCGTCTGGAACAGCCCCGTGTCGCGCGATCGAGTCCCCGTGTTCGTCATCGCGACCACCCCGATCGGCGTGCGTTCGTGATCGACTCGTCGACGATCGACCCCGAATCGTGCTCGACCGACATCGTCCGAGCACGTCCGGCGTGGACGTCGAAGCGACCGTGTCGTAGTTGCATCGATCGCTAGGTTCCGCTCCGTTTTCTTAATTTCTTCTATGAACGTCGATCGGTCGACGCCGCGCCGGACTCGTGTCGAGAATGTGAATGCGACTGAAACCCAAACGGTTTTGCGGACCCGTCACTGAATGGCGGAAAATGGCAGTACGAGTAGGCGTACTCGGTGCAACCGGTGCCGTCGGACAACGACTCATCCAGCTTCTCGACCCGCATCCGGAGTTCGAGATCGCAGCACTGACCGCGAGCGAATCCAGTGCCGGCAAAACGTATCGACAGGCGGCCAAGTGGCGCGTCGACAGCCCGATCCCGACCGACGTCGCCGAGATGACCGTCAGGGCGACCGATCCCGACGAGGTTCCCGACGACGTCGATCTGTTGTTCTCCTCGCTTCCCTCGAGCGTCGGCGCGCGCGTCGAGCCGTCGTTTTGCGAGGCGGGGTACGTCGTCTCCTCGAACTCCTCGAACGGACGGATGGACGACGACATCCCTCTCGTGATTCCGGAGGTCAACGCCGAACACCTCGAGTTGCTCGAGGTCCAGCGTGATCGGCGCGGCTGGGACGGCGCGATGGTCAAAAACCCCAACTGTTCGACGATCACCTTCGTGCCGACGCTTGCGGCCCTCGCGGAGTACGGTCTCGAGAAGGTCCACGTTTCGACCCTGCAGGCCGTCTCCGGGGCGGGCTACGACGGCGTCAGCTCTATGGAAATCATCGACAACGCCATCCCCTACATCGGCAGCGAGGAGGACAAACTCGAAACCGAGTCGCGCAAACTCCTCGGTGAGTTCGACGGGGCCACGCTCTCGCACAACGGGATGGAGGTCGCAGCGTCCTGTAACCGGATCCCGACCATCGACGGCCACCTCGAGAACGTCTGGGTCGAAACCACGGAGGACCCCACCGCGGACGAAGCCGCCGAAGCCATGCGGGCGTACCCCTCGCTCGAACTTCGCTCCTCGCCGGACCCGCTCATTCACGTCTTCGACGAACCCGATCGGCCACAGCCACGAATGGACCGAACGCTCGGCGACGGCATGGCCATCGCTGCCGGCGGCCTTCAGGAGTCGCCGTTCGGTTTGCAGTACAACTGTCTGGCCCACAACACGATCCGCGGCGCCGCCGGAGCCAGCGTCCTGAACGGCGAGCTCCTGCTCGAGAACGGCTATCTCTAGGGCCGACCCTGCGTGATTTGGCGGCGTGTACAAATACGCTCGCACCCAACGGAAGGTATGCTACCGGTCATCTCCGACCCCCAGTCGCTGACGACGGGATCGGCGGACGCTACCGCCGAAACGGACGCGACGCTCGATCTCCTTGCCGACCGCTATCGCCGGGCGATCCTCCAATACCTCGACGAGCGTGACAGCCAACAGCCGGTCTCGCTCGAGGACCTCGCGGACCACGTGACGCTCGAGGAAGACGACCGAGAGCGGTCCCCGCTCACGGAGTGTAGCGACGCATTGCTTGGGACCCGCCGCCGCGTTCGGATCTCGCTTCGTCACGTCCACCTCCCGAAGTTGGCGGCCGCCGGCGTCGTCGATTTCGACGCCGAGACGAACACCGTCACGCTGTGTGACGACGGGCGAACGCTGCTTGCTCGATCGGACCCCGCTCCCGAGTCGGTCGCGTAATGCAAGCACCACTCCCAGCATAGTCGCTCGAGAACTGGGGTGCAATGCCCACCGAGGAACAGGCCGTCCAATTACTACAGGAACTTGGGCTGACGGAGTACGAATCCCGGTGTTTCGTCGCGCTTACGCGAGTGCCAGTGGCGACTGCGTCCCAGATCGCGGCCCTCTCGGACGTCCCCCGGTCGCGCGTCTACGACGCGGTCGAACGGCTCCACCGGCGCGGTCTGGTCGACGTTCAACAGTCCGATCCACGGGAGTACCGGGCGATTTCGAAAGACACGGCCATCCAGACGCTCCGGGACCAGTACGAGGCATCGCTCGAAGCGACCGACGAGGCCCTCTCGAAGCTCCGTCGATCGAAGGGTCTCGAAGAGCAAGGCGCCTGGGCGATCTCGGATCACGAACACGTCACCGAGCGCGTCGGCACGTTTCTCGAGGACGCGACCGACGAGATCTACGTCCTCCTCGCCGACGACGACGTGCTCGATCAGGAGTTTCTCGAGCCACTCGCCGCAGCCAGCGACCGCGGAGCCGGCGTGATGGTCGAGGTGACGACTGCGGACGAGCGAGACAGGGTTCTGGCACACGTTCCCGACGCGACGGTGTCGATCACGGAGCTTGCGGCCGATCCGGCGACGATCGAAGCGAAACGGCTCGGCCGGATCGTGATGATCGATCGACGGCGGGTACTGGTCGGGGCCGTCACCGACGGCCCCCGCCCGGGTCGGATCGAAGAATCAGCGATCTGGGCCAGCGGCCCGGACCACGGACTGGTGGTCGGGCTTCGACACATCCTCGGGGCGCGGATCGATACACAGGACGTCTTCGAGTAGCGCAAGCCCCTCCGGATCAATCGCCGCGTGGCAGGGCGACGACCGGCACCGACGCCTCCTTGACGAGCCGCCGGGACACGTCGCCGGTCAGCAGATCTGTAAACAGCCCGCCCTCTCGAGGCTCGAAGACGACGGCGTCGACGTGGTTGGTCTTCGCTTCCTCGAAAATCCGGTCGACGACGTCGGTTCCGAAAAGCACCGACGTCTCGACGGCCGCGTCCGTGGACGCGAGCCCTTCGCGGACGCGGTCGAAAATCTCCGCCGCGTACTCCTTTCGTTGTTCTACGCCGGCCTTGTCCGGAGCGCCGTCAGCCTTCTCGATCACGTGGACGACCCGTACCGTACTCGTCGCCGTAAGCAGCGGGGCAAGCGCCGCGGCGGTCCGTGCACCGTCGTCCGGGTCGGCCACGGGGACGAGAACCGTCCCGTCGAACGCAAGCGTCATCGCGATCGCTCCGTTTGCGGACTCGATCGATCACAGTTGGTCGTCGACCCGATGCCGGGGACTGCTACCGGTACCATACTCGACGTTCGAACGCCCACGTCAAAAATACACAGTCGATTCGACGCGGTGTCGGTCCGTGACTGCTCAGGGAAGCACCTGGTTCTCGAGGGCCGCGTCGGGATCGTCGGCGAACCGGCGGGCGTTCTCGGCGACGATATCCGCCAGTCGTTCGTAGTACTTCGGCGTATGGCCCGCGTTGTGTGGCGTGATCTGGACGTTCTCGAAGGTCCAGAGCGGATGGTCTTCGGGGAGCGGTTCGGGATCGGTGACGTCCAGCGAGACACCGCGCACCCAGTTCGAGCGCAGCGCCGTCACGAGTGCATCGGTATCGACGACCGCCCCGCGGGCGACGTTGACGAGAACCGCGTCGGGATCCAGCGTCACGAAGGCCTCGCGGTCGACCAACCCCCGCGTCGTCTCCGTCAGCGGGCACGCGAGCACCAGATAGTCCGTCCGGGCGAGTGCTTTGTGGAACGCGTCACGGTCGAAGCCGATCACCTCGTCGGTCGGACCGCCCTTCTCGGGGGAGTAGCGGACGCCGATCGTCTCGACGCCGAAGGGGTCGAGCCGCTCGTTTACCGCCCGGCCGATCGCGCCGAGTCCGACGATCGTGACGGTCGACCCCTGAAGTTCGTGGGCCTGATAATGTCTCCACTCCCGCCGTCGTTGCCTGCGGGCCCCGACGTGGAACCGCCGAGTGAAATGAAGGATCGCCCCCAGAACGTGCTCGCCGATGTTGGGCCCGTGAACCCCTGATGCGTTCGTCACGGTGACGCCGCGATCCGCCAGCCGATCGAGCGGCAGGTGACCGGTCCCGGCGTACGCACACGCAAAGACCTCCATCCGTTCGGCGGCCTCGAGCAGGTCGTCCGCGAGAGTCATTCCGGTGACGAACCGGGCGTCCCGAATGGCCGTACGCTCCTGAGCGGGCGTCCGGGCCAGCTCGACGCTCAGTTCCGGGTGCCGGTCGCGAATCGCGTCGGCGTACCGTTCGATCGGCGTCCCGTGTGTTCCGCGCCGGAGTACGAGCACGTCCGGCCGATCGGTGTCGTCGCCACTCCCGGCGTTGCTCTCGACATCGGCGTCGCTATCGGACATGTGCGTGGCCTCGAGCGGCGCGATCAAAAGCGTTCGTCTCCCGCATCCGGTTCGGCCAGCCGGTTCGAGCGTCGGTTCCAGACACGAAATTCAGGCACTTTAATACGGGTCGCTGACTCCCAACGGAGTATGGAACGCGTTGAGGTCGCGATCGTCGGCGGCGGTCCCGCGGGTGCGTCCGCGGCCGAACGGGCTGCGGCACACGGTGCCGAGACGGTCCTCTTCGAGCAAGGCGTGCCCCGCGAGGACCGCGACGGACTCGGCCCGGATTCGACGGACGCCGCCGGCATGCTCGACTACTGGATCGACATCATGGACTTCGATTACCGGGAGATCCCGGACGACGTTATCCTCCGGGAACTCGAGGGAACGGAGTTCATCGGACCGAACAGCGCCGTCGAGTTGACGACGACCGGCATGGACGCCAGCTATCCCGAGTTCGGCTACACCTTCCACCGCGCTCGCATGGACGACTGGCTCTACGAACGCGCCGCCGACGCCGGGGCGGACCTTCGCGTCGGCACGAGCGTCACCGATCTCGAGACCGATCTGCGGACCTCGAGTCCGAACGGACCGACCCACACCCTGACGCTCTCGAACGGCGACCAGATCCGTGCCCAGTACGTCGTTCTGGCGGACGGGCCACAGCGTCGGATCACCCTCGACGCGCTCGACCAGTTCACGGCTCCCGGACGGAGCGTCTCCGACCACCTCTCGCCGCCGGAGGCGAACCACATCGCCTATCAGGAGTACCGGGAGTTCCCCGAGGAACTCTTCGAGTCGGACCGGCTCAAGTTCTGGTGGGGGTACATGCCCGGCGAGACCGCATACCCCTGGGTGTTCCCCAACGACGGCACCGTCGCCCGCGTCGGCCTCACGATGCCCATCGGCATGCAACTCGAGGCGGTCGACGATCCCGGCTCGTACGCACTGCTCGAGCCGACCGACGACCAGCTGCCGTCGGGCTCGGAATACATCACGCGGCTGCTCGAACACGAGTACGGCGACGAGTACGACGTCGAGTCGGACATCCCGATCGTCGAAGACCGCGGGAAATCGAAGGGGACCGAAACGTACCCCATCTCCTCGACGCGACCGATCGACTCGCCGGTCGGCGCGAACATCGCCGTCGCCGGCGGCGCGATGGGCACCACCTCGGCGTTTCACGAGGGCGGCTACCACGTGGCCGTTCGAACCGGAAAGATCGCCGGTCGACTCGCCGCGACGGACTCGCTCGAGAACTACAACGACGTCTGGAAACGCGCGATCGGCGACGAGATCCGTCGCAACGTCGCGTTCGCAGATATCGTCGCGGACTACGAACCCGACGACTGGGATCGTGCGTTCGACATCGTCTCCGACATGCAGGGGGGCGACGGCGACGGCCTGCTCTCGAAGAAGTACTCCGCCGGTCTCGGCGCGACCAAGATCCTCGCGGCCTACAAGAAACGTAAGTACCGCTACCGCGACGGCGGCTACGTACAGCTCTCCGAGGACGAGTACTTCTACTGAATCACCAGTCCGGTGCTAACGGGAGCTTACTGCCGTCGAATCGCCGATCCTTTTTCCGGCTCGACGTTGCACCGGGGGTATGGAAACGCCCACGCGGTCGGACGGTGGGTCGTCCACATCGCCGACCGCGGCCGACGACGTGCCCCGCGGCGACCCGGACGGCACCGGCACTGGCGGCGAACACGGCAGTCACGACGCCGGCGACCACCGGAGCCGCTGGCCACTCGTGGCCGCTTTCGGTGCCGCCGGCCTCTACAGCGGCGCTGCCATCTCTCTGCTCGGGGCCACAGCCGGCGTCGTGCCGCCGCTTGCCGGGATCGGGATGGCCTGCGTCGGAGCGATCGTCCTGCTTGCCGGTGTCGCCGGCTGGGTCGACGAGGCGTTTCTCGCCCCCGCTCGAGACCGACAGGGACGGCGAAAGTCACGGCGGTCGTACGTCTCGACGACGCTGCTCTTTCTCGCGACCGACGTGTCGACGTTCGGCGCGTTGTTCGTCTACTACTTTTTCGTCCGGATCGGGGCGTGGCCGCCACGGGAACTCCCCCCGTTGTTGACGTCGCTCGTGCTGGTCAACACGGCGATTCTGATCACGAGCAGCGTCACGCTCCACTACGCACACGAGGCGTTACACGACGGGAACCGACGGCGCTTTCTGTCCCTCCTCGGGACGACGCTCGGGCTGGGAGTGATCTTTCTCGCCGGACAGGGCTACGAGTACTACGAGTTCGTCGCTCGAGAAGGATTTACGCTCTCGAGCGGGGTTCTCGGGAGCGCGTTTTTCGGCTTGACCGGCCTCCACGGACTCCACGTCGCGCTCGGCGTCGGCGGGATCGCGTTGCTCTGGTGGCGAGGACTGCGGGGCCACTACGGCCCGGATCGGGACACCTCGGTGGCAACCGTCTCGCTGTACTGGCATTTCGTTGACGCCGTCTGGGTCGGGCTCGTGGCCGTCCTCTACGTCGGATCGGGGATTTGATTCTCCGAGTCAGCACGGGACGGAACCGCTGTCGCCAGCGACCGCTTACCGCGTGTCTGTCGTAGCAGGTTCGACGGCTTCGATGCCGACCGAAACACAAGCGCGGTCGGTCTCGGGCAACCCCCGGCCGTCCCTCAGGACGAACGACCGCTCCGGCTCCAGAAACGCGTCCGGGCCGGTGAACAAAAGCGCCCGAAACGACGGTGCGTGGTCGTATCCGATCACGTGCGTCCGGTACTCCGACCCGAGACGTGTGGTGTGGGACTCGAGGCGTCGTTCGACGGTGAAGCGACTCCCCGGGACGAACTGATAGGGAAACATTACACCCCGTTCGGCGACGGCCGCCGGCTCCGATCCGGCCTCACGTCCCTGCTCCGGGTCCTCCTCCGCGTCCGCACTGGTACCCGCGTTCGAGACGCCGACGATCGTTCCGGTCGAAACCAGCCCGCACTTGACGAACGTTCGTCGTGACGTCGACCGTCGATCGTGTCGTGTCATGTCTCGCTCACCCCGACCACCGGCGCCGGTATAATCGTTGGCCCTGCTGACACAGTTCTCGAGAGTGCGGAGGATACGCGTCGAATCCGCCGTATTCGGCACCACACTAACAATAGCTATCGAACAGTTTCGGATACGGATTACGGACCGCTCGAGGACACCTTCATCGGTGATCGCAATTGGTATTTATCACAGTGGCGCTGGGCAGTGATCAGTGGATGTTCTTTCACGAACCGGAGCTCCAGTACGACGTTACCGTCGAGGAACCGGATCCACACTTCGCAAAGCTCCTCCAGCAGGCGATCGGCGGACAGGAAGGCGAGATGCGCGTCGCCCTCCAGTATCTGTTCCAGGCCTGGGCGCTCCCCGAGGAGTACGAAGCCTATCGAAACCTGTTGATGGAGACCGCAACCGAGGAACTCGGCCACATCGAGATGCTCGCGACGGCCGTCACGAAGAACCTCCGTGGCTCGCCAAAGCAGATGCGCGAGGAGACGGAAACGACTGCGGCCGCCGCCGCGGCGATGACCGGCCAGAATCCGCGCCAGTTCCTCTCCTCGGGGCTGTCCGCGATGCCCGTCGACAGCAACGGCGTCCCCTTCACCGGCGGCTACGTCGTCGCCTCCGGCAACCTCGCGGGAGACCTCTACGCCAACGTCATGGCCGAAGCGACCGGACGCACCCTCGCGACACGCCTCTGGGAGTACACTGACGACCCCGGGATGAAGGACATGCTCTCCTATCTCATCGCCCGCGATACCATGCACCAGAACCAGTGGCTCGAGGCCCTCGAGTCGCTCGACGATCCGGTTCCGGTCCCCGCAAGCTTCCCACAGGAGGAGGAAAACCAGTCGGTCAACTACGCCTTCATGTCGACCCGGCGCGAGCCACAACCGGATCCGAACGCGCCGTGGACGCAGGGCGCTGCCCCGGACAGCAACGGCGAGTTCACCTATCTCGCCGAACAGCCGGGTGACGGCGACGGCGTCCCACCTGCTCCGGACCCGAGCACCTACGACGATCCCGAATCGGAGTAACGCCCCACGTCGAACACACTCGACCTCGAACCGCTAATCACGTTCGCTACCCCACCTACCGGACGATTCCGTCACTCGCCCCGCTCCCGCTGAATCCGCTCCTCGAACCCGGCCATCTGCCGGTAAATCGGCGGTGTCAGTACGCCAGCGATCCCGACGAGGATGGCAACCGCCCCGATCGGGAACAGCAGCGGCTCGACATCGAGACAGGAGTTCAACGACGCGATCCGGACGTAGTACCGGGTTCCATCGACCGCCACGACGACACCCGAACGGAGCGCGTCGCGGTTCGCCAGTTCCCCCTCGATCGTCGCCTCTCCGAGCGGACTGTCGATCGCCTCCTCGAGCGCGCGCCGTTCGGCGGTCGAGAGCTCCTCGTACTCGAGTTCGGTGACGGTTGCAGCCGGCGGCTCGTCCCCCTCGAGAGGCCGTACCTCGAGGGCGGGATCGCTACAGAGCCCGAACGTGTCCTGCAAAACGACGTACCCGCCGACGATGGCAAGCGGGAGTCCGACGGCGATCAGTACCACGCCGAGAAAGGGAGCGACGTACGTGAGCACCAACGACTCCCCCGGGTCGGTCGGCTCGCCGCTTGCCGGCGGATCCTCGGCGGGTTCCCCCGCGGTATCGTCATCGGTCATGACTCCTCCGCTGGGGGTGCGGGGTGGCGACCACCCAAGAATTCGATCGTCGCCGCGAGTCCGAGACCGTACACCCAGTGTGCCAGCAGGACGAACACGAGATACGCGACGAGTTCGAGCCCGGTCTGATCGGTCTGAAATGCGATGGCGAACCCCGACGCGATAACGGTCGAATACCACAGCCCCGTGACGAGGGAGAGTTTCCCGGGGAGATACTCGCCGAGCGCCAGAAAGAGCAACGGCCACGTGACCGTTCCCCCCGCGAGAAACACCGCGTACCCGAGCGGGACGCTCGACGGAAGCCCGACGAGGGTTGCAAGCCCCGCGAACGAGTCGAGATCGAACGCGCCAAGCGCGGCGGCGGCGGCGAACACCCCGGTCATGAGACCGGTCCCGACGAGTCCGCCGACCGCCCCGGCCCACGCGTCGTTTGCAACCGTCCGCGCAACCGGTTTGATGCGCCCGTACAGCGACGGCGGTCGTTCCTCCTGAGCCGGCACGTACGATCGACGAACCGTCTCGGGTTCCGCGGGCGGGACGCCGCGTTCGCGCTCGAGTCTGGTCTCGAACCACTGCCACTCCGGCGTGAACTGGTTGGTCGACTTGAGATCCCACGGATCCGCGGTTTCGACCCGCTCACCGTGGAAGTACGACCAGATCATGTTGTAGAACCAGAGGAGAACGCTGAGACCGATGACGTACGCCCCGACGGTCGCGACGATGTGCAGTGATTGAAACTCGGCCGGATACGTCGCGTACCGACGCGGCTGCTCGAGAAAGCCCAGTGCTATCAGCGTCAGGAACGTGAGCGCGGAGCCGGCGACCAGTAGCGACGACTGAAACAGCGCCAGCCGACGGTCGTAGAGCCGACCGGTAAGGAGGGGATACCAGTAGTAGCTCGCGGCGAACATCATCAGCGGAATGATTCCCATCACGATGAGGTGGAAATGGCCGACGACGTAGTACGTGCCGTGATAGATGATGTCGACGGGGATGACGGCGAGGAAGATCCCGGTGACGCCGCCGACGATAAACAGCCCGATCGACCCGACACAGAGGATCGTCGGCGCGGCGAGTTTGACGTTGCCGTTCCACATCGTCGTGATCCAGTTGAACACCTTGATCGCGCTCGGGACGGCGATAGCGATCGACGTCGCCATGAAACTCGCCCGGATACGCGGATCGATCCCGGTCGTGAACATGTGATGGGCCCAGACGCCGAAAGAAAGCACGCCGATCGCGATCGTCGAGTAGACGATAAACTTGAATCCGAACAACTTGCGACCGACGAACTTCGGCAGGATGAGACTCATCAACCCCGTCGCGGGAAGGAAAATGATGTACACCTCGGGATGGCCCCAGAACCAAAAGAGATGCTGCCAGAGAATCGGTCCGCCCCCGTCGATCGCGAAAAACGTCGTCCCGAAATTCCGGTCGAAAAGAAGCATTAAAAGCGCCGTCCCGAGCAGCGGAAACGCAAACAGGGCGATCGCGCTCGTCACGAGCATGTTCCACGAGAAGATGTCGAGGTTCGCCCAGCCGATCGCCTCGTCGCGCTCGTAGACCACGGTCGTAATGAAGTTGATCGCAGCGATCGTCGTCGCGATGCCACTCAGGTGGAGCCCAAGCAAGAGAAAGTTGATCTGGGGATCCGGCGCCGTCAGCGAAAGCGGCGGGTACATCGTCCAGCCGATCGCCGGTTCGCGCAAAACCAACAGCGCCGAGAGCCATCCCTCCGGAACCACAAACGCGAGCACTTTCCCCGTTACCTCCGCGACGATTCCCAACCGTGCAAGGAGCAGGGCAGGCGGTAACAGCCAGAATCCGACGGCGTTGAGCCGTGGAAACGCCATATCGTCGGCCCCAATCAACAGCGGGAGAACGTAGTTACCGATCCCGAAAAACACCGGTGCGACGAAGAAAATAAGCATCGTTAATCCGTGCATCGTGAACAGTTCGTTGTACGTCTGCTCGGTCCAGATGTCCGCAGCCGGCGTCAGCAGATGCGTCCGGATCATCATCGCATCGATCCCACCCCACACCGCCGCGACCGTCCCGAACGCGATGTAGAGCAGGCCGATCTCCCGGTGGTTCGTCGTCGTCGTCCACCGCACGACGGCGGCTTTGATGCGCGCGATCGGTATCCCCTGTTCACCGATCGTCGCGTACCCCCCGTCCGGCGACGGCTCAGTACTGCGTCGTCGCGCCGCAACCACCGTCAGGAGACAGCCACAGACGACGGCGACAAACAACGCGACCTCGACGAACGCCCGGTTCATCGTCGATCGTCCCCCCGAAAACCCCGCAGTCGAATCCCGCGAGCGCCGACGTACATAGCCGTCTCCTCACCGTGGAAGCCGATAAAAGTCAATTGACACGTGATTGACTGTCGTCGACGCTGACCGGACGCCGTTTCCCGCCTCGACTCATCACTCGCATCGACAGTCA
The DNA here is from genome assembly GCF_000455365.1 of Halopiger djelfimassiliensis. Taxonomy (GTDB): domain Archaea; phylum Halobacteriota; class Halobacteria; order Halobacteriales; family Natrialbaceae; genus Halopiger_B; species Halopiger_B djelfimassiliensis. The sequence goes on from NZ_HG315688.1 coordinate 189,832, forward strand.
CTCGAGCGGTGAAAACGGTATAACAGGCCGGTCGTCCAACGTCACCGCCATGGAACGCCGTCGGTTCGCGATCGGCACGTTCGTCTTCCTGCTCGCCGCAACCGGAACGGTCTCCGCACAGTCGGAAAACCGCGACCTCATCGACGGTCTCGAGTACCAACTCCTCTACGTCGCGTTGCCGCTGACCCTGTTCGTACTCATGATCCTCGTCTACGCCGCGGTCAAGTTCCACGACAACGACGACCCTCGGCCGACCGCGGAGGATCCCGCACTCGAGATCACCTGGACCGCCGCAACGGCGGTCATCCTGTTGTTCGTTGGAATCGCCGGCTACAGCGTCCTCGTGAGTCCGTACATCTCACCCACCCAGCCGGCGGATCTTATCGGCGATGCAGATACCGATACCGCCGGCGGCGACGCCGCATTCGAGTCGCTCGAGGATCTCCCCGACACCGACGACGAGGAGATCCACGTTCGGGGCTACCAGTGGGGCTGGGAAGTGAGCTATCCGCAGGCGAACGTAACGACCAGCGACGAATTCGTCATCCCCGCCGACCAGAACGTCACCTTCTGGTTGACATCCGACGACGTCATCCACGCACTCTTCCTTCAGGACCTCGGCGTCAAACAGGACGCGTTCCCGGGTGAGTACACGCGAGCACGGACCATCGCCTACGAACCCGGCGAATACGACGCTGTCTGTACCGAGTTCTGCGGAGCCGGTCACTCGCGAATGGACGCGGACGTGATCGTCGTCGAACCCGACGTCTACGAGGCGTGGCTCGACGACCACGCGGACGAGAACGGGACGGTGTCGGCTCCCGACGTCGACGAAACCTGACCTGATTTCGCTCGACCCGAGGACAGCGGACTGAAAACGTTATACGGATCACCCGCTTACTCCGAATGCGTGCCTTTAGTCCCCGTCCGAGCCTACCCGTTCGGGTGCGATGACAGCACGGCGAACCCGGGCACGTGACACGCGTGGGACTGATGTCCCCGCCCGGCACGAGGGTTAGCCAGCCGACGCGGCACGCCGCCACGGGATGAGGCTGGACGTTAGTGTTCCGGGCGATACCTTTCACTACGAACGAACAGTTCGGTTTTCGACGAGGCGATCGACCCCACTCCGATCGTCGATGCTCGTTGTCATTCCTCCGTGATCGATCCCGCGACGGGATTGTTGCGAAACTCCCGTCCGTTACTGGCCGGTTTGCTCTCGTCTTCGACCGTTCTGGCGCGTGAAACGGTTTCTCGAAACTCGTCGAACTCGTCGGTGACGACAACGTCACCGCGCTGGGCATCGTATTCGATAATACCGTGGGATGCGAGTCGCGGAAGGTGATTGTGCACCAACGATGTCAGAACCGTCGTGGTCACATCGTCGGCAATCGAATCGAGAGACGTGTTTCGCTCCCATGCAGCGATCTGCCTCGCGAGTTCGTCCGCGGTCGCTCGTTCGGTATCCAACAAATAATACAGCACGTATCGCCGTCGAGTCTCAGAGAGGACCCCATAAATCGTATCGATCCGTGCATTCTCTCGATCCGACATACTCCCGCTATCGAGACACAATCGAATAAGACTCGCTCCAAAAAAATTTGGGACGGATAGTTACCGAGAGTAGACTAAACGGATGCTCAGCTCCGGAGCGTTGCCACTCCTCGAGAAATAAATA
>NZ_HG315689.1 GCF_000455365.1 Halopiger djelfimassiliensis
TACGGGGCGTCGGATGTGATTGCAAAGAAGACGTGATCGACGGGGCGTTCAACTCGCTCCGTCATCTCGGACCACTCGAGTCCGAAGGGGTTATGTACCCCCGAGGGCGTACGAGTAAGTCCGAAGGAAATGAGGATTCCACCCCTGCGGTCCGCCGTACAGATGGGATCTGATGTTAGCCTTGGTAGTTCGGTGACGCCCGATCGGTCCATCGATCAGCGGTCACCGAACGTGGACCCATAGTGTGAGTGTGTACCTACATTCACCGCCAAACCCTCCCCTTTCGGGGAGATAGCATTCCGGTTGATCCTGCCGGAGGTCATTGCTATTGGAGTCCGATTTAGCCATGCTAGTTGCACGGGTTTAGACCCGTAGCAGATAGCTCAGTAACACGTGGCCAAACTACCCTATGGATCCGGATAACCTCGGGAAACTGAGGCTAATCCGGAATAGGATTCTCAGGCTGGAACTGCCGAGAATTCGAAACGCCCCGGCGCCATAGGATGTGGCTGCGGCCGATTAGGTAGACGGTGGGGTAACGGCCCACCGTGCCAGTAATCGGTACGGGTTGTGAGAGCAAGAGCCCGGAGACGGTATCTGAGACAAGATACCGGGCCCTACGGGGCGCAGCAGGCGCGAAACCTTTACACTGCACGCCAGTGCGATAAGGGGACTCCAAGTGCGAGGGCATATAGTCCTCGCTTTTCTGTACCGTAAGGTGGTACAGGAATAAGGGCTGGGCAAGACCGGTGCCAGCCGCCGCGGTAATACCGGCAGCCCAAGTGATGACCGCTATTATTGGGCCTAAAGCGTCCGTAGCTGGCCACGCAAGTCCATCGGGAAATCTGTCCGCTTAACGGGCAGGCGTCCGGTGGAAACTGCGTGGCTTGGGACCGGAAGACCTGAGGGGTACGTCCGGGGTAGGAGTGAAATCCCGTAATCCTGGACGGACCACCGGTGGCGAAAGCGCCTCAGGAAGACGGATCCGACGGTGAGGGACGAAAGCTCGGGTCACGAACCGGATTAGATACCCGGGTAGTCCGAGCTGTAAACGATGTCTGCTAGGTGTGACACAGGCTACGAGCCTGTGTTGTGCCGTAGGGAAGCCGTGAAGCAGACCGCCTGGGAAGTACGTCCGCAAGGATGAAACTTAAAGGAATTGGCGGGGGAGCACTACAACCGGAGGAGCCTGCGGTTTAATTGGACTCAACGCCGGACATCTCACCAGCATCGACAGTAGCAATGAAGATCAGCCTGATGAGCTTATTGGAGCTACTGAGAGGAGGTGCATGGCCGCCGTCAGCTCGTACCGTGAGGCGTCCTGTTAAGTCAGGCAACGAGCGAGACCCGCACTCCTAATTGCCAGCAACACCCTTGTGGTGGTTGGGTACATTAGGAGGACTGCCAGTGCCAAACTGGAGGAAGGAACGGGCAACGGTAGGTCAGTATGCCCCGAATGTGCTGGGCGACACGCGGGCTACAATGGCCGAGACAGTGGGACGCAACGCCGAAAGGCGACGCTAATCTCCGAAACTCGGTCGTAGTTCGGATTGCGGATTGAAACTCATCCGCATGAAGCTGGATTCGGTAGTAATCGCGCCTCAGAAGGGCGCGGTGAATACGTCCCTGCTCCTTGCACACACCGCCCGTCAAAGCACCCGAGTGGGGTCCGGATGAGGCCGGTGCAACGCCGGTCGAATCTGGGCTCCGCAAGGGGGCTTAAGTCGTAACAAGGTAGCCGTAGGGGAATCTGCGGCTGGATCACCTCCACAGACCGGGACTGGGGCGACGCCCCAGCCCAAACTGGTTCCGCGTTCGATCGACCCATCGCCGGGCCGATCGGGCACCTTTGAACTACCAAGGCTAACGCTTTCGCTCCCCGCGGTCACCCGCGGGGAGGTGGGCCCATAGCTCAGTGGGAGAGTGCCTCCTTTGCAAGGAGGATGCCCTGGGTTCGAATCCCAGTGGGTCCATGTCTCGGAGGAGATCTCGGATCGTTCCCCTTAAGTGGGAGCGGGCCCGACGATTGAATCCGAACGCAAACCGATGCACCATCCCGTGCAAACGTGGATGGGAAGGGTTAATGCACGCTTGCAGTCACAAGCGTCGCAGATGAGACCGTGTGTACGTGTAGTCCAGGCGTCCACTGGACCCGTTCCCGGGTCACATAACGTTACACCTCTGGTGTAACGCCGATCCGATGAACGTGGCTACTGTGCCAGCTGGTGGATCGCTCGGCTTGAGAGCTGAAGAAGGACGTGCCAAGCTGCGATAAGCCTGAGGGACCCGCACGGAGGGAAAGAACTCAGGATTTCCGAATGGGAATCCCCACCGCAATTGCTTCGCGCAATGGGGAACGCCGGGAATTGAAACATCTCAGTACCGGCAGGAAAAGAAAACGTAATCGTGATGTCGTTAGTAATGGCGAATGAACGCGACACAGTCCAAACCGAAGCCTTCGGGCAATGTGGTGTTCGGACTGACACTCACTCTCCGAAATACGACACGAAGTCTCCTGGAACGGAGCACGAAACAGGGTGACAGTCCCGTACTGTCGTGGAGTAAGAGACGAGTCAGCTCCAGAGTATCGGGGGTTGGATATCCCTCGTGAATATCCCAGGCATCGACTGGGAAGACTAAACACTCCTCAAGACCGATAGCGAACAAGTAGCGTGAGCGAACGCTGAAAAGCACCCCGAGAAGGGAGGTGCAATAGGGCGTGAAATCAGTTGGCGATAGAGCGACGGGGCACACAAGGTCCTGTACAAAACGACCGTAGCGCGAGCTACCAGTAGGAAGTACGGGAAGCCGGTGTTCCGTCGTACGTTTTGAAAAACGAACCAGGGAGTATGTCTGATTGACGAGTCTAACCCGATCATCGGGGAAGGCGTAGGGAAACCGACATGGCCGCAGCATTGCGAGGGCCGCCGTGTTCAAGCGCGGGGAGTCAATCGGACATGACCCGAAACCGGATGATCTAGACATGGGCAAGACGAAGCGTGCCGAAAGGCACGTGGAGGTCTGTTAGCGTTGGTGTCCTACAATACCCTCGCGTGACCTATGTCTAGGGGTGAAAGGCCCATCGAATCCGGAAACAGCTGGTTCCGACCGAAACATGTCGAAGCATGACCTCCGCCGAGGTAGTTCGTGGGGTAGAGCGACGGATTGGGGGACCGCACTCCGAGAGGAGTGCGCCCCCCTGTCCAACTCCGAACCTACGAACGCCGTTCGACGCGGGGAGTCCGGTGCACGGGGTAAGCCTGTGTACCGTGAGGGAGACAACCCAGAGCTGGGTTAAGGTCCCCAAGTGTGGACTAAGTGCGATCGAAGGTGGTCCCGAGCCCTAGACAGCCGGGAGGTGAGCTTAGAAGCAGCTACCCTCTAAGAAAAGCGTAACAGCTTACCGGCCGAGGTTCGGGGCGCCCAAAATGATCGGGGCTCAAGTCCACCACCGAGACCTAGCCGTGCCTGTCACAAGGCAATCGCGTAGGTCGGCGTTCCGTTCGGGTGGAAGCACGGAAGAGATTTCGTGTGGACCGTGCGGTAACGAAAATCCTGGTCATAGTAGCAGCGTTAGTCGGGTTAGAACCCCGACGGCCGAACGAGTAAGGGTTCCTCAGCAATGCTGATCAGCTGAGGGTTAGCCGGTCCTAAGTCAGCCCGTAAGTCGAAGCTGACAAAAGGGAAACAGGTTAATATTCCTGTGCCAGTGTGCACTCAAAGCCGACGCTTTGGGGCCGCCTCTGCCGGGCCTTCGCCCGGTCGAACAGTCGAAAATCGTGGAAGCCGTAATGGCACGAAGCGATCGAATGACTGGATAGCGCAAGAGAGGTCAACCTAGAGCCCGTGAAAAGGCAAGCACACTGTCCGTACCGAGATCCGACACAGGTACTCGTGGCGGCGAAAGCCAAGGTCTGTCGGGATCAACCGACGTTAGGGAATTCGGCAAGTTAGTCCCGTACGTTCGCAATAAGGGATGCCTGCCCTGCAATGGGGCAGGTCGCAGTGACTCGGACGCTCCAACTGTCTAGTAACAACATAGGTGACCGCAAATCCGCAAGGACTCGTACGGTCACTGAATCCTGCCCAGTGCGGGTATCTGAACACCCAGTACAATGGGACGAAGGACCCGTTAACGGCGGGGGTAACTATGACCCTCTTAAGGTAGCGTAGTACCTTGCCGCTTCAGTAGCGGCTTGCATGAATGGATCAATGAGAGCGTCACTGTCCCAACGTTGGGCCCGGTGAACTGTACGTTCCAGTGCGGAGTCTGGAGACCCCCAAGGGGAAGCGAAGACCCTATAGAGCTTTACTGCAGGCTGTCACTGAGACGTGGTCGCCATTGTGCAGCATAGGTAGGAGGCGTTACACAGGTACCCGCGCTAGCGGGCCACCGAGCCAGCATTGAAATACTACCCGATGGTGACTGCGACTCTCACTCCTGGCGGAGGACACTGGTAGCCGGGCAGTTTGACTGGGGCGGTACGCGCTTGAAAAGATATCGAGCGCGCCCCAAGGTTTCCTCACCCGAGTCGGAGACTCGGGAAAGAGCGCAAGAGCATACGGAAGCCTGACAGTGTCCGGCACAACGACGGACGCTGACGCGAAAGCGTGGTCTAGCGAACCAATTAGGCTGCTTGATGCGGCCAATTGCTGACAGAAAAGCTACCTTAGGGATAACAGAGTCGTCACCCGCAAGAGCACATATCGACCGGGTGGCTTGCTACCTCGATGTCGGTTCCCTCCATCCTGCCCGTGCAGAAGCGGGCAAGGGTGAGGTTGTTCGCCTATTAAAGGAGGTCGTGAGCTGGGTTTAGACCGTCGTGAGACAGGTCGGCTGCTATCTATTGGGGGTGTTACGGTTCCTGACGGGAACGTTCGTATAGTACGAGAGGAACTACGAATGGGTGCCACTGGTGTACCGGCTGTCCGAGAGGGCACGTGCCGGGCAGCCACGCACCACGGGGTAAGAGCTGAACGCATCTAAGCTCGAAACCCACCTGGAAAAGAGGAACCACCGAGGCCACTCCTAGAAGAGGAGATCGATAGACTCGGGGTGTACGCGCCGAGGCAACGAGGCGTTGAGCCCGCGAGCACTAATCGGCCAAGCCACACACTCATACCGCATTTGGATCTGTGACCCATGAACGGGTCCAGACGCAAACTGGACTACACGTACACTCGGTTTCGCCACCGATATTGGAATGATCACGGTTCGATTCCGTGAATCGGCATTACGGCGGCCACAGCGGCGGGGTTCCTCCCGTACCCATCCCGAACACGGAAGATAAGCCCGCCTGCGTATCGGCAACTACTGGAGTGGGCGACCCTCTGGGAACGTCGATTCGCCGCCTCCACTCATACTGAGCCTCACACAGCGCCTGCTGTGTGGGGCTTTTTG